>CAZGPG010000017.1:0-77990 GCA_964527735.1 uncultured Chitinophagaceae bacterium | reverse complement strand
TTTTCAAATAAGGCTTACTGTCTATCGTGTATTCCAGCATATAGATATACGTCCCCAGTACAGACTCCGTACCGTTATGGCGTCCATCCCATCCTTCGAGTTTATCTGCTGTGTAAAAAATCCGTTGCCCCCAGCGGTTGAATATGCTTAGCGAAAAGCCTTCCAGCCGGCCGATGTTGCCCAGCACCCGTAATACATCATTCATTCCGTCCCTATTCGGTGTAAACGCATTCGGCACCCAGATATCGCAGAAAATCTGCTTTACCTCGATCGTATCCGATCCTGTACCGCATTTGTTGATACCCGTAACGATGTATTCCCCGCCGTATTGCACAGTCAGCGTATTCCCCGTGCTTCCGTCCGACCATACCAGCTCATCTGCGTTGATCCTCCGGGGGAGCAACACCAACGGTGTTTCCTCGCACACCGCTGTATCCGCACTCAGCGATACTACCGGCTTCGGGTAATGCGTCAGCACCACCGTATCTTCACCCACGCAGTGATGCTCCGTAATGACCTGTACCCAGTACGGGCCTGCTGAAGATACCGGTATCGAAGGCGTCACATCACCCGTGCTCCATATATAGCTGCTGTTGGCGCCATAGGAAGCATCCAGCACGATCGTCTCTTCCGGGCAGATATCCCGGTCGCCGCCCAGGTCTATATCCGGTACGGGCATCGCCGTGATGTTTATAGTATCACGCACACGACAGTCTGCCAGGTTTACTTCCAGCATGTATACATCCGTTTGTGCGACACTTATATAAGGCGTGGTCTCACCTGTGCTCCACAGGTACGATGCCCCGGCTATCTCTGTGCCGATGCGTGCCGGGAACTGCTCGCAGATAATGCTGTCGGCACTGATATGCACCTCAGGTGCCGGCACCACTTTAATTCGTATCGTATCGCTGCTTTTACAATCGTGCATACTCACTTCCAACCAGTAGCTGCCGCTACGCGTGACCCTCAGCTGTGTATCCGACAAGCCGTTGCTCCAGAGGTAATGATACCCGGCAGGTTGTTCCGAAGTCAGGATCAGCGGCGTATCCCGGTCGCAGATACCCCTGTCGGATCCCAGATCCACTACCGGCATATCATATACCATGACCGTTACCGTATCCCGTGCCACACAACCATTCAGGGATGTGATGGTTACCGAATAGTCTCCCGATGCCGTCACATCCAGATAGGATGTAGCAGCGCCTGTGTTCCAGGAATAGGTTGCTCCGGGATAAGACACCTGGAGACGGTACGGTATACCTCCGCAGAATGCCGTATCCCGGCCCAGCGCCTGTCCGTTCAACAGATGTACATTGTCCGCATAATAAGACAGCGTTGTGATGACTACGCTGTCGCAGGTACCCCATACATTCAGCAATGTGTCATAGTAAACACCCGGCGACGATACCGTACTACCGCCCGGCAGTTGGTAGCTGTCGCCAATGCAGAAGTTTTCCGTAAGTCTTGTCGGTGTGGTATCACATGGCCCCAGCTTCACGATCCAGTAATCGTAGTCGCCGCGGTTGGCTTCCGTTTTATTTCCCGATATGCCCGATCTTGAATACCCGCCCACGATGTACCCTCCGTCCGAAGTCTGCTGTGCTGTCATCAATTCGTCTGCATCAGTACCACCCAGCGCCAGTTGCCACTGTTCATTCCGCGCAACGTCTTTTTTGATCAGCCACCAGTCCTTGTCACCGATATTGGCAACTGTTTTGTCGCCCGTAATGCCGGAAGCAGAATGGCCTGCGTACAGATAGCCGCCATCAGATGTCTGTAGTACCGAGCCCAGGTATTCCTCTCCGGTGCCGCCCATCACTTCCTGCCATTGGATGGCGCCGAACGTGTCCAGCTTGACGATCCAGTAATCGTTTCCACCCCGTGATCCTATGGTCTTGGTGCCCGAGACAGGGGAATTGGAAGTAAGCCCGACGAGGTATCCGCTGTCGGTTGTCCGGATGATGCCGTTATCCGGCGACATGAGACTGCCGCCCACCTGGATATCCTGCCCGCTGCCTCCAAGCTGCACCTGCCAGTTGACCTGACCTGTAGCATTTGTCTTGACGATCCAGTTATCGGCTACTCCACCATAGAATGGGGTGGTTTTATTCCCTGACGCGCCGCTGAGCGCTTCGCCGCCTGTGATATACCCACCGCCTGTTGCCCGGCACAGACCGTAGGCGCCATCATGCTGCCCACCGCCATACGAGGTCTGCCACTGGATACCGCCGGTGGCGTCCAGCTTTAGCATCCAGAAATCATTCTGGCCGTAATTGGTCGTCGTATTATTACCCGTACCACCGCCCTGGTAGGAAAGTCCGGTTACTACAAATCCTCCATCGGGATGCTGCAGCAGGCCGAATCCCATATCATAGGAAGTACCGCCGTAGGTTTCCTGCCATTGTATGGCGCCGGTGCTGCTGAGCTTCACCAGCCAGTAATCCCGGCCCTGGGAAAAATTTCCCACCATGCCCGCACCGCCGCGGTTAATGGCAGTCTTATTCCCTGCTACACCTGATATAGACCAGCCCGAAGTAAGGTATCCTCCGTCTGCTGTCTGGATCACGGTAGTCAGGATATCTGTATGGCCGCCGCCTATGGTCTTCTGCCATTGGATATTGCCGGCAGCGTCCAGCTTCAGCACCCAGTAATCTTCGGCTCCGTAAGAAGCTTCCGTCTTTTCTCCTGAAATCCCCGATGTGGAATAACCGGCCACAATGTAACCGCCGTCCGTCGTCTGTTGGATGGATTGCAGGCGGTCGTTACCCGTACCACCAATGGTACGCTGCCACTCGATGACGGGAACCTGAGCAGAAAGGGACAGGGTGATCAGTTGTACCAGCAGGAACAAACCGATGCTTAGGTAGTATTTCATTTTTAACTCTTTTCTTCCTCTAAATGTAAATATGATTACACACCCCGACATCACTGCCTGCTTTGCCGGACGATCCGTTCTGTCCTTACATTGATGCCATCTGCATCCATGATGCGCAACAAGTAAACACCGTCTGCATAGCCGCCTATATTCAGCATATGTACATTGGTCTGCTGTTGCAGCAGCCGCCCGTCCATGCTACTAAGGATAACCGTTACAGGTACCGGCGCTACGATGTATACCACATCGTTTGCCGGATTCGGATATATCTGTATCTGCGCACCCACAGCAACCAGATCGCCCACGCTCACATTCGTCACATTATACACCGGAGATGTGCTGCTGCAGCCATTCTCGTCTGTTACAGTCACGCTATACCCTCCGTTTGAGGATGGCTCGTATGTGGAATCCGTTGCGCCTGCAATACCCTGTCCTCCTGTGTTCCATTGATACGAGTCATATCCGGGAGTCGCATGAAGTAGTACATCATCCCATGTAATATCCACAACAGGGAGCGGATGAACCGTTACCGTCACTTCATTCGTGCTGTCTTCGCAGGCTGTTACCTGTGAACGACCTACCACCACACTATACACGCCGGTCTCTGTGATCTCAAGGAAATAAGCAGTTGCCAACGAGATCGTCGTGCTGCTATTCTTCCAGCGATACGTCAGACCCGTATCCGGACTCACTACCTCCAACAATACCAAACCGCCGTTACAAAAAGATGTATCACCAGGTTCCAGCAATACAACCGGACGGCTATATACAAATACATCCATTGGGGCCGTGCTGTCCGAACAACCTGTCGAATTATTGGTAACAACGACCTTATATGAACCTGTAGCACCGGCGGTATATGTATTCATATTCATACCCACATTCGTGGTGCCATCTTTCCACTGATAGTCTACGCCACTCACACTGGCAGCCGTCAGGATTACACTATCATCCTCACAGATATCCACAGGACCAGACGCCGTGACTGTAGCCACAGGTAAAGCATGCACAGACAAGCTGACAAGATCAGAAGTTGCCGCACAGACACCATTCGATACCGTTACCCGGTAATCTCCCGCCACAGAAGCGTAGTAAGTGGCACTATTCCCACCAACCTGCGTAACGCCACGCCTCCACTCATATTGCACACCGGATCCGGATGTTGCCGTTATCAAAAGACTATCTCCCTGGCAAATGGACCGGGCGCCCGAAGGTGTAACGGATATCGGGGGCAGCGCATTCACCGTAAACGGAACAGAAACGGTCGTCGTGCAATTGCTCGCGTTGATCACGCGGTAGCTGATACTCGTAGTACCCGCAGACACACCCGTTACAACACCATTGGTTACGGTAGCTATGGAAGCGCTTGCAGTCAGCCACGTACCGCCAGATGCTGTATTCGACAATGTTGTTGTGCCGTTCACGCACACGCTCGCCGTACCTGTGATCGCTGGAACTACCGGCAAAGCATTCACCGTAACAGGAACCGACACCGTCGTCGTGCAGTTTCCCGCATTGATCACACGATAACTGATATCCGTAGTGCCCGCAGATATACCCGTTACAACGCCATTGTTTACGGTAGCTATGGAGGCGCTTGCAGTCAGCCACGTACCGCCAGATGCTGTATTCGCCAATGTTGTTGTGCCATTCACACACACACTTGTCGTGCCAGTAATCGCCGGCACTACCGGCAAAGCATTCACCGTAACAGGAACTGACACCGTCGTCGTGCAGTTGCTCGCATTGATCATACGGTAACTGATATCCGTAGTACCCGCAGACACACCCGTTACAACGCCATTGCTTACGGTAGCTATGGAAGCACTTGCAGTCAGCCAGGTTCCGCCCGATGCCGTATTCGACAATGTCGTCGTGCCGTTCACGCACACGCTCGTCGTGCCCGTGATCGCAGATACTACAGGCAGATCATTTACTGTTATGGCCAAATCCCGCGGTGGTGATGTACTACCCGCGTTTTTAGCCACTACGCTGAGCGTACCGTTGCCTGCGCTGGCAGAAAAATCAAGGGTTACGGATGTATCCGAACCCGTGATCGTCACACCTGTGGCCGGAGTGTACGTCCACTCGTAGGAAGTAGCGCCCGCCACCTTATTGATGCGGTAGACTACACCGGTCTCGGTTTTACAGACATTTGTTTTTGACACCAGGAAATTACCCGGCTGCGGCAGGCCTTCCGGTGCCAGACGCCAAAGAGAATTATTGTATCCGTTGTCGTTAGCACCGCCATATAGCCAGAAATTACCTGATGCGTCCACCCAACTGGTAGTTACTTGTTTATATCCGGGAGTGTTACCGGGGTCAGCGACTGTTTTTACACCAGCTACAGCTCCCAAGGCGACCTGGGCTGTATTCGACCCTTTCATCCAGGTCCATATATTATCAGCAGGATTATAACGCCATATATCATTCAGATAGTTTATCGCTCCCGATGCTGCGTATCCATAACCTCCGTACATCCAGAAATGACCATGCACATCTGTCCAGCCCACCATCACATATCTTCCTCCGGGCTTATTGGCAATATTGGGCACCCCCCTTGTACCGTATACCCCAAACTGGCTAAACGTTTGATCACCTTTTACAAAGGACCATTGATTGGTTACCGGATCAAATTTCCACAGATCACTAAAGCGATGGCCTAACGCATTCGTGCCGCCAAACAACCAGATTTTACCGGCGGCATCTGCCCAACCGGTCAAGGAGTGCCGGGCGCCGGGATATACCGTGCCTGTATAGCTGCCCGTCTGGTTGATTGTTTTAGCCCCGGCCACCCAGGTCCATGCAGTATCCTTTATGCTGTATTTCCAGAGATCAGACAAGGGACCTGCTGCACCAGACTCGCCATATCCATTGCCCCCGAACAACCATATATTATTTTCCTTATCCATCCAGGCCATATATTGCGCCCGGGCGCCGGGGACATTAGACGGGGATTGCTGCCCCAGGGTACCATACGAACCAAACTGGTTTACCAGTTTCGGTCCGTGCATCCATGTCCAATGGCCGGAAGTCATATCATATTTCCAGAGGTCGTTTAGTGAACCTTCAACAGTATTTTCTCCATATCCAAAAACTCCTCCGAATACCCAAAAATCACCTGCGGTATCCATAACCGGAGTGATAAACCCCCTGCCGCCTGGCCAATTTGCTGCACCGGGTACACCCCGTGTGCCATACACACCATAGGGAGGCCCAGGCGTAAAGGCATTTTTTGCGCCTCCTATCCAGGTCCACTGGTTATTGGTAATATCATATTTCCAAAGATCATTCATACCCCTGTTTCCGGCGTTCGCTTCATCCACACCACGTCCGCCAAAGAGCCATAAATTGCCGTCTTTGTCTATAATATTTCCGCCACCGCCGGCTCTTGTACCAGACGTGTTATTGGGATGGGGCGTTCCCTGAGTTCCATAAACGCCGAGCGTAACACCGTGAGTGACCGTCCCGGTCATATGCGCCCACCAGGCGCTGGAATCAGTAACCTGCGCAGTTGCAGATGCTATCATAAGTGTCAGTAAACATGCAAATAATACGAGTAATTTATTTTTCATTTATACGGGATTTTAATTGTGACAAATCAGGAGTTATCCATGAACACAAAAGTATTTTCTACAATGCTACATCATTCGGCCCCATAGGGCCATATTATTTTTCTTTATTCGTTTGGTGTATCCCGGCCTGTATTTTTGTATTTTCAGACACGAAACACCCAGACGCCGGATACAATGGAAAGCGGCACAATTATATACCGGAAAAGCAGATCAAAAACAGTTGTGCATACAGCTATAGCAGGTATATGCTTTCTATTGTCGTGCACCTCCATACAGGCCGGCCCCCGGTTTGTTTCCCGGGAAGACACATCCCGCCATATAGCTGCGGATGCAAGCGACTCTATATACCAGTTGATCCAACAAGGCGAAAGCAGCATACGCCTGCATAATCTCGACAGCGCTGTCCGGGCATATCAGCACGCCCTGGATCTGGCGGTACGCGGCAATCATGCCGAAGGCATGTTTTATGCATCTATCTCACTCGCAATCGGGTATACCGAATTCGGCAGATACCCCGAAGCCATGCATTGGTTCCGGCAATCGCTCATATACTATCCGCTCACTACGAGCAGCAACAGGAATATACACGGAGCACGCACACTCAACAACATCGGCAACCTGTATATGTATCAGGGGCATTACAAGGAAGCAACGGAATATTATTTTAACGCGGCTGAAATAGTAGAAAAACAAGCGTACAATGATCAGCAGGCATCCAACTATCTCATCCGCATATACAATAACATCGGTAATGCGCTGTTGCATCTGAATGAATACGACCGTGCATTATACTACCTTGACAAAGCCGAAGTACTGGCCCAGGTCGCTCAACTCCCCAGGCAACTGGCAAGCGTGCTAAACCACAAGGCAAGAGTATGGTGCCGGAAACAACACCCGGAAAAAGCGTGGGCGTATGTACAACGGGCATTACCCTTAGCCAAACGCCATGGACCTTCCCTGGTCGAATACACCGCCTACCAGACCATCGCTGAAATACTGATCAGCAAAGGAGAACCGGGAAAGGCCATTCCTTACCTGCAGACAGCGCTTACATTCAAACACTATGTAAATCCGTATTACAGAACCGGGATACTATATACATTGGGATCCAGCTATTTCCTGAAGAAAGAATACACGCAAGCCGTAACATACCTGGAGGCGGCCTGCCGGGAAGCCACCACAGCAAATTCAGCAGAGTATCTGCTCCGCAGTCATCAGCAACTGGCTGCCCTGTATACGGAAACAAAAAATTGTGACCTGGCGCTCAAATATCAGCAGGAAGCATATCAGCTCAATGACAGCCTGCTGAACCGGCAAAAAACTGAAGCGGTCAGCCTGCTTGAAATAAAATACCGGACTGCAGCAAAAGACAAAGAACTCGTACAGAAACAACTCCTCATCAGCGAACAGCAAAACTATCTCAAACAAAAGAACATCTGGATATACGGCATCTCAGGCAGCGGGCTGCTGCTGACGCTGCTCGCATTCAGCTATTACAGGAGCTTCCGCCATAAACAAAAAGTTAATTTGCTGAAAGCTATGATCACAGGAGAAGAAAAAGAACGCGTACGTATCGGCCAGGAGCTGCACGACGGCATTGGCGGCAGGCTGGCCGCTATCAACATGAATTTCGGAGCCATACAAAAGCGTTATGAATCATTCTCCGGAAGAGATGAACTGGAACAGATTATGGGCATGCTGGATGAAACGGCAGAAGAAATAAGGAATACTGCGCACAACCTGATACCGGATATCCTTTCCCGGTACAGCTTTGCCGAAGCGATACGTTTGTACTGCGAACAGGTAAGCAGCCAACAGTTACAGATACAGGTTCACATACAGTACCTCCTGCCGGAATTGCCCAATAAAAGTATAGAGCTGATGTTATACCGCATTATCCAGGAACTTGTTCAGAATATTGTGAAACACGCCCGGGCCACGCAGGCCGCAATCGCGGTCACCTGGAGTGAAAAAGAGCTGATCGTTATTGCCGAGGATAACGGAATGGGCTTCAATCTCCAGCAGCCTCAAAAAGGTATCGGCCTGCAAAACATCTGGTCGCGCGTAAAACTACTGCAGGGAAATGTAACCATTGACTCTACAAAAGGCATCGGCACCAGCGTTTCCATTACATTTGACATCAGCCGCCTTAAAACAATCTTATCCGATGAAAACCAGGATCGCCATAACGGATGATCATCCGATGATCATACAAGGCATCAGCAATATGCTCTCCAACTACGATCATATTATTGTGACGGGTACTTATATGGATGGGGAGGAGTTGCTGGCAGGGCTTCAAAAGGAAACACCCGACGTCCTGCTACTCGACATACAATTGCCGGGGAAAACAGGCGATGAGCTTGTCCCTATGCTGGCAAAGCGATACCCGGATATGCGCATCATCATCCTGACCAATTTTAACAGTATTGTATATGCCAACAACCTGCTTCGCCTGGGCGTAGCCGGATATTTGCTGAAGACAGCCAGAGAACATACCATCATTGAAGCAATTGGATCTGTCCATCAGGAAACACCTTTTATTGATCCGACGCTCCGGGAAAAAATAGGTCACCTGAAACAAAGGACCAAAAGTGCCATTTTTTCCAGGGTAACGCTGACAGTACGTGAAAAAGAAATCCTGAAGCTGGTCATCAACGGCTATACCAACCGGGAGATCGTTTCCACCCTTTTCCTGAGCATCAACACGGTAAAAAACTACCGGAAAAGCATCTTCCTGAAAATGGATGTGAAAAACATGGCCGAGTTAACGAAAAAAGCTATGAGCCTGGGTTTGACGGACTAATTTGCTTATGATCGCTTTATAAACGGCAGCGAAAACCGGCCATCTTCCTTTGTGATAACCGAAATCATATACTGTCCGGGATTCAATCCGTTTAATGCACAATAAACGACAGGTTGATACGGCCCTGTTGGTTCCGTTCTGTTGATCCTGCGCCCGGTCATATCATAAACGTCTACCCGTTTTATGGGTTCGTTATTGCTCATCTGCACCAGGATGAAATCTTTCGCCGGGTTGGGGTACAGCTTTAATCCCACTTCTTTTCCATCATTCCGGAAGTCATCTACTGCAAGACCATTCCCCGTTATCTCTAAGTAACGGTTGACAGGCGGGTTAAGTACTGTTGTCATGCTGCCTGCGGCATCCGGCCATGCTACGGTTATGGAATCAATCGAGGTCTTACTACCCAAACCGAACAACAACGCAAACGGCTGCTGTCCACCATTGTTGCCCCGGCCTGCATATACCTCACGCATACGCTGTACGCCCCCGCTCCATACATAGATCCTCGCTCCGATACAGCTTTTATTCACGCCCTGCGGCGCACGCAAATGAATACCTGTCCAGTTATTATCCTGACCGATGCGATTATCTATCAGGTGCACTTCACGCGGTAATGCCGTTTTGCATATTATGATATCGTCGTCCCCGTCCAGGTCATAATCCAGCGCTTCCAGCAGGTGCGGATTATTGGTTTCTGTGATAATTAGTCCAAGGTCCTGCGTAATGTCCATAAAAGTATGATCTGCCTGTTGCCGGAATATATACACCCGGTCCCTTACCGTTTCGTAAGTACCCTGTGTCATCGCCAGGTCTATCAACCCGTCATTGTCCAGGTCAAACCACGATCCGTCATAATCGCCCATATGGGAGGACTGTGGATTTTTACGCGTAATCAGGTCACGGGTGATGTTCAGCCGGTACTGGTCTGCTGCTCCGCCGTTCACTGCTATCGCAGACCGGCCTTCATGCGGCAGCATCCCTCCATGTACGAGGCTAAAGAAGAAATCCATATCCCCGTCATTATCAAAATCTTCCGGCGCTGCGCTCCACATACACAGATCCCGGCCTCCGTATCCCTGCATGTATTTGGCATTGTATCCGGCCTGGCCCGCCACATTTGTAAACGTACCGTCGCCATTGTTCTTCCACAGTTGTCCGCCGGTCCTGCAATACGGAGCCGTCGCTATATCCGGCCATCCGTCGTTATTCCAGTCTACCGCACTGCATCCATACATCGGTTCCGGAATCGTAATGCCGGCCTGTGCGGATACATCGGTAAACGTACCATCTCCGTTTCCTTTCATCAGGATACCTGGACTCCACAGGTTCGAGTTCTGTGCATAGTTATCAAACCACCGCGCAATGAACAGGTCTATGTTCCCGTCCTTGTCATAATCCAGGAAACTGAATGCCGTGGCATTGATCACCCCCAGCTCGTGCAGACCGTTGTTGGGGACGATAGAAAAATGTCCTTTACCATCTCCCAGCAGTACTTCACACCGGTCATCGGGTGCCGCATCAGGCTTATCATGGTAATAGTTACCCCGCACAATATCTATGTTCCCGTCATTATTCACATCCGCGAGCGCCGCGACGATCACTCCCCTGCTTATATCCCCGGGATCAGGCATAGCATTCGCACCCGACTCTTCCGTTATATCCACGAACATCCTGGCTCCCGGCTCCGTAGTGGCAGTATCCGGGACGTTGATGTACACCTTCAGCACGTTCGCTCTGCCTACGATCCAGTTCCCACGCAATGTCACCATATCCGGGTAATGATCATTATTGATATCCGCCACAAAGATGTTGAAGGCACGGGAGGTGTCGAGACCCGCGCTTTGCGTGGATAAAGATACCCATTCCGTCGTCTGGGCTTTCAGGTGTACAATAGCAAACAAGGCTGTGCAGGTCAGAGACAGCCAGGTAAATATGCTTTTCATAATAGTCATTGTCGTTTTTATTCCGGTTCGTATCGCAGGTACGTCCTACCGGATCAGGTGAAAATTTCCTTTCTGCAGATAAGGCCGTCCGGCGATACTGTACTCCAGCATATATACATATGTCCCCAACGCTGAAGCTTTGCCCTTGTGATTCCCGTCCCAACCCTGGTGTTTATCCTTTGTATGGAAGATCCGTTCACCCCAACGGTTGAAGATGCTGAGCTCGAAACCTTCCAGGCGGCCTGTGTTACCGATCACACGGAATACATCGTTGACACCGTCGCCATTCGGAGTAAACGCATTCGGCACCCGGATATCACAGAAGATATTCTTCACCTGTATTGTATCAGCGGTACTGCCGCATTTATTAATGCCCATAACGATATACTCCCCGCCATGTATCACCGAAAGGTTATTGCCCGTGCTACCGTCCGACCACAGCAATGAGTCCGCATTGATCTGCCAGGGGATCAGACGTAAAGGTGTCTCTTCACATACCGTTGTATCCGCACCCAGCGATATGGAAGGTTTGGGATAGTGGGTCAGCAGGATCGTATCGCTTCCGATACATTGATACTCCGACTGTACCCATACCCAATAGGTACCACCTGATGTAGCCGCGTATACGGCGGTAGTATCACCGGTACTCCACAGATAAATACTGTTGCTTCCGTAAGCGGCGTCCAACAGAATGGTCTGCTCCGGACAAATATCCCGGTCGGAGCCGAGGTCTATATCCGGTGGCGGCATTGCCGTGATCCGTACGGTGTCGCTCACCAGGCAGCCGGCCAGGCTCACTTCCAAGTGGTATTCACCCGTCGTATCCACGCTAATAAACGGCGTGGTAGCGCCCGTATTCCATGCATAGAGCGCACCTGCCACTGCCGTACCGATCTCCAGCGGGAACTGCTCGCAGATAACGGTATCAGGACCGATATCCACAACAGGAGCAGGAATGACACGTACAGCAATGGTATCACTGCCGGTACAACCGTTCAGTTCCACCTGAACCCAGTAGATACCGCTCTGGTTCACCACCATCAACGTATCCGAGAGTCCGTTGCTCCACAGGTAACGGGTACCTGAAGGCTGAGGCGCCCGTAAGATAACCGACGTATCGTGGTCACAGACACCGATATCGGGTCCGAGGTCGGGCAGGAGTAACGGGTTGAATGTTACCTGTATCGTATCGCTGCCGGTACAACCATCCCGGGTTACTTCGAGCCAGTAAATATCCGATTGTGTGACAGGCAGTAAAGAATCTGTAGCGCCGGTGCTCCAGCGATAAGAAGGATCTGTATAGCTATCGGCGGGTTGCAGGATCAGCGTATCGGCACAAAGGGCCGTATCATTTCCGAGCGATACTACGGGGCGATCAAATACAGAAACGGTGATCGTATCGGATGCGCTGCATCCGTTTGCGTTTATAGACAAAATATAATTTCCCGAATTGGAAGGTGCTGCACCCGGAACCGTTGGATTTTGCAGGGTACTATTGAATCCGGCAGGGCCTTGCCAGGCATAGGTTGCAGACACCACCGTGTCAGCAAGCAGCTCAATGGTTTCGCCGGTACAAATAGATGTCGAGCTGGCAGCGGCAGTCACCCTGAGCTGTCCGAAATCACTGAAATATCCATAACTGGTGCCATCCGGAGGCCCACCTTCCAATATCCCGAGATGGAACAGGCCGGAAGTGTTCACCACAGAAACAATACTTCCCTGCGGATAAGTGGCTAATGGCAGTGACACCTGTGCCGCATACCATTGCCCCCCTGTACCGGGAACGGGAGCAAACTGGGCGGCCGTAACCACACCGGCAGCGCCGTTGATCAGGAAATCACCCTGGCTGCCACTTTTGACGAGCAGGTTAAGATATAACTCGAGGTTCTTGGTGCGTATATAGGAAACAGATGAACTACCTGTACAGATAATATTAGGTAATATCCCCCCACCGTACTCACAGGCTATACCGCTCAGTTGCCACACATAAACAGGTTCCGATGCCTGTATATAGGTAGATGCCCCTCCTACCGGCAGCCGGTGCGTCTGACCTTCATTAAGCGTTGCCATCAGGATCCCGTCC
This sequence comes from uncultured Chitinophagaceae bacterium, assembly GCA_964527735.1. Classification (GTDB taxonomy): domain Bacteria; phylum Bacteroidota; class Bacteroidia; order Chitinophagales; family Chitinophagaceae; genus JBEBVQ01. The sequence goes on along the minus strand of CAZGPG010000017.1, from coordinate 64,708 downwards.
TGCGAAACCGTAGTACCGTTTCTCGTAGCGGTAATAAACAGTTGGTCGCCCGGAGCGTTTAACAGCCCGTTCATTGCTATATACTCCGTACCCAGCAGTTCCGCCGGGATGATCTGATCACCTATCAGGTCTCCGCAGGTACCGTATACAGGGCCTATCAGCAGATCGTCCTTCACCGTTATCGCTACCGGCTTATCCGATACGACACGGGATCCCTGGAGATGTCCGGCCGCTGCATTGGTGGCAGCGGTAGCGGAATAGGTCTGCCCTTCGTTGAGCAGGATACTGAACGGTATGCCCGCTGCGTGCCCTGTAATATTAGCAGAAGGCGTGATCGTCACCGTTGTATTATCCTCCGTGGCCACAATATCAAACGACGAAAAAGGAGGAGGCTGGTGTACCGGATTGGTACTGTTATCAATGAAATTCTGGGACGGTATCCAGAAACCGGTACCCAGTGCATTCTTTCCTTTCAGTACAAAAACTTCCGGGTTGAGCTGCCGGACGGCACCTCCGCCGCTTACAATATCGTAATAGATGCTGACAGGTGCAGTAGATGTGATCTTCAGCCCGTAATTCAGCACCGTATTGGCCGGCTTATTTTCAATAACATCAATCCAGTTGGTAAGATCTATGCTTTGTGTACTGTTCGCAGGTACCGTCAGCGTCTGAACGGGCATACCACCACCTGCAGGCTGTGTCACCGTTACCGTGGCAGCCTGAACATAACTGGTGATACGCAGTATGATGGGGCGGTCATAATTATTCGGATTCTGTGTCACTTCCGGAGCGGCAAACCAGAAGAGGGTATCTGTCTGGGCCGCTGCAGGTGATGCAAAAACCAGGTACAGAAGTGCCACTGCTCCATACCGGAGCTTATGATACAGGATTCTGGACGGGTTATAGCTGATCATAGTTTTGATTTTACCTGTTCTTACATCTCCGTTCACTTCCGGTCCATGATCACAACTTTCTCTGTCTTTATATGCTGACCTGCGCTGTCCGAGATACGCAACAGATACACGCCTTCGGCATAATCATGCAGGCGGATATCTCCGGCTGTTTCCCGGCGGAGTAATACTTTCCCTTCCAGGTTGCTCAGCGTAATATGTACGGGTACCGGTGCATCCACATGCAGGATATCTTTTGCGGGGTTGGGATATACCTTTATGCTGCCGGCAGGGAGAGAGACAGAAGTTATACTGACCCTGGTCACGTTATACGCCGGAGACGTATTGCTGCATCCGTTGCTGTCTGTTACGGTTACGGAATAATTACCCCTTTCCGAAGGCTCGAACGTATGATCTGTAGCGCCGGGAACCGGCTGTATCCCCGCATACCACTGATAGCTCGCGTAGCCGGCTTCCGTACGAAGCAGCACGCTGTCCCAGGTAATGCCGGGCTGCGGCAGCGGATATACTGATACTGTAGCCGGTGCTGAGGAATCTGTGCAGCCCGGTATATTCGTTCTTTCCGCTACTACACTGTATACACCAGAAGCGTTTACCGAAAGAAAATCTGCCGTAGCTGACGGCACAGTTGTCGTACCGTTTTTCCAGCGGTAGTTGAACCCCGTATCAGCGGTCATCACCTGCAGTATCACCACACTCCCCTCACAAAAAGAGGTATCCTGCGGTGTGAGTGCGACCTGCGGCCGGTCATATACTATTACCGCGACAGGCGCCGTACTATCCGTACAATTATCCGCTGTCGTTACTACGACCCGGTAATGGCCCGTTGCATATACGGCATACGTGCCACCACTGCCCACACTGCCCTGATCATCTTTCCATTCATAACTGTAACCGGAACCAGCGCCGGCCGTCAGTGTGACAGTATCGTCCCGGCACAGATATATAGAGCCGGAGGGACTGACTATTACCGACGGGAGCTGGCCGACCGTTACAGACATAGTCAGGGGCGCACTGATAGCACATGTATTTTCGGCGGTAACGTTGATCATGCCATCGGTAGCGGTTTGATTGAAATCTGCCGTTATGCTGCTGCCGCTTCCATTGATCGTAACACCGCTGCCGCCTGTATAGCTCCAGGCATATGTTACATCGGGATCATGGGCTACACTATAGGCTACCTGCGTTGCTCCCTGGCATACCGTCGCTGAGGATGCGGTAAAAGCGCCGGGCTGTACCGGCAATTCCTTCACGGTGATGTCTATGCTTCGTCCCATGCTGGTATCACAATTGCTGGCGGCCTGTACGGTAAGGGTTCCGCCGGTGGCACTGTTGCTGAAATCCAGGTCAATGCTGTTGCCACTCCCGTTGACCGTAACGCCGGTGCCCGAATAGGACCAGATATACGCTGCCCCGGGCAGGTTCGGTACTGTATAGACAATATTGCTCTCTCCCTGGCATACCGTATCAGAAGCAACCGTGAAGGGATCCGGCTGGCCGGGAGCGGCACCTACTGTAATGGCGATGCTCCGCGGGGCGCTTGTATCACAGTTATTAACCGCCCTTACCTGCAGATCACCGTCCGTAGCACCGGCATCGAAATCTACCGTAATGCTGTTCCCGCTTCCGCTGATCACGACGCCGGTACCGGTATAGGTCCAGTGATAGGTTAACCCGGATACGGCCGGCACGGTGTACACCACACCGCTCTGCGCCTGGCAAACGACAGCAGCGGATGTAGTAAATGCATCCGGCTGCAAGGGTGTAGTACATACCGGAGCCAACTTCCAGAGATCATTCTGATAACCGTTACCGCTGCCCGATTGTGGCGCGTTCCCGCCGAATATCCAGAAATTACCTGCCGTATCCGTCCAGTGCGCCATCACCTGCCTGCCGGAAGGCGTATTGTCCGGAGCCGGCACCTCACGGGCGCCCCAGTTGCCGGTAGACACCGAAGTCCGGGAACCTTTCATCCAGGTCCATTCCCCGGTGACGGGATTATACTGCCATAAATCGTTGGCCCGTGCCAGTGTTGCCGACCCCATGTAAACGGAACCGCCCAGCACCCAGAAGTTTCCGTTTATATCTTTCCAGTACCCGCAGAAATATCTTCCTCCCGGCACATTTCCGGGTTGCGGTTCCCCCATTGTGCCATATACGCCCTGCAGATTAGGCTGTGTACCTCCATGAATATGGGCCCACTGACCGCTACCCATATCATACTTCCAGAGATCATTCAATGGTCCGCTCACGCCGGTGGTAGCTCCGGTACCTGTTCCTCCGAACATCCAGAAATCCCCGGCATCATCCTTCCATCCGCCCATTGCCTGTCGTGCTCCCGGCCATGCGGTACCAGTATATACGCCGGCCTTACCGATGGTCTTGGGACCATCTACCCAGGTCCATTCGTTGGTGGTCGTATTATATTTCCAGAGGTCGGACAGCAATCCGTTGCTGCCGGTTTCGGGGTATCCCGAGCCACCGAACATCCACAGGTTATTTTCACTATCCACCCATGCCACTGCAGCGTTCCGTGCACCGGGAGTATTATCCGGGTGCGAAGCTCCCTGTGTACCATATATACCCCGTTCATTGGGCGTTTTAAACCCGTGCATCCAGGCCCATTCGTTGGTGCCGGGATTGTATTTCCACAGATCATTCAGCATCCCGGCTACCGGATTCGATTCACCGTAAGCTCCCTGTCCGCCAAACAGCCAGAAATTCCCTGCGGTATCCGTCCACGATACGGGCATGCCCCTGCCGCCCGGCCAGTTTCCCTGCGAGGGAGTATACCGCGTGCCGTATATACCGTTCTGGTTGGCGGCGTTGGTTCCACTCACCCAGGTCCATACATTGTCGGCAATGTTGTAATGCCACATATCATTTACCGCAGAATTGGAAGGACCGGAGGGAACCGTCGTCGCATTGGTCCCGCCGAACATCCAGAAATTCCCGGCGCTATCTCTCCATATGCCCGGATAGGTACGCTGACCCGGAGTATTGGCCGGATCGGGTGTACCTTTTGAGCCATATACCCCGTAATGAATTATTCCGGGATTGGAGCTACCATGCATCCAGGCCCACCAGGCACTGCTATCCGTTACCTGTGCAGAAAGTACGGATGTGACCAAAAAGAACCCCGGCAACAGTACCGAAAGTAATTGTGTTTTCATATCAGTTGATTTAACGTTTGTATTAAATGCATAGATCATTCCTGTCGCGGACGTTTACGGCCGTACAGATAAGTAAATAATAACTAAGGATATCAGGAATTGCACCTGTCAAAGGTAGCGGGGGGGATATTTCCCAGCAATCACATGATCATGTGAAGCGCCTCCGGCGCAGGAGAGGAAGACGCTATATTTCACCCTTAAGCGCTTTGCTGATTACTTCTGCCTTGCTGTTTACATGCAGTTTACGGTAAATGTTCTTGATGTGCGTACGCACCGTATCAATGGAGACGGTCAGCCTGTCGGCCACCAGCTTATAGCTGAGGCCTTCTGTAAGCGCCTGTATAATCTGCTTTTCCCTGGAAGAAAGCATGTCCTCTTCCCGTTTTTTGACGGGCGCAAAATGTTCAATCACCTTTCGCGCAATGGAAGGCGACATATAACTTCCGCCGTTCTTTACCACCAGCAGAGCATTTAATATTTCCGGCATGGGCGTGCCTTTCAGCGCATACCCGGTAGCGCCGGCGCAAAGAGCCCTGAATATGCGATTGCTATCGTTAAATACCGTGAGCATAATGACATCCACCTGTGGCAAAACAGCTTTGATCTTTTTGATCCCTTCAATACCATTAACACCGGGCAGATTGATATCGCTGAGGATAATATCCGGCTTTGGCATCAGATCATCAGACAATTTTTCAAAAAAATCTTCTATACTCTCTGCAATCAGGATTACACGTACTCCTTCCTGCCGGTGAAAAAATTCTTCCAGGCTGTCCCGTACATGTTTTGCATCTTCAATAATAGCCAGATCAATCCCCTTGCTCATGTATAAATCAGTTTTCCGGTACAAATTTGATCATTCCTTCCGTAAGCAGGCATCACATGTTCATGTGACTACGTTTTTTGAGACAATTACCACAAACTCTCCGCTGGTGATATCATACTGCATATCAGCTCCAATTCTTCCTGCTCTCATTTTCATGTTTTTCAGTCCCTGACCGGAAGATGCGACCGGCTCACCAGTGACGCCATCATTGGTAATCCGCAGCAGGAAACAATCCTGATCACGGTATTGATAGATGATGTATACATGCGCAGGCCGGGCATGTTTGAGTATGTTGTTTAAAGCTTCCTTGAATATTAGATAAAGCTGCTGACGGAATTCCGCGGCAACCTTTTGGTGGAGACGGCTTTCGCCGAAGTCTATATGCAACATTACATTCGTATGCAGGAACAGGTCTTCCGCATGTTCCCGCATACGCTCTTCCAGATTGCCCGAAAAATCATTCCTTACATCAATAGCCCACAGGATATCGCTCATGGTGTTTGTGGCTTCACGGCTCAGGCTCGCGATCTTTTCGAGCCGGTTGTCTTTCTCTTTTCCGGTGTTGCCGCTGAACCTGAGATTATCAGAAAACAGGGTGATCCCGGTAAGCAGGGTGCCTACCTCATCATGTAAGTTACTGGCTATGCTCAGGCGCAGACGCTGCATATTTTTCAGGTTGCGGTATTTCACCAGGAAAAAAACAAAAATCAGGATGGCAGCCGACACAAGCAACAAAGCATAAAACCACCAGGTCTTATGGAACGGCCGCTTGACCAGCAGATGAAAATTCAGGGTATTGACGGCAGGCACACCGCGTACATTTGCCGCCCTGATCTCAACGGTAAAATCCCCGTAGGGGATCCCATTCAGCCGCAGCACAGGCCCCGGCAAAGGTGTCCATTCGTCGAACAGACCAGGGATCCTGAAGGAGAAGGTGTTGTAGGCGGGAGCGGTATAATCAGATAGTCCGAGGTTAAAAACGAGCGAGGTATTAGGTGCGCTTAATGTGATCCTGTCGCCATCCCCCCGGAGATCATTCATTACCGGGAGCATATGCGGCTGACTGCTCCAACGTACAACAGGCGATACAAACAGCCGCGGAGCCGGATTCTCCAGCGACATCAGGCTATCAGGATAAAATGTGTTTATACCGTTTACGCCGCCAAAATACATTTTCCCGTTCCTGTCCTGGAAAAAAGAATTCCTGTTAAAGTCATTATGGCTGAGTCCATCGGTTGTATAGTAATTGGTAAACGTCTCCTTTTCCGGATCATAGCAGCTCAGGCCGTTAAATGTACTGATCCAGATATTGCCGTTGTTCTGATGGAGCATCCCGTAAACAATATCGTTGGCCAGGCCATGCCGCCCTTTGTCCAGATAGCGTATCTGCTGCCGGTCCCTGCTGATGATATTGATCCCGCCGCCGTTTGTCCCCAGCCATAACTGTCCGGTGGTATCCTCCTCAACAAAATAGATATCGTTATTTGACAGGTCGGGGACAGAACCTGCCCGGTAATGGTCTGTAATACCACGCTCCCGGTGCAGCCGGAACAATCCTTTATCCGTTGCGATCCATAAGATATCCTTATCCTGTCCGCCCTGTATCTGCCGTACGATACAATTGCCTATATCGAAACGGTCATGCTGATGATGCACGAGCGTATGACGTACAGGGTCAAAGGTCAGCAGTCCTCTGTTGGAACCAAGCCATATCAATCCTTCCGCATCTCTGAACAGGGTATACCCTCTCAGATTCCGGTTTAGTAATTTCCTGTCATAAAAATCAGTCTCTATTATTTTCTTTTTTTTATGGAAACGGTAAAACGGGGGAAATCTGCCGGCGATATACACGTAACCGTTTGTATCGTTCATCAGGGCGAACGGAGCGGGAATGAGATTGGGATTACCGTTCTGCGCAAAATGATACGTATGCCAGCGCTGTTCTTTTTTTGAATAATGGTACAACCCGGTATAACTCCCCACATATAAATCGCCCGTCTCATCTTCAATAATAGCTCTTACGGACGCCCTGTATTGTTTATTGACGTTATACAGCTCCCGCTCAAACAGTGAACGCTCTTCCGTCATTTTTACGATGCCACTTTCTGTCCCTATCCAGATAATACCGTACTCGTCCTTAAAAATGCAGTTATTATATCTCCATCCCTTATCCACATCAAAATCTCTCTTATAAGCTGTTGTAATGGTTTCATCCCGCAGATGGATCCGGTAGTGATCCGTGTAACCGTAAGATCCGTATACATAGGTTGCATAAAGTATATCTCCGAATTTTTCCGCCTGCACGTAGACGCCCGCTTGGGTATTCAGCCGGCGTATTACTTCCGGCGTACAATCTGTCCATGTTTTTTTGTCTATTAATTGCACACGACCGGCCGGCTGCCCTATCATAATCGTATCCCCGTACTGCTTAATAAAGCCGGGCATAACCTTTTGTCCGTTAATTTTAATGGTATCGAGGCGTCCGCTGTTCATGTGCAACCGAAACATTCCTTTTTCCTCCTGTGTGCCAATGATAAGACTGTTGTCCGTATCATAAATAATATCCTGTGCATAAAAAGGATGATAATCGTCTTTAGTCTTTAGCCGGGTAATGATATGCCGTTCATAAAGGCTGTCAATAGCAACGATTATCCCGTTTTTATAGGCAGCATATATGCTTTGCCCCGGCATCACCGACAATGCTGTGATTTCCTGGCTGTTCCATTCTGCATCTTCGTCCAGATGCCGCACCACTCCGTATAAAACAAATACTGCAAACAGCCCCCTGTCTGTACCTGCCCAGACAATATTCCGCCGGTCGTCATATCCGAGATGCGTAACAGATAAGTTAGCCAGTTCCCGGAAAGGCTTGGTAAATGTATATCCATCGTATATATTTAACCCGTTCCGGGTCCCGATCCACATCAATCCCCGGCGGTCTTTTAGGATAGAGGTGACAATACTGTTGGATAAGCCGTTATTTCCGTCAATAATTTCCACTCTGGCAAACCCGGATACCATGCCCGTCAACAGCAGGAGGGCACACAGTCCTGTCCGGATCACGTGTTTACATAAACAAGTGTATTGCATCAACATAAAACGGGCTACCAGATATCAAAGGAACTACTTTTCCGGAAGAATACTTTCCAGGGCATGTTATTAAAACAAAAAGCCCGCTACCGGCACTTCCCCCAAACTCACCCAACGGGAGAAAGAAATCCTGCCCCTCATCGTACAGGAATATACCAGCCCAGGAGATCGCCGGCAAACTCTTCATCAGCCTGCGGACTGTAGGAAATCCATCGCTTCAGCTTATTACAAAAGCTGGATGCCAAAAACATGGTAGCATTGGTGAAGATCGCCATGCAGATGGAATTGGCGGAATGATCCTGGCAGCCATGAATATATCAATATAAAATACATTTTCAGAAATATCACCCTCAGCACACAAAAGCATGTGTTACCGGAGACCCGTTGATTAATCCTCAAACTTAAATACCTTTGCTGCATAATTTCCGGCAATAAAATGGACATCCAGCAATTAGAGCAGACCGCATCGCAGGTACGCCGCGATATCGTAAGAATGGTACACAGCGCACAGAGCGGACACCCCGGCGGCTCACTTGGTTGCGCGGACTTTATGGTAGCGCTTTATTTTCATGTGATGAAGCACGACCCGTCCTTCAATATGGAAGGCGCCGGCGAAGATCTGTTCTTCCTTTCCAACGGACATATATCCCCGGTATTCTACAGTGTGCTGGCGCGCAGTGGTTACTTTCCGGTTGAAGAATTAAAAACATTCCGCCGGATCGGCTCCCGCCTGCAGGGGCACCCCGCCACGCACGAGCATCTGCCCGGCATACGCATCGCATCCGGCTCACTGGGGCAAGGGATGAGCGTGGCCTGCGGCGCTGCCATGGCAAAAAAGCTGAATAACGACGATCGCATTATCTACTCCCTGCACGGCGACGGGGAACTGCAGGAAGGCCAGAACTGGGAAGCGATCATGTTTGCCACGCATCACAAATGCGACAACCTCATTGCCACCATCGATGTAAACGGACAGCAGATCGACGGACCTACCAGCCAAGTGATGAGCCTTGGCTCACTGCGCGAAAAATTTACTGCCTTCGGATGGTACGTACTGGAAACGGATGGCAATAACATGGAAGAAATACTCAAAACACTCGATACCGCCAAAGCTGCTACAGGCAAAGGGAAACCGGTATGTATCCTCATGCGTACGGTCATGGGCAAAGGCGTGGACTTCATGGAAGGCACACACGAATGGCACGGCATCGCCCCCAGCGACCAGCAACTGGAACAGGCGCTGACACAAGTGCCTGAAACGCTGGGAGATTATTGATCCGTAGGGGCGAATGCGATTCGCCCTCAAACACAAAACATATTCGCCCTAATGCTTTACAAATGATTGTGTATGCACAGTACCGGTCGCTCCCGTTACCGCAACAATATAATGACCGGCAGGCAGGGAAGCAACAGAACAATACCGGGTAGCCTCACCTGCTCCATGTACAGGGAACCTTTCAACCATCCGTCCTGTCATATCGTATATGAATATCCCGTGCGGCACTGAATTATCGCTCATCTGCACGAGGATAAAATCTCTGGCAGGGTTGGGATATATTTTCAGCGTTATGACAACGTTTGCCTCCAGTTCGTCGTCAACCGACAGTCCGTTTATGGTAATACCTAAATACTGATTCACCGGCGGATTTTTTATAGCTGTAATACTGCCTGCGGCATCCGGCCATGCAATCCTCAATGAATCAATAACCGTATTGTTTCCCAAACCGAACAGCATTGAAAAGGGCTGCTGGCCACCATTGTTGCCTCTTCCCGCATAAACTTCCCGCATACGCTGCACACCACCGCTCCATACATAAACCCGCGCACCGATACTACTCTTATTCACCCCCTGTGGTGCAAACAACGATACGCCTATCCAGTTATTGTCCTGGCCGATACGATTCTCTATCAGGTTAAACAGCCGGGGCTGCCCGTCCCTGCACGTGATCATGTCATCATCTCCGTCCAGGTCATAATCCAGTACTTCCAGGGAATGAATATCCCGCGTCTCAGTACCCACCAGCCCGATATCCCCTGTAATGTCCATAAAGCTATGATCCTGGTCCTGGCGGAATACATAAAGCCGATCCATTGGAGGGCTATAATACCCCTGCCCCATCAGCAGATCCATCAGTCCATCGTTATCCAGATCAAACCATGAGGCATCATAATCGCCCAAATGAGACGACTGCGGATTTTTACGGGTGATCCGGTCACGGTCTGCATCCAGCTTGTAGCTGCCTCCCGCCCCACTGTTCACCATGATGGCAGACCGTCCTTCATTGGCCCCTGTACCGCCATGCACCAGACTGAAGAAAAAATCCATGTCCCCGTCGTTATCAAAATCTTCCGGAACAGGATTCCACAGGCAGAGATTCTGGCCGGCATCACCCTGCATATAACGGGCATTATAATTGGCCGATACGGCAACATTCGTAAATGTGCCATTACCATTATTCTTCCACAACTGGCCCCGTGTCCTGCAATACGGACCTGTAGCTATATCCGGCCATCCGTCATTGTTCCAGTCAACCACACTGCAGCCATACATAGGTTCGGTTTGTGTAATCCCCGCCTGAACAGACATGTTGGTAAATGTGCCGTCTCCATTGCCTTTCATCAGATACCCGTGGTCCCATACATCGTTATGATAGTCTTTGAACCACGTGGCAATGAACAGATCGATATTGCCATCCTTATCGTAGTCCAGGAAACTGAAGCCGGTAGCATTAACCAGTCCCAGATCTGCAAACCCATCCGCTACCAGTGTAAAGCGTCCCATACCGTCGCCAAGCAATATTTCACAACGATCTCCGCTGTCTTTAAAACTCTCCATCCGGTGATAATAATGACCACGTACCATATCCACGTTGCCGTCATTGTTGATATCGGCAAATGCAGCCATAATCGTACCACGACTTACATTCATCGACGCCGGTACAACATTCACACCAGACAATGCCGTAACATCTGCAAACGTACGGGCAGACGGGTCTGATGACTGCGGATCCTTTACATTCATATACACACGCAAGGCATCTTCCGAGCCAATAGCCCAGTCGCCCTTTAACGTAACAAGATCAGGATAATGATCATTATTGATATCCGCAACATAGACGTTAAATGCATGCGCAGTATCCAGACCTGTTTTCGCCGTGGCAAGTTCTACCCAGGTGTTATCCTGTGCAGACACATGTACTGTAGCTATGTTCATTACCGCGAATAAACCCGCGCAATATGTTTTTTTGTTCATGAAATTGATATTGTTTATTACCAATCCGTAGAGACGCGATGCCTTGCGTCTCCCCACCCGGTATGAGACGCGATGCATCGCGTCTCTGTGCGTTACCGTAATAAATGAAAATTACCTTTCAGCAGATAAGGTTTGCCGGCAATGTGGTATTCCAGTACATACACATAGGTTCCCAGCAATGCGCCGCTGCCGTTATATATACCATCCCAGCCCTGGTATTTATCATTGGTATAAAATACCCTTTCCCCCCAGCGGTTATATACACCCAGCGAGAATCCTTCCAACCGGCCAAGATTGCCGAGCACACGGAGTACATCATTTACACCGTCTCCGTTTGGCGTAAAAGCGTTCGGCACCCATATGTCACAGAATATCTGTTTTACCTCGATCGTATCTGAGACTCCGCCACATTTATTGATGCCCGTCACGGTATAAGCGCCTCCATATTTTACATCCAGTGTATGACCGGTGCTTCCGTCCGACCACAGCAGGGATTCCGCATTCGTCTGCCGGGGCGACAGGCGAAGCGGGGTCTCTTCGCAAACAGTTGTATCTGTACCCAGCGACACCGTGGGTTTGGGATAATAACGCAATAAAATGCTATCACTGCCCACACACCGGTATCCGGAAATAACCTGCACCCAATACAATCCCGGTTCGGTAACGGATATATCCGCGGTCGTTGCACCGGTATTCCACAGGTAGCTGCTACCCGGCGTATAGGCTCCGTCCAGCACAATCGTCTCTTCAGGACATATATCTCCATCTGCTCCCAGATTTATATCCGGCGGAGGCATGGCCATGACAAGGATTGTATCCCTGACAATACAGCCTTCAATATCTGCTTCGAGATAATAGCTGCCCGTTGTGTTCACATAGATATAAGGTGTAACCGCTCCCGTACTCCACAAATAGTCTGCACCCGCTATTTCTGCTCCTGTGCGTAAAGGAAACTGCTCACAAATAGTTGTATCTGCACCAATATACACATCCGGCGCAGGCGTCACGGTAACACGGATCGTATCACTCGCTCTGCAGTTACCAATCCGTGCCTCCAGCCAGTAGTTACCAGTCCGCGTCACTGCCATTATCGTATCCGACAAGCCATTACTCCACAGATAATGTGTACCCAGGGGCTGCGGTGCAGTCAGGACAAGCGGCACATCGTGTTCGCAAATACCTGTATCGTTCCCCAGATCCACTACCGGCACGGGGCTGAAGGTGACCGCAACGGTATCCCTCCCTATGCATCCGTTAACGGATGTAATCGCTACCCGGTATATATCAGTATTTGTGACGGTTATGGAAGCAGATCCAGCGCCGGTACTCCACGCATAACCGGCAGCGCCGGCAAGGGTAGCATTAAGCACACGGGACTCTCCTGTACAAAGTACCGTATCCGGCCCCAAAATGCCCGCTGCGCGCAGATGTATATCATCAGTGTAATAGTCAAGCGTGGTAATGACTACACTATCGCATCCGCGGGCATTCGTCAGCGTATCATAATAAACGCCGGGAGCCGCCACCGTTGATCCTCCGGGAAGCCGGTAGTTGTCACCGATACAAAAGGAATCGTTTACTTGTACCGTTGTATCGCAGGGCGCGAGTTTAATGATCCAGAAATCACTGCCCCCCCAGGTACCGTCCGTTTTGTCGCCGGATACGGGTGAATTGGAATATCCGCCCAGGATATAGCCGCCGTCGCTGGTCGGGCGGATCATCCTCAGGTGATCATCCCCGCTTCCGCCAAATGCTTTCTGCCATTGGATACCTCCCGAAGGGCCCAGCTTCAGCATCCAGTAGTCTGTACCGCCATTCGATGCTTCTGTCCGTTCTCCCGAGATACCGGAAGCAGAAGCCCCGCCAGTGATGTATCCGCCATCCGGCGTTTGGAAGATCGAAAACAACTGATCGTCTCCGGTACCACCCAATGTTCTTTGCCAGTCGATATTCCGTGCCGTATCCAGCTTTATCAGCCAGAAGTCATATCCACCCCGGCTTGCTTCCGTTTTATCTCCCGATATAGGAGAATTTGAGAAACCGCCGATGATATAACCACTGTCGGCCGTCTGCTGTAATGCATACGGCTGATCCGTACTGCTTCCACCCAGCGTTTTGTCCCAGCGCAGGTTTCCTGCTGCATCTGTTTTTACGATCCAGTAATCATCATCACCGGCGCCGCCACGGTTAGCTTCCGTTTTATCTCCCGATATACCGGACCGGGAATAACCGGCAGTGAGATAACCGCCGTCCAACGCTTCAGTAGCAACAAGGGCAGCTTCCCAGTCGCTGCCCCCCAGGGTTTTGTCCCAGGTCTTATTACCGGATACATCTGTTCTCACAATCCATATATCGAAAGCGCCCCTGCTGGCTTCCGACTTATCAGCCGAAATTCCTGAATTAGAAAAGCCGCTGAGATAATAGCCGCCGTTTCTTGAAGCAACGCAAGTGTATCCCTGGTTCGTTGTGCTGCCTCCGTAAGCTGCCTGCCATTGTATTACAGTGCCCGCAGCATTGAGCTTTATGAGCCAGTAGTCAACACCGCCTTTCACCGGCGCCGTTCTGTCGCCGCCGCTGCCGGAAACAAACCCGCCGATTATATAACCTCCGTCTGCTGTCTGGATCACATTTCCCGGATGATCATTGGTAGAAGCGCCTATGGTCTTATCCCACTGCTTATTGCCAAGCGCGTCCATCTTTACCACCCATATATCTGATCCGGTCCCACGATTGGATTCCGTCTTGTCACCCGAAATTCCTGAAAAAGAGCGGCCTACCGCTATATATCCTCCGTCTGCCGTTTCGATGATATCAAAAAGAAGCTCATCCCCGTTGCCGCCAAACGTCTTTTGCCACTGGACAGGCGGCGCCTGCGCCAGAACGCCGAACGATAATAAAACACATATGCATGTGCTGATAAGGGCTATAGTTTTCTGTTTCATCTCAATAGTTATATAAGCCACCAATATATCCTGTTTTGAAAACAGAATACTTACCGGCTGCTTTTGATCAATTTTTCATGCCTGATAAATACACCATTCTGGTCCATTATCCGCAGCATATATACGCCATCTGCAAAATTGCCCAGGTCTACCTGCCGCACATCATCCCCCTGCAGCAACAGTTTCCCATCTATACTGCTCAGCGACACTGATACCACAACCGGTGATGCTATGTATACCAATTGGCCTGCTGGGTTGGGATACACGGTGATCTGCTGGTTCAACGACGCAAGATCATTAACATCTAAAGTCACGTTATACACCGGCGATGTTGTGCTGCATTCATTATCATCCGTCACCGTTACACTATACCCGCCATCTGATAATGGCGTATATATTGAGTTTGTCGCACCCGGAATATTTTGACCACTGGTATGCCACTGATACGATGTATGACCCGGAGTTGCATGGAACAATGCGCCGTCCCATGTTATATCCACTACCGGCAACAGATACACCGTTACGGTCACTTCATTCGTACTGTCTTCACAATTCGGTATCTGGGTACGGCCGGTAACCACACTATATACACCTGTTTCTGTTATTTCCAGGAAATGGGCGCTCGCCAGCGGGATTGTTGCACTGCCGTCTTTCCAGCGATAGGTGAGGCCGGTATCCTGGCTCACTACTTCCAGCGTCACCAGTCCTCCATCACAGAATGCTGTATCTCCCGGCATCAGCGATGCCACCGGACGATCATACACAAGCACATCCACAGGCGCGGTACTGTCCGAACAACCTGTTGCCGTGTACGTTACTACCACCTTATAGGCTCCTGTTATTCCTGCTGTATAGCTATTATTGTTGGTACCCACAGGGGTTGTGCCCTGTTTCCATTGATAGTCAGCACCAGTCACTGCAGCCGCTGTCAGCGTCACCGTTTCGCCACTGCATACTTCCGTAGCGCCACCGGCTGTTACTGAGGCTACAGGAATCGAATTCACGGCCAATACTGTAGCAGGGGTTGAGGTCGTTGAACAGCTCGAGCCGGTGACCGTTGCCGTTACTGTATAGGTGCCTGCTATTTTCGCCTGGTATGTAGCGCCTGTTCCTACATTCGTTGTGCCTCGTTTCCACTGGTAGCTCACACCACCGGTGCCACTCGCTGTGAGTAGCAGACTGTCACCGTCACAGACCGCCTGGCTGCCCGTATTCGTGGAGCTGACCGTAGGCAGGGCGTTTACCGTTACAGGTACCGACACTGTCGTCGTACAGTTACCCGCATTGATCACACGGTAGCTGATATTCACCGTACCCGTAGCAACACCTGTCACCACACCCGTTGTGCTGTTCACCGTCGCTGTGGCAGTATTGGCACTCAGCCAGGTACCACCCGATGTCGTATTCGACAGCGTCATAGTCCCATTCACACACACATTCGTTGTGCCTGTGATCGCGTTAACAACCGGCAAAGCATTTACCGTTACGGGTACTGATACAGTGGTCGTGCAGTTGCTCGTATTGATCACACGGTAGCTGATGTTCACCGTTCCCGCAGCAACACCCGTCACCACACCCGTTGTACTGTTCACCGTCGCTGTGCCGGTATTCCCGCTCAGCCAGGTACCTCCTGATGTCGCATTCGACAGTGTCGTCGTCCCGCCCACGCATACGCTTGGCGTACCCGTGATCGCCGGCACTACCGGCAGGTCATGCACCGTGATGATCAGATCCCGTGATGGTGAAGCGCCGCCAGCGTTTTTCGCTACCACGCTCAGGGTACCGTTCGCCGCATTCGCGGCAAAATCAATCGTTACCGAGGTATCCGAACCGTTGATCGTTACCCCGGTGGATGGTGTGTATGTCCACTCATAAGAAGTAGCTCCCGCTACCTGGTTGATCCGGTACACCACCCCTGTCTCCGTCTTGCACACGTCCGGTTGCGATACAATAAAGTTATCCGGTTGCGCCGGTGTCGCAATTACGGGCGCCAGTCGCCAGAAGTCATTGTAAATACCGCTATTCGGTACACCGGCGAATATCCAGAAATTACCATCATTGTCACCCCATCCCACGTTCGTGGTTTTCCCGGAAGGGGTATTTGCCGGCGCCGGGGTACCCAGTGTACCAGGTACGGCCCCGGGCGCCTGGTTAGCTGCAAGACTTGTATTGGATCCTTTCATCCAGGCCCATTCACGGCTTGTAGTATCGAATTTCCACAGGTCATTCATGCGGTTTTCGTTCGTTGCGTGTGTAACTAACCCCCGTCCGCCAAACAACCAAATACCACCATCCTTACCCGCAAAAAGCCAGCCGCCAAACCTTCCCCCGGGCATATTCGCCGGAGCGGCCTCCCCTCTTGTTCCATACACACCCGTCTTGTTATGAATCTGCGAACCACCCATATATGCCCATTCGCCGGTGGCGGGATAAAATTTCCACAGATCATTTAGTTTTCCAACAGCGGTGGTGGAGGCACAACCACTCCCACCAAATACCCAGATATTGCCTTCCGCATCTTTGGTAAATTGCGCGCCGTTTCGTGATCCGGGGAGGTTTGCAGCGGAGGCTACGCCCGTCGTCCCATACACACTTGCTTCAAGTCCTGTCTTACTGCCTGCCACCCAGGTCCATTCTCCATTAGCGGGATTGTACTTCCACAGCTCATTTAACTGATACAGGGTTGTAAGCGGGCCTTCCACCCGGCCATGTCCTCCAAAAAACCAGAAATTATTGTCTTTATCTGCCCAGGCCAGCATCTCATATCTGCCACCCGGCCGGTTACCGGTAGAAGGTGTACCTTTTGCCCCATAGATCCCAGCTTCGCCCTTGTTGAGCGATCCTCCCATATATGCCCAACGGTTAGTCTGGGTATTATACCTCCACAGATCATTTAAATAACCGTCGGCATTCCCTCCAAACAGCCATAAGTTACCCGCAGTATCCACCCAAGTACTGGCATTGCTACGCCCCGCAGGCCGGTACGTATCATCCTCAACCCCAATACCGCCGGCAATATTCGGTTGGGCAACCTGACCTGCAGCAGTGCTTCCATTTATCAGCGCCCATTGTTCCAGGGATGTATCAAATTTCCAGAGATCATTCAATACGCCATTACCGCCGGATCCGCCGGGAGGCTGGCCAATACCACCGAATACCCAAAAATTCCCGTCATTATCCTTCCAGCTCACGCCCGACTGCCTGCCACCGGGGATATTACCCGGTGCAAATGCTCCCGGGGTTCCGAATACACCCTTCTGGTTGACCGCAGAAGGCGAACCACCCATCCATGTCCACTGGGCGCTGCTGTCTATCACCTGCGCGGCGCTGTAAGCATAAGACAGCATGAAAAGCGTCACTATTAATAATAATTGTTTTCTCATATAATTGATTTTAAAACTTAAGGAATGTTTATATTTTATGAATACATCAGGAAATAGAAATGGTTGATCTCCTTCGGCAGGGATAAAGAATCGCTGTCCTTACGGATGTCCGTTTTGTTCTTGCCGGTAGTATCTTTCAGCACCGGCAGCGTACGCTCACCTGTGCCGATATATTGTGCGGCTCCGGTGAAATACAGCGCCAGCAAAACCACAACTCCGGACAAGGTTATCTTTTTCATCAAATTCATTATCTCTAATACAAAAGTATTTGAGCTGTACTTCCCTGCCTATTGGGGGATACACCGGTTTTATATAAAATCCGTGGAAACACCTATTTCCCCGACAAGTGATATTGTGGTATATTTATGTAGCTGTACAAATGCAGCGACCCTGTAATGTTCAGTTTCCACCGGGCATCCGGACATTTGAAGATTGCCTGTTTTCTCCTGCTGGCTATCAGCATCCCTTGCAGCGGGCAGGAGCTTGGGCAGACTATATCTACAGGCAAGCATGATCCGGTAAGCATATACCAGTTGATCGTCAGCGGCCGGCATACCGCGCTCACACATACCGACAGTGCCATCTCCATGCTCAAAACAGCGGTTGATCAAAGCGAGCAGCTGATCGCACAACATCTCCCGGAAGAGGTGCCGCCAAAGGGGAATTTGCGATCGCATGGAGGAAGCCATCACGGAGTGCTCAGAGAAGCCCTGGTAAGCCTGGGCGCCGCATATACCGACAAAGGCGACTATAAAAACGCTGCAGCGTGTTATCAGAAGATGTTTACTTCCAGCATCAGATCCAATGTATTGGTAGATGCCTGCCGGGCGCTGAATAATCTCGGGAATACCAGTATGTACCAGGGTGATTATGCACGATCCGCGCAGTATTATTTTTATGCCGCACAACTGGCAAAAGGGAGCGCAGACACAGATACGTTTATGGCCAATCACCTGGTACGGATCTATAACAACATGGGGTCTGCACTGCTGAAGATACATCAGCCGGAGAAAGCGCTGCATTATCTCGAAAACGCTGAAGCCATGGCCAAAAACATGCAGCTCATCAGCCGGCTGCCCAGTATCCTCATCAACAAAGCCACCGTGTACGATAATATGGGCTATCCCCAGAAAGCGTGGGATTACAACAACAAAGCCTATATGCTGGCCAGGCGCCTGGAATCTACGCTCACCACGCCTGTATGGCAGGGACAATTTATACAAACCCAGTTTGCAGCATTGAAAGGTATGGGAGAGTTGCTGCTCACCGGAAACAAGCCCCGTGAGTCAATCCCATACCTGGAAGCGGCGCTGCACCTGAGAGAAAACATCAACCCCTATTATACCTCCCTGGTACTTTACTCACTGGGAAGCGCCTATCTTTCTTTAAAAAACTATCCCCGTGCCGCCGAATTACTGCACGAAACCCTGGAGAAAGCAACCGCTTCTTCCATTCCCGACTGCATTGTCAATACACACCGGCAGCTTGCCCGGTTATACGAACAGACACAACAGTATCCGCATTCACTCAGGCATCTGCAGGCATTTATCCGCTTAAATGACAGTCTGCTCAACAGGGAAAAGACCGATGCTGTGAACCTGCTGGAGATAAAATACCGGACTGCCGAAAAGGAAAAGGCGTTAACACAAAACCAGTTGGTCATCAGCCAGCAGAAACGGCAACTGGAAAATAAGAACATATGGATCTCAGGTATCTCCGTCACAGCCGCATTCTTAACGATAATTACCGCTCTGCTATACAGCCGGAACCGGAATAAACAACGTCTTCAGAAAGAACAGATACGCACCCTGCAGCAGGGGCAGGAGATCGGGCGGCTGAAAGCGCTGATGGAAGGAGAAGAAAAAGAAAGGGTGCGTATTGCCCAGGATCTGCATGATGGTATCGTTGTCCAGTTTTCCGCTGCGAAAATGAGCTTCGGATCTTTGTCCCACCAGTTCCCGGACCTGGAAGATTCACAGGATTTCCGGCAAGCCATACAACAATTGGACACTGCTACCCGCGATCTGCGTCAGACCGCCCATAACCTGCTACCCGATGTGCTGTTGGAAGAAGGGCTGGCAGAAGCCGTTTATTATTTTTGTAAAAACCTGAAACAGAATACCGGGTTAAATATAGATTTTGAACTTTGCGGTGTGATCCCCAGGTTACCGCCGGATTTCGAACTGTCGGTGTACCGCATCGTTCAGGAACTGGTGCACAATATCATCAAGCACGCATACGCTACCCAGGCTTTGGTACAGCTCAATTACCAGGAGCATCTGCATCTGCTGGGCATTACTACTGAAGATAACGGAACCGGGATTTCCCCGGATAATAAAAAAGGAGTCGGCCTGAAGAATATAAGAGCAAGAATTGCCTCACTCGGCGGGCATATAGATATACGTAGCGTTCCTGAAAGCGGTACGACCGTATATATTGAGTTTGACATGCACCATATTTTTAATCAACATTCCGCTGCATATGCTGATCAGAACCGCAATAGTTGATAATCATCCCATGACGATCCACGGCGTACAGACCATGCTGGCGCCATACCAGCACATACAGCTCACGACCACCTACACATCCGGAAAGGCGCTGCTTGCAGGTCTGGAGCTGGCACAACCCGATGTACTGCTCCTGGATATTATGCTGCCGGATACTTCGGGCAAAGAACTGGCAGAAACCATCAATGCTAACTGGCCGGATATACGCATCCTGGCGCTCACCAGTCTCGATGCTCCAAGTCACGTAAAAGGCATGATACGACGGGGATGCACCGGCTACCTGCTCAAAGACACGGACGCTCCGACGCTGGTACATGCTATAGAACAGGTGTATGAAGGAAAAGAATTTATTGAGCCATCCATCAAAGAGCAGATACTCCAGAATGTGCTCAGGCTGAAGAAAAATTCCGTTGATAATGTACCTAAGCTCACCCAACGCGAAAAAGAGGTACTGACATTAATCGTCCAGGAATATACCAGCCCTGAAATAGCTGAGAAGCTGTTCATCAGCCTGCGCACCGTGGAAGCGCACCGCTGCAGCCTGCTCCAGAAGCTGGATGCCAAAAACCTGGTAGCGTTAGTAAAGATCGCTATGCAAATGGGGTTGGCGGAATGATCAGGGGTGAGGAATGAGGAGTGAGGACCGGCGGCAAGCCCTTGCCTGACAAATGATGACATCAAATTGTATCACCGCAAGATACCCATGTGCAGGGCGGCCTTAACCAAGCCGACTGTATTCTTTGCATTCAGCTTTTGCTGCAGATTATATTTGTGGTTCTCTACTGTTCTCAGACTGATATTCAGCTTTTCGGCGATCTCCATATTCCCATATTCCTGTATGATAAGCTGCAGCACTTCTTTCTCGCGTTCTGTCAGTCTGGCAAATGTATGGGTAGCCTTACGCTGACTATGCAGCATATTCACAAATAATTGTTCCTTTACCGATGGATCGATAAATAGTTCGCCTGCATATACCGACTTTATCGCCGAAATAAGGAGCGAACTGTCTGTATTCCCTTTTAGCAGATATCCCCGGCACCCCTGCCTGATCATGGTTTGTATGAAGTAATTCGAGTCTACTCCGCTTAATACCAGAATGCTCATCTGCGGATAATTCCGGTTCAGCTCTTCTGCAATCTCATAACCCATTTTATCGGGAAGCTGTACGTCAAGCAGCAATACATCAGGGACATTTTCCTGCACCCTGAGACCGGCAAGCAATGCCCCGGCATTTTTGTAAATGCCGGTAATATTAAAGCCTTCGCAGACTTCAAGTACGCGCTGCACACCCTGTATGACCATCATATGGTCATCGGCAATAGCAATCTTTATACACTTACTCATTTATATTCCTGATTGACTGCACTGAAAGTTAGCGTATTCAAGTCAAATTCAAGGTATATGGTTGTTCCGGCCACTGCATTTCTTTTAACATCTATGAAGCCTTTGCCTCCCATATCTGATATCCTTTGCCTGAGACTTCTGAAAAACATCTCAGACTCCTGTTGCAAAAGATTTTCTGAAATACCAACCCCGTTATCTTCTACTGTAATATTAAGAGACGATTCGCGGCAGGCGAGCTGTACCAGTATCTCTGTTGCCTGCGCGTGTTTGAGCACATTCTGTATCAGCTCCTGTATCATCCGGAACAAGGATAATTCCACATCCCGGCTCAACGACGGCAATGCACCATATGACTGGAAGTTGAGCATAATATGCGTACCGGACATAATTTTTTCACAAAGTGCCGCTACCGAATAGACCAGGCCATGCTTCATGAGCAGGTCCGGCATCAGATTATGCGCGGTTTTACGCAGGTCGCGGGTAGTTTCTTCCAACTGTTGCACTACATCCGTCAAATCCTCCTGATGAATGATCTCTTTATGCTCCTGTACCGCTGTAAGCTGGAGCCTCAGCGACAGAAGCTGCGATACGATACCATCATGCAGCTCACATGCAATACGGCTGCGTTCCTGCTCTTTACCTTCCGCCCGTGCATGTAACCGCAGAATCTCCTGCTGCTGCAACATATTCTGGATAGTGACTTTCTGGAGCTTCTGCTTGTGCCTGTTGCTGCGGTAAAGGATCAGAAACAGCGCTCCCAGCAGCAATGCACCGCTACCAAAAGCTATGATCATTATGTTTTTCTCCCGGATGCGGTTTTTCTGCACATGGATCTGGAGCTCCTTTTCTGCAATTTCCTTGTCTTTTAATGCGAGTTGGTATTTATGCTCCTGCCGGGCGGTTTGATCAAATACTTCTTTGTTAAAAGTTTCTTCGTTTAGTGCGTTGAATTTTTGTTCATGTCGCCAGGCATTTTCATATTGCCTGACCTTACCATACAGATCGGAAAGATTTTTATGCAGATTCATCGCAATGGCCTTGAATTCGGAATGCCTGGCGTTCTCTAATGCAAATTCAACATACCTTATTGCATTTTTATAATCTCCTTTCCGTTCATAGATCGCCCCCAAAGTAGTAAGGATATAACACTGGGTATAGGTGGACGATTTCTGGAATTTTTCCATCGCTTTTTCCAGATACTTCGAGGCCGAATCAACCTGATCTATGGATAAATAAGCACTGGACATATTGTTGAGTGTCATTGCCATTACATCCGACAGATTGATATGGCCTTCATCAATAGTCTTAAAAATATTGTATGCCTTATGGTATATGTATAGCGCGCTATCAGGCTTTTTCCTGGCATTAAAAAGAGCCCCCTTCCAAGCCATAGTGGTGCCTAACCATAGCGGCAACCGGTTACGTTCAAAAACGGGTAAAGCCTTGTCATAGTACTGCAGTGCCTTATCATAGACTCCGATGTTATCAAACAGAACCCCGATGTTTACGTATTGGGTAGCCCTGATATTTTCATCGTGAATATGATCTAATGATGCAAGATGAGTTGCAATTGCCTTTTCATAATCTCCTTTCTGATAATAGACCGTCCCGATATTGCCCAATACGGGGCCATACTCGTGAATGTCTATCTGCCGGCCATCCATAACAATGAAAGGAATTGCCGCCTGGAAATAAGTAAGCGCTTCATCATTAAATCCTTTTTCCCGCAATTTCCTACCGGTAATAATCAATTTCACCTGAAGCGGCAGCAAAGGATCAAGAGATTGCATCGGCCCGTAACTGGGGAAATAGGGCGGCGGCTTCATCGCATACTTCAACCTGAATGTGTCCTCCGGATTATCATAAGCATATATATTTTTGTTTGCAAGGCTGATCAAACACCACAGAACAAAAAGATAAATACTGTATTGCTTCATAACAGGCACCATAAACGGAAAAACCCGACTATACAGGCAATAGTAAAAGTACATTTTTTTCGATAATCGATAT
Source organism: uncultured Chitinophagaceae bacterium (assembly GCA_964527735.1). Taxonomy (GTDB): domain Bacteria; phylum Bacteroidota; class Bacteroidia; order Chitinophagales; family Chitinophagaceae; genus JBEBVQ01. The sequence goes on along the minus strand of CAZGPG010000017.1, from coordinate 41,269 downwards.
AGATTGTATGCACAGCGGCATTTACTCAAGAGATTGTTTTAGCCGGGTAATACAATAACATCCCCCCTGCAAGCCATACAAAATTGGCTCACAGGGGGGATTTATGCGACCGGTGCTTTTAGCGGCTGATCTTAAGGAAACGGTCTGTAAGGAGGAATCTTCCCTCGGTATCCGATACCTGCAGCATATAAACTCCGTCTGCAAAATCTGCAATGGGTATGGGAGCATTACCCTGTCTTTCGAAGTATACTCTGCCGTCCATCCCCATAATTTTCAATCGAATATCTCTGTCAGTTTTTATATATAAAACATCATCTACGGGATTGGGATAAAAAGATATTGCAAATTTTCCCCGGTCCATATCACGAACAAAAATGTTATTCACATTATATATGCCCGAAGTATCACGACATCCGTGCTCATTTTCAACCACAAGCTGGTAGTCCCCGTTCTCCGTTACGGTGTATATATTGCTTGTAGCGCCGGGTATCGTATCCCCGTTCAGCAGCCACCGGTAAGCGTAATGCGTATGAAGGGAGCTAAGCTCAAAACTATCCACGGATATATCGGGCGCCGTGCGGAGAATGCTGCATAATCCGCCGATTTTCAGGACATATGCGTCATAACTGCCCACTATCGCCGTATCCTCCAGCAGTACGCTGTCTCTCGTGTAGCCGAACGCTACATTCCCGGCATAATAACCGCAAAGGAAAACACTGCCTTCATGATCCATGCCTATTCCCCAGGGGGTGGCCGAATTCATCAGACCGTTGGTCGTCTGACTGGCGGTACTGGCTACAGAGTTGCCAAACGTATGAATGGACAAATACTCGCCGGCAGAATCATATTTGACGAGATAAAGCTCATTGGCGTTGCCCAATGTAGGATGACCATACCTTATGACAGTATCCGTCCCGAGGGGGTTAAAATCCATGGTATCCCGGAAGGTACCGGCTACAAATACCTGCTCTGCCTGGTCTACGACGACCCCGTACGCCTTTGATGCCTGTTTATTTGAAAATATCCGTACCCATTTAAAAGTACCCGCAGTATCCAGTTTCGCAAAGTAAGACGCATTTACAGCGTATGGTATAATTACGGAATCCAGGCCGGGGAAATAACAGGTATCGTTAATATACCCTGACACGTAGAGATGACCCGAAGGCGCATAGGCCAGCCCGCCCACTATATCACCTTTGGCACCGCCGAATGCCTGCACCCATACAAAATCACCGTTGGCATCAAGCTTCAATACAGCCGCTTCCTCCGGCTTAACGGTGGCTGTGGTCCCCGTTCCGGTACGGATCCCGCCGCTGCCGCCGGGGTTAAAATCCACAGTCCCTAAAAAATTGAACCCAACATATATATTACCCTGCGGATCGCATGTCAGCGCGTCTTCGGGAGCGTTATTCCTTGTATTCTCATACGTTCTCAGCCACTTAAGGATACCGGTGCTGTCCATTTTCAGGACAAAGTGGTTGATATCATTAGCTGTGGGTATTGAGGTTTCCACGACCGGTGTACCGGCGGGGTTGAAATCCACCTGCCCGGTAAAAAAGCCGCGCACGATCACGTCTCCGTTCGCATCTACCACCACCCCCCGTGCATCATCGCTCAGGCTGGACACACGTGTACCACCTATTGTCCTGATCCAACTGGCATCTCCGCTTGCAGCATTGAGCTTGAGAATAAAGAAATCCTGCCCCCCGTTGGAGTAAATAGTATCTCCTAAAGGCGAAATCATAGAATCCTGAAATCCACCGACCACATATACATTCCCAAAATCATCCGCGTGAATCGCCTTTCCCATATCAATATTTCCACTGGCGCCACCAATACCCTTTTGCCATAGTAATACTCCTTTCCGGTCATGCTTGGTAACGAAGGCATCACCACTGCCCAGGGTGAAGAGCTGCCCGGGAGCTCCGGAAGAAGAGGTGATGTTAACCGTATCCCGGATATACCCCGTAGTATATACATTGCCCGCCGCATCCGCACAAACGGCATACGCCAGTTGGGGATTAGGCCCTTTGATTGTTTGCAGCCACTCAGGGTAAATGTCATGCTGGGCAATACTTCTCTTCGACCCCATGGTCATAAGACATACGCTGAGCATCATAACCAGTACCGAACTTAAGGTAGTCTTTCGATTCATTGTTTTTAGTTTTATTGTGGTTAATAATTGGATTATTATAAACAAGGATTTAGTATAATGATACTTTACGTACTATGTTGTGCGCCCCGTCCGTCAGATGGAGCAGGTACATACCGGAAGGCAGGTCCGCCAATGGCACAAGATTGCTGCCCCCTTTCAGTCTTTGGACCGATAAAATTTTCCCCGCAGGGTCAAGCAACCGCATATGGAAATCGCCCGCCTGCGGTAGGTCCACATGTAAATATTCCGATGCGGGATTCGGATATACCGCAACCGGGAAACCGTTTGCGGCCTGTGATGCAATACCGTTTTCCTCTTCCCTGTATAATTCCGGGGTGAAAGACGCCACAAAGATGTCGGCGTCGGTAGTGCCTTTTGAAGTAAAGAGCGAATCCCCCAGCTTAGTATAAGCGCCGCCGGAGGAACGAAACAGGCCGGCCATGGCGAACGTCCCGGGACTAATCCTGTTCAGGATATATCCCTGTTCTTCTCCGGATCCCGTATTGCAGGTGAAGCTCTTTAATGTAAAATCCGCATTCAGCCCCAGGAACACGGCATCTTTCGTATTCTTTTTCATAGTGCCCGAATCGGAAACCAGCACCAAACCGTTCCGCAGCTCATTCCTGCCGATCATCGTACCGGCAAGCTCGAAGCTGCCGTCGTCGTTATAGATGCAACTGTTGAAAGCAAAGGTCTCTTCGGCCACGATTCCCGAATAGCGGTCCGGGCCGTCATAAAGCATCGAAAAAGGGGACATGGAAATAACAGCCCCCGATGTATCCAACACCGTATGATAGCCTGCCCGGCAGGTCTTATCGGCGCTAAATACCAACCCGTTACCGAAATCCTGGCTTTTTTTGTCATTGGCGAAATAACAGTAGAGCCTGTCCGTCCCGTTGCCGTGCAGCGCCAGCACCCGGGCAAATTTGTCTTCTATCACATTATTGCTCTGTGTGCTGTCCGGGTTAAGGCGTGTCCATATATGTGTGCCGGATCCCGTAAATTTAGCCAGGTATATGCCGGGCTGAGACATGTGCTCATCGTTGACAGACGCGTAAACTCCTGTTGTCAGCGAATTTCTTCCGGCGATATAGATATTACCCGACAGATCCTCATACAGGTGGCCTGCGCCAAAGGCGATCTGTTTACCCGTGTCTTCCCCGGGTATGGTAGTAAACCATTTTTCCTGCCCGTTGTTTGTAAAAAGCGCCAGATATGCCTTTCTCCTTCGTTTTCCCAGTCCCAAAAGATCTTCCCCCTCTCCCAATACCAGGATATCTCCCGACCGCAAAATCTTAATGGACCGGAACGCATTATGCATATATATCTCATGCTTGTCAATAAACTGCACCCATCTGACCTTACCTGAAGAATCCAATGATGTTATGAAACATCTGCCCTTGTTAATTTCCTGCTTAAATTGCACGCTATCTATCCGGAAATCAACGTTGTAATAGAGGGTGCCGGTAGCATATACATTTTTCTCCATGTCCATATCCACGCAAACAGGCACTTCATTGTACGTATACCCGTTCTGCAAATCAACCGGGAAATGTTTCGTCCACAAAATCTTTCCGCGGTTGTCAAACCAAGTGACGACCTGGTCTAACCCCGTAGCTGAGGCCGCTGTGAATATGCTGTCGCCATATACGCTGCTTCCCCGGAACCCGCTTGCCAGGACAACGGAACCGTTCCCGTCACTGACCATTCCCCCCATATAATCCGCTTTATCGCCGCCGGTAACGGCAGCATAATGCCAGGTTTGCCCGTTAACAGGCAGGCTAACGACAGACATTAAAAAGATAAAACACAAACAGGGGAGCATATATATACGATTATTCATGATAAACATTGATTTGAATCCTGTATTTATTTTGCGCCTTCTTTCCCACTCATTTCACATTGATCATTCACCAAACAAAATTAGTGAGCCATAAACCCGAATGTTTCAGGAGATCACTCATTTTAAAAAATGAGTGAATCACTTACACGCAGACAGCGATACACCATTGCTTGTGGCATCATCCGGTCATTCGCCGGGGGATTATTAATCAGGGATGAGGATTGAGGGGTGAGGATTGAATACCTAATTACCCGTAAGGGTGTACTCTGCGAAGGGTACGGATACAGACAAGGGCTGCAATTCTTTCCCTTCGGGGAAAATACCGTACAACGCCGAGCCGCTCCCGCTCATAGAAGCATACACCGCCCCCTGCGCATACAGCTGATCTTTTATTTCACGGAGGATCGGGTGCACACCAAAAACAGGCGCCTCAAAATCATTGACAATTACCTCCTTCCATTCTGCTACCGGAAGTTGACCAAGCTTGCTGAGATCAACCCCTGCCTGACGAGGTTCAATCATCCGGAATGCGGCCGCCGTAGATACATGCACATCAGGACAAACCAGACGAACCCGATAACCAGACAAGTCAAGTGAAACCGGCGTCATATGCTCTCCCCGGCCGGTAGCAAATTGCGGCGTATTGTAAATAAAAAACGGACAATCACTGCCCAGCTGCAGCGCCAGAGCTACCAACTCCGGCTGATCAAGCCGCAGATCAAAATAATCATTGAGCAGCCGCAGCATAAACGCACCGTCTGCCGAGCCGCCACCCAGACCGGCACCCATCGGTATGTTTTTATACAGCCATATTTCCAGCGGCTTCACCCGTTCCGGATAACGCAACTGTAACAACCGGTAAGCCTTCATCACCAGGTTGCCGGAAATGCTGCCTTGCACCGGCAGGCCCTCTGGGTGGAAAGAAATCATACCCGATGGAGACGGTATTATTTCAAGCGCGTCCCTGAGCGAAAGGGGATAGAAAACCGTTTCAAGATCGTGATAACCGTCTGCCCGGCGCCCGGTCACAAACAGGCCGATATTGATCTTACAGTTAGGAAAGGAAATCATACAAAATGTTTGGCCGCGTCACGGGTGGTACCGGGACTGTGTGAAATTATAGCTATTTTTGAAAATCTCCTGTTCCGGAGCAAATTGCAATATGAAAAAAGAGGTAATCCGGCTCATTGACATACATAAAAGTTATTTCCTGGGCAGGCAGGCTTTGCCAGTATTAAATGGCGTGCAACTGACGCTTATGAAAAACGAGTATGTCGCACTGATGGGTCCTTCGGGGTCGGGAAAATCTACCCTGATGAACATCATCGGATGCCTTGATACGCCTACATCCGGACAATATCTGCTCAACGACAAAGACGTCAGCAGGATGAGCAGTAACGAACTGGCGGACATACGCAACCGGGAGATCGGATTTGTGTTCCAGCAATTCAACCTGCTGCCCCGGCTTTCGGCCTGGGAGAATGTAGCCGTACCGCTGATCTATGCGGGCATCGGAAAGAAAGAGCGGCATGAACGGGCGCTTGCCATGCTGGAAAAAGTAGGACTTGCAGACCGGGCGCACCATAAGCCCAACGAGCTTTCAGGAGGGCAAAGCCAGCGCGTAGCTATAGCCCGCGCCCTGATCAACAACCCGTCGCTGATCCTGGCAGATGAACCTACGGGCAACCTGGACACAAAAACATCAGAAGAGATCATGGACCTGTTCGGCTCCATACATGCAAACGGCAATACCGTCATGCTGGTCACGCACGAAGAAGATATTGCACGCTATACACAACGGGTGATCCGGATACGGGATGGCATCGTAGTGTAGAGACGTAGCTGTAGAGACGTAGCATGCTACGTCTCTACAGCTACGTCTCTACACTACGAAATGAATAAACAGTTAACGATTCAACAAACAATCATGGCATTCAAAATATACACAAAAACAGGAGATAAAGGCAGCACCAGCCTGATCGGAGGTGTGCGTGTTCCCAAAAACCATATCCGTATCGAAAGCTACGGCACAGTAGACGAATTGAATTCCCACATCGGCCTGGTCAATGATATGGCCGCCAATGCGGAGATCAGTACATGGCTGAGGGAGATACAGGATCGCCTGTTCACGATCGGTTCCGAACTGGCAACATCTCCCGGCAAGGAAGTGAAGATGAAGCTTCCGGACCTGCACCCCGAAGATGTAAAATACCTGGAGCAGCTTATTGACCGGATGAATGAAACGCTGCCGGAAATGAGGTCTTTTATTTTACCCGGCGGTCATATGGCGGCATCAGCCTGTCATGTGGCACGATGCGTTTGCCGGCGGGCAGAGCGTCTCTGTGTAGGTATGAACGAAGAGCAGAACGAACATGTACCCGAACTGATCGTACAATACCTGAACCGCTTATCGGACTTTTTGTTTGTGCTGGCACGTTATATCGCGCATATCAACGGAGCAGAAGAAATACCCTGGCGGGCGAGAGTAATTGATAATGGTTAATGATTAATGGTTAATTAATAATTGACCATTGTTTCTCCCCCAGTTTTTTCAGCATCTTGCCATGCTCCCATAAAGCATGTGCAAACGTAGGCTGTACCTGATAAGGGATACCATATTCTTTAGCGACACTTTGCACGATCCGGGAAATCTGCGGATAATGCACATGGCAGACATTCGGAAACAGATGATGCTCGATCTGGTAATTAAGCCCGCCGATAAACCAGGATAATATCTGGCTGTCAGGCGCAAAGTTGGTGGTATTGAGCACCTGGTGCACCGCCCAACTATTTTCCATTTTCCGGTCAGGGTTAGGTTGCGGAAATTCTGATGTTTCCATCACATGTGCCGGCTGAAAGATACAGGCAAGCGCTAATCCTGCAATGACATGCATGATTACAAATCCCCCTGCCACATGATACCAGGGCATACCTGAAAACAGTATAGGAAGGACAATCGCATAACCGATATAAAACACTTTGAGTATCGTGAGTTCCGTAAGTGCACGTTTGAGGGTCAGCTTTTCTTTTCTCAGCAGATCATGCTGATGATATTTGAAAAGCTGGCGATAATCCTTTACAGTAACCCAGAAAAGGTTCATCATACAATAAAGGAACCACGCATAGATATGCTGGAAGCGGTGCATACGGAGATAAGGCGCATGGGGCGACATACGAAGGAATATCCCGGCTTCAATATCTTCATCCAGCCCTTCCACATTCGTGTAAGTGTGATGAAGCACGTTATGCTGTATCTTCCAGTTGGCCGAATAGCCGCCTAATATGTTCAGTATGCCACCAAGGGTGTTATTTACGAATTTATTGCGAGCGTAAGAGCCATGATTGGAATCATGCATAACAGATGTGCCGATACCCACAATACCGGCACCCATCAGCATCCAGAATCCGTAAAATAACCAGGGATTGCCTGCTGCAACACCAATAGTCATCAACAGATAGGGTACAAAATAAAGCGCCAGCATAACACCAGTCTTTACATACATCGTGGAATTTGCATAACCGCTGGTCTTATGAGCTTGAAAATATTCATCTACTTTCAGCTTTACATCGTCATAAAAACTCGGGGTTCCTTTCGGGGCAAATTTTACGATATTTTTCTTGGTTGCCATTACAACAAATTCATGATTGAAAAGGCAAGGTAAGACAAAATCCCGTATATCATTGTTAATGTATGAATTCCTTCCACGCGGCCAGAGGTCCGCAATTCTTGTATTCGGGGTCTACTTTCAGGTAATAGGTCGGTAATTTGTTCTGCAGCCACTGTTCCAGTTTCCGGTTCTGTTTTTGGGAGAGGGCCACCTGCTGTATCTTGCTGTAATCGTCCCTCAGGTTGGCTTTGTGCGGCTCAGACCTGTCTTTCAGATAAATGATCCGGCAGGATCGCTCACCGGTATACTGGTTCACAAATACATGCGGCTGGGAGAAGCTGCCCGGCGACAAGCTGTCAATCATCAGGGCCAGCGCCGGATCCAGCTGATCTATTTCCAGCTGGCTGGCGCCGGTCTGCGGGTCCGTCAGCATACCAGCTGTCATTTTAGACTGATCGTCCGTGCTATACTTGCCCACAGCCTGGGGAAAGCTGATCTTGCTGCTGATCAGTTCAGACCGGACACTATCGAGACGGGACAAGGCAAACCTGAAGTCGGCAGATGTACGCTCCGGTATAATAAGAATATGCCTTACATCCGCCTGATCGCCTTTACGCTGGATCATCTGGATGATATGATAGCCGAATTTTGTCTTTACGACCGGCGATACATCCCCGTTCTGCAATCTGAATGCTGCTGTTACAAACTCGGGCGCCCAGCCGCCGTCAATCCGGCTTACATCATTGTATCGCCCGCCATTATCCCGGCTTCCGGGGTCCTGGCTGTAAATGCCGGCCATTGCTTCAAAATTTTTGCCTTCCGTTACGATCTGCTCCCGGATCTCATCCAGTTGTTTACGGGCATATGCATCAAGCTCCGGGCTTACCGGCGGATCAATAACAATCTGACCTACTTCCACACTGGCCGGGAAAAACGGAAGACTGTCCGCAGGAATATTATTATAAAACGTCCGCACCTCTGTGGGTGTAATAGCTACATTTTCCAGCAGCTGCCCCTGAATACGCTCTGCAAGCATTTGCTCTTTCACCACTTCCCTGTTTTCTTCTTTGATCTGGTAAACGGTCTTGCCCGTTGCCTGCTCCAGCTTTTCTTTGGAGCCGTATACGCGGGAGATAAAATACCGGAGCTTATTATCCAGGTTGGCTTCCACTTCTTCTTCGCCTACCAATACGCTGTCGCGCTCCGCCTGCTCCACCAGCATCTTCGACATGATCATCTGCTGGAGAATGCCACACTTCAGGGTATCATGGTAAGAATCAGGGCTTTGCAACTTCAGGTTGGCAACCTGCACTTCCAGATCAGACTGGAGGATGATCCGGTTCTGCCCGACAACCGCTATTATTTTATCTGCGGTCTGCACCGGCTGTGCAAAAACCGGGGGAACGGATATAAGGAGGTTCAGAAACACCAGAACAGGGACACAAAGAAAAGGATACCTCATGAGGAGGGGGTGGTTTTATTTTTTAATCAGCAAAAATAACAGATTTGCTCACACGGTATAAATACGCAAGATATTTTAACGTTTGCCTTTCAGGGGTGCAGACCCGGGAGTATGTCAATATGGACCTATAAGACGTATAATGATACGCCCCCTACCGGCCGGAAAACAATCCTTTCAATTTTCTTTCATTATAAAATTCCTGTTCAGCAGGCCGGTATGGATATTGTTCCATCCAGGCTTCGAATGCAGGTATTGCATCTTTATGAAAGGATACCCACGCTTCATATTGCTGTGCATGTTCCACTTTGCCAAACAACCAATGATTATAGGCATCAAAATGGCCGTTCTGCAGCAGCCGCTCATGCCAGTTAAATAACGAAAACGGGTATTGATCCGCATAAGTACGGTTCCACTCTATAATAAAGCGGGCACGCAGCATGACCAGATTTTCCGTAGACAGGCCGTCGCTGACCACCGGCGCCAGCTTCCGGAATGTTTCGTGCACCGCATCGTAAAAAGAAGCCGGCTGTTTTTGTCCGGTATTTTTACCGAACTCCGGGGCTTTTATACTTCTCGGTGTAAAATAGAATCGCTTATAAGCTTCCAGCACCAGCCGGCACATTTCCCGGGCACGGGGCGTCTGGCTTTCCCGCGCCAGGAAGATCTCTCCGTACAGGATCACCCAAAGCATCTCATCTGTAGCCATATAAGTCCGGGCAGCCTCGTAGTAATTGACATGGTATACCGGGTCTGCGGCAATACCATCAAGCCATGCTTTTAGTGCCTGCTCGTGTTCATTACGGTCATAATGCTGCTTACCCAGCTCATGGTACAGCAGACCGGCAGTGGGGAAACGCACAATACCCTGCTGCAGGACAGCACGGGCTTTCTTATAATCCTGCTGCGCTGCCAGGCTGGCCGCCGCTATCTGAAAGCTCTGACGGTCTGCCACGCTGCTGTTGATGACACTGGTCAGCGTTTTATTGGCATCTTCATAAGCACCGGTCAGATAATACAAACGCCCCAGATCGCGATAAATCTCCATTACCTCCGGAGCAAGCGGAACGAGCTGCTGGTACGCGGCAATCGCCTGCGGGAAACTGCCGTTCATCATTAGCCCCCTTGCTTGCTGGTACATCTGCTCCACTTCCGGCGACGGCCAGTTGATCTGGCCATAGCTCCTGCTTCCGGATGTAAACAGGAAGCATAGAAGGCATAGGATTATTATTCGGCAAATCATGCACGGCAAAGGTAGAAAAATAATCAGGGAACGTTAGGAGTTATGAATTATGAGCTATGAATTATGAGTTTAGGGGTGACTGTTTAGCCCATTCAACACATCCTCTCATTTTCAAATGCGCAGATAAACTACAGCCACACTGTTTTTGTTTAACAGTATTTTAATGGCCCGGGTGATCAAATTGAGTGATTTTAATGTTATTTTGCAACCGTGAAAAAGTTACGTGCCTGCTTTTTTCTTGTTTTGTTCTCTTTTCAGATGCTGCCCATAAAAGAGGTGGGGGAGATATTGTATAAATCCCTGATTACGGAAGAAATGCACGAAACGGCACATGACGACAATTCGAAATTGAAAAGAGTATTGGAACCATACCACGGTCCCGGCCATTCAAGTCTTCCTTACCCTCCCGGAGCAGATATGTACCGTATTGTGTCCGTACACTACGCCGACCACATCCCTTCTCTGTATACGCCGGAGATACTCACCCCGCCTCCAAACCATTACTGTTAATAAAGTCTCACACATCCGGCATCTGCTGCATCGGATTCGTGTGTAAATATCCACACTACAAACACATGTGTAATTTAATTATGCAATTAACAGTAAGCCAAAATGAAAGAAAATATTTCCTTTCTTCGACGTCATAAAAAAGATTTTCTTGCCGGATTGATCGTTTTCCTGATCGCCCTACCCCTTTGTCTGGGTATTGCCCAGGCATCGCAAGCGCCATTATTTTCAGGAATTGTAGCCGGTATAATCGGTGGGGTGGTCATCGGGTTCCTCAGCAAATCTAACCTCAGTGTAAGCGGCCCGGCAGCCGGGCTGATCGCTATTGTAATTGTAGCGATCGAGCAACTGGGGGCATTTAATATATTCCTCTGTGCTATAATCATAGCCGGAGCGATTCAGTTGGTACTCGGTCTGCTCAAAGCCGGATCGATAGCCAGCTATTTTCCTTCCAATGTGATCGAAGGCATGCTGGCCGGTATCGGTCTCACGATTATTATCAAAGAGATGCCCAATGCGCTCGGGCATAATACAGGATCAGCAGGGCTGCCCGACGCCGAAGACGGTTTTATATTCGAAAACATTACTGCTTCCCTGCAACAGGTAGAGCCTGCAGCGATTATCATCGCTGTTACCGGTATTGCGATCCTGGGATTGTGGCAACTCCGGGGATTCAAAAAACTGCAGATGATACCTGCCGGGCTGCTGGTTGTTGTAATAGGTACGCTCATCAATGAAGGATTTAAATTATCAGGTTCGGAACTTTACCTTACCACATCCCATCTGGTAAGTCTGCCCATCCCCACCAGCGCCCGTGATTTCTTCGGACAATTCAGCTTACCGGATTTTAGCGGTATGACCAATCCGGACGTATGGAAAACCGGTATCGTCATTGCAATAGTAGCCTCTATCGAAACCCTGTTGTGCATCGAAGCCACCGACAAGCTCGACCCGCTTAAACGGAATACTTCCGGCAATGCGGAGCTGCGTGCACAGGGTATCGGGAATATGGTAAGCGGTTTCATCGGCGGACTTCCAATAACCTCCGTCATCGTCCGGTCATCGGCCAATATCAATGCGGGGGGCCGTACCAAGGTATCAACCATTACACATGGCATGCTGCTCCTGCTGTGCGTAGCGCTCATCCCCGTGCTGCTGAACCATATTCCCAAAGCTTCGCTGGCAGCCATCCTGATCTATACCGGATACCGGCTGTGCCGTCCCGCCATATTCAAACATATGTGGGAAGCCGGGCGGAGCCAGTTTATACCTTTTGTGGCCACCGTAATTGCAGTCGTAGCGCTGGATCTGCTCAAGGGTGTGGGTATAGGTCTTGTGATCAGCGTATTTTACTTATTGCGTCAGAATATGGGCATCCCCTATTATTATCACCGGAGCAGCTACAGGAACGGAGACCTGATCAAACTGACCCTGGCACAGGAAGTATCATTCCTCAATAAGGCCAGCATCAAGGAAACATTAAGCAAACTTCCTCCAAACAGCAAAGTCATCATTGATGCCAGCCGGACGGAATATATTGATTTTGACGTACTCGATCTGATACGTGATTTTGCCGCTTCCAAAGCCGGCAGCGCAAACATTACTATATCCCTGGTGGGCTTCAAGAATATCTACAAAGTGCCTGCTGTGGCTGATGAACGGGATATTCTTGCCGACCTGATCGACAATGAGGAAATACCCAGGCGTTCTTCCGGCGATCATAAAAAGCTGCTCAGGCAACTGAGCGAAGAAGCTGATACAGGCAGCAGGCGTACATCTGACGTTTCTGCAACCGCAGCATCAAAAGTAAAGATGACCGTTGGTGAAGATACACCGCAGGACTGATCATATCCTTTAAAGGATACCATGCCGGCGGCGCTTTGCCCGAAGAAAGGGACATTTAAAATGTGGCTAAGCTAATTGGCTGATAAAATGGATCATATACCAGTTTACGGTTCCTTCGAAAAGTTTTTATAGCTTTCAGGTGAAAATCGCTTAGATGAATTCCAAGATCCGGAAAATAGGAGTACTGACTTCAGGGGGAGACAGCCCCGGTATGAACGCAGCCATACGCGCGGTAGTCCGCACGGCTATCTATCATGAGATGGAAGTATACGGTATCCGCAGAGGATACCAGGGTATGATCGAAGGGGATATTTTCCGGATGCACACAACAGACGTGTCCAACATCATTCAACGGGGAGGTACGATCCTGAAAACTGCGCGCAGCAAAGACTTCACTACAGAAAAAGGCCGGCAGAAAGCCTATGACCGGCTGCAGGAGCACGGTATTGAAGCCCTGGTGCTGATCGGCGGAGACGGGACCTTCCGGGGCGCTGTCGAATTTTTCAAACATTACTCCATCCCCGCCGTAGGGCTGCCCGGTACGATCGATAAAGATCTGGCCGGCACGGACGCCACTATCGGATTCGATACGGCAGTGAATACCGCCGTGGAAGCAATCGATAAAATAAGAGATACGGCAGAAGCGCACGACCGGCTTTTCATAATCGAAGTCATGGGGCGCGATGCCGGATACATTGCCCTCAACAGCGGCATTGCCTGCGGGGCAGAAGATATCCTCATACCCGAAGTGGCAACGGACACGGATCGTGTGCTGTCACGCATTGCCTACGACAAACGCAGAAAAAAAACAGTAAACATCCTTGTCGTTGCAGAAGGAGATGACTTTGGCAACGCAGATAAATTCTACAAATTGATTACAGCCCGCTTCCCCTCGCTGGATGTCCGGACTTGTGTACTCGGGCATATTCAAAGGGGCGGCACGCCTACCCACAACGACCGGGTATTGGCCAGCAGGCTTGGTTATGCAGCCGTAATGGCACTCAGGGAAAACAAAACCCAGCTTATGGTTGGCATCAAAAACAACGAACTCACCTACACTCCTTTCGGACAGGTAAGCAAGCTGCATACAACCATAAGCCGGGATATGATAGACATGATATACGTGTTGTCGGCGTAGACGTTGTATGTGTAGAGACGTTGCATGCAACGTCTCTACACATGCAACGTCTCTACATCAACGAATGATCGTTTTAAGAACCGTTCCGCTACCTTTTCCCCGTTCCAGACGGACCATATACAAACCAGCAGGAAAATCCTGCCGGCTTATGATATGTTTCTGCAAGCCTGCAACGGTGTATGCAGCCCATTGATATACGCAACGACCGGACACATCATACATCCGGATCCTGCACATGCCCGCGTGGTACATCGCAAAAGACAAGTGCAAATCTTTACCTGCAACACCGCCTGTTATGTATGCATCACTACTGCTTACAACATCTGACACCATCGTCTGTGAAGTTGCAATAACAACACTGTCTACCCGGATCTCGTAACCTGCGGTTGCCGTTGCTGTATATTTGAATGCGAGAAAAAACGGCTGTGCCGGTATGGATGAAAGGTCTGCCGTATAAAGCCCCCAGGCCATCGTATCTGCAGCATCCATTGGTATCTGCAAATCTGTCCAGAAAGCGTCGTCCGGGTCTCCGTAGCCCGGATAATCTATTGAAAACAAGACTTCCGGCTCCGCGCCTGCACGTCGTTTATACTGCTTAAACCACAACTGCCGGTCTGACGCCTGCATATCGATACGGGGTGTAATGAGCCAGTCTTCATTTTCATGATACTTTCCTCCGGAATAGGCTGAAATGCGGTACGAAGTGATCCCGTAAGCCGTATGGCAGCTCCATTGCTGCGTACCTTTCTTGCTGATCCGGGCCCAGCCCGGCGGCAACTCATTATTGGCACAGGCCTCGTCGAAGGTTTCGTGCAGGGAAGTAACGGTCAGCACCTCCGGCGCTGTGGAAAAACGCCATACATTTGTATCATAGATACCATAGGCTTTATAACCGGCTGTATCAAAGGCTGCCGAATCGAAAGTGATATGATAAACGGAAGCCGGAGCCCAGGTATATCCTGTTATGGAAACGGTATATCCGCTCACCACTACCTGCGGATCTGTTGCCGGAATAGTATCACAGCGGACAGCCGTTTCATCGGTAATGTATAAATTACCGGAAATGCCTTTCTGCACCTGACGATTGAACGTAATCTCCGGAGCAGTCTGTAACGATATGTATTGCGCACCATTTGCCGGCGACAACTTCATTACTTCGGGACGGTCAGAGCCTGCGCCCGTACCTGTCCAGCTCAATGAAAAATCATCAATGGCCGTTGACGGACGGCTGCCGCTTCCCAAGGCGGAAGGGGACAGATTAACGATACGTATCCATACCATCCCGGCATGGTGATCCAATGCGCTCCCGAAGTCCACGCTCACTGTGTTATTACTGACCGTGCTGTTGCCGGTCGTCAGATTACCGGTAGCTGCAACGGCAGTAAAAACAGAGGGCGTATTGCCCAGCCCGTAATCCACTGTCCATTCAATGACGTGTGAGGACGAGGTAAGCGCCTGAAGGTTGAAGCTAAGCCGGAAGTCGCTCAGCCCGGTAGTATGCGCCATACGGAATACAAAAGCGGCACCGGGATTATAGCCTGTGGCGGTAGTCTGCCGCACGCCCAATGCACGGTCTCCCGCACCGTGCTGATCAGCCGTAGAGGCTCCTGATGCCAGACCATTGGCAGAAGCAAAATTCTTGAATCCCGCTCCTGAATGCCCCCAGGTTAATGTACCGGCTAATAACGTGTCTTCATTTCCGGGACCGGTATCTGTTGCAGCAGTATAAACATACCACCCCGGCGGAAGACCGTTTGCGAGGCCATCAAAATCCTGGTTATAAGAGGTGCCCACAGGATAATACTGCGCAAAGCTGACGCCTGCCTGCTGGACAATCAGCCATAATAAAACGATTCTTTTCATGCTCGTAGTTTTTGTTTAAGATTAATTGATAACACGTTAATATTAAACAGAAAAATCGAACAGAAAGAATTATTTTATAATTTATAAATTAGCTGAAATATAATTACTTGCACAACTACCATAAGGATCGAATATAACAAAAAGACATAGCATGCACTACACCGGTATTTATTTATACAGCGGTTGCTGTTCCTGTATTTTGACGGAACACTGGAGATAATAATTGCGCAATATTAAATTGTTTGTAATAAGAAAAACGCTTCTTATATATCCTGCAAAACCAACTCGCGGTGTAATCGTTCCAGCGTAACGGCAGCATCCTCACAAAACCCGGGGTGAACCCGTGAAGTCTGTATAACGGCGCTGCGCGGAGCAATGAGCCAGCGGAAACGGGAAACCTTATCAAGGCGGGAGATCGGGCTGCCCGCGGCTGTCCCTGCACAAATACATTCAAGCGTTTTGGCGGCTTCCCGCACCTGCGGAATATCCAAACCCGGTGAAAATATTTTCAGCCGCTGTTCATCCACCGTAATGATAGCCGAGAGAAAATCCTGTGCACGGCAATAGAGAATAACGCCTATATTCAGACGCTCGCCGCGCTCCACGCGCGGCACAACACGGATCACCGCGTACTCATATAAGTGCCTGCCGTGCATGTTGTGCTGCTTTTACGAAAATTTCAGAAGCGCCGACCCGCGACGACAGGAAACGTGTATATACATCCCGGTACTGATCAGGACTGGTGAAAGACGGATCCCAATCCAGCCAGGCATCCGGGAGTAAGGCCACAACCGAACGGATCTTTTCCTCCGTAAGCAATGAGCGGAACATGTCATTCACCTGATCCAACTCCGAAGCGCGCGGCAGCAATACATGATCTTTGATCTGTACAAAAGGACGGTGTGCCTGCTCTTCCCATCCCTCCCAGGCATGATGGAAATATAATGACGCCCCGTGGTCGATCAGCCAGAGCTCCCGGTTCCAGAGCAGCATATTGGTATTTCTCGCAGTACGGTCGACATTGGTGAGCAGTGCATCCAGCCACACGATCTGCGATGCCAGATGCGGGTCTGTTTTACTCAGTGCAGGATCGAACGTAAAAGCGCCCGACAAATAATGCAGGCCCAGATTAAGGCCTGTGCTGGCACGCAGCAGATCCTGGATCTCCTCATCCGGTTCCGTACGGCCGAAAGCTTCATCCAGTGTCGCAAAAACGATTTCCGGGACTTTCAGGCCCAGTATCCGCGCGATCTCCCCGCCGATCAGCTCGGCAACCAGCGCTTTGGCGCCCTGCCCCGCTCCGCGGAATTTAAGGACATAGGTAAAATCGTCATCGGCCTCCGCAATAGCAGGCAATGAGCCGCCTTCCCGTAGCGGGGTGACGTAGCGGGTTACCGTCACTTGTCTTATGGAAGGGATATTATTGCCTGACATAAATAAGTGTAAAGATAAACTACTTGCACATTCATAACGTCGATTACTTTCAGCAATTGCAGGAGTGCAATGATATGAACAGACAATCTTAGGCAGCCACAATATTTTCAGATTACAGACCTCTGTGGAAAGGTTCATTCTTATTTCGGTTCCCACGCATCTTCACCTTCAGGAGTGTATCTGATACCGGTATTACATCTTGCACCGGGAGTGTATCGGTTGCAGATCAGCAATCTCTCGTCTCTGATACATGGCAAGTCCATAAAACAGCAAGTGAACTACTTCTGTGGATATGCACTTACACGTACTGAATCATTCCTCAGACATAAGAAGCAATACGTATCCAGTATCAGGAAGTGAGCATAAACTTTACAGGAAAAACAATACACCCTTCTGAAAGCTTCCCTCAGTTAGTAACGTTTAAAATTAAGTCATTCCATTTGAACTGTTGATTTTGAATGAACGTCGGAAAGGCGTAGCCTTGTAGGCGTTCATTCAAAAAGGCTAAGAAAAAACCCTTCACTTTTGACCATACCGGTGGCCGAGTCATAATAAACAAAGAAGCCATCTTTAATTCCACCAGAATCCAGCGAAGAATAGAAGCCATATACATAAAGTTGCCCACTGGGATAATAGCCTGTAAATGGATAACGGTCGCTCTCTTTCTCTAAATCTTTCAACCTAACCTGTACCAGATAAAATCTTCCGGCCCTGTCTCTTTATCGTTACTATTATAGAAAATAAACTTGTTGAGCAGGCTATCTGTGTCTGCATATGACCTTAAAGAACACAACAAAAACAAAATAAGAAAACAGCGCATGGAGAGTTACCCGATGTTTTGTACAATATAAAAATTTCAATTGGGAAACCGGAACATGACGTCCTATACAAAAACCAATACTACTCTGCGGTTTTAACCAACCGTCTGGGGGGCAACGTACGCCCCTGCTCATCCGATAAGCATACAAGATACACACCCGGCGTCAGCTGCCGGATATCCAATGTTTCACTATCCGCAGTCATCCGATGCTGCAGCACGGTTTTACCGGTGAGATCGCGGATCTGTACCATACCCGGTTCAGGACAACGGAGGTGCATCTTGCTACCCGCAGGAACCCTCGCAACCACTATAACTATCTTTCATCTTCAATGTATAGACACCGCGGCTGCCCACCGGCAATACTACATAAGTACTATAATTATTCGGATCAAGAATGATGCCCGGTCCGGTCCACTGTGCGTCAACGGATATCTGTAGGCTGGGCATATGTTACAGCAGGAATAAGAAGCAGGAATGATAGTGCGCGGAGTAAAAACAGTTTCATAAGCGAAGGATAACGATGAACAGACCGGACTACATTTGAACTTTAATGAACTAAGATAAACATTCCTGATAAAACAGTATTTCTACCCCAGGTAATCATTTCAGTAAAAGTGATTGACCTTTCCGGAAGACCTGTAAATATCCGGGGTCCTATATTTTCATGAATTTGCCTGCCTGCACCAATGAGCCATCCTCCTCCATCAGTAATATCCAATACAGCCCCCCGGGCAGGCTGCTGATATCCAGTTGCGTAGCAGGAAGACTTTGCAGCATGGTAGCACCACTGGCAGAAACAACCCGTATATGCAATGATCGATCCATATGCAATACCGTTGATGCAGGGTTGGGATAGATACTGACCTGCGTACCTGTACCGGTAATGCTGTTAATATCTGTAAGCTCCTGCACATGGAATGTATCGGTACGTTTATGACATTTCCCTTCGCTGATCACCCAGTATGTACCCGGTGCGTCAATCACCCTTACACTGTCTGTACTGCCGTTGTCCCAGGTATATTGATCAAAACCTGCCGGAGCGCCCAATGCCGGATGTCCGCCGATTGTAATGAGCGCCTGAGTATCATTCGAAAAATAATAACTGCCGTAATAGGGGTAAACCACTTCCGAAGGCAGGCCGGCAACGGATCGCTGACCAGTGTTCATCGTGACGGCATCCGGCTGATAGTCGCATGCTGTACCTGAAGTGTTGGGATCATTGATACGGTCGAGCGTGTTTGCATTGGTAGATACATAAATCGTATCACGGTACAAACGCAGGGATGCAAGTGTTGTCCGGATATCGCGTGTTATGATCTCTGTTGCAGAAGCAGCAATGGTGGCGGAGTCCTTTACACGGATATCAAACTGTCGTATTACACCATCCGTTGAGCTACTCCAGCCGAAATCCCGCATCCAGACATACAGCTTACTGTTATCCGGTGAAAAGGCTGTACCGTACCCGATGCTTTTGTCATGCACCCGGATATGATCCGATACTTTGCCCGTCCATGGATCGAATAAAAACAAATGAACTCCGGAAGTATGTGGCGTGGTGAGATGTTGCCCCCCGGGGAAAATAGAAGTGTAATTGTTAACCAGGGAAATATTTTTCCGATCCGGACTTACTGCCATATTACACATGCTATACAAAGCGGACTCTCTTAACGTATCCAGTCTCGGACCGGCTTCCGAAATAACGGGGGCATCAATACCGCCCGCATGGATCCGGTATGCTTTGAATATCGGCGTTTTAAACGTATGCACCAGCAGCCAGACATCACAATTATTCCCGGGCACGGCAACCATGGCTTCACTGAGCGACTCGTGATCCAGTACAATATTTTTACGTGAGGTATCAATATCACCCAAACCATTATCCAGCGCCATATCCACAACGGAGTAATAGAGACCGGGGGTTATACCCTGGTAATTGAGTGAAAAGAGATAATATTTCCCGGGGCTGTCAATCATTGGGACAATGGAGTACCCTTGTGCTGTTGTGCCACTGCTGGTCACTCCTTTTAGTCCGGAACCATTAGGCATCAGGTTATGATTCCGGTTCCAGCAACGACCGGTATCACTCAAAGAAAAATGAGTATTCGATAATCCACCGGCATAAAACAATAAAGCACCCGTTACGCTATCCGCCACCGAAGCACACTGTTCATTTGAATATATACTGCTATTCACCGGTTCAGGCGGATATTTATTCAGATTTATGCCCCCCTGTTCTCCGAATATCCATACACCGTTTGCCTTCAGGAAGCCCGGAAGCTGGTTATAATAGGGCTGTGCTTTCGTGTAAACCTGAGCAATACAGCTAAAAACCACGATCAGGCAGATACAACGTAGAGTCATCTTTTGCTTAAAATAATTATGATTACTTATTCCGCCATCTTCACCAATCGTTGTGGCGGCAGCAGGTTGCCCTGCCTGTCAGACAGATATACCAGATACATACCCGGTAACAGCGACCGGATATTTATTACTTCGCCGGCAGCTTGCATCCGGTGATGCAGCACCTCTTTCCCGGTAACATCACGGATATATACGATAATTGGCTGTGAGCTCCGGATGTGCATTTCATTAACCGCCGGGTTGGGGTATAACTGTATTTGTTCGTGCGCTATCCCCTGCGAAACTCCGGCTGGCAACACGAGGACCTGAATTCGGGTAATATCTGTGCAACTGTCTTCAGACACTGCAGTAGCCGTAATCCGGACAGGAGTATCCACGGCAACCGACTGCTGCAATGCCGTCTGGTCGGGGAACAATGCTGCAGGCTCCCAGCTTACGATGCTATAACCCCGGTTGGCACGGGTTTCCAGCAATACCGGCAAACCGGATGTATGATATATGGTATCTCCTGCTGTAAATCGGAAGTCCAGCCTTTCGCGTGTTTCTATGACTACACTATCAGAAGCTTCACAACCATTGTAGGTATTCTTTGTATAAAATACATATGTACCCCGGCTACCCGGAGGCAATATCGCATAAGTTCCTTTCAAGAGCGAATCGATAATAATACCCGGCCCTGTCCAATGCCATGTATACGGCCCCACTGGTCCCATGTCTCCATACAGATAGAATGAATCACCGCATACAATAGCATCATCAATTACATACACAACAATTTCATTATATATTTGAATATTTCTTGTGATCGACCCGGTTCCTGTCGTGTACATCAATGAGCAGAATGCACCGCCAGAGGCGCCGCCTGCTGCAACCACAGGATTAAAATACCAGTTACCACCCTGCTGAAAAACACCGCAACCCGAAAACGTACCACCAGCAGGCACACCTTCAATCTGTATATTTTCATCATAGCGGCAATAAAGGGATTCCAGGGGAGAACCGTCTGCATGACGGATGTCTGTAGGCTGAGCATATGTTACAGCAGGAATAAAAAGCAGAAGTAATAGTGCACGGAATAAAAACAGTTTCATAAGCGAAGGATGTTGGTGAACAGCTCGCGTAAAGTTAGCAAAATCTGAGTCTTTTAACCTGCAACAACCGCATTCAGCCCGTTTTCCCTGAGATATTGCTCCCAGTCACGATGCTGCTCTCCTTTCAGCACCCTCGGAAATTTATTCATGGCGCCTTCCTTTCCCCTGGCACGCATATAACGGTAATAAACGTGGCTGGGCAGCACCGTGACGAATACTTCCTTCAGCGCGGAGGTACGCTCCACGGCATAATCATCATTGATCGCACAAAGCGTTTTATCCAGCAAATCGCGGATGCTATCCGTGTCTGCATCCGCATCATCACAGCCTATGTACCAGTGATGAGCAAATAAATTCTCATAAGGAAGCCCGGCAACAGTAAATTCACGAATTGTGATATCAAATGTTTTGGCAACGGTATCAATTGCCTTGTTCATATTGTCCACCGAGAGATGCTCACCACAAAGGCTCAGGAATTGTTTGGTGCGGCCGGTAATAACGATCTCGTGTTCGGCGGCATCAGAAAAACGAACGACATCGCCGATTATATAACGCCACGCACCGGAGCAGGTGCTGATCATGACCGCATAATCCATATTTTCCCGTACTTCATGGATCAGGTGTGTTTCCGGTGAAGACCGGACA
Organism: uncultured Chitinophagaceae bacterium; assembly: GCA_964527735.1. Classification (GTDB taxonomy): domain Bacteria; phylum Bacteroidota; class Bacteroidia; order Chitinophagales; family Chitinophagaceae; genus JBEBVQ01. The sequence continues at coordinate 19,257 of CAZGPG010000017.1, read as the reverse complement.
TTCCCCTCGTCATCGAAATTATGGCTGTTGAATGGAATGAACTCATAAAAAACCCCGTTGTTGAGCACCAATTTGATACCGGCGCCCGGCCTGGCCTGGAAGCCAAATGAACCTTCAGAGGCCATATAAGTCTCAATAAACGTCACGGGCTTGCCTAGCAGCTTTCTGAAACTTTTCCGGTAAGGCTCAAAAGAAACCCCACCGTGGATGTACACACTCAGGTTAGGCCAGATATCATGAATGTTATTGACCTTGTGGTAAGTGATGATCTGCTCCAGCACGATCTGCACCCAGGCAGGCACCCCACAGACCGTACCCACATCCCACTCGCGGGCATGCTCCACGATCAGCCGGATACGCTCATTCCAGTCCGGACGGCGGGATATCTTCTGCCCCGGCTTGTACAGGAGCGAAGATACCCAGCGGGGCATGTTGATCGCGCTGATGCCGCTCATATCCCCTTCGTAATATTCTCCTTTCTCAAACAGTGAAGTGGTGCCACCCAGCATCAGTATTCCTTTTCCGAAAGCGACCGGCGGCACATCAAAGTTAACCATGCTGTACAGCTGCCTGAATCCTATATTCTTGATTGCCCGGATCATATCCTGTGTGACCGGGATATGCTTGCTGGCCGACTCCGAAGTGCCGGAACTAAGCGCGAAGTATTTGATCTTTCCCGGCCAGGTTATATTTTCTTCCCCTTCCTGCGCCCGGCGCCACCAGTTGGCATGCATTTCATTATACGTATGCACCGGCACTTTTTCGCGGAAAGCTTTAACAAAATCCACCTCTTCGCTCAGGATATCCCCGAATCCGTAATGCTTGCCGAATGCCGTGTACTGGGCGCGTTCCAGCAATTGCCGTAATACATGACGCTGATAAACCAGCGGTGATGCTACCGGAAGCACAAATTTTTTCCGGAGCCTGAGGGAACGTGCGATAAGATTACCGAGTATTGCCATACTACGAAAGCGTATCCGTTTAGGAACGTGCAAACGTACATAATAAACCTGAAATGGCTATTACAACCCTGATAGGGCACGCTCCAAACGATGGTACAGAAAAAGAAATGATCCGGTTAATGTGTTGAATGTGACAAATGTGAGAAATGTGTTGAATCACATTTGACACATTTCCCACATTTGTCACATTTTCAGACTAAAAAAATATAAGCTACAGATCATTTCCTGCGGCGGAAGAACATCCGGAATAATACCGGTCCGGTAGTAACGAGGACCAGCCCGATCACGATCTTTTCCAGGTTATTTTTTACCCATTCGTTTGTACCGAGCAGGTAGCCTGTTACCGTCATACTAACAACCCAGGCGAGGCACCCGATCACATTGTAGAACATGAACTTTTTCCGCTCCATATGTACTGCACCTGCTACAATAGGGGCGAATGTGCGCACGATGGGAAGAAAGCGGGCAATGACAATAGCAAAACCACCCTGCTTTTCGTAAAAAGCCTGTGCCTGCAGCAAATGCCTGCGTTTAAAAAGCCAGGTCTCACGGCGCTCAAAGAGTAGCGGTCCCGATTTTTTCCCGAACCAATACCCTACCATATTCCCCAGGACCCCACAGATCACGATCAGGACAATCCAGAAGACCAGGTTGGCCAGATTGGCCTCAAACGGGTACTGGGAATTGGCAATGATCATACCGGTAATAAATAACAGGTAATCTCCCGGCAGGAAAAAACCGATAAACAAACCGGTTTCCGCAAAAACAATGAAGGCTACAAGAAATAATCCGCCATGTGCGATTATCCATTGCGGATCAGTAAGGTTGCTGACAAAGTCGAGAAATGCTTGCATAACGGGGGCACGGAAAGCGCAATATACTTAATTCCAGCCAGCGGAATACTATGTTTAATATTAGCTAATGTGATAATTAGCTGATGTGCTAATCGGCTAATCAGTACATTCAATTCCCAGCTCCGCCACATACATGCTGTCGGCCTTGTGCTCTATACCGTTAATCAGCCTTTCTTTTATCAGCGAAACGCCTGTATGTTGCGCCAGTGTCTGGCTTACCATTTCATTCTCTGCGCGGAAGACAGAACAGGTGATATAGATCAGCCGGCCACCCGGCCGCAGATAATCCAATGCATAGCCGGCTATTTGCCGCTGCAATGCGCTGAACGACCGTATGTCGTCTTCCTGTGCAAAAAACAACTGCTCCGGGGTACGCGCCCAGGTGCCGCTCCCGGAACACGGCGCATCACAGATGATGTGATCAAATTTTTCCCCCTTCAATGCCCTTTGTAATGCGGCAGCATCAGCCACATCCACCGTTCGCATATCCGGAACGGCAAGTCCGTATTGCCGGAAGCGGGCAGCCAGGTTGTCGAGGATCGTTTGCCGCCGGTCGGAAGCGATGATGCGTGCCCCGGGGTTGATATAGCGCAGCAGCAGCGATTTACCACCCGCCCCCGCACAACAGTCCCACCAGTCGTTTCCGTGCGTAGTATGAAAATAATGCCCCGTCTCCTGCGAAGACAGGTCCTGTACCACATAAGTATGCGGCGGCAATATTTTATCTACAGGAGTTGTATTAGGCAGGGAAAGACACAGGGAATGCCTCCCGTTGCCATATATATGTTCATATTTCCGGTAAGGTATCTGATGTGCTTCCAGCAGCGCCGCCACCTGCTCCGGTGATGCCACAATACGAATGAAAAGACGGGGCTGGCGCAGCATAGAAGTCAGCCATTCTTCAGTAGTAATACCGGCAGACAAAACAGGTGTCAAGGGCAGGATATGCTGTATCCGGAACACGATTCCCGCCGACTTTTCCAGGAAGGATACCCGCTCAGCAATTGCACTTCCGATATTATGCCAGGCGTCGGGAAGAAAAAGAGTGGTATGGGGTGATGCAGTTTCGCATAAAAAAAGACAGGCTTGCAACCTTTGCTCAAAAGAAAGGGTTTCGTCAAAACCTTTGCTGCACCTGTACCAGGAATACGCCATACCGGCAAGCACCTTCCTGTCGCGGCTGCCCAGCCGTGTATGTTTTCTGAAATAGCCTTTCAGGAAATGGGAGAGGGGCAGCGCACCATCATAAGTATCTGTTATCGCTTTGATGTGTTGCCAGATATACCGCATGGACAAAAATACCCCGGAAACCCGGAATGTAAAATGTGGCAATTTGAAAATTTGAAAATGAGTTCAGCGCTCATCCTTTACATAACACGGGCCATTCCCAAATTGGCACATTTTCGAATTTTCAAATTACCATACATTTGTGCCCACATGCAAATTCAGGAATGGCTTCGCCTCTTCACAGAACAGATCGGCAGCACACCGCTGCTGGAATGGATTGCAGTGTTGTTCAGTGTAGCCAGCGTACTTTTTTCCCGCGCCAACAGCGTGTGGCTTTACCCGACGGGTATTGCCGGTACAGCGATATTCACCTATCTCTTCATCCGTCCCGGCACCGGGCTTTATGCAGAGGGCCTGCTGAACCTGTATTATTTTTTCATGAGCATCTACGGATGGGTGCACTGGATACGCAGAAAAAATGGTGTGCCGTTAGCGATTACGGTGAACAACGGAAAGGACTGGATCATAACGATCTGCATTGTGCTCGGGGGATGGGCATTTTTATTTCTGGTGCTTTCCGGATATACCGACTCCAATGTGCCCGCCTGGGACGCCTGGGTATCGGCCACCGCCTGGGCCGGTATGTGGCTGCTTGCCCGGCGAAAAGTAGAAAACTGGATACTGCTCAACATTTCCAACATCTCCGCTATACCACTGCTGGCCTGTAAAAAAATGCCGCTCACGGCATTGCTGACGTTATTTCTCTTTATTGTAGCTATTTTTGGGTTTATTACCTGGAGGAAGATATACCTCCGGCAAAAAAGCACAATCCGCGCCTGACAACACTATCGTGCCTGTAAAAAAAATTGTCGTTATCGGTCCGGAATCCACCGGCAAAAGCACACTCAGCTGCCAGATCGCTGCCGCACTGAATACGGTGTCTGTACCGGAGTATGCACGCAGCTATCTCAATAACCTGGACGGCCCTTATACCGAGGAGGACCTGCTGACCATAGCGCAGGAGCAGCTGGCAGAAGAAGATATGCTTGCTGAGAAAGCAGATAAGCTGCTGGTTTGCGACACTGATCTCTATGTGATCAAGGTATGGAGCGAACACAAGTACCGGCGCTGTCATCGTGCAATACTTGAGCAGATCGCACAACGCAGCTACGACCTCTACCTGCTCACGGGTGTTGATATGCCTTGGGAAGATGACCCTCTGCGGGAATACCCGGACCCTGGAATGCGCGACTACTTCTTCCATGTATATAAAGACATCGTGGTACACAGCAATGTACCCTGGGCGCTGATCGAAGGCACACAGCCGGAAAGGCTGCAACAGGCTTTAACTGCCATCCGGACGCACTTCCCGGACCTGGTTAATGAGCCAATTAGCTGATTGAATGGATGGTTTTCCGTACCTTTATAGAAAGGGTCTTATGTTACTGCCTGTTCACCCCGCCAATCCACAACCCAGAAATATTCAATCGGCCGTATCCTGCCTTCAGCAGGGAGGTGTCATCATCTACCCGACCGATACCATTTACGGGCTGGGCTGTGATATTTATAACGCAGATGCCATCAGGCGCATATGCAGCATCAAGGGAATAGATCCGAAAAAAGCAAGATTTTCTTTTATCTGCAATAATCTGAGCCATCTCAGCGATTATGCACAAAGCATAGACACGCCCGTATTCCGGTTATTAAAAAGCAGGCTGCCGGGTCCGTACACATTCATCCTCAACGCCAGCAGGCAGGTGCCCAGACAGCTAAAAACAAAAAAAGACACTGTTGGTATCCGTGTACCGGACCATAACATTACACGCGAGCTGGTGGCCCAGCTCGGCCACCCGGTTATGAGCATATCCCTGCCCATGGACAACGATGTGGCATATTACACCGATCCGGAACTGATACACGACCAGTTTGGCCATCTTGTAGACCTGGTTATTGACGGCGGCCCCGGCGGCATGATACCCTCCACCGTTATTGACTGCACCGGCGAGGAGCCCGTCCTGATCCGCGAAGGCGCCGGCCAGTGGGATGAGCTCAGTACCTGATTTAATCATTTTCAAATTACCACATTGACCTACCGAGGGGTAATTTGCGTCCCCTAAACAATAGATAAAAGCAACATCGTTAGCTTCATACAGGGAAACACCTCCCTCCGTCCCTCCTCAAGGAGGGACGATCGCATCATGGCTCGGGCAGCGGTACGTGTGTCACAATGAGGTGATCGTCTCCCATTCAGGGGAGAATGTGAGGGGTGTTAATTTCAAATAACTAATATCATACGTCAATGGTAGTTCTCCCCTTTCGCTTATTTTTGCTCCTATGGATGTCAACAGGGAAGAGCAACATTTATACGAGCAGGCCAAAGCATTATTACAACAAGAAGACGGTGAGCCGGAAGAAACGATCACACGGCTGCGCGAAGCGATCAATTATGCCGACCGGAAATATTATGTCGAGGATAATCCCGTACTGGCCGATGCAGAATATGATGTCCTGTTTCAAAAACTAAAACATCTGGAGCAGGAATACCCGGAGCATGTTACCCCGGATTCTCCGACGCAGCGTGTGGCCATAGGATTGAGTGAAAAGTTCCCGCCGGTGAGCCATCTCGTACCCATGCTAAGCCTCGACAATACCCATAACGAGGCAGACCTCCGCGACTGGGACAGGCGATGCAAGGAATATGCAGGTACCGAAACACTGGAATACTGTATAGAGCCGAAGTACGATGGCGCCAGTATTTCCCTGATCTATGAAAACGGGAAATTCGTGCGCGGCGCTACCCGCGGGGACGGGGTAATGGGTGAAGAGATTACTATCAACATCCGTCAGATCCGTTCAATACCCCTCGCGGCATCATTCGGCAAAGCAGGATTACGACAGATCGAAATCCGGGGAGAAGTAGTGATGCACAAAGATTTTTTTGCCGCATTTAACGAGCAAAGAACAAAAGAAGGCTTACCTCCGCTGGCCAATCCGCGGAATGCAGCCGCCGGAACCTTACGTATGCTGAATCCGGATGAAGTACGTAAACGCCGGCTGTCAGCCATCGTCTATCATGTAAGCGACTACACCACCGAACCCGGGGCGCCCACCCCCGCACCGCTCAACACCCATTACGATACCCTTCAATGGCTGTACGAACTTGGATTTTCGACCCCTGTGCAGGAAATGAAAAAGTGCAACACGATAGAAGAGGTTATTGATTTCTGTACCGGATTTGAAGCCCGGCGTGATGATCTGCCTTACGAGCTCGATGGCCTCGTGATCAAGGTAAACAGCATCACATTGCAGGAACAGATGGGCATGACCGCACACCATCCCCGTTGGGCAGTTGCCTATAAATTCAAAGCGCGGCAGGCAACCAGTAAATTGGAACGGGTAGAATTCCAGGTAGGTCGTACCGGTACCATTACACCGGTAGCCAAAATAACGCCAGTGCCGCTGGCGGGTGTGACGATCAGTTCCGTGTCGCTGTTCAATGAAGATAATATACGAGAGAAAGACTTGCGTATTGGCGATACGGTATTGGTAGAAAGGGCCGGGGACGTGATCCCCTATATCGTGAAGTCGATGCCGGAGCTGCGCAACGGAAGCGAACACCTCGTAACCTTCCCGCAAACATGCCCGGTGTGCGAACAGCCACTCGATAAACCGGAAGACGAAGCGGTATGGCGGTGTATCAATATCAATTGCCGTGCGCAGGTGGCAGAACGCATCATCCACTTCTGCAGCAAGGATGCGATGGACATCCGCGGCATGGGTGAATCCAATGTGAAAAAGTTTTTCCAGGAAGGAATGCTGACAGATATCCCTGGTTTGTACCGGATCGACTGGGCACGATTAGAAGGGATGGAGGGGTTTGGCGCCAAATCAATCGCCAATCTCCGGGAAGCCATAGAAAACAGTAAACAACAGCCGCTGAATCGTTTGGTCTTCGGCCTGGGCATCCGGCATGTGGGCGAAACCACTGCCAAAACGCTCGCAGCCGCAGTCAATCACCTTCGTGACCTGTACGAGTGGAATGAAGAAAAGCTGATCACCCTTGAAGACATCGGCCCCAAAGTAGCTGCTTCAGTAACTCATTTTTTCAACACACCGGAAAACCGGCATATGACCGACCTGCTCGAACAGGCAGGCGTGAATCTTGTGAACCGGCATAAAAATCAAAAACAAAGTGAAGGCGCTTTAACCGGAAAAACATTTTTATTTACCGGTACATTGAGCCGGTTCAAACGCAGTGAGGCCGAAGCAATGGTCGAGGAGCGCGGCGGCTCGATCCTGGGCGGCGTCAGCAGCAAGCTCAACTATCTGGTAGTGGGCGCCGATGCAGGCTCCAAGCTGGAGAAAGCAAAAAAGCTGGGTACGGTATCTGTGCTTACAGAAGAGGAATTTCTGCATTTTCTGCAGTAGAGACGTAGGATGTAGAGACGTAGCATGCTACGTCTCTACATCCTACGTCTCTACTGTTTTAAAAACAAAGAAGGTGTCCAAATCTATGAACACCTTCTTTGTTATTTTATGATCCAACGGACTAATAACGGTAATGATCCGCTTTGTACGGGCCGTCTTTCGGGATACCGAGGTATTCAGCCTGCGTTTCCGTCAGCTCCTCAAGCACCACACCGATTTTGGCGAGGTGGAGGCGGGCCACTTTTTCGTCAAGATGCTTGGGTAATACATACACCTTGTTTTCGTAGTTGCTATGATTCTTCCACAATTCGATCTGGGCGAGCGTCTGGTTCGTGAAGGAGTTGCTCATCACAAAAGACGGGTGGCCGGTAGCGCATCCCAGGTTCACCAGGCGGCCCTCAGCCAGTACGATCACGTCTTTTCCATCGATATTGTACAGGTCCACCTGCGGCTTGATCGTATCTTTTGTCTTGCCGTAGTTGTTGTTGAGCCATGCCATGTCTATCTCGATGTCGAAATGGCCGATATTACAAACAATGGCTTTGTCTTTCATCAAACGGAAGTGTTGTTCCGTAATAAGATCACGGCAACCTGATGCGGTAACGATAATGTCGGCTTCCTGTACGGCGTCGATCATTTTCTTCACCTCAAATCCGTCCATGGCAGCCTGCAGCGCACAGATAGGATCAATTTCCGTAACAATGACACGGGCGCCTGCGCCGCGCAGCGATTCTGCCGATCCTTTACCTACGTCTCCATACCCCCCCACAACGGCAACCTTTCCGGCCATCATCACATCGGTAGCACGACGGATGGCGTCTACCAGTGATTCTTTACAACCGTATTTGTTATCGAATTTGGATTTGGTAACGGAATCATTCACATTGATCGCCGGCATGGGTAAAGTGCCTTTAGCCATACGCTCATACAGGCGGTGCACACCGGTAGTAGTTTCTTCAGACAAGCCTTTGATATGCTGCACCAGCTCGGTATAATTGTCGAATACTATGTTGGTGAGATCGCCGCCGTCATCGAGGATCATATTCAGCGGGCGGTCTTCCGAACCGAAAAACAACGTCTGCTCAATACACCAGTCGGCTTCGGCCTGAGTCTGACCTTTCCAGGCAAATACCCCGATACCTGCTGCTGCTATCGCTGCTGCTGCGTGATCCTGTGTGGAAAAGATATTGCAGGAGCTCCAACGCACTTCAGCACCCAGAGCAACAAGCGTTTCAATCAGTACAGCAGTCTGGATGGTCATGTGGAGGCATCCGGCTATGCGGGCGCCTTTCAGGGGCTGCTGCGAACCATATTCTGCACGTATAGCCATCAGACCGGGCATCTCAGCTTCAGCGAGTTTTATTTCCTTGCGGCCCCATTCAGCCAGACTGATGTCCTTTACTTTGTAAGGCAATTTAAAGTCTATCTCAGACCGTGTGGTTGTACTCATAAAAGTGATGTTCTATTTAAAATTTATGCAAAGTTACAAAATCAGAAATAACCGTTCTTAACGCAGGGACTTTACAAATGACTGTATCATATCTTCCAGTCCATTGCTTGCGGGTACCAGCGGCAGCCGTACCGTATTGGCGCAAATATCATATTTATTCAAAGCGCACTTTACACCGGCGGGATTACCTTCTGCAAACAAAAGCCTTATGCCATGCAGTAGTTTATAATGCAATATACACGCTTCAGGGAAACGGTTATCCAGCGCATATTGCACCATCTGCGTAAAATCTCTGGTATAACAATTAGCGGCAACCGAAATAACCCCCTCCATACCTATGGCAATCTGGGGTAGTACAAGATCGTCGTCGCCGGACAAAACAGCGAAATGCTCCGGTTTACCCTGTACGATGTCCATACATTGCGCCATGTTGCCGCTGGCCTCCTTAACAGCCACAATATTTTTAAAATCAGCTGCCAGACGCAGCACAGTTTCCGGCAGGATGTTGCTGCTGGTACGTCCGGGCACGTTATACAATATTATGGGCTTGTCCGTAGCTGATGCGATTGCTTTAAAATGCTGGTAGATACCTTCCTGCGAGGGTTTGTTGTAGTAAGGAGCCACACTTAATATCGCGGCCACCCCTTCCATATCCCAGGTAGTAAGCTGACGGATAACTCCGGCGGTATCATTTCCACCGGCGCCGCATACAACGGGTATGCGTCCGGCTGTCTTGCCGAGAATAAAAGCAAGCACTTCCTGCTTCTCCTGTTCCGACAACGTAGGTGTTTCAGCAGTAGTCCCCAACGCAACGATATAATTGACACCGCCGTCAATTACATAATTAATAAGCTTCTCCAGCGCGTCATACTCTATTGTCTTATCATCCCGGAATGGTGTCACCAGTGCTACGCCGGTTCCACGAAATAAATGCCCCATATTGAATTTACTATTTAATTTAAACCTCCTCGTAGAATCCCATTTTAGAGAACTTGTCGACACGTTCCCTGATGCGTACATCAGGCTGGATGACACTCAGCTCCCGGACAGACTTCAGCAGGTATTCCTTCAGTGTGGCAACCATTTGCTCAGGTTGATTATGCGCACCACCGAGCGGCTCCCGGATTACATCATCCACCAATCCAAAACGGCTCATATCTTCAGAAGTCAGCTTCAGTTGCTCAGCTGCCTGCACTTTATAATCCCAGCTTCTCCAGAGTATGGTGGAGCAATTCTCGGGGGATATAACGGTGTACCAGGTATTCTCAAGCATTGCTACCTTATCACCGATACCGATTCCGAGCGCACCGCCGGAGGCTCCTTCCCCGATGATCACACAGATCACCGGCACCTTCAGGTTCACCATTTCAAACAGGTTACGGGCAATGGCTTCCCCCTGCCCCCGCTCTTCTGCTTCCAATCCGGGAAAGGCCCCCGGCGTGTCAATAAAAGTGATCACGGGGCGGTTGAACTTTTCGGCCATTTTCATCAGCCGCAGCGCCTTTCGGTACCCTTCGGGGTTCGCCATACCAAAATTGCGCAGCTGACGCATTTTGGTATTGACTCCTTTTTGCTGCCCCATGACCATCACCGGCATTCCGTCCAGCACTGCCATGCCGCCTACCATCGCCTTGTCATCCTTCACCAGGCGGTCTCCGTACAGCTCTGTGAAGCTGTCGAATATCTTCTCAATATAGTATAAAGTATAAGGGCGGTCAGGATGACGGCTGAGCTGAACTCGTTGCCAGGGGGTGAGGTTTTTGTAAATCTCTCCGCGCGTGTTTTCGATCAGCGACTCCAGCTCCTGTATGGTGGCACTGACATCCACCTGGTTTTTGGCCGACATTTCTTTCAGCTTATCCAATTGGTGGTATAATTCTTCCAGCGGCTTTTCGAAATCCAGAAATTGCATAATCAACTATTGAAAAAGGACACAAAAATAAGATTTATACTGCTTATCCGGCTGGTTTTATTTGATCCGGCGTTACCGTAGCAGAATATGTAGCATTTCTTCGAAAATGATTTGCATAATTCAAAAAACTGTCATTATCTTTGCTGCCCCGAAAGGGGAACTACGGATCGGTAGTTCAGTTGGTTAGAATGCCGCCCTGTCACGGCGGAGGTCGCGGGTTCGAGTCCCGTCCGGTCCGCAATTATGTATCAAAACCCGCGCCCAGCGCGGGTTTTGTCGTTTTAAAAACTGCTCCGTAGAGCTGCCGTAGAGATTTGGGGTATCAAAGCCGGGTGTTATTCGGGATAAATCTCTATCTTTAGTAGGTAGCCGACTGTGTATAAGCGTGCGATCTTCATTAGTACAATAATGCACCCCGTTAATAAAACTTAATCTGCCGTTTTCATGACCATAAGGACAGCCATAGCAGATGATCATCCGCTGATAACCGAAGGATTGCACAACATGCTGCGTTACAGCAGTGAAATAGAGGTAATTGCCACCTATCCTGATGGTGAAAGGTTGATGAAAGGTATCAGTCTGATACAACCGGATGTGCTCCTGCTTGATATTATTATGCCCGGCCAGCGTGGAGATGATCTGGCCAAGATCATCAACAGGGATTATCCGGCTGTCCGGATTATAGCCCTTACCAATCTGGATAGCATATATTACATCAAAAGCATGCTTCAGTTAGGCGTATCGGGCTATGTATTAAAAGGTATTAAAAGAGAGTGCCTGATAGAAGCCATTAAGACGGTCTATAAAGGCGGCGAATATCTGGACACAACTGTAAGAGAGCGTATTCTTGAGGAAAAAAAGGTAATCAGGAAGCAAACGGCATTCGGCTCCCTGATTACGCGTAGGGAAAAAGAGGTATTGCAGTTGATCGCAGAGAATAATACAAGTAAGGACATCGCGGATAAGCTGCATGTAAGCAAACGTACCATAGACCGTCACCGGGAGAGCATGCTTTCCAAAATGGAAGTAAAAAATGTGTCAGCTCTCCTGAAAAAAGCAATAGAGTTAGGGATCGTTTCTGTATAGCCGATATGAAAGTATCAGTTTAGATCTACACTACCGATAGCTATCGGAGCCTTACGCTTATCTGATCAACATCACATCACCTTTCTGAATAAATTCCGTCCCCTCCATGCATTCCGCCGATATGTAATAAAAATAAGTTCCTGCATCTGCAGGTGTTCCGTTATATGTGCCGTCCCACTGCATGTTTATCTCAAAGGCAGAAAATACAGACTGCCCCCAACGATTGAACAACTCCATCCTGTAGCTATGGATATTACTATTGCTATGCGGGATGGGGGCAAACCTGTCATTGATGCCATCGCCGTTAGGACTAAAAGCGTTAGGCACAAACAACTTGCAGGGAGGGATAGGAGGAGGGGGACAATCATGAGCAGTTAAGACGATCTCTGCCGTATCACGACAATCATTGTCTGCCTGACCGACAACAAGTACCTGATTGGATAAATGGGTCAAATGGATATATTGCCGGTCGCTGCTGCCCAGCAGCCGGTCGTTGCGGTACCATTGGTAGCTCTTTGCACCGGTAGCCTCACCTAAAACAATATCACCTATACACCAGGGCAATTCCGGCTCTACTGAAATATTTATTTCGGGTGAAGACAGGACAATAAGATTTAAGGTTACAATAGAATCACAACCGTTGGCAGTTGCCAAAGTATCACGATACGTGCCGGAGCTGTTCAGCCACCTTCCGTTAAAATCATATGGCTCATTGGCGCAAAGAACTTTTGTAAAATTATGAAGAAGGGGACGTACGGTAATTTCAAAAGTATCGGTATGATACGTACAGGGAAAATGATAGCTTACCCAATAAGTACCGGCCCGGGAAACCGTACGGCTTTTACCTGTAACGCCATCATTCCATACATAATCCCGGCCTGATGTATCATGAGGGACAAGCGCCATGGGCGTTTCACATCCGATACCATACTTCCGGGAAGTATATAAGGAGTCTTTTTTAATGACAGGCACTATGTTGGGAAGGCCGGCCCACATGCTCGTTCCCGGGACCAATGAAATAACATTATCCTGGGGCTGACATGCAAGGCCGGGCTGGTCAGGAAAATTAATGACTGATAAAGAAGTATATCCACTATTCCCCTGGAAATATATTTTATTGTCCGGAGCGAGCTTCAGCTGACAGATGTAGTGGCTGGCATTTACCGTGTCAAATGTTGTTGTCAGCCAGGTTTTGGAATTAATGATATTGGCCAGGTTTCCCGCAGCAAGGTCAAGCTGGTATATAGAAGGAAAAGGATAAGGAGGTATTGTAAAGTGGTTAAAAGGCCAGTAATGATTAAAATACAGTTTAGTATTATCCGGAGAGAAACATACGCCATAGCATTGTCCCGAATCCAGCAGTTGTTCATTGGAGGCCGTACCGGATGCAGGGTCGAAGTCAAGTAAAGAAAGGCCGCCAGGCATACCGCGTGCCACGGCAATTTTATTTCTGTCGGGCGAAACGGCGATACAGCCAACGCCATAAATACTGCCCCAAAATGGAGTACTTAGTGTTGCTATAATATTAGAAATCACCGGGGTATTACTGATCCCTGCCGGTGTTATCTCAAAAGCCTTAAGCTGGTCCGACTGTGAAACGGTCAGCAGCCATATGTTTATACAATTATCACTCACAACAGCGGTCATTCGTTCTGTTAAATTGGTATCAAGCAGAATGCTTTTTACGCCGGGAACCACATCGCCCAAACCATTGTTGAGGCTCATATCTACCATGCTGTAATATAGCCGACCGTAGGTGTTAGTCAGATATTGCTCCCATGAGGTCAACGAGAAAATATAGTACTGCGTCTCATGATCCGGTACAGGTATAATGATAGCACCGTGGGTTGTGCTCGAAGTGGGCGTATATGAATTCACACTTGTAATGGGTGTAAGATTGTTGCCATTAGGCATCAGGTTATGCTGCCGGTCGAATACCCGCGACCCTTCCGTATAAAACAACAACTGTCCGTTGGTATCACATATGGAAGCGTTTGCTTCCCCCATTCCATTATTTATATTGGAAGTTATAGCAACAGGCACAGACCCGTTAAAATCCAGTCCTGCATTTTGCCCGAAAATCCAGACATTTTCATATTGCGCATGGGACAGATCAGCCTGGAGCGCTATAACGATCAGACAATGGCATAACAGCAAGGCAGGCTTCTTTAGTCCCATGTTCATTCTTTTTCTGAGTTACTGTTGCTCCTTCATCACCTTTTCCACTTTAATCAATCTCCCCTCCTTATCCGTGATGCGCAACAGATACATCCCACTGGCCAGATCATGCACAGGTATTGCTCCGGCATTTTCCACATACAGTATATTCCGCCCTTCGATGCTGCTAAGATGTACGTCTACATTGACCGGGCTGCTGATATGAATTACTTCATGAACAGGATTAGGATAGATGCTGACATGCTTTCCTATGCCTTTATCTTCATCAATACCGACATTATTCACCCCGTAAACTGCAGAAGTGGTTTCGCAGCCATTTATATCTGTAACCCTTACCTGGTAATGGCCGTTTTCCGTAACGGTATAGACAGGGTCGGTTGCGCCGGGAATGTCCGCACTGTCTTTGATCCACTGGTGTGTGACATATGTACCGGTTACACCGAGTACAAATGCATGAACGGTAATAACGGGATAGTCAATAGGGGATAATGTGAGGTCCAGGATTACTGCACTGTCACAACCGGACCTGCCGGTATAAGACTGCGTGTACATCCCGGTGGCAGTATAGACCTCGCCGTTCAAAGTATAGCTGTCGCCGCATTCCGTTACGCGAAGGTAGGAAGATGTTGTATCGCTACAGGCCAGCTTCACTACAAATACGTCATAGTCCCCGGCAGGAGTAAGCATAGCCGTATCCGGGCCGGGGTCAAAATCTGCTGTATGTTCAAACATCCCCATGACATACACATTGCCTTTGCCGTGTACGGCCACGCCATAACCGAGATCGCGGCCACTGCCTCCCATACTTTTGGCCCAGAGAAAATTACCATTGGCATCATACTTGGTAAGAAAAGCATCCAGTAACCCTGCAGCAGTAAGTGTATCTGTACCTGATCCGGAATTGAAATCTGCCGACCCCGTGTAAAGCCCTGTAACGTATACATAGCCAGTACCGTCTACTGCTACGCCCTGGCCCTGATCCAGGCCGCTGCCGCCTATACTTTTAGCCCAGAGAAAATTACCGTTAGGATCATACCTGGCTATAAATACATCCTGATCCCCGGCAGCAGTAATCACAGCACTGCTATTCCCGGGATCAAAATCTGCTGACAGGTAAAAATACCCCGTCACACACACATTTCCTGCACTGTCTGCAGCTACTGCATGACCATAAGCGGAGCCACTGCTTCCTGTATTTTTAGCCCAGAGGCAATTACCGTTGGCATCATACCTGGCAAGGAAAGCATCAATAAATGGAGCAATAAGTGTAATGCCGGGATCAAAATCTGCTACCCCTCCAAAAAAACCCGTTACATATACATTACCCGTACCGTCCACAGCTACTCCGTAGCCCTGATCCAGGCCGCCGCCGCCAATTCTTTTGGCCCAGAGGTAATTACCGTTAGGATCGTACCCGGCTATAAATGCATCCCAGCTCCCGGCAGCAGTAAGCATAGCCGTACCCGTACCGGGATTAAAATCTACTGACCCTTCAAAAGTACCCGTCACGTAAACATTACCAGTACTGTCCACGGCGATTCCAAAACCATGCTCAGTGTCGCTACCGCTGATACCTTTGGCCCAGAGGTAGTTCCCGTTGGCATCATACTTGGCTATAAACACATCAGTACCTCCTGCAGCAGCAAGCGTACCGCCGCTGCCGCCGGGATTAAAATCTGCTGATCCCTGAAAACTCCCCGTTACATACACATTGCCTGTTCCGTCCACAGCTACGCCCCAACCCCGGTCCAGGCCATCCCCTCCCATTCTTTTCACCCAGAGGTAGTTGCCGTTGGCATCATATTTGGCCAGAAACGCGTCAAGGCTCGCTGCAGCAGTAAGTGTACCGCCGCTTCCCCCGGGATTAAAGTCTGCCGATGCCCGAAAATAACCTGTAACATATACATTGCCCGTACCATCCACCGCTACTCCATAACCCTCGTCCTGAAGGTTCCCTCCCATACTGATAGCCCATTCCAGATTGACATGCTGCGCCCCTGCCTGTACTACGTAACCTGCTAATATGAAACAAACCGAAAAGGCTTGAATACAATACAACAAGGCAACCCTTACGTTTATGTAATTCTTTTTCATGTCAACTCCTGATTTTAACCCGACACAATCCGGCATGACTAACATGCCGGATTGGTGACCGGTATTTCAATTATCTAATATCGGCATTTTACTCCTTCACCACCTTCACTGTCTTGATCAGCCGGCCCTCTTTATCCGAAAGATGCAGCAGATAAATGCCTTTTGCCAGATGACCGGTAGCGATCACTTTGGCATCAGGCTCCCGAAGGAGATTCCTGCCTTCAATGCTTGTAAGCATGGCATGTACCGCCACAGGACTGTTGATGTATATCACATCATTGACCGGGTTGGGATAGATGCTGATGTCTTGTCCGATACCGCTCCTGTGCGCAACACTGACATTATTGACTGAATAGACAGTGGAGGTAGCTTCGCAGCCATCCGTGTCTGTA
The DNA here is from genome assembly GCA_964527735.1 of uncultured Chitinophagaceae bacterium. Taxonomy (GTDB): domain Bacteria; phylum Bacteroidota; class Bacteroidia; order Chitinophagales; family Chitinophagaceae; genus JBEBVQ01. Next base: position 2,674 of record CAZGPG010000017.1, on the reverse strand, counting down.
ACCCTTACCTGATAAGCTGCATTTTCAGTTACGGTATAGGTAGGATTGGTAGCGAAGGGAATATCCGTACCATTTCTAATCCACTGATAAGATGCATAGGTACCGGTTACACTCAGTACAAATTCATCAACGGTAATGACAGGAGGGTCAAGCGGGGCAAGTGTTAAGTCAAGGACTATAGTACTATCACATCCACTGGCATTGGTAATTGTTACCAGATAAATTCCCGTAGCGGTATATACTGTTCCATGGAGCTCATAGCTGTCACAGGTGGTATACGTTACCGAATCGTAGCTGCTATAGCCGATAGTCAGATCATAGGTAATGTTGCTGTCACACCCCGAGGCGTTGGTGTAGTTTTGTACATAAACGCCTGTACCGGTATAAGTCGTCCCATTGAACGTAACGGCATCGCAATAGTGTCCGCTGACCACTGGATTTACAGATGTGGACCTGATGGTCAGATCCAGGGTAACAATGCTGTCGCAGTTAGCCGAAGACGTAAAGGTATCCGCATACGCTCCGGTTGCCGTATAAGTCACTCCGTTAAAGACAAAGCTGTCACAGGCAGTTTCCGTAAAAGTGATATTAATCTGGCATCCCTGCTCCAGCTTCACCAAAAAGACATCATAGGACCCTATACTCCCATGATTAGTAAGTGTACCGCCGGCACCGCCCGGATTAAAATTTGCTGTCGGGTGGGAGTTAAAATATCCTGTCGCATACACATTGCCATTACCGTCTGCGGCGATTGCCAAACCTTGGTCGTCAGCGCCGCCGCCCATACTTTTAGCCCAGCGGTAATTACCGTTAGGATCATACTTGGCTACAAACACATCAGCACCTGTTACAGCAGTAAGCAAGCCGTCGCTGCCGCCCAGGTTAAAATTTGCCGTCCCGTTATAATACCCTGTCACATAAGCATTGCCTGTACCATCCAGGGATATTCCGTAACCGTTATCCACACTGCTCCCCCCCATGTTCTTAACCCACTGGAAAATACCGCTGGGATCATATTTGGCCAGGAACACGTCATTGTTTCCTTCAGTAGTAATCGTACCGCCGGTGCCGCCCGGGTTGAAATCTGCCGTCGTTACTATTGTTGTTCTTACAATACCCGTCACATACACATTGCCTGTACCATCCACAGCCACACCCTGACCATTATCAGCATTGGTCCCTCCCATAGCTTTGGCCCACTGGTAAGTGCCGCCCGCATTATATTTGGCCAGAAACACATCGTAATTCCCGGCGCCATTAACCGTGCCCCCCGGGTTAAAATTTACTGCTGCCGAGTTAGAAGTCCCTGTCACATATACATTATTACCCGTACCATCCACAGCCACGCCCCTGCCTTCTTCCGTACTGCTCCCTTCTATAGTATTAACCCAGAGAAAAGTACCGGTCGCATCAAATTTGACCAAAAACGCATCAACGCCTGTAGCAGTACGCGAACCGCCGCTGCCTCCCCGGTTGAAATCTGCGGCGCCGTTAAAATAGCCCGTCACATACACATTCCCTGCATCGTCCGCAGCTACCGCCTTCCCATGGTCGGCGCCGCTCCCTCCCATACTTTTAGCCCAGAGATAATTACCGTTCGGATCATACTTGGCTATAAACGCATCAACGCCTCCTGAATGTATAAGATTAGCAGTACCTGTCCCCGGGTTAAAATCAGCATCTGCATTGCTGAAATAGCCCGTTACATACACATTGCCCGTTCCATCCACCGCTACTCCCAAGCCATAATCCGCGCCTGTGCCTCCCATGCTCTTAGCCCAGATGCAATTACCGTTAGGAGCATATTTGGCCAGAAATATATCCTGGACATTCACCGCATTAAGCGGAACCCCGGTACCGCCCGGATTGAAATCCGCCGACAGGCCGAAAGTCCCTGCCACATATATGTTTCCCGCTCCGTCCGCAGCCATTGCCCAGCCCTCGTCGCGACCAGTACCTCCCGGGTTTTTAGCCCAGCCGAAATCGGGGGTCTGCGCATTTACCTGTACTGCGCAACCTGCTAACAAGAGGCATACCGAAAAAGCTTTAATAAAATACGACAAGGCGGGTTGTTTAATGCTCTTTTGAGCTGTTGTTAGCTTTAATATTAATGTTGTTTTCTTCTGCATAATTGTTGAAATTTTAGTGTTGTTGGAATTTTAGTTGCTCTGTTTTGACTTTTTAATTTCCGGGTTTAGCGTCAGTGGTTGACGATAGCTGCAATGTCTATATCCTTCGCTCAAAAATTGTCTTCAGGTCAAACGCAGCATTTACAAGGCCAATGCTCATGCTTTAGTATTTTCATAAAGCCCTTGCTTCACCAACCGAAAGGAATTTTATAAGACAAAGTTCACCATATAGCAAACCCACCAAATGTGTATAAATACCCAATTTAACGTAAGGACGGGGCCCGCCCCCAAATAGGACAACCGCAAGGATTGGGACGATATTGTCAAAAAGTGGCAGGGTCCGGAGCGTGCAACTATTACGGAGCGGGTTACAATTCACATTAGGTATATTTGTTTCCTCCTTACAAGGTAACGCGTAGCTGCATGCTGAGTCAATTACATTGCTTCCATAATACCCGCCCTATCTTACGCTTCGTAAGTATGCTTGCTTTTATTGTCGGGTTCCCCGAAGTTCGTGAAATCTAAAGTAAGGTAAACCCCTTAAC
>CAZGPG010000016.1:0-84186 GCA_964527735.1 uncultured Chitinophagaceae bacterium | reverse complement strand
GTTTTACTGGTCAATTTGCTCCGGCATAAGGTGGTCAGTTTGATCGGCGCTTACAGCAAGCGGGCAAAATGTGTTTATAACCAAGTATCGTGCCGACGGGACTTATCTCTGGGCTAAAAGTATAGGGGGAAGTATTGACGATCAGGGCTATAATTCTACTGATTTTGGTTACGGCGTAGCCGTCGGGGATGGAGTGTACCTGACAGGAACGTTTAATTCATTAGATTTCGACCCCGGACCTGGTGCAGGCCCGCTTGCTTCAACCGGGGGAAATGATGCCTTTGTCATGAAGTTGGTTTGTACTGATACTTCATCTTCCCATATCACTGCTTCTATAAAATGCGGCACGAGCTATACGCTCAATGGAAAATCGTATAGTACCGGCGGTACTCATAAACAATATTTTGCAAATGCAACCGGCTGCGATAGTACTGTGTTCCTGGAATTAACCGTTATACCCGTTGATGAACCTGTCCTTACCGTTGATAACAATGTATTGGGGGTAGTGGGCACCTATGCTGCGTACCAGTGGATTAAAGGCGGTGCTGACATACCCGGAGCCACCAACCCTACCTATACTGTAACTGAAAATAATGATTACCAGGTAAGGGTTACAGATGAGCATGATTGTGAGGGCATTTCGGATATTTATGGAGTGACAAATATTAGTGTTGATGAATATAAAGGCATAGAGCAGTATATCAGCATCTATCCTAATCCGGTCAATGAAGTAATTTATATCAACAGCCCGGTAAGTGTGAATGCAGTCTTGTCTGGCATAGATGCACGTATCATATTACATGAAGAAGATGCGAAAATGCTACCTGTAAGAGATTTGGCTAAAGGTGTGTACCTGTTGCATATCAGGGATAAAGAAGGCAGGTTGGTAAAAGTCGGGAAGATTATAAAACAATAAGGATCGTAATCAGGACAAAGGAAAAGAGAAAAGCTGTGTGCACATGGTGTGCACCATCATGAAAAAGGCACTTACGGGAGTCTCCGTAAGTGCTTGATTTTTAACGTGGAGGATAACGGAGTCGAACCGATGACCTCTTGCATGCCATGCAAGCGCTCTAGCCAGCTGAGCTAATCCCCCCTCGTCCGCCGTAGCTTTAGCGAAGGCGGACCCTATCAGTCACAACCTTAGCCCCCAAGCGGAAGGGATGCAAATATATACCGCTTTGGCGAATTTTTCAATTTTTCGTAACTTTATAGAATAGCCCCTTTGTCTTATGTGGCAGCAATTACTTACTTATTTCTATATCAGGAAACGCGACCCCGACGATCCCCGGAATATCAATACCCGGCTGATGCACGGTATGAACCGGATATCCATCTTCATATTCTTTGTAGCGGTCGTCGTCATGCTGATACGCCTTTTCCTGCATTAGCATAGCAATAATTCCGGCATTATCTTTACCCCCATGCAGGTACAGCACCACGTATCATTACGCCCTTACAATACATTCGGTATAGACGTGCCGGCCGAAATGTTTTTTACGGTTACTGATGCACAGCAACCGGCGCAGTTAAGCGATCCCTCCGTTTCTCCTGAAAAATATATCCTGGGCGGCGGCAGTAATATCTTGCTTACACAGCCGGTAGCAGGACTTGTATTACTCAACAGGCTGAAAGGAATAGAACAGCTCCGCGAAGATGAACACGCCGTATGGCTGGAAGTACAGTCGGGAGAAGTATGGCACGACCTGGTATTGTATGCGCTGGATCACAACCTGTCGGGTATTGAAAACCTGGCCCTGATACCCGGTACGGTCGGAGCGGCGCCGATCCAGAATATCGGCGCCTATGGCGTGGAAGCCTGTGAGACCATCGAAAGCGTTACCGGCTGGCATTGGGACGAACAATGCTTCATCACCCTGACGAATGAGCAATGCAGGTTCGGCTACCGCGACAGCATCTTCAAGCATGAGCTGAAAGGAAAGATCTTTATCACCTCAGTTACATTCAGGCTGAGAAAACAACCCGATTTCAGAATTTCTTATGGTGCTATTGCGCAGGAACTGGAAAAAATGAAGATCGTAGATCTGTCTGCCAGGACAATAGCAAATGCCGTGATAGCGATCCGCCGGAGCAAGCTGCCGGATCCGGCCGTGACAGGCAATGCCGGGAGCTTTTTTAAAAATCCGGTAGTAAGCGCTGCTTTATTCCGGACATTACGAGAGCAATATCCTGCCATGCCCTCATACCCTGTTTCCGATACGACAGTAAAGGTACCTGCCGGGTGGCTGATCGAAACCGCCGGCTGGAAGGGTTACCGCAACGGTGATGTGGGTGTGCATGAAAAGCAGGCGCTTGTGCTGGCCAATTACGGACGGGCAGGCGGCAACGATATCCGGCGACTTTCGGAAGATATTATCAGTTCCGTACAAGAACGGTTTGGTATTATGCTGGAACGGGAAGTACAGATATGGTAAATAAAAAAGGCGGATGGTTTTTATCACATCCGCCTTTTCCTTGTCTTTCTTGTCAGAATGTTCCGTTTATTTTCCGGATCTTATATACCTGGTGCATTTCGCCGGTGGTGATACGGATGATATAGATCCCTTCATGCCATGCGCCGGTAGGGATGGTGTGCACCGTTGCAGGTGTAGTAGTAACGCTGTACAGCACCTTACCGGTTATATCGCTTGCGCTGATACCGGTTATGTTATCTCCTTTTATCGTTAACAGGTCACGTACCGGATTGGGATACAGGACGAATGCGGAACCTGCCTCATCCATAGAGATACCTGCCGGCCATACAGAAACACATTCAGAGGTATCGCTGCAGCCGTTCTGTGTAATGACCACGGCAAAAACGCCGGGGAGATTGGGTGTAAAGCTCTGGTTGTTGGCTCCGGTGATGGCGCTGTTGTCCGTACAGTTGATCCACTGCCAGGTTGCATTAGATGCTCCGGCGGTCAGGGTTTGTCCGTCGCGGCTAACAGAAATATCATCCGGCGCTACAGAGAGATTGAGGGTTACGATACTATCACAGCCATTGGCGGCTGCGCCGGTGAAAGTTTCCGTATAGGCTCCGGCAGCAGACAGGGATTGTGTGCCCAGTTGATAGGTATCCCCTACGCAGATGGTAGCGTCGATGGTAAGTGTGCCCGGCTGAAGCACGGTAACGGTTACCTGGTCGGTATTGGTACAGTTATTTGCATCCGTACCGGTAACGGTAAACACGGCTGTGCTTTCCGTCTCATAAGGAACGCCATCCTGTACATTATGATCCCATGTATAAGAAACGGCGCCGCTGCCGGAGAATACCACTTCGGTGCCCTTGCACACCGTATCTTCGGATGCGATGCCCACGACTTCCGGCAAATCATGTACCACGATCTCTACCTGCTCTGAGTTACTGCATCCGTTTGCCGTTGCCACAGCGGTATATATTTTCGTTTGGTTAGGCGTAAATGGCTGCCCGTCCACAACATTATCGTTCCATGTAATTACAGCGCTCCCTGCAGTTGCAGTCAGGCTTACCTGCTCGCCTGCGCATAGTTCATTTTTTGACGAAGAAGCTGTAATTGCCGGGATGTTTGCACCTGAAGAAATGGTAATGTCCGTCCCGTTGTCCGGTCCGATATGTGCCGGGTCGCTGCTTACGATCCGGATCCTGAACGCTGTTCCGCTGATCCCGGAGGGTATTGTTCCCGTGATCACGCCATCCGAAGTGCCCGCCAGGGTGCCTAAAACAGTCGGATTAGCGAAGCTTCCGTTCGCATCGCTTAATTGCGCTGTAAACACATTACCGGCATTCAACCCGGTCATTCCGGCCCTGAAATGAACAGCCACTTTTGTACCCGGGCAATAATCCGTTCCCGGCAGCAAGTCTGTTATTTTCATCGGAGCTTCGAAACCATCCAGCCTGATTATGCATTTATGATCCGCTCCATCATACTTCGTAAATATACCTCCCACCAGTATCTTGCCATCAGGCTGCGGAACCAGGCTCCATAGCTGACCATTACTATTCGTTCCGTTTGCAAATCCTGCGCCGGTCTTGAAGCTGGTATCCATGGCTCCGTTTTCGTGCATGCGTACCAGGCTTCTTGCAGCATCACCATTATAGCTGGTAAAATTTCCGCCGGCCAGTATCTTTCCATCCGGCTGTAAAGCAAACCGGGCCACATATTCTGAGCTGAAGCCCATTCCTGTTTTAAACGAAGTGTCTACGGTGCCATCGGGCATGAGCCTTACGATTTTGCCGTAAGTAGTACCGTTATAGGAAGAGAATGAACCGCCTATCAGTATTTTATCATCGGGCTGGACCATAACCCCGTATATATCGCCATTAAACCCGGATCCGGTGTTAAACCCGGCATCCAGCGTGCCATCGGTATTTAATCTTGCTATTCCGCTGCGGCTTACTCCGTTTACCTGCGAAAACCATCCGGCTACAATAATCTTTCCATCATTTTGTACCGCAATTTTGGTGGGCATATCGTCCAGCGAAGCAGTAAAGGCAGCATCTATTGTGCCATCTGGTTTGATCCTGACGATGTTTTCGACGGGATTGCCGTTATATGCAGAGAATATTCCCCCCGCAATGATTTTCCCGTCTTTCTGGAGCGCCATGGCAGTAGCGCCTCCGGCTCCTTTACCTGCGGTAAATCCTGTCCCGTACTGGAACGTGCCATCCGGACTGCCATCTGTATTTACTCGTGCGATACCGGAAGCCGGTGTGCCGTTATATGCTACGAACCATCCGCCTGCCACCACTTTGCCATCATTTTGTATCACTGCCGATTCCACAAGCTCATCAAAACCCGACCCCACATTATATGATGCATCTACCGTTCCGGAAGCGTTGAGACGAATTATATTTTTGGAGGCCGTTCCGTTATATTCCGTAAAGCTGCCTACTGCTACCATTTTTCCGTTGTCCTGCAGCAATAGATGCTGCACCCATCCTACACTGGAACCATCTGAAAATCCGGTCCCGGTAACAAATGAAGGATCAGGTGCTCCCTGCTGTGCCATTGCCGCTATGCTCATACAGCTCAATGCACAGCACATGGCTGCCAATCTCTTAAAAATACACTTCTTAATCATAATGGATCATTTTAAAAATTAATAATCAAACTATTATCGGATCAAAACGACATCTCCTGTTTTTTTAAGTTGGTGAAGGCCGGTGCCATGCTGCATACGCATATCATAAAAATAAGTCCCGGCTTCTGCCCGGTCGCCGTTGAACTGCCCATCCCAACCCTGATACGGGTTGCTGGTCTGAAAAACCAGCGCTCCGTATCTGTTATAGATCCTCAGGTAGAAATCGGTTACCGGGCAGTCGTTTTCGAATACAGCGCGGAAGACATCATTTTTTCCGTCTCCATTAGGTGTAAAAGCATTGGGCATCCGGACAATACAGGCGCATCGTTCGGCATTTATCCGGATCGTATCAGCAGCGCTGCAGACAAAATCACTTACCTGTACCCAGTAAGTACCGCTGTCCTTGACTTCCAGCACAGGACCAGTTGTACCTGTACTCCACCTTACGGTTGCCTGCGGTGGTACCCTGGCTTCCAGCCGCACCGGTTTCTGATCATTTGTGATGCATAATGTCGTATCCCTGCCCAGGTACTGCGCAAAGTCCCCGATCCGAATATTTATATCATCTGTGCTTGTGCAGTCTCCGTTCCATACCCGAATATGATAACTGCCCGATTGTGTTATGGTACGTATGGCTTCCGTGCTCCCGTCTCCCCACTCCCACCTGATGCCGGGCATACCAGGCGCATGCAATACAGCCGGCGAACCATCGCATATGGCGGTATCTTTCCCAAGTGAGAAAGGCGGCGTCGGGGTATGGCGGATATGAAAAGTATCTGCTGCCCATTTACAATCATTAAATGAACGTACCCAATAAGTGCCGGGTGTATTTACGTTTAATGCCCAACCTGTATCTCCCGTATTCCACTTCCAGCCTGAGAATGCAGCGCTCCCGGTAAGCCGGATAAGAAAATCCTGTGCACAAACGAGCGTATCCGTAGCGGAAGTGTTCCCGGTAATATCATACACGCACACGTCATCCACATAATAATATCCTGATACGCCTGTACCTACCTGTTGAAAGGATTGGGCAAACCCGGGTAAAAAATTACCGATCACCATATACTCCTCTCCGCCCTGTGCAATAAAAGTATCGGTAACCTGCATCCAGTTCAGCGTGTCCGCCAGAAAATTACCCGGCTGATTCACCACCTGCGGCGTCAATAGTAAAAGCGCCGGGGTGTTTCCCATCACTGCCTGCGGGCTGAAATGAGCGCCGATGTGCTCAATGATATGTCCGTTACTATAGCGATTGGCACGGGAGACCCAGAAAGTTACCTGGTATGTATGACCTGCCGTTAAGGGAGTTATCAGCCTCGTCTGCAGATATTCCCGCTGATCCCTGCCTGTAACCGGATCGTAATGTAAGATGTGAGCGCCCATGTAGGCGTTACCTGTCCGGGCCTGCTGATAACCCGGCGAATTTGCCGGCACCGCGTACGGACTCCCGCCCAGATGAAAATTGGCACAGGCATTGAAATAATCTGTGGTATTGGTGTTGGCTCCGTACCAATCCTTTACCGGGGAAGTCGTCCCGGGCAACCCTACGGGAGTCATAGTTCCCGGACATTCATTGATCTCTTCAAAAGATGGATTAGGAACAAGATTCTGAGCCTTCACCTCCCTGTGACTAACCACAGACATGATCAAAAACAATACCATGCCTGTGTGTAACCCTATATAAGCTAAAAACCGCACAATCATCATTCAGAAACATTAAACCGGTCAGTTGTGATCAAAAATAGATACACCTGAATTCCGGTTTTAGTGTATAAATACCCTTTATCTTATTGTTAATTGTTTAATTCAGACCACTGAATCTCATCTGGTGCAAACCATTTCTCTGAGTTGATGTCTGTCAGCAAAAATTCTTACATTCATTTCCGGCTTAAGCCTTCATTACATTCGTTTATCCCGTATCTGCTTCATGCGTATTACGTCATTTCTGCTATTCGTTATTATTCTGACAGTACTGATAAAAATCAGTCCGGCACAGGAGCGGAGTATGAGCATACACACGATTCCTGCTGTGGATACCGCGGTTATAGACACGTTATTATCCAGGGCCCGGCAGCTTCAATCCGATGCTCCCTCCGTCTCGCTACAGTATTCGGACAGCGCCATCGGCCTGAGCCTTAAAGCTCATTACAACTATGGTGCGGCCCACGGCTTTGCCGTTAAAGCATATACACTCAAGGATGAAAAAGCATACTTATTAAGCCGGCAGGTATTTTTTGAAGCATTGGCATACGCCCGCAAAGCGCCTTCCATAGAACCTTCCCTGATTGTACAGATACATAATTCGCTCGGGGGCATTTATCTCCTGCAGGGTTATCCGGACTCCGCCCTCCAGCATATTTTTATGGGATATTCTGAATATTTGAGGAAAGGAGTATACGATCAGCGATTGTTGGGCAGCATTTATTCCAATATCGCCGCGTGTATGCTGTCATTCGGGGATCTGGAATCTTTTGAACGGTATATAAAGCGCGCATTATATCTTGCCCGGCAGGCAAACAGTGTCCGTTTATTGACTTCCATATACGGGAACATCAGTTATGCCTGGAAAATGTCCGGTAATCTTTCAAAGAGCATTGAATATTCCGCAATGAATGTTCCCTTATTTAAATCCCTGGGTGAGCTGCGTAAAGCGCAAACATCCTTATGTGATATTGCCGGTGTATTATTTATGCAGGACGATACGCTGCGGGCGGCACAATATCTGGACTCGGCCGTATCGCTTTATCCTGAGGGACTGCAGAATAATATCATACTGCTGCAAAGGCTGGCACGATTACAATATTTCAGAGGAGATTATCAAGCGGCTATCCGGTACAGCCAGTCGGCATTATCATTAAATGATCTTGAAGGCGGTCGTCCGCTCAATCTGAATACCTATTATCTCCTGACGGATGTATACACGCATTTGGGTAATTACCGGGAAGCGCTCAAATGGAGTCTCGCCTATGCCGATTTAAGTGACAGTATTTTTAACGAAACCGTTACGCGTATCAGCGGGGAAATGGAAGTTAAGTATCGCTTAAGCGAAAAAAATCAGGAGCTGCTCAACAAGCAGCAGCAACTTGACCTTAATAAACTTCGTTTAAAACAAAAAAACATCTGGATCGGGATCATTGTATTCGGCAGTTGCTCTCTGGTACTGTTTGTAATATTCTTTTACCGGACAAAACAGAAGCTGCAGCAGGGAAAAATCAGGAATGCAGAAAGAAACCGTATTGCAAGAGACCTGCATGACGGTATGGGGGCGCTTTTATCCGCTATTAAAATGAATTACATACTCATTGGTAAAAATCCTTCACTTTCCCGGACCGAAACGTTCAGGGACGGAATGGAGCTGATTGATGAAATGCGGGACGAGTTGCGTACTATTGCCTATAATCTTCTGTCGGATAATATCGCACACCGGGATCTGGGTGATGCGATCCGTATGCTTTGTCATAAGTTTCAGAAAAGTTACAGTCATATCCGTATGCATATTCAGGTGCTTAATGAGATTCATATTGATGATGAAAATCTGTTCACTACTCTTTACCGCATTACGGAGGAGGTTATTCATAACAGTCTGAAACATTCCGGAGGTACGGAAGTGCTGGTCCAGGCCATACAACATGATCAGCTTATCCGCATTACCATAGAAGATAACGGCAAAGGTTTTGATGTACATACGGTTGAAATGAGTACCCGGGGCATGGGGCTGAAAAATATCCGGGAAAGAGTGCGACAATATAAAGGCACGGTACAAATTATCTCCGGAGATGACGAGGGAACCAGTGTGGAATTATCCGTCCCCTACAAGTATAAAAAAATACATCCTTAAAAGGTCGGACATTACAAGTATGAAAAAAATAAAAATTGCCATAGTAGATGATCATCCGATGTTATTGAAAGGGTTGAAAAATATTCTGAATTGCCATCCGGAGATAGAAATAACGGGGACTTACCTCAGTGGGCAGTTGTTGCTGCAGGACTTGCCGGGCAACAAGCCGGATATTATTCTGCTGGACATTATGATGCCTGTACAGAACGGAGAGGAGCTGTCTTTCATACTCCATGACGAATTTCCTGAAATAAGTATTCTGGCATTTACCAACCAGGAACAAACCTATTACATCCGGTCAATGCTGGACAATGGCGTGATGGGCTATGTATTGAAAACCTGTGATGAGGAGACCCTGCTGCAAGCGATAAAAATTGTATACTCAGGTAAGCAGTATTTTGACCCTATGATCCAGGGGCACATCAATCAGGTGATGCAGGATGACCGTAAACTTACCCTTACTCGCAGGGAAAAGGAAATACTCCAACTGATTGCCGAAAATTATAGCAGCAAAGAGATCGGTGAGCGTTTATGCATGGGCAAACGTACGGTGGATAATTACCGGATTGCACTGCTGCTCAAACTGGATGCAAAAAACTCAGCCGGACTGGTAAAAACTGCTATAGACCTCGGGCTGATCAGGTAGCGGTATTTATCCCTCATCCCTCATCCCTCACTCCTCATCCCTGAATTATACCCCCACCATCAGCGGCATCAGCAGCATGAGCACATCTTCATTATCGCCTTTTTCCATGGGGCGGAAGATGCCGGCGCGCGTCGGAGTGCTCAGTTCAACATTCAATTCTGTACCGTCTATGTTGCCAACCAGCTCCACCATCAGTTTGGCGTTGAAGGCGATCTTCATGTCTTCGCCGGTGTACTGGCAGTTCAGCCGTTCCTTCCCTTCGTATGAAAAATCAATATCCTGGGCACTGATCTGCAATTCATTTCCGTTAATATCCAGCACCACCTGGTTGGTGGTCTTGTTGGCGAAAACGCCTACCCGGCGCAGGGCGCTGGTAAACTCGGCGCGGTTTACCGTGAGCCGGAACGGGTTATCGGTCGGAATGACGGCTTTATAGTCCGGGAATTTAGCGTCAATAAGCCGGCAGCTCATGCTCAGCTTATCGGTATGCACAAAAAGATGACTGCTGTTGTAAGAGATCCGGAGCTGGGTTTCATCTGCCGGAAGTGTAGAACGCAGTTGCTGAAGCGGCTTCCGCGGTACCACGAATCCTTGCGTTTCTGTTACCGGGCAGGCGACATCATCACGGCGGTACTGTACCAGGCGGTGTGCGTCAGTAGAAACAAACGTTATGTTTTCAGGCGACATCTCAAAATACACACCCGTCATCTGTGGGCGTAAGGTATCCGTACTGACGGCGAACAGGGTCTTATTGATCCCTTCTGTCAGGGCAATGGAAGGCATTGTAAACGACGTTGCATCGTCCGGAGCGGGTTCTTTCGGGAAGTCGTCCGCCTTTTCTCCGCCTATGCGGTATTTCCCGGCATCGCTGGCTATTTCAATAGAAAGCTCCTGCTCGTTGATCGTGAATGTTACGGGTTGCTCCGGCAGGTTTTTAAGATATTCGAGTAATATTTTTGAAGGAATGCAGATGCGTCCGCTGTCCTGGGCATCATTTACTTCCAGCGTTACGCGCATCATGGTCTCCAGGTCAGTGGCAGTAAGCGTGAGGGTATTGCCTTTCAGCTCAAAAAGAAAATCTTCCAGGACAGACAATACACTATTGGTACTGATAACACCCCCGATCTGCTGGAGGTTTTTGAGCAATGCTGATGACGAAGCAATAAAACGCATTTTATTATATGATTTTGGCAAACAAAGATAATCGTTTGGCAGATCAATCGTATGATTTTTCCGGGGATTCCAAAACTTTGCTTTGTCCCGGTAGTATTTCCAATATTAAGGGCATAAAGCCCGGAAGTTCAGGACAGACTGGGATGATATTGTTAACAGATACCTGCTCAGTATTATTAATGGACGTGTCCGGCCAATAACCACTTTGTCATTGCGGCCTTGAGCCGCAATATCACGAAAGAGATCTATTTACCCGTGAATACCGGTTTTCTTTTTTCGAGAAACGCCTGTACCCCTTCCTTAAAATCTGCGGTAGCACCGGCTGCTGCCTGCAGCTCTTTCTCCAGCTCGAGCTGCTGATCCAGACTGTTGCCTAAGGATTGGTTCAGCGCCCGCTTTGTAAGCCCCAGACCAATGGTGGGCATGGCTGCCAGCGTGCCGGTAATACGCTCTGTTTCTGCTGCAAACAGCTCGTCGGCGACCGCTTTATATATCATACCCGCTTCTGCGGCTTCTGCTGCCGTTATTTTATCCCCCAGCATCATCAGCGCAGCCGCTTTCTGCATACCTACCAGGCGGGGCAGAAAGAAAGTGCCGCCGCTATCGGGTATCAAACCTATCTTGCTGAACGCCTGTATAAAAGATGCGCTTCCTGTTGCTATAACGATATCGCAGGCCAGCGCGAGATTGGCCCCGGCTCCGGCAGCAACGCCGTTCACTGCGGCTACCACCGGTTTCTCAATATTCCGCAGCCGTTCGATCAGCGGATTATAATATTCTGATACTACTTTATTAAAGTCGATCTGAGCAGGATCCGGAAATTCCCCCAGATCCTGTCCGGCGCAAAAGCCTTTACCGGAGCCGGTCAGGCAGATGCAGCGCACATCATCATTTTCAGCGCATTCATCCAGCAATTGCTGCAGGCTTAACGCCATTTCACGGTTAAAGCTGTTGTACTTATCCGGCCGGTTGAGCGTCAGCCAGGCAACCTGTTGTTTGATGTGAAATAGAACCGTGCCCATTTAACTTAAAAAATTGAAAATGAAATAATGAAAACGAGTTGCAGTAACCAGCGAAAATGATGCAGATATACGGGAATTATTTTACTGCGGCCTGCTCGTACACAATTTGCTGCTGATGTCCGTAACGCTGCTCCTGTATTTCTTTTGCTGCTTTCACGAATGCGACAAAAAGCGGATGCGGGTTTTCTACAGTGCTTTTATATTCCGGATGGAATTGTACGCCGATATAAAAAGGGTGGTCTTCGATCTCCATGATCTCTACCAGGCCGGTATCCGGATTTTTTCCGGCGGGTATCATACCGTTTTTCTCAAAGGCTTCCAGGTAGTCGTTGTTAAATTCATACCGGTGGCGGTGGCGCTCGGAGATATGGGTCGCGTTATAGATAGCAGCCGTTTTTGAGTCCGGCTCAACAGTGCAGTCATAAGCCCCAAGGCGCATGGTGCCTCCCATCTGCTTGATCTTTTTCTGCTCTTCCATCATACAGATAATGCCATCTTTTGTTTCCGGTTCCATTTCTGTAGAGTGCGCCTTTGCCAGACCCAGCACGTTCCGGGCAAACTCCACACACGCCATCTGCATCCCGAGGCATATGCCGAAGAAAGGGATCTTTTGCTCGCGTGCATAACGTATTGCTTCTATCTTTCCCTCAATGCCGCGGCTTCCGAAGCCCGGCGCAACCAATACACCGTCCAGGTTGCGAAGTTTCTCTATGGCGTTTTCAGGTGTCAGGTGTTCGGAGTGGATGTTGCGGACCTCCACCTTGCATTCGTTCATGGCGCCTGCGTGTATCAGCGCTTCCAGGATGGATTTATACGCATCCTGCAATTCCACGTATTTGCCGACCAACCCTATCGTGACTTTGGATTTAGGGTAGCGGAGCTTATTGAGAAATTCTTTCCACCGGCTCAGGTCCGGCTCGGTGCCCAGGGGCAGATTCAGCTTTTGCAGAGCGATGATATCCAATCCTTCACGCATCATCTCCAGCGGCACGCCGTAGATCGTATCTGCATCCAGCGCTTCGATAACCGCCTCTTGTGTTACATTGCAGAACAGGGCGATCTTCCGTTTCAGCTCTTTGTAGAGTGGTTCTTCCGTGCGGCATACCAGCACATCAGGATTCAAACCGTTCTCACTCATCATTTTTACAGAGTGCTGGGTAGGTTTGGTTTTAAGTTCTCCTGCCGCCTTCAGGTACGGCACCAGGGTCAGGTGCACGACCAGGCAGTTTGCATCTCCCATTTCCCATTTGAGCTGCCGGACGGCTTCTATATAGGGCAGCGATTCGATGTCGCCAACCGTTCCGCCAAGCTCAGTGATCACAACATCATACTTGCCGTCTTCTCCCAGAAGCAGGATACGGCGTTTTATTTCGTCGGTGATATGGGGGATTACCTGTACGGTCTTGCCGAGATAAGCGCCTTCACGCTCTTTGTTGATCACGTATTGGTATACGCGGCCTGTGGTTACATTATGGGCCTGCGATGTGTGGGTGTTAAGGAAACGCTCATAGTGACCAAGGTCAAGATCCGTTTCGGCGCCATCTTCCGTAACATAGCATTCCCCATGCTCATAAGGGTTCAATGTGCCGGGATCTATATTGATGTACGGATCAAATTTCTGTATGGTAGTGCGAAATCCGCGGGCCTGTAATAATTTGGCCAGAGACGCGGCAATAATGCCTTTACCTAATGAAGATGTAACACCGCCGGTTACAAAAATGTACTTGGTCATAACACTCCTGTTTTTTGAAGACCGGTGTGCAGCTTTGGTAAATGCAATGAATTTTTGTATGGGATCGCTGTACGGTCATACAAAGATAGAAACAAAAACGGACAAACGAATGAGGTAATGTGAAAATCCCTGATATAATGCCGGAAAATAGTCTGCCGGTGCGGGCTTCTAAATGTTTAGCATATTTTTTCCCGGACAACAACGATGTGGAAATTTGCATCTGCCGGGTCGTATATTTCTGGCTTGTTCCACATCCCCCATATTGTCACACGGGTACATTTTCAATTTTTCAATTTTTTAAATTGCCTCATTAATTCGTTAACTTTGGAATAAACCGTCTGGCTATGTTTAACGACGATTATCTGGATGATGACTGGGATTCCATGGATGAGCTGCTCCAGCGATACGATCAGGTAAAGCGGGGAGTAGCGGAAGCTATTATGGAAGAGGAGGAATTCGAGCGGGTTATAGAATATTATTTTCAGGATAATAATGAAGAGCAGGCCTTGCTGGCTTGTGATATTGCACGTACTTATTACCCTTTCTCCGGCAATGTGCTGCTGCTCAGGGCCGAAATACTGGCTCAGTCCCAGAAGTACGGCCAGGCACTGAAGACGCTGGATGAAATGGAACAATACGACAGCGTCAGTCTCGAAGCGGTGCTGCTCCGGTCGGATATATTGCTGAGCCAGTTCAAATATGACCAGGCGGCATTGCTGCTCGAACAACGCTCCGATGAATTTGAAGGGAAGGAAAAAATTGAATTGCTGCTCGAGCTTTCGGATGTCTATGATGAATGTGAGCAGTTTGATGCGGTCTTTGATACCCTGAAGCGGATCATCCGGATCGACCGGCGCAATGAAGAGGCTTTACAGAAAGTATGTTTCTGGGCCGAAGTTACCCAGCGGCTGGAGGAGAGCGTAACGCTGCATACCGAGCTGACGGAAGCCGATCCGTACAATGCTCTTGCCTGGTTTAATCTGGGGGCGGCTTATCAGGGCCTTAAGCTTTATGAGAAAGCAATTGATGCCTATGAATTTTGCGTGGCCATTGATGAGAAATTTGAATTTGCATACCGCAATATGGCAGACGCGTATATGCGCCTGAAGTGGTATGAAAAAGCTTTGGAAGTGTTGGAAACTCATCTTGAAATTGCCAATCCCGAGGACGTGATCTTTGAGGCGATGGGCTATTGCTGGGAAAAGCAGAAAGACTTCCCGCGTGCCAGGCATTATTACCGGAAAGCATCCCAGCTCAGTCCGGAAGACGATTCTATCTTTTTCAAGATTGGGGAAACATACGCACGGGAACGACAATGGGAAAAAGCGGTAAAATCGTACTCGGTAGCGCTGCATCTCAATAAGGAAAATGCCGTTTACTGTGTGGCGATCGGCAATTGCCTGATGGAGATGGATGTAAAGAACGAAGCCCTTGTCTGTTATCTGAATGCCGTGCGGCTCAAGCCCGGTAATAAAACCACCTGGATGGCCCTGATACGCGGATTGTATATTGCCGGCTACTACGACGAAGCGCTTACCCAGATCGAAGTGGCACGGGAGCATTGCGGCGATAAGCCGGACTTCCGTTATTTTCATGCCGCCGTGCTGTTTGAAATGGGGAAGACCAAAGAAGCGCTATTGCATCTGGAAACCGCGCTGCAATCAGCGTCCCACCGTGTCCGGGTATTTACAACCCTCAATCCTGAATTTTTGCGTCGTACCCCGGTTGCAGAACTGATTGCAAAGTATAAGAACAGGAAGAAGTAGAGACGTAGCATGCTACGTCTCTACTTCTCTATTCGTATCTCCTGGAGCAGATAGTTCTGTCCCTGCTGCTTTAGCAGGATATATACTCTGTAGCGGCCGTTGGATGTATTGAGATGGCCGATGCTGAAGAAAGTATTCGTTTGCTGGTTTTGCCCGCTATGGCCGGCCTCAAAGCTTTTGGGTTCATTTTTGCTAAAAAAATCGCGCAGCATCATTTCTGCCTGTGTGCGGCTGCTTGTGCTCTGATTGTTGTTCAGAGTCACATCCACTACATTATCCATATACCGGGTTATGCCCGCTACGTCGCCGGAGCGAAAAGCGTTATTGATCTGCCCGACCGGCGTGCTTTGTGCCATTGATGCCAGTGGCGGGGTAATAACGATCAGCACTGTAAAGAATAAAAATTGGTAAAAATTTTTCATCGATTGGGGCACTTTTGATCACTGCACTATACACAATCAGCTAAAACTATGCCAAATGTGAATAATTTCTGATTTTCAGATAAACAGCTGTTTGTGGATTCTGATGCTGCTTACACGTTCATTTCCATTATTTTTGCAGACATGTCGCGGAAAAGCATATTACTTATCATGGATGGCTGGGGGCATGGACAGGTTCCTGAAGCTGATGCCATCGCTCATGCACAAACACCTTTTGTACAATCCCTATATCAGAAGTATCCTCATACCGAGCTGATCACCTGTGGTGAAGCAGTCGGCTTGCCCGAAGGGCAGATGGGCAATTCCGAAGTAGGGCATCTGAATATCGGCGCCGGCCGTATTGTATACCAGGAGCTTCAGCGGATCAACAGGGTGGTTGATACCGGCGAACTGGCTGCCAACCCGACGCTGCTAAATGCGCTTACAACGGCCAAAAGCCTGGGAAAAACCCTGCATTTCATCGGGCTGGTCAGCGACGGCGGTGTACATGCACATATAAATCATCTCAAGGCGTTACTTTCGCTGGCGCATACGCATAAAGTTCCCGATGTGGCCGTACATGCGTTTACGGATGGCCGGGATACCGATCCGAAAAGCGGCTACGGCTTTATCCGCACATTGCAGGAGCATACCCGTCTCACAGGGGCCAGGATTGCCTCCGTTACCGGCCGGTTCTATGCCATGGACCGCGACAAGCGCTGGGAGCGGGTAAAACATGCGTACGATGCCCTGACGCGGGGTATTGGCAAACGGGCGACAGATCCTCTGCAGGCAATACAGGAATCTTACGACGCCGGCGTTACCGATGAATTTATCCTGCCGGTGGTGATATGTGATGAGCACCGGGAACCGGTTGCCCGCATCAAGCCCGGAGATGTCGTTATCTGTTTTAATTTCCGTACAGACCGCTGCCGTGAAATAACCACAGCGCTCACCCAGCAGGCGTTCCCCGAACTGAATATGCAACCGCTGCCGCTGGATTATATCACGATGACCGAATACGACCAGACGTATAAAAATGTCGGTATCCTTTTTGATAACGACAACCTGACCAACACACTCGGAGCAGTATTGTCCGGAGCCGGTAAAACCCAGATCCGCATTGCGGAAACGGAAAAGTATCCCCATGTAACCTTTTTCTTTTCCGGTGGCCGCGAGGTGCCGTTTGACGGTGAGCGCCGCATCATGATACCATCGCCCAAAGAAGTGCCTACGTACGACCTGAAACCTGAAATGAGCGCAATTGAGGTAACGGAAGCCATCCTGCCGGAGATTAACGGGGAAACGACCGATTTCATTTGCCTGAATTTTGCAAATGCGGATATGGTCGGACATACAGGTGTGTGGAAGGCAGCAGTTAAAGCGGCAGAAACGGTAGACCAGTGCGTGTCCCGTATTGTACCTGCGGCGCTGGCACATGGTTATACGGTTTTCCTGACAGCCGATCATGGCAACTCAGATTATCTCATCAACTCCGATGGCTCTCCGAATACAGCGCATACCCTGAATCCCGTCCCCTTATTCCTGATCTCAAATGATTACCAGGGCACGCTCCGGCCGGGTAAGCTCGGTGATATTGCGCCTACCATATTATATTACATGGGCATCCCGGTGCCGGGAGAAATGACGGGTGATATATTGATTGATTGATGTGACGCTACCAATGACACATAGGTTCGATAGCAGGTTTTCTATTATTACAGCTTTGTTACATCCCCCTCTGTCCCCCTTCAACGGGGGACGATCACACCGTTCCCGGATGTAAGTATGGTGTATGCACAACGAGACAATCGTCTCCCTTTGAAGGGAGATAAGAGAGGGATGTTCATCGCGCGATCCATCCGGCAGGATCAATTTTGAAGGATTTGTTGTTGGCACCAACTTTCCATACCTGGAAGTTAATGACCGGTACGCCTTCTTCATTATCAGCAACAATACCTACCGGTTGTTTGATAGTCACCGACTGCCCTTTCTCCACAGATACCTGCGAAAGCCCGCTGTATACCGTGTAATATTGCCCGTGACTGATCAGGACCGTCCATCCGGCGCCGGATACAAAGAAGGAGCTGCTTACCGTGCCCGCAAATACGGCCCGGGCAACGGCATTCTGACTGGTGTTAATGCTGACGCCTGCATTGTCGAGCATGATACGGGCTTCGGTTGGATGTTTATATGGCCCGAACCCGAGAGCGATAAATCCTTTTTCTACCGGCCAGGGCAACTTACCTTTATTAGCTTCGAAACTGTTGGACAGGGCTGCTACTTCCGGGGTCAGCGAAAGTGAATAGGAAGGCGCAGCCGTCTTCCGGGGCGGCGGCGTCGCAGATGCAACCGGCCGGTCGGCCGGCTTATCGGTGGCAGGGGCTTTTGTGCCGGATGCCGGTGTTGTTGTTGTGGCGGCAGGTTTGGGCGCAGACGTGCCGGTGCCGGATCCTGTATTCAGTTTTACATTGCCAAAGGTAGTTCCGTCCGGTTGCGGCGCCGGTTGTGATTTTGCCGCCAGTTCTGCAGCTTTGCGTCTCTCTTCTTCTTTTCGTTTTCTTTCCTCTTCTTCTGCTTTCTTCCTGGCCAGCTCTATCTCCCGCTGAATGATTTTGTTGATCTGCTGGTCTACCTGGCGTGCGGCACGGCGGTTGCGATCAATGTCCTGCGCCAGTTCTTTCTCCCGCCCTTTCAGTTGCTTTACTACGCTATTGGTTTCATTGGTCTCTTTCTGTAATTCTTCCCGCTGCTGCTCTTCTGTATTGAGTAGCAGATTCTTCTGTGATTTTTGTGTATTCAGTATTCCTATCTTGTTTTCCAGCCTGGCTTGCGTTTGTTTAATTTCATTTACCTGATCTTTCCGGTAATCCCTGTATTTTTTCAGGTACTTCATGCGTCGCAGCGCCTCATTATAATCTTGTGCAGAGAATATGAACACCAGCGTATTGTATGAATTGCGGTGCTTGTAGGCGTACCGGATGGATTGTGCGTACCGGGTTTGCTGCAGCTCGAGCCTTTGCTGGAGTTGCGCCACTTCTCCCGCAGAAGACCGGATGTTCTGGTCAATATTACTGATCTCCTGATTGATGTTGGTGATAAGGCGCTGCCGGGCATTCAGCTTTGCCTGCAAACCCCGCAGCTGGCTGAGTGTGGCCTTCTGATCTTTTTTTGTTGCCTCCAGCTGGTCCTGGGTTTCTTTAATGGACAGGAGGAGCTGCTGCCGTTGTTTTTCCAGATCAGACCGGGAGGGTTGCTGGGCAACAACTGTAAAGTGCATTATGGTAAATAATACGATTAATGCGACGCGCATGCAGGAGGTTAATTTTCCGGTGAAGAAACAAAAATAGGTAATAATGACGATCCGTAGAGACGTAGATCCGTATCCGTAGAGACGTAGCATGCTACGTCTCTACGGATACGGATCTACCCATGCCTCGTTTTCCTTCAGCAGGCCGATCAACTCCGATACGGCCGTATCGCTGGGCACATTCCGTTTCACAACTTCCTTCCCTTTGTACAACGTGATCCTGCCCGGACCGCTGCCTACATAGCCGAAGTCGGCATCTGCCATTTCTCCCGGTCCGTTTACAATGCAGCCCATGATCGCGATCTTCACTCCTTTCAGATGATGGGTGGCCGCGCGGATCCTTGCGGTGGTTTCCTGCAGATCAAACAGTGTACGCCCGCAGCTTGGGCAACTGATATATTCCGTTTTGCTGATACGTGTGCGTGTCGCCTGTAATATGGAGAAGGCGGTGTTATTCAGGAATTGCCGGTTGCTGGTTACCTCCAGGTATGTCCGCCCGCTGACGCGCATGTTCCGTATTGCATCCGGTTTGTTGCGTAGCCAGATGCCGTCTCCGAACCCGTTGAGCATGAGGCCGCCGGCTTCTGTAGCAAAATGGATCAGCTGCTCGTCTACCGTTGCAGCGGCGCTTTCCGTAATCAGGATCACCGGGTTTTTGATATTCCGGGATGTCAGCTCTGCCAGCAGGCGGCGTACGGATGCCATAGCATGCCGGTTGGTGCTTTTCAGGCAAAGTACAGCCTGTGGGTACGCAGTAATGTATGATAGGAATGTCCAATTGCCATTAGCATCGGCTTCAAGAAAATAAATTTGCGCGGATGGGAGGAGTGGTTCATTCTTTATGCTATCCGCAGGTATCAGCGGGTAGATGCCGTCTTTATTTTCAAGTGTCTTCCAGTGATCATAATCACAGATTACCTGTAAGGTGCCGGGTAAGGCAAAGTCCGGCAGCTTGCTGCCGGTATAGATAAAATCTGCTGCTGCATCACCGATATTCCATTTGTCCGTTGCGGCATCATAACGGTAGCCGGCATCAGCCAGGTCTTCATGCCGGATATCTTCCGGTATCTGCAGCGACGCAACTACAACCGGTACGCTGTGCCCGCCGGTTTTCTGTACCGGAATGGTTTCCCTGCGCCTGTAGGTAAAAGGATCATAAGGTAAAAGGATCTTGTTGTGCTCCGGTACAAAAGGCTGTATTGGCTCATGCAAATGCCGGTTGGTATAACGCTGCACCATATCCCGGCAAACGGGAATTTCAAATTCCGGGTCTTCTGTCAGTGAAACCCGGATAGTATCGCCGATACCGTCTTCGAGCAGGGAGCCGATACCGATGGCGCTTTTGATCCGTCCGTCTTCCCCGTCGCCGGCTTCCGTTACGCCGAGGTGCAACGGATAGCCGATGCCGAATTCTTCAAACATCTGCCGTACGAGTAACCGGTATGCCTGCACCATAACGATCGGATTGCTGCTCTTCATACTGAGTACTACCTGATGATAGTTCTCATCCCGGGCGATCCGTAAAAATTCCATTGCACTTTCTACCATGCCCATCGGCGTATCACCATAGCGGCTCATGATCCGGTCACTGAGCGAACCGTGGTTAGTGCCGATACGCATCGCTGTGCCATATTCGCGGCAGATGCGCACCAGTGGTGTAAACCGTTCGTGGATGCGTTCCAGTTCCGCCTGGTAATCGGCATCTGTATATTGAATGAAATCAAACTTTTTCTTGTCAACGTAGTTGCCAGGATTGACGCGTACTTTCTCCACGATCCGGGCGGCTACTTCTGCTGCGTTGGGTGTGAAGTGAATGTCGGCCACAAGCGGTGTACGATAACCTTGTTTCCGCAAGGCGTCTTTGATATGCTGCAGCTGTTCCGCTTCTTTTTTGCTGGGCGCTGTGATGCGCACCAGCTCGGCTCCCGCCTCAATACACCGGATGCTCTGTGCTACGGTACCTGCCACATCCATCGTGTCGGTGGTGGTCATGGTCTGAACGCGTACAGGGTGCCCGTTTCCCAGCAGCAGGTCGCCTACACGGACTTCCTGTGTGGGCAGCCTTCGGTATGTGGTCAGCGATGAGCAATAGTGTTGTAGCATATAACCCGGCAAAGGTACAGGGAATGATTGATTGGCCGATAAAACAGATGATTTTAATGAGTCAATTTGAAAATTTGAGAATTTGAAAATGAGTGGTTTGTTTACCCTTTGCATAACACACATTTTCAAATTGACACATTTTCAAATTAATTGTCATCCCTACACGGGTTTGTGTTTTTCCATAAACAGGTGCGGTATGCCTACTTCCTCAAACACATCTCCTTCTGCCGTATATCCTGCTTCTTCGTAAAAGCTCGCTGCCGTTTTCCGTGCATGCAGCACAATGCGTTCAAAGCCGGCTTTCCATGCTGTTTTTTCGGCTTCTTCCAACAACATGCTCCCGATCCCTTTGTTTTGCTCGTTTGCAGCAATTGCCATCTGGCGAAATTTTACAGTCATGTCATTTACCGGCTGCAGTAATACACAGCCGATCACCCGCTCATCCCGCAGGGCAGCAAGTATCATTTCATTTTTTTCAGCGGAGAGGTCTTCATCTTTCAGCGAAAGACCCAGAGGAGTGCGTAAGATGTCTTCCCTCAACTGGTATACCTGCTCATATTCCGGGCTGTCTGCAGTTAGTTCCCTGATTGTTACCTGATCCATGTTGTATAGTTATTAGTTATTTGGTTATTGCAGCGCTACATCTGTGATAGCATTGCTCTTTATCAGGAATTTAATAATAGTTTCCTGTGCATAGGGCATATCGGGTGTTTTCAGATAACGGGCCTCATAGGTGCCTGGTTTTAGCTGCACTTTTTGCCCGTTCAGATTGCCGTTTACTTCCAGTGTAAAGAAGCGTACATAGCTGTCGCCAAGCGGCGTGTGCAGCGCTACACGACCTACAGGCTCTGTATTGGTAAACTGGACAAATCCCGGTTCGGGAATCTTTAATTCGGTAGTTGTGCCGAAATCAATGTCTGCATTATACCGGGTGATCGGCAATGTGTTTACCTCAATATAGTAATTCCCGGGGGCAAAGTCAAGCTCTGCCGTACAACGCTGCCGTACACTGGGCCCCAGGTTGTCGAAACGGCGTGTAACGATGGCTTCAAATTCCTTTACAGGCCGTTCGGGGTTGCCCTGATACGCAAAGCGAAGGCTCCCCTTGGCTACCTTGATGATGACTTTGTTTTTTTTCTGATCTGCTATAACAACCCCCGCAGACAGGGTTTGTGATTTTGCGGGTATCACAATATCGTATGTGCCGGCGGCAATTTTCTGGGGTTGCGGATTACCAGCCGCATCTATGCTGCGGCGGAACTGATGTACCACCTTTTTGGATCCGGGCTCGACAAGCTGCAATTCCGGTGAAGATTTATAGAAAGTGCCTTTGCCGTCTGTAAAATAGATCTCAAGCGTAGTCTCATGTGCTTCCTCCATATTGACGGTAAAGGAAGGTTTTTCAATGTCCTTTTCCAGGCGGGCGGGCGGCTCCGATGTCTTGTCTGGCGTAACCGGCACCGTGACGGGCCTCGTGGGCATTACCGGCACATTGGGATTGGACGGTTTTGACGCTGCTACGGGCGGCGGTGTCGCAGCCGGCGCCGGTTCAGGATCGAGGCTGATTTTATACGTGGCCGGCTTTACTTTTTTCGCAGCAGGTATGTTTCGCCGGACCGGGAAACTCCGGGCAGTAGCATAGAGTGATATAGGACGTATATGCGTTTTGGGGAGTACTACGGGCGATGGTGTGTGCACAACCGGCTTGGGCGCGGGTGGTACGGTATCTCGTTTCACAACCGGCGGTGTTACCGGCTTTATCTCAGCTACGGTATCTCTTTTGGGCGCCGGTATGGTCATGGTTACCTGCTTCGGCGCTGGTGCAACAACGGGTTGTTGTGCAGGTTTGGATATAATCCCGGGCAACTGCAATGTTTTGCGGTATGATTCCATGATCGTTGTAGTTGCGGTAGTAATTTCTTTTTCATTAGTTACGTTCAGGTATGTACCGAGGCAGGCATATTGTTGCCGGAGTGGTGCATAGTCCACCAGGCTCAGGATATATGGCTTGAAAAATATTTTTTTATCCAGCAGTCTTTGCACTACATCACAAATATCACCGTTGCAGCTTTCTCCGCCATCTGTGATCAGTATAATGCTATAGGCATTTTGCTGTTCTCCCGACAGATCCCGTTCTGCTGCTTCCTTCAGGGAAAAGGCGATCGGGGAAACACCTCTCGGGCTCAGGCTGTTCAGACGCAGATACATTTGCGTCAGGTTGTTTTT
The DNA here is from genome assembly GCA_964527735.1 of uncultured Chitinophagaceae bacterium. Lineage (GTDB taxonomy): Bacteria > Bacteroidota > Bacteroidia > Chitinophagales > Chitinophagaceae > JBEBVQ01. The sequence goes on along the minus strand of CAZGPG010000016.1, from coordinate 60,890 downwards.
ACTGAAGACCACTTCCTGCCGTGTGTCGAAGCAATCGTTTTGCTGTACCGGCGACTGGTGACCGTATACACGTAGTGCAAACTCTACCTGATCATTGATCCGGTATATGCTGTCCATCAGGTGGATGATGATCTTTCCGGCAGCCTTAAACCGTGAATCGTCATCCGACCAGGGCTGCATCATGCTGGAAGAACCGTCCAGCAGGATCAGGATACGCGGCTGCTTTAACGTTTCGCGATTATGATGCTGCGCGTTGGTGGAAAATGACTGCGGCAGTAAAAACAGACAGGCTATTAAAATAAACAAACGGGACGGGAGCATATACGCTTTACTTCGGTAACAAACCTACATAAAAATGTCAGCTTTTCATGCAATTCGCCTACTTTCGCACTCCTTCAATTATTATTGTTATGCCGGAATTTGTCTCAGAGATATCCTCAAAGCTTGCCTTGGATCAGAAACATGTAGCCGCAGTGCTTGAATTGTCTGCCGAAGGCGCTACGATACCGTTTATTGCCCGCTACCGGAAAGACCGTACGGGTGCTATGGATGAAGTGCGTATACAACAGGTATGTGATGAGGCCGCATTCCTGAAAGCATTATCGGAACGCAGGGCTTTTATAGAAAAGACCATAACAGAGCAGGGGAAAATGACGGAAGAGCTGCTTGAAAAAATAAAAGGAGCGCTCACCTTAAGTGAACTGGAAGATATTTATCTCCCCTACAAACCCAAAAGAAAAACCAGGGCACAGGCGGCTCGTGAAAACGGACTGGAGCCATTGGCCGGTATATTGCTGGCCCAGGGCAATGAGGATCCGCTGACTGAAGCTGCCGTTTTTGTAAATGAGCAGGTGGCTACTCCTGAAGACGCTTTGCAGGGTGCACGGGATATTATCGCGGAAACCATTAATGAAGATGCCGGCGCCAGGGCGAAAATGCGTAAGCTGTTTGAAGAACAGGCGACTGTACAGAGCAAGGTAGTGGCGGATAAAGAAACGGAAGGTATTAAGTACAAGGACTATTTTGATTTTTCCGAACCCGTGTCCAAAATGCCGTCGCATCGTGCGCTGGCAGTAATGCGCGGATTCATGGAAGGGATATTGCGTATGACGATCGCACCGGTTGAAGAAGATGCCCTTGCGTTATTGGAAAGCCGGTTTGTATCCGGTAATAATGCGGCTTCGCTCGAAGTGAAAAAAGCAGTGAAGGATGCCTGGCGCCGCCTGTTGCAGCCGGGTATGGAAAGTGAATTCCGCATGGCGCTCAAGACCAGGGCAGATGAGGAGGCGATCAATGTGTTTGCTGAAAACCTGCGCCAGCTGCTGCTCTCTTCTCCATTGGGCAGTAAGCGTATCCTGGCGATAGACCCCGGTTACCGTACCGGATGCAAGGTGGTGTGTCTTGATGAAAACGGAACGCTGAAAAAGACAGACCTGGTTTATGTACATGAAAAGAATCACAGGCTTGCCGAAGCGGAACACAAGGTGCGTACGTTGGCAGAGCAATACCGGATCGAGGCTTTTGCCATAGGTGATGGCACGGCGGGCCGGGAGACGGAGCAGTTTATCAGGCAGCTTAATCTCGATCTGCCCGTCTTTCTGGTAAATGAAGATGGAGCATCTGTATATTCTGCATCAGAAACAGCGCGGGAGGAATTCCCCGATCAGGATATTACGGTGCGGGGAGCGGTGAGCATCGGGCGTCGCCTGATGGATCCACTGGCCGAGCTGGTGAAGATAGATCCCAAAAGTATCGGCGTCGGACAGTACCAGCATGATGTGAACCAGGTACGGCTGAAGGAAAAGCTGGATCAGACAGTGGTGAGTTGTGTAAATACCGTCGGCGTAAATCTGAATACAGCCAGCCGTCATTTGCTGAGTTATGTAAGTGGCATCGGGCCTTCACTGGCTGCCAATATCGTAAAGCGGCGCGACGAGACCGGCGGCTTTACCAGCCGGAAGGATTTGCTCGAAGTACCGCGTCTTGGGCAGAAAGCATTCGAGCAGTGCGCAGGTTTTCTCAGGGTGCCGGGTAGTAAAAATCCTTTGGATGCGAGTGCTGTGCACCCCGAAGCCTACCCGGTTACCGAGCGTATGGCCGCAGATCTTGGTGTGGCAGTGGATGCCCTGATCGGCAACGAAGAGCTCATCAAAACCATACAGCCGCAAAAATATGTAACGGAAGAGGTGGGTATGCACACCATACAGGACATTCTGAAAGAACTGAAAAAGCCTGCTCCGGATCCGCGCAGTGAGGTGCGTGCATTTGAGTTTGCTGCTATTTACAGTATCGAAGATGTGGCGGTGGATATGATCGTGCCAGGTATTGTCACCAATCTCACCCGTTTCGGCGCATTTGTGGATATCGGGGTGAAGCAGGACGGCCTGGTGCATGTTTCGGAGATGGCGCACAGGTATGTTTCGGATCCCAATGAAGTATTGAAGCTGAATCAGCAGGTAATGGTGAAGGTGCTGGAGGTGGATATGGCACGTAAACGGATTGCGCTTTCTATTAAACAGGCAACAGAAAAACCGGCGGCCGATAGCCGCCCGAACCGGAAGTATGATGGCGGACATCGTAATGCGAAAGCAGGACAGCAGAAAAAAGAGACATCTGTACCTAATATGCAGGATGCGCTGAGCCTGCTGAAACAAAAGTTCGGTAAATGATAGGGAGTAGGGGCGAATAATCATTCGCCCGTCCAATGGATATAACATAGGGATGCATATTCATTCGCCCGCCAAAATAATGTCATTCGCTCTATTCAGGCATAACAAAACGGAAGCCAACCCCATGAACGGTTTGCAGCGACACACCCGGAACCATCTTCAGGTATTTCCTGATCTTGGTAATAAATACATCCATACTCCGCCCCAGGAAATAATCTTCCTTGCCCCATACATGCAGCAGGATCTCGTCGCGCTTCAATACCCGGCCTGTATTGAGGCAGAGGTAGCGTAGCAGGTCGGCCTCTTTTTGTGTAAGCTGGTGCTTTACGCCTTCATTATATAAAAGCAGGTTTTTATAGTTGAAATTCAGATTGCCGATTACAAAATCCACGGGCTGCGTATCTTCCTGTTTACGGGTGCGCCTCATGAACACATCAATGCGCAGCAGCAATTCCTGCATATTGAAAGGCTTGGTAATATAGTCGTCTGCTCCGCTTTTGAATCCCGCAATTTTGTCATGATCCATTGTCTTCGCCGTCAGCAGCAGGATCGGTATGCTTTCGTTCTTCTTGCGTATCTGGATGGCCAATGCCATACCGTCTTTTTTTGGAAGGACAATATCAAGCAGGCACATGTCAAAGTTATGTTTCATGAACTGCTGCCACCCGCTTTCCCCATCCAGACAATGTATTACTTCATACCCGTTGGTTTCGAGGCTGTTTTTTACTACAAAAGCCAAGGTCGGATCATCCTCAACCAGCAAAATCTTTGCTTTACTTTCGGACATTTTCAGGTGTTTTTAGTGCCGGATTTTAATATTCAAATCGAATATATTATACAATGGTAACAATAGCCACACAAATCATACCATTCTTTCAGCAAATTGAACAAGTGTAATATAAAGGCACATTGACTTGTAAAGAATAATAATATAATAAACCTTTACCGCAGGCGGTCAAGCGAGCGAACGAGCTTCTCATCCCGGTTGATACCTCTGATGGCCAGGATCAGAAAAAACAACACTACTACCGGTAGTACGGATCCGATATAGTATGCCCCGTCAGCTACTTGTATGGTTGTGCTGTTATTGAAATTTGATATGCGCATCAGGTTCAACGCAATGAAGCCAACAGTAACGAGCAGGCCACCCCAGACCATACTGCGCTGCTTTTTCCGGTTTTTGAACATAAAGATTGCGACCAGCGGGAGCAGGACCATCAATACGGCTACCAATAGTGAAGGGAAATGTGCTGCCACACGCAGATGTTCGGTAAGCATCCCTGCTTCTTTCACGATCTGTGCACGATAAACATCTGTATAAAAAACACCCGTGGCAGTAAGAGCTGCCAGTAGCAGCCATATGGATTGTATTCTCTGGATCATGTTTTTAATTTGAAAATTTGAGAATGTGCTAATTTGAAAATTCCTGTCAGTAATTTTTTATTTGAGATAAGAGCCGGTTTATCCAATCGGGCCTTTAATGACTTGAATGTTTCGTGTTTTTCAACATGAAGACTGAATGCTCAAATTTTTTTAATCGCTCAATATTAGCAAATTTTTACATTATTTAATAATATCCGAACCAAAATAGGGCCGGAGCACCTCCGGAATATGTATTCCTTCCGGCGACTGATTATTTTCCAGCAGGCAGGCCAGGATGCGGGGCAACGCGAGTGAGCTGCCATTCAGCGAGTGTACCAGTTGTGTTTTATTTTGTTCGTCCCGGCAACGTATCTTCATCCGGTTGGTCTGGAATACTTCAAAATTGCTGACGGAGCTTACTTCAAGCCACCGTTCCTGTGCAGCGCTGTATACTTCAAAATCATAGGTCAGCGCAGAGGTGAAGCTCATGTCGCCGCCGCATAGCTTGAGGATGCGATAGGGTAATGCTAATGATTGTACTAATTGCTCTATATGCGTTACCATTTCTTCCAGCGCCTGGTAGCTGAGCTCCGGTTGGGTGAGCTGCACGATCTCTACTTTGTCGAACTGGTGCACGCGATTCAGGCCGCGCACATCCTTACCATAAGAGCCGGCCTCCCGGCGGAAGCAGGGTGAAAAAGCGGTCATCTTTACCGGAAGTGCCTGCTGCGGGATGATCGTATCGCGGTAAATATTCGTCAGCGATACTTCGGAGGTAGGGATCAGGTAGAGGTTGTCTTCCGTTACATAATACATCTGCCCTTCCTTATCCGGCAGTTGGCCGGTGCCGAATGCAGAATCACTGTTGACCAGGTAGGGAGGGTAATATTCCTGGTAGCCCGCGCGGGTATTATAATCGAGAAAATAACTGATGAGCGCACGCTGCAGCTTCGCGCCCTGGCCGATATATACCGGGAATCCGCTACCCGTTATTTTCACGCCCAGATCAAGGTCTGCCAGATTATATTTTTCTATAAGCTCCCAGTGCGGATATTTTTGATGACTGAGATCCGGTGTCGGACCGCCGTTGCGTACGAGCTCATTCTCTTCCGGTGTCTTCCCGGCGGGTACGCTGCTGTGCGGCAGATTGGGTAATTGCACCAGCAGATCATGCAGCGCTGCTTCCAGCTCAGACAGCTCCTGCGAGAGCGCTTTCGCCTGTTCCTTATGCTGTGCTACTTCCGCTTTCAATTGTTCCGCTTCTTCCTTTTGTCCTTTCGCCATCAACTGGCCGATCTGTTTGGAGGCGCTGTTGATCGAAGCTGCAAGATTATCATTTTCCACCTGCACCTGGCGTCGCCGCTCATCTGTGGCGAAGATCCGGTCAACCAGGTCTATAGCTTTAAAATGTTTTTTTTCAAGACCCGCCAGGATATGTTCTTTCTCCTGCCGGAATAATTGTATGGGAAGCATCTTTCGTTGTTATTTACCGGTAAACAGTGCTTTTCTTTTTTCGAGGAATGCGGTAGCGCCTTCCTTCATATCTTCTGTAGCGAAGCATTCGCCAAAGCGTTTTATCTCATTCCGGAAACCGTTCTCATCGCCCCGGGCGGCTTCATTCACGCTGGCAATGATCCGGGCAATAGCGAGCGGCGCTTTGGTCAGTATCTTTTGTGCGATCTTCCGTGTTTCCGACAGCAGTTCCGCAGCAGGAAATACATGGTTGACAAGTCCCAATGATTTGGCTTCACCGGCTCCAGTCATATCGGCTGTCATCATCAGCTCCATTGCTTTGCCTTTACCGATAAGCTGCGTCAGTCGCTGTGTGCCGCCATACCCCGGTATCAGCCCCAGGTTCACTTCCGGCTGCCCGAATTTTGCATTTTCTGAAGCTGTCCGGAAATGGCAGGCCATCGCCAGCTCGCATCCGCCGCCCAGCGCAAAGCCATTCACGGCGGCTATAACCGGTTTGGGGCAATGCTCAATTTTATCAAACACGAGCTGCCCGCCTCTTTCGGCCAGTGCAGAACCGCCGGCAGCATCCAGCGATGTAAATTCCGATATATCGGCTCCGGCAACAAAAGCTTTTTCACCGGCGCCGGTAAGGATTACGGCTTTAACCGCTTCATTCTTATATACATCCTCCATTACCTGTCCCAATTCACCGATCACGTCCTTATTCAGGGCATTCAGTTTATCCGGCCGGTTGATGGTAACGAAAAGAATACCATCCTGCAGGTCTGTCAAAATTGTCTGGTACATAGTTTATAATAATTATGAGCTGATTGGCTAATGAGCCGGTTAGCGAAGCAGGAGCAAAGTTAATCTATCCTGCGTATCTCCGCGCCGAGTGCATTCAGGCGTGCGTCAATCCGTTCGTATCCCCGGTCTATCTGGTGTATGTTATGAATGATACTGGTGCCTTTTGCGGATAAGGCCGCGATCAGCAAGGCTACACCTGCGCGTATATCCGGCGATACCATATTGATCCCGCGGAGCGGTATCTGTCTGTCGAGGCCAATGACCACTGCCCTGTGCGGATCGCATAAAACGATTTGAGCGCCCATGTCAATCAGCTTGTCTACAAAGAAAAGACGGCTTTCAAACATTTTCTGATGCACCAGCACTGTTCCCTGTGCCTGTGTGGCTACAACCAGTACAATGCTGAGCAGGTCCGGGGTAAAACCCGGCCAGGGATGATCCGAGATGGTGAGCATGGAGCCGTCTATAAATGACTGTATACGGTAGTGCTCCTGGGCGGGGATATGAATATCATTGCCGGATGTCGAGAGTTGAATGCCCAGCCGCCGGAAGATTTCAGGAATATTGCCGAGGTGGGCAATGTCTGCATCCCGGATCGTCAGCTCACTTTGGGTCATGGCTGCCAAGCCTATAAACGAACCGACCTCGATCATATCCGCCAGAAGACGGTGCGTACAGCCATGCAACCCGTCCACGCCTGTTACCTGCAGCATATTGGAGCCGATACCGGTAATCTGCGCGCCCATCCGGTTTAATAAGTGACAAAGCTGCTGCACATAAGGCTCGCAGGCAGCATTATAAATGGTAGTTGCACCTTTGGCCATAACGGCTGCCATGAGCACATTGGCGGTGCCGGTAACGGAAGGTTCCTCAAGATGGACGCGGGCGCCTGATAATGCAGGGGCCGAAAGTTGAAACAGGTTTGCGGACTGATCATAGCTGAATTTTGCGCCCAGCTGCTCAAACCCGCGGATATGTGTGTCCAGGCGGCGTCTACCGATCTTATCGCCGCCCGGAGGCGGGATCTCGGCCTGGCGAAAACGCGCCAGCATAGGACCGGCGAACATGACAGCACCCCTCAGGCGTCCGGATTTATGCTTAAACTCTGTTCCTGAAAAGAAAGTGGTATCTATTTCCCTTGCCTGCAATATAACGGTGCCGGGGGCTGGTCTTTCTATTTGCACCCCTATGTCGCTCATCAGATCGAGCAGGAGGTTTACATCCAGGATATCCGGTACATTGTGATACGTGACCGGTTCGGAGGTAAGCAATGCCGCACACAAGACCTGTAATGCCTCATTCTTGGCGCCCTGTGGTGTGACCGTCCCGCGAAGTGTACGTCCGCCGCATATCTCGAAAGCGCTCATAGGCTTTGTACAAGGGAAATGATCAATTTAATGTGACAAATGTGTTGAATGTGGGAAATATGATGACACATTCGTCACATTCAACACATTCGTCACATTTTTAAGTTGGACTATTTACTTTTATTCTTGTTGAATTTACGATTCTTATTATAACCGTTCCCGTAGCTGCTGCCCCGCTGTTGTCCTCCACCGCTGCCCTGGCTGCGGCCGGATCCGTTTTTGAAATTGCGGGTTCCTGTTCCTTGCTGGTTGCGCTGCTTGTAAGCACTACGGCTGTCAAAATGCACCCGGTAGCCGCCCGGCTCATATTGCAGCAAACCTCCGGAAAGTACGATAAGCTCGTTTTTGATCATGTCATCGTGTATCGGTTCCCTGTGCCAGTTGGTATAGGCCAGTTTCATGTAATACCCGATGGTTTGTGTATAACCTTGTCTTTTCTCCGGGTCTTGTTCCTCAAGCGCTTTTTTTAAGAGGGATTCGAGGTTGCGGCCGAGATGGCGGTGCGAAAGCGATACCTGTGGATAAGGCAGCGGATCCGGTTTTCGGCTGAGCTGTTCTATCGTAGGCGGAGGATAGGGCGCATCCACGTCCAGCTTCAGATCCGTCATCTGGAACAGGTGATCCCAGAGCTTATGTTTATAATCTTCGATTATTTTGAGGTGCGGATTCAGCGTGCCCATCAATTCGATGATCACTTCCGCAGATTTGAGACGTTTTTCGCGGTCTTCGACAGTAAGCAGGTATTCTACCATCTTCTGCACATTACGCCCATATTCCGGCATCAGCATTTTGCTGCGTGTTGTATTGTATTCCATGAGAAGTAAAAAAACCGGGAATCAGTGTTTGTAGCAAGTGTGGCCCGGTTATCTGTTTGTAAAGTAAAAATATTCCCGCAAATATAAGATATTTTGAGGGAGAAATTATGAATTATGACTGTAGGGGCAATCCTGCGTGATTGCCCAATGAATGGCAAATAAATAATGATTATAGGGGCGAATAATCATTCGCCCACAGGTTTTTAATTATGAGTTATGAACAATGACTGTTATTTTTGATTATGTTTTACGCGTTCAAGGGTTTTGTGCCGGTCGTGCATCCCACTGCTTTTGTGCATCCGCAGGCGGTGGTAACGGGCAATGTCGTCATCGGCAGGGATGTTTATATCGGGCCTGGGGCTGCCTTACGGGGCGACTGGGGTGCGATCGTGATCGGGGACGGCTGCAATGTGCAGGAAAATTGCACGATCCATATGTTTCCCGGTGTCACTGTGGTGCTTGAAGAGGGAGCGCATATCGGGCACGGCGCTGTTATCCATGGCGCAACGATAGGAAAGAATGCACTGGTAGGGATGAATGCCGTGGTGATGGACGATGTTGTGATCGGTGCGGAAAGCATTATCGGCGCGCTGGCTTTCATCAATGCCAATACTAAAATCCCGCCCCGCTCGCTTGTGGTAGGCAATCCGGGGAAAATCATCAAGCAGGTAAGCGATGAAATGATCGAATGGAAGACGATGGGCACCAAGCTGTATCAGGCATTGCCGGCCGATTGTCATGACAGCCTGCTGCCCTGTGCGCCTTTATCTGAAATGCCGGATAACCGGCCGGCACAGGAACAGCTATACCAGACTTGGGAGCAGATCAGAAAATCCGTAGCAGAAGAGAAAAAAAAATAGCCATACGTGTTTTGTATGGCTATCAGTTCAAGATGATCCTATTAATCAGGCAATTAGCTGATGCGCTGATTAGCTAATGTCTATCGCAATCAATCCATTGGCTAATCGGCATATTAGCTAATTAGAATCATGCTTCATCGGAATTGACCAGGTCATTCACAAACTGAGCTACTGCCGCTATGCGACCGTGGTTCAGGCTGTAATGGATGAATTTCCCGTCACGTTCTGTTCGCACGATATTGGCACGGCGCAGAATTGCCAGGTGCTGAGAGGCAACTGACTGCTCCAGGCGCAGCTTTACATAAATATCGGTTACATTCATGCGTTTGTTCTCCTCCAGCAACTTTACAATTTGCTGGCGAAGCTTGTGGTTGATGGCCCTAAGGGTCATAGCCGCACTTTTTACCGCCATGTAGTCCAGTTTGATTTGTTCATTGGATCCTTCGTCCTTACGGATCACCAATGTGTTTCCTGACATTGTTGTTTCCATTTACGCTAAATTTACAGTGTTAATTAATACGCTTATTTGATACTATCTGTAACATGGTATAACACACCATCTCTCATATCAGATGCAAACATACGTAAGGATAAAATATAATCCAAACAAGGGGTCGGATGCCGGTGTTAAGATCAGGTTAAAGTTAAATTGTTTGTTTTTGTAATTTCATTAACCGGATCATTTACTTTGTTTTATTTATATGGACGTCTTTCATGTAAAATGGCGTCGAAGTAGCCAGATCAGCAGTTTGGCCAATTTTATAATCTTTATATGTCAGAATGCCCCATGTTTTTATATCAATTTTTTCAAGGGGATGATAACGGATATATGCTGTAATAACCAATGACATATCCGGATTTTCCTGGTCGGTGATCACTTCCAGCCTGCTTGCAACCGATTGCAGCCATATAATAAGCTGGTCGTGGTGTATATGTTGCGGCTCAAGCGCCGGTTGCAGGGCGGTATTATAGCAGGCGGCAAAGTATTCCCCGGCTCTCGCTTTGCAGATCACTGCATATAATGTATCAGTCTCCGGCGGCTTTATGGTGATCGCCTGGTGTGCCAGAAGGGTTAGCTTGTTGTGCAGGATCAGCGGTATATCAAGCGCATAACAAAAACCTTTGGCCACTGCCAGCCCGATGCGGAGACCCGTGTAAGACCCCGGACCGGCACAAACAGCTATGGCATGTAAGCGTTCCATGCCAATACCGGCAGTGGTAAGCGCTTCTTCCGTCATGCGGTGAATGGTGGCGGCATGGTCGCGCAGCTGCTCGTTTACGATCACAGCAACCGGCTCGCCGTTGGCTGTAAGCGCTACGGTACCCTGGCCGGCAGAAGTATCAATTTGTAAAATATAGGTCATATCCGGCTGCAAAAATAACTGCTATTTTTGCAGCTATGGAAAAGAAAATCATTGGTACCGATAAGGCTCCGGCGCCTATAGGCCCGTATAACCAGGCTGTAGCTGCAGGTAATTTTTTGTTTGTTTCCGGCCAGATACCCCTGGATGCCGCTACCGGCAATCTGGTGCTGGACAACATTGAGGCGGAAACGGAAAAGGTCATGGAAAACCTGCAGGCTGTGCTGCATGCAGCCGGGGTGGGTTTTTCCGATGTGGTAAAGTCTACGATATTCCTGACGGATATGTCCGCATTCGCGCAGGTAAACGGCGTATATGGAAAATATTTTGACGAAGAAACAGCGCCCGCGCGGGAAACGGTTCAGGTGGCCGGTCTGCCACGGGGTGTTCATGTGGAAATATCGGTGATTGCGGCGCTGTCGCTGCCGTTGTCATTATTGTAAAAAGTAAAGGATCCTGCGTATACAGGTCTGTATTACGCGGGATCCTTTATTCGTACGGATGAAACCGCCTGTGTTATGCGGTTTCCATATAGGATTCTATAGGTTCGCAGGTACAGATCAGGTTCCGGTCACCGGCGGTGTTATTCACCCGTTTTACCGAAGGCCAGAATTTGTTCGTCCGGACATAGGGTAACGGGAATGCAGCTTCTTCGCGGCTATAGCTATGATTCCATTCCGAAGCCACAACTTCTGTCTGTATATGCGGGGCATTCTTCAGCAGATTGTCTTTTTTGTCGGCATGGCCTTCTTCAATGGCACGGATCTCTTCTCTTATCTGCAGCATGGCATCGCAGAAGCGGTCGAGCTCTGCTTTGTCTTCTGATTCGGTAGGCTCGATCATGATCGTGCCGGGTACCGGGAAGCTCATGGTAGGTGCATGAAATCCATAGTCCATAAGACGTTTAGCTACGTCTTCCGCTTCGATTTCCGCTGTTTTCTTGAAGGGGCGGAGATCAATGATAAACTCATGCGCACAGGTGCCTCCTGTACCGGTATAAAGCACTTCGTAAGCGTCCTGGAGCCTTGCGCGCATATAGTTTGCATTCAGGATAGCGTATTCGGTGGCTTCTCTTAATCCTTCGAAGCCGAGCAACCGGATATATGCATAGCTGATGAGCAGGATGCTGGCAGAACCGTAAGCCGCGGCTGATACAGCGTTGGTGGTTGTGTTTGCATGCTCCAGGCATATATGGCCGGGCAGGAAGGGAGCGAGGTGTGCCTTCACGCAAATCGGGCCCATGCCGGGACCACCGCCGCCATGCGGAATAGCGAAGGTCTTATGCAGGTTCAGATGGCAAACGTCCGCGCCGATCAGACCGGGAGCGGTAAGGCCTACCTGTGCGTTCATGTTGGCGCCGTCCATATATACCTGCCCGCCGTGATCGTGCACGATCTGTATAATTTCCTTTACGGTTTCCTCGTATACTCCGTAGGTGGAGGGATAAGTGATCATGATCCCCGCAAGGCTGGCAGCATGCTGTGCCGCTTTGGCCTTGAGATCCTCCACGTCGATATACCCGTTTTCAAGCGCCTTTACAACTACTACCTTGTAGCCGGCCATCACCGCAGAAGCAGGGTTGGTGCCGTGTGCAGAGATCGGGATGAGCATGATGTTACGGTGTGCTTCATTACGGCTTTCATGATAGCCGCGGATGGCAAGCAGACCTGCATATTCGCCTTGTGCGCCGCTATTGGGTTGCAGGCTGCATGCGTCAAATGCTGTGATCTTACACAAATAGCTGCCCAGCTCTTTTGCGATATGCTGGTATCCGCCAGTCTGGCTACCGGGAGCAAAGGGGTGTATTTTGGACCAATGTGTCCAGCTTACCGGGATCATTTCGGTTGCTGCATTCAGCTTCATGGTGCAGGAGCCGAGTGAGATCATGCTGGTATTGAGCGAAAGGTCTTTGTTCTCGAGTATTTTTATATACCGCATCATCTGCGATTCACTGTGGTGCGCATTGAAAACCTCGTGGGTCATAAACTCCGAAGTCCGTACCAGGCCCGAAGGAATACCCGACAATATTTTGTCATCTTCAATAACGAAGCTTACCGCATCATCGCTGTCTGCCGTAAATAGAGCCAGTATGTCGGCCAGATCGGAAGTGGTAGTAGTTTCATCAAGTGAGATACCGATAAGTCCGTCTGTATTGAAATAGCGGAAGTTGATCCCGGAAGCTTCGGCCTTTTCACGGATTGCGGCGCTATTACCGGTTTTCACCGCTATTGTATCAAAGTATGATTCTGATAAAACGGTGTATCCGTATTCTTTCAGGCTTTCGGCCAGTGTATGTGTGAGCAGTGATACGCGTTTGGCGATGCGTTTGAGACCATCGGGTCCGTGATAGACAGCATACATGGCGGCCATGTTTGCGAGCAGCGCCTGTGCAGTACAGATATTGGAAGTTGCTTTTTCGCGCTTGATATGCTGTTCGCGGGTTTGCAGCGCCATACGGAGTGCGCGGTGTCCGTCTTCGTCTATACTTACACCGATGATACGGCCGGGTATGCTGCGTTTGAAATCTTCTTTTACAGCAAAGAACGCGGCATGAGGCCCACCGAATCCCAGGGGTACCCCGAAACGTTGAGCCGATCCCAGCGCTACGTCTGCATCCAGTTCGCCGGGTGCTTTCAGCAGCGTCAGCGCCAGCAGATCTGTGGCCATAGCCACGAATGCCCCGGCGGCATGCACACGGCTGATGAAGTCGCGGTAGTCTTCAACAGAGCCTTTATCGTTGGGATATTGCACCAGTGCGCCACAGAAACTGTTATCTATAACGGCCGTCCGGTAGTCGCCGGATACCAGTTCTATGCCCAGCGGGGTTGCGCGGGTATGCAGTACATCAAGCGTTTGCGGGAATACATCATGATCCACAAAGAATTTTGGCCGCTCCGGACTATTTATTTTATTCAGGCTATGGAAAAACATGCCCATCGCTTCTGCGGCGGCAGTGGCTTCATCCAGCAGAGAGGCGTTGGCAATCGGCAGACCAGTCAGGTCACTGACTACGGTCTGGAAATTGAGCAGGCTCTCGAGCCGGCCTTGTGATATTTCCGCCTGGTAAGGTGTGTACTGAGTGTACCATCCCGGATTCTCAAAGACATTCCGGAGGATTACACTGGGTGTGTGCGTATCATAATATCCCTGGCCAATATAAGTACGGAAGACCTGGTTTTTCATGGATACATCCTTAATGAAACGGAGGTATTCCGCCTCGCTCATGGCAGGAGGGGTATCGAGCCGGTGCTGCATCCGGATAGCGTCCGGCACAGTCCGGGCAATCAATTCATCCATATCGGTAACGCCGATTGTTTGCAGCATATCCGGTACGTCCCGGTCACGCGGACCCAGGTGCCGGCCGGCAAATTCACGATTCTGAAGCGCGAATAAATTCATAAGATTATTTGAATTAGATGATCATTACCCGGCCCGGGCAGACAGTAGATGTCCGGCCTCCGGTCTGGCAGCGCAAAGTTACAGGTATAACACATAACGGCAAAGTATGTATGGACAAACGAATATGAATAACGTAATAGACGGCATAAATTAAATAGTTGTAATTTTGAACTTAAATCTGCTATTATGGCAACTTTATTTTTGATATCTATGCCCGGAGGATGGGAATGGGTTATTATCCTGGTCGTGGTGCTTCTGGTTTTTGGCGGCCGTAAAATTCCTGAGCTGATGCGGGGTCTGGGGAAAGGCATGAAGGAATTCAAAGATGCGAAAGACGGTCAATCGGACAGCGCGGATAAGACTGACAGCCGATAAGTGGGTTCTTAAAAATTGTTCTTCAGGTACTTGGCTTCTTCAGGGTTTTGTTTTTTTACCATTGAGCACATTAAGGGAGTAAGGCCATTAAGATTTGGTGAGCAGAATGTTCTTGACTTCTTAATGCCCTAAATGGTTTTTATTTCTTTTTTACCGGTTGGAAATAATGTGCTGATGCGGGCCGGATGTGTCGATCGTGTATCCCAAAGCTCGCAACCATACCCCAATTGCCCACCCGGGCTGTTCTTTCCGCTGCTTTTTCCGGAGTAAATGTAATTTGCAGCAGTGAACCCGTAACTACAAGATGAATAAAGATATTCTGCTAAAGCAATTAAATACTGTTGAAACGCTTGCATCTTCAAGATGGAATCGCTTGTTACATCACCCTTTCAGGTATGTTTACGCCATTTTTTTTACAAAAATTATTTACCCGAAAACTAAAAAGGAAATCAGGAAAAATGCCTCCCTTTTTTATTCAGACGAAATGAAAGTGGATTTGCCGGCGGCCACGGATATTTACCTGACGGGAGGAAAATCGCATGGTTCAGAAATAAGGCTGGCCCGGTTTCTGATTTTAAATTTGTTTCCAGGCAGCAGATTTCTGGATATCGGTGCACATTATGGTTATTTTTCGTTGCTGGCATCGGAGCTGGTAGGCGCGACCGGCAAAGTATTCGCCTTTGAACCTGCAGATAAAAGTTTTGCATTACTTCAGGAGAACAGTACACGCAGGTCTAATATTACCACGTTTAAAGAAGCAGTATCAGATACTGCGGGTATGCTGACTTTTTTTGAGTTCCCAACGTTATATTCCGAATATAATTCACTGAATGCAGCGCAGTTCAGTAATGAAGCATGGTTTTCGGAGTTTAAGCCGGTAACCGTTGAGGTACCGGCAACGACGATTGATGCCATAACCGGAAAAGCATCTTTTATCCCTGATCTCATTAAAATGGATGTGGAGGGGGCCGAGTATAAAGCCATGCTCGGGGGCGTCCGTTTTTTTCAATCTCATGCCACGGTACTCGTTATGGAATATCTTACGCCCCGGCGGCAGAACAATGAACATAAAAAAGCCGTAGCATTATTGGCAGAGCTGGGATATCTGCCGTATGTTATTCTGCAGTCGGGCGCTATTGAGCGTGTTGAGGATATTGATGAATATTTGACTGCCCATCAATTGGAATCCGACAATATTGTTCTAAAAAAACAATAAGCTCTACAGGAGGATGACATTGTGACAAAGAGATGGTGATCTGTTTGGATAAGCTATTTGGCGTAGCTTTTATTTTTAGACGCCTCAGTACAAATACCGATTTATACGCCTGGAAAATTTAGTATTTTTACGGGGCTCCAAAATTATACGCGGCAGTAGCTTTGGTCCATGAAACGACTTCTATTCGCGGCAACCGTGCTTCTGTTTCCGGTATGGGGCCATGCGCAAGCTGATGCCCAGCATGTATTATTCGTAGGCAACAGTCTTACTTATTTTTACGGGATGCCCACTACTTTCAGCCAGATGGCCAATGCCGCCGGCGATAAAGTTGTGGTATCCCAGCATACAGTGGGCAATACAGGCTTTGTTCACCATATGGATAACCCCGAGTTGTATAAGCTTATCCGGAGCAAAACCTGGGATTATGTCATTCTGCAGCCGGGGAGCTATGAGTCGTACGGGCAGCCGTCGGTACAGGTGCTTAACGGATACCTCAGCAAAATGAAAGATTCAATCTATCGGTATAGTCCATGTGCCCAGATCATCCTGTATGAGATATCCAACGGTATCAGTGGTTATGCTGATGCGCATAAACAGGATTATTCAAATATCCAATCCCAGATGCTGCGCACGATACAGAGCCTGTCGGATGCTGGTAAGGTTTCTATGGCTCCGGCCGGAGAGGTGTTGCGGCATTTGTATGTAAACCGGGGTATGATGTTGTGGGAAGCGGTCGGGGACATCCATCCCAATGCCTACGGAGCTTATGCGATCACCTGCGCCATGTATAATACGATATTCAAAAAGAAAGTGGCCGGTATGCCGCTGGCGCCATTGAGATGGGCCAGTGATCTCGATAGTGCACAATGTGCCGTCATTCAGCAGGTATCAGACAGTATTGTGCTGAAGACTCCGAGGGATACCTGGCGAATGGGTACATACCAGCCTTATGCATTCTTTTCGGTGCAGCCTTTTGGCGGCAATACCGTCAGTCTGTTTAATTACAGCGCTAACTATGACAAGGTGGAATGGGAATTTGCTGACGGAACTACCTCCAGTGAAGAGCATCCGACAAAAGAAATGTTTGCAAATGGCGACCGGGAGTGGGTAATCTTAAAAGCTTACAAGGATGACTGCTTTAACATGTATGCCCGTACGGTCGACAAAAATACGGATGTGGCAGGTGTTGGTGAACCGGCAGGGAGCACGGCTTCGCTCAGTGTGTACCCAAATCCCACAAAAGACCGGGTTTTCATACAGTATGCCGGTACGGCAGGCATCAGACAGGCTGATATAAACCTGTATGACATTGCCGGCCGTAAAGTACGTACGGCTTGGGTAGACCAGCCGGGGAAAGAGTTTGACGTAACCCTCGATCTGTCCGGGCTTCCGGGTGGGCTGTACCTTCTTTCTGTTGAAGCGAATGACGACAGGTTTCAGCACAGGCTGATCGTACAGTAGCTTTCAGAAATTGTTAAAATGGTTACACAGCCCACACAGTTAAAGTTGGTGATTTTCAGTCTGTTTTAATTACATCCCTCACATTCTCCCTTCAAAGGGAGACGATCAGTTCGTTCTCTTTTTTTGTATATATGTTGATAAGAGTACTAAGTATTGTTGTCGCTTACCAGCTATGATCGTGCTCTTAGTGATCGTCCCCCGTCGAAGGGGGAATGGGGGGGATGTCGCGTTTCATCAGTTGAATAATATGTATTTTCGCTGTAATCATCTATTTTGACTATGACGATCCGAATACTGTTAACAGGCTGTTTATCTGGTGCATTGTTGATGTCCGGTTGCAGCGCTACCCGTAATAATATATCGGGCAAGGCTGCGCAGGAAGAGTGTGCCAGCATTCCACTCAAGCCCGGTGAGCCGGTTATATCCTGGCGGCAAACCGTTGTGCCGCAGCAAATCGCAGATACACTACCTCCCCGTTCACGGGGCTATATAATCAACGGGGATCAGCTGGATTCGTTTTTTTCCTATAGCCGTATACGAGGCATAAAATCATCTTTTTCCGTTCCGTTGCCGGGCACGCCGGGTTGCCAGTATTTCGAAGTAAATAACTCCGGCACACTGACGGAAGGACTGGCAGATAAATATCCCCGGCTGGTTTCCTTAAAAGGACATGCCATTCATAATCCGGGAGCCGGTATCCGCCTGGATTATGACGGGCATTCTATGCGTGCCGAGATTACCTGGGGTGCTGCGGTATATCTGGTAGCTCCCGTACCAACAAAAAGCGGTATAGTGTACATTGTGTATCACAAACAGGATAGCCGTGAGATCAAAGAGCCTTTTGAGCAAAAAATAAATCCCCGTATGCAGGAGCTTGCAGCTCCGTTACCGATCAGATAATGCATGATGAAAAAGACGCGCGCTATCCTGCTATTTGTATTGTCGCTCCTGTTTGCTCAAACCGGCTATGCAGGGTATTACAACTTATTATGGCAGGAGGCAGCGGCAGATATTCCCGATAATGATCCGGTACGGCTGGTGCAGCAATACAAAGTATTTCATCTCCGCGCCGCCGCTATGCAATCCGTATTACGTGCTTTGCCGGATAAGCCGGATATGGCGCTGGTTCTGGATTTGCCGGCGCCGGATGGAAGCCTTCGTTCATTCCGCGTGTGGCAGACATATATTATGGAGCCTGAGCTTGCAGCCAGGTATCCGTATATCCGTACGTATAATGCGGTAGCTGTTGATGACCCGGCAGTCACTGCCAAGCTGGATTATACGCTCGCAGGGTTTCATGCCATGATTTATAATGGTCCGGATACCTGGCTTATAGACCCGCTTAATAATGGAGACGATGGCTATTACCAGGTGTATTATAAAAAGGATTGTATACGATACAAAACGGATTACATGAGTTGTTATACGGATGATATTCCGGCGGCCAAGATTCCGGATGGTGACCATGACCGTTCATGGCGTTTGCACGGAAGCATTAAACGTACGTACCGGCTGGCACTGGCCTGTACCGGTGAATATGCGGTGGCAGTGGCCGGTCCGAATCCTTCCAAAGCGGCGGTTCTGGCGCGGATGATCGTTTCGCTCAACCGCGTGAACGGTGTATATGAGCGGGAGCTGGCTGTAACGATGCAACTGGTGGCGCAAACAGATACGCTGATCTTCCTGAATGGAACTACGGACCCCTACAACAATAACAACGGATATGCACTGATGGCACAAAACCAGATCGAAACAGACGAACGTATCGGTACATCGGGGTATGATATCGGTCATGTGTTCAGCACCGGCGGCGGCGGGGTAGCTCAGAAGGGAAGCGTATGTGATCCGTTTAAGAAGGCAATGGGTGTAACGGGCGCGCAAAATCCCCAGGGAGACGCATTTGACATAGATTATGTGGCGCATGAGGTCGGGCATCAGTTTGGTGCAGACCACACCTTTAATTCTGTTCAAAGCGCCTGCGGCAACGGCAACCGTGTTGCTGCTTCTGCTTATGAACCGGGTAGCGGGTCAACGGTTATGGGGTATGCCGGCTTATGCGGATCAGACAATCTTCAATCACAAGGCGATGTGTATTTTCACGCGCGGAGCCTGGAGCAGATTGCTGCATTCCTTGAATCCGGAGGAGGAGGATGTGGCACAGCATCCGCTACCGGACAAACACCACCGTCCCTTCCTGTTTTTGCGTCTGCTTATAATATTCCTTTTCTTACTCCTTTTGAGCTTCCGGCTCCCCAACCGGTAAACGGACAAACATGGTGCTGGGAAGAATGGGATCTGAGCACTACGGAATTTTTGTGGACACAGTCGCGCCTTACAGCGCCCCTCTTCCGTTCTTTTACTCCGGATACATCACCGGTACGCGTATTCCCGGCGTTACCGCAACTGGTAAACAATATCACTGCTTACACGGGAGAGAAATTACCGGATACTGCCCGCCAGCTCCGGTTCCGGCTAACGGTAAGGAATATACATAACGGGTTGGGAAGTTTCAATTTTCCTAACGATCATGTAATGCTGCATGTAGTCCGCACTACAGCGCCGTTTAAAGTCACCATGCCGGATGCTGCCACTGTAACCTGGGCAGGGGGCAGTATGCAAACAGTAAGCTGGGATGTTGGTGGTACGGATGTGGCGCCTGTTGGCTGCAATCTGGTGGATATATATCTTTCTGTTGATGGCGGGTACACATATCCGGTGCCCGTAGCTTCCGCCTTACCGAATACCGGATCTGCTGTTATCACGGTGCCGAATGTGAATACTACGTCTGCCGCGCGGATCAAGGTAAAAGCGAAGGGGAATGTATTCTTTGATATCAGTAACGAGAATTTTACGATAGAGCATGATGATAACCTGCCGTTCCCCGGCAGTATCCGCTCTGTAAACCTGCCAACAGATATTGTAAGTATATTTCCCGTGCCCGCACATTCAGAACTGTATCTGAAACCACAGTCAGGCGCGCTGTTGCGTGCTGCTGCATATAATGTGCAGGGCCAGATGATCTGGTCGGGAGAACTGTATAAAGAGCTTAATGTGCCCGTATCAGCGTGGAGCAGGGGTGTTTATTATTTTCGTTTTTCTGATGTTGCAGGCAGGGGACAGATTACCAAACGGGTGGTTATACAATGATAATGTAGAGACGCGATAAATCGCGTCTCTACGACGGTATTAATTCTTCCTTCAGGTAGTGGCCGGTATGGCTTTCGGGTATGCCGGCAATGGTTTCCGGTGTGCCGGCGCCTAAAATCTGACCACCGCCGTTTCCGCCTTCGGGACCCATGTCGATGAGGTAATCGGCAACTTTGATCACATCGAGGTTATGCTCGATCACCAATACGGTATTCCCTCTGTCCACAAGCCGGTTGAGCACATTGAGCAAATGTTCGATATCCTGGAAGTGTAATCCTGTCGT
Source organism: uncultured Chitinophagaceae bacterium (assembly GCA_964527735.1). Classification (GTDB taxonomy): domain Bacteria; phylum Bacteroidota; class Bacteroidia; order Chitinophagales; family Chitinophagaceae; genus JBEBVQ01. Next base: position 40,313 of record CAZGPG010000016.1, on the reverse strand, counting down.
AGGTTCGTCGAGGATGTATATGGTTTGTCCGGTGTCGCGTTTGGAAAGTTCGGTAGCCAGCTTTACACGTTGCGCTTCACCGCCGCTGAGCGTTACGGCGTTCTGCCCGAGTGTAATGTATCCAAGCCCTACATCCTGAAGCGTTTTTATTTTCCGGTGCAGGTAGTGGACATTGGTAAAAAAGCCCACGGCATCATCTACGGTCATCTCCAGTATGTCTGCGATGGATTTTCCTTTATACCGTATTTCAAGGGTTTCCCTGTTATAACGTTTCCCGTTGCACTTTTCGCACGGCACATATACATCGGGCAGGAAGTTCATTTCGATCACACGCATACCGCTTCCCTGGCAGGTTTCACAGCGTCCTGTTTTTACGTTGAAAGAAAACCTGCCGGCATTGTAACCACGTATTTTCGCTTCCGGCACCTGGGCGAAAAGCTGGCGTATCTCATTGAAAAATCCGCAGTAAGTAGCGGGATTGCTGCGTGGGGTCCGACCAATGGGGCTTTGGTCTATTTCAATAACCTTGTCGATATGCTCCAGTCCGCTGATGGACTTATAGGGCATCGGTTGCTGTTTGAAATTGTGATAGCAGTGTTTGCCGAGAAGGGGATACAGCGTTTCGTTGATCAGCGTGCTTTTACCGCTGCCGGATACGCCGCTGACACATGTAAACGTGCCGAGGGGTAAGGTAAGATTTACATTTTTCAGGTTATTCCCCTGTGCGCCTTTTAAGGTCAGCGTTTTCCCGTTGCCTTTACGTCGTTCTTCCGGGATGGCGATTTTCAGCGTATTGTTCAGAAATCCGGCTGTAGTCGTATTATCTTTGACCACCTCGCCGGGCGTGCCCTGGCTTACGATCCTCCCGCCATGGTAGCCTGCCGCAGGGCCAATGTCAATAAGATAGTCGGCAGCGAGCATGATGTCTTTGTCGTGCTCAACGACGAGTACGGAGTTGCCGCCGTCGCGCAGATTGCGGAGCGCCTGGATCAGCCGGTGGTTGTCGCGCTGATGCAGGCCTATGCTGGGCTCATCGAGGATATAGGTAATGCCGGTCAGTTGCGAACCGATCTGCGTGGCGAGACGGATACGCTGCGACTCTCCGCCGCTGAGCGTGCGGGAGGGCCGGCTTAGCGTGAGATAGTGCAGCCCGACATCCAGCAGGAAGCGCAGACGCTCCCGGATCTCTTTAAGAATATCCCGTGCAATTACCTGTTGCCGTTCGCTGAGTCTGTGATCAAGGTCCTGGAACCATGCTGCCGCCTCCTGTAATGATTTTTGAGCAAGGGTTGCGATATCGGTATTGTCTATCCGGAACCAAAGACTTTCCTTTTTGAGCCGGGCGCCATCGCATGCGGGACAGGTTTGTAATTGCATATAACCTTCAGCCCAGTCGCGTATGGCTTCCGACGTGGTTTCATGAAACCAGCGCAGTATCATATTGACAACACCTTCGTATTGCTGCGGCAGTGTTGCTTGTGTGTTTCCTTCTTCGGTGTACGTAATGTTTCCTTCTTCGTTTCCGTAAAGTATGATGTTAAGCTGTGCCGGCGCTATCTGCTTAACGGGGACATTCAATGGTATTTTATGTTTTTTTGCCGCCGCCTGCGCCAGTTGCCAGGCCCAGGCTTCCCTTTCTGCGCCCAGAGGCGCAATGCCGCCGTCATTAAGGCTTCTGGTATCATCGGGGATCACCTCTTCCATATTGATCTGATAGATGCTGCCAAGCCCCTTGCAATGAGGGCAGGCGCCGTAAGGAGAGTTGAAGGAAAAAGTATTAGGCGAAGGTTCTTCGTAAGAAATACCGGTATCAGCGCACATCAGCTGTTTGCTGTATTGCGCCATTGTATCCGTGTCTGCATCGAGCACGAATATCAGGTCTTTGCCTGTCTGAAGGGTTTTCTGCACGCTTTGTGCCAGGCGGGTTTTAGCGTCGTCCTGCACCACCAGCCGGTCTACCACCAATTCTATATCATGGATCTTATACCGGTCGAGCTGCATCCGGTCTTTCATGTCCTGTATGGTTCCGTCTATGCGTACTTTCAGGTATCCCTGTTTGCGGAGCTGCTCGAAAAGTTCACGGTAGTGACCTTTGCGCCCGCGTATCAGAGGCGCCAGCAGTATGATTCTTTTCCCGTTAAAATGTTCCCTGATATGCGCTATAATCTCCGCTTCACTGAACTTCGTCATTTTCTTTCCCGTATTATAGGAGTACGCTTCTCCTGTACGGGCATAGAGCAGACGTAAAAAGTCGTAGACTTCTGTTACGGTACCTACGGTAGATCTTGGATTCCGGTTGGTGGTTTTCTGCTCAATGGAGATAACCGGCGAGAGGCCGGTGATCTTGTCTACATCGGGCCGTTCAATATCACCCATGAACTGGCGTGCATAGGCGGCAAAGCTCTCCATATAGCGGCGTTGTCCTTCGGCAAAGATGGTGTCAAAAGCAAGGGATGACTTTCCGCTGCCGCTGATACCGGTAATGACTACCAGTTTGTTTTTAGGGATGCGTACATCAATATTTTTCAGATTGTGCACTTTTGCACCTAATACCTCTATATATCCTTCACTGGCTGTTGCGTGTGTGCTCATACGTATAAAATCCCTGCAAGTTAATAAGAACCTGCCGGATGCATGCGCAGGACAATCAGTACTCCCGTTCTATAACATAGTTTACCAGTTCCTCCATGGCCTGGCGGGCAGGCGTGTCCGGATAATGGTGCAATATCTGTATGGCTTCCTGCTGATATTCTTTCATTTTCCGGGTAGCATATCCGATACCTCCGGATTGTTGTACCGTATTAATAACTTCTGCTACCTTCCGCCGGTCTGTGCTGTTGTTTTTAATGATGTAGATAATCTTTCTCCGCGTCTCCCGGTCTGCATGCTGCAGGGTATATATAAGCGGCAGGGTCATTTTTTTCTCTTTAATATCAATGCCTGTCGGCTTACCTATTTTATCTGCACCATAATCAAAGAGATCATCTTTTATCTGAAAGGCGATGCCAACTTTTTCTCCGAAGAGCCTGAAGCGTTCTGTTTCGGTGTTGTCGCCGGCGGATGAATAAGCGCCTGCAGCACAGGCGGCTGAAAGGAGCGAGGCTGTTTTTGCTTTGATGATCTCGAAATATACATCTTCACTGATATCCAGTTTCCTGGCTTTTTCCATTTGTAACAATTCACCTTCGCTGATCTCTTTTACAGCGCGGGAAGTGATCTGCAATATCTTATAATCTTCATGATCAACAGACAACAGGAGGCCTTTGGCCAGCAGATAATCACCTACGAGCACAGCAATCTTATTTTTCCACAATGCGTTTATTGAGAAAAAATTTCTACGAACCATAGCATTATCTACCACATCATCATGTACCAGGGTGGCAGTATGGAGCAGCTCAATAAGAGATGCCGCGCGGTAGGTACCTTCTGTGATACCCCCTGCTATTTTGGCCGAAAGCAATACGAACATAGGCCTCATCTGCTTACCTTTCCGGCGGATGATAAAACGCATGATACGGTCAAGTAAAGAATTGCTACCCTTTACGTTAGCCGCAAATTTCCGTTCGAATGCGTCCAGTTCATTACCAATTACACTGTTTATGCTTTTCATTAATATGACGAATGTCCGGACTCAAGATTACAAAAGTCGGGGGAAGATTTTATTAATTCAATCAATAATTTTTTTTTTTTGGCACAATCGTTGTTACATAGAGAGTCAGGCATTGATGAAATAAAAAATAGTCGTTTTTTTGTTTTTTGAAAACCCTGCTCTATCTTTGTCATATCATTTTTAACCAAAAAGTCTTTTTACATAAACAATCTGTCATGGTCAACAAGAAGTACCTATTACTAGCGGGCTTGTGCTCTGTTATGCTTACAGCGCCGGTATCAGCCCAGGAAAGCAGCGGCCAGGAAGGCGCGTCACAATATACAAACCGCGATATGACTTATCGGGGTGAAAGTTACGATGTGCTGGACTCTACCTATGTACCGAAGCATCGTCGCGAACAGCATCGCAAATATTTAAACCACCAATATGCATTCCCGGCAAAGCCCAAGAGTATGTGGGAAATTGGTGTAGGCGCGGGTCTGTATAATGTAGATGGCGATGTGCCTTCTATGTATTTGTGGGAAAATACCAAAGGCGGTTATGGATTTCATGGTCATGTGCGTAAATCCTGGGGTTACACAATTTCTACCAGGTTGCAATACATATATGGAGTAGGTCAGGGGATGAACTACCGTCCTGCAACAAACCATGGAAACAATCCTGCATGGAATGGTGAGAATAACGGGTATCAATATCAGCCCATGAGTACTGTATTTTATAACTACAGAACTGAAGCGCACCAATTGAACCTGGATTTGATCGCTACAACGAACAATATCCGTTTCCATCGCGGTAAGGTAGGTGTTGCCTTTTACGGTTATGTAGGTGTGGGCGCCAATGCTTATCAGACATGGGTAAATGCACTCCAGGATAATACTACCGGATATGAAGCTTTGTATGCCAGTGTGTACAGCCAATATCTGGATCCCAATACCGGACAGATTTCTTATAAAGATCGCAAGAACGTAATAAAAGATCTGTTGGATGGTATGGATGAAACGTATGAAACTGCTGCTGAAACCGAGGCCAATAACCGCAGGATTTTCAACGATAGAAAGACGCTTAACTGGGTTGGTAGCGTTGGCGCAGGTACCCAGATCAAATTCTCCAAGCGCGTTAATTTGTCCATAGAGCATCGTATCACAGCCTTTGCAGGCGGCGAAGATCTGGTGGACGGACAACGCTGGGCAGAACAGGTTGGTGGTTCTCCCGTTGTGACTGTCGGAAAAGATATGATCCACTATACTTCTCTGGGTCTTAACTTCAATATTGGCAGCAAGAGAAATGTTGAGCCGCTGTACTGGCTGAATCCGCTGGATCATGTGTATGGTGAATTGAGCGCTCCGCGTCATATGAAGCTGCCTGAGCCGATCCTGTCTGATGCAGACGGTGACGGTATCGCAGACCAGTTTGACAAATGTCCCGGAACTCCGGAAGGTGTAGCTGTTGACAGCCACGGTTGCCCGCTGGATACTGATGGTGACGGTGTACCTGACTATCTGGATAAACAACTGATCACGCCGACTGAATGTCAGCCGGTAGACGCAGATGGTGTTGGCGAATGTCCCTGTAACTGTGACGCTGTTGCCGCTCCGTGCAGCAATATCTCTGCAGGTAATATTACATTCTCCGGAAGCAGCCGTAGCATTACTGCTGCCATGAAAACACAGCTTGCTACGCTGGCAGCTCAAATGCAGGCTAACCCGACTTGTAAGATCGTACTGATCGGTCAGGGTAATGCAAGCAAGGTACAGCAACAACGCAGCTGGGATCGTGTAAACGCTATCCAGGAGTATATGAGCGATAATCATGGTGTTGACCGCAATCGCTTTATCTTCCAGTACGGACAGCCAGGTGATCCCAACTCTGTAATGTATCGTGCCGCTCAGGCGGGTGAAGATGGTCCGAGCACAGTAGCTCCGCCCCATCCGCAGTTGAGCAACCAACGTTAATCATGTTATAAGACTAATCGTTAAAAAGAGAAAAGCCCGGGAATTTTCCCGGGCTTTTCTCTTTTTAATCAGGGGTGAGGATTGAGGGATGAATGTTAGTAGAGGCGAATTGCATTCGCCTTATCATTTCGGGGGGTGTTAAAGCAATTGCATATGATACCGGATCAGTCCTTCCAGCGGGCTTTTGCTGAAGCCGCCTGCTTCCAGTTCGTACTGGCAGCATAATCCGGCAATCACATCCCGGAATTCCCAGGAAACAGATCCTGTGAAATAAACAGGATGCTTCCAGCTTTCCCGGTATTTCAGGATATGGTGCATAAAAAAATCATTCAGACAATCCTCAATGATATTTTCAACCATATAGTGCCCGCGGTTTTGGATCAGCAGCGGAACGAAACCGGCCAGGTAACGGTTGGGAAAGGGTTCTTTATAGAGCTTATGCAGGATATGCGGCAGCGTATCCCCGGCAATTTGCTCAAAAGCCATCCGGAGGTCTTCATCAAAGGTCTGGTAAGCGTAGTATTGAAGTATCCGCTTACCCATATGATTACCGCTGCCCTCATCACCTGCGATATAACCCAGCGAAGCCAGCTGCCGGCTGATGGTAGCGCCGTTATAATAGCAGGAGTTGCTACCCGTCCCGAGTATACAGACAACGCCTTCCTGTATACCGCATAAGGAGCGGGCGGCGGCCATTATATCGCTCTGCACTTCTACGTTGTCCGTCCTGAAAAAACCGCGGAGTATATTCCCGATCTGCTGTTGTGTATGCTCACTGCCGGTTCCGGCGCCGTAAAAGCTGATATGATCAGGTGCGTACAGTGCGGAATCCCTGCTTACCTCTGTTGCCAGGAGGGTATGGATGTCTTCTTCAGACTGCAGATACGGATTGATGCCCGTAGTCCTGAAATGGACCGGTTCCTTCCCCTTACGGATAAGGCACCAGTCGGTTTTTGTTGATCCGCTTTCTGCTAAGAGCAATGATGACATGGGCAATTTTTAACCGTAAAATTAACGGATAAAGGAATGCGGGGAGTGTGAGACCAGCTTTTAATATTGTATGTGCAACATTCAATTTAAAACGAGGGAACATCATTATTTGCCATTAACTTTGCATTCAGCTTTACCAGAATGGAAGAAAAAAGATCCGGCCGGTTGCGTGTCTGGACACCTCTGCTGTTTTCCCTGATTATGATATTGGGTATGTCGCTTGGCTTCAGGCTGCGCGATACTTTGCGCCATAAGCGCGATATCCAGGCGATTATTATGCGTAACGACCGCCTGGAACAGATCATTGATCTCATTACGGAACGTTACGTAGACACGCTCAATACGAACCTGCTGTACCGGGATGCCGTTACTGGTATTATCAGTCATCTGGATCCGCATACCATCTATATTCCGGCTGAAGAGCTTCAGGGTGTGAATGAAGATCTGGAGGGGAGCTTCTTTGGTATCGGTGTGGAATTTTATATTATCCGTGATACGATACAGGTAACTTCTATAGTAGAAAGCGGCCCGGCACAGAAAGCGGGAATTGAAGTCGGCGACAAATTCATTAAAGTAGAAGACAGCCTTATTGCCGGCAATAGCATTACCTCGGAAGGGATTATTGCATTGCTCCGCGGCAAACAGCATACTGATGTGCGGATACAGGTGAAGGATGCCCTTAACGGGCAGTACAGGGACGTTACAGTGACACGGGATGTAATACCTTTATATAGTGTGGATGCCAGCCTGATGCTTGATACTGCTACAGGTTATATACGCATCAACCGGTTTAGCGCTACTACCTTTAATGAGTTTATGAAAGGGCTTCAGGAGCTGAATGCTGCCGGCATGACTCAGCTCATTCTTGATCTGAGGCAAAACCCGGGCGGCTACCTGGAACCTGCCGTAAAAATTTCTGACCAGTTTCTGACCGGTAAGAACCTGATCGTATATACAGAAGGGCGCAAAACCAGAAGGGAATCATATCATGCAGGTGACCCGGGCTTATTTGAAGCCGGCCGGTTGATTGTGCTCGTAGATGAGAATTCGGCTTCTGCCAGCGAGATCATTGCCGGCGCTGTACAGGACTGGGACCGGGGTATTGTAGTGGGGCGACGTACATTCGGGAAAGGGCTGGTGCAAGAGCAATACAACCTCGATGACGGCTCCGCACTGAGGCTTACCACGGCCAGATATTATGCTCCTTCCGGACGGAGCATCCAGCGCCCCTTTGCACAAGGACGGGAAGCATATCATGATGATTATGTCAGAAGGATTACAGAAAATGTGCGTAGCGGCGGCGATACACTGGCGGCGGCGGATACTGTAAAATATTATACGAACGGCCGCAGGGTTGTATATGGCGGCGGCGGCATCACCCCGGATGTGTATGTGCCATATGATACAGCACGCCTTGCGTCCGGTCTGCTCAGCATGATCTTCAGCGACGAGCTTAGAAATGTATTGTGGGATTATTATGCAACTCATCAATCTGTATGGGCTGATTATAAGACCGTAGAAGATTTTGACCGGAACTTCGACAAGACGCATGTGCTGGTAAAAAATTATTTGGGTATGCTGCCTGTATTCGACAAGGCTGCGGCAACCCGGATATTATCCAGGCCGGCTAATGCCCACTATTTTGAAGTACAGGTCAAAGCCCAGATGGCCCGCATTCTTTTTCGCAATAAAGGCTATTACAAGATCAGCACACAGGTAGATAATGTGGTGCGGAAAGCACTGGAGCTGCTCCGGGATGAAGAAGCCTATTCACAGATCATAGGCAGGTAACCGGGTGAGCCAGGTGATCTGCTCCCGGTTGGATGCGTCGGCACAATAATGCTGGTGCCCGTTGCTGAGCAGCCAGTAACGGCAAGGTATGGCACGATGATAATTGAGTAACTGGTGTAACGTTTTTTCCGAAATTGATACTTCCGGCGCTTTGCATTCAACAAGCATCCAGGGTATATGGCTACGGTCATACACCACGAGGTCAAATCGTTTGTAACGGTTGCCCACAATGATCTGTTTTTCTATGGCGATCATCCCTGCAGGGTATTGCAGGGCATCTGTCATATAGCGCACCAGGTATTGACGTACCTGTTCTTCAGGCATCAATGCAATCCATCTTTTACGGAACGGATCATATACCGTAACCTTACCCTGCTCTTTCTTTAAAGGCAGCGTAATCCCGCTAAGATCAAGCTGTATCATAGGTGATAAAGGTAATAAGACTGCCCCGTAAAACCCTTCATTCCGGTAACACCGCTTTATAATTTTATCAGATCTTCCGTCTTCTGATCATAAAAATGATACTGTGTGATCGGCGCATTGTTATCGGAAATGATCTTCAGCTTTACCTTGTATTTATTGCTCCATTTTGCACGGAGAGAATTAAACCACAGTCCTTTGGTCAGGTATGCTTCCAGTATGGGATGTACCTGCAGGGACAGTGCACGGTGCCCCTGGTTGACAAGATATTTCAGATCTTTTTCGATATCATCGGCCAGGAGTATTGAAGGGCCGATCTTGCCGGTGCCTTTACATGTAGGGCAGACTTCTGCAGTTGATATATTCAGCTCGGGGCGCAACCTTTGACGGGTGATCTGCATCAGTCCGAATTTGGAAACCGGCAGGATCGTATGGCGGGCACGGTCATGCTGCATGTAACCTTCCATTGCATCCAGCAACTTGCGTTTGTTTTCCGGAAGCTTCATATCAATGAAGTCAATGATAATGATACCACCCAGATCACGCAGACGCATCTGCCGGCATATTTCCTGTGCGGCTTCCAGATTTGTTGCCAGCGCATTTTGCTCCTGTCCGGCATCCGCACTCCGGGTGCCGCTGTTTACATCAATGACGTGCAGCGCTTCAGTATGTTCGATAATCAGGTAAGAGCCACTGTTGAGATTTACGGTTTTCCCGAAAGAAGCTTTCACCTGCTTGGTGATGCCGAACTGGTCGAATATAGGCTGGCTGCTGCTGTGCAGAGATACGATTTCTTCTTTTTCCGGGGCAATACGGCTGATATATTCGCGGGTTTCGGTCATCAGCTTTTTATCGTTTATCACAATACGCTGAAAACTTTCGCTAAGGAGATCGCGCAGGATAGATGTTGTTTTATCCTGTTCGCTCATGATGATTCTGGGAGCTTTAGCTCCTTTCAGATTTTGCTGCACGCCCTGCCACATTTCGGCAAGGTTTAGTATGTCGGAATGCAGTTCCGCAGTGTTTTTGCCTTCGGCGGCTGTCCGTACGATCACGCCGAAATTCTTTGGCTTAATGCTCTCCACGATCCGCTGCAGTCGTTTACGTTCGTCTGCGGAGTGTATTTTCCGGGATATAGCGATAATATCGTTGAAGGGCGTCAGCACAAGGAAGCGGCCAGGCAGGGATATTTCGCAGCTCAGACGCGGTCCTTTGGATGAGATCGGCTCTTTGAGTATTTGTACGAGTACTTCTGGCTTCTGGCTGAGTATTTCGGTGATTTTGCCATTTTTCAGAATATCCGGCTCATTGGGAAACCGGCCAAAATCTTCTCCCCATGATGGATTTCCGGCGGCAGATTGTTTGGTGAATTTAAGCAGGGACTTACAATAAGGGCTGAGATCTGTATAATGCAGAAAAGCATCTTTTTCAAAGCCTACATCCACAAAAGCCGCATTCAGCCCCGGCATTAATTTTCTTACCTTTCCTAAATAAAGATCGCCTACGGCAAATTCGCTCTGCCCATGCTCATAATGTAATTCTACGAGCTTTTTATCTTCCAGGAGGGCAATTTCCACCCCTTCAACGGAAGTATTGATAATCAGTTCTTTGTTCATTGTTACCGTCTTTTATCCGGTCCCGGATATATCCCATCCGGCAATCCGGCCGCCCAACAACAAAACCCTACACCTCTTGCCGGCAAGAAGCCTGTAATTGCAAAAGGTGTAAGGAAAATGCCGGCGTAAATAATAAATAAGAAGAAGAACCGGGAAGCTGATGATATACAGCGGTATTCCGGCTATTTGTTTTTCTTCTTATGACGGTTCTTTCTCAGGCGCTTTTTACGTTTGTGTGTAGCGATTTTATGACGTTTTCTTTTTTTACCACAAGGCATAATACGGTAATTTGATTGTTATTTGAATGAATTTATATATTGATCTATTTCCCTGGTAAATTCAGGTTTATTCACTAATTTTTTACATGCTTCAAAAAGCTCGATCGCTTTTTCTTTATTCCCTTTTCCTTTGTACGCTTCTGCCATAAAGTACAATGCCTCAGTGTTACCGGCTTCCTGTGATAATACTGTTTCAAAGCGTTCAATGGCTTTGTCATACTGGCCGGACTGAACTGCAAGCCTGCCGAGCATCAGGTTGGCGGGTATATGCTCAGGCACTTCACGGGTAATACCCAATAGCACCTGTACACCTTCCATCGTTTCACCGGTCCCTTCAATATATCCTGCCGCCAATGCCAATTTGGTAGTGTCGTTATCCGGGTTAATCAACAGCGACTGCCGGAAGCAATCTATTGCCTGTTGCGCTACCCACACCTGCATATCATGTGAATGGGTGTGTTGTACCAACTGCAGAAAAAATTGGCCTGCAAAGTTGAGACTTTTTTCGGATTTTTCCAACTTTGCAGCTTTTGCATAATAATGTGCGGCAACAGGGAATTGTTTATGCTCCTGCCATATGCGTGCGAGACGGGTGATACCCGGCGCCATAGCGAGTGAATCGGCGCCGGAAGCTATTTCATTTTCGACTGCATCAATTTGTTCCAGCGCATGAACGGGAACCGTTTTTCGTGCTGCCTGTAACAAAGAATCGATAGAGAGAGATGTATGCAGATGTGCAGAAACCATTCCCCCGGATATATCAGGATTTAAATCCTTTTTAGCCGGAGGAATGGTTTTCCCCCACACATATAATAAAGCAATGCATCCGATAGAGACGGCAAGTGTAAGATAATGTACTTTACGCAAGAAAAATCCGGTTTCCCTGCAAAGATAGTAAAATACAGATTGCCGTACGCTACAGCTGCAGATTAGTCTTCTTTGGCTTCAGACTCTACCAGCTTATGGTTGCTTTCCTTAACAGCCTGTACAAATTCCTTAGCGGGTTTGAAAGCAGGGATATAATGTTCGGGTATTTCAACGGCAACATTCTTCTTGATGTTGCGGCCGATCTTGGCAGCTCGTTTTTTCAGGATAAAACTGCCGAATCCACGTATGTATACCGGCTCTCCTTCTACGAGTGATGTTTTTACTTCTTTAAAAAACGCTTCCAGCGCTACCAGGATATCCACTTTCGGCACTCCCGTTTTTTCAGCAATACTGCTTACTACATCAGCTTTTCTCATAAGAGTTTTCTTTTCTTTTTGTGGCTAATAGAGATAATATATAAAATACTAATTACGAAAAGCGGTTACTAAATTAAATGGATAACCGGACAGGGTACGCAACAAATATAATTTAGAATTTGTTCTCTCACATGTTTTTTATACAAAATTTTTTTACTTCTTATAAAAATATAAATAAATTAATATAAAACAACATGCCTCGATAATCTATTACGTCTTAGGCAAAAAAGAGGCCAATTTTTTTATGCCGAAGTTTATGAAATGTATCGTTAATTTAATTGTTTGATAAAAATTATGTTTAAATCATTCTATTTCAATGAAAACTACATTTGTGAGTTTTGTGTCAAACATTTTTTATTAGGCTATTTTTTATTTGTTGACTGTGATATGACTATAGAAAATGGTCATAAGGGGACAAGCTGGGGAAACGGTTGTGGTGATTATTACCCGCTTTTGCGCCTGAAGAAAGTTATTATGTCGTGAATCTCAATCCATTTACTCCTGAAACAGGAGATATTATTTACATGTAGAAAGCTATATATTCAGATAGTTCATCAACGACTTATAGCGGCTCAGCATATGATCTTCGTTTAGTTCAGCGCCAAATACCTTCCGGACAATATAGCCATATCGCTCAAAGCTCCTACTGACGCCGCTCAGGTCTGTACGGTTGGTTTTGAGCGTGACGTGCAGCATACCGCTTTCGGTATCTGTATAAAGCTGTGTACTGATTATTGTTATATCTTCATTTTCGCAGATCCGTGCTATTTCCGCCAGAGAATAATTCCGTTGCGCAATTTCAAGAATAATGATCCCTCCGGGATGGTCCAGCCCACTGTTTTCAGTGATATAGTTGAGCAGGTTATTACGGGTAATAGCTCCGAGATAGATATTCATATTATCTATCACCGGCACAATGTCGAGGTTATACGCATGTGCTATCCGGAGCGCGTCGAAAGGATGCCCTGACGCAATAACAGCGGGCTTATAATCCAGAAAATCCACCATGCTCAAAGGAGATTCTGGCGTAGGCCAGTCTATCAGCAAATGTTCCTGCACCAGGGCAGTATATTCATTATTTATAACTAAAGGAAGATGTGTAACATTGTTTGCCTCCATCAGATGCAATGCCCGGCTCCCGCTATCCGTAGGCAGTAAAGTGGGTATGACAGGTGATATTAATTTTTCGATGAGCATAGATTCGGGCACTTTAATAATATACATACAAATCCTGCACCAGATTTAACCGGATATTATTTATTAAAGAGTTTTTAAGAAAATGTTTATCCTTTGTGGCGAGTCAGGAAGTCGCCCAGAATACGGTTAAACTCGCCCGGTACCTCCATCATAGGTGCATGGCCACATTTATCAATCCAGTGCAATTCGGAGTTTGGTATCAGCGTGTGAAATTCTTCTGCGACCATAGGAGGTGTGATGGTGTCATTTTGCCCCCATATCAGGCAGGTTGGCGTCTGTACGCTGTTTAGTTCGTTGCCCAGGTTATGGCGGATGGCGGATTTGGCCAGCGAGATGACCTTAAGCGCTTTCAGCCGGTTATTAACGATGCCGTATACTTCGTCTACCAGCTCTTTTGTAGCTACTGCCGGGTCATAGAAGGTAAGCTCGGTCTTTTTCCGGATGTAGTCATAGTCGCCGCGCTTGGGGTAGGTCTCTCCCATCCCGTTCTCAAACAGGCCGGAGCTGCCGGTAAGGGTGATTGTTTTTACATGCTCCTGGTGCTTCAGTGTGTATACCAGACCTACGTGCCCACCCAGGGAATTGCCCAGCAGATGTACCTTAGGATAGCCACGGGCATCTATAAACTTCTGCACATGCTTCGCCAGGCCGCCCACTGAAGTATCCAGCAACGAAAGATCAAACAAAGGCAACAAGGGTATTACAACAGTATGTGTATGCCTGAAATGATCAACAAGATCTTTAAAATTACTTAATGCACCAAACAGGCCGTGTAACAAGACTAATGGTTCTCCGGAACCTTCTTCAACGTATTTGAATTTCCCTGATTGCCTGATTTCGTATTTCATGTAGTCATTATTCCACGTTAAAAGTACTACTGTTTCATAAAATTTTGTACAGGTTTGCGGTTTTCATCAAAAAATAATTGCAGTATCCGGATCTTTTAAAGAGAACGGGCGCCAGATTTTTAGACGGGATTTATTTTGAATAATGCGGAACTTTACCACTTTTACAGGTTGAAAAAAGTATAAATTATGTCGGCAAAACAGCAGAGGGGGATCTCAGGTCTGGTGTATTCCACAGACCCGGATTATTACCGTAACAGTCTACCGGAGCATGATCAGCAGGAAACATTACCCAAAGAAAAGCAGAAGTTGCAGGTAAAGCTCGATACCAGGCAGCGGGCGGGTAAAGTGGTGACGCTGATATCCGGGTTTGCAGGCTCCACAGAAGATCTGGAAGCACTCGGAAAGCAGCTGAAGACCCGCTGCGGTACCGGCGGCAGTGTGAAGGACGGCCAGGTGATCATCCAGGGAGATTACCGGCAAAAGGTAGTTAACTGGCTTAAGGAATGGGGTTATGTTTTAACGAAAGGATAGACTAATTTTGCCACCGATTCAAAGCTCATGTCCATAACAGATATTCAACTCCTGAACGAAAAGGAAACACGCGCCGGGTTCGGAGACGGCATTCTTGAGGCTGCCCGCCGCAACCCCGCTGTGGTAGCGCTTACTGCTGACCTTGCCGGATCGCTGAAGCTGAACGGATTTATAAAAGAATTTCCGGATCGCTTTATCCAGTGCGGGATCGCAGAGGCTAATATGATCGGCGTAGCTGCCGGTCTGGCTATCGGCGGGAAGATCCCGTACACCACTACATTTGCAAATTTTTCTACTTCCCGTGTTTATGACCAGATACGCCAGTCGGTAGCGTACAGTGGGAAAAATGTGAAAATATGCGCTTCGCATGCCGGTCTTACGCTGGGAGAAGACGGCGCTACGCACCAGGTGCTGGAGGACATCGGGATGATGAAAATGCTGCCGGGCATGACGGTAATTGTTCCCTGCGATTATAACCAGACCAAAGCTGCGGCTATCGCTATCGCAGCACATGAAGGCCCGGTGTACCTGCGTTTTGGGCGTCCGAAATGGGCCAATTTTACTCCGGAAGATCAATCTTTCGAAATCGGGAAAGCAGAAGTGCTTGCCGAAGGGACAGACGTAACGATCATTGCCTGCGGGCACCTGGTGTGGACCGCTGTGGAAGCCGGAAAGGCGCTCGCTGAAAAAGGCATCTCCGTAGAGCTGATCAATATGCATACCATCAAACCGCTGGATGAAGCGGCCGTGATCCGCTCTCTTCAAAAAACAGGTTGCGTGGTAACTGCCGAAGAACACCAGGTGAACGGTGGTCTGGGTGAAAGTATTGCAGGTGTGCTGTCGCGTCATATTCCTGCTCCGCAGGAGTTTGTAGCGGTAAACGATACATTCGGCGAAAGCGGAAAGCCGGTGGAATTACTGGAAAAGTATGGCCTGGGTAAGGGCAATATTATCAGCGCTGTAGAAAAAGTGCTGGGAAGGAAGTAAGCTGCTAAATGATTCTTTTAATGAGCCAATTAGCTGATCAGCTAATTGGCTCATTATTTTTTACTTCTTTATCGTTTTCTGCTTCCCGCGTTCCATCTGTGCTTTCTGCATTTCCTCCATGCGCTGCTGCCATTTGGAAGGTGTGGCAGGCTTGTTTTTATTCTCCTGGATCTGCGCGTGGATTTTCTTTTCGTCGATGATGAATTTCTGGATGATGAATTGCTGAAGAATGCTTAGCATGTTGCTGAAAAAATAATAGAATGTAAGCGCCGCCGCCATTTTGTTGAATACGCCCATCAGGATAATCGGAAAGATGAACGGGAGATATTTCATTACCGGGTTGTTCGGATCCTGCGGTGTCATATTCCGGTTATACAACGCCAGGAACATGCTGGATGCCGTCATCAGGAGGGTGAACAGGCTGATGTGATTCCCGAAAAACGGAATGTTGGGGATGCGTGCAATACTGTCGTAAGTAGACAGGTCATGCGCCCAAAGGAAGGATTCCTGCCGGAGCTCTATACTGGACGGAAAGAAATAGAACATGGCGAACAGGATCGGTAACTGGAGCAGCATCGGGAGGCATCCCCCCAGCGGGTTGACACCGGCAGAGCGGTACAGCTTCATCTGCTCCATACCGAAACGTTGCTGATCATCGCCATGTTTGGCGCGCAGTTCGTCGATCTCAGGTTTCAGTACCCGCATTTTGGCGGATGACAAATAGCTTTTGTAGGTGAAGAAAGAAAGCAGCAGCCGTATGAAAACAGTCAGCAGCATGATGATCACACCGTAGTTACTGATAAAACCGCTGAGCAGGTCGAATACGGGTATAATCAGCCATTTATTGATATATTTTACAAAGGCAAATATGCCATAACCCAGCGGAACCATGTCGTCCAGTCCTATCTGGTAAGATTTGAGTGTATTATAATGGTTGGGGCCGATATACCAGTCGAAGGTAAAATCCTGGTTGCTACCTTCTTTTACCGGCAGATCAAATACAGTACGGTTTTTAGCTACGATCTCATCACTGCCGGTATTGGTTGAGGTGGCAATATCCGCTTTGGTAAATCCGTCGTCATGGATCAGCGCCGTGGTGAAATAATGCAGGCGGAAGCCCAGCCAATGAGTACGCTCATTCAGGGTCTCTTTGTCTTCTTCACTGATCGTGAAATAATCATGATCTTTATTGATGAACCGGTAATAGATCTGGCTGTTGGTGCGCTCGGTGTTTATATCCTGCTCTGTATGCAATGCCTGCACCTGCCAGGTGAGGGGGAAGTTTCGTCCCGGCATACCTGCCAGGTGGATGTCGCAACGCATCATATACTCATCTTCAGGCAGGGTATAGAGTATGCGTACTTCCTGCCCGCTGCCCAGATCGGCAAGAAATTCAAGGGACTGGCTGCCTTCGGACGTGGTGATGCGCCTGGGTGTAAAGTAGAGATCAGATGTAGTAACCGCGCCATTATTTACCGGGAGACCGAGGCTCAATATATTGTCCGGCCCGTTGAACAGATATAATGGTTTCTGGTCTGAGGTTTTATATTCTTTTATTTCTGCCCCGGTTGGATATCCCCCTTTTGAAGAAAACAGCAGTTTCAGTTTTTTATTCTCAAGCACAATCGTCTCAGCAGTGCCGTGAAAAGCTGCCGGGAGATTATTCCGGACGGAGTCATCCTTTACTTCTGTAATGTCTGATGCGGCTGTTACAGCTTTTACACTGTCGGCTACGGTAGCCGGGCGGCCGGTGCGTGCATAGGCGATGGAGTCGGCTATTTCCTGCTGGCGTTTCTGTTCCAGAAATTGACTCTGGGAGTAGTTGTTATATATGATATACCCCATTAGCAGGGCTACCAGCAGAGAGAATCCAATGACTGAGTTACGATCCATGTAATGCAAAAATAAGGTGCAAAGGTAGGGAATTACATGGTTAGCGTATCAGGTAGCAGGTAATAAGTATCATGTAGCAAGCCGCGATTACACCACAGGCTCAAGGCAGGGATGATAAAACCGGTTGATAACCTGTTCCGCTCTTAATTACAGCAGCTTCTCCAGCGCCGTATCGTACAGCTCTTTCCAGTCGTCAATGAAGCCCCAGGATAATTCGTCCACAACTATCTTCTTGTCAGCAGTTACCGTCCCGATCCGTGTAAAAGGAATATTGTGCAATTCACTTTCAAGCAGTGAGTGCAAGTGCGGATCTACGGTGACCACTACCCGGCTTTGGGCTTCGCCAAACAGGAATGCATCTTTCCGGATGCCTTCGGCTGTTTCTATCTCGAACCCGAAACTGCGGACCATCGCGCTTTCCAGCAGGCAGGTGAACAAGCCGCCTTCGGAAATATCGTGGGCCGAAGATATGCATCCCTTGTTGATGAGTTGCAGTACAGCCTGTTGTACTGCATATTCTTCGTCCAGATCAAAATACGGAGCAGGACTATGTGTGACGCCGCATATGTGGTGCAGATATTCGGAGCAGTTAATATCGTCCCGGTTTGTACCGATAACGTAGATATAGTCTCCGCCTTTTTTAAAGTCGAGCGTCATCTTCTGGTCCTGGGAATCGAGCACGCCCACCATACCGATTGTGGGGGTAGGATACACCGGGCCGTCTTCCGACTGGTTGTAGAAGCTGACGTTGCCGCCGGTAACCGGAGTGTCGAACTTCAGGCAGGCTGCGCTCATGCCCTTGATGGCGTGTACAAACTGGTAGTATACTTCGGGGTTGTAAGGATTGCCGAAATTGAGGCAGTTGGTGACGCCTACAGGTATGCCGCCGCTGCAGACGATATTGCGTGCCGCTTCGCTCACGGCGATCATAGCGCCTTTGTAAGGGTCGGCAAATACATAGCGGCTGTTACAGTCCGTCGTTACGGCGAGCGCTTTCTGCGTACCGTGGACGCGGATCACAGCCGCATCAGAAGGGGCGTTGGTATGGGTGTTGCCTGTACCCACCATGGAGTCATATTGTTCATATACCCAGCGCTTGGAGGCAATATTGGGCAATTGTACAAGCTGAAAAGCGATGTTCTTAAGATCGGCAGGTACGGGAATACTGCCCGGATCAAAACTGTTGATCTTTGCAAGATAAGCAGGCTCGCTATACTCCCGTTCGTAGACCGGCGCTCCGCCGCCCAGAACCATGCTTTCTGCCGGCACGTCGGCTACCAGCTCGCCATCCATGTAGAATTTCAGGTTTTTGTCGCTGGTTACTTCCCCGATCTGCTCACAATGGATATCCCATTTTTCGAAAATATCAATTACTGCCTGCTCGCGTCCTTTTTCCAGCACGATCAGCATACGTTCCTGGCTTTCGCTGAGGAGCATTTCCCAGGGTTTCATATTTTCCTGGCGGGTAGGCACCTTATCGAGGTGGATGATCATGCCATGCTCCCCTTTGGCGCTCATTTCACTGGTGGAGCAGGTAATGCCGGCTGCGCCCATATCCTGCATGCCGATTACGGCCCCGGTAGTAATGGTCTCCAGGCATGCTTCCAGCAATTTCTTTTCTTCAAACGGGTCGCCCACCTGTACGGAGGGGAGTTGCTCGGCGCTGTCTTCGCTGATATCGGCAGAGGCAAATGAAGCGCCGCCGATGCCGTCTTTACCGGTAGCGGCGCCAACGATGAATACGGGATTGCCTGCTCCGTAAGAGGTGGCAGAGATGGTTTTTCCGGTACCTACCTGTACTACGCCTACGCTCATAGCGTTGACAAGAGGATTGGTCTGATAACAGTGCTCGAAGTAGATCTCTCCGGCAACAGTAGGTACGCCGAAGCAGTTGCCGTAATGACCGATGCCATTGACGACGCCTTTGATCAGCCACCGGGTTTTCGGATTGTCGAGACGACCGAACCGCAGCGAGTTCAGCGCTGCCACCGGGCGTGCGCCCATCGTAAAGATGTCGCGGTGAATGCCGCCCACACCTGTTGCCGCGCCCTGGAAAGGCTCAATAGCAGAAGGGTGGTTGTGGGATTCGATCTTGAACACACAACCCCAGCCGTCGCCGATATCCACGAGCCCGGCATTTTCCTCACCGGCTTTCACCAGTAGCCTGGCTCCTTCGCGGGGCAGGGTTTTCAGCCATTTGATCGAATTTTTATAGCTGCAATGCTCACTCCACATAACGGAGTACATCGCGGTTTCATTGAAATTAGGGGTACGTCCCAGTACCTCTTTTATTTTTTCAAATTCTTCTTCACGAAGACCCAGCTTTATGGCCTGTTCGAGTGTTGCCTGCATGTGTTGCCGAAGTATGATTATAGTAATGGAAAATAAGTGCAAACCTACGGTATTTTGGTAATTTATCAGAAGAGACGCTGTGCACCGTGTCTCTGCTGTTTCCCCTATAAAACCGGATTAAATATTGCAAGACAGATACTACCCAATAATCATTTTTTTATCTTGCTCGTATATATTCACAATGACCGGAAAAATTTTCAGATTGGGATGGGGAAAGCGCTGTCTTTTATATAAGAAGCAGATCTTCTGGAATCTGTACGGGCTGCTGTTGTGTCTGTTACCGGCATTGCTGCCTTATGTGCTGACTGCCCGTCCGGTCCAGTATGAGTTGAATATCCATAACGGACTGCCGTCCAACCATATTTATTATATTACAGTAGATAAATATGGATATTTATGGGCCGCCACGCCACAGGGGGTTGTAAAATACAACGGATATACGCCGAGGATCTTTGACTTATCAAAAGGTTTGCCCTCTAATGATATCTGGAGACTCTACGAAGACTCTAAAGGCCGTATTTGGATACACTGTTTTTGTCATTCGCTCGGGTATATATATAACAATGAGTACAAGGAAATAACAATAGAAGCACCTCCTCCGCTTCTTTTCCCTAATTTCTGGAATTACGAAGATCATACTTTCATGTTTAGCTCATACGATTACCGGGCTTTTAACAACAAAATGTATTTATATAAAAATGATACATTGAATGAGGCATGGTTTAATATGCCAAATTGTTATAATTTTTATATAAATAACAATAAAGAGCTTGTTTATCTATATAAGAAAATCTTGCCGGGTGGTGAAGAGCAGTTTGCCATTTACAAAAAGAAGATGGAATCGGGCCGGATAAAGACTTGGGTACACAACCCGATCCACCGCGACATGCATCATAACCGGGTCTTTCATTTCTTCGGACAATACATGATGTCGGTAAACGCCTCAGAAGGGGATGTTTATTATATGCATATGGAAGATTCGGTATGGAAGAAGATCAAATTTGACTATACCGGACAGTTTAAGATTCACGGATATAAAGGTAACATGTACATTGCCGCAGGCGAAAATTTATACCAGTTTAGTGATTCGTTCCGTCAAACCGCTGTATATGACATGAAGCAGCTCCGTTACCCTCTATCCTTTTCTGCTTTTGCCAGAGACTCGTTCTGGCATACGTGTATCGGGACGGTTAATACGGGACTGCACATGGATGTTCCTGTAACTACTGCCTGCCATCGTGTTCATAATAACAGGACTGATTACCTGCATGTGGGACGAACTCCGGAAGGAACTCATTTCTGGTGGGGAGGAGCAGACAACATGATACGATCTGTTGACGGAAAAGGAAATGTTCTTTTAAACAGGAAATACAACATTCCGCATGTTTATAAAATTGTGCCCTGGAAGCAGGGAACATCGCTTGTGCTCACCGCCGGCTCATTGTATGAATTAGATCACCGGACGGGCAATCTCACTCCGTTCCTGCACAAGCAGCGCCTTATTGCGGAAGCTACGTCTTCCGTACTGGAAAAAATTCAGCATAAGCATATCCGTTACCTTGACATCGCCGTAGTGGACTCCGGTTTATTTTTTCTTTTATCCCGCACAGGCTTGTTCCGGATGGTATTAGATCCTGAACGCCCCTCTTTAAGAGTGCTGGAAGAAAAAGAAAAGATATCCCAAAGCGATATGTCTGCCTATACCAATCTCGCTTATGATCCCTTACACAAAGTACTGTGGACATACAACAGCAGTGTTGTCATGCGGTATGATCCGGCGAAGGGCAAAGGCACAACTGTGCATGCTCATACTCCGGGAAAATCCTATTTCAGGAATATTGAAAAAGTACTGATTGACAAACGATATGGAAATGTCTTCCTGAAAGAATTTGACAAATTGTCGTTATTTAATACGGACGTTTATAAATTCCAGGTATTGTACCGGAATATCAACCTGGAAAAAACCCAGGTGAAGCTCGAAGAAGATTTATTGATTGTAGCCGGCCGTTTTGGTGTTGTATTGCGCAAAATTACAGGCGCCGGCCAACTGTCCCCTCCGCTTTTTTACAGCAACACTAAAAAGATGCTGTATAACGAATTGTCAGACCTGTATGTGATCCAGGATAAGATCTATATTAATACGGATGGCGGGTTATATGCCATAGATGTTCCGGCAGAACAGGCGTTTTATACGGATACTGCTTCCGGGAAAGAGCAACCTTATAAGCTCCTGTTGGGATACGGAAATGATTGGCGGAGTGTAGGTATAAAGGATACGGTTTTTCTGGATCAGAAAGACATGAAATTGCAGTTCGACATAATCCGTCCGTCGGGCGTTGGTACGCCGAAATATCATTACCGCTTAGCGGGCGCTGACCCGAAGTGGAAGGAAATACATACAGATGAGCTGCTGCTGCCGCTGCTTGACCCCGGCAGGCTATATGTACTTTCCATTGCTGTTTCGGATGAAGTATGGAAAAGCGGCAGCCGGGATATCTGTCTGTATGTAGTGCCTTACTGGTGGCAGACGGCTACTGCGAAAAGGATACTGTCGTTTGCGGCATTATTGATTTTCGGGTTGCTGGTATGGGGCATTGTATGGATCACCAAACGGAACGTAATGCGTAAAAACCAGAAGCGGAATCTCCATATGGAAATGGAGCTGAAATCGGTTTATGCGCAGATCAATCCTCATTTTATCTTTAACACCCTCAGCGCTGCACTAATGCTGATCCAGTCAGGTAAAATGCAGGATGCATACCGCCACGTCACACAATTTGCCCAGTTGCTGCGCGCCTACCTGAGGTCGTCGCGGAATCGTTTTATTACGATCGTGGATGAGGCAGAAAATCTGAAGAACTATATCGAGCTGCAGCAGATCCGTTTTGACGGACGGTTTCATTATGAGATGATCCTGGAATTATCTCCCGAAGAAATGCAGAGAAAGATACCTTCCCTGCTGCTGCAGCCGATTGTGGAAAATGCGATCAACCACGGTCTTTTTCATAAAGGTGAACCGGGGTTCCTGAAAATTCATTTTAAAACCGGGCAGGACGGGGAAGAAATAATATGTACTATTGAAGATGACGGTATCGGGCGGAAGCAATCGAAGCAGATCCGGAAAGACAGCTCGCTCAAATCCGAATCATATGGAGACAAGCTGATAGAAGACCTGATCCGGATCTGCAATAAATACGAAAGCATACACATTTCGGTCACCTATACAGATAAAGAAACGCCGTTGACCGGAACGATCGTGACGCTTAAAATAAAAAAGACGACATGAACGAACAAATTACCTGCATGATTGTAGATGATGAACCGGCCGTGGCCGGCCTGCTTGCCATGAACCTGCAGCGGCTGTACCAGGATATTGAAATTACCGGTTTGTTATACACCTGGCGGGATGCGCTGAATGCATTGCGTAAGCAATCGCCTGATATCCTGTTCCTCGATATTTCCATGCCCGAAAAAAATGGCATGGACATGCTGCGGCTTTTACCCGATATAGAGTGTGAGGTCATATTCACTACGGCTTATACAGAATATGCACTTGAAGCATTCGAGTTCCAGGCGGCCGGCTACCTGCTCAAGCCCATGACGGATGTGGCTATGACGACGGTTATTGATAAGACGATTGAGAAGGTGCGGGGGAAGTACCTGCTAAAGAAAAAAAACCAGGCGCCGCCTGCCGACCAGAAGCTGGGCATCCCCGACAGGAGAGGGATAGATTATGTGAATATCCATGATATTCTTTACCTGGAATCTGTGAACCGGTATACGCGCATTGTATTGACAGATAGCGAGCTTGTCAGCTCATATAACCTGGGCGCGTTTAAAAAGCTGCTGGAAAACAATTTTTTCTATCCCGTGCACAGGTCTTACATCGTTAATCTCAATTGTATTGTACGTTATCAGTCGGACGGATTCGTGATCATGTCCGACAAAAAAGAAATTCCCGTTTCCCAAAGCCTGCGGGAGGAATTTCTGGCCCGGTTTTCCACAGTGGCAAGGGCGAAGCTGGATGATGAACCGGCGGACCCCTGATATCCCTGTTTAATAACTTCCCCGTTCCGGTTTATGAAAACCGGTTTTCGTTCAATAGGGTAAAAGGTAACAGACATGTTTATATAACATTGTACTGGCTGCTTCATTCTTTATTTTAAAGAAGAAATGAAGCTGAATAAGCTAAACTATAAATTATATGGTTGGACAACTATGCATGTTATTTATTGGGAAAAGTGTGCGTGCTTTCTTTTGGCATACAAAATGGTAATGACAGACACAGATCACGATCCGTTACTGTCATTATATCTGTTACCCTTTCAACTCAAAAAAACAATAAGTAACAATGAGAACCCTTTCGTACAGGTTGCTGTCAGGGATAATAGTACTATGTTTCCCGGTTTTAGCACAGTCTCAGACAGATACAGAATTCTGGTTTGCCGCACCTGAGGTCTCCCAGGGCGTTACCGGTGTACCAGTGGTCAGCAACCAGAATATGGACCGGCCGATTGTGATTCGTGTCACGGCTTATAACCAGCCGGCTACTGTAACAATCTCCCAGCCTGCAGGTATCGGAGCCGGGTATATGCCGCCACAGGTGATCAATATTCCTGCGGGAGGCACGCAGTCAGTAGATATCACATCATGGCTTGACAGTATTGAGAATAAACCGGCAAATCAGGTGCTGAATTATGGGATTAAAATATCAGCAACTGCACCTGTTTCTGCGTACTATGAAGTGGTGAGTTCACAGTGCCAGTGCAACCCGGAAATCTGGGTGCTCAAAGGCCGGAATGCATTAGGTACAGATTTCCTGATCCCCTCCCAGAACCTTCTGGACAACGGGTATCACCCGGGTACGGTTGGTAACCACCAGATACTGAATCCTGCGCCTTATTCTTCTTTTGATATTGTTGCCACAGAAAATAATACTACCGTTACTATTACACCTGCTCAGGCAATTGTAGGTCATGCAGCGGGGGCTACTTTTAATATTACCCTGAATGCAGGGCAGACCTGGTCGGCTACTGCCGCGAGTCATCTGGCCGCCGGCCACCTGAACGGTTCAAGGGTAACTTCAGATAAGCCGGTAGCCGTTACATACAAGGACGATCTGGTGCGGGATGTGTCTTTAAGCCTGTTTCCCGGAGGTTGCGGCGATCTGGGCGGCGACCAGCTTGTGCCTGTCAGGTTATTAGGTACGGAATACATTGCCATGAAAGGCCAGTTGAACGGGATCGGGGATCAGGTATTTATTATGGCAACGCAGAATAATACACAGATATTCCGTGATGGCAATGCAGCGCCGGTTGCAACACTTAATGCCGGGGATACGTACCGTATGCCTGTGGCGGCTACAACAGGGCAGGTATTCACGTACATCCGTGCCTCTGCTCCCGTATCAGTACTCCAGATGACCGGCTTTGGCTGCGAGATCGGCCAGGCCATATTGCCTGCCGTTAAATGTACCGGCAGCTCTTCCGTATCCTTTGTACGTTCCACAGCACAGCAACTGACCGTCAACCTGCTGGTGGCGGGAGGCGGGCAGAATGATTTTCTCATAAACGGTACGCCACTCACTGCGACGTTTACGGCAGTACCGGGCACATCCAATCAATGGTATGCTGCTATAGTTACCCTGCCCGCGGCTACATATCCTCAAAACAGCGTAGTCAATGTATCCAATACATCAACGCTGTTTCATCTCGGAATGGTAGACGGAACCGGCGGAACCGGTGCACGATTCGGGTATTTCAGCAATTACGCTGTTGTTGAGGCAGAAGCTACTGCCGCGAGCAATCAGGTGTGCAGCGGCGACAGTGTCCGGCTGTTTGCCAATCAGATTGCAGGCGCTATCTATTCCTGGACGGGACCCGGCGGATTCAGCAGTAACCAGCAAAATCCGGTGATCCCGCATGCAGGCATCACACGTTCAGGAGTATATACTCTGACGGTAGATATGGGAGATTGCGGGAGCGCAACAGATACCTTATCACTTACCGTACATGATCTGCCCGCTGTTGATCTCGGACAGGATACGTCGCTCTGTGCGGATACTGTGGTATTGAGATCGCACATAAATATTCCGGGAGCTGTTTACGAATGGAGCGCCGGAGTCCTGTCGGATTCTCTGGTCGTAACCGGCTCCGGTACGTATAGCGTAACTGTAACCAGTGCAGCGGGATGTAAAAACAGTGATACGATCAGCGTTGAGCTGCATGATCTCCTGGAAGTTGATCTGGGAAATGATACCAGCCTTTGCGATAAGGATATGCCTCTGGAATTGAGTGCCCCGCTGCTGCCGGGCGCCGGTTATTTATGGAGCACGGGTATCACCGGTCATCAGATCACGGCTGTGTATGGCGGCGCTTATTGGCTGGAGATGACAAAGGATGGGTGCAAAGGGAGCGATACCGTTTACGTGCATGTCGTAAAAACCCCGGAGGTATATGCAGGGCGGGACACGACTATCTGTATATCGCAACCGTTACGTCTGGGTATGCAGATCCCGGGCGCCTCGTATCTATGGAATACGGGAGAAGCCAGCCCTTATATACAAGTATCGGCTACCGGTACGTATATGCTTACGGTTGACCTAGAAGGATGTATTGTTTCAGATACGGTACAGATCACGGCTGTGCCTGATCCGGATATAGATCTGGGCGGCGACAGGGATATCTGTCCTGAACAAACGATAATACTTGATGCCACTTTCAGCGGCAGTAATTCGTACCGGTGGAATACGGGTGATACGACACCTGTTCTGAATGCAACAACGGCAGGATTATATGCCGTTTCCGTAATCTCGGAATTCGGGTGCGCCGGTAGTGATAGTGTATTGCTGACCTTTTATCCGTTGCCTGTTGTTACCCTCGGGCCGGATACAACTGTTTGTGAAGAGACACCATTATTATTAACGCCCTGGGCGCTTCATGCGGATTCGCTGATCTGGTCTGACGGCACCGTTGCACCAACGCTGCCGGTCAGATATGGGGGGGCGTATATTGCTACGGGCATCAATAAATGCGGGTCTGCCTCCGATACCATTACGGTGCAGCAGATATTCTGTGATATCTGGTTGCCGAATGTGTTTACGCCCAATGGCGATGGCCTCAATGATGTATTCCGGATACTTGGAAATACAGGTCGTATGGAAGGTGTGTCATTCAGCATTTTCAACCGCTGGGGAGAACGTACATTTCATACAGCCGATAAAATGAAAGGATGGGACGGAAAACAGAACGGAGGAGATGCATTGCTGGGTACATACGTGTATATGCTCCGGTATAGCATAGACGGAATTCCTTATTTGCAGAAAGGAAATTTTCATCTTATCAGATAAGCATTTTCATTTTCAATAAACATACAGAGTTATGAAAAAAATGAACCTTTTATTCCTGTTTGCATTAACAGTGGCTGCCGGCAATGCTCAAATTACAGGCCCGTCTGTAGCAACGGTAGGTACACCGGTCACGTTTAACTCTTCTGTGCCGGGCGCAACATATACCTGGTACCCGGATACTGTAGATCTCAGGTATAATGCAAGTGATATACCGGCAGGCAGCGCTATTACGATCAGAAGCACTTCACCAGACTGGAAAGAGGGTGTTGGTTCCGATATACTATATGATAACGGTACTTATTATGCATTCATACCCGATCCCCTAAACAATCAGCTCCAGCGCCTGAGTTTTGGTTCGGA
The DNA here is from genome assembly GCA_964527735.1 of uncultured Chitinophagaceae bacterium. Lineage (GTDB taxonomy): Bacteria > Bacteroidota > Bacteroidia > Chitinophagales > Chitinophagaceae > JBEBVQ01. The sequence goes on along the minus strand of CAZGPG010000016.1, from coordinate 12,896 downwards.
TCCAACGAGCAATCCTATTGTGACAAGCATATCACTGGCTGCTTTTGGGTTACCTGCACCTACTGCTGCCCACCAGATGAATGTGAACATCGTCAAAGATCAGGATAACAACCGATGGTACGGCTTAATCGCCGATAATACACAGAGGATCGTACAACTGGACTTTGGCCTGTCATTGTCCAATGCTCCGGATGGTAAGGTGTCGCAGCATACTACGACGGCCAGTGCACTTCCGGGGTATGTTACGTTGAAGAAGTTCAACGGCGCCTGGCTGGCTTTTGTATGTTATCATAACGGAACTCCGGTGGGCGGCAGGATTGTCCGGTATGATTTCTCCGGTAATTTGTATTCGACACCCGTTCCTACAAAGCTTGACTATACGAACACCGTAGTGTTTAACAATATCATGGGAGCCAATATTTATGAAGAAGCCGGCGTATGGTATATGATAGGCGTTGCCATGAACGCGAATAACAGTATCGTACGGCTTAAGTTTGATGCAACCCTGGGTCTGTTGGATAATAACCCTTCTATAGAACATATTGGCGGGCCTGTGACCTCGAATCCGCGTTCGGTAAGTTTGCTCAGTGATTGCAATCAATTGATGTTTTTCGCCCAAAAGACGTGGACTGGTAACAGCGGTGTTTTCGGTTATGATCTTTCGGGGACGATCACAACCAATCCGCAGAACAGTGTTTTCGCGCAACCCGCTGGTACAGCGCTCGGGACTGGCGCCATGACCTTCCGTTCCTTTTTCTGGAATGATACATTGAATTACATGATCTCGAATAATCTGGGAGGCTTATTCCGCTTGCCGGTATACAAATATCCTGCCGGTACCGTGCATAGGTATTATGATAACAGCTTTACCCACACATTTACGGCTCCCGGTGTTTATACTATAACACTTCATGTGGATCAGGGATTGAATTCAGGTCCTGCAGCTTATTGCCATACGGTAACGGTTACTGCCGGCACCACCGGCCCTGCAATTCCGGATCGTTATACGGCCGCGCCGTCTCCTGTATGCCAGAGTGCGGGGAATGTAACGTACACGGTACCGGTAGCGAGTAATGCTACGGCATATCACTGGCATTATACGGGTAGTAATGTGAATTATACATCCTCAACGACACAGCCCACCAACAGCCTGAGCTTTCTGAACAATGCCACAGGCGGTACATTGCGTGTGTGGGCGGTGGATGGCAACGGTGACAGCAGCGTCCTGCCACGCGATACAGTCATTGCAGTAAATCTGCTTCCTGCCACACCGGGGAACTTTACGACCTCCACGGCTACCGTATGCCGTGATCAGAATAATGTGACATATACCGTACCGCAGGTATCTGGGGTGACGTACACATGGAGCTATACGACGGGCGCCGGCGCCGCAATTACGGGCACCGGCAACAGCGTCACGGTAAACTTCGGGTCATCAGCTACGAGCGGTACGCTGAATGTCACGGCTACGAATGGTTGCGGGACAAGCGCAGCACGCAGTATGGGTATTACTGTGACGCCGTTACCCGGCGTAGCTATCAATCCTCCGGCAGCTTCGGTGTGCGCTGGTGAGACAATTACACTGACAGGTACAGGCGCCGCGACATACAGTTGGTCGCACAGCGGCGGTAACGCTGCCGCAGCGACGTTCACGCCCACTGCTACGACAACATATACGCTGACAGGTACGAGTGCCGGATGTTCGGCTACCACAACACGTCAGGTAGTATATCACAACCTGCCTGTCACACAGGTTACAGTCACCGGCGGTATTACAGATATTTGTACGGGCGATAGTGCTGTGCTGACAGCGTCAGGTACCGGTTACAGCTATCAATGGAGAGAAGGGGCTTCTGCTGTAGGCTCGGGCGCTTCATATGTAGTGTATACGACCGGCAGCTATAAGGCAGTAGCAACGGATATCAGCAGTGGCTGCTCAGACAGTACGCAGGTTGTGGACATCCGTGCGTATGATCCCCCGGTAGTATCACTGGATCAGGCGGATACCGGATTTTGTACCGGGAATGTGATCACGCTGGAAGTAGCAACTCAGGATACGGGTCTGACCTACGTATGGAAACGTGATGACATGGCCATTTCCCAGGCCACTGCTGCTTTCCTGCAAATTCATGAAAGCGGTGTGTACAAAGTAGTCACAGGCAGATCACAGCTTGGTGGTTCGTGTGCAGACAGCACGAACGAGGTAACGGTTACGGTGCATGACCTTCCGGTTGTTTCTGTAACCTGGGATGGTGAAACGTTGTCTGCAACTCCGGGTTATACGTCATACCAGTGGTATGCGGAGGGTCAGGGGATGGCGGGGGCTACGGATGCCGTTTATATTCCCTCCGCAGACGGCGCATATAGTGTCGCAGTTGTGGATAGCAACGGTTGTGAAAATACATCGGGGCTTGAGCACCTGACGAATGTAGGGGTAGATATGCTCACGCGATCAGCGGTAATGGTATATCCGAACCCGTCTGATGGCGTGATCTATATCAATTCACCCATACGTGTGGATGTGCTGCTGTTGGGTATGGACGGTCGTGTGCTGCAGCGGGTGGCGAATGCGCATCAGATGGATCTGGGAGATTATGCAACGGGTATGTATCTGCTGCGTATCATGGATGCATATGGAGTGGTGATACGCAATGAACGGGTGATGAAACAATAACCCCTGTTGAGGTGTCTCCTGTATTTTTCCTTGACAGATGCAGGATATTCCCCCAATTAACAAACCTTATGAAAAGGATGAATATAGTTATCCCGCGCCTGTTGCCGGCCTTGTGTTTTATGTGTTCTCTGGCGGTTTCCGCACAGTCCCCGGGCTGGTTTAGCAGGATCCCTGCTGCAGAATCCGGGTTAAAAGATTCTACAAGTGTACATTTTGTAACTGTGGCGGATGTCAATAATGACGGATACCCGGATGTATTGCTTATGTATTCGAACCAGGGTATTTATGCCGAGCGTAAGCCACTGAAGCTTTATCTCAATACACAGCGCCCCGGCAGTCCGGATGTTCGCGAACGGCGGTTTATAGATGTTACTGCGGAATCGTTGCTGAACATCGTGCCTCCCGATACGGGTCAGAATGCCAATTGCTTTACACTGGCAGATTTTAATAATGACGGTAATATTGACCTGGTTACCGGGATGTACTATCATCGTATTGAGCAATACCCGCACCCCGGCGACCGCGCACAAGTGTATCTGGGAGATGGTACCGGGAAGTTTATACATAAGGCCAATAACGGCTTGACGGAACTGGGTCTGATCAATTACCGTGCATTCAGTGCGCTGGATTATGACCGGGATGGCAATCTGGATCTTTTTATACCGACATGGTTTAAGAACTATACCGGTAATGTGTGGGATCATGGCCGCCTGATGAGAGGTCGGGGAGATGGTACTTTTGAAGATGTAACGGTAAGCAGCGGTATCAACAATTACCTTGAGCCGATGTATGGCGCCGCCGCAACAGACTGGAATAATGACTGTAACCCGGATATATTCACTGCACCCTATTGCCGCACCGGCGGTAAGCTGTTCCGCAATGACGGCAACGGTAGCTTTACAAGTATTGGGGAAACCGTTGGCTATGATCTGGCCCGCACGGGCGACCGCCAGGCGGCCTGTACATTTGGTGTATATCCGGAGGATGTGAATAATGATGGCTACATGGACATGTTCCTTGCAGTAGTGCATGGAGGAAATGCTGCGGGACAGTTCCGCTCTACCATTGCCATTAACCGTGGCCCGGATCATGATTATAAACTGGATATTGATGAAACACTGCTGCCGGTAAGCCCGCCTGCCTCATCTCATCGCGGTGATTACGATGCTGTCTTTATAGATTTTGAAAACGACGGACGCAAAGACCTGGTAATGGTACAGTCCACCTATATGCCGGCCACAGACCGTACATACTTCTGGCACCAGCAGACAGACGGAACGTTTAAAGATGCTACCTCCCAGCTTGGGTTGCTTGTGCCGGAATTGAAAAATTCTTTAGGTATTGAGGCTTTTGATTTTGATCTTGACGGAGATGACGACCTGCTGATCCTCGGGACCGGAGGTTCCTACTTTGATCTGTGGCGTAACAATGCCAACTCGGTTACGGGTAATAATTATGTAATGGTCAATCTTCGTCCGCACAATAAAAGTGGTATCAACTTTAGCGCAATAGGAGCCCGTGCGTATATCTATTATGAGGGTAAGATGCAGATGAAAGAGGTGCTTGCGGGCAGAGGTATGCATACAGGGCAGCAGCCTTTTATATTGAATTTTGGTGTTGGAAATGCAGAACAGTTGGATTCGCTTGTGATCCGGTGGCCGGACGCTGAATGCAGCGAAACGGTTTATTATGATGTGAAGACAAATGAGATTGCGGTCATTAACCGTTTTCCTCAGAATACCGGTGAATATGAACAGGCCATTCAGGAACTGAAAGTGTTCCCCAATCCGACAGAAGGGTATGTTGTATTACAACAGGCCGGTCTGGCCGGCCGTGCTTCCGGTGTGCGACTCATGGATGCGCTTGGCCGTAACGTGTCCTATGCCGAATGGCATACAAGCGACACGGATAAGATTATTATTAACCTGGAGCAGGTACCGCCCGGCATTTATTTTGTACATGTTGCTGTAAAAGACGGGCAGGGAGAAGCAGTACACAGAATAGTCAAAAAGTAATTATGAATGATGAGTTATGAATTATGAGTGAAAATTCATCATTCATAACTCATCATTCATAATTACTTTTGCACAAACTTCAGTTTCATGCTTTCTTTTGATCTCTCCGGTAAGACCGCGCTTGTGGCCGGCAGCACTCAGGGTATCGGTCTGGCTACGGCGCAGCAACTGGCAGCTTTTGGCGCCGGCTGCGTATTGATCGCCCGCAATGAGGCGTCGTTGCAGCAAGCAGTAGCCACCCTGGATACAGCCAAAGGGCAACAGCATCAGTACCTGGTTGCCGATTTCTCTGACCCTGAGCATGTTCGGAATGCAGTAACCGGTTTCCTGAATGAACATACCGTGCATATCCTTGTCAATAATAGTGGTGGGCCTGCCGCCGGGCCGGCAACGGAAGCGAAGCCGGATGCATTCCTGCAGGCATTTCAGCAACACCTGATCTGTAATCACATCCTGGCTACGCTGGTCGTACCAGGCATGAAACAAGCGGGCTTTGGCCGGATCATCAATATTATATCCACTTCGGTAAAGATCCCGTTGAAGAATCTCGGTGTTTCCAATACCATCCGTGGTGCAGTGGCTTCCTGGGCCAAGACCCTGGCGAATGAACTGGGAGCATTCGGCATTACCGTTAATAATGTGTTGCCCGGCGCTACGGCCACGGGAAGGCTCGACACCATCATCGGGAATAAAGCCGGGAAAACAGGCCTCCCGCGTGAAGCCGTTGAGCAGGAAATGCTGGAGGAGATCCCTGCCCGGCGGTTTGGGAAGCCCGAAGAAATAGCGGCAGTGGCAGCATTTCTCGCTACCCCGGCGGCAGCATATGTGAATGGCGTCAGTGTACCGGTGGACGGAGGAAGAACGGGGAGTATATGAATTTGAAAATGAATTAATTTGAAAATTTGAAAATGGAAATACATGGCGGATCATGCCTGTGATATAGAAAATAAATTGGCTGCGATCTCCAGCTATAAATAGTAAAAAACATTTTCAAATTCCCTCATTTTCAAATTTTCAAATTCCCTTTCATTTTCAAAATCGGGAATTTTTTTAACCTTTTTTAGTGACACAATAATGACATTTAGAAAATTTCACAAATAAAAAAACGGGCTGAAAGCCGCGTGGGTATTGTGGAAACATTTTTGTTAAAATGTGTACAAATTGTCGTCATTGTGTTGTAGTTTTGCCCACGCTTTAATTAAAGGGAACGTTAATTTTCAAATTTATTGCTGTGCCAGAATCCTTCAAGCCGATGTTCCAGAGAATCGCACGGAGCGCGTTTGCTTTCGTAATAGCTTTTGTCTTTTTCCACTCTTTTTCGGTGGCTGCCCCCGATGGGAAGGCTTTATTCCAGTCCAACTGTGCCAGTTGCCATAACCCCCTCAAAGATGCCACAGGGCCTGCCCTGAAAGATATGGACAAGCGTGCTCCCAACAAGGAGTGGCTATACAAATGGATTCATAACTCGGCAGCGCTCATTGCCAGCGGCGATAAGTATGCAATAGATATACACAATAAGTGGAATAAGATACCGATGACCGCTTTCCCCAATCTTTCTACCGAAGAGATTGATGCGGTCATTGATTATGTAAATTCTGTGGAACCTGCGGGTCCCGCCGGACCGGCAACAGCTCAGGGTGGCGCTCCCCAGGAAGATAATACCTGGTTATACAGTATCATCACGGTAACACTTCTGTTGCTTACCCTTATATTATGGCGTATCAATTCCAGTCTGCGCCGCGCTGCCAATGAAAAGGAAGGGCAGGCTACTCCCAAGGATGTACCGCTGCACCGCAATAAAACCGTTATTGCCATAGTTGCTATCGTCGTCTTTATTGTTGCGGGATATTGGATTGTGAATGGTGGTATTGAAATGGGCAGACAGCAGAATTATATGCCGGAGCAGCCGATATTCTATTCACATAAGGTACACGCCGGTATTAATCAGATCAACTGTCTGTATTGCCATGGCGGCGCCGAAACGAGTAAGCATGCCCTCATCCCCTCGGGTAACGTTTGTATGAATTGTCATAAGCAGATCGACGAATATACCGGCGAAGACTTATTTACGGCGGAGGGAAAGAAGGTGGATGGCACCGTTGAAATCCATAAGCTCTACACTTATACCGGATGGGATCCTGTAGCGAAAGATTACAGAAGAGACGCTGAAGGTAATATTCTTGCCACACCTATTCCCTGGGTTAAGGTGCACAATCTGCCCGACCACGTTTACTTCAATCACTCTCAGCACGTGGCTGTGGGAGGCGTGCAATGCCAGCAATGTCACGGCTCCATTGAAGGGATGGATGAAGTTTATCAGTTTGCCCCGCTTTCAATGGGCTGGTGTGTGAACTGTCACCGTCAGACGGAAGTACAATTTACCGATAACGATTATTACAGTATTTACCGGAAATTCCATGAAGAAATAAAGTCTGGTCATCGTGCCGCCGTTACGGTTGAAGATATTGGTGGCGTGGAATGTCAGAAATGCCATTATTAATAGTGGTTTTAAAGAAAGAGTGTAAAGAAAGTATTGATTATATATAGAGATGTGCCGGCAGTAATCAGCACATCAGCACATTCAGAAACGATATGAGTCAAAAACAATACTGGAAAGGACTGGAAGAGCTTGAGAATAATCCGGCTCATCAGGAAGTGGCAGCCAACGAGTTTAAAGAGCTGTTGCCGCTGGATGTCAGTGAAAGTTTGCTCAATGCGACTACGCCGCGCCGCGACTTCCTGAAATACCTGGGGTTCAGTACTGCAGCAGCTATGCTGGCAGCCAGTTGCGAAATGCCCGTACGGCGTGCGATCCCTTATGCCATTAAGCCTGAGGATATTGTACCCGGGGTGCCCAACTATTATGCTTCTACTTTTGTTGATGGCGGGGAATATTGTGCGGTAGTCGTTAAAACACGCGACGGACGCCCGATCAAGCTGGAAGGCAACAAGCTGTCTACCATTACCGCCGGAAGTACATCTGCAAGAGTGCAGGCCGCTGTATTGAACCTGTATGATAAAACACGCCTCCGGCAGCCGCAGATACGTACTGCCGACGGAAGCTATCAGGAAGCTACGTTTGAGGCAATTGACCGCCGGGTGAAAGATGCGCTCGCCGCTGCCGGTGGGAAAACCATTTACATACTTACTTCCAGCATCATCAGCCCGACCACCAAAGAGGTCATTAATCGTTTTATCGGTAAATATCCGTCTGCAAAGCACGTTACCTATGATGCGATCTCTTATTCCGGTATGCTGCTGGCCAATGAAGAATCTTACGGCAAACGGGCATTACCCTCGTACCATTTTGATAAAGCTCAGACCATATTGAGTCTGGATGCTGACTTTCTTGGTACCTGGTTGTCTCCTGTCGAATTTTCACATCAATATGCCGGTGGCCGAAAGGTATCAGCACAGAAAAAGGAAATGTCCCGCCATTTCCAGATCGAGACCAATCATACAATCTCCGGCGCTTCCGCGGACTTCCGCGCTACCTGCAAGCCTTCTGAAGTAGGCGCAGTAGCCGTAGCCCTGTATAATGCCATTACAAGCGGCGCCAAACCTGTTTTTGAAAATGCAACGCTGAATACGGTCATTACCCGTGCAGCGAAAGAGCTGAAAGAAACCCCGGGACTGGTGGTTTGCGGCTCCAACGATAAGAATATACAGGTCGTTATCAATGCGATCAACGACGCCATCGGTGCTGCCGGCAATACGATCAACTGGGCTGTTAACAGTAATTACAAACAGGGTGTTGACGGTGAAATGGTGCAGCTTGTAGAGGATATGAACGCCGGCCGAGTGGCCGCTCTCCTGATGCACGACGTCAATCCTTCTTACGATTATTTTGATGCAGAAAAATTCAATGCCGGTCTTGCCAAAGCAGGTCTGACGATTTCTTTTGCAGACCGCTTGGATGAAACCGCTCAGAAAACGGCGATTATTACACCGGATCATCACTGGCTCGAAAGCTGGGGCGATGCAGAGCCTAAAACCGGCTACTACAGTCTGATGCAGCCTGCCATTGCTCCGTTGTTTAAGACCCGTGCTTTCCAGGACAGTCTGCTGACTTGGTCCGATGCCGGAACAACCTGGCTGGATTTCTGGCAAAACTACTGGATGACGAGACTCGGCGGCCAGACCACTTTCGACAAAGCCTTGCAGGACGGCGTTATTGAACCGCAGGGAATATCCTTTGCCAGCGCTTCTTTCAACGGAAACCTGCAGGGAGCCGTCAATGCCATTGCCCGGCAACCGAAAACGGACGGAATGGAGCTGGTATTGTATCCCACAGTCGCGATCGGCCACGGAGGCGCATGGAGCAATAACCCCTGGCTGCAGGAAATGCCCGACCCGATCACCCGCGCTACCTGGGATAACTACATCTGTATGTCGCCCAAGACAGCGAAAGAAAAATTTAATGCAGAGCTTACCGGCATCAATCAGGTAGACCCCAATAAAAAGCAGGCAACGGTTAAATGGAACGGGAAAGAGATTACCCTTCCGATCGTGGTTGTGCCGGGATTACATAATGATGTGGTAGCCATACCGCTCGGTTACGGGCGCGATAAAGGCGTAGGCCGTGCGGCGGCGGATACCGGCAAGAATGCTTATCCGTTTGCACATTTTAACGGTACTACAATTTCTTATCAGAATGCTGCCGTGACCGTGGAAACAGCGACGGGCGCCTATCCGGTGGCCATCACGCAAACGCACCACAGCTACGAAGGCCGTCCGATCATTCACGAATACACTCTTGAAGAATACAGAAAAGATCCCGATGCCCTGCTGAAAGAACGTCAGAAGGAGTTGGGACACTATACACACCTGCCCTGGGAAGATCATGGAGATCATCATGGCGACGAACACGGCGAGGCAGAGATATTTGACGAGGAAGGCTTCCGTAAGCATGGTACGCTGTATCCGGTTCATGAAGCGCCGGGTATTCATTGGGGCATGTCTATAGACCTCAACAGTTGTACCGGCTGTGCCGCCTGTGTGATCGCCTGTCAGGCAGAAAACAATATCTCTGTTGTAGGTAAAACACATGTGCTCAAGGCGCAGGAAATGCACTGGTTACGCATTGACCGTTATTTCAGTGGTAATCCCGCTGATCCGGACAGCATCCAGACGGTATTCCAACCGATGCTGTGCCAGCATTGCGACAATGCGCCCTGCGAAAACGTTTGCCCGGTATCCGCTACCAACCATAGCTCCGAGGGGCTTAACCAAATGGCATATAACCGTTGTATCGGTACGAAATATTGCGCTAATAACTGTCCGTATAAAGTCCGCCGCTTCAACTGGATGGACTGGAACGGCGCGGATTGCTTCGAGGATAACATCTATGAAGATGGCCGTCGCGACGATGTCAACGACGACCTGACACGGATGGTGCTCAATCCGGATGTAACGGTGCGCAGCCGGGGTGTGATGGAGAAATGCTCGTTCTGTGTGCAGCGTCTGCAGGATGCAAAGCTGCATGCCAAGAAAGAAGGACGCCCGGTGAAAGACGGAGAGGCAACTACTGCCTGCGCTACTGCCTGCGCCGCAGGATGTATTACTTTCGGGGATGCCAATGATCCGGAAAGCGAAATCTCTAAATTGAGGAAGTCCGAAAACAAACAACGTGTTTTCTATGTGCTGGAACATCTCCATGTATTGCCGAACGTCAATTACTTGTCGCGGATACGCAACAACGATATGATCGTAGCCGGAGATGAGGAGCTGGATATTATGATGAAGAAGCATATTTAATGAAACGGTAGGTCGGTACGGAAATAACGACTGAATCAGGATTAGATAAAACATGCCGATGCGGTGCCAGTGGTTTGTGAGGAGAAGCGGAAGCAATATGAGTATTTTATAAAGAACTTTTTCTAATTACGTGCTATGCATTTAAAGTACGAATCATTTGTACGGGAACCGCTGGTAAATGGAGATAAGACTTATCGCCAGATAACGGAAGATATCATCAGCCCGATCGAGCGGAAACCCGGTCGCATGTGGTATATTGGTTTCTTCTTTTCAGTCTGCCTCCTGATGTTCGGGGTGTTTTCCGTATTCTGGGAAATATATTGGGGCATTGGTGTCTGGGGTATCAACCGGACAGTAGGCTGGGGTTGGGATATCACCAACTTCGTATGGTGGGTAGGTATTGGTCACGCGGGTACGCTGATCTCCGCGATCCTCCTGCTCTTCCGTCAGGGCTGGCGTACCGGTGTGAACCGTGCTGCGGAAGCGATGACGATCTTCGCCGTAATGTGCGCCGGTCAGTTCCCGATCTTTCACATGGGTCGCGTATGGGATGCGATGTTTGTACTTCCTTATCCTAATACACGCGGACCGCTGTGGCCGAACTTTAACTCGGCCCTGCTGTGGGACGTGTTCGCGATCTCTACATACTTTACCGTATCGTTATTGTTCTGGTATTCCGGTCTGATCCCGGATTTCGCAACCATCCGCGACCGCGCAAAGACAAAGCTCAGGAAACGCCTGTATGGTCTGGCTTCCTTTGGCTGGACAGGTACCGCCAAAAACTGGCAGCGCCATGAAGCGCTTTCACTTGTGCTTGCCGGTCTTTCCACGCCGCTGGTACTTTCGGTACACACAATCGTATCGTTCGACTTTGCTACATCCGTAATTCCCGGCTGGCACACTACCATCTTCCCTCCGTACTTTGTGGCGGGCGCCGTATTCTCCGGGTTTGCGATGGTACAGACCCTGCTGATACTTGTTCGTAAAATACTTCATCTCGAAGACTATATCACCCTTGGGCATATTGAGGCGATGAATAAGGTGATCGTGCTTACCGGCTCTATCGTGGGCGTGGCTTACCTTACCGAGTTATTCATGGCCTGGTACAGCGCTGTGCAATACGAGCAGGCGGCATTCCGCTGGCGTATCATGGGGCCGTACTGGTGGAGCTATTGGGCGATGATGGTGTGTAACGTGGTGTCTCCCCAATTGTTCTGGTTCAAAAAGCTGCGCCGCAATATCCCGTTCACATTTATTATGAGTATCGTGGTAAACATCGGTATGTGGTTTGAACGGTTTGTGATCATTGTGACGTCTCTCTACCGGGATTATCTGCCGAGCAGCTGGACGTATTACAGCCCCACATGGCCGGAAGTCGGTTTTTATCTTGGTACGTTCGGTTTGTTCTTTACCTGCTTCTTCCTGTTTGCCAAATACTTCCCGGTGATCGCAGTTGCGGAAATCAAATTCGTGCTGAAGACCTCCGGTGAAAATTATAAAAAGAAGATGGCGGTGATTGACGAGAAAGCGGATGAAGATTTTATACACGAGCAGCAGCATGCACATCATTAGATTGTATGCGCCTTGTTCGTTTGGCCAATTAAAAATTGAATAATAATTTAGGTTGTATGGCTATTAAGAAATTTGCGGTAGCTTGTTATGATGATGAAGAGGTGCTGTTTCCTGCCGTTAAGCAGGTAAGGAACAGCGGCTATAAGCTGCACGATGTGTATACCCCCTTCCCGGTGCATGGTCTGGACCAGGCGCTTGGGCTGAAGGATACGGATTTGCATGTGGCGGGCTTTATCTACGGGCTTACCGGTACGGCTACGGCGCTGGGCTTTATGTCCTGGATATTTACCAAAGACTGGCCGGTAAATTTTGGTGGCAAGCCCTATTTCTCCCTGCCGGCATTCATCCCGATCGTTTTCGAACTGACCGTATTGTTTGCGGCGGTGGGTATGGTACTGACGTTCTGCTATATCAACCAGATCATGCCGGGGGTAAAGAAGCATATATTCCATCCCCGTCAGACGGATGATTACTTTGTAGTAGCTATTGAGCTGAATGATCATGTATCAGAGCAGGAAGTAATTGACTTCCTGAAGTCAACAGGCGCTGTTGAAACAAATGTGCAGGTTGCGGAAGCAGGATGGTGGTATGGCCGGTATGATAAGCAGGAAGCGTATGAGCTGGCCTGATAAAAGTATCAGCATGAAAGAAGTTAAAGTTTGTTTACCGTAATAAAATTATAAAGCAGGGTGTTCAGTAACCATTGCTGATAAGCCCGGTTCACTTTTTACTTATGAACAAAGCAAAAAGCATAGTAGTAGCAAGCCTGATGATCGGACTGGGCATGTCGGCATGCAACAGTGGCAGCATGCGGCGTAATCCTGGTAAGATCTATGCGCCTGATATGACGTACTCACGTGCTTATGACGCATACACGG
>CAZGPG010000015.1:0-86282 GCA_964527735.1 uncultured Chitinophagaceae bacterium | reverse complement strand
TGGTTAATGGTTAATGGTTAATGGTTAATGGTTAATGGTTAATGGTTAATGATGTTCATTTAACATTAACCATTGATCATTAATAATTACTATTCGTCCAGTTTCAAAACTGCCAGGAACGCTTCCTGGGGTACTTCCACGTTGCCGATCTGGCGCATACGTTTTTTACCTTCTTTCTGTTTTTCCAGCAGTTTCCGCTTACGCGAAATATCGCCGCCGTAGCATTTTGCCGTAACGTCCTTACGCATTGCTGAAATGTTTTCGCGTGCCACGATCTTGGCGCCGATTGCAGCCTGGATGGCAATAAGGAACTGCTGGCGCGGCAACAACTCCTTCAGCTTGTTACACAGCTTGCGGCCGAAATCCTGCGCTCTGCTGCGATGGATAAGTGCGCTCAGCGCGTCCACGTTTTCTCCGTTCAGCAGGATATCCATTTTTACGATATCGCTTTCGCGGTAATCCAGCGGTTGATAATCGAAGGAGGCATAGCCCCGGGTACAGCTTTTGAGCTTGTCGTAAAAGTCGAATACAATCTCGGCGAGTGGCATGTCGAAGATCAGTTCCACTCTTGTCGTAGTAAGATAGTGCTGATTGACCAGCAGTCCGCGTTTGCCGAGGCAGAGGCTCATGATGTTGCCGATATATTCGGGCAGGGAAATGATCTGCGCGCGTATAAACGGTTCCTCGATCCGGTCGATCCGGCTGGGTTCCGGCATTTCGCTGGGATTATTTACTATAATTTGTGTGTCTTTGTTGCTGGTCGTATACGCGTGGAAACTCACGTTTGGTACGGTAGTGATCACGGTCTGGTTAAACTCCCGTTCCAGCCGTTCCTGGATAATCTCCATGTGCAGCATCCCCAGGAATCCGCAGCGGAACCCGAAACCAAGTGCCTGGGATGTTTCCGGCTCGAATGTCAGGGAGGCATCGTTCAACTGTAGTTTTTCCATGCATTCCCGCAGCTCTTCGAAATCATCCGTATTCACGGGGAATATGCCGGCAAAGACCATCGGCTTTACTTCTTCAAATCCTTTTACCGCTTCTTTGATCGGGTTGGCCACGAGGGTGATGGTATCGCCTACTTTTACTTCTTTGGCATCTTTAATGCCGGTGATAATATAACCGACGTCGCCGGTGAGCACTTCCTTCCGGGGAGCAAGTCCCATTTTCAGAATGCCCACTTCATCTGCTCCGTATTCGTTGGCGGTATGGAAAAATTTGACCTTGTCGCCTTTTTTGATTGAGCCGTTGAATACACGGAAATAAGCGATAATACCCCGGAATGAGTTGAATACGGAGTCAAATATCAGGGCTTGCAGCGGTGCGTCCGGATTGCCTTTGGGGGCAGGGATCCGCTCAATGATCCCTGCCATGATCTCCTCAATGCCGATACCTGATTTTCCGGATGCGAGGATAATGTCTTCCGGCTTACAGCCGATCAAGTCTGTGATCTGGTCTGTGACTTCCGGTATCATGGCGCCCTCCATGTCGATCTTGTTGATCACCGGGATGATCTCCAGATCATTCTCGAGGGCCAGGTACAGATTGGATATGGTTTGCGCTTGTATGCCCTGCGAAGCGTCTACAAGCAGGAGCGCGCCTTCGCAGGCGGCAAGGGCACGGGAAACTTCATAAGAAAAGTCCACGTGTCCCGGCGTATCAATCAGATTGAGCGTGTATTGCTGCCCTTTGTATTCATAATCCATCTGGATGGCATGGCTCTTGATCGTGATGCCTTTTTCCCGCTCCAGGTCCATGTTGTCGAGGAACTGCGCCTGCATGTCGCGGTCGGAGATGGTTTTCGTGTGTTCCAGCAGGCGATCTGCGAGCGTACTTTTCCCGTGATCAATGTGCGCAATGATGCAGAAGTTCCGGATGTGTTGCATATGGTTTGTAAAGTCGGCAAAAGTACGGAAAAAGAGCCGTTTGAAAAGCGGACAGGCAATCGATACAAATAATGTGGCAAATGTACTTAATGTGACGGGGATGTGTGTCCCAGCATTTTCACGACTGCTCCAACAGGGAGCCCCATGACGTTATAGTAATCCCCGTTTATTTTTTCAATGCCCACCAGACCGATCCATTCCTGGATGGCGTAGGAGCCTGCCTTGTCGTAGGGGTGGAACGCTGAGATGTAATAATTGATGGCATCATCGTCCAGCTCCCGGAAATATACTTCTGTGGTGGTGGAAAAACAGCGTTGTTCATGTCCCTTTTGTATGCATACGCCGGTCACCACCAGGTGCATTCTTCCCGAAAGTCTTTTCAGCATTGCTTTGGCTGCCGCTTCGTCTTCCGGTTTTCCCAGGATGTCGTCATCCAATAGCACCACAGTATCAGCAGCAATGATCACGGCATCAGGATGTTGTGCTGCCACTACCGCTGCTTTTTTCCTGGCGAGAAATGCCGGCACATCGGCGCCGGGCATGCCGGCCGGGTTGGTTTCGTCAACATCTGCCGTGATAACGGAGAAGGTGTATCCCGCTTGTTCCAATAGTTGTTTCCGGCGCGGAGAGCCGGATGCCAGTATCAATTTATCCATGTGCTTGTCTGTAATAGATGAGGAGCGAGCCGATGCCGAGCACCATGATGCATTTGAGCAAACGGCTGGCTTCTTCATAATGTTTGGTAGTGGCTTTCCTGGGCAGATACCAGGTCCAGAGGAGCAAAGGCAGTACGATGGCGCCGATAATATATACGCCGAGCGGCATCCAGCGGACGCCCAGCAGCCGTATGCCTGCTATGGTAAGCGGTATGATCGCCAGCAGGGATAATACCTGCACAAAGCGGGAAGTACGAAGCAATCCCCATTGTATGGGCATGGTGACGCAGCCTTCGGTGGCATCGCCTTTAAAATCTTCCATGTCCTTTACGATCTCCCGCATCCAGGTGAGCATGAAAGCGAAATAGGCATAAATGCCCAATACCCAGACCGGGTTGGGCACCATGCTCCCGTTTGTGCGGAGGAAATAATGTTTGCCGGCATAGTAGTGCATCGCCGGCTCGTAGAGCAGCAGCGCGATGATCGTCAGTGCGGTGAGCAGGGCTACGCATATATTCCCGGTGATGAACTGACGCTTGAAATGTGTAGAGTAAAACCACAGCAAAATAATGCAGGCGATCTGCAGACATATCCATTCATATCGGCCTGCCTGCCGCGCTACGATCAACGCTGAAGCTACGGCCGCAGCATTCAGGAAAATATGGCTGAGTATAGCCATCCTGCGGGGGATGCGTTTCTCCAGTATGACTTTCTCCGGGCGGTTGATGATGTCGATGCGGATGTCGAAGTAATCATTGATGATATACCCGGCGGCGGCTATCAGGATGGTAGAGGCGCAGAGCCAGGCGAAGTTGGCTGTATTCAGCAGCAGGGAGCCGTGGTAGAGATTTTCCAATGGCAATACCACACACAGCCACGCGAGCAGTTGCGTCCCCAGGATAATGAGCAGGTTCTTCCAGCGTATGAGCTTCAGCCAGGCCATAATTTTAATTAGTCAATTTGAAAATTCAAGCATTTGAAAATGTACCCTGTTTTGACAAATTATATTCATTGCCTCATTTTCAAATTCTCAAATTAAATGGATCTATTACATTGTCCATGCTCCCGGGTTTTCCCGCCATGCGGCCAGTGTTGCTTTCTGTGTGTCATTTACCAGCTTCAGCTCGGCGGCAACTTCCATCAATGCCTGGTAATTGCTGATCGTGCGGAGCGGTACGCCGGCGGCGGTAAAGGCTTCTTCCGACACAGGGAATCCATAGGTGAACAGTCCGCACATGCCGATCACTTCCGCACCCTGGTCGCGCAGTGTTTGTACCACTTCCAGGCTGCTTTTGCCGGTGGAGATAAGGTCTTCGATCACTACTGCTTTCTGGCCGGGCTCAAGCACACCTTCGATCTGGTTGCCCATGCCGTGCCCTTTGGGCTTGGAGCGTACATAGACGAACGGCAGTTTCAGCAGGTCGGCGGCCATCACCCCATGAGCAATACCGGCAGTGGCCACGCCCGCAATGACTTCCGCATCGGGAAAATGCTCCAGCACCATATTGGCCAGCTCGCTTTTTACAAAATCACGGACGTACGGGTAGGAGAGTACCTTCCGGTTGTCGCAGTACACGGGCGACTTCCATCCCGAAGCCCAGGTGTAGGGTTGTTGGAGGTTGATCTGTAATGCCTTAATTTGCAGCAGCTTTTCAGCGAAATGTTTGGATGTGCTCATGCCGTCAAAGCTACGCCCATTCGGGAATTTTACAAACCGCAACTCATGGATTTCATACAAAAGATATACATCGGAGATAAGCCGCTTGTGCTGACGGACAGCAGCAGTGTCTATAAAGAACAGCATCCGGAAGCTGCCGGTTATACTGTTTTTGAAGTATCCGGACCGGGATCGGATTATCTGGAGCAGGCGGTACACAGTCTCGATCATGCAGAAGTGACTGGCGTAATTCTTTCAGGAATGGCGTTACCGGCAGTGCGGGATCTGCTGGCGCATTACTACCGGCTGATCACCGCCGCCGGCGGACTGGTGACCAACCGGCAGGGAGAGATATTGTTGATCCGGAGATTGGAGAAATGGGATCTGCCCAAAGGCAAATGCGAAGACAGGGAGGATATTGCGGCCTGCGCGCTGCGCGAGGTGGAAGAGGAAACCGGTCTGCAGCAGCTCACGGCAGCAGGTAAGATATGCGATACCTGGCATGTATATGAGCAGGCCGGCCGGCAGATACTGAAGCAGACCACCTGGTTCCGGATGACGACCACGGATGCAGCAACACCGGTGCCGCAGACGGAGGAAGGTATTACGGAAGTCCGGTGGGTGGACAGGGATGCTTTGGGTGCGTTCCTGGAGGATAGCTACGAGACGATCAGGGAGGTGGCGCGGGCGGGTAATTTGAAAATTTGAAAATTCGGGAATTTGAAAATGTGTTTAATGTGACAAATGTGTTGAATGTGACGAATGTGTCTGATCACATTCAACACATTTGTCACATTTTTCTTGCACCTGCATATTAACATTCCTGCAACACCGGAATATGGAACTTTGCAGTGGTTATTAATGTGTGATTGGTATGGCGAAGTATTTTTCAATAAAGTCTGCCCGGAGTGTTCGTGCTGCTTATGGTTTGTTCCAGGGGCGCCGTACGTTATGGCAAATGTTGCGGGAGGTGTTTGGCGGGCGCTACCGTATGTCTGCATTCACGGTATTGGTCTGTGTATGCGCCATAGGTTATATCGTTTTTCCCTTCGACCTGATGCATGACTATATCCCTTTCTTCGGCTGGATTGACGATGGTTTTGTTTTCTTCCTCCTCGTGAAACGTCTGCGGGCGGAGACGCAGCGCTATACCCGGTTTAAGGCCATGGAGCGGAAGGTACGTTAGTTTGTTTCCCGGTAGTGATGCGTCTGGCTGTATTGTATCATTTCCCGGCATACTTTCTTATAACCGCACTAAATTCCATTCAATAGCTTTCCTGACCAGTTCGGAGGTTTTTTTCACCTCTAATTTTGAAAAAATGCTTTCCCTGTGATGTTCCACTGTTCTCCGGCTTAGAAAGAGCTTTTCGGCGATTTCGGCGCTTGTATAATTCTGTGCGATCAATTGCAATACTTCCTTTTCCCTTTTCGTAAACGTTGCACCTGTGGCCTTCTGCCGCTGTTTTATTTTATCGTCTTCCTTAATGCGCTTGATTACCGTTTCATCAAAGTACGTCCCTCCGTTATAGACCATATTAATCGCATCGATCAATTCTTCTTTCTGTATATGCTTCAGCACATAACCTTTAACTTTTTGCTCCATCATATCCCTGATGTGAAAAATATTGTTGAAGCTGGTCAATGCAATGATTTTTATATCGGGGTACAGCTCATTGATGATACCGGCAATTTCATCGCCCTGCCTGCCCGGCATACAAATATCAAGTAGCAGGACGTCGGGCTGTATTGCTTTCAGTCCTTCCAGCAGCGATTCGCCGTCGGGATAGACGGCAATGATTTCCATTTCGTCGCTGTGACGTATCATATTTCCGACTCCTTCGGATATAAGACTGTGGTCGTCGGCAATGGCAATTTTGATCATCATAAGCAGCGTGTATTAAAATGCCGGGACATGGGCGCAGGGGCTTTTATGGCGGATTGCCGGTTCTTGTATCATTTAACACAAATCTATAAAATAAAGCCCGAAAATCAGGGACGGGCTTTTTCATTCCGGGCCGCCGCCCACCTCGATATAAACCGATGTTCCGCCGCCGGGTTCGGTATTTACAGACATCTTTCCATTATGGATCAGCAACCTGTTTTCAATATTGATCAGTCCCATTCCTTCATGCGCAGCCTGCGGGTCAAAGCCTTTGCCATTGTCCTCTATGGTAAGGCTGATCAGCCCCGACCCGGAATGCAACTGAACAAACGCCTGTGTGGCTTCCGCATGTTTCAGTATATTCTGAAGCAGCTCCTGTACGATACGGTAAAAGCTAAGCTGTATATCTTTCTGCAGATGATCGAAATGCCCCTGCACCTGCACATCCGTCACCAGGCCCGTATCCCTTTCCACATCCACGCAATACATACGGACCGCTTTTTCCAACCCGTGCCGCAGTAATACGTCCGGCATCAGCGTATGGGCCGTTTTCCGTATTTCCTCCCTTATTTCTTCTACCAGCGCGCCCACTTTATGGAGCGATTTTTCTCCGGGCAGGGATTCGTTATTCTTTTTAATGTTTTCGATGCTATACGATACGGAGGTCAGCAATCCCCCTACGTTGTCGTGCAGGTCTATGGCGATCCGCTTTCGCTCGTTTTCTTCGCCGTTCATCATGGCTTTGAGCTCATCTATCTCTTTCCGCTGGCGCATGATGTACATTTTTCTTCTTGAGCTGCGATACAGGCTGTATAGAAAACCCGCCAGGCTGAACCCTATCAGCAAGCCGCCGCCGATGACGATGATCCATATGTTCCGGCTGCGCACCTTGCTTTGCTGCAGCAAAATCTGGTTTTCCTTCAGTACGATCTCCTTTTCTTTCAGCACAATTTCTTTTTCTTTTTCTGACAGCTGGAATTGCTTTTCCAGGAGATCCACCGCCTTATTGCGTTCCTCTACATGGAGGCTGTCCGTTAGCCTGTTGTATTCGAGGTGCATCTCGTAAGCCAGCCGGTGGTTGCCCAGGCTGTGATGTATTTCCGCCATTAAGCCGTATAAATGGATGACGTCCTTCCTTACTTTTTGCTCCGGCTTCAGATGTTCCAGGGCCATATTCCCGTATGCCAGCGCCTGCTGCAGGTCCTGCTGGTCTTTGTAGGTACTGCTTAATATCCGGTACACATATACCCGGTTATCAGCAGCGTGCCTGTCAATGAGCCGGATGGCGTTCCGGGCATATTCGTCCGCTCTTTGATTATCTCCTTTTACAAGGTAATACCTGGTCAGCAGGATCGAAGCGGAGCGTTCATAGCGCGACCAGTTTAGTTCCCGCGCTCCTTTCAGGGCTTTGCTGACTACATGATACATACTGTCCATATCGTTCCTTATGGTATAGATGTACCCTAAATTGATGTAAGAAACCAGTTTGTCGGTATTCAGCCGGGCGTTTAATTTTTCCGCCTTATGGACGTAAGGATAAGCATTTTCGTAGTCCTGGTTATCGATCAGTACGGAGCCGATATAATTGTAAGTATTGATGAAGTACGAGGTGTCGTTCAGCCGTTCTAAATGGGGGATGGCTTTCCGGATAGCTTCCATTACGGAATCGGTATGCCCCGCATATTTATATGCAACAGACCAGTTACGATACAGGTCAACGAGCAGCTTGTCTTTCGCAGTGGATTCAAGGCAATAGGGATAAGCGCGGTTCAGGTATTTCCGGGCGGTAATGATGTCGTTTTTCACCGCATGGCAGGTAGCGATAGTCATGAGCGACAAAGCGATTCCTTCCGTATAATGATGTTGTTCGCTTTTCGATAAGGCTTCATGCAGTAATGCCAAAGCGCTGTCGGTATTGCCGTCTGTCAGTCTGTGCCCTTCGGCTAACAGGGAATGGATATAAGCCGAATCGGAAGCTGTCAGCGGCTTGTAACTGTCCTGTTCCCCCCATCTGATCACCTGTTGTGCATGCATGTCCGGTGTACATATCATCAGCAATATGGAAAGAGTGTAGCTTAGCTTTAATATCCGGCGCATCCGCATGGCATAAAATTACACAGTAAATATACGCATCCTGGCTTTTCAGCACCATAATGCCCCCGTTGGCGCAATGACCGTAGAGACGCGATTCATCGTGTCTCCATCACGGCACGAGGGAGACGCGATGAATCGCGTCTCTACGGTCATTACCGGAGCAAGGTTACACTTCCCTGGAAACGTTCTTTCCTGCCCCCGTTAATTTCAGCAATGATGACATACGCATACACACCTTCCGGTTGTAACGCACCATTGAACCGGCCATCCCATCCGCGCCCTGAAGTTTGATTCGTTTCATAAACCTTCTGTCCCCACCTGTTGTACACAGACATGGTAAAACCCGTCAGCCGGCTCGTAAGCAGATCGCGGGGGAAGAAGTAATCATTCATCCCGTCTCCGTTCGGCGTAAAAACATTGGGGATGTCTATAAAGCAATCGCGGTCTATGTTTACCGAATCGGTAGTCGCGCATCCTGCTGCGGAGGTAACGGTAAGGTAATACAGACCCGGAGTGTACACCGGAAGCAAGGTGTCCGTTTCGCCGCTGCTCCACAGGAAGCGGTCTCCATGCTGCGGAAGCACAGCGTTCTTCAGGACAATTGCAGCGGCATTGGGGCAAATGGCTGTGTCAGGCCCCAGGTTTACGACCGGGAACGGAAACACATGCAGCGTATCGGTAAAGCTGGCGTCGGGGCATGCCCTGAATGATCCGGTAAGCGATACGATAATATCCCCTGCACGATCTGTAATATAAGCAATACCACCTGTTGACGCCGGATCTGCCGGCCTGCCGTCCAGTGTCCATACCAGGCTGAGGATACGGTCATCATGTACAGGGGTGAGCAGTATCACCCCGCCGACGCAGATACTGTCATTTCCGATAGTAAAGTATACCGATGAGGTATCGTCTACGATAATACGCCGGTAAAAGGTATCTGTACAGGGATCGACGGTTTTTACAAGCATAATTTCATAAGTGCCCGGGCTGCCGAATACATGCTGCGGCGCAGTATCGGTTGAGATAGCGCCATCACCAAAATCCCAGTACCAGGAACCCGGCTGACTGTCTGAGGTGTTTTGAAACTGTACCGGTACGCCCACGCAGGCCAGGCTGTCCGCTTCAAAAGAAGCCGTATACTCCGTACTGCCGACCGTTACGTCTACCGTGTCGTTACAGCCGGCGCCGGAAGAAATATGCAGCCGGTAGTCGCCTGCCGGTACATTCGACAGGCTGTCGGATACCGATACGATGTTGCCCGCCGCATCCCGCCAGGTATAGGAATAAGAGGTGGTGTCGCCTGCCGCTTTGATGATCCGGGCTGCCCCCGTTGCCGTATTGCGGCAGCTTGGATATACTACAAGCTCCGGGAAGACGACGTTAAAGGTATCTACCCGGTGTGTGCAGGGAGTTGTAAAATATTTCACCCACCATGTGCCGGTCGTGAAAACGGTCTTTTCATGACCGGGAACATTATCGTTCCATACATATCCCCAGCCCGTTGTATCCCCCGCGGAAAGACGTACCCCGGAAGGAAAGCAGATGACGGTATGCGTAGCAGTACTATACATGGTATCCGGGTCAAAATGGAATACCGGGACAGTATTGGGCAGCCCAGGCCCAAAGCTGGCACTGGTCAGCGTAGAGAATATGTTATTCTGATATCCTGCCGCTGCTCCCTGAAGATTGGGATTATGGATCACGCCGAAAGTAGCCACGCTGCCTGCGACATGCATATTGGTCCTGAAATACACCTTTCCGTCCGGTCCAAGCTTTATATCCGCGACGCCACAGTCCCCGAGCCTTGTTCCGGAAGCCCGGATAGCGGCCGGTGCAGGATTGCTCAGGTCATACTGGTAGATAGATAAATCTCTGTACATATACAGCTTGGAGTTATCCGGTGAAAAGCACACGCCATAGCCTCCATAATTATCCAGCAATTGCACCGGGCTGGAAGCAAGACCGGTAGAAATATCGAAATCGAACAGCATCAAACCCATGGAGCCGGTTATCGGAATAGAACACTTGGTAGCCGCCAGCTTTCTACCATCAGGCGATACCGACATCCTTCCTGTAAAATCTTGCATGATACCTACCGGGGAAATCACAGGGGTTGTGTCCACTCCGGCATGGGTTACTTCAAAGGCCCGGATGAGCGCATCCATGCCGCAGGTCAGCACCCATATATTGCACCGGTCGCCGACTACCGCTGTCAAACGTTCCGACAGGTCTGAGGCAATGTACCGGCCTTTGTGCGTAGCGACCACATCTCCCAGCCCACCGTTCAGCGACATATCGACCACGCTGCAATACAGCTTCCCGGCATTCCCCTGTGCTGCCTGCTCCATAGAAGTGAGCGAAAAGACATAATACTGATCTGTCGTACCGGGTTTCGGAATGATCAGGGCGCCCTGGGCAGTACTGGAAGTAGGTGTATAAAGTGTAGTGCTGATTACCGGCGTCAGGTTGGTACCGTTCGGCATTACCTGATGATCCCGGTTCCATACGATTGATCCTTCCGTGTAAAACAGCAGCCTCCCGTCCTTGTCAGTGACCGAGGCGGAGGCCTCGCCCAATCCTTCTATTGCGCTCTGGAAAGGAATGGGATTTCCACTGGTAAAGTCCACTCCTGCCTTATCGCCGAAAACCCAGACCTTTTCCTGTTCCTGCGCCTGTAAAAGGCGGGCGTATAAAAGCAGCGATAATAATAGATATAATTTAAGATTCATGATAAAAAATAAAGAACAGACCTCATCTTATTAAAGTAACGTCGCCTTTGCGTATCACTTCTCTTCCATCCGGGCACTCGGCCGTTATATAGTAAAAATAAGTGCCTGTCTCCGCGGGCGCTCCGTTGAATGAACCATCCCATTGGCTGTGAATATGAGCCGAAGAAAATACCGTCTGGCCAAAGCGGTTCAATATCTGCATGTGATATTTCTGAAAATTGTCCCGATGAGGTATACCCCCAAAAACGTCATTGGCGCCGTCTCCGTTAGGGGTAAAGGCATTGGGGACGAACATATCGCAGCAGACATCGGCGGTAATAAATGCTTTTACGGTATCCGGGCAATCAACTTCAGAAGTGCCTATTACCATTACTTCATTATTTAACCTGGATAAATGAACAGGCTGCGGGTTTTCACTACCTGACGGCAAGCCGTTGATATACCACTCGTAGCGCTCCGTGCCTGAAGCTGAAGCCTCGGCAACAATGGTATCACCTATGCATAACCGGTAGCGTTGCTCCAGGGAGAGTTGAATATGCTGCACCGCCGGCAGGGTAATGAGGTCCAGGGTTACTACGGAATCACAACCATTGGCTGCGGTAAAGGTATCGCGGTATTGCCCGGCCGTATGCAACCGTGTGTCGTTGTAATCAAAGTATCCGCTCTCGCAGATAACTTCAGTAAAGTTATGACGGGAAGGACGCAACAATTCCACTTCAAAGGTATCGACATGAATATTGCTGCACCCCGTCTGGTATCGTACCCAATACGTTCCGCTGACAGTAGCATTCCTGCTCCCGGTAGTAAATCCGTCATTCCATATATAGCCGAAGCCAGAGGTGTCAGCGGCATCAAGCCCGATACGTGTGTCGCATGCCACAAGCTTTTGTAGAGAGAATGAATATATCGTATCCTTCTTAGGGATGGCTACTACATTAGGCAGGGCAACCGTTGCATGGGTTCCGTACGCCAGCATGGTACTGTTGACCTGCAACTGGCAGGCGAGTCCGCCTGAGTCGGGGAAGTTGATCGTTGACAGGTAGGGAGTACTGTAATTATTAGGAGTATGATGATGAGCAGGGAAATATATTTTATTATCCGGAGCTAATTTCATGTGAAATATAGATCCGGAATTCATAAATGTCATCAGTTGTGTTTTCGAATTAATGATATCGCTGAGACTGCCTGCATTCAGGTCAAACTGGGAAACTCTACCCCGTGTGTTATAATAAAGCTTTGTATTATCCGGGAAAAAACATACTCCATATCCGCCGATTGTATCCAGTTGCCGCCGGTTGGAAAGCAGACCTGTGATATAATTGAAATCAAATAAGGCCAGCCCTTTTACTCCATGATCAGGATTAAGTGAAGTAATTGCTATTTTACTTCTGTCCAGAGCAATAGCCATAGCACCACCTCCTCCATTCGTGTATGGGAGCAGGTTGCCGGCAGGGGAGAGTACCGGTGTATTATTAATACCCGAAGATGTGATCTCAAAAGACTTTACATGATCACTGGTACGGGAAACAACGATCAGCCAGATATTATCACAGGCCCCTGCCACAGCGCTCATCTGCTCTGTCAATCCCGTATCTAACAATAATCCTTTTTGTCCTGTTACGACATCCCCCATCCCCCTGTTCAGATTCATATCCACAACACTATAGTATAGTCTTCCGAAGTTGCTTCCCTGTTCATGGCTGGTTAAAGAGAAGATGTAATATTTTCCGGGATTACCCGGCATAGGTACGATGAGGGCGCCCTGCGCAGTGCTGGTTGTCGTATTGATGACCCCGGTAACGGTGGCTAACGGTACTAAATTGCTGCCATTGGACATCAGGTTTTGCTGGCGGTCAAATACATGAGTACCTTCCGTGTAAAAGAGTAAGGCGCCATTGGCGCCGCAAACGGAAGCTGCAGCTTCCATAGACGCCACTATAGGGCCGTAGCTGTTATTAAATGTTATGGGTCCGGGAGATCCTCCGTTGAAGTCTATACCTGCATTCTCCCCAAAAACCCATACGTTCTCGAATTGTGCCCGGGAAAAGGTACAAAAGCATGTTGCCAGGGCCAGGCAACATGCTTTTTGATAAATGCTTCTGTAAAAATATTTGATCATTATACTTCATTTTTATATTGGCAATATTTTACCCCGAGTAAACATCCGCCGTACGGGATGCCCCTGGAAACATCCCGCACAGCGGAGGGAACATCCCGTACAGCAGATGGAAAATATGAAGATCGTTATTCTTTTACTACCCTCATCCTTGTTGTGCTACCTGCCTCGGTAATCTCAATAAAATATATACCTCCGGCGTATGCCTCCATATTGATAAGGAACAGACTGCCCTGCTGATTTGTATGCTCCTGTAGCACCCGCCCGGTTATGCTGACCAGCCTGATCGTTGCATGTGTCAATGGCTGTCCGGTTTGTATATTGACATGGCCATCCACAGGGTTGGGGTACAGCCATGCCATATTCCCGGCGTCCGGATTATTTA
Organism: uncultured Chitinophagaceae bacterium; assembly: GCA_964527735.1. Taxonomy (GTDB): domain Bacteria; phylum Bacteroidota; class Bacteroidia; order Chitinophagales; family Chitinophagaceae; genus JBEBVQ01. The sequence continues at coordinate 72,877 of CAZGPG010000015.1, read as the reverse complement.
TGCCGACACCTTCTGTCTGTACACAACCGGAAGTATCGCTGCAGCCATTATCCGTAATAACCACAGCATAGCTGCCGCCGGCAGTTGCCGTATAGCTCTGATCAGTGGCGCCCGGTATAACGGAATTATCTGCGCAATTGATCCACTGGTAACTGTCGGCGCTATTGACAGTAAGTATAGACCCGCTTTTAATAACCGTTGCCTCCGGGGCCGGGTTAACGGTTAAGTCCAGCATGATGATGCTGTCGCAGCCGTCGGCATTAGTCATCGTTACCAGGTACATACCGCTTACCGTATAGCTGGTATTGTTGATAAAATAGGCATCACATGCCGTTTCCGTCAATTGACTGTTATTGGTCTGGCCTTTGATAGTGATATCGTATGTTATATTACTGTCACAGCCATTGAAGCTGAAATACTGTTGCGTATAAACGCCCGTAGTATTATAAGTAACGCCGTTGAACGTTACGGAATCACAGTATGTGCCGGTAACAACGGGGTTAATGGTACTGTGATTGACAGTAAGGTCGATCGTAACGATACTATCACAACCATAAAGAATACTGGTGAATGTATCTTTGTAAATACCGGTTGCGGTATAGGTAGTACCGTTAAAGGTGAAGCTGTCACATGCTGTGTGGCTGAAAGAGCTGAGACTGGGGCACCCGTCCACAAATTTCAGCAAAAATATATCTATGCCTCCGGCAACAGATGAAAATTCAGCACTTCCGGGACCCGGATCCAAATCCGTCATGCCCATATACAGTCCGCTCACATATATATCATTTCCGGCAGAAGCCATACACGCTCCTCCTGTCAGCAAGCCCAATGCACTCCCCATAGTACCGGACCATAAATAATTTATATTGGCATCGTATTTTGCAAGATAGGCATCGGAGATCAGTCCTGCAGATGTATGGCTGGCTACCGATGTGCCCGGATCAAAATCAACCGTGCCGCCAAAACTACCACTGATATACAGCTCTCCGACAGTATTCAGGGCTGACGCCCCGATCCCCATCTGACTACCCCCTCCTATATTCTTTGCTATGATATAATTTCCTCCTGTGTCGTATTTAGCAATAAAACCATCCTGGTTGTTCATTGAAGTAGCGATAAGCTGAGCTACCCCAGCTCCGGGGTTAAAATCTACCGTCCCATTGAAAAAGCCTGTAATCCATATTGAACCCGTAGCATCATCCAGGATCATATTTCCCGGCTCGTCATGGCCAATTCCCCCTATAGAAAACCCCCAAATATAATCACCTGCAGGAGTGTATTTGCCTACATAAAAATCCGTATTTCCATTAGATGAAAAATTAGCTGTTGCCGGTCCGGGATTAATATCTGTGGATCCTTCATATCTCCCTGTTACATATATATTCCCCACAGCGTCTGTTTTAATATCTCTTACGCCGTCCATGCCGGAACCGCCTATACTTTTACTCCACACATAATTACCACTGGCATCGTACTTTGCGAAAAAACAGTCCTGACCACTCGGGGCAGTGAGACTATTAGGCGAACCGGTTGGTCCAAAATACAGGGTACCTGAATAACTGCCTGTAACATGTACATTGCCGGATTGGTCTATGGTAACATCGGCGCCATCGTCTGCACCTGTGCCCCCGGCGTTTTTTGCCCAGATATAGTTACCCGCAGTATCAAATTTAGCAATGAACATATCGCTGTTGCCATTGGAAGACAAATTAGCAACCGCCCCGGCAGGGTTAAAATCTACGGTACCACTGAAGGATCCCGTAGCATATATATATCCTGAAGCATCTATGACTAAACCGTTTAAAGCATCTCCCCCTGTACTACCGATACCATGCGCCCATATATAATTACCATTCGCGTCGTATTTAGCAATAAAGATGTCATTGTTTCCCTGTGAGACGAGGTTTACGGTGTTAGGTCCCGGGTCAAAGTCCGCCGTTCCCGCAAAAATGCCCCCAATATATGAGCATCCCGCAGCATCAATTATAACAGAAAATGGAATATCTCCCTCAGGTCCTCCCATGCTCTTTGCCCAATCCAATGAAATATTTTGCCCGTTAGCCATGTTTAATGTCAATAAAAACAGCAGGGTGATGCCCGCCCTCATTTTTTTGCGCCATAAAGATGTAACTGCCATAGCAACGGCATATACATAGTTAGAAAAGTGTCTCAGGTTAAATTGTTTCATGTTTAATTCCATTTTAATCGTTAAATGATCCTTCTGAATACCACAAACCGGTGCAGTAAGGTTTTGAACCTCCGGTTTGGTAACAGAAGTATTTCTATAAATATTGCTGCAATGATGCCGGCACTTCCGGATAGGCCGGTTTGATCCCTGCAGATTATAATAATGCAATGTTATAGACAGACGTATAAGCTAAACAGGGTAATTTTTACCCAATTTTAATTTAGATGCCTTCACCAACCGTTTCGGGGGCTGTAGGGGCAACCCTCGTGGTTGCCCTCCCGCGTAGGTTGCCCCCCCTCGCGGTTATCTTATACATACATACGCACTTTCCTAAAATCATGGGTCGGCATAACAAAAAGCATCAATAACACATTCATTCTATTGATCGCAAAATCAATACAATATTGATTTATTCGTAATGATACTTCCTGCTCTGTAATTTTGCCCCGTACACACAACAACTACGGGTATGGCAGGAGGAACCACACAGAAACAGGTACACCAGTATGATAAAATCTTCCGGGAAAACATGGAGGCTACACTGCCCCTCATTATCCGCAACCTATTGCACATACACGTACAATCGTACGAAGTGCTGCCAGACGGGCTGCACCACACGAAAGAAAGGAATACAGACCTCCTGCGAAGGGTCACGGACAGCAGCGGCAACAGCTTTATCCTGCATATAGAATACCAGGCCGGTAATAAACCGCAGATGGCGCTGCGCATGGCCGAATACTGCATCATGGCGCTCCGGCAATACAAGCTGCCCGTACGGCAGTACGTCATCTTTCTCGGTAAAGGAAAGGCCGCCATGCCTGCAACCATCAATGAAGACAACCTGAAGTTCCACTATACGCTCCTGAGCATGAACCAGGTAGACTACAGGATTTTTCTCCGGTCCGACACTCCGGAAGAAAAAATACTGGCTATTTTGGGTAACTTTGAGGGTGAATCGCCGGAGCTGGTTGCACGGGATATTTGCCGGGAACTGAACCGTTGTGTACCAAACGCTTTAGACGCCGGGCGATATTTCAGGCAACTGCGCATTCTGGCTCAACTACGTAATCTTAACCTAAACTTTTTAAAAGACATGGAAAGCATTGCAAGTTTTTTCTCCGAAGAAAAGGATGTGTTCTACATAAAGGGGAAAAAAGAAGGGAAGAAGGAAGGGATAGAAAAAGGAAAGAAGGAAGGTATACAGAAAGGCTTGGAAAAGGGTATGCAGCAGGAGCGCATCAACATTGCCATTGAGTTGAAAAAAGAAGGGTTACCGGCAGCGTATATTGCCAGGATTACCAAACTTACCGTGGAGATAGTTGAAAAACTGTAGGGACGGATAATTATCCGTTTATAACATCCTGAACAATTACGTAATCTTAACCTAAACTTTTTAAAGGATATGGAAAGCATTGCAAGTTTTTTCTCCGATGAAAAGGATGTGTTCTACATAAAGGGGGAAAAAAGATGGGATAGAAAAAGGAAAGAAGGAAGGTATACTGAAAGGCATGAAAAAAAGCAAAGAGGTCTTTGTAAAGAACCTGCTGCAACATACAGATTTCAGCCCCGGGAAAATTGCCATACTGGCAGATGTAACGGAAGCGTTTGTACAAAAGATACAAAAGGGGAAGTCGTAGGGTAATTCATTTATAATCAAGCAACTCGGATACCGTCAAAAACATGCCTGTATTTCCCCGGAAATGTAGTTACATTTTCCCCGACGACAAGCTTGTTTTTCCCGGAGCACAAGCTTGTCTTCCGGAAAGCACAGGTTTGTGCCCGGCAGCGGGCAAGCCGTATGCCAGCCTGTCATGCTTTTCGCTGCCCTCATAAGCCGCCAGGTTGCTTTCGAAGAATACTTTTATTTCTCGTTGTCTGTCCCATTATGCCATTCATTCACAGATACACAATAAGTGCTGGCTCTGCAGGTGAAGTGGCACACTTGTGAACCCGGTGATGAGCGATGGTTTTAACCGAAGGATCGCAAAAATAATATCGGGAATGACGTTACGGAAATAGAAAGACGGAGCCAGGCGATTTGTTTTATACTTTGCGTTGATATTCAATAACGATAAAATAATCCATAAAGTGTTTTTTAATCATTCATTATGATGTAATTTTCACTTGGAAAACCACCCGCCAATGCCCGAAACCACCCGCATAGAATATAAACGGGAACTGAATGCCGATGTGGATATTGAAAAAGAAGTCATCGCTTTTTTGAATTATCCCGAAGGCGGTTTAGTGTATATCGGTATTGATCAATCGGGCAGGGTATGGGGTGTAGCTGATGCGGATGGCGATATGCTCAAAATCAAAGACCGCATCAAAAACAATATTTCCCCCTCGGCAATGGGGTTGTTTGATGTGGTAGTCGAAGAACAGAATGGCAAGGATGTGATAAAGGTGATTGTAGCCAGCGGAAGTGAAAAACCGTATTTCAAAAAGAAATACGGAATGACAGAAAAGGGCAGCTTCATCCGGTTGGGTACAGCGGCAGAGCCTATGCCGCAGACAACTATTGACAAGCTGTTTGCTTCCCGCACCCGCAATTCCATTGGCAGGATAAAATCGCACCGCCAGGATCTGAGTTTTGAGCAGCTTCGCATTTATTACGAAGAGAAACAAAAGCCGCTCAATAAGCAATTTAAAAAGAACCTGGAGCTCACTACAGAAGATGGTCTGCTCAACTATGCTGCCTACCTGCTGGCGGATGAAAATAATATTTCCATAAAAGTAGCCAAATACAAGGGCGTTAACCGGGTCGAATTGTCCGAAAGTAATGAATACGGCTATTGCTCGCTCGTAAAAGCAACCAAAAGTGTACTGGATAAAATCGAGATCGAAAACAAAACGGCAACTCAAATCACATCCAGGGAACGAAAAGAACAACGGCTGTGGAGCCCGGTAGCCCTTCGCGAAGCAATTATCAATGCTTTCGTTCATAATGATTATACCCGTGAAGTGCCGCCCAAATTTGAGATTTTTGCCGACAGAATAGAAATCACTTCGGCCGGATCGCTGCCGGAAGGATTGAGTGAAATTGAATTTTTTGAAGGTTTTTCCATTCCCAGGAATAAGGAGCTGATGCGGATATACAAAGACCTGGAGCTGGTAGAGCAGTTGGGGTCGGGTATCCCCAGGATCCTTGAGCACTATGGTAAAGACTGTTTCCGTTTTTCGGAAAACTTTATAAGGATGGCTTTTCCGGCTTCCGGGCAAGTCACCCCCCAAGTCACCCCCCAAGTCACCCCCCAAGTCACCCCCCAAGTCGAACGTCTGTTAGCCGTTTTTACAGGAGTGCATTACCGGCAGGAATTACAGGATATGCTGGGGTTGTCTGACCGGAAACATTTTAGGATGGTTTACCTGAATCCGGCCATTGAAGCGGGATTCATCGGATTATTAAATCCCGACAACCCTAATAGCAGTAAGCAGCAATATATCTTAACGGATATGGGAAAACAGATCCAAAAGAAGTGAAGTATGACTTCGGAATAATTTCGGGAAAACTTCAGGAAAGTTGCAGAAAAGAAATTATCCGGTGCTGTCCTGAAAAACATACGCTCATTACTACAGCGTCTTACTCACCACCTCAGGCACAAACTGGCTTACATTTCCCTTATTGCGGATCACATCGCGCACCAGGGTAGAGGATATGCTGGAGTATTGCGGAGCGGTGGTGAGGAAGATGGTTTCCGTATCCGGCGCCAGCGCCCGGTTCATATCGGCAATCGCTTTTTCGTATTCAAAATCGCTGACGTAGCGGATGCCCCGCAGGATGTATGTTGCTTTTATTTTACGGCAAAAATCAATGGTGAGTCCTTCATACCCCGCAGCTTCAATGCGCGGATCATCGCGGAATAGTTCCTTGATCCAGTTTACCCGCTGCTCAATGGTAAACATCGGTTGTTTATTGGCATTGATGCCGATACCGACGACGAGCTTATCGAACAGGTCTGCGGCGCGTTGTATGATGTCTACATGGCCAAGTGTGAGCGGATCGAAGGTGCCGGGAAATAAGCAGATGCGTTGCATGGATATCAGTTTGGCTGTGTAAAATAAGAAAATACGGTGGTGCCGTAATTTTTCATTTTCGTGAAATGCGGATCCTGCTGATAGTCGTTCCGGGGCGTATGTTCCAGGACAAAGATACCGCCGGGTTTCAGGAGCTGCTTTTCGAAGATGATGAGCGGTATGTTATCAATTTCCTTCAGGGCGTAAGGTGGACCTGCGAAAATGAAATCATATTGCTCCGTACATTGCCGGAGGAAGCGGAATACATCGCCGCGAATGATCTGCAACTGGTCTTCGATACCCAGTTCCTTCGCTGTTTTTTTAATAAAGTTGACGGTGTTATTGTCTTTTTCCACGAGGGTAAGGTCTGTTGCTCCCCTGGAGGCCAGCTCATAGCTGATGCTGCCGGTGCCGCCGAAGATATCCAGGGTTTTGATACCCTCAATGTCTGTCATGTTTTCCAGCGTGTTGAAGAGCCCTCCTTTGGCGATATCCGTCGTTGGTCTGGCCGGGATACCGGAAGGCGGGTGGAACCTCCGTCCGCCGAACTGTCCGCTTATGATACGCATGAGTCGAGTTGTTGCAGCAGGTAAACAACCGGCGCCCAGTCGCCGTCTGTACTGACCCCGGCATACACATCGGCAAAGAAATCGCGCATCCGGTTGATGACCGCTATGGCGCCCGGAAACGTGGCGGTACATTCGAGGTGCAGCTTTTCTGCCGGGATATCCCATTCGCGGCAGGCGTGCAGGATGTGGAATACGATGTCTTCCGCCCGGCTGTACGAAACGGTATGGTGCCACAGCAGCCGGCCGTTTTCGCGGAGCGTCAGGTAGCAGCCCCGTTCCGTGAGCAGGCAGTTGACATAATAGCCGCTTTGTTTTTCCGTTTTCAGGAACTGGTACAGGTTCAGGGCGTGGATTGTGTCCGGTTGGATATACCGTTCCGCTATCTCCTGTACGGCATGATCATAGGCGAAAACCAGGTGGGCTTTATCTGCCTTGCAGGCAGATTGTCCGAGATGATCGTCGGGCAGCAGGTGATAGATATCACGCAGCAGGTGACGGCTGTGCTCCTGCTGGTGCACCGGATCGGGAATGAGCAGTTGCCGGCCGGCGCCGGTAAATACATACTTTTCGGCATGGCGCTGCCGCAGCATCAGCTCATTGCCGAGGACATGATCAAAGAGCGCATTTTCCCATTCGGGACAGTCGCCGCCGTTGCTGTAGCGGGCGGAAATGCATTCGCCGCCGGTGCTCATGCCTGCTACCAGCGCCGATGAAGGCAGCAGCAGGCATAGTGTTTTTTTGACGCCCGTATCTGCCAGCCGGGCATCTTTGGTGTTATATGATTCCTGTCGGATCTGTATTTGTTCTGTGGAGTGCATATCAGGCCCACAATGATAAAATATTTTTACGAGAGTTTCAGTAATTGCTTCACATCCTGCCGTATATCCGCCACCATCTTCGCAATTTCCTGCACCGGCTGCTCGCCTTCCGGCAGTGTATCCGCCAGGTAATTGCGGAAGCGCCAGACCTCCAGCACATCCTCCGCCAGTACCTGGTAGGGCGCATAAGCAGGATTGAGCGAACGGAGCAGCAGCGCCCGGCAATCGGGCTGGTAGCTCGCCAGCTTGAAAACGATCCCTTCCGTTCGGGTGATCACAATACAGGCTGTTTCCCGGGTAAGGGACATCCAGTCTTCCAGGTATTCGCCGATCACATAGGCGTTTTCCGGTACCGGGTGCATGGAATCTCCCGTGGTGGGGAACATGCGGTACTTCCGGTCGCGGGGCAGGTGCGGCAGGGAGAATACCGGCAGTTGAGCAATATATTCCGGATCGCTGTAGCCGGCCGTGTAACCCGCTTTGGCCTTCACCGGCACCAGCTCGGTATGCTCATTGTTGTCGCGGTCAACGGTAGTGGCGAGCACCCGGAGCTTCGTGCCGGACATGTACACATCATTGCCGGCTTCCAGCTCCCGCAGCTGCAGCTCCGACAGGCGTGAAAGATCCACCTTCAGCAGCGAATCGATGCTGATCCGGAAAAAAGAGGATACGCACATGAGGTCATCGAGGGGCGGATTACGGCTCTGTCCGTTCTCATGCGCGCTCAGTTTGGAGCGCGACATGTCCAACTTGGCCGCCAGATCCTCCTGCGATAGTTTTTTACGCTTACGTAAGTGCCTGATATTCGATGCCCAGAAAAAGTTCTTCATGCTTTTTATTTTTTTATTTGGCTGCTACGCCCTGTTTTGCTATTATTAGTGTCAAAGATTTGACATTTTAAGTGTCAAAAATATAAAAATGAAATCATTTTCGCAAAATACACTTTCTGTCCGTCCTGGCGCCACTGTCATGTATGTGGACATGAACAGTTTTTTTGCCAGTTGTGAGCAGCAGGAAGATGCCCGGCTCCGGGGGCAGCCGGTTGCCGTGTGTACGCACGAAAGTCCGTATGCCTGTGTGATAGCGCCCTCGGTAGAAGCCAAGACCTATGGGATAAAGACCGGGATGCGGCTGAATGAATGCCGGATGCTCTGCCCGCAGGTGATACCGGTAGTGGCCAACCCGGTACTGTACCGGAAATATCATGTGGCCATTCTGAATATCCTGCGCGGTTACTGTGAGGAGGTGATTCCGAAGAGCATCGATGAGGCGGTGATGGATCTTACTTCGTACCGCCTGGTATATAAAGATGTAATGGCGCTGGCAATGCAGGTGAAGGCGGATATTTTAAAGGCATTCGGGGCATATATACGGTGCTCTGTTGGTATCGCGCCCAATGCATTTCTTGCCAAGCTGGCTACGGACCTGCAGAAGCCGGACGGCCTGGTGCGCATTACACCCGAAAACCTGGACGGTATACTCGCCGGTCTCTCCCTGACCGACCTGCCCGGTATTGCCAAAAAGAACGAAGCCCGGCTGCGCATGATGGGTATTCGTACGCCGCTGGAAATGCGCTATGTGTCGTCTGCCTTGCTCCGGAAAGCTTTTGGCGGGATCATCGGCTATTACTGGCACTGCCGGCTCAATTTTATGGAAGTGGATCTGTATCAGAATGACTACCGGGGCATGAGCGCTATGCGTACCGTGTCTCCCGGACAACGTACGCCGCAGGGACTCGACAGCCTGCTGATATCCCTGTGTACCCGCCTGGAGCAGCGGCTGGTAAAGCAAGGGGTCTTCTGCCGCGAAGCCGGCTTTTTTATCCGCTACCGCGACCAGACAGGATGGGATACGCGCATACGGTTTGAGCGACCGGTTCAGGACGGGATGGATATCCGTAATTATATCCTGCATGAGATACGGCGTTATGAGCAGACGCATGCTCCGGGTATGCTGCTGCACGACCAGGCACATAGCATGGGCGTATCCATACACCGTTTCGTAAGCGATAAGCTGGTGCAGTATTCGCTTTTTGATAATGATATACACCGCGACCATTTGCGGAAAGTATTATACCAGATAAAAGATAAGTACGGGAAGAACAGCGTCCGGAAGGCTTCGGAAACCATTATGCCGGATGTGATGCGCGATGCTATCGGCTTTGGTTCGGTGAAGGATATGTACCAGGGGGCGCAGTTTAATCAATACCTGCTGGAGGAGTGAATGAGGGACTTAAATGATTTGAAAATTTGGGAATTTGAAAATTTGAAAATGCATAGGAGAGAATTAATATGATCAACCAGGAAGCAAACGGACGATTCGAAAAGGGCAGAGGGGCGCAGTTTAACCCGAAAAACCGCTTTCTGAAGGGAGCGTATGTACAGGAGCACATCGAAGCGATTGACGATTGGGAGGAGGAAGAACGGAAAACGGAATACATCTTCGACAACAACAAAACGCTGGTCAATGAGGTGAAAAGTCCTGATGTAGGCATGATGTACTCCGCTAATCCCTACCAGGGATGCGAGCATGGGTGCATTTATTGTTATGCCCGCAATTCGCACGAATACTGGGGCTACAGCGCCGGTGTGGATTTTGAAAGCCGTATTGTAGTAAAAAAGAATGCGCCGGCATTGCTGCGTAAGTTTTTTGATAACCGCAACTGGCGGCCCGCGGTAATATCACTTTCCGGCAATACGGACTGCTACCAGCCGATCGAGCGGCGGATGGGCATTACCCGGAAGCTGCTGGAGATATGCCTTGAGTACCGGAACCCTGTGAGCGTGCTCACCAAGAATGCGCTGGTATTGCGCGATACGGATATTCTGCAGGAACTGGCAAAGCTAAATCTGGTGCGGGTATTCAGCTCCATTACTTCATTGGATGAAGATCTGAGGTTGAAGCTGGAGCCGCGTACGGCATCATATAAGTCGCGGTTGAAGGTGGTTCGTACAATGGCTCAATCCGGTATCCCGACGGGTATCATGAATGCGCCGATCATCCCGGGGCTGAATGACAATCATATGCACGATGTGCTGAAGGCGGCTTCGGAAGCCGGCGCTCTCTGGGCCGGTTATACCGTAGTGCGGCTGAACGGAGCGATCAACGGCATCTTTCGCGACTGGCTGTATAAGGCTTTCCCGGATCGTGCGGATAAGGTATGGAACCTGATCAGCAGTTGCCATGGCGGGCAGGTAAACGACAGTCGCTGGGGCAACCGCATGGTGGGCGACGGCCGGTTTGCCGAGCTGATCCGTACGCAGTTTCAGTTATACTGCCGCAAATTCGGCCTGAATGAAACCTCCCTGACCTGGAATCTGGACGCTTTCCGGAGGGTGAAGAACGGGCAGATGTCTTTGTTTTAATTTGGGAATTTGAAAATTTGAGAATTTGAAAATGAGTCAGAGTGAAACCTGATGCGCATTACTCACATAACATGGGTATTTTCAAATTGGCTCATTTTCAAATTTTCAAATTACTCCGCAAACGCCTGCTCTATAATCTCCTGCTGTTCTTTCGCGTGCAGTCTGGCGAAGCCCGTAGCGGATGCGGCGAGTGGCGCCCTGCTGATAAAGCGCAGCGGGAAGTCATCGGCCAGGTTCATCTTCAGGAAGCTGTAAGCGCCCATGTTGCGGGGCTCTTCCTGCACCCATATCCACTCGGCGGATTTGTATTTTTTCTGCAGCGCCTGCAGTTGCTTTTCCGGAAGCGGGTAGAGTTGCTCAAGGCGTACGATGGCAATATCCGTGCGTTTTTCGCTGATCTGCTTTTCGCTCAGGTCAAAGTAAACCTTACCGGAGCACAGCAATACACGTTTTACTTTTGAGGCTGTTTTGATATTCGGGTCGTCAATCACTTCTCTAAACCCGCCTTGCGTAAACTCTTCGATCGGAGCGGACGCTCTCGGATGGCGCAGATTGGCCTTGGGCGACATATTCACCAGCGGCTTCCGGAAGGGCAGCGCCAGTTGGCGGCGCAACGCATGGAACAGGTTGGCTGACGTTGTAATGTTAGTGACAAAGAAATTATTATCAGCACATAATTGCAGGAAGCGCTCAATCCGTGCGGAAGAATGCTCAGGTCCCTGCCCTTCAAAGCCATGCGGCAGCAGCAGTACCAGACCGCTCATTTTCTGCCATTTGGTTTCCGCCGAAATGATATATTGGTCAATGACCGTCTGGCAGCCGTTGGCAAAATCGCCGAACTGTGCTTCCCATATGGTTAACGAATCGGGGCTGGCCATGCTGTAGCCATATTCAAACCCAAGTACGGCAAATTCGCTGAGCAGGGAGTTATAGATATAGAAACGCCCCTGGCTTTCTTTGATCTTGCTGAGCCGGTTGTAGGTTTTATTGGTTTTTTCGTCGTGCAGGATGGCGTGGCGGTGTGAGAACGTGCCGCGCTGTACGTCCTGTCCGCTCATGCGTACGTCTTTACCTTCGGCAAGCAGGCTGGCATAGGCCATCAGCTCACCGGTGGCCCAATCTATAGTTTTGTTTTCGTGGAAGCTTTTCACTTTTTCTTCCAGCAGCTTGCGGATCTTGCGCAGCGGGGTAAAGTCTTCGGGGATATTCAGTATCCGGTCGAATAGCATTTCTGCCTGCTCGCGGGTGACGGACGTATCCGGCGACTGGTCAAAGTCTTCCGGTACCGCGTGCCGGAGGTCTTTCCAGGCCTGCTCGGGTGGCTGGAGTTTGTACGGAATGGGGTGTTGCTTTACTTCATCAAGGCGTTCCTGGAGTTTTTTCCAGTAAACATCTTCCACCTCTTTTGCCATTGCAGCATCTACATCGTCGCGCGCGATCAGCTTTTGGTTATACACCTCACGCGGGTTCGGATGCTTTTTGATCCGCTCATACAGCGCCGGCTGGGTAAAGCTGGGATCATCCCCCTCGTTGTGTCCGTGGCGGCGATAGCAGACCATGTCAATGAAAATGTCTTCCTTGAACCGCTGCCGGTAAGCCACTGCGAACATACAGGCTTTCACTACATCTTCAGGGTTATCGCCGTTGACGTGCAATACGGGCGCCTGCACGATAGAAGCCACGCTGGTGCAATAGTTGCTGGAACGGGCATCATCAAAATCAGTGGTGAAGCCGATCTGGTTGTTGATAATAAAATGGATCGTACCGCCGATATCGTACCCTTTCAGGCAGCTCATCTGGAGCAGCTCATAAACAACCCCCTGTCCTGCAATGGCGGCGTCGCCATGGATCAGGATCGGCAATACTTTCTCGTATTGGTTATTATAGAGAATGTCTGCTTTGGCCCGTGCGAAGCCCGCAACAACAGGGTCTACCACTTCAAGGTGCGATGGGTTGGGAGTGAGCTGTACATTAACTTCTTTCCCTTCCGGTGTTTTTATGTTGGAACGGAATCCGAGATGATACTTCACGTCGCCGCTGCCCATCGTCGTATCCGGCGGCATATTGCCTTCAAATTCGGAGAAAATCTTCTCGTATGTTTTGCCCAGGATGTTGGCCAGCACATTCAGCCGGCCACGGTGGGCCATGCCGATCACTACTTCTTTTACATCTGCGTCGGCTGCGTGGGTGATGATGGCATCCAGCGCTGCGATCGTGCTTTCCCCGCCTTCCAGGCTGAAACGCTTCTGACCGATATACTTGGTATGGAGAAATTTCTCGAAGATCACACCTGCGCTGATCTTTTCGAGAATACGTTTTTTCTGGGCCGGGGTCAGCTCCTGCTCCATCATTTGTTCATAATGAGCCTGTACCCATTCCTTTTTATCACGGTCGTTGATGTACGTGTACTCTATGCCTACATCTCCGGTATAATATTTTTCGGCGCGCGCTATGATGTCGCGGAGCTTTGCTTTGCCCAGCCCGATGAAGCTGCCTGCGTAAAACGCTGTATCCAGATCGGCTTCCGTGAGGCTGAAGTCGGAAAGGGTAAGGTGCGGGTTCCGGTTCTTCCGGGGACGTACGGGATTGGTAGTTGCCGCCAGGTGACCACGTTTCCGGTAGCACCGGATCAGGTAATAAACGCTCAGCTCCTTGGCGAGCTGCTCGCCGCTTACCGGAGCTGTGGCGGCTCCGGCTGCCGTTTTGCCATTTCCGTTGGCAATGGCAAAATCGAACCCTTCAAAAAATTTTTTCCACTCGCCATCTACAGTTTCGGGATTTTTGACGTAGTCACTGTATAGCGATTCAATGTAGGATGGATGGGAACCCATCACATAAGAAAAGTCTTTCATTTTAAGACGGAGATATTTAAGATAATATTCAGCCGGTTTTATAGTCACATAGTACCTTGCAGGTGCTGTAGCCGGCAAAGTTAGGTTATAAGTTGATTCGTTGGGAACGGATTATGTTTTTTATAGCGGCTTTATATTTTTAATGCCTCAAGCAGCATTTTTTGTACGGTAGCCAGCCCCTGTACGGCGCCTTGCTCAATAGGGATGATATGGTCGTAGTGGTGAACGGGGGGAATTCGTTTGTCGACAATATATTTTTTAATATGCGGTTTCAGAAAATCCATCAGCCCCGCTGCCGGGTAAACGGCAAGCGAAGTGCCTACGAGCAGGAAAATATCAGCTGTCTGCATGTGTGGCATAGCATGCCCGATCAGAGGAACCGGTTCTTCAAACCATACCACATGCGGACGAAGCTGCCCGCCGTCTTCAGCCAGATCACCGATACGGATATCCCCGGGACAGTCATAAAGCTGATGTTCATCATGTACACTACGCATTTTCATGATCTCGCCATGCAGGTGCAGTACCCATGACGACCCGGCGCGTTCATGCAGGTCATCAATATTCTGGGTGATGATATGCACTTCAAAATGGGCCTCAAGATCCGCCAGTATCCGGTGCGCCTCGTTGGGCTGCGCATTACGGACATTATCCCGGCGCATATTGTAAAAATGCAGTACCCGCTCCGGATCTTTTTGCCAGGCATGGGGTGTGGCCACCTCTTCTATGTTATAGCCTTCCCACAGTCCTCCGCTGTCGCGGAATGTGTTTAATCCACTTTCCGCGCTGATGCCCGCGCCGGTGAGCACTACAAGCTTTATACGAGACGACATGAAATTACAAGCTGTAAATTGAAATTTGAAAATGATCAAATTAATGTGACGAATGTGTTGAATGTGGGAAATGTGACGAATATGATAAACACATTCGTCACATTTCCCACATTCAACACATTCGTCACATTCCCTACAGGAACGAATACCCTACGGACAACTGGAAAGAACGTTGTTTCCAGGTATCGGCCACAGTTGTGTTATTGACATCCGTAAAGCCGAAAACATACCGGCCGTTTATCCGTAACCCTAACGGCAGTTTCACTTCCAACCCTGCTATGCCGCCGACATCTCCTTTTTTGAAGATGTCTGCTGCATCCTTCAGCAGCGCATCACCGTCTTTAACAGAAACCACAGTGCTGAATTGCGGGCCCAATTGCAGCCATACCATTGGGAACAGCTTCACCTGCAGCAACAGTGGGATATTCAGTTGATTGAGGCGGAATGAACCGCTTTTGGCAGAATCGCTGAGATTGTTATAATGCTCATGGTATAAAGAATGGAAATCTTTGCCGGTGGTATACCGGGTTTGTGTAAACAGACCTTCGGCCACAACACCGATCCGTTTGGCATGTATCCCGACGAATGCACCGCCCAGCAGGCCGGTCTTATAATCGCTGTTCCAGTTGTTGCCATGGATGGTGTTGAAGTTTACCCCAGCCTTGATACCCAGATCAATAGATATGGGAAGTACATCTTGTGCGGAAACAATCGCGGGCATGAGCAGGATACTAATAGCGCATAATGTGTTTTTAAGTCTCATAGTAGTGTTTTTTGGTGGACGGATGTTATCCAAATTCTTACAGCAAAAAATAAGCCATTAAATTTAATGAGCTAATTGGCTCATCACTGCTGTCCGGGGAAATTTCAAGAGAACGGCTGTAATGTAGATCCGTAAACTGTTTCGGTCATTCATATAAACAGGAGGCTCCTACGGAGCCGGCGTGTGTTGTAATTGTTGGCTATAAACAGGGCGCTCCTGCGGAGCGGAACGGTGTGTTGCGCTCCGCAGGAGCGCCCTGTTTATAGAATGGAGTATATCCATAAAGACCACCCCGTAGGGGTGTCCTGTTTATGATACGCTGCAACAGGGTGATTGTTAATTATGTGTAACATAACCTGCGGAAACAGGAGGCTCCTACGGAGCCGCCGTGTATTGTAATTTGTTGGCTATAAGCAGGGCGCTCCTACGGAGCGGAACCATACCAGATATTTTCTCCGGACAACAGTGATTGGCTCATTAGTTAATGTGCTAATGATCTTTTACGGCAGGCATCAGCTAATTGGCACATCAGCTAATCAATCACCCTCCTCAATAACCAGAAACTCATTCTTTTCCGGCTGCATGCTTTCCTTCAGCAGGTCGAAATAAGCAGGACCATATTGTATGAACCAGGGCATGAAATTTTCCGTCCGTTCCTGCAGATTCCCGCCAGGGAAAAGCGCTGCTTTTAGTTTTTCAATCTGTCGGATGTGTGTTTCCTGCTTTCTTTTTTCGGCACGATACATTTTTTCTTCCAGTCGCAGGAGTTGCTTTTTAATCTTGCTGAGCGTTGCGGCGGCGGCTGTTTCAAGGGTAGGGTCGAGGGTTGTTGCTTTCTGCGCAATACGGGCCATAATCTGCTCGATCTCCCTGCTTTCCGCAGTCGTGTGCCAGTCGCCGGTGCTATGAGACGTGATAAACAGGCGGATGAGGTCTGCTTCGGAGGCGGTTAGGTCTTCGTGGTTAAAGCCCAGTTTTTTCCGGAGTACAGTATATGCTGCGGGAATCCATAAAACGGATTGCCGCAGCAGTACAGGCGGGAAAAACACGCTATAGTGTTCAAACAATGGCTTGAGCTGCAGCCAGTATGCTACTTCCGAGCCGCCGCCTATAAAGGCGACATTAGGGAGTATGCTTTCCTGTAAGATGCCCCGAAGGATCACATTGGGGCTGAACCGGTCAGGATGTGCTTCCAGCTCATCGAGCAGCTCCGGTTCCGTCCATTGCCGGCCGGTATGTACCACAACCCATTTATCTTCCTGTTTTTCGATCCTTTCCCGCAATTGGTCATGCAGGTAAAACAGGTTGATGGGGCGCGGGAATGCCTGTGTCTTATAGTGTTCTGATAGCCGGTCTGTTTGTGCCTGCACAATGCGGAAGCTGTTTTGATGCAACAGTTCGTCCCTGAGCACAGGTAGTATGGCTTTCTTGAAGCCCGGCTCATCCGGATTCAGCACCAGCAGGCCGTAGCGTCCGAAAAGCGCATGCACGAGGTATTGGGTTGCCGATGCTACGGTTTCATGATGCAAATAGGCTTCCGTCAATAGCTGGGTCAGATTTTCCGTATTGCTGCCCGGGGGGCCTAATAACCGGAACAGTTCGTGCAGCAAAGGTTTCAGGCTTCCTGTGCTCATGCGCCCCACACCGCCTTGCTGTCCGTCTGCGTGCCAGGTGAATTGCTGTCCGCCATAGCGGAATGTGCCCAGCTCTGCCAGGTCGTTGTCCTCGCCGCCCATGTAGTAAACGGGGATGAAATGTTTATCCGGATGTGCGGTGTTCAGCATTTCCGCCAGCTTAACGGCATGTACGATCTTGTATATGAAGTAGAGGTAGCCGGTCATCAGGTTGGGCTGATGCGCTGTACATATTGTAAAGCTGTTTTCCTGCTCCAGCCGCTCCAGGTTATACTTTGTGGCTTCGGTATGATCCACCCCCCGGTATTGCTGCCTGAGCGTCTCTGTCAGCAATTTACGGTCAACGGGGAAGTTTCTCCTTTCCCGTATGGCCGCATCTATACCCCCGGGGTCGGGGGTGAAGCTGTAAAAGCCCCTGAGCGCAGTATCTCCTTCGAGATAATCTTTGATCAGCGTTGAAAAATAGCCGGTTTCCGCGTAAGGAAGGTGAGATATATTTGTAGGCACTACATCATTCTTATTTGGTACCGCTAAATTAACAAGTAGTGATTAATGCCCTGTTAAAATAGTATTTCGTTGCTTCCCAGTTATTTGTGTGCTTTTCCGGGCTTTTATTTTCATACTTTTATAGTCGTTATCGTGCAGGCATGGATAAAGTGAAGCGGAAGAACGGGATCAAATCGTGGCCGGAAGATGAAAAGCCGAGGGAAAAGCTATTGTACAAGGGGCCGGGCAGCCTGACCGATGCTGAATTACTGGCGATCCTCATCGGGAGCGGCGCTGCGAAGCGCTCTGCGCTGGATCTTGCGCGGGATGTCCTTTCACTGGCCGGCAAGAATTTATATGAGCTGGGACGTTTGTCTGTAGCGGATTTTCAGAAAATAAAAGGTATTGGCGCAGCCAGGGCCATAACAATCGGTGCAGCGCTGGAGCTGGGGCGTCGGAGACAGATCAATGAAGGTCTGCAGCGTCCGTCCATTCGCACTAGCAGGGATGCTGCGGATATTGTCCGGCCCTTGCTGGCGGATCTGAACCATGAAGTATTTTGCGTACTGTACCTGAACCAGTCGAATAAGGTATTGCGCCATGAACTGATCAGCAGCGGAGGACTCACAGGCACGGTGGCGGATATCCGTATTATATTGAAGAATGCCTTGCTATACCAGGCCAATGGTCTGATCCTGGCACACAACCATCCTTCGGGAAACCCCGGCCCCAGCCAGGCCGACAAGGATCTTACACGGCGGATCAAAGAAGCGGCAACTTTCATGGACATCAGGCTGCTGGATCATTTGATCGTAGCGCAAACAACCTGTTTCAGTATGCAGGATGAGGGGTTGATTTAAATGTGGCAATTTGAAAATTTGAGAATTTGAAAATGAGTGTGATGCTTATTACTCACATAATACGGACATTTTCAAATTGGCACATTTTCAAATTTTCAAATTAACAGTCAACTATAAAACCTCACATATATTCATTTCTATTTGTGAAAAGCTATCTTTTATTGCTATCTTGCCGGGTTTAAATCAGCTAATCAGCGCTCAGCTAATCAGGTAATTGCCATACAGGTGATATGTTAAAAGTAGGAGTTTTTGGTGTAGGTCATTTAGGCCGGATACATATACAGCAGTGGAAAGAGATCGCGGGTGTGACGCTTGTGGGTTTTTACGACCCTGACGATACCAATGCAGACCTTACCATATCGCAGTATGGTGTGGAGCGTTTTGATGATCCTCAGAAGCTGCTGCAGGCTTCGGATGCGGTGGATATTGTGACCACCACCACTGCCCATTATAATATTGCGCGCGAAGCCCTGTTATCGGGTAAGCATGTATTTGTGGAAAAGCCGCTGGCCCAGTCGCTTGAAGAAGCGCAGGAGCTGGTAAAGCTGGTGCATGAGGCCAATGTAAAATGCCAGGTAGGCCATGTGGAGCGTTATAATCCCGCGTTTTTGTCGCTGGGCAACCAGTCGCTCGAACCTATGTTTATCGAAACGCACAGGCTCGCCCAGTTTAATCCCCGTGGGACCGATGTGTCGGTAATACTGGATCTGATGATCCATGATATAGATATTGTATTGTACCTGGTGAAGTCGCCTATCCGGCGGATATCTGCCAGTGGCGTGTCGGTGATCAGCAAAACGGCGGATATTGCCAATGCCCGGATCGAATTCGACAACGGTTGCGTGGCAAATCTTACTTCAAGCAGGATATCCCTGAAAAATATGCGTAAAATGCGTTTGTTTCAGCGGGATGCCTATATCGGGATCGACTTTCTGGATAAGAAAACGGAGATCGTCCGCCTGGGAGAGCCGGAAACGGCAGGGCAGGGCGCGTTTGACTTCCCGATAGATCTCGGTAACGGAGAGAAGAAAGTAATATCTGTGCAGATGCCCGAAGTAACGCCGGTAAATGCGATCCGGATGGAACTGGAAGAATTCACCGCTGCGATCATTCATGACAGACCTGTCCGGGTTTCGGTATACGACGGCTTCCAGGCTATGGATGTAGCACACCAGGTGCTGAAAAAAATGAGCCTGCACAATGAATTGCACGGCAAAGGGTGAATTTATATATTGCATAGGTAAAAAAGCAGAAGAAACCGTCTTTAAAGAAGAAAGATCTGTAGTGATGAACATAGATAAATTGCTGGCCATTCTTTTAAGTGCAACGTGGATGTGCACCGGCTGTGATGTGATCAACCCCGATGAAAAGATACCCACCTATATACATATAGATTCTTTTCGTTTTGTACATCAGGGCGATACGTTCGGGTCTGCCACTTACAAGATGAGCAGTGTCTGGGTGTATTT
The DNA here is from genome assembly GCA_964527735.1 of uncultured Chitinophagaceae bacterium. Lineage (GTDB taxonomy): Bacteria > Bacteroidota > Bacteroidia > Chitinophagales > Chitinophagaceae > JBEBVQ01. The sequence continues at coordinate 53,023 of CAZGPG010000015.1, read as the reverse complement.
TAATAATGAGCCGCTGGGCGCATTCGAAATGCCCGCTACAATCCCGATCATTGCAGAGCAGGAAGGAATAGTGACGGTAGCGCCGGGCATTGATTTCAACGGTATGAAAAGCTTCCAGTATGCGTATCCTTTTTACATGTTCGATTCATTGCGTCTGCAGCCGCAGCCGGGCCAGGTCGTACATTTTGATGCAAAGACGGGGTATACCGGCGGCACACGGCTTATCTATAACAGTACTTTTGATCTTGGGAACCCTTTTGAACGTTTTGCAGGGGACACCTCGCTCATGAAGACATCCGATCCGGATTATGTTTTTGAAGGCGGCGGGTCTGGTTATATTTACCTCGATGGTCCGAAAAAAAGTTCCGAGAATATCTCCATCGATGTCTTCCGCCCCACTTCCACCGGGCAATTGTTTCTCGAGATGAATTATAAATGTTCAATACCATTCCAGGTTGGCGTTGCGGCGTTCTATTCCAATGGAACCCAGGCGGTGGAATATGTAGGAGGCGTAAACGCGCGTACCGGATGGAACAAAATCTACATCAGCCTCCAGGAGTTTGTAAATGCGAACCAGGGGGCGCAGTTTCATCTGCTGATCCGCGCAGGAACGGATAACGGAGAAGCTCAGGGCTGGGTTGCCATTGATAACGTTAAAATCGTTTCTTTCTGAGTTCCGTTATGCAGCTTGATCCGAGGAAGAAACGGGCTATTCGTCAGTTGGTTGTGGTTGATTATATCACAGCGACGACCGCGTGGCTTATATTCTGGGCATACCGGTACCATTGGCTGGGAAAATCTTCTTTTTTCCAGGCCTGGGAACAGTTGCAGATGAGGGATTTTGTTTCCTCACTTATTCTGATCCCGGGTGGGTGGCTGTTGCTTTACCTGCTTTCCGGTACTTATTTTGATCTGTACCGGAAGTCGCGGCTGCACGAAATCAACAGGACGCTGATCTCCTGCATCATCGGTAGCGTGATCGTTTCGCTTGCCGTTTTTGCCGATGACAGCGAAAATTACTCGTATTTTATCCAGATGACGGGCAGGTATCTGCTGATACATACTACATGTACGCTGCTTGCCAGAATTGTGATACTCAATAATGTAAAGCAAAAGCTCATCAGGGGAGAGGTGGGTTTTAATACGCTGCTGATAGGCGGCAATCAGCAGGCGATTAATATTTACCGCAGAATACAGGAAAGCCCGCGTGCATTGGGCAATATTTTCAAGGGCTTTATTTATTCTAACAAGGAGGCCACAAACGGCATGAGTCGCTATCTCCCCCAATTGGGTGATCTGTCGCAGCTCGAAGCGATCATTGATGAGCACGATATAGAGGAGGTTATTGTTGCCGTTGATTCTTCCGAGCACCACCTGCTGGAGAATATTATTACCCGGCTCAGCTACCGGCCTGTTGTGGTGAAAGTACAGCCGGATCTGTACGATATTATTTCCGGATCGGTGAAGACCAGTAATGTCTATGATGCAGTACTGATCCATATTTATCCCGACCTGATGCCCGACTGGCAAAGGGTTTGCAAGCGCACCATCGATATTATCGTTTCACTTTTGGCGATGATACTGTTGTTGCCGGTATATCTTTTTGCCGCAACCAGGGTATTGCTGTCGTCCAAAGGGCCTGTCATATACAGGCAGCAGCGTGTTGGCTTGTTCGGTGAGCCGTTCTATATTTATAAGTTCCGCTCCATGTATGTCAATGCTGAGGATAACGGCCCTGCATTATCCAGTAAATTGGATCCGCGGATCACTTCCTGGGGGCGTTTTATGCGTAAATGGCGGATTGATGAGCTACCACAGTTTTATAATATCCTTATCGGGAATATGTCGCTCGTAGGACCACGGCCGGAGCGTGCCCATTTTATTGATATCATTTCCCAAACGCATCCGCACTATAAATACCTGCACAAGGTAAAGCCGGGGCTTACAAGCTGGGGAATGGTGCAATACGGCTATGCCGAAAATGTAGATGAAATGATCGAGCGAATGAAGTATGACCTGCTTTATATCGAGAATTGTTCGCTCGCACTCGATATAAAAATTATGATTTACACACTGAAGGTGTTATTCCAGGGGAGAGGGAAGTAATAATTATGAATGATGAGTTATGAATGATGAATTGTTTAACTCACTCATCATTCATAACTCATCATTCATAACTCTATTTTATGCCCAGTTTGGCTTTTACCAGTGAAAGCACATCATCACTCTCGTTGGCATACAGTAACATGCCGGCGCTGGCATCGAAAATATAGTCGTATTTTTTCTCGGTAGCCACGTCTTTAATGGCTTTATCCGCTTTTTCGAGCAGGGGTTTGTACATCTCCTGCTTTTTGTTGGATACTTTTTCCTGGGCGCTTTGCTGGGTAAATTCAATACGTTCCTGCAATTGCTGGATTTCCTTGATCTTTACTTCTCTTACCGCTTCGGTCATCGTTTTCTCCTGGGTCTGGAATTCCTGGATCTTTTTCTCATATTCCTTACCCATTGTTTCCAGCTGATCCTGGTAGGTTTTTGCAAAAGCCTGGAGGTCTTTCTCCGCTTGCGCTACTTCGGGCATCAGGGAAAGCAATTCCTGGGAATTGATGTAACCCAGCTTCGACGCCTGGGCAGTAGCGATGTGGGCAGACATGACACCCAATGCAAGGCACAATACGATTTTCTTCATTTGTTGGAGGCTATTCTAATTAATAATTATTACACTTTTAAAAAACCGCAAAAGTGATAAATTGCGGATGCAAAGTAAGGATCATTATTTGTTTATTCCAAGTAATTTTAGCACATCTTCACTTTTGTCCAGCTTGGGATCTGCATAAAATAAAGTAACCCCACCGGCTTTGTCGAGCACCATTTCATAGCCCTTGGATGCAGCATATTTCTGAACGGCATTATATACTTTGTCCTGCACGGGTTTCACAAGCTCCTGGCGTTTTTTGAACAAATCCCCTTCGTAGCCAAAACGTTGTTTTTGCAGGTCTTTTACGGATTTCTCCAATGCGAGTATTTCATCTTCCCGTTTTTTGCGTACCTCGTCGCTGAGTATGGCACGTTCGGCCGTATAGCCTTTATACAGTTTATCTACCTCGGCCATTTTGTTGTCAATTTCCTGCTGCCATTCTTTCGACATTTTATCGAGCCTGGTCTGCGCATCCTTATACTCCACCATTTTATCGAGTATGTATTTGGAATCAATGATGCAATAACGTTGTGCATCGGCATGGAACATAACACTGCTTGCCAGTACCACTACAAGGCTTAAAAGGATCTTTTTCATTATATTTCCTGTATTTTAAATGAACAATTAAATATACAAAGATCAATCCGGTTCGAAACCTAACATAAAGGTAAATCTTGAAATAGACTTAAAGTCGGTAACTCCCTGTGCCGGGTTATACCGGTCGAAGCCGACACCATAATCCAGTCCGAGCAGTCCGAACATGGGCAGGAAGATACGAATACCCACACCGGCATCCCGGTTAAGCTTAAACGGATTATATTCTTTGAAATTATTCCAGGCATTGGCCGCATCCATAAACACCAGGCCGTATATGGTTGAGGTAGGACTCAGTGAGAACGGGTAACGTATTTCTGCTGTGTATTTGTTAAAAATAGTCGCATTATCAGCATATACTTCATAACCACGCTGGGAGATGATATCCTTACCGATGAAGAATGAGTTCATCTGCAGGCCGTCTCCACCCAGTTGGAAGCGTTCAAACGGAGAGAATCCGATCGTCGGGTTGTAATACCCGAGGAAGCCGTATTTGGTAGAGAGTTTCAACACCAGGTTGCCTACGATCTTCTGATACCAGTCTGCCGTAAACCGGTATTTGTGATACTCGATCCATTTGTATTTTTCGCTTGCGGTCTCATTGCTGAAGTCGTCCTTTCCGCTGAATGCACTGAACGGCGGGGTAACCTGGAAGGTAAAGGCAACATTCGACCCGCTGCGCGGATACAGCGGCTGGTCTACAGAATATCTGGCCAGTACAAATTTCAGGTACAGGTTATTACTGAACCCATCGTTGAAATTCGGGATCAGGCTGTATTGCTTAAGCCGGTAATTCTGATAATTGACGCCATATGTGAATATGAAGAAGTCATCCGGCCATTTCATCCGTTTGCTGAGCGATACGCCTCCGCCCGCCACCCGCAGGAAAGACGAGTTGGGGTCACCACTGCCCCAGGCTACCCCTGAAAACTTGCTGTACATGAAGCTGGTGGTAAGCGCATTGGGTCTGCGCCCGCCGAGCCAGGGCTCGGTAAAGGAGGTGCTGAGAGAGTTGTAATAGGCCCCGTTCGACTGATAATTTACAGAGAAGCGCTGCCCGTCGCCTACGGGCAGGGGGTCCCAGTTTTTCAGTTTGGTCAGGTTCCGTATCGAGAAGTTGTTGAAGATAACGCCGATATTCCCGTAAAAGCGTACGCCGCCGCCAAAACCTGCGGAAAGCTGCAGCTGATCACTTGATTTTTCTACAAGGCTGTATTCGATGTCCACCGTTCCGTCTTCCGGATGCGGCTTCGGCTGGATGCCGATCCTTTCCTGATCGAAGAAGTTGAGGTTGGCAATTTCACGCTGCGACCGGATCAGATCAGCCCGGCTGAATTTATTGCCGGGTAGTGTACGCAGCTCACGGCGGATCACGTGCTCGTTGGTACGGTCATTTCCTGTAATGAGCACATTGCGTATAGTGGCCTGTTGTCCTTCGGTGATACGCATTTCATAGTTGATCGTATCGTCTACAACGGATATTTCGACGGGCTGGATATTAAAGAAGAGGTAGCCGTCATCCATGTACAGGCTGCTGATGTCTGCGCCGCCTTCGGGGCTAAGCTGTTTGCCGAGGCGTGCATCAAGCAGTTCCTGGTTGTATACGTCTCCTCTTTTGATACCCAGTACACGGGAAAGCTCTTCATTAGTGTACTTGGTATTGCCCCGCCAGGTGATATCCCCGAAGTAATAACGACTTCCTTCCTTGACCTTCAGGTCTATATTGAGATTGCCATTGGGGAGCCTGTATAATGTATCGTTGTCTATATCAGCATCACGGTAGCCGAGTGAATTATAGTAGGCGATCAGTGATTGCTTGTCTGTCTGGAACTTTTGCTCGTTAAACTTGGAAGAAGCAAATATGTTGTAGCGGAAATATGGATTCAGCGCTTCCAGCGTTCTGGATGGGGAAAGAAAATGCATCTTCCGGAGATATCTGCCAAAAGAGCGCGGGCTTCCTTCATATACATGTATGTTGTCGGCAGGATGCAGCGACAGCCGCGGCATTTCCTTGGTGCTTTTCAGTGTGCGCTTCAGCCGCATGTTTGAAGCATTTTCGTTGCCCGATATATTGATCTGGTTGACGCGTGTTTTGACCCCTTTTTTAATGTCAAATGTTACAATGACGGAGTTGATGGCGGCGGAATCACCTCTTTCATGTACCTGCACTTCAGTGTTGCCGTACCCCTTGTCTTCATAGAATTTCCGGATGCGCGCGATAGATTCCTTTTTGCTGCCTTCTGTAAATACACGGGAGCGTATCAGGTTCAGCTTGTCTTTCAGCTCTGTGGCTTCTCCTTTTTTAATGCCTTTAAAGTTATACCTGCTGAGCTTGGGGCGTTCTTCTACCTGTATGTTGAGAAATACCTTATCGTTGATGAAACGGGTGATAGTAATGTCAATATCCGAAAAAAGCTCCTGCTTCCAGAGATTGCGGACGGCTCTGGCGATCCGGTCGTCGTTCGGGAACTGTACTTTCTGACCGACTGTCAATCCCGTAACGGCAAGCAACAGGTCTTCATCCAGATATTTGGCGCCGGAAACCGTGATCCCGGCGATTTCATATTCGCGGGGTTTTTCCGGTTCACGGGGGGGAGAGGCTCCCGCCATACCTGTATTGCCCTGTCCGCTCCCGGCAGGTAACGCTATCTGGCCGGATACAACGGAAGCTGATAATACAAGACCGGTAAAAACAGCGCAAAAATGCCTGGTAAGTTTATACATGCTGGGGGGAGTTCGTTTGGATTTGTTCGCTGGTTTTGCCAAATCGGCGTTCACGCTGCTGATAATTGAGCAATGCTTCGTACAGGTGCTGTTTTCTGAAATCAGGCCAGTGTACCGGCGAAAAAAACAGTTCGGCATAGGCAAGCTGGTACAAAAGAAAATTGCTGATACGGTGTTCGCCGCTCGTGCGGATCATCAGTTCCGGATCGGGGAATGCAGCCGTATTAAGATATCTGCGGAATAATTCTTCCGAAATATCCGCCGGGGTGATAACCCCCGCCTGAATATCCGCACCGATCTTCCGGGTAGCCTCCGTCATCTCCCAGCGGGAGCTATAGCTGAGAGCAAGAATGAGATTGAGCCTTGAATTGCACGCGGTCATTTCTATAGCTTCACACAATTCTTTCCGGCATACTGGCGGTAAACTTTCGATATCCCCGATCACATGCAGGCGAATATTGTTTTTCCTGAGATCGTCACTCTCTTTCCGGATGGTATTGACGAGCAATTCCATCAGTGCATTCACTTCTTCGCGGGGACGATTCCAGTTTTCTGTAGAAAAAGCATAAAGGGTCAGGTAAGGAATGCCCAGCTCGGCGCAGGCATTGACCATTTCCCGCACACTTACGGCGCCTTCCTGGTGGCCATATATCCGGTCTTTCCCCCGTTCCCTGGCCCAGCGACCGTTGCCATCCATAATGACGGCGATATGTGCCGGCAACTTATCCCGGTCTATAGCTTCCAACAACTCCATATAGTTATGATCGCACTGCTTTTATAAGGTGTGCAAAGGTACAAAAATAGAAGGTTGGAGTATGGAACAAAATAAACGCATTTCAGTTTAACGCGACTTTAACTGTGTTATGAGTTATGAATTATCAGTTATGAGTTGTGATTCGTATTAACCCACAATTCGTAGTCCATCATTCATCATAACTCATCATTTCATAATTAAAATATCGGTTTGAGTAAGCTTTTCCTCAGCCTGAATATAGCTGCAGGCGAACTCTCTTCTTATCAATTTCAAACTGTGTGAGGTATCGTTTCCGGTCCGCCGGCATATGTATGCGTTCTATCTTTTTCCTGATAACGATACAATTACGTTTCATTTCTTCAAGCTGGGCCTCCATACACAAGTACTCATTAATGAGATCGCTTAATATCTTTTCTTTTGTCTGTTGCATAATCTTACAGTTTAATTAATATACTAAGCAAGTGTAAAAAGCGTACCACATTGCATCTGGTCGCCTAGCGATACCGGGTTTTATAAAATTCCTGATACTGATCTATATCCTTATCGAAAATTAGCTTCCGGTAATTTTTGGATGAAATGATAAGGAGCTGATATTCATCGTCCGTATAGTCACGGAATATCTGGGGTTTGGCTTTTAACTGTCGTATGTAATTTCTGGCCTGTACAGATGTTCCGAATTCCTGCACAATGACGGCTCCTCTCTGATCTTTCAGTATTTCGAGGTTGATGGTGAGGTTTTGGTCGCTGAACTGGAGATTATTGAAGTCTGTGAGCGCTGCCCGTATACCCATGACTTTTGTTTCCATCCGGGGGAATATGAACAGGAAATAATGCGGTTCACGGGGATTATAGGTATAGGTTTCAGGGATATTGTCTTCCGCTTTCCCCTTAATGTCGCGCCCGGCTGCCAGGGAATCGTTCATATCCCTTAGATTTCTGCCCGACGAGAGGGTATCCGTACCAGCAGCTTTCAGACTGTCTGCCTGCAGTGTATCGGGCGCCGGGCGGTTGCGGGTAATGTATTCTTTGATCGTTTGTGCCCATGAAAGCAGGGAATCCGACGGTTGCTCTTTAATGAAAGCGGATATAATAGTATCTGCCTGGTCAAAGTCTGCAGCGCCGGCCAGTGCGGATGCTTCCATGATGGTAAATCCCGGGTTGTAACGCTGGTTGTTATATAGTCTCTTCCCCCTGCCGGCTCTCTGTATCACTTCTGTAAACTGCCGTTGCCGGAGCAGGTCATAGGTATTGTCGTAAAATACGGCAACCGGCACGTCATTATCCGCTTCCAGCGGGTCGCCGGCAGGTTTCACCATCCCGGCAAATTTTGATCCGGGATATTCGTCCTGCAAACGTGTGCTGTATAGCTGTGCATCAGACAAGCGGTCCTGCTTCAGGGCAACCATATAGCGCATATAGAGGAGCTCTGCCTGGTGCGGATGCCCGGGATAGCGCTTGTCGAGTGTATCCATGGCTGCCGTAGCACGCGTGTAGTCTTCGAGCTGGTTGATATAAGCATTCCCGAGGTCTGCATAGGCGCGTTGTATCAGTTCCCTGGCAGCTTCCTGCCGCTCGGGAGAAGAGGGGATAGCGGCCAGCAGACTTTCTTCCGTAGGAAGCCCCTTTTCATCCAGATCAATGTTTTCTTTTTCGGGATCCTGAATATCGCTGAAATCATTGCCGCCGGCAACAAATCCTGATGCGGCGCTTCTCCGCCAGTTATCCGCCAGTTTCCGGTTTCCCCATTTTCGTTTAAAATCATTCATCCCCTGCTGCATCAGCGTTGTATTGGAGAAATACCAGTTACCGTAATTGCTGTTGCCGGATGAGCTGGTTTCCCCGAACCCGGGCATGGCATTCTCTGCACGGAATATACTGTCATTCCGTTCCTGCTCCAGCCTGCGGATATATCTGCGAATAACCTGGCGCTGCTCTCTTTCGGAGAGAGAAGCCAGCAGCAGCAGGCTGTCCTGGGTATAGATGGTCTGCAACGGGACTGTTATTTTGTCCAGCGACTGGCTGCGTCTTACGGCCAGATCTACCAGTGGCTCTCCCTGAGCACTTGCTGCAAGATAGGCAGCGCTGTCGTACGCCAGCTTGGCGCCGGTATAGTTGCCTGTCTTGTAATGGATATCTCCCAGCGTCGCAAAAGAGACCGCTTTTTGCCGGCTGGTTGACTTGGGAGCATCAATGCTCTTCTGCAGGTAGGTAACAGCGTCTGTTGTATTATTACTGTTGGCGGCCAGCCGGCCCAATACAAAATAGATCTGCTCATAGTAGGGCAAATATTTGCCGTCTTTCAGCATCGTTTTCAGGGAAGCCACAGCTTCATCCTGATCTCCGCCGGCATACATCAGGCTGTAGGCAAGGTGTTTCCGGCTGTAAAAGTCCATTTCAATATTCGGGTGCAGCGCTATTACATCGCGAAAATGACCGGCGGCATCCGGATAGTTGCCTTCCTGCTGCAGTAATTGCCCGTTGATATAGGCGGCACGCATGCGCAGCCATTTGCCGGTGTGCCTGTCGTCTGCTACTACTGCCAGTTGCTCCGAGGCCCCCTGCGTATTGCCTTCCTTCAGGTAGAGAAAAGACTTTTCCAGTGCAAGCCGTCCCTGGAGATGCTTAGGGAATTTGGGGTCCGACGCCAGTAGCTCAATGACAGATTCTGCCTGGTCGGGCTGCTCCGATTGGGCATAGGTACGTATCAGCCAAAGCAGTCCTTCGTTGTGTGCCGTACGGTGCTGTATAAATGCAAGCACATTTTTCTTCTCTTCAGCGGCAACGGAAGGTGTCCGGTCGGTGGTGGTACGACGGGAAGGATTCTTTTTCCTTTTTCTTTTTTGCTCTTCCAGCATTCGCCGGATGCTTACGATATATTTAAAAGTAATGGCCGCATTTTTATAATCTCCTTTATAATAATAAGCCTGCCCCATCAGCAAATAAAGGTCATCGCTCCATTTTGTACGGGGGTCATGTATCTGTATGCCTATCGAGGTTTTCTGGATGATGCTGTCCATGTCGGCTGCCAACATGGTAGAATCCCGGTTGGGGTCGAACGGAAAGAGCGCCAGCAAAGAGTCGTAATTTTCTTTTCGCGTTCGCTGCATGTTACGCAGCGCTTCATCCATTTTATTGTCGGCGTTGAAGTAATAATTATACCGGGTAAAGGTGTTCTGTATAGCCCTTCTCGGCGCGGACCATTTTTTCTTCAGCATTTTCTCATTACTCCACGCTTCACGCTTTTTCTTGATCTTGAGATCCAGTGCAAGCTGCATTCTTTTTTCCCGGTTTTTCGCCATCACTTCCCGGTCGCGCTCCCGTTGCTCTTTCACTTTGGCAAGACTGTCTGCCCGTGCTTTGCGTACAGCGGTAATGCTGTCGGTATATACTTTCCGTACTGCTGTGATGCTGTCTCGGATATGTGTACGTACAGCTGTAATGCTGTCTGCTGTATGTTTCCGTGCAGCAATCATACTGTCGTTATATTGTTGTCGTGCAAGGCGCAGACTGTCCAGCCGGCCCTGCCGCACAATGGCTACACTGTCGCGGTACCGTTTGCTTTCCTTGTATTTGCGTACGGTGGAGAGGCTGTCTGTCCGTTTTTTCTGCACCGCTCTTATACTGTCGGTGTATGCCTTCCGGACGGCGATCGTACTGTCTGTTATGTGTTTTCGTTCTGCTCTGATAGAGTCGAAGTAAGCCTGTTGTATAGCTTTCCGGTCATCAATTTTCTTCTGGCGTTCCCTGGCAACGCTGTCGGTATATCGTCTGCTCTCCCGGTACTTACGTATGGCTGCGAGGCTGTCTGTTTTTTGTTTCCGCACCTGCCCGATACTGTCTGCTATATGTGACCGTGCTGTCTTCATACTGTCTGTGACACGCAGGCGTTCGGCTTTCATGCTGTCGGCAATATGTGTTCTGGCTGCACGTGTGCTGTCCAGAACGCGCTGGCGTTCTATACGCTGTGCTTCAAGCTGGACGCGACGTGCCTGCGCGGCGCTGTCGGGGGCAGACTCCTGCTTGTTTTTGATCTGGGCATGCGCATGGTTCCCCCATACCTGTAAGCAAAATACGGGCAGGAGCAGCAAAATGACCTTGACATACCATGTCGGAAAATGATATCGCACCAGCTATTATAACTGAATTAGGTAGATTTTAGTATCAACAGTTTGTAAAAAAACGGAAACATTGTGGAACATCAAAATTACGCCATTTTCTTGTGCGTGCAATAGCTCCCCGGGCAGTGCCGGGTGAAGACCGGCATATTTTATTTTTATAATTCAATACAAGGTAAAGCGCCGGGCAGATGTATCTTTGCCGGATGATCACCGAAATCGACCTGGAAGAAGATTGGGAAGACCCGGAAACGGAACCTGAAGAGACACCCGCCCCCGTCGAACGTATGCGCATTATCGCCGACCGGGGACAGGAACTGCTGCGCATAGACAAGTTCCTGATGAACCGGATAGAAGGCGCGACACGGAATAAGATACAACAGTCGCTCGAAAGCGGGTTCATCAAGGTGAACGGACAGGCTGTAAAACCTAATTATAAGGTGAGGGCAGGGGATGAGATCGTTATATTCGATACCCGCCGTCCGGAATATACGGAGATCATTGCAGAACAGCTGCCCCTGGATATTGTGTATGAGGATGAAGATGTGCTGATAATCAATAAGCAGGCAGGTATGGTAGTGCATCCCGGTTGCGGCAACTATACGGGTACGCTTGTGAACGGGCTGGCCTGGTACCTGCGTGGGGACGAAGAAGGCGCCCTGCCCCGTGTCGGTCTGGTGCACCGGATAGACAAAGATACCAGCGGGCTTGTTGTGGTGGCCAAAACAGAGCAGGCTATGGCTGACCTGAATGCACAGTTCAAGAAGCATACGGTACACCGCAGGTATACGGCCCTGGTCTGGGGGGATTTTGAAGATGAGGGAGGAACGGTTATAGCACATGTGGGCAGGCACCGGCGTTTTCGCAAGATCATGGATGCCTATCCCGATGGGGAGCACGGCAAGGAAGCCATTACCCATTACAAGGTGCTTGAGCGGTTTAACTATGTCACCCTGCTGGAACTGAAGCTTGAAACCGGACGTACGCACCAGATAAGGGTGCATATGAAATCCATTGGACATCCGCTATTTAATGATGTGACATACGGCGGGGGGCATATTGTAAAAGGTACAGTTTTCACCCGTTACAAGCAATTCGTAGAGAACTGCTTTAAAGTCTTACCCCGCCAGGCGCTCCATGCCCGCGAACTGGGCTTTATTCATCCGCGTACGCGTGCCTGGATACAGTTTACTTCCGATTTGCCTGAGGATATACAGGAGGTTGTGGGAAAATGGCGCTCGTATACGCAGGGCATGACGCAACAATTGAGAGACAAGCTGGATCAGGGGTGAGGGATGAATTATGAATGTAGGGGTGAATGAGTGTGCATCCCTCAATCCTCATCCCTAAACTAAGCTTAACTGTTAAAATCAGCTATTTCTGTGTGATTTGCGGCTAATTGGCCTAATTTTGCCCTGATCTCTAAATAATAATATCATGTCTCTGATACATACAGCCCCCTGTTTCCTGATCTCCATGCCCAGCGGAGGCGAATGGCTAACGATCCTGTTAGTTGTGATCGTACTGTTTGGCGGTAAAAAAATTCCCGAGCTGGCACGCGGTCTGGGTAAAGGTATTCGTGACTTCAAGGATGCCAAAGAAGGCATTCAGAGTGAAATTGAAGCAGGTATGAAGGATAAGGAAAAACAACAATAAGTTAATTTTTTAGTAACATTACCTTCTTTTTTCCCGGTATTTTCTATTTTGGGGAGATTTTTGCGGTAGGATATTGTACGCTTCCCTCGGGTTGCATGCTTTTTAGCGCTTTCAACAACGACAAAACATGCAATACAAGATATTGTTTTTTCTCAGCCTTTGTTCCCCGGTTGCCATACAGGCACAGGAACAGCCGTCGCCCCGCGCGCCTATGCGCGTGGTGTCGACTGATACCATTATTGTATCAAGGGGGCCGATTGCGGCCAATGTACCTGTTACGCCGGTTATCCCTCCGCGAAAACCGGTACCCCTGGCCGGACATAAGACCTATTTCGGTGCGATGAACGATTACGTCAACACTTACGTAGGCAAATATCTCAATGCACATAAAAAAACGCTGACCATCGTCCAGGAGCGGAGCCGGAAACACTTCACGGAGATTGAGGAAATATTGAAAGAGCACGACATCCCCCACGAACTGAAATACCTGGCCGTAATAGAATCTGCGCTGAACAACAGAGCGGTATCCCGTGTGGGCGCAGTAGGTCCGTGGCAGTTTATGGCGCCTACTGCCAGAATGATGGGGCTTCATGTTACTTCCAAGCGGGACGAACGGACGGACTGGACCAAGTCAACGGTGGCGGCTGCGAAATATTTGTCCGTCTTGTATAATCAGCTCAACGACTGGCTGCTGGTAGTAGCCGCTTATAACAGCGGCCCCGCGCCGGTATTGCGTGCTATGAAAAGGACGGGCAGCAACAGCTTCTGGGATATTAAACCTTACCTTCCCCGCGAAACACAGGGGCATGTGCTGGCCTTTATTGCTACGGCGAGCATCTTTGAAAAGGTGAGCGATCTTATTGGCTCTACGCTGCCTCCGGATTTTGACTTCAGCGCCGAGCGCAAACCGCTGGTCGTAACTACCGAAAAGCCAAGATTTACACAAGAAGAACTGAGCCAAATGGCCATTGTGCGGATCAAAGATCCGGTGAGCCTGGAGTTTATGGCGCAGGAGCTGGGCATAGACAAGAAGCTGGTACAGCAGTGGAATGATGATTATGAGCTGTTCCTGAACGGTACCTACGAAGAGCCGCATTACAGTCTCCGTCTGCCGAAAGATAAGCTGGAGCAATTCCTCCAGAAGAAAGCATACATTACCAACCGTTCCAAAAAGATCCTGGGCGAGCATATGATGTAATGCTTAAAAATATTTTGCACAATTTATTATTTCGTTTACCTTTGCACTCCTAATTAGAAAAGAAGTTTGTAAATGGCTAACCATAAAGCAACCCTGAAGTCGGTAAGACAAAGTGAAAAGCGCCGCGAACGTAATCGTTATTACGGTAAGACAACCCGCAACGCTATTCGTAAGCTGCTGGCGATTACGGAAAAAACTGCAGCTCAGGAACAATTACCCGAAATTGTTGGCATGATCGATAAGCTGGCAAAGCGCAATATCATCCATAAGAATAAAGCGAGCAACCTGAAATCCGGCATCGTTAAGCGTATTAACGCCCTGGCATAACCTGTATTTCATTAAGTTATATTGAAAAAGCCCGGTATTTCCGGGCTTTTTCTTGTGTTAATATGTGAGTATATGTACTGTCGCCCGGCAGATACCCGTATCTTTACAGGACAAAACCGATCGTTATGAAGAAAACAGCAGTAGCGCTGATCCTTGCTGCGGGCTTTACAAGCTTCGCGCAGGCACAGGCGCCTTACCAGTTACCGGATCTGCCCTATGCCTACAATGCGCTGGAACCGTACATTGACGCGCAAACCATGGAGATACATCATAAGCGGCACCATGCCGGTTATGTCAATAACCTGAACAAAGCAGTTGAAGGAAAAGCTGAAGCAAAGGTAACCCTGGAGGAATTGCTGGCGCATACCCAAAAATATGGTGATGCCGTGCGTAACAATGGCGGAGGCCATTACAACCACAGCCTGTTCTGGACGGTGCTGACACCCGAAAAAAACACCAAACCTTCTGCCGAACTGGCTAATGCGATCACCGCTGCATTCACCAGCCTTGATAGCCTGAAGTCATTACTCAACACTGCGGCATCCAAGAGGTTCGGCTCGGGATGGGCATGGTTGTATGTTACGAAGGCAGGTAAGCTGGCTGTATGTTCTACACCCAACCAGGATAATCCCCTGATGGATGTTGCGGAACATAAGGGCACTCCTATTTTCGGCATTGATGTATGGGAACATGCTTATTACCTGAAGTACCAGAACAAACGCGGTGATTATCTGTCTGCTGTCTGGGAACTGGTTAACTGGAATGAAGTAAGCCGCCGCTATAAGGAAGCATTGGCCGTGAAGAAATAAAGGAAGGCTTTTATTGTGCTGTAAAGAAAGTAGAGACGCGATTTATCGCGTCTGCATCATGGCAAGAGCAAGACGCGATAAATCGCGTCTCTACGTACATATGAGCTTTCCCGGATGTTAGCGCAGCGCATCCGGGAACACAGATAAGGCAGGATTTGCAATCCTGCAGCTATACGGCGGGTTCACAGAACCCGCTTTATTTGTCGTCCGGGATGCCCCTTCAGGAACATCCCGCGCAGCAGAACTGCAGATAATAAATTATCAAAACATGGGTATTTTCAAATTCCCAAATTTTCAAATTTTCAAATTCCCCGCGAGGAATGAAGCTATTACTCCAATACCTGGGCCGGTATAAGCCGCTGATCGCCCTGGCGCTCCTGTTTGCAACGGTCAACCAGGTTTTTGCACTTTTCGATCCCTACATCCTGGGGCATTATATCATTGATCCCTTTGCCGCCAAAGCGGCGGACTTCAGGGAGCACGGCCTGGAGTCGCAATATGTTTCCGGCATTATGACGGGCCTGCTGATGCTTATCGGTACTGCTATGGTGTCCCGTATTGCCAAAGCCTTCCAGGATTATACCACCAATGTCGTGATCCAGAAATTCGGCGCCCGTTTGTACACCGACGGATTGCAGCATGCCCTGCGCCTGCCTTACCAGGATTTTGAAGACCGGCGCAGCGGAGAAACACTGTCGGTGCTGCAGAAAGTGCGCAGCGACTGTGAAAAGTTTATTACCAATTTTGTAAACGTACTTTTTACAACATTGGTGGGCATCGTGTTTGTGATGATCTATGCATTTACGCTCAGCTCCTGGCTTGTGCTGATCTATTTTGCCGGCGCCCTGCTGCTGGGATGGCTGACCGGTCTGCTCAGCAGGAAGATCAAGATCATCCAGAAAAATATCATCGGTGAAACCAATGCACTGGCGGGCTCCACAACCGAGTCGCTCCGTAATATTGAGCTGGTGAAAAGCCTGGGGCTTACACGGCAGGAGATAGACCGTCTCAATACCACTACCATCAAAATATTGGGGCTGGAGCTGCGTAAAGTACGCAGCATACGGTCCATCAGCTTTGTGCAGGGGACGTTCGTCAATTTTTTACGCCAGGTGATCATGTTTGTGCTGCTTTATTTCATCTTCAAAGACAAGCTCACGCTGGGGCAGATGATGACCATGCAGTTTTATTCCTTTTTTATCTTCGGGCCGCTGCAGGAGCTGGGGAATGTGATACTGAGCTACCGGGAGGCACAGGCTTCACTGGGTAATATGCAGGATCTGCTGCGCAGGCCGGTGGAGCGCCAGCCCGAGACGCCGGAATATATTACGCATATTGAGCGGCTGCGTTTCGAGCACGTCCGTTTTCAACATCAATCGGCCTCCCGCCCTGCATTGAAAGATATATCTTTTGATGCGCGCTCGGGAGATACGATAGCGTTTGTCGGCCCGTCCGGATCGGGTAAGACGACATTGGTGAAGCTGCTGGTTGGCTTGTATCATCCGGGAGCGGGGCATATTTTCTATAATGAGCACAACGGCGCGGATATTGATTTCGATAGTATGCGCAGTCAGATCGGATTGGTGACGCAAGACACCCAGTTGTTTTCAGGCACGATCAGGGAAAACCTGTTGTTCGTAAATCCGTCGGCGACGGAAGATGATATACATGAGGTATTGCAGAAGGCAGCCTGTCAGAATCTGCTTGCGCGGGCAGAAAAAGGTATTGATACGATGATCGGGGAAGGAGGGCTGAAGCTGTCAGGCGGAGAGCGCCAACGGCTGTCTATAGCCCGTGCTTTGCTCCGCCGGCCGCGGCTGATGATCTTTGACGAAGCTACCTCCGCTCTGGATTCCCTTACAGAAGAAGAGATATCACGTACGGTCCGCAACATTACGGCGCAGCGTGCGCATATCACGATCATGATCGCGCACAGACTTTCTACCATCATGCACGCAGACCGTATTTATGTGCTGGAAAAAGGGCGTATTGTGGAGACGGGCACACACCATACCCTTTTGGGAGAAAAAGGATTGTATTATGCTATGTGGCGTCAGCAGATCGGAGAACGGTAGAGACGTGGCATGCCACGTCTTTGCATATCATATTGAGACGTGGCATGCCACGTCTCTACCGTATTGTTACAAAACGATATTTTGCAGCATGTCATTCTGTACTGGGTAATCAGTATTATAATGCAACCCCCTGCTTTCTTTCCGGAATTGTGCGCTTTTGACAATAAGGTATCCGATCGTGATCAGGTTGCGCAGCTCGCACAACTGCGGTGAAAGCGTGGTTGTGCGATATAATGACTCAGTTTCGGCAAACAGCAGGTCAAGTCTTTTCATGGCGCGTTTAAGGCGCACATTGTTACGTACGATGCCTACGTAATCGCTCATCACCAGTTGTAGCTCTTTCAGGCTTTGTGTGATCAGGATCATTTCCTGAGGCTTTGTGGTGCCGGAAGCGTTCCAGTCCGGCACGCCGGGAGATTGCTTCTTATGTTGTATGATTTCTGCTGCTTTTCCGGCACACCGGTGCGCAAAGACCAGCGCTTCGAGCAATGAGTTGGAAGCAAGCCGGTTGGCGCCGTGCAGCCCGGTACTGCTGCATTCGCCGCAGGCAAACAGGTTGCGTATGGAAGACTGCCCGTCTGCATCTACTTTGATGCCGCCGCAACAATAATGCGCTGCCGGGGTGACAGGGATCATTTGCTGCAATGCGTCAATCCCGATGCTGCGGCATTTATTGTAAATGTTTGGAAAATGGGCCTTGAATTTTTCTTCATCCATATGCCGGCAGTCGAGATATACGTGCTCGGTGCCGGTTCGCTTCATCTCGCTGTCAATGGCGCGGGCTACGATGTCGCGGGGGGCAAGATCGCCGCGCGGGTCATATTGTTCCATGAAGGCCGCACCTTCCTTATTCCTTAATATGCCGCCATCGCCTCGTACAGCCTCGGTGATCAGGAATGCCGGTGCGACTCCCGGTTCGTATAATGCCGTCGGGTGAAACTGAATGAACTCCATATTCTCGATCCTGCCTTTGGCGCGATAGACCATGGCAATACCGTCGCCGGTGGCGATCACCGGGTTGGTGGTAGTTCGATATGCCTGTCCTGCACCGCCCGAAGCCATCAGCGTAACGTGCGCCAGGATCTTTTCAATGCAACCGGAGTTGAGGTTTAACGCATAAACGCCGTAACATTCGATATCTGGCGTGGACTTGGTAACCAGGTAGCCAAGATGATGCTGGGTGATAATATCCACAACAAACCAGTGATTGTGGATGTCTATATTTGGATACTTGTGTGCTTCTGCTAACAGCGCCCGTTCGATCTCAAAACCGGTAATGTCTTTGTGGTGAAGGATACGGAATTCGGAATGCCCTCCTTCTTTTCCGCGCAGATAATCGCCTTCCGTATTTTTATCAAAGCGGGTGCCCCATTCAATGATCTCGTTGACGCGCTCGGGCCCTTCTTTGATTACGATCTCTACGATCTCCCGGTTGCACAGACCGTCACCGGCAGTCAGGGTATCGGTAATGTGCTTGTCGAAGCTGTCCCGCTCAGGGTCGTTCACCACAGCGATGCCGCCCTGGGCATATTTGGTATTGGTCTCGTCTGTGTTGGCTTTGGTGAGGATGGTAATTGTTTTGTCCGGGAAACGCCGGGCTGTTTTTACAGCAAAAGTGAGTCCTGCTATACCTGATCCGATGACGAGAAAATCTGTTTGCAGCATGGTAGCTTTTTATTGTCTCCCTCTGTTTAGAAGGTGGAGGTAATACCGAAGCGCACCCCGCTGAACGCCGGTTCGTAACGGCATACACCGCCGGTGCAGTTGATCCCCTCTACCTGTCTTACATAAGCTCCGGTAAAACGATGCGCCCCTTTTGTATGCGCAATGAAAAAGTTGTAATAGTGCTCGGGTTTGGGTGCAACGGCTTTATTCGGTCGGATGTTGTACATATCAGACACGGAGAATGACCAGCGCGGTGCAATATTGAATTCTACGAGACCGAACAGCCAGCTCCCGAAATCCTGTTTTGTTTCCATGTACTCCCATTGCGTACGTACAGACTTTTGCCTGCTGATGCGGTAAGTTACTTCGAGGAATGGTGTGACGGCTGCTACCATACCTCTTGCAGGGTTGATCTGGTATACGCGCTGGTTGTATTCCAGCACCTGCACGCCGCCATGCAGTATCCAGTCTTTAATGCCCCGGTATTCTGCTTCGATATAGGCCTCCCGGTATAGCTTTACGTCTTCGAGTGTGTTGATGTGCGTGTAATTCAGGATAATGCTTACATCGTCGTTGGGGGCTATGAGCACATCGCTGCCCAGCGCCAGTTCGGAGATGTCTTGCGACGCAGGCGTATACCGTGCCATGAGGCGCTGCGGACGTATCCGCGCTACAATAGGCTGCCAGTTCATCAATCCGCGGAGCAGCACTTCATTGGGTGAAGTACGCATCACGAAGTTGTCCGTGCGTTTGCCTGAAAGGTTGATGGCAATGCCTTTCCGGGCATATCCCAGCGTTGAGAAAAGCACGTTGCCATTTACGTTTTCAAGCGTTTGGTCAATAAGTACGGCTTCGTTGGTTTTATACGCGCCTTCCACGTACCACGAAAAATCGCCGGCCATCAGGGTGTTGTAAGCCGTGAAGGCATACATGTTGTACTTCGGCACAAAGCGTGTGTCTCTTTCCTGGTTGTTGACCGTGGCCACTACAGCGTCCATCGAGCCTTGATCGAGCGTACGGTTGAGTGCACCGATACCGGGAGCGATGTGTACTTTTTCGCCGATGCCAAAATCCCCTTCGGCATTGAATCCTTTTACAATGGGGTTATAGCGGTCGAAGACGTTTTTATGCTGACCGGAAAAAGCTTTCAGGCTGATGTTATCCGTAAGCCGGTATCTCAGGTGCAGACCGGCAAGCGCATTATCAATCAGCAGCCCGCGGTCTTCGTAGGCACGAAAGAGTATGCCGCTGCCGATCTGGTCGTAGATATAGCCACCCGTAATGGTAAGGTCTTTAAAGTCCTTGCTCAGGCTCCATGCCCCGATGCCAAATCCGCTCAATGCCTGTGTGGGATTGTATAGATTAGAGTTATGTAATGCATCTGCACGTACCGTGGCTGTAAAACCCTTGTAGTTGTAACGGAGACTCAGCCAGCTTTCCCCACCACTGAGGTAATTGTCATAAAGCGGATTATTGGCCGCATTGATGGCGGAATCTCTCTGGAAAAAATTAACATTCATCATCAGGTCTCCTGAAAGCGTTCCCTGTCCTGAAGAACGTATGCCTGCCAATAGGGAAAATAATAGCAGGATGGCTGTATTTTTCATTAATATGGTAGGAAGTTTAAAAAATTTTCCGAATTTAGAACCTTTGACAGGATTTGGCAAGGTTTTCGCCCAATTATTTTTAATGAATTAAACCTCCTAACATGAATAAGCTTATAGCGGCTGTGGCCGGTATGTTTCTTGTATCGTCAGTTGCTTATGCGCAGCCTACCGAATTGCCTGACACTCAGGTGAAAGATTTGAGCTCAGGAAAGAAGATTGCCTTCAACGAAGTACATGAAACGGGTAAGGTTACCCTGGTGAGTTTTTGGGCTACCTGGTGCGTGCCGTGCAAAAAAGAAATACGTAATATCAGGGAACAAATGGGTGAAGTGAAGAAGGAGGCGGATTTTAATTTTATCACCGTATCTATCGACGAGTCCCGCGCTGAAGGATTGGTACGCAGCTATGCAAAATCGCAGGGGTGGGATTTTCCTTATTATATTGATCCCAATTCAGACCTGAAAAGGTCACTTAATTTCCAGACAGTACCCTTTACCATGATCATAGACAAAACGGGTAAAGTGGTTTATATGCACTCCGGATATGAAGAGGGCGGTGAACATGAAATGTTTGACAAAATAAAAGAACTTGCGGTCAAACAGGGATGAGGAATGAATGTAGGGGCGAATAATTATTCGCCCCTACGGGTTTCGTTCTTTAGGTTAATTCGAGAACCGTTATCTCCGGCAGTATGCCCAGCCGGCCGGGGTAGCCGATAAAACCGAAGCCGCGATTCACGTACAGATGCTGATTGTTTTCGCTGTACAGGCCTCCCCAGTTTTTATAGACATATTGCACGGGACTCCATTTCAGTCCGGGTATATCCACGCCAAACTGCATACCATGCGTGTGGCCGCTCAGGGTCAGTTGTATTTCGGGGCGATGCTCCAGTACTTCAGCGTCCCAGTGAGATGGATCATGCGACAGCAGTATCTGAAAAGGGATATTTTTCTCCGGAAGGCCGGTCAGCGCCTGTTCCAGCTTTCCGTATTTGGGAAATCCCGCCCGTGAGCCCCAGTTTTCAACGCCGATCAACGCAATAGACTGCCCGTCCCGTTCCAATATCGCATGTTCATTCAGCAATAGCTTCCATCCCATTTCCTGCTGCACCTGTTTCATGCGTTCCATATTTTCGGCTTTTGCCTCGTCGCTGTCCCAGTGCACATAATCGCCGTAATCATGATTGCCCAAAATGGAATACACGCCCAAGGGGGCATGGAGCGCTGATAGTATTTCTTTGTATGACGTTACTTCGTCAGCACGGTGATTTACAAGATCACCCGTAAACACGATCAAATCCGGCTTTTGGTCCATTGCCAGCCGGACACCGCGCGCCACGGCTTCGGGATTGTCGAAGCTGCCGGCATGAATATCCGAGAGCTGCACGATCTTTATGCCGCGGAATGCATCCGGCAGGCCATCTGCTTTCAGCCGGGTGCGGCGTACCTGGTAGTTATACCGGTTGCGTGTGCCATACATAAATGCGCTCAGCATGAATGCGCCGGCGATCAGTGCGAGACGGGAAAGGAATATGGAACGGGGGATCCCCTTCCGGTCGGCAGGGATGTTGGCGACAGGGCCGCCGCTGTAAAAAGATTGCATCAGCCATGTACCAAAGCGACGGATATCGTCCAGTACCATAAACAGTAGTACCACCAGCTTGCCGACAACGAATCCCATGGTGAAGGCAACATACAGGTTGCGGACAAACAGCGGAAGGATGCTCCAGTTGATATACCGGAATGTGAAGACTCCAAACCAGGTGATACAGGTCATCACGATATAAAGCACGATCAGCCCGGTGCGCCATGCCGGCGAAAAAGTGCGTAGCGAAGACCGTACGACCACGTAGCTGTAATATTCAGCCAGTGTGACGAGCGCGAGGATAATAATAAGCCGTAACCACATGTATCCGTATTTAGAATTTTAAAAAATCGTTTATCTGAAGACGGATCACCTTTTCTGTTTCCGGTTTTAGTAAATTCCCGTCAAGGCTCATTTCCTCAAAAATGCGGGAAACAGGTAGTTTATTGTAAAATACTTGTATGCGGAGGTAATTCAGGATATTGGTCATATGGTCGAGCCCGCGCAGATTGCCGGCTCGTCCGTCGGCAAGACCGGCAAGCATGGCTTTCTTATACCACCAGCACTTGCGGATATCGCTGTTGTCGATCATCAGTTTTAATATGCCCGGAAAGCTCCCGTTATATTCGGGCATGATGAATACAAATTTGTCAGCGGGTATCAGGTATTGCTCCTCCGCTTCGGCCAACGCTTCGCCACGTTCCCATACGTTCAGGCCTTCCAGGGAAAGCAGGTGCACATCGTCTGTTTTTTCCAGAAACAGATTGTGATATACCTTAGCTACCCTGAGGGTCATACTGTCGTTTCTGTTGGTGCCTGAAATAATTGTAGTCATTCATTAAAATTGAAAGTTGAGAATTGAAAATTAACTACCTGCGTTCTCAATTTTCAATTTTCCATTTGCATATTACCCCTGCAGGTGAATGCTGATAACAATCATGCGTGTATTGATCTGGTCAATAGCATTGGTAAGCTGCAGATTGTGATCTTTATATAACTGGTTCATTAATCCCTGGCTAAGCTTTATTTCGGGGGCAAAAATGAAGTTGGGATAATAGAACTCAAAGCCGACCCCCAGCTCATAGCCCAGGTCAATGGGCTTTACTTTCAGAAATTCGTCTGCCCGCCGGGAACGCGCATTGGAAGCCATGTCGAAATCAAATTTTCCGCCAACCAGACCGTAGAAACGAAAATTGCCGATACGCTCGCTTTTGAATTTCAATTGCAGCGGCAGATGCAGGTAGATAGATTCCAGAGACCGTTCCGTAGCGCTGTCTGTATTCGGATGTGTGAATCCCAGTTTTTTTTCGGCGAATGCAATGGATGGCGTGGTGCGTATATCAATAAAATTATTCAGCCGCAGGTTGGCCATCAGCCCCAGGTTGAATCCCGGGCTCCAGCGCGACTGTATTACTTTGAATGTGTCTGTCCTGGCATAAGCATCGGTATAACGCAATCTGTATTGTGAATAATTCAATGCAAAGGTGATCCCGAAGTAATAAGCCTTCTGATCGTGGTCGGGCATATTCAGGATGGTTTGCTGTGCCTGAGCAGGCTGAAACAGAAAAAAGCTACAGATGGAAAAGATAATACTAATCGCTAATGGACGCATGAATGCTGTTTGATCAATTGATAGTAACGCGTAAGCACGAAGATACAGTATGTTCCTTTTTAAACAATTATACCATCAGGGCAAAATTTTAACATTTGAATAAAAGAGAAGTGTTACCTTTGAGTGGAGAATTTGATTTTTACCCGGGACTTCTATTATTATTTTATCTTAATGATCAATTAATTCCGGTGTTTGACCGGGAGCTGCAGTAATAACAGCTGTATCTTGACCTGTGTGGCCGGGTCGTAAAACAATGTGCTGCACCTATCACCATGAAATATGCAGAGACAGGCAAGCGCCTGTCTCTGCTATTTTTCTGCCGTATATAATGTGGTAATCCCGAATGCTAATGGTGTGGCACGGGTGTTTTTAAAGCCTGCCTGTTCCAGTTTACTGCATAATGCTTTTCCTTCGGGGAAGGCCATCACGCTTTCGGGCAGATAAGTGTATGCCGTTTTGTGCTTTGAAACAAGCTTCCCCAGCAGGGGTAATATATAGCGGAAGTAAAACCGGTATAGTTGTTTTACAGGAAAAGTTTTGGGTTGTGAGAATTCCAGGATGGCCAGCCTGCCGCCCGGGCGCATTACCCGGCACATTTCGGCTAACCCTTTTTCCAGATGTTCAAAATTCCGGATGCCATAGGCACAGGTGACTGCATCAAAAGAATCTGTCTGGAACGGCAGCGCTTCGCTGTCGCCGTTTTGCAGTGAAATGATATGAGAAAGATTCTTTTTTTCGATTTTTTTTCTTCCCGTTTCCAGCATTTGCTCCGCAATGTCTACGCCGGTTATCTGATCGGGATGAAGTTTTACGGCAGCAATAGCCAGATCACCCGTGCCGGTGGCTACATCCAGGATCTTTTTTGGGTGTACCGGTGCGATTGCGGATATCGCTTTTCTGCGCCAGATATGGTCAATGCCGAGCGAGAAAAAATGGTTCAGGAAGTCATATTTGCCGGATATGTCATTAAACATTTCGGCGACCTGCTCTTTCTTGCTTAATTTTGAAGTCGTATCCGGTAATACCTGATTTCCCTGATACTGCTTTTGTTCTGTTTGCATCTGTTGCAAAAATACACTACTATAACTAATGGAAATACGCGCTGCGAAATATTTGATCAGTAATGTGAAAGAAGAAGCTTGTCCGCGTCCGGACAGACCGGAATATGCCTTTATTGGCCGTTCCAATGTGGGTAAGTCTTCCCTGATCAATATGCTGACCAATCAGACCAGGCTGGCCAAGACGTCTGCTACGCCCGGCAAAACCCAACTGATCAATCACTTTCTGGTCGAAAGCACATCGCCGGAAGCGCCGGATCAGGTTGTTTCCTGGTACCTTGTGGATCTGCCGGGCTACGGGTATGCCAAAGTATCGCGCACACAGCGTGCTGCCTGGCAGAAAATGATATCCGGTTACCTGCAGCATCGCAGCAACCTGATGACGATTTTTGTGCTGATAGACAGCCGCCATGCACCACAGAAGGCGGATCTGGAATTCCTGAAGCAACTGGGTGAATGGCAGGTACCGTTTAATATCGCCTTTACCAAAGCGGATAAAAGCACCCAGCGGGAAGTGGCCAAGAATGTGCGGCTGTTCATTGAGCGGATGAAAGAGGAATGGGAATTTATACCGCGCAGCTTTGTGACCAGTGTTGTGAAAAAGCTCGGACGCAGGGATATGCTGGGTTATATATCAGAGTTGAACGATGCGTTTGAGGAGCATGTGGATTAAAATCCCATTGTGGCCTTCCTGCTTTTTTGTTATTTTGTGAAACGGGTTTCAATTAGTCAATTTGAAAATTTGAGAATTTGAAAATGAGCATAATAGTTACAGTTTACGTAATATGGGCATTTTCAAATTGGCACATTTTCAAATTTTCAAATTAAAAAATCGTTTATCGGCTGTAATATTTGCAATGAAATTTTCACACCTCCACAACCATACCCAGTACTCCCTGCTTGACGGGGCATCGTCTATCCCCAGGCTGTTCGACAAGGCTATGAAAAGCGATATGCCGGCTATGGCGATCTCCGACCATGGCAATATGTTCGGCGTTTTCCAGTTCGTCTCCGAAGCGTGGAAAAATACCAAAGTAGTAGGAAAGACAGAAGATGGGAAAGACATTACCGAACCGGTTGTGAAGCCGGTTATCGGCTGCGAGTTTTACGTTGTGGAAAACAGGCACAAACGCCAGTTCTCCCGCGAGGAGAAGGATGTGCGCTACCACCAGTTGCTGCTGGCCAAAGATGAAACCGGTTACCGTAACCTGGTAAAGTTGTGCTCGCTTGGCTATATAGAGGGTATGTATGGTAAATACCCGCGTATTGACAAAGAACTGGTCGTAAAATACCATGAAGGTCTGATCGCTACAACCTGTTGTCTGGGGGCTTCGGTGCCGCGTACGATCCTGAAAAAAGGAGAAGAAGAAGGAGAAAAAGAATTTAAATGGTGGCTCGATCTGTTCGGGGATGATTTCTATGTGGAATTTCAGCGGCACGACATCCCGGATCAGATCAGGGTAAATGAAGTGCTGGTGAAATTTGCCCGTAAGTACAATGTGCCGGTTATCGCTTCCAATGATTCCCATTATGTAGATCAGGAGGATTTTAACGCCCATGACATCCTGCTATGTATTAATACGGGTGAGAAGCAGAGTACGCCGACCATGAAAGACTTCTCTGATGATGATGTGATGGCTAAAGACCGGCGTTTTGCTTTTTATAATGACCAGTTTTACTTTAAGAATACGCAGGAGATGTCGCAGCTTTTCAGCGACCTGCCGGAGGCCATTGATAATACCAATGCTATTGTCGAAAAAATAAAGCCGTTGAGGTTGGAGCGGGAAATATTACTCCCGCATTTTAAAGTACCGCCGGAATTTAACGATGACCAGGATGCCTACCTGGAGCATCTTGCCTGGTCGGGCGCTAAGGAGCGCTATAAGGATATTGATCAGGAGGTGGAAGAGCGGCTCCGTTTTGAATTGTTTACCATCAAAACAATGGGCTTTGCCGGTTACTTTCTCATTGTATCCGATTTTATCAGGGCAGGCCGCGATCTGGGTGTGTTTGTCGGGCCGGGCCGCGGGTCGGCGGCCGGGTCGGTTGTGGCGTATTGCATCGGTATCACCAATATTGACCCGATTAAATATAATCTGCTGTTCGAACGGTTCCTGAATCCGGAACGGAAAAGCATGCCGGATATTGATACCGACTTCGACGATACCGGCCGGCAGAAGGTGATTGATTATGTAGTAGATAAATATGGTAAAAACCAGGTGGCGCATATCGTCACCTACGGCACTATGGCCGCTAAGATGTCTATCAAGGACGTGGCGCGCGTGCTGGATCTGCCGCTGCCCGACGCCAATGCCCTGGCCAAGCTGGTGCCGGAACGTCCGGGGATTGTGCTTAAGCGGGTACTGCATGCCCCTCTGAAAGGAGAAAAAAGCCTGGAGGAGAAAGAAGGTCTGGGTGGTGAGGAAATGGAGAATGTGGGTCGCATCCGTGAGATTTATGCTCAGCCGGATACGTTGCAGGGTAAGGTATTGCGCGAAGCGGAAAAGCTGGAAGGCTCCGTCCGGAATACAGGCATACATGCTGCAGGTATCATCATCGCACCCAGAGATCTTACGGAGCTGATACCGGTGTGCAGCACCAAGGATGTAGATCTGTTGATCACGCAGTTTGAAGGCAGCATTATTGAAAATGCGGGTGTGATCAAGATGGACTTTCTCGGGCTGAAGACGCTGACCATCATAAAAGATGCCCTGGAGCTGATCCGGCGGAACTATAATGTGGAGATTGATATTGATACCATTCCGCTGGATGACGAAAAGACGTACGAGATATATCAGAAGGGTGAAACAAACGGCACATTCCAGTTTGAAAGCCCCGGTATGCAGAAGTACCTCCGGGAGCTGAAGCCCGACAAGTTTGCCGACCTGATTGCGATGAATGCGCTTTACCGGCCAGGGCCGTTGGAATATATCCCGAACTTCATTAAGCGGAAACACGGCGAAGAAGCCATCACATACGATCTGCCGGAGATGGAAGAATACCTGGCAGATACCTATGGGATCTCGGTTTACCAGGAACAGGTGATGCTGCTGTCGCAGAAGCTTGCGGGTTTCTCCAAGGGAGATGCAGACGTACTGCGGAAGGCAATGGGTAAGAAGCAGAAGTCAGTGCTGGATAAGATGAAAAGCCAGTTTGTGGAAGGCGCCCGACAAAAGGGGCATCCGGAAGACAAGCTGGAAAAGATATGGACAGACTGGGAAGCCTTTGCCCAGTATGCGTTTAACAAATCCCACTCGACCTGTTACGCTTTTGTAGCGTATCAGACCGCGTATCTGAAGGCGCATTATCCTGCCGAATACATGGCCGCAGTACTCAACAACCAGGGCAATATCGACAAGATCAAGTTCTACATGGAGGAATGCCAGCGGATGGGGCTGCAGGTATTGGGACCGGATGTGAATGAGTCGCTCAAAGGATTTGCGGTGAGCAAGGAAAGCGTGATCCGGTTTGGGATGAATGCGATCAAGGGAGTGGGGGAGGCTGCGGTAGAAGATGTTATCGCAGAAAGAGAAAAGAACGGACCGTACACTTCGATATTTGATTTTATCTGCCGCATTAACCAGCGCACGGTCAATAAAAAATCATTGGAAAGCCTGGTGCTGGCAGGCGCTATGGATAATTTTAAGGAGCTGCACAGGGCGCAGTATTTTTATGCGCCGCCCACCGACCCCGTCAACGGCCTGGAAAGGCTGGTACGTTTCGGCAACCAGTTTCAGGCAAGCAGCACGGTGGCTGCAAACAGTCTGTTCGGAGAAGTGGCCATGCCGGATGTAAAACCCCCGGCCATGCCGGAATGTGATCCGTGGACGTTACCCGAACTGCTGAATAAAGAAAAAGACGTCGTAGGCATTTACCTCAGCGCCCACCCGCTTGACGGTTACCGGTTTGAAATGGAGCATTATAACTTTCTGCCCCTGGCCGAACTGGAGCACAACAAGGGCCGCCAGGTACGTATTGCCGGTTTCATCACTGATGCGGCACACATGACCACCAAAAAAGGAAGTAAATTCGGGAAGCTGGTATTGAATGATTACAGCGGCCACCAGGAGATTGTTTTCTGGGAGAAAAATTATATACAGTATAAGGACTTTATTGATAATGGCCAGACGCTGATGGTCACCGGCGCTTATAAGGAGCATCGTTTCCGTCCGGGTGTTATGGAATTTGAAATACAGAACATCATGCTGCTCGATCAGGTACGGAAGGTGCTGACCAAACGGGTGAATATCCTGCTGCCGCTGAAAAAAATTGATGCACAACTGGTTGCATTTATGCAGGATAACCTGAAGCACTATCCGGGTAATACAGACCTGCTGTTGCATATAATGGATGAGGATTACCCCGAAATGCCCATCAAATTGCGGACGCATCATTTGAAGATCGAAATCAATGATGCATTTGTACAATTCCTTCAGGGGCATGGGCTGCAATATTCCGTGGTACTATCGTAGAGACGCGATTCATCGCGTCTCCCTCGCGCGTTTATCAATAGGGAGACGCGATGAATCGCGTCTCTACGTGGTATGAAAATTTCATTTTCAGATAGGGGTATCGTCTTGTTGGTACGTCATGGATAAAATGAAAGATATGAAATACCATTTTATACTGTTCGCAGCCTTATTGATGATGGCTTCCTCCTGTTCCCGTGAAAGACTGAAGGGAGATGGCGCAACAATCTCAGAGACACGGATTACTGCTCCGTTTAATAGCATTGACTGCAATGGAAGCAACGAGATCAGGGTATTCCGGGATACGGCTTACCGGGTCGTTGTAACGGGTTACCAGAATCTGGTGCCAGCCTATACAACAAATGTTTCGGGCGGAAAGCTGCGTCTGGAATACGAGGACAATACCAGGGTGCGGAACGATAATATTTCAGTGGATGTCTATACGCCGGATATCAGCAATATAACCCTCAACGGATCCGGCAATATCCGGATCAATCCGGGTTTTGAGGGTGTATTTGGAGGGGAGATCAATGGCTCCGGCAATCTCTACCTTGCGGGTGGTGATTTCAGGCAGGCAACATACCGTGTCAAAGGGAGTGGTAACATCAGCGCACGGAATGCGGTTGCAGACACGGTACATGCCACCATATCAGGCTCCGGCAATATAGAGCTTACTGTGGTGGATTACCTGGTTGCACGTATCTCCGGATCGGGAAATATAGATTATTGGGGTAGCCCTGTGGCGGACATCGATATCAGCGGATCGGGCCGGGTGAAAAAATGGTAGAAACGAATTGTCACACTTCCTTCCCGGATAAATGGAGACGCGATGAATCGCGTCTCTACCTACAATTCCTGGAATTCCCATTTGGGATTTCCTTTCTCACCGGTGGGGCTAACGAAATCAATAAAATGCAGCTTGAAATACGTACCGGTGGCGGTACGTATGATGTAGTTTTTATGCAGATCTACTGCATAGACGTTGTTGCTGAGTGAATATGTTTTCCAGTCAAAACCGATACCGTTGATGTCTGTAGAAAAGGTGTACGAGGGGATATCTTCATAGGTGATATCCGCAAAGTCGTGTACCGAATCAATAGCTACTGAAGTATTATACCGGTTGAGCAGACATCCTGTTACAGTATATGGCGTATTGTCCATATCGTAGTAGATGTGCGTGTATTGGGAAAATACAATATCCCAGCTGTCTTTTGGCGGCTCAACGCTAACCTGCTGCCCGTCGGTAAGGGAAATAAAACTGAAATTATACTGGTCGTCCTTTGGAATGACAATTGTCTGGTCATTGCTGCCATTCATATCAGCAATACGGATCCGGTATTCCTGCTCATCCACCGACAGCAGTTGTAGTTTTTTCAGTCCCAACTCTGAAACACCGTCATGTGCGCGGTTGACGATATAAATATGATTGCCTGCCCGCCAGTCGCCGATGCCTGTGCTGTCGAGACTGCCGGAAGGACTGTCCCTGCTCTCCCTGCCGGCGGTGTCGGCAGTATTGACGGCAGCAAAATCCGTTTTGTCCGTTTTGTACACGGTCATCTGTTTTGCATTGTTCAGGATAATGCGGTAGCCGTCCGGGCCGGATTCAAATCCCAGGTCCCAGATGCCTTTATCATTTTTACCAATTTCCGTACTTGTCTTCAGGTTATAATAGATCTGCCATTTGTAATCGCTTTCCATATTTACAGAAGCTGTGAGCACATCTCCTGCCTCGTGCGCCGGTACCGGGGTTTCGCCGGGCAGGCAGCTTTGCAGCAGGAATGCAGTAAGGCCAGTTATAATGAGGAGGTTCTTTTTCATACAGTGAATTATTGCAGGCTGCCTATATTCACGATCAGTCGCACAAAATAAGTTCTCCCGGTTCCGATCGGGATACTGCCTCCGCCGGAGGAATGGGCGCCGCCGGATGCGCCTGCCGCAATCCGGTTAACGTTTTGGACATCGAAGATGTTTTTACAGCCGATGGAAAAGTTCAGTTTTTTCTCCAGGAAAGTCTTGGAGATCGTGACATCGGCGATATGGTAAGGATCAATATCGGTGGCGGTAATATTGCCGTTTACATCTGCTACAAATCCGGGGAGTCGGCCTGTGTATTTATAAAATGCCGCAGCGGTGATGCCGGGCTGTTCAAATTCATAGATAATGTTGCCGCGCAGCTCGGGCGCATAGCTGAATGTTGTTACCTGCGGCGCTTCCGGGGCAACCTGATTATAACGGCCGATATAAGCGCCGCCGATGCCTGCTTTCAGTTTTTTAATGCGGGTTTCCATATGGAGCTGGGCGCCGCTGGTTTTGTTGATGCCGATATTGACATAGGAGTACACAGCATTGGCTCCTGTTTCTGCCAATGTGATCTGGTTGCGGATATCATTATAAAATACCGACCCTTCAAATGTCCATGTCGTGGATGACCGGCGTAGCTGATAAGACAGGCTGGCGTTGTAGTTGTTGCTGTATTCCGGCTTTAAGCTGGTGTTCCCGTGTATGTTATGGTTTACGTCTACAAACTCAAAATGTAATTCTTTGAGCGTAGGTGCACGGAACCCCCGGGCATATGAGGCGCGCATTGTGAAGTCCTTCAGCGGTTGGGTGCGAAAATGGATTGACGGTATGACCGGCGCATTGTATCCGGTATTATAGGCATACCGCAATCCGGGCCGGATAGTCAGGGATTTTATGGGTTTATATTCTGCCGATGCAAACAAGGCATAATCATTCAGCCGCTGCTCTTTGCCGGTAATGCGTTCACCGGTCGCATATTCCATGTTGATGTCGTACCCCAGCTCATAATTGAGTTTGCGATCTGCATCGGACGTAGCGAATGTACCACGCGAGTTGAACTGATTGTAACGGCTGGTATCCTGGTCGCCGGGCGTTACCGACAGCACTTCTTCCAGAGTGGTCAGGTCTTTGGCATAAGTATTCCGGATGCGTTTGTAGTGGTTGTAAGCGGTCTGGATATTCAGCTTTTTATTCTCTGCGATATCGGCGCTCATAAACACGGCATTGTCCATGCGGTATGTATGGTAGCGGTCGTCCAGTGTATATTCTCCGTAAGGTGCGCGGGGCGTACCGCGGTTGGTGATTTTTTCCTGGAAATAGCCACCGCGGTAGTTGAGCGAAAGGTTGTTTTTGAACGTGTATCCGTATTGCAGATCACTGAAGTATTGCTCTTTGGGCTTCCATTGCTTGTAGCGATCATTGCCGGCCGGCTGTTTACTGAAATCCAGGTCAAATTGCTGGTCGCCGGGATTCCATCCGTCAAAGAAATACCGCCCGCCCGTTACACTCACCATGTGCCCTTTTTGCTTGAAGCCTGCCCGCCCGTGGAGGTTATAAGTACCTACACTTTCATAATAGGAGGTAAGACTGCTTTCCACCTGTTTGCGCTGCGTTTTTCTGGTAATGAGGTTGATGGTGCCTGCGAGCGCATCTGTACCATAATTCACCGACATCGGGCCTTCTATGATCTCCACCCGCTCGATATTGTTCAGGTTGATCTGCGAAAGATCAATATTCCCTTCCATACGCCCGATCACAGGCACGCCATCAATCAGTATTTTCACATTTTGCCCCGAGATGCCCTGCAGGCTCATCCCGCTTCCCAGCACATTATCTTGGGATATACGGATGTTCAGCTCGTTTGTCAGCACATCCCGCAGGTTTTGTGCATTCATTACATCGATCTTCTCCCGGTCTATAACCCGGATCTTATGGACGGCCTTTTCGACTGTATTGGGTGCATACTGTCCGGTAACGACCAGGCCGTCGAGGGAATGATCTTTGTCCGTTATGCTTTTGTCGGCACTGTCAACCGCTGCTGCGCCATCTTTTTTCCATGCCCGTACACTTACATGGCAACAGAGCATGAGGAGGATAAGCGAGCTATATTTTAAACATGATTGGGTGGTCATGGTTGATTCATTTTAACTGAAAACACAGAGCTACAGATGCGTGAATTATGCAGATTCATATGAATTAACTAACGCTTACATTGCTGATGGATTGCACGAGCTCACGCCAGCTTTCAAGCTCGGGAATGCCCGGTTTACGCTTTCCGAAAAATTGTGCAATCAGCTCGCCGTCTTTATTGAAGACCTCAAGTGCGGTTACTATGCCGTCAGCAGAAGGCTTTTTGACAATATAAGATGAGGTGATGCTTGCTTCTTTCAGGTGCAGGTTGAATTCGGGATCAAGGACATTGTACCAAGGGCCGGTGGCCAACAATTTAGAAACGGTACCGGTATGGATTTGTACGCATCCTCTGTTCGCTACAAAAACCATAATAGGTACTTCACGGGCTACTGCTTCGTCCAGTACCCGGCGGGCTGCCTCATTGTCTACCTGCTGCACAAAGCCTTCCGGCGCCAGGCGAAGCGCCTGGGTACGTGTCAGTTTGTACTTACGGGTAAGGCCAAAAAAATCATGGGTGTCTTTCATGTCCTTCCAGGCTTGCCGGAACGGTTCCTGGTCTATTTCACTGTCGGCGAGCTCCGCAGGAACTGCCGGATAAGCTTCGGTATGTAGTTCAGGAGACTGGTCTTCTGCTTTGTATTTAGCTACAATAGATTCAAAGGCCTGCAGATCGCTTTTCCCTTCAACCATGTAGATTTTATGAACGGCGGCGCCGCTTTTGTCGAAAAACTGGAGACTTTTCCGGTCGCCTTCCTGTACGGCAAATCCAAATTGCCAGTGCATCATAAATAACCGGAGGTCAATGTCCGGATCCAGCACCAGGCCAACGTGATTGTCAAAGCTGACGTTGTTATATACTCCTTTACGTTCGTGGACGGCGTCATCATTCCGTGTCAACGCCATTACATAGCCAATGTTCTGAATTTCTTTCAGCAATTCTTTAAAATCACCAGCCAGTCTTGTGACTGTCGTGCCTGTATTGAGTGCGACAAGCTGTGCCTCACTGGTTTGCAGCATGTCTGCAATTTCGCGGATACGTGTACGCGGGTTTTCAGATTTGATCTGTTCGTATTGGCTCTTAAGGTTCTGAATGGTGCTTGTCATGACGTACTATTTGAGCTGGAACACCTCTTTCGTTACAGCGGGTAAAATTATAGGATATTCAAATGATTCAGGATAATGTATCGTCATCGGAAAGTCATAAGAATATGAGAGATTTTCTTCGTTCAGCA
The DNA here is from genome assembly GCA_964527735.1 of uncultured Chitinophagaceae bacterium. GTDB lineage: Bacteria > Bacteroidota > Bacteroidia > Chitinophagales > Chitinophagaceae > JBEBVQ01. The sequence continues at coordinate 18,916 of CAZGPG010000015.1, read as the reverse complement.
CTTCCATGGGCGTGCCGAAGGCCTGCACACTTCCTTTCCTCAGCAACAGTACCTTATCGGCATATTGGAGGGCCAGGTTGAGATCGTGGAGGATGGCGATGACGCAGTTCCCTTCAGCGGCAAAACTCTTTGCCATCGTCAGTGCTTTGTGCTGATGGCTTATGTCCAGGTTGTTGCCGGGTTCGTCCATCAGCAGGTATCTTGTTGCGTATTTATCCGAGCACCAGATCTGGGCAAATACGCGTGCCAGGTGCACCCGCTGCTGTTCGCCCCCGGATAGCTCCAGGTAGTTCCTGTCCGCCAGGTCTTCGATTCCGGCTTGTCTTAAAGCAGACTGCACGATGGTGTGATCCACGGGAGCCGGATTGGATTTAAAATGAGGATAACGCCCCATCATGACCACTTCTTTTACGCTGAAGGGAAGTGTTAATATCGTTTGCTGCTGCAACACGGCTGAGCATTGCGCCAGGTCTTTATGATTCCATGCATGCAGCGGTCGATCTCCGATTGAAACAGTGCCTTTTGCCGGTTTCAGTTCGCCACGTGCGATCTTCAGCAGTGTGGATTTGCCTGCCCCGTTAGCGCCCAGGATCGTTAGCATTTCTCCGGATTGCACAGAACAGGATACGTTCTCAAGTATCGACTTGCTACCTATCCGGTATGATATGTCTTTCAGTTCGATCATCAGGCCAGCCGGGAAGTTTTACGTTCTTTAATCAGTATATACAGAAACAGCGGAGCGCCCACCATCGCTGTAATAATGCCTATCGGTACCTCCGACGGAGCAAAGGCCGTACGGCAGAGCAGGTCGGCGCCCACCAAAAGCAATGCGCCTGACAAAGCAGATAAGGGTAGCAGGTACCGGTGATCGGGGCCGACTACCTTCCGTACGATATGCGGAATCACCAGCCCTACAAAACCGATAATACCGGCCACGGCTACCGAGGCGCCTACACACAGGGCTGTAAGTACAACAATAATACGTTTCGCCTGGTCTATATTAACACCCAGATACATGGCGGTATTTTCTCCGAGTGCCAGTGCATTGAGCGATTTCGACAGGCGTGGCAATACGACGATGGGTATGATGGTAAAGGGGAGCAGGGCTGTGACATTGGTCCAGGTAGCGCCGCCCAGGCTGCCGAGCGTCCAGAAGGTAATGCTGCGGAGCTGGGCATCGTTGGCATTGAAGGTAAAGAAGCCGGTAAGCGCACCCGCAAAAGCGTTGATGGCAATACCTGCAAGTAACATGGTGCTGATGATCACTCTCCCGTTGATATTGGAGAGCCGGTACACGATAATCATTGTAATAAACGCACCGATAAAAGTCGCAATGGAAAGTGTGTACAGGCTGGTCATAGTGCTGACATCGGGGAGGAGCCGTGTACCGGCGACAATCGTAAAAACGGCTGCCAGTGATGCACCGGACGATATGCCGATCAGTCCCGGATCTGCCAGCGGATTCCGGAATAACCCCTGCATCGATGCTCCCGATACTGCCAGCGAAGCCCCGATCAGGATAGCGGAGAGTACGCGCGGAAGGCGGATATAGAGCAGTACATTCTCCTGCTGGGTATCGAATGGAGCAAACAGGTCAAGCCCCATCTGGCCGGCCAGGATGCCCAGCGTCTGCAGCGGTGCAATTTCCATGGCCCCCATACCGACACTGACTATAAACAGCAGTATCAGCAGCAGCACAAGGATGATCACAAATATGTTAACGGGCAGGAACTTCATTCAGTTTGTTTGACAGGAAATCCAATGCTTTACCCGTTCGGGGGCCAAATCCGGTAAGGAACAATCCTTCCATTTCGATCACCTGCTTGTTTTTACCGGCGTTGGTTTCACGAATGCCTTGTATCTGCAACAAACCATCCATACCGCCGACGCTGGCCAGTCCGTCGTCAAACATCAGGATGACGTCCGGGTTGGCATTTACCAGCGCTTCAGCAGTGAGGGGTTTGAAATCACTAAATCCTTCCACGGCATTGACCCCGCCGGCCAGACGGATCATGGTATTGGGGGCGGTACCTTCGCCTGCAGCCAGCAATGTGCCGGCGCCGCGAGCATATATAAACAGTACTTTGGGTGTATGAGCCGGTTTCTGTACCTGTTGAATATCCTGATCGAGGGCTTCGATCACAGCCGTCGCTTTTTCCGGCACTCCGAAAGTATCGGCCAGCTTACGGATCAGCTCTTTTCCGCTTTCTATGGAATGCTCAATATTGTAAGTGATCAGCGGTACACCTGCACCTTTCAATTGTTCAACCAGTTCAGGTTTCACAAATTCTTTTGTTCCGATTACGATTGTAGGCTTATGTGTCAGTATCAACTCTGCAGAAAGGTTCCGGTTATGGCCAACTTTGGGTAACTGATACATAGATTCGGGGTAGGTGCTTGTGACATCTACTGCCTTTATATATGGCTCGAGTCCAAGAGCGCAAAGCGCTTCGGTGACGCTGCCGTTCAGCGATACGATACGGGTTTGTTCGTTGACCGGTATTGTTGCGGCGTCCGAAGTATTGTTGCCTTCCTGGTTGGGCGTATTGCAGGCGCTGAATAGGGCCGTAGCACAGAGCAGGATATAAGTTAAGGTTCTTGTCATTGTATAAGAGATCGGAGGTGTTTTCAGAAACAGCCCTCCCCCGCAGTTGCAGGGGAGGACTGTAAAATTATCTAATTTAATGTACAACTACTGTACGATCAGTTTTTGTTGTGTATTACCCTTATCCGTAACCAGGTTCACAATATAGATACCTGCATTCAGGCCGGAAGTGGAGATGGTGTGCTGGTGCAGTCCGTTCACAGTGTTCAGCGATTCATTCCTTACCATACGACCCGCCATATCACTTAAAATAACACGTGCATCTGATACTTCATTATTGAAAGAATATATCAATGTTACCTGCTGACCTGCTGCCGGGTTGGGGTACAGCGCTACAGAAGCGATATTTCCGTTGATATCATTTACATTGTCATTAGGCTCCACATATTCATAAAGAAGGGTTTTATTGAAAATAAAAGAGCCGCTGGTAGTTCCGTCAAATCCGGTAAGAACGACCTTCCATATGTCTTTATCTACACTTTTTACAAAATAAACTACGCTGTCTTCGATAATCCAAGCCGGAGGCATTGCTGCATAATCCAGATCTTTCCAGTCAAAACCGATCGTATTGATATGGCTGGAGAAAGTTTCGGCATCATAATCAACATAATCATCCTGCTTTACGTTATTGGCCTGGGCTACTTCTACTCCTGCATTATGAAGAATGCCACCTACTGTCTGGTTGAGCGCTTGTGTAGAACCGTAAGGTTCTGAAGAGGATACATACTGTGTAAACAGGAGATCCCATTTGGCTGCTTCAGGCTCTCTGTCTACCTTTTGCTTGTCTGTAAGTGAGAAGTAGATGAAGTTTTTGCTTTTATCGTTGGTGAAGCTGAAAGTGGTTGATGTAGAATCTGAATTGTCCAGATCGTCATAGACAATGGTATATTCTTCTGCAACGGTTTTAAGATCTATATATAGTTTCTTGTATTCATTTGTGACAGGAGCACCCATGCCACCGGTACTGTACTTGATAATGAATATTTTATTGCCTTCGATATTGTGCGAAGCGGTATAGGATCCCCATCCGTAGTCAGGATGGCCGGCTGCCGTTTGGTTAAAAGCGCCTAAAGCCCATGAAGTATCACTGTTGTACAAAGCAGTCCAGGTGGAAAGCCCTGTAGTGTCAATGGTTGAGAAATCTGCACGTGTAGATCCCGGTACTGCATATAAAGACAGGTTTGCAGCTCCTTTTTTAGGGTTCAGGAAAATTGAGGTGATCAGGGGATTGCTGGGTGAGCCGCTGGGTACCAGTGCGATATCCCAGTTATCTATAGGAGCGCTTCCCTGTTCGTCATTTTCAAGGCTGTACCATACATTATTTGCATAGCCGGCGCCCATGCTTACGGTGTCCGTAATTGTGGTTTGTGCCATCGCTGTAAATGTTGCCAGAGCGAGCCCCGACAATAGTATTGATTTTTTCATTGATTTGTTATTTATAGATTTTGGAGATGGTTGATTGTTATTACGGCGCAAAGGTAGAAGAGGGTGGGCGGTATTATTTTCATAATCGGGAAAATTATTGTCACAAAACAGTCATTAGTAGTAAAATGAATTAGTTTTATGACTCACGAAAGCAGATGCTGGTAGGTACATCCGTGTGCAAATAGTCTGGATCACGGATTAGGCGGATTAAGGGATCTCACGGATTAAAATCCGTGCCATCCGTGCCATCCGTGTCATCCGGACAAATCCGTGATGCTGACAATATACTATTCCCCGGATCTGATAAGGTAAATAAGTGTGGGAAAGTGATCACTGTATCCGTTGATCCACTGGTTGCCGGAAAAGGAGCGATGCGGATACCCTTTGTATCGGCCAAAGCTGTTTTTAAGGAATGGCTCATCAAATATTTCTGCTTTGTAATAGCGCCAGTGGTTTTTATCATTATGAAGCCATCCTCTGCTGATGATGATCTGGTCGAACAGGTTCCAGTTGTCATTATAGGCAAGTGTGCCGATGCCATTTTTATAGAAAGTATCCCAGGGGTTGTATAATTTCCCCCCTGTCAGTTGGCTTTGTTTACCGGTAGCGTCAAGCACCTTGCTGATGCTGGTATTTACCGGGTCGTCATTAAAATCTCCCATTACGATGATCCGGGCAATAGGGTTGTTGTGTAACAATGAGTCGATCAGGTTTCGGCAAACGGTTGCGGCAATGGCACGTAATGGTGCGGATGCAGCTTCTCCGCCGCGCCGGGACGGCCAATGATTAACGAATACATGTACGGTATCGCCTGCCAGTATTCCTTTCACGTACAGAATATCCCGTGTTCTGCCGCTTTTTTGGCCGGAGGTACTGATATTTACACGTAGCGGACGGGCATCCGAAACGGTAAAGTATTGTGGATGGTATAGCAATCCCACATCAATGCCGCGACCGTCCGGGCTGTCGAAATGGATAACCTGGTATTGCCGCGTACTGATCGCAGGTTCTGCGGCGAGATCGTTCAGGACTTTTCTGTTTTCGACTTCTGCCACGCCGATCAGCGCCGGTCCGTCGGGAGTAAGCCGGGTACCCAGCTTTTGGATAACTGTTGCAAGGTTATGCAGTTTCTGCTGATAGATGGCAGGCGTATAGTTGTAAGGGCCGTTGGGCGTGAACTCATCATCTCCGGGATTGTCCGGATCATTCTCCGTGTCAAACAGGTTTTCGAGATTGTAAAAAGCGATGGCGGTTACCTGATAGTTTTTCTTTTCTGCAAATGCGTTTGCAGCGTAAAGAAATATGATCACGCAGGAAAAAAGGTATCTGAAATGCACAGTTTGTTTTTTGCAAAGAAAATGAGAACCAGTTAGCTCTGTGACCAGTATTCTATTCCTTAATGATTACTTAATTCATAAGCTGTTCTGGTAACTATTTATTAACGGTATGGTAAAATTCTGCTGATATGCGTGCTGCACCTTTGCGCAAGTTTATAAGAACAGATATGCACCCGACCAGGAAAATCATTTTTTTGCTCTTTAGTTTTATTTTTTGTTGTCCTGAAATGATCCTTGCCCGGCAGGATATGGAAGGCGGGATTGTGTCGGGGAGATTGTTGGATGTAACTACAAACGTACCGCTGCCGGATATACAAGTCCGGATACAGTATAACTCTGTGCTGGTACATACGGAAGGGTCGGGACGTTTTCGTTTTGAACATGTCCCTTATGGCCCGCATGTCCTGATCATAGGCGGGACTTATTCAAGAAAAGATACGGTTTACATTGTAGTAGATAAAGAAGAGGTAAACCTGGGAGATATTGTTTTCTCTCCCGGATCCGGTGAAATATCCATGCAATCGCTTCAGATTCCGACTATCGCGCTTGAAGATAACGATATAGAAACGGATGCCGAAGGCGCTCAGGGCCAGGCGGTGAGCAGCCTGCTCGTTGCGTCGAGGGATCCGTTCCTGAATACGGTTGCTTTTGTGTTCGGCCCATACCGTTTTCAACCGCGCGGCTACAACCGTAACCTCCAGCAGGTATTTATCAATGATGTTCCTGTAAACGATCTGGAAACAGGTAATGCTTTGTGGAATCAGTGGGGCGGATTAAATGATGTGTTCCGTGCGCGCAGCCAGACTTATGGCCTGGCTCCTTCGGAAGACGGCTTTGGAGGATTGAATGGGGCTGTTGCTTTTGATGCCACGGCCATCAGCCAGCAGAAGCAAACAAGGGTTACTTATTCTTTATCCAATCGTCAGTACCGAAATCGTCTTATGTTAACGCACAGCAGTGGTATGAAGAAAGGCGGATGGGCATATGCGCTTTCAGCCTCACGGCGCTGGGGGAATGAAGGCTACATTCCGGGAACATTTTATGACGGTTATTCCTACTACGGTTCGGTTTCCAAATTGCACAAAAACCACCAGTTCAGCCTTACCTCTTTCGGTGCGCCCACCCGGAGAGGGAAGTCCTCTCCCGTTACCCAGGAGGTATATGACCTGGCAGGCTCCAATTTTTATAATCCCAACTGGGGCTACCAGGACGGCGCCGTGCGGAATGCCCGTGTAGCACAAATATTTCAGCCCATGTTCATATTGAACCATCAGTATAACCGGAGTGAAAATTTCGGTGTCTACACGGCAGTTTCTTACCAGTTCGGTAAAAGCGCCAACTCGTCTTTAGACTGGTATGATGCACGGAACCCGCGTCCGGATTATTACCGTTCCCTGCCCAGTTGGCAGATGCTGGAATATAATGATCCCGTTTCAGCAGAGCTGATAAGAAACAAATGGCAGGAAGAGCCGGAAAAATATGCCCAGATAGACTGGGACCGCATGTATCAGACCAATTATGCGAACCGGGAAACTGTCTATGATGTAAACGGGGTGCCGGGAAATAATGTACATGGGCGGAAGTCGGTTTATGTTGTGGGTAATGATGTTGATGATATCCGGAAGTGGGCATTCAACACACGTATAGAGAAAAAGATCGGCAACCGGATGATACTGAATGGAGGTGTTATGTTCATTGCCCAACAAACCGAAAGCTACAAAGAGCTGCAGGATCTGCTTGGAGGTGACTTTTACCTGAATCTTAATCCGTTTGCCTTACGCGCAGATATGCCTTCTGCTTCGTTTGGCCAGTACGATCTGAATAATCCCAATCAATTGATCCGGGAAGGGGATAAATACAGCTACCACTATATCTCCCGTTTAAACCGCGGGTTAGGTTGGGCGCAGGTATTGTATAAGACGCGGCGGGTTGATTTGTTTATTGCAGCACGGGGCGGGGTAGACGCATTCAGCCGCGAAGGAAAGTTCATGAATGGTCTGTTCCCGGAAGAATCATACGGGAACAGCCCGGTGCACAGCTTTACAACTTATGGGGCGAAAGGCGGTGTAACATACAAGCTGAACGGGCGGAATTATTTTTTCGTAAATGCGGCTTACAATACAGATGCGCCGATGATCGAAAAAACATTCATTTCTATCCGTACACGTAATGCTATCCTCAAAGATCCCAAAGTACAAAAGAGCCAGTCGCTGGAAGCCGGTTATCTTTTGCGTGCTCCCGGTTATCAGGCACGGGTTGGCGGTTATGTAACGGATATAACCGATGCGGTTGAGATCAAGCGGTTCTATAATGATAATCCTGCTTATCAGTCATTTGGTAATTATGTGCTGAACGGCGTGGCCATGCGTTTTATAGGGACGGAGCTGGCGCTTGAAGCAAAGCTGACCAGCAGCCTTTCCGTGACTGGTGTAGCTGCGTTGGGACAGGCATTTTATACGGCTAATCCTGCAATTGATATCTACCTCGACAACGACACGATGCAGATAACACAAACACCTGAGGTTTACATAAAGAACCAGTACGTAGCTGCCGGCCCCCAGAGCGCATACTCGCTCGGATGGAATTACCGTTCTCCCAAGTATTGGTATGCGAACATACGGTTTAACTATTTTGAGCGTAATTATATAGACATCAACCCCGATCGCCGCACGGCAGAGGTAGGCGACAGGGTAGGGACGGGCACTCCCTTGTATCATGATATATTCGATCAGCAAAAGCTGCCTTCTGCATTTACCATTGATCTGTTTGCCGGCAAATCGTTCCTGCTGTCAAGAGCTGTTAAGAAACTTCCGCGGAATACATTCCTTTATCTGAATGTCGGGGTAAATAACCTGCTGAACAATAAAAACATGATTACAGGTGGATTTGAGCAGTTGCGTTACGATTTTACTGAAAATAATACACAGGTTTTCCCGCCCAAATATTTTTACGGATACGGCGCCAACTATTTCATCAGTGCGAGTATAAAATTTTAATTAAAACCAAAAACATTAAAACGAAAAATCAATGAGCAGCACATTTCGCTTTGCCATAATCTTTTTGCTTATTACTTCTTCCTCTTTCGTTGCCTGTCTGAAAAAGGATTATGAAGGGCCTCCCGATAAAAGTGGCTATGATCCCAATCTGACGATTACACACACCATTGAAGAGCTGCTTCTGATGAATGGTAAATATGAGAGCGTTACAGGCGGAGATTCCACAAGGATCGGAGAAAATGTATGGATCGGCGGTATTGTAATGGCTGATGACCGTTCGGGCAATTTGTTTAAGCGTATTGTTGTAAGCGATAGCACGGCAGCTATAACGGTGCTGATAAATGAATACAGCCTGTATAACGATTACCCGGTCGGGCGAAAGGTATATATCAATTGCAGCGGGTTGTATCTGGGGTATGACGGCGGATTGCCGGTCATTGTTGCCGGGTTCGGAGAGCAGATGTCATTGAGAGGTATTGAAGGATCCGCTGTTTCCAGGCATATCGTAAAGGGGAATACAGGGAATAAAGTAGTGTCTGATACAATTGATATGAACACCGCGATATCTGCTGATTCTACATTGTTCAATCGTCTTGTAACCATCAATGACGTTCAGTTTGCAGATACAGGGAAAAGCTATACGCAACCCGCTGCAACTACCAACCGGAGCATTATGGATTGCAGTTATAAAACAATTGTAGTACGCAGCAGTAACTATGCAAAGTTTGCCACCGATCCGTTGCCTTCGGGAAAAGGATCTATAACGGGGATATATACAGTCTATATCAGTTCCGGTGGCAGGGCGACACCACAATTGGTGATCAGGGATACAAGTGATGTGAACATGTATGATGCCCGCTGCTGGCAGTGATATACTCCGCCGGTTTATAATTAGATAACAGTTAGTAAACATTGTGGTCACACAGCGGATGAAACTTTGCCGCAGCATAAACAGATGCTATTGTTTTTGTAAAAAATAAACTTTAAAACATGAAAAGATTATTGACGAAAGGAGTATTGGTACCGTTTATCCTTTTTGCAGGTCTGCAAGCAGATGCACAGGTATATCCCTACTTCGTGGATTTTGAATCCGACAGCATTAAAGCATATGCTTCGGCAGCTTCTGTCACCTTAAACGGAATTAAGTGGACATTGCCCGGCGTATATCTCGGAGATATGGAGCCGAGTGACCGGAAGCACGGTCTTCATGCAGCCCGGGTACGGCTTACCGGCAATACAACCGGCGACCGGGGTATGCTGATTATGGAGGAAGATTTAACCAAAGGCATTGATACCGTTTATTTTTATCACGCTATGTATGGAAGTGAGACGGACGGTGAACTGGAAGTGTTTTACAGTACTGATCAGGGGAATAACTGGATACAGGCCGGAGGTGTGATCAAGCCGGGCAGGACACTTGAGCGGGTTGCAGTCCCTATACGGACTTCTGCTCCTGCAAGGATCAGCATCCGAAAGAAAGATGCTGCCAGCACCCGTATCAATATAGATGATATCATGATTACAGGGTATAATGGCTATGCCACTAACCTGATCCTTACAGATAAAACGCCTGTCGGTAATAATGTTTTGCTTTCAACAGGCGTACTTGAACTTACGTTTAATGAGCCGATAACTAAAGGGACAGGCAATATTGTACTGCATAACAAAACAGATGCAACGAGCCAGACCATTGATGTAATGTCAATTGATGTTAAAGTGACGGGTGTTTCTAATTCCGCTTATGTCAGTGGTTTTACGCTGGGCTCCGGTAAGCATTATTATGTAAAGTTTGACAAGGATGCTTTTGCTTCCGCAGCTACAACATCACGGAAAAGTACGGGTATTGATGATGAAACAACCTGGACTTTCCGTACGATTGATACCACCACTCCTCCGGGTTTGCTGAGTGAAACTTTTAGCAACTGCGCTGCTCCGGATTTTATTGGTCAATTCCGTGCAGTTAGTGTGTCCGGCAGCCAGCAATGGAGATGCGGTGATTTCGGTCATGGAGATGATTATGCCACTTATATGAATGGCGGATTCTCGGGTGGTGCGAACGATAATGAAGACTGGTTGATCACTACGGCCAAAATTGATCTGGCTGCGGTTTCAAATCCGGCGCTGGACTTCTGGACTAAGGTCCGTTTCATGGGCAGGACTACAAAGCAAGTGCTGATCTCCACAGATTATTCCGGTACAGGCAGCCCCGTAAACGCTACATGGCGAACGGTGAAAGACCTGACTGATGATGTGTTTGGTGATGATTGGGTGCCTTATTCCAATATATCCCTGAACGATTATAAAACTGCGCCTTTTTACCTGGCATTTAAATACGTTTCAGTATCGGCAACCGGCGCTGCCCAGGAGTGGTCGATTGACGATGTCGTTGTCAAGCCCTGGTTCCCCGAAAGTGTTACTGCTTACGATGATCGTGATATGGATATTAAAGTGCTTGGTATGCCTGATCAGTCCCGTATCATACTGTCTGTTTCACTGACTGAAGCAACCACAATCACATTTGGTGTTTATGATCTTGCCGGCCGGAAGGTCTGTGAACAAAATGCAGCATTGCAGAGCGGTAATAACGTATATGCTATTGACGGGCTTAACCTGCATCCCGGTATGTATCTCGTCCGTGTATCGGGTGGCCGGAATTCCGGAACGGTTAAGGCTGTTGTGCAATAAGCGAGCGTACAAACATTTTGAGTGAGTGCATGAATATGAGCGGGCTGTCCGGAAAGGCAGCCCGTTTTTTCTTTTGATGTGTTGAAGCATGGAGTATGATTGTTCATCATTTGGTAATCCTGTATAGCTGTTTGATAAGAATGTGGTAAAACACGGCCGGTAATTTTGCCTTTGAAAAATATCTGTAAAAAACGATCGACATGAAAAAACAAATTATTATTCCCGGTATCCTGCTGTTTATGTTACTTATAAGCACCGGCAACTTATACGCGCAGGTACTTGCAGGATGGAATACCTATGGACAGAGTAACTGGGGTACCCCCGGATTGATGCCGGCGCAAACAGATCCCAATATATCGTACGTCGGCTTTACAAAAGGATCCGGACTGACAGGAAGCGGGTCAGCCGGCGGAAATTTATGGGGTGCAAACGGTTGGGGGGCATCTGCCGCCGCCGCTATTCAGGGAAATAAATTTTTTACTTTTTCGTTAACACCCGATGCCGGTTATGAGATGTCGCTTAGTTCAATTGATCCGTTTCTTTTTCGTTTAAGTGCAACCGGGCCGATTAAATGTCTGATTCAATACAGCGTGGGCGGAGGGACATTTGTTGATATCACAACACATGCCACCGCCCGGCCGGGCAGTACTTCGAACAGGAATTTTCCGTTGACGGATCTGTCCGTTATAAATGATTTGCAACAGATACCTTCAGGTACAACAGTTGTGTTCCGGTTTATACCGTATGAGGTTACAGGAGCGACAGGTACCTGGTACATTGGTCAACAGAACAGCACGACGCATCTCGCAGTCAACGGAACCGTTTCTGTTGCTGGTCCGTCTGTATGTGCTATTACTCCGGGTACGGTAAACAGCAACTCCGGAAGTGTATTTTGTGATTCCGGCAGGGCTACGCTTTCATTGTCAGGAACAGCGCCGGCAACAGGTGTGGATTATCAATGGAAGGTGTCTCCGGATGGTATCGGCAACTGGATGCTCACCGGCGGCAATGCTGATACCCTCGAAACGGGAACGCTTACCGAAACGGCTTATTACAAATGTATCATCAGTTGCGCGGGCAGCTCTGATGCAGATTCTACGCCTGTATTTGAACTGGAAGTAAATAAGACATCATTTGCTACGGAAGATTTGTCGATTTGCAGCAATCAGCTTCCTTATTCCTGGAGAAACAAACTGGTATTGACCGGGGGGACAGAAGCGGCAAAAGACACACTCCCGAATGGTAATAGCGCGGGCTGTGACAGCATTATTACCCTCAATCTTTCAGTGAGGCAGCCTTCCGCTTCTACGGAGGATATTGAGATATGCAGTTATCAGCTTCCATACACATGGAGGAACAAACAGGTAATATCCGGAGGAATTGCAATAGCACACGATACACTTCTTAATGCCAATGCCGACGGCTGTGACAGTGTGATATCGCTTAATCTTACGGTGAATGCGGCCAGTGACAGCACTGTGGAAATTACCGTATGTAATGATGAATTCCCTTATACCTGGAATGGAGTAATAGTAACGCAACCGGGAAACGGAGCGGCAACCTATGTCACACAAGGAGCATTAGGGTGCGATAGCATAGCTACGCTGAATCTTAAAGCAGAGGAAAACCAGACGCCGGTTGTATATGTTACGGCTACTCCGGGTGAAGAAATACAGTCCGGTACCCCTGTGGAGTTGGCGGCCTGGATCGACAAAGCCGGCAGTACGCCCGGTGTACAATGGTATAAAAACAATATCCCGGTTGGCAACAACAGCATAGCATACAAAGACAATGAGCCTGCAGATAATGACTCGTTTTATTGTGTAGTGTACAGCTCCCTGCGTTGCTCTGATCCTGACAGTGTTGTGAGTGATGTGGTGGTTATCCGCGTCGGTCAACCTTCAGGTGTGACGGGGCCAGTCAATGGTTCTTCATTGATCCGCCTGTATCCCAATCCGAACAATGGTGTTTTTATACTGGAAGGTACAGTAGCAGATAATACAGCATCGGTAACAATTATTAACCAGACCGGCCAGGTTGTGTATCAAAACCCTGAGCAGGATGCGCCTGGCGGCCGGTTGTACATTCAGATTTCGCAATCACTGCCGGCAGGTATGTATCTTGTACATGTTGCTTCCGGAGGGCAAACAGAAGCGCTTCGGTTTGTCATTACAAAGTAAGCCCCCCTTTATTAATACGCTAAACGCCATCAGAGCCGTCTCAGAAATGGGACGGCTTTGTGGTTTTATACCGGTAATTCAAATGGTCTTGCTGAGCCTGTCGAAGCAAGATTACGTTTTGAGATAGCGAGCATTTGAATTGCACACAATTGGTTTTATTAAAGTAATGTTCGGGTAAGATTCAGGTAATACGATGAAAGGAATTTTGCTTCATGAAATACTTCAGCAATCATTAATTCTTATTTAAACTTTCATTCCTAAACGTACATCAATCATGTGTTTATTTTTATTGTCAGAAAAAAGGACAAGGATTATTTTAATGTCGGCCATCCTGTTGTTTTTACAATTTACGCAGGTAAGCGGACAGGTCCCAATAACTGCTTCCAACCTTGTTTACGAGCAGAATTTTGATGCTTTTTTAGGAACTCAGGCTTCTGTGGGTACTCATTTGCCGGGGTGGACTGTGTCGGTTGGTAACTTTGTCGGCAGGGGGTGTGGAAGCGCTACTAATGGCGGTGCGTATGCTTTTGGCAGCGGTACCGATTATGCTTTGGGCTATCTTCCTTCCAGCACAGTAAATAGTTTTACTGCAAGAGTTACCTTCATTAACAATACGGGATCTCCAATTACGGAACTCGACATTTCCTACATGTATGAGAACTGGAGATGGGAATCACGAACGAACGGTTTTGCAGTAACTTCAAACGTTGGTAATGTATCATCGCTCAACCATACTGCTCCGTCAGGATCCGGTAACTGTAACGGAAATACGGGTTCTGTTCTTAAATCGGTTTCATTAACCGGCCTGAATATCACCAACGGAAGTACTTTTTATATTGAATGGAAAAGTGATCGCGGAGACGGAAGCGGGTCTTCCCGTGGTATCGCAATTGATGACCTGACGGTTGTTGCAAAGAATGCTGCAGTTGTTTGTACCGTAACAGATCCGGGTGTGGTATCAAGTACCGCCGGTAATTCTTTTTGTGGTACACCTTCAAGCACAACTTTGTCATTAGCCGGTACCGATCCTGCTACCGGTATTACCTATCAATGGAAATCTTCTGCAGACAGCATCAACTGGATCAATGAGGGTACGAATGCCACACTGACCACAACACCTGCTGCAACCACGTTTTATAAATGTATTGTAACGTGTAGTGCCGGTGCTGCTGCAGATTCTACGCCAGGTTATAAGATAACGGTTAATCCGCTTCCCGCAGCAACGATCAGTGGCGGTACAACCATATGCAGCGGTGAACAGGCGGCCGTAAACTTCAGCGGTACGGCCAATGCCACAGTACACTATACGGCCAACGGACAGAGTCGCAGTATTGTTTTGGGAAGCACGGGCAATGCTGAGCTGACGCACAATTTTACGGCTAATACAACTTATGAGATCGTAGAGGTTGATGATGGAAGCTGCAGCCAGACCATTACTGGTCAGGAAGCTGCTGTTGCCGTCACTGCACTGCCTGTAGCAGCTATCAGCAATGATACTGCGATATGCAGCGGGAATGCCGCAACCATAACGTTCACCGGTACTCCCGGCGCAACTGTCCGTTATACGGCAGGCACGCAGCAGCAGGATCTGTTGCTTGATCTTTCAGGTGCCGCCGGTATTACCCGTACTTTTATATTCGATACAACTTATACCATCGTTGATGTTACCGAAGGGAGCTGCACCAACAGCACAATTGTTGGCGAACAGGCTGAAGTCCGGGTTAATCCCCTTCCCATTACAACAGTTAGCACCAGCAATGCTACTGTTATCTGCGAAACGGACAGTGTCATACTCACTGCGCACCAGGATGCAGGCTATTCCTATGAATGGAACCATAACGACACTCACGTTCCGGGCGGCGATGTACTCAATGTAAAGGAAACGGGATCGTATAAAGTGATCATTACCGACGCCAACAATTGTACGGACAGCTCGGTTGCAATCCCGGTCACAGTACTTCCCATTCCCCAGATCAGCATCACACAACAGGATACTGCATTCTGTGCCGGTGGGGTAGTAACGCTGCACGGTATTACCAGTGATACGGGTGTTGACTTCCGCTGGCAGATCAACAAAACCGATATCCCTAATGCTTCAGCAAGTTTCCTGGAGATAGATACGACCGGTGTTTATTCGCTGGTGATCAACCGTACCAATGTTACCGGTTGCCGTGATACTTCTTCTGATGTTTCTGTTACGGTGTATCCTGTTGTAATACCTGAGATTACCTGGGATGGCGAGTTGTTTCATGCACAGAATCATTATACAGGGTATCAATGGTATGATGCCGATGGACTTATAGACGGCGAAATGGATTCTGTGTTTGTGCCGTCTGTAAATGGAGCGTATTATGTTTCTGCAACGGATACGAACGGTTGTGTCAGCGATTCCCGTGTGTATAATGTAACCAATGTGGGTATTGCGCAGGCTGATGTCTTGTATGCACCGGTAAGATTATACCCGAACCCGGTCTCCGGTCTGCTGCAGATCGTTTCGGATCATGAAGTCAGCATAACGCTTTTCAGCCTGGATGGTAAGATCCTCACCACGGAGCGCCGTGTCAGAACGCTGGATATGAGCAGTTATGCTGATGGCGTTTACCTCCTCCGGGTTACAGATAAAGAGGGCAATGCTATAAAGAATGAAAGGATCGTAAAACGATCTTATTAATACAGGATTTTGTGTTGTTTATCATACCCGGCATGTACTGTTTCATGCCGGGTATTTTTTTTGCTCGTTAAAGGGCATCAGCGTATAAACAAAAGATAACATTCCGGTAAAATTCCCGTAAACCATGAGGAATACCTTCGCTGCGGGATTTTAAATATCATCTCTGAAAACACCTTCCCTATGTACAGATCTTGCTTTCTGCTTCTATGCTTCCTGTTTTGTTTTGCAGGCTTTTCCTATGCACAATTATCCCTTACCCAACCCGGCGTTACGGCAACCATGAATTTTGATGTTCCGGGTACATCGGCTTGTTCCGGTACATTGCCGTGGACAAATAATGTTACCATTCCCAATTGCTATACAAACCGGTCTGTTTACGCTTATTCCAACGGGTGCAATAATACCGGTGCGGTGCATGTGGCCGGTAGTGCCGGCGAAACGGCATTCGGCGGCCGGGCCAGCACATCCACCAGTCTGATCATATGGGGCGTGCGTGTGGTTAATAATACCGGGCAGGCCATTACTGCCCTGCATATAAAATACCGGGCGGAACAATGGGCTTTGGCAGAAAGCAATCTGACAAACACGGTCCAGTTTGGTTATCGCGTTTCAGCTACTCCGATTACCGATGTCACAACCGGTACCTACACTTCTGAGCCGGCGCTCAATATGCGGAATTTTGTAACAGGCACCAGTTGTGGTGGTGGCAACAGCAATCTTAATGGAAATCTTCCGGCGTATTCCGGGGATATTTACGCCTGCATCCAGGTGAATATCCCGGACGGTCATGAGATCATGCTGCGATGGTATGAACCCAATGACAATTGCAATGACCATATGCTGTGCATTGATGATCTTGAAGTGACGCCTGTCTCCGGCCTGGAAGCAAGTGTGTATAATCCACCGGTTTGTACGGGAGACAGCATCCGCCTGTCTGCCAGGCCGGCACTTCAGGGCGCTGCCTATTCATGGTCCGGCCCGGGAGGTTTTGCTGCACAGGCGGCAGATACCATATTTGCACCTGCGGTTCTTGCGCACGAAGGCGTATATACGGCTACCACAACTATACCTGGTTGCGGTACCTTGTCTGATACCGTAAACGTTACCATAGCCGAACCGATAACACAAACAATAACAGATAGCATCTGTACAGGTGATTTTTATGTTTTTGCTAATGACACACTTATGGTGGCCGGCACTTACACCGACACATTGAAAACGAGCGGCGGCTGTGATTCGGTTATCATCCTTCATTTGTCATTAAAGCAAAAGCCGGCAGCGCCGCAGGTTGGGGATACCGTTTACTATTGCCAGTTTGATGCGGCAACAACGCTATTGGCCACCGGAGATAATCTGCGCTGGTACGCGGAGCCGGATATTATATTGCCGGAAACGCCTGTCCCATCTACAGATAAGCCCGGCATTGTTACCTATTATGTAAGCCAGGTATTGAACGGATGTGAAAGCGAAAAGACACCTGTAGTGGTATATGTTCGTCCGGCACATGCAGCGTTTGTTGTACAGCCGGAGCCCGTTTGTGCTGATGATACTGCAGTTGTTACCTTCACGGGTGACGCACCGGAAACGGCGCTGTTCAACTGGTATTGGGACGGAGGTGTTGTCCATTCCGGCAGCGGATCCGGTCCGTATCATGTTTCATGGAGCGAGCCGGGTGTTCGTCATCTCAGGATGCAGCTTGACAATGGCGGATGCATCAGCAAAGTAGATACGGTTTCAATACTGGTCAGGGAGCTCCCGGTTGCCGTGCTGAATAGTCCTGCGTCCGTATGCCGGGATGAGACAATCGTATTGTCTGTCTCCGGAGCCGAAAATGCCGCCTGGCATTACGACGTCTCTGCCGTGCAGCACAGCAAAGGGCAGCATACCGTTACATTGTCCTGGACAAGCAGTGGAGACAAGCAGGTCGGTGTTTCTGTAACAGATCAGCATGGCTGTACTTCTCCGGTTACGGAAGCTACGGTATTGGTACATGCTTTGCCGGATGCCCGTATTGCCCGTGTGGATCCCGGGCAGGTTTGTGTGTATGACACTGCATTGCTTGAAGCAGCGCCGGGAGCCGGATACATTTATACCTGGCAGCCGGGCCGCTCTGTAATCAGCGGTCAGACACAATCTGAGATACTGCTGGAAGCCGGCGCGCACCCGGGCCCCATGGAGGTCTGGCTGACGGTAACAGATGAACATAATTGTGTGGACCGGGATACGGTAACGGTGCAGGTCGTGCCTTGTTGTGATATTTACCTCCCCAATGCTTTCACGCCCAACGGGGATGGCAAGAATGATCTGTTCCGGATTATTGCGAAAGGGCCGCAGCGTACACTGGATTTCCGGATATTCAACCGTTGGGGGGCGCTTGTATATGCCACCACAAAAGATAAAGAAGGCTGGGATGGGTTCCATAATGGCAGACCTGCCGAGATGGGCAGCTATTACTACCAGCTTCTTTATGATTGCGACGGGTCAGAGAAACTTATGAAAGGAGAAGTGACGTTGATCCGGTAGTTGCAATTACAAAGGGCGATATTACCTTGCAGATATGATTTCAATCATAAAATCAGTATAACCAACTTTTTACGAGCGAATATTTGAAATAATTAGTATTTTCGTTTTGTGTAATCGCGATGCACATCTATTTTCTAACCTTCAAAACTGAAAAATCATGGCAGTTAAATTCAAGGTGGTAGAGAAAGGTGAGCCCGGCGTACCGGGCGGCGGCACAAAGCAATTCTATGCAAGAACCGTCACTCAGGGTGAAGCAAACATCAGCGAGCTTACCCGCAGCATTGAAAAGATCAGCACCGTTAGCGGCGCAGACATCCGGGCAGTGCTTTACGCACTGGTGGATGTGATCAAAGATGACCTGGCGTCCGGGCGGATTGTCCGTATCGGCGATCTGGGCAGCTTGCGCGTCAGTTTGAGCAGCGAGGGTCGTCCTACTGCAGAGGAAGTGAACGCTTCGGTTATCAGAAACGCCCGTTTCCTGTTCACGCCGGGCC
>CAZGPG010000014.1:0-90881 GCA_964527735.1 uncultured Chitinophagaceae bacterium | reverse complement strand
GCGACCCCTTGCACCCCATGCAAGTGCGCTACCGGGCTGCGCTACGTCCCGAACATTAAAACCGGGCTGCAAAGGTAAAACTTCTTTTGATCGAAACCAACAGCCCGATCAGGAAATTACACCCAACTCTTTACCGATCCGGGTAAATGCTTCTATTGCCTGGTCGAGGTGATGACGCTCATGCGCTGCCGATATCTGTACGCGTATCCGCGCTTGGCCTTTCGGCACTACCGGGAAGAAGAAGCCGATCACATAGATGCCCTCATCCAGCAGCTTCGATGCCATTTGCTGTGCCAGCACAGCATCATACAGCATAATTGGGGTAATCGGATGTGTGCCCGGCTTGATGTCGAAGCCGGCTTCCGTCATTTTACTGCGGAAGTAGATCGTGTTTTCTTCCAGCTTGTCGCGCAGCGCTGTCGTTTCGCTCAGCAGATCCAGTACGGCGATGGAAGCGCCCACTACCGAAGGCGCCACTGTATTGGAGAACAGGTACGGGCGGCTGCGTTGGCGCAGCATTTCAATAATTTCTTTCTTACCGCTGGTAAACCCGCCGGAAGCGCCGCCGAGGGCTTTGCCCAACGTGCTGGTGATGATGTCTATCCGGTTCGTCACGCCGCAAAGCTCATGTACGCCGCGACCGGTCTTGCCCATAAAGCCGGATGAATGGCTTTCATCGATCATGATCAGCGCATCGTATTGATCCGCCAGGTCGCAGATCTTGTCCAACTGAGCAATCGTGCCGTCCATGGAGAATACGGAGTCTGTTACGATCAGGCGGGTACGGGCGCCGGCATGCGCCTTGAGCTGCGCTTCGAGGTCGGCCATGTCGTCGTGCTTGTAACGGGCGCGCTGCGCTTTACAGAGGCGCACACCGTCGATGATAGAGGCATGGTTCAGCTCATCGGAGATGATCACATCATCCGGCCCGAGCAGCGGCTCGAATACGCCGCCGTTGGCATCGAAGCAGGCCACATAGAGAATAGTATCTTCTGCACCCACAAACCGGGACAGCTTTGCTTCCAGCTCTTTATGAATATCCTGGGTGCCGCAGATAAAACGTACCGAGCTCATGCCGTATCCGCGGTTGTCGATGGTTTTATGAGCAGCTTCAATAACTTTGGGGTGCGAAGAGAGACCGAGGTAGTTATTGGCACAAAAATTTAATACTTTTTTACCATTCACCTGAATTTCAGGCCCCTGTTCGGATTCGATAATGCGCTCGGCTTTATATAAACCGGCATCTTTTATTTCCTGAAGCTCCTGCTGCAGGCGCGTGTAGAATGATGGACTGGACATAATAATGCTTGTACGTGTTTGGAATGCCAAAAGTAACTAATGAACCAACACAAAAAAAGTCCTTTATATTTGGGTTACATGCGTTTGAAGTATTTCCTGACGATCTGTTTACTTTTTCTCTTCGCTGCGGCGGGCGCCCAGACGCTGAAAGGGATTGTTGCTGACGCGGTTACAGGTAAGCCGCTAAGCCCGGTGGTGGTGCTGAATGTGCGTACCGGAATATCTGTATATACGGATGATGAAGGTCAGTTCAGCCTGCACGCACAGAGCGGCGACCAGATAGCTTTGACGTTTATCGGGTATAAGACCATGCAGTGGAAAATGCCGCCGGTGATCGGTGTGCTGCAGCAGCATATCGAAATGGAGCCGTTGAGCTATCAGCTTGATGAATTCGTGATACGTACCCGAAATTACACCGCTTATCAGCTTGATTCCCTGGAACGGAGCAGTACTTATCAGCGTGCATTGGCGCGTCAGCGCGGCGGTTCGGTAATGAGCCCGGTCAGTTTTGTAGCGGAGCAGCTGTCGGGGCGCAGCAAGCGGATATTCCGGTTCCAGAAGGAATTTAATTACTGGGAAGACCAGCGTTTTATTGATTCCCGTTATACGCCCGATCTTGTTCATATGCTTACAGGGCTGGAAGGGGATACCCTGGCCGCATTTATGAATGCATACCCGATGCCCTATGATTATGCCCGCGTCGCTACAGAGTTGGAGATTAAAATGTGGATCCGAACGAATTATAAAACTTTTCTGAAAAAGCAGGAAGCTATTGATGAGGCAGACGCCAATGATAAGGCAGAATAAAAAGTCGGTGGAACATTCCGGACACGGAGGGATTATTTCAGGTGCTCCAGATCAAATTCAATACATACCGTAGTGCTTTTACCTACGATCGAATCTACAGACATATAGCCCTGGAGCGCTTTAACCCGGTATTGCAGATTTTGCAGGCCAGTGCCGTTTTGTATAGCTTCTTTGTTCAGTCCGCAGCCGTTATCCTCTACTACGATGTTGATCTGATGCCGGAATCGGGAAAGCTGCACATGCGCTCTCGTTGCTCTGGCATGTTTGATGACGTTTTGCAGTAATTCCTGTATGATGCGGTAAATGGCCTGCTCTGCATGTTTCTCAAGCGGTCCGCCGGTTCCGTTGATGTGCAGTTCAACATTTAGCCCCGTACTTTTATCAATGTCGTTGCAGTATAGCGTTAATGCAGTGTCGAGGTCGTGTTTTTCCAGGATGCCGGGTAGCAGGTTATGTGAAATTCTTCTTACTTCTACCGCCGTATCTTCGACCATCTTCACGATTTTTTTCATTCCGGATTGTTTACTCTTGTAAGTTTCATCTGTGATGTTCATCTGGATGGCCGCAAGCATACTGCCGATGCCGTCATGCAGTTCTCTGGAGATTCGTTCCCTTTCCTTTTCCTCTCCTTTCATCACGGCCTTGAGCTGATCTACCCGCTGCAACTGCTGCTGCAGCTTGTGCTTTTGTTTTAAATGGCGAAAGATGACGATAAAGAATGCTGTCAGGAATATAGCGGATGCGGATATAACCCAGAGCAATGTCTTCCGCCGTTCTGAAATCCGGAGGTTTTGCTCTATCAGACGGTCTTTTTCGGCGGTCCTGTATTTTACTTCCAGTTCATTGATGTCTGCCGCGATTCTGGGGTTGATGATGGAATCTTTCTTTGCCTGATATTCTTTTTGCGTATGGAGTGCTTTTTTATAATCTCCGGTGGCTTCATAAACTCGTGCAAGCGCCAGTTTTATTTCACTGACCTGGTCTGTCAGGTTTAATTGTTTTGCTGTCTGTAATGCCTGTACCAGCAGGGATTCGGATTTTTTATAATCATGTAATTCATAAAGGATTTTTCCCCGGAGGTAGCGATAGGCATTGTTTTGAAACGGATCGCTGTCCCCGTCCGGCTTTAATTGCTGCGCTTCACGGATATGTTGCTGTGCGTGGCGGTATGCGCCAAGGTGATAGTACATGCTTGCATAACGCACGAGCACACGGAATGCAGGTAGCTGAAGGTTGTGGATAAGTGCAAGTGTTTTTGCTTCGCTCAGCGCTTTATTGACTTCCTCCCATGCTTCCATCTGCTCATAAAGCATCGATTTATTGAGCAGGATTATGATCAGCGATTCATATTCCCCCATCTTCCTGGCCAGGGAATCGGCTTCATCCAGATAAGACAGTATACGCTTGTCGTTCTTTAATACGGAAGTAAGGTTGCCATATACATGGCTTAGCTTCAGCTCTGATTCCGGGAATGCTTTGATCTCTTCTGCTGCAAGAAAATAGTACAGCGTGGCGCGTTCCAGCATCCCGAGATATACGAAGGCATTTGCGGCAGCGTTGTATGCGGATGCGGCATATACAAGTCCTTTTTTTGTTTTTTTCAGGTGATTCAGGGAGGAGATGCTCAGCGACAGGGACTGTCTGTAATTACCTTGATGATAATTTACTTTACCGGCTTTAAGCAACGCCATGCCCATGCCGTAGGCGTAGTCTGTTTTTTTACTTTCATGAAACAAATGCGCCAGTATCTCCAGTGCACTGTCGGCAGATGCCCCGGCCGGGAACAAGGTATCATATGCTGCCAGATAACGGTCGATGGAAGCCGTATCATACAGCGGCGGCAACATACGGCCGGTGGTGTGTGTGCTTATTTTTTCTGATTCCGGGAATTGGCCACGCACATCTCCGGCGGGAAGAAGATAAAATATGATTATACCGGCAACCAGGATCTGCCTGTTTATGATATGCAAGAGCATAATCCCTGTGTTGAATGTTTATTGTAAATCAAGTGCAGATCATCAGTTTTTGTATTGTAAAATAAAATATGATGCAAATGCAGCAACCGCTGCTGTTATAATTCATCCAATTTTACCGGAAGATTGATATGCAATCATTAATGTTAGGGTAACAGCAAAAATAGATATTTAAAAACACTAAAAAACAAGGTATATATGGAGCGTTATTTACAACAGATCAAAAAAGCGTTTGCAGCACCGGCGGTTGTATTTGTTTTACTGACAACGGGACTGTCCCATACATATGGGCAGGGATTAAGGCTGGACTGGGCAAAGAGTTTTGGAGCGCAGGCAGACGAAAGAGGGCAGTCGGTCGTTACCGATGAGACCGGCAGCGCTTATGTAACGGGGTATTATACGGATTCTGCCCATTTCGGGCCGGTGACGATATATGGTCATCCGGGAACGGTAACAAACCGGAAGGAAATATTCCTGGCCAAGTATGATGCTTCGGGAAATGAAGTGTGGGCTAAAGGCTATCATTCGGAAGGCTGGAATGAAGGCCGGGCACTGGCGTACGATAATGCCGGCCATGTGTATGGCACGGGGCATTTCAACAAGACTGTTGACTTTGGTAATGGTCAGTCTGTCACAACCATCGCCACAACCGCCTACATTTTTAAAATGGATACTGCCGGAAATTGTATCTGGGCCAGAAACATTGATCCCACGAATGCATTTGGGTATAGCTACGGATATGATATTACGACAGATCCCTTGGGGAATGTTTACATTACCGGATACTTCGGCGGCACTATTAATTTTCACACATCCGGCGGAAGTCATAATATCACAACTTCGGGCGCCGATATATTTGTAATGAAGCTGGATAGCCTCGGAAACATGCTCTGGGCAAGAAATATGCCTTGTGTGCAAAGTTCGGGGAGCTCGGGCATAATCGGGTTTTCCATAGCATCAGACCCTTTGGGAGCAGGCGTTTATATGACCGGTCAGTTTCGCGGTACGATCTCCTTTCCCAATTCTTCGCTGCCTTCTGCTACCGCAGTCGGGAGTGACGATCTGATCATTACAAAGCTGGATAGCGCCGGCAATTTCATATGGGCAAAGGCCATCGGTACAACAGCTGTGTCGGTGCCTTTGGGATTTAAGCAGAGCGTTACCGGGAGAGCAGTAACAACGGGTCGCTCCGGCAATGTTTATATCACCGGACGATTTGGCGGGCGCACTGATTTTAACCCGGGTGGCCCTCCTGCACTCCTCGACCTTGTGGAAGCCGGTGAATATAAGGGAGATGGTTTTGTGTTGAAACTTGACAGCGCCGGCAATCATCAATGGGTAAGACACTGGGGAGGGAAAGGGAGCGCTACAGCATATGGCTGGGACATAGGAACGGATCAGAGAGAAAATGTGTATTCAGTAGGCTTCTTTCAGGGACGCGTCGGTTTCAATTTATCTGCTGCCGACTCTGCCATACGCATTACTGTCGGATCGAGTGATATTGCTATTGTGAAATTTGACTCAAGCGGTAATTTTTTACTGGCCAATACTATGGGTGGACTGAGTGTGGATGAGTTATACGGGATAGGTATGGATGGATCCGGAAATGCATATGTTACCGGGCGTTTTCATGATTCAACGGATGCTGACCCGTCGCTTTCGGATACTTTCATGGTGTACAGCAGGGGAGGAGAAGAAGGATTGCTGATCAGGTTATCCTGCGGTGATATCAGCGACACGACTATGCATATTGAAGCCTGTGACGCGTTCACTGTTAATAACAATACATATACAGAACCCGGCACGATAAAGTTTATGCTGCCCAATGTTGAAGGCTGCGATAGTGTGGTTACCATTAACCTTACGTTCCGGGACCTCGCTCCGGTGATCAATCCGGATGGTATGGTGTTGTCTGTGACCCGGTCTTTCCGTTCATATCACTGGATGCTGAACGGCGATACGATAACCGGCGCCAGAGACAGCGCTTATATAGTGTTGGAAAATGGCGATTACCAGGTGATTGTGATCGACGAAGACGGGTGCAGAGATACATCAAAGGTATATACGGTTAATAATGTCGGTTTAAATGATTACAGTCCGGAATATACATTTCTGAAGCTCGTACCAAACCCCAACCGTGGCAGGTTTATGATAACCGGTGTGGTGCAGGGGGTAAATGCAGACCTCGTTATTTACAATCAAACCGGACAGGTCGTGTTTGCCCGGAATAGTGTTCCGCTTCATGACAACAAATTACACGTTGATGTACAAACGGAACTTGCTGCCGGTGTATATTATCTGAAAGTTCAATCATCAGACATGGGTGGCAGGGTTTATCCCGGAGATGTCATGAAAATGATTGTACGTTAACCCTATCCCTTTAATTTAATTATAAATGCGTTATTATGAATAAAATATTAGCGACCTGTTTTTGTGTGCTTATGACCTTTGTGATATCGTTTAATAGTACCGGTGTTTCGGCTCAGATGAACGGAGTCTATACCGTCAATGACGGTATAGCTACAGGCGGACGGAATTTCAACTCTTTTGCGGAATTGATTGATCAATTACACAGCCAGGGAGTAAGCGGTCGTGTGGTGGTTGATGCAGCGCCCGGTTCCGGGCCATATACAGAAAGGCTGCAATTCGCAGATATCCCCGGCGCCAGTCCGGTGAATACAGTGCGGATCAATGGGAACGGGGTTACCGTGCAATATCTGAGCTCTGCAACATTCACCAGAGAGTTCAATATAATAAACGGGACAAAACACCTTTGTCTGGACAGTTTCACGTTTAAGACACTGGGAACCGCACACGGAGATCCGATGCGTATATTCGGCGGGGCAGCTTACGATAGCATTACAAGATGCACATTTGACCTTACCACTACAATACACAATAGTAACAGCACACAAGCTATCGCCTTTATGAGTTCAGCCACCAGCCCTTCAGCCACTGCTGTAAACGGCACACATTGCTACATCGGGTACAATAAGATCCAGGGGCCTTCCGGGGTGAATGGTGTTCATAATGCGATCAGGATAACGGGGTTATCCGACAGTAATATCATTGAGTATAATACTATTGCGGATTTTCGTCAGTGTGGCGTATTGGTCTCGGATGCTACGGGTACCATCATACGCGGCAATGATATAAACAGGAAAACAAAAGGTACGCAAACATATACCTTTCATGGTGTTGAGCTTCAGGGAAAGGTGCCGGGGACGATTGTAGCGGGCAACAAAATACATAGCCCGGGCGGCGGTGGAACAGCCCCTGCGTTAGGCGCGCCGTTTTATGGTATCTTTCTGAATGAAAGCGCAGGAACCGAGGCAATGCCTGTAATGATTTATAATAATATAGTGTACAATATTAATCATGGCTGGCATACAGTGTATGGAGTGTATATCCTGACAACGGAACACAATCATGTTTATCATAACACGGTCACAATCGACCAGTTGTTTATAACGGCGAGCAGTAACAATACTTCCGGTTTTTATGCTTCGAAGGATAATGTGAAATTATACATTAAGAATAATCTTGTCAATATAACAAAAGGTGCAAATGGCATTAAAACCGGTTTTTATTTTTTTCAAAGTCAGGTAGAAGATATGCAGGGTAATAATTTTCACCTGAATTCATCGCTGACCGGAGATCAGTATTATGGGTATCTGCTCAATTGGTATGCCGATCACCAGGCATTTACAACAGACTTTCCGGATTTTGAAAAAGGATCGACGACGCTGGATCCTATGTTTACTGACTCTGAAAACGGAAATCTGTTACCAGGAAATACAGAACTCAGCGGCACGGGAGTGACATTGCTGGATTTTGTTCCCAAAGACATCCGGGGTAGATCCAGAGGAAAATATCCAACCCCCGGCGCCTATGAGCTTGATTGCATCCCGACTGCTTCATTACTTGAGGTTGACGCCTGCGACAGCTTTGCAATTAATGATAGTGTATATCATACATCCGGTACGTATATACAATTGCTTGAGAATAAAAAAGGTTGTGACAGTACACTCACTATAGAGCTTACGTTAGGCAATACCGCTCATTATACTGTACATGATACAGTATGTAACAATGAGCTGCCATTTTTGTGGAGAGGAAAAACTATTACTACGTCCGGTAGCGCAGCTGCAGCAGATACAATCCGTCATCCGGGCCTGTGTGATAGTATCCTAACCCTTAATCTGACAGTACATGGTGTATCAGGAAGCAGTGATGATATAACCATATGCAGCAATGAACTGCCATACGACTGGAGGGGAATTACACTATCCGCAGGAGGTAATGGCATAGCAGAAGATACGGTTGTAAATGTGGCAGGTTGTGACAGTGTGATCGTGCTGAACCTTTTGGTAACAGATCCTGTTGTGCCGGAGGTGCATATATCCGTTTCGCCGGATAGTATTATTACTGCCGGTACGATGGTAACATTTACGGCTGTTGCGATAAATGAAGGCAGTAATCCGGATTTTGTCTGGTATAAGAATGGTATTAAAGTGAGCGAGGGCACCGGTACCTGGACTGATAATACATTGGATAACGAGGATGAGGTGCATTGTATAATGCGTAGTGATGAGCCATGCGTTTTGCCGGATAGTGCGGTAAGCAATGTGATCCCAATCCGTATCAGCTCTTTTGTGGTGTCTGAATCCGGCAATATAATGCCGCTTCGGTTATATCCGAATCCAAACTCCGGTAGTTTTGTAATGGAAGGAATCTTTTCCGAAACATATGTATTGCTTGAAGTGATCAGTTACACCGGCCAGATTATTTACTGTAAGGAGCTTCGGCCTGTTCACCAGAAAATAAGAGAAGATGTGACTTTGGATGTTGCGCCGGGTATTTATTTTCTCAAAGTAAATGACCAGTTGCGGAAGCTGATCGTACAGTGATATATAATACTTGTCCGGTAATGTTGCTTGTCGCCGCCTGTTAATTTTACCTGCCACTTTCGGTTTTGATCCGGGAGTGGTTGTTTTTTGTGCTTACGGGAATGTTGCAGGCAGACGCCCGCCTTTTTATTGTCTTTTGGTTACGCAGATATGTTTTTTCTGACTTTTTTAATACTTTCGGATGGTTGCGATGCAATTCCCGGCTTTGGCCGGGTGTGCTCGGACTACGGCAGCCATATGAAAATCAGAGTTTCCATAGCAGATGATCATCCGATGATTATAGACGGATTTCGCAATATGCTTGCCCATGCGCCCCATATCACCCTTGTTGGTACTTATGAGCATGGAGCCGGGTTGCTTGACGGGCTAAAAAAGGAGCAGCCGGATGTGCTGATCCTCGATATCCAGATGCCCGGGCAAAACGGAGAAGAAATAGCCCATGTGGTGCGCAAGGAATATCCGCATATAAGGGTAATGACGTTAACTAATTTTGACAGTCCGGCGTATTTATCCGCAATGCTGCGGCAGGGCGTATTGGGTTACCTGCTCAAGACGACCGGGAAGGATACGCTCATCAAAGCCATAGAAACCGTATATGCAGGTGAAGAGTTTATAGAGCCATCCCTGAAAGAGAAGATGTACGAGCTGTCTTCCCGGGCGAATAAAACAACGGTAACCAGGATCCGCCTTACAGACCGGGAGCAGGAGGTGCTGCCGCTGATCGTAGAGGGCTATACGGATAAAGAGATCGCAGTAAAGTTGTTCCTGAGTCTCCACACGGTGCGGAATTACAGGAATAATCTCCTGCTGAAACTTGATGTGAAAAATACGGCAGGACTCATCCGGAAAGCGATGCAGCTCGGGCTGGTGACCTGAGTAGCTGCAAAAACAGGGCTTCGTTCAGCGAGACACCCATTTTGGTTGCTCCGGCTTTTTACCCTCAAAATGTCCGGTTCACACCCACCACATACCGGAATTGCAGGTATTCCGGATTCCCGTAAGGCGGCCGGTTGATAAAGAACGGCATATCAAAACGCAGCGTTAGTGGTTTGGCTTTCTCAAAAACGCCCCAGCTCCGGATCGTAAAGGCCGCGCCCAGACCGGCATCTACCCGGAGATCGCTCATCATACCAGCGGGTGTCACATTCTGGTATTCGGGCATAAAATACCTGTTCAGCTCAATGATACCGGCATCGGCAAATGCATATATATCCGTATGCAGCCAGCGTGTGAAACGGGGACGGAGCCGGATATATTCATCAATGTCAATTTCCACATTCACGGCAGCGCCGCTGCGTCCCTTATATCCGATCAGGATTTCGTTGTCCCGCTGGTCTGCCACAAAATAGCCGGCGTAACCCCGCAGGTTAAGACCACCGCCCTGCTGGAAATGATTGGTTTCGTATTGGGAGATACTCCGCCAGTTGTCCGGAATGAAGCCGTGACTCCGGGTGTATTTATTGTCCATCAGCTCTTCCGGATTAGCGCCGGAGAGCCAGAGTGCGCTCTCGTGCGGGATATTGCTGCCCGAGCCATAGCGGCCAAACAAACGGGTACGTATCTCAAGCCGGTGCAGGTAATGCTTGTTGATGGCCTCCATCTGGATATAGGAGTAGTTGAATGCAGTATTGCTGTTTCCGTTAAACATGGGCGCGCGCACGCCGATGTTGAAAAGGCCGATGCCGCTCAGGTATTCATACCGGTGCTGCCATGCTGCATTCAGCGAGGCATTGGGCCTTGCCCGTACGCTGCTCCACTCGCGGGTATGGATCAGGTAATCCAGGTCGTAGCTGATGGGGCGCCACATGGTCTGCGCATACAATTGTAGCCCGTCGTTTACCCCTGCCTGCCAGTTCAGGCCGCCACGGTGATGGTGCAGCCCGTCGAGCATACGGCTCTTCAGTTGGAGCTCCAGTGCCGGGAAATGACGGAGCAGAGGGCTTTCGTAATTGAAGATATAACTCACCGGCAGGTACCGGTCATAATATCCTTCTGTTGTCAGGCTGAGGTAGTCATATTGCTGGCCGACGTGTGTATTCAGCCATACAGTAGTTTCCAGTCTGCCAAGTGTGTTCAGGTAATTTCCGTTCAGATGGATCCCCGCTTTGATACCGTCAACGGGATTATACCAGAGGTCGGGCCGCATGTATAACCGGTATTGTTTGCGGTCTGTCGGATTGTTCAGCCCGCCGTCGGCTTTTATTTTGAGCGCTTTCGGGCGGAGCGGGAGGTGTCTCGTTTTATAATTGTCCGTGTAAGCAACATCTGCCAGGCGGAAGCTCGTGTCTGTCTGTACGCTCCGGATACCGGACGGGATGTGCACGGTCGCCTTATAGCTGTTATTGAATGTTCCCCAGCCATACCATTTCGGCAGGATGGCAGCATCTGTTTGTTTCTCAAACCAGTTGTTCGGGATGTGGAAGCTGTGTTTTTCTCCATTCCGCGCCGTCACGGTAAAGTCGAGCGGCATTTGCATATCGCCGTATCGTTTGAATTTTATGGTAAAGCTGTCTTTCCCCGGTATGTTTCGTATGCGGCCGATCCGGTAATCAATTGTTTTTGTTGTTTCCAGCCACTGGTCGAAAAACCAGTTGAGATCCACTTTGGTGAACCGGATCATTGAATTCCTGAAATCCTCGAAATAGGGGTGCGCAAACTTCCATTGTTCGAAGTAATGGCTGAATGCTGCCCGGAACAGGGAGTCGCCAAGCACATATTCCAGGTTATACAGCATGGCCGCCGCCTTGTAATACACCTGGCGGTAACCGCCGCCATGATGCAGCGTGTTCCTGAAGTCGTGAGAATGGGTGTTTAGCGGCAGTTCGTTTTTATTGAGTGCATCGTAAGTATATACATTGAATACAGAGCGTTCTGTGGCGAGCAATGGTTCACCGAATGTTTTCCGGTACCAGGAGCGGGGGATGCTGGATACGATAGTATCCCCGTCAATTTTTCTCAAACCTTCTGCCGTCAGGTATTGTGTGAATCCCTCATCAAGCGCTGCGCGGTATGTTTCATTATTGCCCACCATGCCGTAAAACCAGTTGTGCGCAATTTCATGCACCAGCAGGCTGCGGTAGCCCGGGTCGCTCCCGCCATCGAGGGTCAGCATGGGATATTCCATTCCATCCCGCGCATCGGCAGCTATCATTTTCGGGTATTGGTACATGCCGATGTTTTCGGAAAATGTCTGAATGATTTTGGCCACATATTCTGCAGCATTTTGCCATCCGGCAGCATGTGGCTCCTGAGCCAGGCCGACACATTCAATGCCATTCCACCATACGGTGGCAATGCGATACGACGGGTCTGCGGTGAATGCAAAATCATGTACATTATTCGCGTGGAAGCGCCACACTTTTCGTTCCCCTTGCTGATAAGGTATGATTACAGACGGTGGTTCCCCCCATTTTTTGTCGGCAAAGTTTTTCAGGTCGAGCTTTGCGCGTAGTGTATCGGGCAGCATTTCCTCCCGGTTGACCAGCACACCGGTGGCCTCTACGATATAATTGGACGGGAAATCCAGTTGCACGTCGTAAGAGCCGAAGTTAGCATAGAATTCTTTATTCAGATGCTGGTCCGTATCCCACCCCTGTTTCCGGTCATAGACGCATATCTTGGGGAACCATTGTACGCCGTTATAATGCATAAATCCCCAGGCAGCGTACAACTGCATTCTCCGGCGCGTACCTCCCTGGTCGTACCAGGTATCGAAGCTCATGCTGAAGCTGGTTTTCCCTCCCGGCAGCAATGGTTCCGGCAGATGTACTTTCATGATAGTATTGTCGAGCTCAATCCGTGCCGGCGCACCATCGACCATCAGGCTGTCAACTTCCGTGCCCATCCCGGCGGCTTCCCGCTGGCCGAGCCAGGATCTTGACTTGTTGGTTTTTTCCAGTGCGCGCAAATGTGAACCCTTTACAAAAGCATTCTGGAATAAGTGAAAATACACGTGATACAACGTATCCGGTGAATTATTCCAGTAATCGAGGGTGAGTTTCCCGTTGATGACATGGAGTGTTTCATCTATTGATGCATGGATATTATAGTGTACGTCCTGCTGCCAGTAACCGGGTTCGGGGATCCGGTTTTGCCAGTATAGGGGATTGTTGACATTGCGATAGGCATTATCATTGAGCTGTGCCTGTGTCGTTAGTGAAATGATCAGAAATAATACTGTGAAAACGCTTTTGCTCATGTCTGTTATACTGTTGCCATAAATAAAGGGATGAATATACGAAATGAATACGTATTGCGTAGAGACGCGATTTATCGCGTCTCCTGTATCGTGCGGAGACGCGATAAATCGCGTCTCTACTCCACATCCGCTGTGCTCCTGATACTGATCTGTCTTGTGTTGCCAAACTGGCCCACGATCCCGGTAATATTTACCTCGCCCGGCGGGATTTGCTGCTGTGCAAAAGTGGCGCCTGATGCCGTGTACAGTTTCAGCCTGCCGGAAATATCCGATGCATCGGTAAGGGATTTATTGCCTGCATATACGCCTTCGGATACCATGGCGCCCATGATACGTACAAGGGTTGACTGGTATAGCGTAAAATGTTCACTGTTGATCACGGCAACGGAGTATGTTTCCGGTACGATTGCCCTGCCCGTGGCGATGCGTTCCGCTTTTTGTGTACGGAATGAATTGCCGTTTACCTGCAGCAGGCCGTTGTAATAGCTCAGTTGTGCGCCGCTGATGTCCACCAGTACGGAGTCGCCCGCATCGAAGGTGTGGGCGCCGGAGAAACGGACAACGATCCCCCGGTTCCCCTCCTGTATGATCATGTTCCGGGCGTCCGTGTTCTTAAAACGACGGTCGGAAATGACAACGCCGCTGATCTTGTAATTGTCCAGCGACACCGTACCCACGGGATTGGCTAACCTGCGGATACTGTCTATCGTCACAAGCGGAATGATGGGCGCTGCTCCTGCATGGCAGCGCGGATCATGAAATTGCACATCGTTTGTACTGCGTATCACAAGCTGTGGTGTCCTGCCGCCGCTCACCGCGCTGGTATAAACGGTATAGATACCCGTGATCGTACCTTTCCCGGCTGGTAAGACCGCACCTGCAAAACTGGCATAATTACTGCTGCGTACAGCAAGTTTACTACCGGTACAATTGCTGATCTCACGATTAGTTGTCGCATTGGGCTGGGTGTAGGAAACGCCGGTGTCTGTAAATTCAGCCTCCGTGATCGTGATCAGACGGTTGTACAGCGCCGGATCGGCGTCTGCGATCTGGGTAAGAGAGTAGGGCGCGCCTTCGATATGATGACCGGTACTGCCTTTTACTACGTGATCCTGTATGCGTACTGCCGGTATCCCGGTCAGCGAAAGCTGTGGTGCAGGCGTATAGCCGATCACGGGGAGCCCTCCGTCATAGCCTAAGTACAGGTCTTTGCATTTGATATACACCCTGCGCCCTTCAGGGTAATCATTATA
Organism: uncultured Chitinophagaceae bacterium; assembly: GCA_964527735.1. Lineage (GTDB taxonomy): Bacteria > Bacteroidota > Bacteroidia > Chitinophagales > Chitinophagaceae > JBEBVQ01. The sequence goes on along the minus strand of CAZGPG010000014.1, from coordinate 76,441 downwards.
CAGGTTGTAGGCATCGAGCAGCACGGCGATAGCGCCTGTGGAGTCTTCGATGACGATCCGCTTGTAAAAATTACCGGTACGGTCGTCGGCTGTTACGATACCTGCGATGGTGATGTCTTCGGTGATCAGTGTGGTATCGCCGCCTGTCTTGAAATCATAAAAGCCATTCATAGCTTTCAGTTCGGTAAGGGTATGCGTTATGGGCAATGCCGGGTCGTAATGACGCATGTCCGGCGGTGTGTCTATTTTATGTTTCATACAGGATGAAAGCTGAACGGTTAATGCGGCTGTTGCAAACAATATTATCGTGTGATGCATGGTTTAATGTTTTTAATGTGACAAATGTGTTTGATATTTATTAATGCGGAATTCTTCATGTCCTTAATCCCTTCATGTTGAAAAATTTAAAACATTAAGGTCATTAAGGTGTTAAGATCATTAAGAGCTGATTTTTAATTTTTTTTGGATTAATATTTCAGGCTGATGTTGATGAAATAATTGGCGCCGTATCCGTAGAAATATTTCACGGGGAATTTTTCCGGGTCTTTTTCACTGAAGTCGAAGCGCAATTGCTCGAATCCCCCGGTCTGGATGGAGGTGTTGTTGAGGATATTGTTCACCCCGATATTCAGGTAGAGGAAGGTATTACGTGGAATACGTTTGAAAAACCGCGATAGCAGGAATGACTTTCCGAAGAACAGGTCAATGGTGTAAAACGCGGGCAACTGTTCCTGTACCAGGATCGTACGATACGGATCCGATAACGGATCCAGCAGTCCTACTGCCTCCGCTGTCCGCCGGTCGGGGTTGACGGATACATAGTTCCGGTCGAAGTAATTGCCATTGATATTGGCATACCAGTATTTCTTTGACCGGTAATTTAAGCCCAGCGAATAGGCGTTTTGCGGGCCGGTCGAGAGGTTGTGGTTGTTCATATACACAGACCTTGCCTGTGGGATGGTTGTTGTATCATTGTCCCGGTAAATGCTCACGGTGGGGTTGTTTGTATAAAATGCCCGCCCCAATGCAGCGACGCCGGTTACGGATAATGAACTTTGCAGGCTTGCCTCAAGCGCCAGTTCCAGACCGGCAAACCGCATTCCGGCATCCTGTATCACGTAATTCACAAATGTGCGGAATGCCGGATCATCGTTATAAAATCTCTTTATGTCGGTAACGCCGGTTATATGGGTCGTATAACCCACCAGCCGGGCTTTATATTTGGGCGCCTTCAGCAGATAGCCGCCTTCCAGGCTGTTGTACGATTGTACCCCCGGCGCGGCTACTGTCTGGTTGCGGGTGCGTATGGAGATATAAGTATGGTCTGCAGAAGGCGCTTCCGTACCGGCGGCGCCATTCAGGAAGAGATAATTCCGGCCGTCTATCTTCCATGTAAGTCCTCCTTTTACACCATAGGTTTTAAACGATTGGAGGGCTGTTTTTCCATAAGAATCTTCCGGGAATAAACCGTTGCGGAACAATCCTTCCCTGCTGAAGCTGTGCAGGCTTCCGGTGGCGGCGAGAAACACATCAAGCCTGTTGAGACTCAGGATACCCTGCAGCCAGGAATGGTATTTATATTGCCGCAGCAGGTAATGGTAATTGTACCGGTCGCCTTCGCGGATCAGCCGGTCGGGCGTGTTCAGGTCGTATTGGTTATACGTTGCATCCGGTATATGCTGCTGATCGGCAAACTGATTCAGGTTCAGGTAAAAATCCCCGCCCAGCAGATCCTGCAGCTCCTTATAATATTCCATATGCTGTATGATAGCTGTTATCCCGCCCTGCAGCATGAAATGCTCATTAACGGCTTGTTCCAGCCGGATATTAAAGCTGTATTTCCGTATGTCTTCCACATCATTCCCTATAACATATACCGACCGTTTCCCGGTTATATCATTACCGTTGATGCCATTTACGCCGGAGATGGTTTCGGTATTAGCGTAGTTTACTTCGTACAGCCGCTTCCAGTTGATCTGTGCATAAGTTTCCGGTTCTGTTTTCCATTTTTGAATAATGTCATTCGCCGCATCCTCATCATTATTCCGGATCTGCCAGCCGGGGAGGTAGCGGTAGTAGTCGGGCCGCGGGTCTTTGGCCTGATACCAGTCGAGCGAGCTGTTGGCATTTTTACCGAATTGATAGCCCAGCGATGTATTTATCCGAAAACCTTTGCCGGTCGCATACCGGTGCCGGAAGAGGAACACCGGCTGAAGGCTTTCCGATACTTTGGCATTTCGTTTTTCTCCGTTCTGATAACCCCAGTTCGGGTTGTAGAAATTTGATCCTGCCAGTTCATAAACCTCTTTTGTTGCCGGTGTGGATTTCCCCCTGCGTGCCGGCGCGGCGAATGCCGTGAGATCGAGACTGTGACGGCCTGCCTGCCTGGAGAGACTGCCGAACGCGGCGTATCCGTCGTAGAATGTCCCCGGGATATAACCTTCATTGGCCCATCTGCGGGAAAAGGACAGGGTATACGCCCAGCCGTTCGCCAATAAACCGCTGTTATGCGTCAGCATCAGCCGGTGGCGGTACTGCCGGTTAGAGAGGGAATAGGTGAGCCGTGTTTGTTTCTGCAGACTTGCCGCAGCAACGTCAAAGGCAGTAGTGCCGTTCATGCCGCCGAATGCATCCTCCGAAGGCGCCAGTCCGTATGTATTATTGCGTGCGCGGAACATATCGTTCAGCCCGCCCCACTGGCTCCAGTATGCAGCGCCGGTCCGGAGGTCGTTCATGGGTATACCGTTGATCAGCACCTGCTGCTGGTTCCTGCCATAGCCGCGCGGCTGGAACCGGTACTGGCCGAATACAAATGCTGCTGTGTTGAGAAACGGATCCCGCGAAGCGGTGAGCACACTGCTGATCACGTGCAGGTTGATGCCGTCTTCTTCACTGCCCGCATCGGGGTCTTCCAGTTCAATGACCGGTATGGGGTCTGCCCTGGTCTGCAGTGCTTCTGTTGTGTCTGTCTGGAGCCATATTTCCTCTTGTGTTTTTATGCTCGTGGTATCCTGCGCGCAAGCCACGATGCTGCCGGAAAGCAGGCAGATGAATAAGCATAGTGTTTTCTTGTACATGATAAATAATATTTGTGATGTTTTTCGAATGTTTATATTATTTAAATAAACTAATCATTATTGGCTCTAAATTAATTAATTGTGATTAGTTTTACAAAATGTTGATAACATTTCAAACGGGGTAATCACATGTGTGTAGAGACGCGATTGATCGCGTCTCCCCCGTGTAATAGTGGAGACGCGATCAATCGCGTCTCTACGATCCGGATCACACTAATTTTTAAATAACAAAACATGAAACCATTTATCTTATTCCTTTACGTGCTTTGGATGACCACACAGCAGGCATCCGCGCAGCCGAAGCGCTATGAAACACTTGCCGTCTGCTTTTATAATTTTGAAAACCTCTTTGATCCCTATGATGATCCGGGGAATTGGGGAGATAATGATTTCACGCCGGGCGGCGCATATCATTATACGGAGGAAGTGTACCGACAGAAACTCCATAACCTTTCATTCGTCATAGACCAGGTTGGTACCACGCTGACGCCTGATGGTCCGGTGCTGATCGGTACGGCGGAGATAGAAAATGCCCGGGTGCTGGCAGATCTGGTTGCACAGCCATTGATCCGCGACCGGGATTACCGGTTTGTCCATTTCGACGGCCCGGATCACCGCGGTATCGATGTAGCATTACTGTATCAGACACGTTATTTTACTCCGCTGGCGGCACGGCCGATCTCCGTTGATATTAGCCGTACCGGGGAAAAAGGCGGCAGGACACGCGATATTCTTTACGTAAAAGGCATACTCGCCGGAGATACGGTACATGTGCTCGTCAACCACTGGCCTTCGCGGCGGGGTGGGGAAGCGGCATCAGCGCCGTTGCGGGCCATCGCTGCCGGTATCGCAAAAAAGTTCATTGACTCGCTGATGCATTATGATCCTGCCGCCGGTGTAATTCTGATGGGCGATCTGAATGACGACCCGGTCAGTCCGAGTGTGGTCAAAGTGCTGGGCGCAACGGGCGATAAGTCGAAGCTCACCGCAACGGGTCTGTATAACCCCTGGGTACAGTTTTATAAAAAAGGCATCGGTACGCTGGGCTACAATGATAGCTGGAACCTGTTTGACCAGGTCATCATCAGCGGCAACTGGCTGCACGGTGACGAGACGCGCTGGCGTTATTATAAGGCAGAAGTCTTTAACCGGTCATTTTTAAGAAGCCAATCGGGGCGTTATAAAGGATACCCGCACCGTTCATTTCAAGGCGGTAGGTGGGCAAACGGATACAGCGATCATTTCCCGGCGGTGATTTACCTGATCAGGAGGAAATGAAAGATATGCAGCATTACAAACTCCGGGGAAAGGGTGTAAGGTTATCAGACAACAAAATACGGGCTGGACGATAAGCGTACTCGTCCAGCCCGTATTTTGTTGCCCGTGCAAGTAGCAATTATTAGCCTGCAATAATTATGTCAGCTCATCTTATTGCCCGGCTTTTGTGATCTTCTCAACCCGGAAGGTATGACCCATTGCATCGGTCATGTGTAAAAGATACATGCCTGTAGAGCATCCGGAAAGATCAATGCTGCTTATTCCCGGAGCCATTTTCTGCAGCAGCAGGGTTTTGCCATCTGCGCCGGTGAGGCGGATGTGTCCGTTTACAGATCCTTTTATAAAGAGAACGTTTTGAGCAGGGTTCGGATAAACACTTATTGTGCTTTTTCCATTGAGATCATAAATGCCTGTCTCAGTATCAACTTCAACGGTATAACAATCAGAAGTGTCACTGCAGCCGCCGATGCTGGTAGCCACTAAGGCATACCTTCCGCTTTGATCCGGAGTGAACACCTGGTCTGTTGCATCCGGTACAGGGGTATTGTTATCACAGTCGATCCATGCCCAGGTATCGGCCAGGCCGGCGGTAAGTGTAGTGCCGTTCTGAACCACATCTGCTACCGGTGTAGTGCCGACCGTGACGATACAGGTCAGTATGCTGTCGCACCCCGCTACGTTCGTATGCGTCTGGGTATAGGAGTCGGATGTATAATAAGTAATGCCGTTTATACTGACACTGTCGCACCCGTTTATGGTAACCGTTTCCGCTGTGTTTTCTTTAATGGTAAGGTTTAGTGTAATGTTACTGTCGCAGCCATGTATATTCATTAACCGGATCTGGTAAATATCACTGGTACTGTATGTGCTGCCGTTGAACTGGTAGGGACCGCAGTTGCTTAGCGTTATTTCGCTTTCTGAAGTGCATACCTGATTGATCTTATGGATGAATACATCCCATTCCGCTGTAGCAACATGAGGAATGCTGCTGTAGCCGGCCAGCCCAAGGAAAAAGTCCGAGTTTTTACTTACCCATCCTGTGGTATAAACGATTCCGTCTTCACCTACGGTAATGCCGCCGGCGCCGTCCCAGTCTGATCCTTTGACTGATTTTACCCAATTGAAATCACCATTGCCGGCCAGCTTCAGGACGAATACGTCGCGGTTACCGCTGGAAGATACTTGTCCGTTGGAGCCGCCGGGATTAAAATCTGTTGTAAGCAGAAACACGCCCGTAACGAATACATTCCCTGCGGTATCGGTGGCAATGCCGGTGCCTTCGTCGAGTACTTCGGTAGATCCATAGCCCTTAGCCCATTGGAATACCCCGTTTTCATCCAGCTTGGAGACAAAAATGTCGTAGCTTTTTGAAGTGAGTGGAAAAGTGGCTGTGGGATCTGGGTCAAAATCTACATTGGTGCCAATGTACTGTCCCGTTATATACACATTCCGGTATTTATCCACGGCAATTGCATTGCCTATATCTGCAGAGCCACCGGTACTTCCCCAGGATTTTGCCCATTTATAGATACCGTCTTTATCCAGTTTTAATACAAAGACGTCATTCTGTCCAAAGGGTGGTGCCGGCAGGTTATTGGTCACACCCGGATCCGGGTTGAAGTCCGCTTCGTTTTTGTAAGCGCCTGTGATCAGTATGTTTTCCTGGTTATCTACCGCGAGTGATTTTACGGTTTCATCCCCGAGTCCGCCAACACTTTTCACCCATTGTACACTCCCATCTGTCGCATTCAATTTGCTAATAAACATATCTTTTCCGCCCGTTGAAATAATCCCCGGCTGCCCGTCATAGCTGACCCCGGCTCCGCTGCTGGTAAAGGTACCGGCGAGGTATATGCTGCCGGAGGCGCTTACATTGATCGTATTACCTTCGTTGGTGCCGGCTCCCCCCAGTCTTTTTACCCATATGTGGTTGCCGTTCGGGGCCAGTTTTGCAATGAAGACATCCCTGTTGGAGGTGGTGTTGGATCGTCCTGTTTTCAGGTAAGAGGCAGGAGCTGCCGGGTCGAAGTGTATGGAATCCTGGAAGTATCCGGTGACGTATACATTGCCGTCCGCATCCAGTGCAAGCGCGTTGCCCACACTTCTTCCCGGTCCGATATGCCGCACCCATTCAATAGCCCCTGAAGGGTTTGTTTTAGTAAGGAATCCGGTGGTTGTGCTGGCGCCGTTTAAGGTAACGCTGCCGGCAGTAGTATTGAGGGTAATGGTATCTACCATGTACCCCGCGGTATAGGTATTGCCATTGCCGTCCACAGCAATGGATGAACCTGCATTTCGGCCTGTTTTTCCGCCGAATGCAGTCACCCATTCTGTTTTCTGGGCGGACGCCGTCTGAGCGCTGCCCAGCAGGATCAGAGCGATTACTCCTTTTTGTAAGCTTAATAAAGTACGTTTCATTGCTGCTTTTTTATGGTTGATAAAATTGTTTGATCTCTTAAATTGTTTTTTTATGATTTACTCATCTTACTCATCGTATCAGTGTCAGATCTCCTTTTTGCTGCATTTGTTCGCCTGTCAGACATTCGGCGTTCATGTTGTAATAATAGGTGCCTGTTTCTGCAGGTAACCCGTTAAAGCTTCCATCCCATTTTTCCCGGATGTCCTGTGTATAGAATACTCTCTGCCCCCAACGGTTGAAGATGGTCATCTGATAATTCCTGACAGGCCTTTGTGCCGAACCTCCGAAACGATCATTTTTGCCATCTCCGTTTGGTGTGAAGGCATTAGGAGCGAACAATACACAACATCCCTGAGCCGGAATGGTAATGGACGCAGTATCCCGGCAATTATTACCTGCCATACCGATGAGGGTTATTATATTCGCCAGCTCCGGTAAAGGGATGTAGGCCGTTTTTTCACTTTTTATTGCAATCCCGTTTTTATCATACCAGGTATACGCGGGCGCACCATGTGCTTCCAGCAGTATTGAATCACCAATACAGAAATCGTAGCCGGATTCCTGGGTGATGCTTACTTCCGGAACCGGCAGCCGTACCAGGCTCAGGATTACTACGGAATCACATCCGGAGACCGAGGTGAGTGTATCGGTATAGTTTCCCGGCTCCGTGAGGACACGCCCGTTAAAGTTGTATCGGTCCGGCCCGCAGATTGTTTGGGTAAGCGTTTGCCGGATCAAGCGTGGTACTTTGATCTCAGTAGTTGCCGTTACGCTGCAGTTGCCGGCAGATACGGTTACGGTATAGCTGCCGCCGTGCCTTTCCTGTAAGGCTGGTATGACCGGCCCGGGTATGGTATCGTGGAAGCCTGCGGGGCCGGTCCACTGGTAACGTACACCAGGTGTATTGGGCTTAACAGAGAAGCTCAATGGCCCGCCGGCACAGAGTGGTTCGTTATGTTCGATGACCGGACGGGGTGGCGCCTGTAGCACGGTTACATGAGTTGTATCTGCATATACACGTCCGTTTTTCAGTATGCGAAAGGTATATACACCGCTGTGCGCAGAAGCAGGGTTGGGTATAACCGGGTTACGCTCTGAGGAACTGAAACCTCCGGGTCCCGTCCAGGAATAAGTAGCGCTGTCCGTTTCCGGGGAGCCGTACAGTTTTAATGTATCTCCACGGCATGGCCGGTTATTGCCTGCTTCCATGTCTCCTGCCTGCAGCTGGAATACGCTGCCGTTCCGGGTGCCGTTTGCGTGGACAGCCAGATTGTGGATACCTGCAGGAACAGTAATGTTGATTTCCGCAGATCGCCCGTTTCCCGGTAAAGGCTGATACAACGCTCCGTTCAGCACATCAGTAACGGTACCGCCATCCCCGGTGCAGGTTGTGGGGAAAGGAAATATATCGCTATGCGTGAGCATGTATTGTGTGCCATTAATATAAAAAGTGATAATCTCTCCCTGGTCCAATGCCCTGATCTGAACCTTGACGACCTTTACCGGCGTTGAGAAATCAAAAGTGAAACGTCCCGGTCTTGTTGGTGCACCGGGGTCGTGGCTGTAATTTTCGCCGATATAGTAAGGCCCGACACCACCACATTCATATAAACCCCTTGCTGCCCCGGCAGGGGTAACGGTTATATCCCGCGGCCCTACTGTCTGCACACCGCTTAGGTGCATGATATTATACCATTTCTGGGCATATGCCACCTGCCCGGAAATGATAGATATTATTACTGAAAGAAAAAAAGTATAATTCCATTGCATATGCAGATAGGGATTAAATATGGCACGATACCGGAGCTTCATGAATCACAGATCATTTAGTATGGCTGCTCTACACGAAATTTCATGCCGGAACATCAATATCAAAGGTATTTTATCGCTTAACTTTACCTTTGACCCCTTACCGCCTATTTTAAAAATGACGGAAAACCACTAATTTTTGTTTTTAATTGTTTGAGCTTGTGCGTGATTTTTCCAATAACAGGGGGACATGGTGGTATCTGAAGCGTGTTTTTATCATCATGACGCTCGCTGCTCTTCCGCTTACCGTCCCGTTGCTGGGGCAAGATAACCGGTGGCCGCTGCATCTCTCCGGAGAGCGGGAGCTCTCCCTGTCGCAGTCGGATGAAGCAGATATTGCTGCGATTACAGAGCGGTTGCATGCTGTGAAGTCGCTGCGGAATATGGACCCGGACCATGCAATAGGGCTATATGGTCAGATATACTACGATAGCCGGGCGCTCGGATATAAAAATGGTATGGCATATGCACTAAGCGGTATTGCCGTTTGCTATGGGTATACCGGGAAATACAGTCAGTCGTTGCGTTTCAGCCGTATGGCATTATATATTGCCGAGCTGATATATGACCAGCAATTGATAGCCGATATATACAATAATATGGCCGGCGCCTGGCAGCAGCAGGGAGGATATGAGCAAAGTATACTTTATTTTTATAAGTCATTATCAGTATTGCAGCAGCTTGACTCTGCTTCATCGGAGATGTCTACTGCCCGGCTGTATACAAATCTGGGGGTGTCGTGGGCAGAATTGGGGGAAATGGACCGGGCGATACGTTATCTCAATACCGCTGAAGAAAAGGCATATATCCATCAGGATTCCGTGCTGCTCAGCTTCGTAGCAGTAAGTAAAAGTTATCTCTATGGCAGAGAAAAGAACCCGGCGCTTTTACGGGAATATGCTTCCCGTGCGTTTGACCTTTCGGTCCGTATGAAAGAACCCCGTGTACAGCTTACCGCATTGATCAATCTCGGAATGAGCTATGCTATGGAAGGCAAAGCCGGTGAAGCCATGACCTGGCTTCGTAAAGCAGCCAGGTACGGCAGATATGTTAAAACGGATGAAGCGGTCATGATCGCTGATTTTTCGCTGGGGAACGGCTATATGAAAACCGGTGATTATGCCCGTGCCGAAAAGCATCTGTACAATGCGCTGGCTATGGCCGGCTCACTTGGCGCCAGAAGGATGATGCTGGAAATCTATGATCTGCTGGCTGCCTTGTATCTGTCGCACAACGACTATAAAAATGCGTTTACCTGGCAGCAGCATGCAAGAATGCTCCAGGACAGCCTCAACCGTATTGAGAAAAACAAAAGTGTGGATATGCTGCTCCACTTTCATACGGCACAGAAAGATAAGGCCATTGCAGAGCAGAAGTTGCTTCTTTCCCGTAAAGAGCAGAACATCCGGCAGAAGAACTTTTGGCTGGCAGGTATCAGTATCGGTGGTCTGATGGTGGTGACATTATTATATACCTTGTACCGCAGTAACCGTCAAAAGCAGCAACTACAGTCTACAACGATCCGGAATATGCAGCAGGAAGCAGAGATCGCACAGCTCCGGGCAATGATGCAGGGTGAAGAAAAAGAACGCGCCCGCCTGGCCCGCGAGATCCATGACGGAGTAGGGGGCATCCTGTCTGCCGCCCGGATGAATTTTAATGCACTGCAGGATGTGGATATGCTGCTCCCGCAGACAGATCCATACAGGAACGGTATGCAATTGCTGGATGAAGCCTGTGATGAATTGCGTAAGACGGCTCATAACCTGCTCCCTGATTCCTTGTTGGACGAAGGGCTGGTACAATCCGTGCAGACGTACTGTGATAAAATGAGCCGCGGGCAGCAATTAGACATTTCGTTTGAACATTTTGGTGATATCGGACGTTTACCCCAGGAGATAGAGCACTCCCTCTACCGCATTATACAAGAGCTGGTGCATAATATCCGGAAACATGCGCAGGCAACGACAGCTCTGGTACAATTCAGCCGGGAAGACAGCCTGCTGCATATTACGGTGGAAGATAACGGCGTAGGTATGCCGGAGGCCGATGGGGGCAAGGGAGGGATCGGTCTGAGAAACCTGCGAGCCCGTGTCCGCGATCTGGGAGGGGTGCTTGAGATAGACAGCAGGTCCCGGGTAGGCACTACCGTATATATCACTTTTGATATCCGGAAATTCAGCACCGGCAGGCAACTGGAAATTTCGGAAGTTTAAATATCTTCACACTATGGGTATCCGCTTAGCGATAGTAGACGATCACCCCCTGGTGCAGGCCGGCCTCAGGCAATTGCTGGCATCGTCCGGGAATATTATGCTTGAAGCAGTGTATGCCAGCGGTGAAGAGCTGTTGAGCGGACTGGAGCGGTCTGCTCCCGATGTATTGCTACTCGATATACAGCTCCCGGATCATAATGGCGACGAACTGGCCCGCATTATCCGCCAGCGTTATCCGCAGGTGCGGATGCTCGCATTGACTAATGTGGACACATCGGCTTATGTAAAGAAAATGATACAGGCAGGTTGTCTCGGTTACCTGCTTAAAAATGTAGACAGGGATACGCTCGTTCAGGCTATTGAAACGGTGTATAAGGAAGAGCAGTTCATAGCTCCCACACTCAAGGAAGAATTACTGCAGGATATGCTTGAAGGGAAACGAAAAGCAAAGCTGGCGCCTTCGCTTACACGGCGTGAAAAGGAAATACTACAACTGATCGCAAAAGAATATACCAGTCAGGAGATTGCTGATACGTTATTCCTGAGCCCGAATACTATAGAAAATCACCGCAAGCAACTCTTCCTGAAGCTGGACGCCAGAAATATGGCCGGCCTGATCAAAAAAGCAGTGGATTTCGGGTTGCTGGAATAACAGGATAGCATCCGGAATTAGTAAAAACAGCGCCGGTCCTACACCGGACTTCCCTTTTAATCATTAGCAACCGCTCATTCAAAAGCCCTTTATTACTTTATTCCTGTCATAGAAGTTTTTACTCATTTGCCTGCCTGGGCTTCCTCATGATCCGGAACATTTTCACGAGGATCGGTACCGTTACCACGATGACAAAGAATGCCACTATCTGCTTCAGCCAGGGTTGCAAAAAGGGCAGACTGCCTATCGCATACCCACTCAGCACCAGGGCCGGTATGAAGCTTGCCGACCCGATAATATTAAAGATGAGGAACCGCCGGAAGTCTGCCTTGATAATACCCGCCAATAAAGGCGCAAAAGAGCGGATGATGGGTAGGAAATATCCGACGATCATAGCAGTGGCTCCATATTTCTTATAAAAATCTTCTGTAGAGACCAGGTAGCTGCGCCGAAAAAACCGCGAATCCCTGCGCGTATACAAAAAGCGCCCCGTACTTCGCCCGATCCCATATCCGGTAGCGCTACCCGCCACGCCGGAAAGAACAAGAAGTACACAGACAGTCGCGACATCAGGCAGCAAATCCCCCGTCGCCGTCAGCACACCGGCGGTGAACAGAATACCACCCACCGGGAGGAAAAAACAGAAAAACAAGCCCACAGCGCAAAACACCAGCAGGCATAGTAGCACGATCCCCCCATACCGGATCAGTGACTCTGCATCCAGAGATAAGATTATGTTTAGCATAGCCGGTGATAGCATTCCCATCCGGCTAAAGTATTTTAAAGAATCATACCGTCAAAATACCCGGCGCTCATTCAAACACGCCCACCCACCACTTTAAAATCAGGATCTTTGGAGGGGCTGACCTTCTAATGACGGGTCAGTCTATAGGATGTATATAGAACGTATATAGGATGTATATAGGGTGTATATAGGATAAGCCTTTAATCAGAGCGATGATACCGATCCTGTCATTATCGCCATGTACTGCCGTGTATGGATCAAACAGCCACGCGAAGGTGGTATTTTCATTGTTTCTGAAAATGGCCTCGGCGAGGCCCAGGCGCCGGCATTAAAAAAGACGGTGTCTGAGCTTCGCCGAAGCCATTTTGTCATCACTGCGGGATACGGTTATTTTGCCGTTCTAATCAGCTTTTCTGTTCTTAATAATGTATTGTGCTGATTGGTTACACGCATGATATACACGCCGGGCTGCAACATGCTGATGTCTATGGGGGCATTGTCGTGATGCCGTAAGACAACTTTCCCGTCGAGGCTGCTGACGGATACATGCACCGGAACTGAAGCGGTGATATGCACGATGCTGCTTGCCGGATTGGGATAAATACGTACGTTGTATTCATTGCCCGGATCTGCTATGCCTACGTTGTTTACATGATAGGCAAGTGAGTCCGAACAGGGGCCGAGGTTCACCTTCACGGCATGCCATCCGTTTTCCGTAACGGTATATTCCCGGTCCGTAGCGCCGTCAAGCCGTTGCCCGTCGCGGTACCACTGGTATGAATCAAAAGCCTCGCTGGCGCCGAGCACATAACCGTCAACCGTGATGTGCCATGTGCCGGGGAAATCTGCACCGCGGATAATAAAGCTGTCTATCCTGGGGCAGGGAGTGAAACTGACTACCCGGTACGTTCCGTGTTGGGTGATCGTGTAAGCGCTGTCAACACTACCGTCCTGCCAGGTGAATCCATAAGCATCTGCGGGTGCATAGACGGTAAATGGCGTAAATGCGGAGCAGAGTAACGTGTCCGTTTTGTATATCAGTGTGTCGGTACTGCCGGAAGGTACCGGCACTTCATTGGGCAAACCCTGCGTGAGGGCGCCGGCTGTCCCTGCCGTTGTAGCAAGGCGCAGGGCGGTTACCGTATCCTGGAAGTCGCAGGCTGCACCCAGGTTGTTGGGCGCGTTGATCCGTCCCATATACATATAGTTGCTCCAGCCTTGACCTCCGGCCAATGCGCCAAAGTATATTTTCCCGTCCGGGCCAAGCTTCATGTCTGCATATTGACCTGATGGGCCTAAAAGTAATTTACTCGATATGGGCGAAGGATCGTCCAGGTTAAACTGGAAAACTGTTCCTTCGTTCATCACGGCAGTGGTTTGTGCGTACAGTTTTGAGTTGTCCGGCGAGAATGTTCCTCCGTAATAGGAAAACGTATCTACCAGGCTCGCATTGGAAACCACACCGGTTGAAAAGTTGAAATCATACACTTCCAGTCCCGCGTCTGTCGCTCCGGTTGCCCTGAAGTTACAGGTCATCAGCCGTTGGCGGTTAGGGGATATTTTCATTACGCCCTGGCGGTAATAGGCGGCGGGGTACTGGCCTGCGTAAGAAATGACCGGGTTCAGGTTAATGCCCCCACTGGTGATCTCATAAGCCTTAAAGAAAGTACCCGTGTCTGAATGTACCAGCAGCCATATATTATTATTGCAGCCGGCTACGGCAATCATCTTTTCTGTAAGGTTGGAGTCTATCCGTGTTTTGTGCAGGTAAAATGATGTATCAACATCTCCCATGCCGCCATCCAGGCTCATGTCAACCTTGCTGCAATACAATTTACAGTTGGATACAGAGCTTAGAGAGAAGATATAATATTTCCCGGCACTGTCGGGTATGGGTACGATCACGGCGCCCTGTGTGGTGGATGTGGTGAAGGTATTACCGGCGCCGGTGAAGTTTATTCCCCGGGGCATTGTGTTGCCGATCCGGTTCCAGACCGTAGCGCCATTGGTGTAAAACAGCAGATCCCCATTTGCATCGCTTACCGTTGCCGAGCCTTCCGTGGTACTGGTAAGGCTGGTTCTGAAGGGTGTGGGTGTGCCGGTGCTGAAGTCCAGGCCTATGGTATTACCCAGAGCCCATACCCGGTTTTCAGGTCTGTTGTATTGTGCTGCGACCTGTAAGGACAGAAGCCCTGCCAGCAGCAGGATCATGGTAAATGGTTTGTGTTTCATAACGGGTGTATTAATAGTGAATAAATAAACACAATCATACACTGAAGCACAGAGCAAAAACAGGCAGGAGACAATAATGTGTGTACACAGAAACCGGATCCCACCCTTGCTTTTCCTCCGAAAGCAAACAGTGAAAAACCGTGAGGCAGGTCTTCTGGCTTACCCGGTCTCCGGAGGCCTTCCCATATCGTGTGTGCGATACAGTGGCTTGTAGTTCCGGAAACACCGTGTAACATGCGTTACACCGGGATTACAGCTACGGGGATAGCGCCGGTTTTGCACCGGACTTCCCTTTTAATCATTACGGCATGTACTGCCGCGTATGAACCAAACAGCGGCGCAAAGGTAGGAATTTAATGGACAATGAATAATGAACAATGAATAATGGGCACAAATTATTCATTGTTCATTACCTGAATTCTTTCGGCGTCACGATCGTAAAGACCCTCGAAATGTTGAAGCCGAAGTGCATGCCGCCATTATTCCACTGATCGATGGTTTGGCCGACAAAGGTGCGTTCCGTCATGCCGGTGGAATTGGTGAAATGAAGCTGGAACACGTGCCCGCCGGTTTCGATGTCGAAGCCGAATGAGAGTGAGTTGACCGTACCGTTCAGGCGGCTGTCCGGAAGCTGGTAATAATATTCTGCATTAAACGTTACGCGGTTGGAGATCTTCACCCTTCCGCCGATGCCCATAGCCAGCACATCATTCGGCTCGGCACGGGTATCTACCAGGTTGTAATGCACGTGCACCGGCATCAACTGTATAGAAAGCCATTGGTTAAACTTCCGGGCGATCAGCAACTGGTTGACATAAAACAGCCGGTTGCTGAAATGCCATTCCTGCCCGGCGGGGAGGGTAGGGGCAGGAATAGAAGTGACGGACATAGCACCCAGATAGCTGAGGCTGAGCGGCATATGATTGTCGTCGGTCTGGCGGAGGATCCTGGCCTTCAGGTAGCCGTCATATTCTTTCTGGAAAGAGCTGCGCCCGGCGCCAACAGTCAGCCAGTCGGTAACGCCGTAATCCAGGCCGAGCCTGATCGTGGCGCCGTCCAGCCCGAACCATTCCTGCAGCCCGCCGTCAATCCGCCCGAAGCGGTGTGATATTTTAAAGTCCAGTACGCCTGCCGCTGTGTTCTCAATGCTATGCCCGTTGATCAGCCGGCTGGTTTTGAATGTCGCTGTCGTGTAATCTCTTTGAGTTTCAGACAGGCTGATAAGATCTTCGTCCGTGTCTGGTACTTGTGCGGATACATAAGCTGCCGGCAGGAGCATGAGCGTCACGGCCGTCAGCAACCTGGTTGTGCGTTGCATTGTTGGGAATATACGGGGGAAGTTATTTTTCATTAAGCACGAGGTTTATGGTAACGGAGATTTCTTCTGCTATATTTTTACGTACCATTGAGGGTATTTTGATCTTGTAATCTGCCGGCTTCACGATGAATGATGCCGCTGCAGTTACATTCCCGTCTGCTACCGTCAGGTTGCCGGGTATTACAACATCCCGGCTTACGCCGTGCATGGTCAGCACACCTTCGGCTGTTACCGGGTAGCTTCCGGCTTTGGTAAGATCTGCCTGGCTCATGTCTGTGATCCTGCCATCAAAAACTGCTTTGGGATAGCGGTCGCTTTCCATGTAGTTTTCGTTGAAATGCTCTTCCATCAGCCTTTTTTTGAACCGGAAACTTTTGATCAGCATCTGTACATTGAGCTTGCCGGTTCCGGCATCCAGCGAAGCGGCAGCCTGGTTGCTAACCGCTTCAATATTCTCGACCGGCGTCCCGGAAAAAAAGCTGATCTTACCGGTACGGGTGGTGTACTGCTGCGCCATTGCGGGCAAGGCAAGCAGTAACGTTGTGATCAGAATTAAGCTGGTATATCTCATAGGGTCTGTTCAGGTTGAATATTTGAAAACGAAACAATGAGCTTTATCTTATAATAACAGGGACATTTTCAAATCTCCAGATTTTCAAATTAGTTTTCCGGTGCGCCTGCGTTTACCCAGGCCCTGATTTTTGCAATTGTACAGTCATCCAGCCTGGCAACGTTTTTGGGCATGGGGTAAAAGCCGCTTGCATGGGTTACGGATCCAAGCAGCTTGCCGTTCAGCGCAATCTGCTGTACGTCTGCATAGTTATCCAGGATAATGGCAAACGAGGCGGTTGCCGCATCATGACAAGCGCTTGTGGCGCAGGATGCGTTCATTAGCGGAGCAATAAATTCCGAATAGGAAACGGTGACGGTATCACAATCGCCGATCGCGGGGTAAAGGTCTTCGCGATTGTCGTTATAACATCCTGTACAGAGGAATATAACTGACCACAACAGGGCTACGGGGAAAACAAGCTTAATCATATGGATGCAATTTAATAAATTGCTGGCAATCAGCGCGCAGGGATATGGACACAATCGGTGAGCATGACATCGGCCAGCATCCCGGCACAAAAACCTTTAATGGTAACCTGCCTGTTAAGGGATATCTCGCCGGGAAACTTCGGGAAGGTACAGACTATATTCCCGGACGGGTTTCCGGTATCCAGAAAGACGACGAGTTGCCCGTCCTGATTCGTATCGGTATCTGTAACCATACCGGTTACTTCCAGCGCCTTACCGAGATATAATGCGTCTGCTCCCTGTTCGTCGGTATCATATGCCTGGAAAAGTGCCTCTGCGGTAATTGGGATGCCCGGCTGATCTACGGCTTTCCGCGGTGGCTGAAACCAGAAAATAAGCGCAACGACGATGGCACTGATGACCACCCCGCCAATACTATATGGTAATATTTTTTTATTCATTTATTGTAAGTTTCCTGTTTGCTAAAGTTAAGGATAATTTTAAGCGTGGTTATTGGGAGGATGTATAAAAACTGGTACGGATATTGTAATTTACATCTGTATGAGATCATTGTTGATTTTATTTTTCCTGTTTCCGGTCGCTGTGCCGCTTGCAGCGCAATCCCCGGCGCCCGGCGCCGAAGACGACAAAATGCTGATGGTACGTCTGGAGAACGTAAATGTGGTGAGCAGGCGGTTGTGGGAAAATGACACGGTACGCTACCAGTACAATCAGATGCGTTATTATGTAACAACTATACTCCCGTATCTGGAAGAGGCTGTGCGATTATTTTCTGAAATTGACGAACGTTTAAATGATCCGGATTTGGATAAAAAAGCCAGGAAAGCGTTTGTCAGCGAGCAGGAGGAATTGGTGCGTACCCGTTTTGAAGAAAAGATCCGTGACCTGAATACAACACAGGGTGTATTGCTGGTAAAGCTCATCGCCCGCCAGACCGGGTTGAATATTTACCAGATCCTGAATGATTTTAAGAATCCCGTTGCTGCGCTGAAATGGCAGGCGTGGGCGAAAGTGAACGGCTTTAATCTGAACCGGAAATATCATCCCTCAGATGAGCCGGATCTGGAGCATATCATGGAGGGGCTGGGATATCCGCTGCCGGTTTTTTATGCTAAGAATGAATAGGGGCGGACATTCACTTTTGATAAAATTTATCAGATTCCCAATTTTGGGGGTTATTAATGATGTACTGTGCAATGGTGTGAAATGATTGTGCATCACGAATGATATGGTCATGGAATCGGGATTGCCATGCAAAGCCTATATGTATTTTTCGGGCTGCAGATGTAGTTCTTCCCTTGTACCACCGGACAACACGCGGGATGTTTTGATGTAACATCGGGTTGCTGTTTTTACTAACCGCACCACCCGTAGAGACGCGATTCATCGCGTCTCCTTCAACGAGATTTATCTCGTTGGATGGTGTACCCGGATTTGGGGAGACGCGATGAATCGCGTCTCTACGGTCCGTTTTCTCAATTATCAGAACGCCGTGTATATGATTCGGCATTACCACGAATTCATCCAATTTCACGAATGGAAAATGATCGGGGATTTCCATCCAATATTTCTCTGCTAATTTTCCTAATGATGATAATGACATTTGTTGCGCTTCCGTTCCCGAAACAATTTCTCCAAAAAAATGTTCCCTGTTGGTGGTACATATAGTTATGAAATAGGCGCCATTGCTGCCGTAATCCCAATTTTGCCAACGTGCAGAAGGTATTCTATATTTATTCTGAAATTTTTCACGCATCACTATTCCCCATGATCACAGATAACTGCAATTTAATCAATTATTTGTAACCCGTAGAGACGCGATTTATCGCGTCTCCCCAATGCGATTCATCGCATTGGATGGTGTAACGTTACGCCGGATACGAAACCACCATCGCCGAAACATTGTTTAGTATATAATGGTTGAGGAGGAGGATGTGTTTTATTTTCCCGGAGGCGCCTTTTCTGTGTATGATTAATTCCGGTATTTCCTGTACGGCAAGCATACGTGTTGCCAGCCAGAGACCAAAGCCTGTTGCGGTATCGTATTCCCCGCAAAGGTGTTTGAATACAGCGATAGTGGTATCGGGTGAGAGAGCGGGGAGTATTGACTCATATATATACTGCTGCCGGTTGTCCCCGTTCATCCCGGTCAGTACGACGTCTATATCGGCAAAACTGAGGCCGCAGCTATGGAGCATACCGGTTACCTGCTCACACAGCGTTACCGGATCCGGATCATTGAGGATGGTGAGCGATTGCAGCACCGCTGCCGCCTGTTCTTTTTTGGAAGATAACAGGAAAAATGCCGCCCCTTCTCCGGCAATAGTACCGGGTGTATGGCTGTTTTGTATCAGATCGAGGCTGTCTGGCAATTCTTTTTTCCAGTAATCAATTTTATTTTTTACGAAGAAGTAATCTTTTGTCAGCTCATCGAAGCAACCGGTCAGGGCATATTGCGCTGCGCCTTCCTGCAGCAGCATTTGTGCATCGAGCAATGCCAGCTCAAACGATGCCCCGCGGTGTACATAGGTTTGGTTATAACCGGTACATTGTGTTTTCATGGCCAGCCAGCCATTGGTGGAGTTGTAGGTGGACTGGATAAAGTAAGTCGGGTTGAGCGCTTCTTCTTTTAGTGCGATCATATCCGTCAGGAAGCGTTCGGTATCGTTCATGCTGCCGCGCCCGGTTCCGGTAATGATAGCATCGGGCTTTTCAATGCCGGCATCACGCAGACACTGTATACCTGTGCTGATGCTCATTTTCAGCAGGCGGCTCATACGGCGTATGGCTACGGGATCGATGTACCGGGTATAGTCGGCATCTGTAATGAATAATTGTCCATCGGCGGTATGTACCGGCGGATCCGGAAACCGGCCGGCTTCAAAGCTGTGCTGCGGCGAGATGGCGCTGGCCGAAAGGATATAGACGGGATAGGTCATGACTTGCTGAAGATCAAAGAAACATTATTCCCGCCGAAACCAAAAGAATTGCTCATCACATGCTGCAGGGGAATCTTTTCAAGAAGCTCAGTGACGGGGGTAGTTCGCATTTCCTGCATGGGTGTGCGGAAGTTCAGATTCGGATAGATGATCTGCTCCTGCAGCGACCAGATGCTGAAGATAGATTCTATCACGCCCGCAGCGGCAAGCGTGTGGCCGGTATATGGTTTGGTAGAGCTGTACCGGATATTGGCGGGGAAAAGTGCTTCTATCGCTTTACCTTCTGCGGCGTCGTTGCTGATCGTTGCGGTGCCGTGCGTATTAATATAACCGATGGCTTCCGGTGGAAGGCCGGCCATGACGAGCGCATTTTTCATCGTACGCAGTGCGCCGCTGCCATCGGGCGACGGGGCTGTGGGGTGATAGGCGTCGTTGCTGTTGCAGTATCCTGAAAAGACAGCCTGTATTGCTGCCCCACGCTGTATGGCATCCGATCTCTTTTCGAGCAGCACGTACCCTGCTCCTTCACCGAGGTTAAGTCCGTTGCGGTGCTCATCAAAAGGACGGCATGGCTGATCATCTGTGTTTTTTAAGGAGCGGAAACCGTTTACGGTAAACCGGCTCAGCGCGTCACATCCCCCGCATATGGCTCTGTTTACAAGTCCCTGACGGATCATACGGGCGCCCAGTATCAGTGCATTGGCAGAAGAGCTGCACGCCGTGCTGATCGTTGCCATGAGCGGCTTTACGCCGAAATGACGGGCAATGTGCTCCGTGCTTTCCGCACAGTCGAGGGTATTTATATATTGTGTAAAAGGTCCCGTTTGTTTTTCGGAAATAAAATCGGGGTACATATTCTCCACCGTACACATACCGCCGACCGTATTGGCATTGATAAATGCAAAAGGTTCCGAATGCAGCAAATCGCTAAGGCCGCCATTTTTCATCAATTCAGACATCGCTGCCATCGCCAGCAGGGTAGTGCGGGTATAGCCCGGATTATCATCCGGGAGGCCTGCCATGCGGGTCAGCGTTTCGTTGGATTTATCTATTTCTCCCAGCAGGATCTCTCCACCATGTACCGTTTGCAGGTGTATGGGATGCCGCAACCCGTCCTTACCGGCACGGAGTAAGGCAAGGTGTTCCTCTTGCCCCGCACCCAGGGCAGAAAGGATACCGGTGGCGGTAATGACAATGCTGTCGGTCATTTACCCGGTCTTATATTTTCCGGTGTTGTTGTATGTATTCGGCCATAGACTGTACCGAAGTAAGCACTTTGCGGCCTTCGCGGGCATCTTCGATCTTGATGCCGTAGTTGCGCTCCAGTAATACCATCAGCTCAAGAGAGTCAATACTATCCAGTCCGAGACCGTCGCCGAACAGGGGGGCATTGTCGTCAATTTCTTCGGGTTTCATACCCTGCAGGTTCAGCGATTCGATGATTTGTTGTTTGAGCGTTGATTTAAGGTCTTCCATATCAGTTTTGTAGAATGTGGCGCAAAAATAAGCATATATATCATTAACTCTTTACGATTATCCGAAAGAAAGATTATGAACCGGCGGAGGTGCATATTTGCTATATTTTATCCACATCAGACCGCCTTAATGTTACCGTTTTTTTTTTAAATTTGCCATTATGAAAGCGTTGGTTATAACTCCTAAAAATCAAAATGAATTTAAGTTTTTATTAGATCTGCTGAAAAAACTTAACGTCATGTCGTCCACAGTGACGCAGACAGACCTGGAAGACCTGGGCCTTTCACGTATGCTCCAGGATGTGGATATGACAAAAAAAGTTAGTAAAGACACTGTGATGAAAAAATTATTGTCCTGATGCAGGTCGAATTCTTAAGTAGATTTTCTAAAGATATTGATCAGCTAAAGATTAAATCTGTCAAAGCAAATCTCGTCAAGCTGATAGCGCATATAGAATCTGCTGACAACCTTAATGAAATTCAACATCTCAAAAAACTAACGGGACACAAGTCTGCTTATCGTGTCAGGCTGGGAGATTACAGAGTAGGCTTTTTTTATGAACGGAACAAGGTTATTTTTGCCAGGATCGTCCATAGCAAAGATATTTATAAAGTTTTCCCATAGCTATTTTGCTGCATCTTTTCATATCGCCCGGACTTTGGCCGGTACCAACTTTCTCTGTATTTTTATAGATTGATCATTCTGAATTGTCTGGTATTTTAATTATCTCATGAAGAAAACCCTGTTGTTCACGGTTATTGGCAGCATATTAGTCTGCACGGTTGTTGGGCAGACGAACGTCCCCCGGTGTGGTATTGACGTGGTAAGAGCGCATATTGCACAGCATCAGCCTTCATTGCTCCCAGCCTTCACTGCCCGGCAGGCTCCGCAGCAGCAGGTAAATGCGCTGACTACAAGCGATTATGCCACCGTCACCATACCGGTAGTATTTCATGTGCTGCTCACCGAAAGCCAGTTGGCCCGCATAGGAGGTATTGCAGGGCTTGAGCAACGCATTATTTCGCAGATAGAGGTGCTGAATGAGGATTATAATGCTGCGAATACCGATCACACAAATATTCCTGAAGTATTCAAGCCTTTATACGGCAATGCCCGCATCCGTTTCGGACTGGCACGCCGCCACCATGCAACCGGTACTGCTTTTGCCGGGTACCAGTTGAAAGTGCTGACCCCGGGTGCGGATTCGACTTATGATATTTATTCCGGGTCTTCGGGTTCCCGTTATTTCTGCAGCGATGCCAAGTACGATACTCATAAAGGTCTGGCCGCCTGGCCGACAGACCGCTTTTTGAATATATGGGTGCTCCGGATTACGGAAAACGGACGGGAGGGCGTGATCGGGATAACAACACCGCCGAGCTTTGCTGCCCCGGGACAGGTATTGTCCCAATATGAACATGAAGTAGGCGTGGTGCTTACCTATGGCATTCTCGGCCGGCGCGCAGCCCCTTCCGAATATTTTTATCAGCCCGAGCTTGACCAGGGGCGAACGCTCACCCATGAGATCGGTCATTTTTTTGAGCTGGATCATATTTGGGGAATCGACCCCGGCTGCTCCACAGACGATGGTATCGCAGATACGCCTCCGCAGGAAGACGCTAATTATTTTTGCCCGTCCTATCCCAAACAGAACTGTACCAACAGCGCCGGAGGAGAAATGTTTATGAACTACATGGATTATGTAAACGACGGATGCATGCACCTGTTTACACACGGCCAGGTGGCACGGATGCGGCAGGAAGTAGCGCCCGGCGGCAGGTCTTATTCTCTGACTATAAACCCCGATCTCGTTAAATGGCCGGCGGGGATACCAGCAGCAGAACGGCATCCGGAGCTGGTTATAGCGCCTAACCCCGCCTCCGGCTATACGATGATCTACTCCGAAGGGACAGAAAAACTCAGGGAGGTTTCTGTATGGAATATGATGGGGCAGCTGGTAAAAACAGTACCTTTGCAGGAAGTGCAGCACGGCGCATTCCGGGTAGATCTTTCCGGTGTGGCCACAGGTATCTACACGATCCGCTGCCGTTATGCCACAGAAACGATCAGCAGAAAAATAGCAGTGCAGTAATGATAAAAAATCTTGATCTTGCAGTTGTACTGGCCTCTTCCGGTCTTAGCGCGGATATGCGCCGTATAGCCGAAAAAGTCCAGGAGCGTGAACGCCTCACAGGAGCGGAAGGCGTTTTGCTTTTTGAGCAGGGCGACCCTGGCTTTCTGGGTGCGCTCGCCAATCATATCTCCGGTTCGCTGCATCATAATAAAGTGTACTTCAACAGGAATTTCCATATTGAACCAACCAATGTCTGTATTTTCACCTGTGATTTCTGCTCTTATTCCCGTCGGTATAAGCATCGCGACCAGGGCTGGGAGCTGAGCATGGAGCAGATGCTCGATATTGTCCGCAAGTACGACGGACAGCCGGTTACGGAGGTACATATTGTAGGAGGCGTACACCCCAAAATGAACCTGGAGTTTTTCTGCGAGCTGGTGCGGAAGATACGCGAGCATCGCCCGGAACTGCATATTAAAGGGTTTACCGCTGTTGAGCTGGATTATATGTTCCGCAAAGCGAAGCTCAGTACCGAAGAAGGTATGAGACAATTGCAGGAAGCCGGATTGCAGTCGCTGCCCGGCGGCGGGGCCGAAATTTTTGATGCGGCAGTGCGGCAGCAGATCTGCGCCGATAAGGTGGATGCTGCAGGATGGCTCGAAATACACGAAACGGCACACCGCCTGGGCATGCACTCCAATGCTACGATGCTGTACGGGCATATCGAAACCTACGCCCACCGCGTGGATCATATGATCCGCCTGCGCGATCTGCAGGACAAGACCGGCGGCTTTAATTGTTTTATCCCGTTGAAATTCAGGAATAAGGATAATGATATGTCGCATATCCCCGAAGTGAGCATTACCGAAGATATGCGGATGTATGCCATTGCGCGGATATTCCTCGATAACTTCCGGAATCTGAAAGCCTACTGGCCGATGCTCGGGCGACAGAGCGCACAGCTTACACTTGCTTTTGGCGTCAATGACCTCGACGGCACGATAGACGATACGACTAAGATATATTCCATGGCCGGGTCTGAAGAGCAGACACCCGCAATGAGCACTGAGGATCTTTGCGGCCTGATCTTATCGGCCGGCAAGACCCCTGTGGAGCGCGATACGCTGTATAACGAGATCAAAGTGTACGGAGGGGTGGAAGCATGATCCGTGTCGGTAAAATTGTGGCCGTTCATGGATTACAGGGGGCAATGGTCATGACGCATATTGCTGATAAGCCGGGCTGGCTGAAGAAAGATGACGTGCTTTACCTGGAATTGCAAAAAGACAGCCGGATCCCTTTTTTTGTGCAATCGGTAACGGAAGCTCAGGACGGCGCGTATATCATCCGGCTCGAAGATATAACTACAATCGAAGAGGCCCGGAAGCTCATTGGCAGACATGTTTATGTAACGTCGGATATACTGGCCGGGATGGTAAAGGATTCGCCGCTGCTATGGATCGGGTTTAATCTGACGGACCGTCGCTATGGATCGCTAGGCCCGCTGGAAGATGTGGTGCATACAGGCACGCAGTGGCTGGGTAAGATCGTATTCCGGGGCGCGGAAGCGCTGATCCCTCTGGTAAAACCAATAATCATTGAGGTGAATATCAAAAACCGGTTTATACGGGTCGATCTGCCGGAAGGGTTACTTGATGTATATGCAGGCAAGGATAGTGATGCGTGATCAACACATTTTTCGGGCTTATCTCAATTTTAAAGTAATTAAATTATGCGGATCGATATCATAACGGTATTGCCTGAACTTCTGGAAAGTCCCTTTGCCCATTCGATTATGAAACGTGCGCAGGAAAAGGGCTTATTGGAAGTACATGTCCACAACCTCCGTGATCATACGCCTTACCGGCATGGGCAGGTGGATGATTACCAGTTTGGCGGCGGAGCAGGTATGGTCATGATGCCGGAGCCGCTTGCCTTGTTGCTGGACAAGCTGAAAGCAGAAAGAAACTATGATGAAGTGATATATATGACGCCGGACGGTGTGCGTTTTGAGCAGCGTATCGCCAACCGGCTTTCACTCAAAGAGGATCTGATTATTATATGTGGTCATTATAAGGGGATCGATGAGCGTATTCGTGAGCATTATATCACACTGGAAATATCTATCGGAGATTATGTGCTGAGCGGGGGAGAGTTGGCTGCCGCTGTTGTTGTGGATGCCATCGGACGTCTTTTGCCGGGTGTGCTGAATGATGAAACCTCTGCATTGACGGATTCCTTCCAGGATGGCCTGCTGGCGCCGCCTGTATATACCCGGCCTGCCGAATTCCGGGGGTGGAAGGTGCCGGAAGTGCTGCTTTGCGGAGATCCCAAAAAAATTGATGCCTGGCGGTATGAGCAATCACTCCTGCGTACGGAACAAAGACGGCCGGAACTGTTGAAAGAGGATGGAAAATGATTTAATGTGTTGAATGTGACGAATGTATTTAGTGTGGGAAACACATTCGTCACATTTCTCACATTCAACACATTTATTACATTTTGGGTAAAAAAGATTTTTTTCTGTTTAAAAAAGACATACCTTTGCAGTCCCAAAATTTAATTAAAATGGACGCTTTGGTATTTGTACATGAGCAGCTTACCGGGAAGAAAGATTTTCCGAAATTTAAAGCAGGCGACAATGTCACTGTAAACTATAAAATCATTGAAGGGAGCAAAGAGCGTATCCAGTCGTTTAAAGGAGACGTATTGAAACGCCAGGGAAGGAGCTTTACCCAGACATTTACCGTCCGTAAGATATCTGATGGCATTGGTGTGGAACGTGTTTTCCCTTTGTATTCTCCCAATATCGAATCTATCGTAGTAAATAAATCAGGCCTTGTACGTCGTGCGAAACTGTTCTACCTGCGTGAACGCAGCGGTAAGAGCGCGCGTATCCGTGAAAAGAAGCGTGCAGTAGTAGCGCCGGTAAAAGCCTAAAATCAATTTCACCATACAGAAAATGAGATCATCCCGGAGGATGATCTCATTTTTTTATCCCTGCGCGTAGAGACGCGATTTATCGCGTCTCCCATATTGATTAATACGATGACAGAGACGCGATTTATCGCGTCTCTACTGTTTATCTCCCGGTGGCGTATGGTCTGCCGGCATTTTCATATCATTGGCATCGCGGATGCCATGATATTGCGGCGACATCAGCTCGATCCCAGCTTCATTGAATACATCGAGTATATGCCGGCGCAGTTCGGAATAAATATCAGCCTGCAGATTTGGCTCGTGTGTATATGCATTGATCTGGTAAACGACATAATAATTGTCCAGACTGAGCTGTACTACAAAAGGCTCCGGTGTTTTTGAGACCCTGTTGGTGGCGAGAGCTGCTTTCTTCAGCAATGTATGTACCTGCTGCCAGGGTGTTTCATAGCCTATGGTGACGGTAGTATGCAGAATCAGTCCTTTATCTGCTGCATCACTGCTGTAGTTGATGGTGTGGCTGTTCATCACGGTCGAGTTGGGGATGGAGATGATCTCATTTTTAATGGTCCGGATCCGTGTTGCCAGCAAGGATCTTTCGATGATATCGCCTGTGACGTCGCCGATCTTCACCTGGTCGCCGATCTTGTAGGCGCGCATGTAAGTGAGCACCAATCCGGCAATCAGATTACCCAGCGCTCCTGCCGAACCGAATGTAAAAAGCACACCGATGAAAACGGATACGCCCTGAAAAACAGGGGAATCGGAACCGGGCATATACGGGAATATAACCACCATCATGAAGGCCAGCGCCAGTATCCGGATGATCTGGTAGGTAGGATTCGCCCATTCAGCATAAAACCCGGGAATCTGCAATACGCCTTTTTCGATCTCCTGCTTCAGGAAACGGAATCCTTTCATCACATAGCGGAAAACAAGCAGGATCACCAGGATGGTGATCAGATTGGGAATGTAATCCCAGATGGAAAGGACGATCTTTTTCAACGGATTCAGGAAATACCCCAGCAGCGTGTCAGAGAAATTTTTCGTCCAGGGAAACAGCCCGAATATCAGCAGCAGCGCCATGTAAATCACCAGCAAGGTGATCACCCACCGCACTATTTTTATACCGGCCATAATCACCCGTATTGAATGCCCGGCATCAAGCAACTCATAATTCCGGATGCGCAGGCCTTTTATCCGTATTCCCTTTTGCGTGATGATTTTGCGTTTAAACCAGCGGTAAAGCCTCCCGGTAAGGTTGATAACTGAAAACACCGCGACGATCACCAACAGCGCCAGGCCAATCTCGTAGAGCAGGGTTTGCCAGCTTGTGGCGTCTATATAGGCAACGACAGCATTCCCGATGGCTGTCTTGTATTGTTCGGCCAGTTGCTCTTTCCCTGTGTTCATCCAGAGGGCATCGTTGTCCGATATCCCGATGAGCACGCGATCCTTGTATGCGATGTCGAGCATCTCTTCTGTCTGCACGATCTTCAGTGAATCGGCCCTGAATAAATAATCGTTTGCCAGCTCCCTGATCCTTGCGGTGACAATATCCGCACGTTCTTTGGGAGAAAGACTGCCCTGGCGTATATATATGTGAAACAAAGGCTCGGTAAAAGGAATGACAGGAAAGCCTTTCACGATCCCGCGCAGCGAATCTATTTTTTCCTTCTGCCGCACTATGTTGAGCGAGTCGCGGTTGCGGAGTGTTTCCAGTTCGGTAAGCAGCTCTTCTTTTCTCAGGTTATCGGTAAAGCGTAGTGTCTGCAGCTGATGCTCCAGTTCTGTTCTTTTGATGGAATCAGCTATACGCAAAGCCTCCAGCTTCCGGAACTGTTCCGACTGCCGGATGAGAATTTCGTCCGTCAGCGTATCTCTGGCCGGCGCAGCAGTATCGCGCTTTTGCCCGTATAAATTCTGGCATAAGATGAGCGCCAGGACAATCATCCATGATACCCGTTTGATGAGTATGTTATGCTTTTTTCTGTTCATCCTTCATGAGCTATTTCTGATGTGTCGTCTTTCCGGATACTTCACATTTGTCACATTTTCACATTAAACACATTTCCTGTTTCCGATTCTAAAAATAAACGTTTCCCGGTAAACCGTTTCAGCAATGTGATTTACCCGGTACATTATTTTATTTAACGTATTTTATATGTGTTGGTTACCTAAATAAAAGTTTTCTTTGTAGCCATAATTTCATGGCGGGAACTATAAAAGTAGCAGAAAACCTGTTCCGGTCGCTATTCCGGGATGAATACGGGAAATTGTGCCGGTATGCCTTCAGCTATACGCAGGATGAGCAGCTGGCCGAGGACGTTGTGCAGGATACGTTTATCAAAATATGGGAACAGAAGCAGGAGATGCTGGGGTCTCCAAACATTCGCTTCTACCTGGCTACTGCTGTACGGAATAACTGTATTTCCCTCCTGCGGAAACAAAAAGTGCAGCAGGTGTATTATCCCGAGCAGACCCCTGAACCGCCCCCTGTTCCCTGGTATTCTTTACGCGAAAAGCAGGAAGAATTAAATGAACGGCAGCAAAAAATTGTCCGGGCGCTTGATCTGTTGCCTCCCAAATGCAGGGAGGTATTCCTGCTTGTGAAGCTACAGGGGCTCAGCTACAAGCAGGCGGCAACCACGCTCGATATATCGGTAAAAACAGTGGAGAATCAAATGGGGAAGGCTTTGCGGATATTCAGGGACTTGACGACTTTGTTTTCAGGCGGGATATTGTTTGATATACTATGCAATTTTAATGCTATTTATATTTGAAAATTTGTGAATTTGAAAATTTGAAAATGGGGAAGGTAAGTTTACATAATATGGATCATTTTCAAATCAGCACATTTTCAAATTTTCAAATTAAAGAAGGATAGGGGTATTTTTATAGAGATACGTTTTTATAAAGAGTAATTGTATGGAGCACGATATTGATATACTTTTTGCCAAAGCGCTTACCGGAACGCTCTCTGGCGAGCAGCAGCAGCGTTTTGAAGAATGGCTGGTCGCCGATGCTGCGAATCGTGCTGCTTTTGAACGTGTGCGGGCGCTATGGAAAGAAACAGATGCTGTTTTTGACATGCCTGCATTCGATACGACTGCAGCCTGGGCAAAAGTTGCAGCTGCCACGGGTATCAGTGAAGAGCCGGTGAAGACCGTCCGTATGGGCATTCCTTCCTGGCTGAAGATGGGTATTGCCGCTGCTTTTTTAATAGCGGGACTCTTCCTGTACCGTTTCTTTGACCGGCCCGAAGACGTGGTGGAAATTCTGGCTGTCGCACAAAACCGGTCGCTTGTGCTGCCCGACCAGTCGCGGGTTACTTTGCGGGAGGGAGCGACTATACGTTATCCGAGAGTGTTTAGCGGAGCAGAAAGACATGTATCCTTGCGCGGAGAAGCCTTTTTTGAAATAACCCCAGATGCAGAACGGCCATTCCTTGTAGATGCCGGCGACGCAATTGTAAAAGTACTGGGCACATCTTTTAATGTTGCGTGTGGCAATGATGAGGCACTTGTTACGGTAGCATCCGGGAAAGTTCAATTGTCGGATGTCCGTACCCCCTTCAAAAACTCAATAGTGCTGACCCCGGGAAAGCAGGGCCGGCTGAAAAAAGGTGTGATTTCTACGGATATTGTTTCCTCAGATAGTTATCTTTACTGGAAAACGGGTAAACTGAGTTTTCGCGAAGAACCATTCCGTAATGTAATCAAAGAACTGGGGGACATGGGTCATACGACTATAAAGTTTGATCCTGCTATGCCTGCCGCCCAAAGGTCGCAGCTTATTGATATCAGTTTTAAAGATCAGGACCTGGAGGAAATGCTTACAGACCTCTGCCTGATCACGCATTGCGAATGGTCCAAAGGAAATGATGGATATACCGTTCGCACTGCCGACTGATGAAGTTTTCCCTGGCTACAATATGGTTATACCTGCTTTTTATGCTCATGCCCCTGCTTGCCGGGGCGCAGGGGACTAAGTTGTTGGAGACACCCTATCAGCCTTCTTTTAAGGTAGGGCGTCTTGATGCATTCTTTGATGATATCCGTACCCGTACAGGGGTTACTCTTTCTTTCAGCGCATCTTTCCTGAATACGACCGATATTATCCGGCTCAGCGGAACGGAACAGACGATCGGCGAGGTGTTGTCGGTGCTGCTCGCCGGGTACAAAGTAACCCTTGCCGAGCGCCGGCAAAGAATCCTGATCGTACCTGCCGCCGGGTGGAGAAAAGACGGATGTACGATCAGCGGTTATATCCGTGATCAGAGCAGCCGGGAAATACTGATCGGCGTCAATGTATTTATTCCCGCATTAAAGGTTGGAGCAGTAACCAATAATTACGGTTTTTTCAGCCTGACGGTACCGCGTGGCAACTATACGGCTTACATATCGTATATTGGTTATAAGACAGACACGATACAGGTGGCCTGCCAGGAGAAAAAGCAATGGAATATCTTATTACAGCCGGCCAATACCCTTCAGGAAGTGAACATAGTATCGGAGCGCTCTCGCCCCATAGAAGAAGGGGATTACCTGCAGATAACGCCGGCGGATATATACCGGCAGCAAGCATTGCTGGGAGAGACCGAAGTACTGCGTACGCTGCAGCAGGCTTCGCCCGGCGTACAGGCAGGCATTGACGGGACCAGCAGCCTGATCGTACGGGGCGGTGATCCGGGCCAGAATTTGTACCTGCTCGATGGTGTACCGCTTTATTATGTGGATCATCTTTTTGGGCTGACGTCCGTCTACAACACAGAGGCTATAAAATCTGCCGACTTCTATAAAGGCGCATTCCCGGCCCGCTACGGCGGGCGCTTGTCTTCTGTAGTAGATGTAAATACACGGGACGGAGATATGGAGCGTATCGGCGGACAATTTACCATGGGGCTGGTAAAAAGCACGTTGAACCTCGAAGGGCCGATCGTCAAAGACAAGGCTTCGTTTATGGTATCCGGCAGGCGTACCTGGGTAGACGGGCTGATCCTGCCATTTACCAATCAGATCGGCATTCATTTTTATGATGTAAATGCCAAAGGCAACTGGATCATCAACAAGAATAACCGTGTCTATATCAGCTATTATACCGGACGCGACCAGGTGCGGTATTCGGAAGGAGACGAGAGCTCCCTGCGCACCCGGTGGGGCAATACGATTGCTTCGGCCAAATGGACAACGGTGATCACACCCAAAATATTTCTCAATACTACATATACCTACAGTCATTTTGAGTATGAGCTGAAAGACCGCGCGCAAGTAATAGACAGCAACGGTATCAGCAATGAAGGTACCTACACAGGCGCTTCACGGATCAACGAAAGCGCCCTGCGTCTCCAGGCGCAATGGTTCCCGCAGTACAACCATAAGATAGAGGTCGGGGGCAGCTATTCTTATTCTTTGTTTGAGCCCACAAAGCTGGTACGGGTTAACGCCCGTATTCCCCTGCCGGTAAATCCCGTCAGCAATGAATTTTCGTCGAATGAGATCATGGTATACGCCGAAGATGAAGTGAAGATAGATGATAAGCTGTTGATACGCCCGGGCATTCATTGGGCAAACTGGGTCAGTGCGCAGTTCAATTATGCCGGCTTCCAGCCGCGGCTGTATGCCTCATACCGGCCTGCCGGCAATCATCTGTTCTATGGCTCAGTATCACATATGGTTCAGTTCCTTCACCTGATCAGCAATAATTCTTACGGGCTACCCGCTGATTTCTGGGTGCCGAGCACAGAGAAGATAACGCCGGAAAGAGGCTGGATCAGTACTTTAGGTTACAGCGGGAGATACCGGGGAGCTCATTACAGTGCGGAGGTGTATTACAAGTATACAAATGGTGTGATCGTGTATACCACCGGCAAAAACATTTTCGATCATTCTCCGCGCTGGCAGGATAAAATTATGCAGGGTCAGGGATGGAGCTATGGCCTGGAGCTGGCAGGAGAAAAATGGTTCGGACCGGTACGTACATCGCTGACTTATGCGCTTTCGTGGAGCTGGCGGCAGTTTGATCAATTGAACGACGGCGCAGCTTTCCCGTACAGGTACGACCGCCGGCACAATCTTAAGATTGCCACGACCTGCAAGCTGGCTGAAAATGCCAATATGGGTGTGAACTGGACATATATGAGCGGTGAGGCATTTACCTTGCCGGATCAGATATATCCGGATCTCGACAACAACCTCATGATCATCCAGCCTTCGGTCACTTCTGCAGATTATACGTATAACTATGCCGATTGGAATGCTTACCGGCTGCCGGCCATTCACCGCCTTGATATAGGGTTTGATTTTACAAAGAAAAGGAATGAGCATTCCGTCCGCACATGGTCGTTCGGCGCTTTCAATGTGTACGGACGCCCCAATGTTATGTTTGTTACCCTGCGGCATAACGAGAGTGACGGATCATTTAAGCTTGAGCAATTAAGTGTTTTACAACTTATTCCTTATATTACATACAGGCTCAGTTTCTGAATGCTACAGGTCAGCGATATATTATGTGCAGGAAAGCAATGCTGGCAGACGGTATTGCTGTTGTTCTGTCTCGGTACCGGCGGATGCACCAAACCATTGAAACTACCGGATATCGAACCACAGCAGATGATTGTGCTACTGGGAGAGCTGATCGCCAATGATACGGTACGTATCCGGGCCGGCCAGAGCATCCCGATAGCGGCAAGCTCTTCAATGAAATATACGCCACCTGCTCAATTCCGGATGAGACTTACCCGGAATCCGGGTTATATAGAATACCTTACGCCCTCATACGATGCCTGGGTGACGTTGCTGCACACTTTGCCCTATAGCTGTCCCAGCAAAATACTTCCCGATCAGTTGTATACCCTTACCGTCACCCATCAAAAGCTTCAGCCGGCTGTCTGTAAGGTATATATTCCTCCTGCTTTCAGTGCTTCTGTAGTTGACACCGCTTCTGTCTGGGTGAACGGCATTAGCCTGCTGCGCGTCCGGATAGAGATCCGGGACGATGGCGAACGTGAGCATTTCTATGTGATTGAGGGAGTAAAGGAATATGTGGAAATAGACGGGAGTTTCACCTATCTCGACGCACGTTATAAGGTATCCGAGCATGAGTCGCTATACGATAGCCTTCTGCGGAAAGGCACGCTGCCGGAGGTTTCGTGGGACACCACCTGGCCCGGCAATTACGGACGGATTTATATTTATACCGACGACGACCGGACGGAAAACCTCAGGCTGGGCACGGCGCAGAGCGCCAGTAAAAGGATTCTGCTCAGCGACAAGACCATTAACGGACGGGTGTACACAACGCAGGTCTACCTGGATAAGAGCCTGTTCGTATCGCAGGACGGACCGAAAGGTCCTGTCATCCTGCAGGTGAAATCTGTGTCGGAGGACTACTTTACCTATCTCAAGGGCTATGAATTGTTTGAGCCTTCCTCCGCTTATAATACCTTGCTGCATCCGGTAAAAGTGACGGGATATGTAGAAGGAGGGCTGGGCATTGTCGGTGGTGTTTACCGGCTGGAGTTTCAATATCTCTTCGACCGGTGGTACGATACCCGCTGATTTTTTTTCTTGGAGGACGGATAGGGGTATTTTTTTAAAGCGGCGTTTTATATATAGATCACCCGCAGCATTGCTGTTTACATATTTCGATTGGGAGCCTTTCAAAGGCACAAAGGCCGGCTTTCGCAGCCGGCTTTTTTAATGCCGTTACATTTCTTTATCAGCTAAGCAGATAGGCGATATCATCCCTTGTAAGACGTTTGATAAAGGCATTGTCGTCTGATATCAATTCCTTTGCCAGCGTCCGTTTACGTTCCTGTAGTAGCAGCATTTTCTCCTCTATGGTGTCTTTACAGATGAGCCGGTAGGCAAAGATATTACGTGTCTGGCCGATACGGTGGGTCCGGTCTATGGCCTGTTGTTCTACTGCAGGATTCCACCAGGGATCCACGATATATACGTAGTCGGCGGCGGTGAGGTTAAGGCCAATACCGCCCGCTTTCAGGGAAATAAGGAAAACCCGGCATTCATCCTGTTCCTGGAATGTCCGGATGGCACGTTCCCGGTCGGCAGAAGATGTGCTGCCGTCAAAATAGGCATAGGGAATATTGTTTTCTTCGAGTCTTGCCCGGATGATAGCGAGCATACCGAGAAACTGAGAGAAGATCAGGGCTTTATGATTCCCCACATGTTCCGTCAATTCTGCCATCAGCTGATCTGCTTTTACAGAATGATTTTCAAATACTTCCGCCTCATTCAGGATGGCGGGTGAGTCGCATATCTGGCGCAGTTTGGTAAGCCCCTGAAGGACGTGCATCCGCGAACGTTCCATACCCTGGTCGTCGATCATGCCAAGGAGGAGGTTTTTGTAGCTGTTGCGGTAAGCATCGTAGATCTTGCGCTGTTCGGCGCCCATTTCGCAATAAAGCAGCGTTTCCGTTTTTTCGGGCAGGTCTTTGGCTACCTGTTCCTTGGTGCGGCGCAGCAGGAAAGGGTAGATCAGCTTGCGCAACTGCTGCTTTACATCGGCTTCCTGGAATTTATCGATCGGCGTGGCGAACTGGTTCATGAAAAACTCCCGGCTTCCGAGCAGGCCGGGGTTCAGGAAGTTCATCTGGGCATACAGGTCAAATGTATTGTTTTGCAGCGGGGTTCCGCTCAGGGCAATCCGGTTTTTTGCCAGCAGCAGCAGTGAAGCTTTGGCTACCTGCGACTGGGGATTTTTGATTGCCTGCGATTCATCGAGAATGACATAGTCGAATTCAAACTGCCGGAACATTTTAATATCGCTCCGCATCGTACCATAGGTGGTGATCGTGATGTCGTACGCGGTGAACAGATCACCGACCAGCCGGCGTTTCGGCCCGTGGTGTATCACATGCGACAGATGCGGGCTGAACTTCCGGATCTCGTTTTCCCAGTTGTACATGAGGGTAGTGGGGCATACCACCAGAAAACGGGCATCCGGGTTCTGTTCTTTGTAATGCAGCAGGAAAGCGAGCGTCTGGACGGTTTTACCCAACCCCATATCATCGGCCAGTATACCACCCCATCCGGCTTCCTGTAAAAACAGCAGCCACTGGAAACCGCTTATCTGGTAAGGTCTCAGCTCTGCCTGTAATGTGTCCGGAGGAGGTACGCTCGAATAGTCGTTACTGATAATCTCCGAAAGGCGTTCCTTTTTTTCTTCCAGCTCGGCGAGGAGCGCTGTTTCGTCTACGTCTGCCAGCAGGCCGTCGAGTATGCTGAAGTGGAATTTTTTCAACCGGAGCCTGCCATCACCGGCGGCGCCCATCTTTACCAGCAATGCATATTTTTTCAACCATTCTTCCGGCAGCAGGCCGAGTGTGCCGTCGCCCAGCTGTACAAAATTTTCTTTCCGTGCAAGTGCTTTTTTTACTTCTGCAATGGTTACGATCTGGTCGCCAAATGTGATTTCCACAGCCGCGTCAAACCAGTCAATACCGCTGCTCACCTGTATCCGCGTATCCGGCTTGTGCGTATTGATCCGTAATTGTTTCAGGTCTTCAAAGCCGAAAAGGGATACGTGCTGCTCCTTCATAATATCCAGGAACCGGAAAAACCAATTTTCTGCCAGCACCCGGTTTGCATGAAGGTGGTAGAAGCCGCCATCTTCATTATAGCGTATATCGCGGTGTATATGATGAAGCAGTTGCTTAAGCTGCGTTTCTGCTGCTTCGTTGCGCCGGATGACTTTTATGACTCCGTTTTCGCCGGGCAGGATCACGTCGCCCATGGTATCAGTAAATACCTCTGTGCCTTCGTATGCGAATACCGGCTGCAGGATGAGCATCATCTCTCTTTCTTTCAGGTATACCCGGTATTCCGGACGGATATCGCCTGCGTGCACCACCATTTCATCTGCAAAATGTACCGGGAGCGTATGCCTCCATTGCATTAGCTTTTCCTGAAGGAATGCAGGCCAGTCGCTGGTATCTGTCTCTATACTGCCGTGTGGGAAGAAGGTTTCCGCCAGACCTGCCAGTGAGCTGTCTGCAACCACATGCAGCGTATCCCCGTATAACAGCAGGCCCGCATTCAGCATGCGCACTTCATGCCAGGGGACATAGCTGTTGTCAATATACCATTCGAGCGACACGCGGTAATCTGTGCCCCGGCGGTCTGCAAAAAGACGGGCGGATACCGGCACAGGATTGAACTTTACGGGCTGCAGTCCTTTAGAGCTGAGCGGCTTGCCATGGGCATGCAGGAATATAAGCGAATGCGCGGCATATTGCTCCAGCAGCTTTGCGTAACGGGGCTGCAGATACTCCCATACCAGCTGCCGGACGTCCTCCGCCGGTTCTTCCTTCAGTACTTGCTGATAATCGTCAAGGAATTCGCCGAAAGGAAGGTTGCGCCGCAGGTATTTCAATATTTCTTCGGGAATAAACTTACGGATGACCGGCAACAGAGAGCGATCGGATGCGGCATATGTACCGGGATTGAGGTATTGACGTAACTCCAGCCGGGCCACTTTTCCCGAAAACCGGTCCAGTCCGTTCTCACTGTCGCCGGAAACCAGCATTACCTGTACAAACGGATACCAGGGGACAGTTGTATCTATCACGATACCCAGTCTTTTCTCCACTTCTGCCACAGCAACAGGTGGCGCTGTAATCGCCGGTTCGATGAAGTTGACTTTTTTTATAGAAGAATCCAGTATCCGGAGAAATGGCTTGCCGTTTTCGTAAGTAAAAGTGAACTTGTTTGTAAGATCATCCTGCAGGCTGTAACCGTATTGGCTCAGTAACTTGTTTTTCTGATCATTCCAGTTGTGCATTGTCTGGAAATATTGCGGACCGCTCTGCTGCAAGACCTGAAGAAAAAGTGTTGCCTTGTGAACGCACAGCGGGTACTGTTCTTCATTGCAGCCGCAGGAGGTATTGAAATACCTTTCTTCGTTCCTCCGCAACGCTACCCGATAAGTTTGATCGCCATCGGGCACTTCGGCTTCGATACGGTCATTTTCAGCCACGTGTATCTGTGCTTCCCGGCGGGCTGCTTTTTTTACGGCCTCTTCCATGATCTGGTTGCCTGTGTATATACGGAGCGTGTGTTCGTTGACAACGCGGATACGCAGGACGGTATGCTCCTGGTTGTATGTTACAGCCGCATCGTTAAAGTACCCGCCCAACACCATATCATGCAGCTGGAACAGGCCGGCTACTTCATGCCGGCAGATCTCTCCCAGGTTATACGGGCACTGACATCTTACGGATAATTTTTCCGGATGCAGGTATTTATTAATAGTTACCGTATAATAGTTGTGATACATGTCATTCCGGACACGGAAACGTATCTGTTCCAGAAGATGGTCTATATCCAACAGGCTGACGCCGGAGGTATGGAAAATCCGTTTTCCCCGTCGGATCACTTCTTCCGTACCGTAGTTATATATATGTCTCAGCAGTGGTGGTAGTGCCATATGACCCTTTGCCATTCAGAAAAAAGCAAGCGTCAAAGGTAGCGAAAACCGGGGAGAACCGGTGCCGGGGAAAGGTTAAAATTCGTTGGGAACCGGTGATTTACCTTAACTTCTTCAATATAGCGGTAGACATAGTGTCGCCGGAAGTCCCGTAACCTGTAACCAGCACTCCTTTCAGCCCGCTTGAGGAACGGATACCATAAACCGTCGCTTCGTCTGCAGGATCGGTATTGCCTTCATAGCGGTAGACTTCGGTGATCTCGAATTCATCGGCCCCGAATTTCTGAACACCGCATGCGATGCAGTTCTCTTCCAGGTTGAAGTCCATTGTGTATCCTTGCTCGCGGAGACGTTCCAGAGCCACGGATACGGGTGCATAGTGAGTCTTGCGTTCCATACTACGAATATACGGCTTAATTAGCTAATCAGCCTATTGGCTAATTAACCTGCGTTCCCGCAGTTTTAAACTCACTGGTGAAATGGAACTCAATACCCGGATTATTCTGCCTTTCTGTATTGAGGAACCATTCGCTTTGCGCCAGGTAAACGAGATTGCCGTCTTTATCTTCCATGATATTTGCCTGCTTGAAGCGGATGAAGTCCTCCAGCGTTTTTTTATCGCCGGTGATCCAGCAGGCTTTGTAGAAGCTGAGCGGTATGAATGAGCAGGAAGCGCCGTACTCATGGAGCAGCCGGTATTGTATCACTTCAAACTGGAGATCGCCTACGCAGCCGATGACCTTCCGGTTGCCGCCATGCTGGGTAAACAGCTGCGCCACGCCTTCATCGGTCAGTTGCCGGATGCCCTTTTCGAGCTGCTTGGTTTTCATGGGGTCTTTATTGACCAGCTCTTTGAACAGCTCCGGCGAGAAGGTTGGGATGCCTGTAAACTGTAGTTGTTCGCCCTGTGTAAGCGTATCGCCTATTTTGAAGTTGCCGGTATCGAACAGCCCCACCACGTCACCGGGGTAAGCGGTTTCAATGACGTCTTTTTCGCGCGCGAGAAAAGAGTAGGGGCTGCTGAAGCGCACATCTTTCTCCAGGCGGGTATGCTTATAGAAAGTATTCCGTTCAAATTTTCCCGAACATACCCGCAGGAAGGCTATACGATCGCGGTGGCGAGGGTCGAGGTTGGCGTGGATCTTGAAGACGAAGCCGGTAAACTTGTCCTCTGCCGGCAGCACGGTCCGTTTATCTGTAGGACGGGCCTGCGGCGGCGGGGCGATGCGGATAAAGGTATCCAGCAGCTCGCGTACACCAAAGTTGTTGACTGCGGAGCCGAAAAACACCGGGGCTACCTTACCCTTAAGATAGGCGTCGGTATCCAGTGCGCCGTACACACCTTCCAGCAGCTCCACATCTTCACGTAGCTGTGCGGCATCCTGTCCGCCGATTTTCTCGTCCAGAAATGCATCGTTAATATCGTTTACCGGTACGGAATTTTCTTCAGTCGCCTTTTGGTTGGGAGTAAACAACAGCAGCGATGAGTCATAAAGATTATATACACCCTTAAACGAACGTCCCATATTGATCGGCCAGGAAAGGGGATGCAGGGAAATGTTCAGCTCTTTTTCGATTTCATCTATCAGGTCGAAGGGGTATTTCCCGTCACGGTCGAGTTTGTTGACGAAGACGATCACCGGCGTATCCCGCATCCGGCACACCTCCATAAGACGGCGTGTCTGCTCTTCCACACCGCTGACGCTGTCTATTACCAGGATGACACTGTCCACGGCCGTCAGTGTACGGTAGGTATCTTCTGCGAAGTCTTTGTGGCCCGGTGTATCAAGCAGGTTGATAAGGAGGTTTTTATATTCAAAGCTCATTACTGAGGTGGCCACCGAGATGCCTCTCTGCCGCTCGATCTCCATAAAATCGCTCGTAGCATGCTTTTTGATCTTATTGCTTTTTACGGCGCCTGCCACCTGTATCGCCCCGCCGAAGAGCAGCAGCTTTTCGGTAAGTGTGGTTTTACCCGCATCCGGGTGAGAGATAATGGCGAAGGTGCGCCGGCGGCTTATTTCTTTTTCGTACATGATTTCTTTTTAATTTGAGAATTTGAAAATGAGTTAATTTGAAAATGAACATCACGTGTACATTTTCAAATTTTCAAATTCCAAAATTTTCAAATTTGGTCTGCAAAGTTGCGAAAAGGACGGCAGTTATCAACGGCTTCCCGATAAATTGTGGGAAATTTATACGTCCGGCTGCTTTTACAAGCCGGCGACCGGCTGTACCTTTGCTGCTCAAATTCAGTCCACTATGAGCACATCCCGTTTACATGACGACCTGCTGCAGGGATTCCATGAAGAAAAAAAACTGATCCGGGAGCAGCTTGACATCTTTGACCCGCTGGCTGTGTCGTTGCGCCGGCCGGTAGCGCAACGCCTGCTGAGCAAGGGGTTACTGATCTTTTATGAAATATTATGCTACTTGCTTGGGGTTGCGATGATCCTGCTGATCGTCTTTATGAACCGCATTTATCCGTTTCATCTGCTGCATGTGCTGCGTAGCCGGGAGGAGTTTACAGACCGCCTGGGCATTGCTGATATGAACAACCTGTTCTTATGTGTGGCCGGGCTGCTGGTTATTATTGCCCTGTTGTTTTTTATACTGGCGCGTCTGGTACGCCGGGTACGGCTTAAGAACGACGTGCTTAATCTTGCGGGGAAACATATAAAAACGCTGGTAGGTCAGCATCTGAAACGGAAAGCCGTACTGGACAGCATTGAGCAGCGACATTTCCGGGAATTACCAGGCGACGATCCCATAGCGCCTGAAGTCGATGAGCACCCGGATTGGAGAAGGGATGTGTAGAGACGCGATTTATCGCGTCTCCCATATGTTATAGCACAGATATGCGGTCAGGAGACGCGATTCATCGCGTCTCTACAACCAACAACCTTATTTGATCAATCCAAGATCTATTGCTTTTTTCACGAGGCTTGCAGAGCCCTTTACATCCAGCTTTAATAACAGGTGCAGCCTGTGGTTGTCTACGGTACGCTTACTCAGGAATAATTTATCCGCTATATCATTGCTGTTATAATCCTGCGCAATAAGGTCCAGTATTTCCTTCTCACGACGGGTCAGGGTGGGGTTCAGCGTCGCCTTCCGTTGCGCGTTGACTGCCTGCCTGCGGATCGCCGGATCAAAATAGGGCTGGTCCCGGTAAACGGTACGGATGGCCTCCAGTAAAACGATCTCATCGCTGCTTTTCAGAACGTAACCCATGACGCCGTGCTGCAGCATGGCTTTGATGTAATACTCATGCTCCATATTCGTTAATGCCAGCACCTTCATGCCCGGATAGTCTTTCTGCAGCAGGGGAGCGAGCTCATCCCCGGATTGACCATTGAGCTGTATATCCAGCAGCAGCACATCCGGCTGAACTTCCCGGAGCCCCTGCAGCAATTCCCGTCCGTTCTGGTAAGTACCCACTATTTCAATGCCTTCATGTTGTCCGAGCATGCTTTGCAGCCCCTTGACCAGCAGGGGATGATCATCTACTATGGAAATCCTGATATGCATATAACTATCTGTCTGATAAAGGTATTTCAATTTCTACGGTAGTTCCCGCGTCCGGGTGTGAAGATATGGAACAGTTGCCCTGTAGCGATTCTATTCTTTTGTACAGGTTCTGCAGGCCCATCCCTCCGTCCTGCTTCCCGGTGTCAAACCCGATGCCGTTATCTTCAACGGTAAGGTGCAGCTCGTCGTCATGCAAAATCAGTTGTACCAGCACATGGGTACTGCGGGCATGTTTGACCACATTCTGTATCAGTTCCTGGACAATCCGGTAAACCATATAGGAAAACTCAGGGGGTATATTACGGTAAGATCCGTAGCTCTGGAGCTCAATGGTAAGATCATGTCCTTTCTGGATCAGCTCGCAGAAAGCCTGGATAGCAGCAGGAAGGCTTTGCCGGATCAATTGTTCCGGCACCAGGTTGTAGGATATCGAGCGAAGCTCCCGGCTGGTTTCGTTCAGTAAATGCATGCCTTCCCGGTAAAAAGCTGAGTGGGCAATATCCGTATGTTCCCTGCCCAGCGCCGTATAGTTCATTTTGGCCGCCGACAGCAGCACGCTGACTCCGTCATGCAGTTCCTGCGCAATGCGCCCCCGCTCCAGCTCTTCACCCTGCATACGGGCGTCCAGGTGTGTGATTTTCAGTTGCTGCTCCTGCAATTTTTGCCGGTTACGATAGCGTGTGGCAACCAACATCAAAAATAGCAGGCTGCTGATTACGATGCCGCCGATCCACAGGTTTTTCTCTTTCAGCTTGCTTTCTTTCCGGTTGATCTGAAGCTGCTGCCATGCCAGTTGCCGGTCCTTTTCCGCTGTTTTATATTTCATCTCCACTGCAGCTACCTGTCTCATATTTACCTCCCCGTACATGCTGTCGCTCAGCAAAGCTGCCGTATCCCGGTATAAAAAAGCCTGGTGATAATCCCCGAGGCCCGCATAAGCGTGGGAAAGAAATGAATACAGGTTGGCGTAATTATTTCCGGTATATCCGGATGACCGGCATAATGCTATCCCGTTCCTGAGATAAGGTATTGCCCGCCTGTATTCGTGCATGCCCACATGAGAGCAGCCCATCAGGTAGTGAGCGTCCACAAGGTTGGAATACTGTGCTCCGGCCAAAGCGCTTGCATACACCTGCCGGCAATAAGGATGAGCCTCTTTGTATTTTTTTTGGTCAATCAAAAGCAAGGCCCGCGTATATGCGATATGCTCTTCCACATCGGCAAAAGAATCGCCCGATGCATTTATCCGGTCTTGTATCCGCTGCAAATACATTTCTGCTGCAACAGGTTTTTTTATTTCATAATACACACTTGCCATATTCCCCATGGCCAATAATGACTCCCGGCTCCTGCCAAACCTTTCAGCGATCTGCCCGGCATATTTAAAATAGAGTAAAGCCTGATCATAACGCCTTAAGCGCATGGCTATCCCGCCCAGCCCCGAGTATGTCCGGAAAAAGATTTGCGTATTGAACGAATCGGGCCTAACGGCCCCTGATAAGGTTTTATAAAAGAAAACAGCAGCAGAATCAAAATGCCCAAGCGTATAACAGGTAAGGCCCATGATACTGTTCAGCCCGGCAAGTCCTTCCGGATCCGCAGTTGCAGGAAGGGGGGGCTGCATTACCTGCCGGTAAAGCGAAACGATTTTTGAATACGCGCCGCTTTTCCCATAAATATGGCTTAACGCGGCATACTTCCGTAATAGTTTTTCCTTTGGGTAAATAAGCTCATATTGTTGTATCGCAGCTTCATAAGCGGAAATGGCCTGCTGTGTCGCTTGCTTCTGTGTATAGACAGACGAAAGGCCTTCATAGGATCTTGCCGCTCCTGCCGTATAAGAGATCAGCCCGCTTTTTTCCAATGCCTGCTGAAAGTAAATTTCTGCGCTGTCCGGCGATATTGCGATCAGTCCATTGCCACGAGCCAGCCATTTGTTTACAAGCATTGTATCCTCATGCCCCGGATACAAGTCATGCGGAAACCCCAACCGGTGAATAGGATGTTGGTCCTGAGCAGCGGCTGGCAGACTTCCCGCTATAAGAAAAGTACAAGTGTACAGGAGCCGGGACCAGTACATATATACATGCCTGAATACGATAAAAGTCTGATATTGTAAAGATATTTCGGGAAGCATATATCGAAGTGCAACCAAGATAATACATTCCTTTAAAAAACGGTTCTTCCCGTGGATCCGAAGCCGCAGTATCATCCGAAAATGGGTATATATACTCTCACGTTGCGGAACCGGCCTGGCTACTTTTGGCTCATTCCGTTATTGATCAGCAGGATTGAATGACCGATGCGCATAATAAAAACCATATGAACCGAATACTATTTTACCTCTTTACTGCCGTTACATATATCTTACCCGCAACCACCACCGCACAGTATGAAAATGTATGGGCATTTGGCAGGCAAAAAGGTCTCGACTTTAACAGCGGAAGCCCGGTACTGATAACTGCAGCAATTGATCAAACGGAGGGATGCGCGTCCGTATGTGATGCCCAGGGTAAACTGTTGTTTTATTCCGAAGGAAATAAAGTATGGGACCGGCAGCATAACCTGATGCCCAATGGCTTCGGCATTGTTGCGGCTAATGAACGTGTGGAAACCTCAGCTCAGGCCGCCCTGATCGTACCTGTGCCCGGATCTGCGGATCAGTACTATTTGTTCTCCGTCGGCGTGGTAAACATGACCTTTGGCCCGGCAACGCTATACTACAGTGTCATTGATATGACGCTGAACAACGGAATGGGGAATATTGTACCCGGGAGGAAGGGGATCGTTATAGACAGTTCCAAGATGCTGACTGAAAGACTAACTGCGATACCGGGTTCCAATTGTAATATCTGGGTGATCACATGCCGTGATACAACCAACACTTATCTGGCCTATGAGGTAAGTGCGGCAGGCATCAACACCACACCCGTAGTATCCAATAGTGGAGGTGTTCTTGCTCATATAGGTGCTCTCTGCGGATCCCCGGATCATAGAAAACTGGTAGCGACAAACTTCGGAACGCACCCCTTGGGGCTGATCGTTTCAGATTTTGACCCGGCTACAGGAATAGTGTCCAATTCTGTTCAACTGGATATCTCTGGAGAATATTACAGCGCCTGTTTCTCCCCGGATAATTCCAAGTTGTATGTGTCTGAGTCCGATCTCCCGATCCACTCTTCCAGGCTATGGCAGTTTGATCTCAGCGCACCGAATCCTGCTGCTGCAAAGACATTGCTGCACACCATAGGGCCATACCCGGGTGGGTCATCCGCTATCTCAGGTATCAAGCTGGCCCCCGACCAGAAAGTATATGTTATTCAAAACGATGGCTTCATGGGGCGTGTCGATCAGCCCAACGATGCGGGAACTGCCTGTAATTATGTGCCCCAGGGCGTCCAGGTGACCAATCCCACTGCTCTTCCGTATTATGGAATACCCAATGTTGTACCTATCCTTTCAGGGGATACTATGTTCCGGGTTATGACCGATACGATCTGTGACGCCACACCACTTACGGCGACCGATACTACAGGCCGGGACTATATCTGGAATAACGGCTCCACCGGCAAGCAGCTTACAATTACATCTTCAGGCGCCTATTGGGTCGCTTACCACACTTCCTGCCGGTATAACGTGGATACATTTTACGTGTCGGTTCGTCTGCCGGATACGACGGCAGCCGTGACTGATACAACGGTCT
This sequence comes from uncultured Chitinophagaceae bacterium, assembly GCA_964527735.1. GTDB lineage: Bacteria > Bacteroidota > Bacteroidia > Chitinophagales > Chitinophagaceae > JBEBVQ01. The sequence goes on along the minus strand of CAZGPG010000014.1, from coordinate 31,546 downwards.
GTTTCGTGCCCTCCGTTCAACTCATGTCTTCGGAAGCGACCGGCTCCTGTATCTGGAATAACGGCGATACGGGCTGTGTAAGGCAGGTCACAATGCCGGATACCTTATGGGTCTATAGCCGGGAAAGCTGCCGGGTAACGATAGATACGTTTAAAGTCAGGTTTATCCGTTTTGATGCTGATCTCGGCAACGACACCACGATCTGCGACGGCGACAGTATTTTGCTCGATGCTTCCATACCCCGCTCCGGCGCCGGCTATACCTGGCAGGATGCCACAACCGGGCCGGTGTATGTAGTGCGTGCTCCCGGCCTATATACAGTAATGGTACAGGTGGATCATTGTATCACAACCGACAGCCTTATGGTGCGTCCCGGAGATACGCTGATCCGTGTGCGGGATACGGTCGTGTGCTTTGCGCCTTCGGTTACGCTCACGGCCGCTCCGGGTTATGAACATTATTTGTGGCATCAGGGTGATACAACACCATTCCTCGAAGTACGGGAGTCGCAGACAGTTTGGGTGTACGCTACATGCAACTGCAGTATGGTGCTCGACAGCTTTATTGTGGATTTTATCCGCTTTGCTGCAGATATCGGTAATGATACCGTACTGTGCACCGGCAGTCTTGTTTTGAATGCCGCTCCCGCCGGTGCGCAATACCGCTGGCACAATGGCGTTACAGATCCGCAACTGATGGTTTCCGCTCCGGGCGTTTATTCCGTATCGGTAAGTATCGGCCCGTGTACGGATCATGATACGGTGAGGATAAGATATGAACCGGTGCTGTCGCCGGTGCTGGGCGACCGGCATATCTGCTATGGCAGGCCTGCGATACTGGATGCTTCCACGCCCGGCGCTACGGCTTATCTCTGGGATGATCATAGCACGGAATCTGTGCGCGTGGTGCGGGAAGCCGGTACTTATTATGTACAGATATCGAATGCATATTGCGCAGGCGCGGACACGGTGGAAGTGACTTTGGAATATTGCGAATGCCCGGTCTTTATACCCGATGCGTTTACGCCCAACGGCGACGGTAAGAACGACCTGTTCGGCCCGGTAGTGGGCTGCCCGCCTTCCGGTTACCGGCTGATGATCTATAACCGGTACGGGGAGCGGGTGTTTGTCAGTAATAATGTTTCGATAAAGTGGGACGGATATTATAAAGGAATGCTGCAAGGCCCCGGTACGTTTTATTATCATCTGCAATTTACCGGCAAAGACGGGGAGTACAGTTATAAAGGGGATGTTACGCTTGTACGGTAATGCCGTCCGAAAAATATCGCTCAACTATCAAAAGGCATAAGGACATCCTCCTTTGCCTGCTCTGAAATCTGACAAGCCTGTGCTTTCCGGAAAGCACAGCCTTGTTTTTTTGATTTGATGCCGTCCGGATTTATTTTGGTGCTTACCAAATATTTTTTGGTAAGCACCAAAATAAATTTGGTAAGCACCAAATTACAGCCCGTTCCCCGTGCGGCTTTCCGGGGACGGAAATAGCGCGAAAGAAGCTTCCGCGATACAGGCCATTGTCTCGTAATAGCTGAGCAGATTCCGCCGTACCACCTGCCGTGCAGCCGGGTTGGCCGCAACCGCATCCAGCGCCGCCCAAAGCTCCTGCAGGCTCTCCCGCCGGGTATATAGACGGGTGAAGCTGCGGACAACGGCTTCAGGTTCCTGCTCCACAGATAAAAGGCGCTTTACAGGGATGGGCTTCGGCAGCATCAGCGGTGGGCGCAGCGCTTCGGGCGTGACGCGTATGTACAATTGCAGCCAGGCGGCGATCAGTTGAGTGAAATACCCGCCGAACCGCACCAGGCGGGCACGGCCGCTGCCTTCACTGTACACGTTTTCTTCGCTGCTGGTGATGGCCAGTTCCGTCCATTCTTCCCAAACGGTGATCAGGCTGTGATCTATACCGTAGTCGAACAGGTTACAGACCGTTTTGAGCGGCTTTTCGCGGGTCTGCTCCAGCAGGAGCGGCCCGCTGCCGAAGGGCGGAGTGCGGTTGATGTCGGCTGCCGTACGCACGGCGAAGGGATGGGGGTCGAGGATGCGTGTTTTGTGTTCCTCAGTTTTTGACTGATTCATAACAGATAGATTTGCCTGCGGCCTTCTGATTGTTGTACCGCAGTGGTGAAACAATGAGCGGCCCTCCTGCACTCAGGAATAAGAAGAAAAGGCCGTGAACCGTTGGCTGCTGTGGATTATAATGTCTCAGACATGAAAAAACGCAGGCTCAACTTACCATACCGGAGGTTCTGAGAGACCCTGCACACGGATAAGCTGGCCTGCGTTATGCACAGACAACCCGACCTATCTCCTGTGTGCATGAAATTTCTCAGATTACCGGCACAGGATTCAAAGCGATTGCTTCTGTTATTTACCGAAGGATCGCATAAATGATAACGATGTGAAGGTATGATATTGAAATGAAAAACAAACAACTATACAATCATATTTGTTTGTTGGATGGGATTTTGGGGATATAAATTCCGGATTGTATATGAATAGATAACATTGTAGAAACGCGATGAATCGCCACGTCCCGCAGGTCATCCTGTGTCCGCAAATATATTGCCCTTTCAGGGCGCATGGATATTATCTGTTTTCCGGTATCCGGGGCGTTGCCCCGGGCTATATGTATCAAAGGCTTTCAGCCTTTTATGTGTTATATGGGCGAATGCATGTTATACGGGCGAATGCAATTCGCCCCTACATCGGCGTGACATCGCATTGAATACCATGAGGTCCGGAATCGTCTTTTATCAACACGGCAATATTGGATCTACACGTAGGGGCGAATTGCATTCGCCCAATTGCCAACGGACACCGTTTTCCGGGAGAACATGGAAATCGCCCTGCCTGTGATCTTACAATACGTGATTGGTATAGAAGTAAAAGAAAGTGAGCAGCTTACTGATGACCTGCAGCACACAAAAGAAAGGAAGACGGATGTACTGCGCAGAGTAACGGACAGCGAAGGCAACCGTTTCATTCTTCATATCGAATACCAGGTGGCCAATGAGCCGCAGATGGCACTGCGTATGGCCGAGTATTGCATCATGGCGCTGCGCAAGTACCGGCTGCCGGTGCAGCAGCATGTGATATTTCTCGGGAAAGGCCGGGCAACCATGCCGACTGCCATAGAGGAGAAAAACTTCTGGTTCCGTTATAATCTGATCAATATTAGAGATATAGATTACAGGTTTTTTTTAAGAGCGGCACATCCGGAACAGAAAATTTTTGCAATTTTGGGTAACTTTGAAAATGAGTCGCCGGAGCTTGCGCTGCGGCATATTGTACAGGAGGTGAAACAAAGCGCGTCCGGACTTGAGCTGGGTCGCTACTTCCGGCAATTGCGCATACTGGCACAACTACGTAACCTTGACCTTGATTTTTTAAACGACATGGAAAGTATCACCAGTTTTTTCCGCAACGAAAAGGATATTCTATATATCTGGGGAAAGAAAGAAGGGCAGGAAGAAAGTAAAGAGGCCTTTGTACGCAACCTGTTACAGAACACAGACTTCAGCCCGGAGAAGATTGCCATGCTGGCAGATGTATCCGAGACATTTGTCCGGGATATACAGGCTGGCAAAAAAGAGAATTGATCTGTTATTTCCCACCTTCCCTTCGCAAAATCAGCGACAGAAAAAAACGACCGCATCTCTCTTATTAATAAATAGAGACGCGGTCGTTTGCATTATGACAATATAAGTCGTTACAGCCCTTTACCGTGGCAGGATTTGTACTTCTTACCACTGCCGCAGGGGCAAGGGTCGTTTCGTCCAATCTTTGGGCCTGCCTGTACGGGGGTACGTTTTACGGCAGTTTGCTGCTGCGGCTCTTCGTAATAATCGTTTTCGTCGGCTGCATATGCCTGGCCTGCGGCTTCTACTTCTGCACGGTTATTCTGCATATTGCTCATATCCGTACGCTGCTGCGGCATTCTGGCCGCCTGTTGGGGCGCTTCCTGCATGGGAATGCCGGAACGCAGCAGGAATGAAACAAGATTCCGGTTCGTTTCCAGCAGCATCTGCTTGAACAGGTTGAACGCTTCGAATTTGTAGATCAGCAGCGGGTCTTTCTGTTCGTATGACGCCATCTGTACGGAATGACGCAGATCATCCATAGCGCGGAGATGGTCTTTCCAGGATTCGTCAATGATCGCGAGCGTCATGGTCTTCTCCAGTGTCTGTATGACGGGCCGGGCTTCCTGTGTTACTGCGTCCTTCAGCTTCACATATATCTGTATGCCGCGGATGCCGTCTGTAAAAGGAATAACTATGTTTTCGACCTTGTCGCCGTTGTCTTTCAGTATCTGTGCCAGCGAGGGAGCCATTTGTGTCCGCATGGCTTCGGTCTTCCGGTTATAGAAATCTTTGGCCTGGCGATAGAGGTCATTACCAATCGCATTCAGGTCGCCTTTGTCAAAAGCTTCGGCAGTGGTTTCTGGCTCCAGCGCCAGGTGTTTCATCACTTCGATGCGGAATGCTTCAAAATCGCGGTTGTCTTCAAACTGCAGCGCGAGGTCGGAGCATACGTCAAACATGGCATTGTCGATATCAATAGACAGCCGGTCGCCGAACAGGGCATGGTTGCGGCGTTTGTAGATCACGTCCCGTTGGGCGTTCATCACATCGTCGTATTCCAGCAGGCGCTTCCGTATGCCGAAGTTATTTTCTTCTACTTTTCTCTGCGCTCTTTCGATAGACCGGGAGATCATGCTGTGCTGCAGCACTTCCCCTTCCTTATGTCCCATTTTATCCATCAGGGAAGCGATCCGCTCGGAGCCGAAGAGACGCATCAGGTTATCTTCCAGCGAAACAAAGAACTGGGAAGTGCCCGGATCACCCTGGCGCCCTGCACGACCACGCAACTGGCGGTCTACACGACGGCTTTCATGCCGCTCGGTGCCGATGATGGCAAGCCCGCCTGCTTCTTTCACGCCGGGGCCGAGCTTGATGTCGGTACCGCGGCCGGCCATGTTTGTCGCAATGGTGATCGCACCGCTCAGCCCGGCTTCCTGCACGATCTGAGCCTCGCGGGAGTGCTGTTTCGCGTTCAGTACATTATGCGGTACTTTTTTCTGCTGGAGCATACGGCTCAGCAATTCCGAAACTTCTACCGATGTCGTACCTACCAGCACGGGGCGCCCGATGGCACGCAACGCTTCTATCTCATCAATGACGGCCTTGTATTTTTCGCGTTTGGTCTTGTAAACGAGATCCTGCTGGTCTTTTCTTGATATGGGCACGTTGGTAGGAATGCCCACTACGTCCAGCTTGTATATCTGCCAGAACTCTCCGGCTTCCGTTTCGGCCGTACCGGTCATGCCGGCCAGCTTGTGATACATGCGGAAGAAGTTCTGCAGGGTAACGGTGGCGAACGTCTGCGTTGCAGCTTCTACCTGCACGTCTTCCTTGGCTTCTATGGCCTGGTGCAGCCCGTCGCTGTACCGGCGGCCGTCCAGGATACGGCCGGTCTGCTCATCCACGATCTTTACCTTCCCGTCCATCACCACGTATTCCACGTCTTTTTCAAAAAGGGTATAGGCCTTGAGCAATTGCTGTACGGAGTGGATGCGGTCGGCCTTGATCGCATATTCCTGGAGCAATGTGTCTTTCTGTTGTGTTTTTTCTTCCGGTGTTGCTGCGTTTTTTTCGATCTCTGCCAGCTCTGTGGCAATATCCGGCATGATGAAGAAGTTGGGGTCTTCACCGGCGCCGGTGATCAGCGCGATGCCTTTTTCGGTCAGGTCAACGCTGTTGTTCTTTTCATCTATGGTAAAGAACAGCTCGCTGTGCACCTTGGGCATATGGCGCTGCTGCTCCCCGAGATAGTGGTATTCCGTTTTCTGAAGTATCTGCCTGTTGCCTTCTTCGCTCAGGTATTTGATGATCGCGGTATTCTTGGGCAACCCTTTGTATGCCCGGTACAGGTGCAATCCGCCGTTTTCCTTATCGGCTTTTCCTTCTGCGATCAGTCTCTTTGCTTCCGTAAGGCTGTGGTTGACGATCTTGCGCTGTGCTTCCACCAGGCGCTCGATACGCGGTTTCAGGGCGTGGAACTGCTGCTCATCGCCACGCGGCACCGGGCCGGATATGATCAGCGGTGTACGGGCATCGTCGATCAATACGCTGTCCACTTCATCCACCATGGCAAAATGATGTTTGCGCTGCACCATTTCATCAGGATGATGCACCATGTTGTCGCGCAGGTAATCAAAGCCGAATTCGTTGTTGGTGCCGTAGATAATATCTGCCATGTAAGCCTTCCGGCGGGCAGGGGAGTTGGGCTGGTGCTTGTCTATACAGTCTACTATAATGCCGAGCCATTCAAAGATGGGGCCGTTCCATTCCTGGTCACGACGGGCGAGGTAGTCGTTCACGGTTACGATATGCACGCCTTCGCCGGCAAGGGCATTCAGGTAGGCCGGCAGGGTAGAGACGAGTGTTTTACCTTCACCTGTAGCCATCTCGGAGATCTTCCCTTCATGCAGCACGATACCGCCGATAAGCTGCACATCGTAATGAAGCATATTCCAGGTGACGGTATTGCCCGCAGCCTGCCAGCTGTTCTTATAGATAGCATGTTCGCCGTCTATACGGATATAATCCTTCCCGGTGGCCGACAATTCTCTATCCAGATCGGTTGCAAGGGCGGTAATTTCAGTATTTTCCTTAAACCTGCGCGCTGTTTCTTTTATAACGGCGAATGCTTCGGGTAATATCTGCTCCAGGATTTCTTCAATGTGCTCGTCTCTTTTTTTGATCAGCCGGTCTATTTCGTCATAAATAGCTTCGTCCGACTGTTCATTTGCTTCCGCTTCCTGTTTTTTGGCGGTGATCTGCTCGTCGATCTGCTGCAAATATTCACGGATCCTGTCGCGGAATTCCCGGGTTTTACCCCGGAGCTGGTCGTTGGATAATTCGTGAAGACCATTATATATACCGTTAATTTCAGCGACAAGCGGTTGTAAGCGTTTAACGTCTTTATCGGATTTGTTACCACCGAATAATTTGGAAAGGAATCCTATCATTTTAAAATGTCGTTTGTCGTTTTTTATTAGTTTGTAAATGTGCCCCCAAAAGTACAGTAACCGGAAACAGTTTATGCGCCTTCTGCTGAGAAATAATAATGTCAGGTATCAAAATCTGTACAATTTTTATAAAACTGACAGCCTGGCACAGAAAGGCTCCAAAGCTACGCCAATTGCGGTATTTGTCAAAAGTAATAACAGTTTTCGGAGGTGATTTGAATTTTTTTTATCAATATGTCTTGCAAGTCAAAGTATTTTTTATGTATTTTGGGGGACGATTTAGAAAAACGCATTCAATTATGAAAAAAACTTTCGTACTCCTTACAGCAGTATTGGCTACAACTTTAGGAGGTAATAACACATTTGCCCAGGACGTAGATGACGAGCTTGTTGCTGTTTACCGATGGTTCAATGATAAAGATAAGAACTATGTAACGGTAGCGGATGGGGAATTCCAGGAAGGTCAGTTGCTTAACTGGTACTGGAAGGACAAAAACCTGCTTTTCTTTGCATACCGGAATCCCGGGCCTGACCGTGTAGCTGTATATAGCTGGTTTAACCCGGTAACCAAAGATCAGATAAGCCTGGCAGAAGATGAGTTTACGGACAATGAATTGCTGAAAATGGGTTATGCGCAGAAACGCTTCCAGTATTATGCAGCTACACGCCGTGCGCCCAACATGGTTGCCGTTTACCGCTGGCACAAAGGTAAAGACTGGGTCGTGATACCCGAAGAAGATGATACGGATGCGTATATCAAGAAGAAATACCAGCACAAAACTTTTCAGTATTTTGGTATAGTGCGTAGTGTAGACGCCAAGATATACAATCAGCTTTAAGCAAACATTATTACGTATTTCCCGACAGCAGTGGAAATGTAATGAATTCATTTTTCAATCAATCTTAAACCAAGCCGCCTCTGAAATTTCCAGAGGCGGCTTTTTCATTTTGTCATTCCGAACCGTTATTTTTTCTGCCATCTTCTTTGGTTGTAAAATTGCTATAGATGTGTGGGTCAAGCCCCCGATGACAGGCTGGTTTTACCTGGATAACAATGCTATATTTTCTGTTGTTTTAACTCCCGGAAGGCCTGTTCGCACACCCGTTTCAGGTTGGTGATAAGGGGAGCGAGCCGGTCGTAATGCCCTGCTTCGCTGGCGGTCTGCTCCGTGAGAAATACCTGGCTGATCTCTTCTTTCACACCCATATACGACAACTGCGGCTTCAGGGAATGCGCGGCCACTTTGATGCCTGCAAAGTCTTTTTCGACAAGGCTTTGATCTATCTTCTGCAGCAATTTGGGGGCGTTTTCGAGGAACATGTTGATATATTTCTCCATTTTCTCCGGATTGCTGCCGGTAAACTGGCGCAGGAACTGCATATCGGTAACTTTATCGGGCAGTGCAGGCTGTTTTTCGACGGGTTGTTCCGGTTTTGCAGTGATGCGGGCCTGCGGGGCGGTGCCTTTTTCGATCAGGCCGGCCATGCTGAGCAGCAGCTCTTCCGGACGGAAGGGCTTGGAGATATAGGCGTCCATGCCGGCTTCGAAGTAGCGCTTTACATCTTCCTGCAGCACATTGGCGGTCATGGCGATGATGCCGGTATCGCGCGCCGGAGACGGCAGGGTTTCCCGGATGGTACGGGTGGCCGTAACGCCGTCCATGACGGGCATTTGTATATCCATCAGTATTACGTCGTACTTGTTTTCGCGGACGCGGCTCACTGCTTCCTGTCCGTTTACCGCAACATCGACCTGGATGCCCGGCAGCAGCTCACGGAGCGTGTCTTCCGCCACCATGCGGTTAAATTCGTTGTCTTCGACAAGCAGCAGGCGGCTTTTTTTGAGCCGCTCCATCATGGCTTCCGAGATGATCTTTTCCTGTTCCCCGGCAGCGGGGGCAATACCTTCGGTAAAAGGAATAACCACGGTGAAGGTAGTGCCTTCCCCCGGCTCACTGACTACGGAGATGGTACCGTGCATGAGGGTGACGAGCTGGCGGGAAATGGTAAGCCCCAGCCCTGTGCCGCCATACTTGCGCGCTGTATTGGTGCCGGCCTGGGTGAAGCTCTCGAAGATCTTCTCCACATAGTCGGCAGCGATGCCGATGCCGGTATCGGTGATGTCCATCTGTACGAAATAGTGACCGTCTGTTTTTTTCTGGAGGGAAATATTTACAGCCACATATCCTTTCTCGGTAAACTTGATGGCGTTGCCCACGAGGTTGATCAGCACCTGGTTGACGCGCGTGGGATCGCCGGTGAGATATTCCGGAATGGCAGGGTCTATCTGCACCCGCAGGTCGATGTGTTTTTCTTCTGCTTTGAGCATCAGCATATCGCGCATGCTTTGTGCCACTTCCCGGAGAGAGAAGGAGGTTTGCTCGATGATGATCTTCCCGGATTCGATCTTGGAGAGGTCGAGGATATCGTTGATGATCACCAGCAGGTTGTCTGCGCTTTGTGCGATGGCATGGAGGTAGCGCATCTGCTCGGGCCGGGGGTCTTTGCTGAGCAGGAGGCGCGTCATGCCCACGATGGCATTCATCGGGGTGCGGATCTCGTGGCTCATGTTGGCCATGAATTGCTGCTTTAGCTGTGCGGTGCGCTCGGCCACTTCTTTTTCTTTCTGGGCCAGCTCCACTTCACGTTGTATCTGCAGGTTGCGGACTTTATTATACGTAGCCTGCTTGAAGATCTCTTCCTTCAGGCCTTCATAGGCCTTGAGGTGGTGGAATGCCTTGGGGATATCGCCCATTTTGTCGTACAGATCGGATAGCACGTCATGTACGCTCATCAGGTCGTGGCGGCGCATGTACTCGTCGGCAATATGCAGGGCCGACTCCAGCTCCTTGCGGGCGCTTTTGTAGTTGCCTTCATCCATGAAGATGCAGCCCAGGTAGAAATGGGATATGATCTGGACTTCCACATTTTTTAATTCCCGTGCTTCGCCCAGCGCCTGCCGGAGGTAGGTGCGGGCGTTGTCGAAATCCCTTTTCTTGTAATACACTTTGCCGAGGCTGCTTACGGCCATGATGTGCATGGCGGTCTCCGGCTCTGTGCGGCGGAAGGCTTCTTCGAAGTAGCGGAAGGCGTCGTCGAGCTTTTTGAGCTTGAAGTACATATTGCCCAGCATCTGGTAGTGATAGACGAGGCGGTGTATATCGTTGGCGCGCTCGAAGATCGGTAGGCTTTTGAGGGCAAACTCGAGGGCGGTGTCATAATCTTCCAGGTCGTAGTTGAGGTAGGCGATGCTGGCCAGGTTGATGGACATGGCCACTTCATCGTTGAGGGCTTCGTTGATGCCCAGGGCGCCTTCGAAGCAGGAGAGGGCATTGGCGAGGTCGCCGGTGTCGCGGTATATATAGCCGTAGTTGTTGAGCACCCGGGCTTCGAGTGGTTTGTTATTGATCTCGCGTGCAATGGCATTAGCCTTGTCGAGCGCGTCGACGCCCTCGTCATAGTCGCCCTGCTGCCAGTAGCACCAGCCGAGGAGGTTATAGCCGCGGCCCATCCCCAGGGGGTACCCGATTTTTCCGGAGCGGCGGATGATGTCGTTGGTGAGGTTGAAGGCGTGCTCCAGGTCGAGGTTGCGGATCTCAAGCGCCATCTCGATGAGGTTGTCTATGCGGGCGCGTTCGTCGGACAGGGTTTCGATTTCTTTTTCCAGTGCGTTGTACCGGGTTGTGAACATATGCAGGTATTGTGTGTGTAAAAATAGAAAGCCCCGGGAGATATGCAATATACGTTGTGTGCATTTATTTTTTGGCCGGGTGCTTAGGAGGTAAATGTGAGGGGCGGAGGCGGGGCATCCTCTATGGTAGTCCTATGGTGACCCTATGGTAAACTCCGTACCTGGATAGCTAGCTACCTTTGGCAGACCCTTACGACACCCTTAGTAGACCCTTAGTAGACCTTTAGTAACCATCCTGTCCCGTCCTGTCATGAGCAACACTGACCCGTCCTAAAATAACTATACAGGTTAGAGAATAAATCCTGGATTGGTTATACAAATATAATTGTTAGTCCTGAAATGCACTATACAGGTTGATTTGGGGGTTGTTTCTGCTTGTAGTTTTTCCATCGCTTTGGTAATATGCTTTCTTTGGAATGGGCCATGTCTGGTGTCAGATAATCACAACTGGCATGCGGTCTGACTTCGTTATAAGCTTTTATGCTGTCCTGTACACGCTGCTGTGTACCTTCAAAACTCATTTGACTTGTGTAGAGATTGAACTCTGATTTGATGATCCCATTGACTCTTTCGGCCAGTGCATTTTCATAGGGATTACCATTTTGAGTCATACTGATGGCCATGTTGTTTTTAATGAGCAATTGCGTGTATGCCTGGGAACAATATTGGGAGCCCCTGTCGGAATGATGGATCAGCGGCTGGTCATAGATCCGGTTTCTTAAGGCCATTTCCAAGGCTTCCAGGCAGCCCTCTGTGGACAGGTCGCTGCGCAGGCAGAATCCCATGATCTTACGCGAATATGCGTCTGTAACCAAGCTCAGGTATGCCCATTGATTGTTCATGCGTATGTACGTAATGTCGCTGACCCAAACCTGCTCCGGGCGCGTCACTGCCATATCCACAATGAGGTTGTCGTATTTATGCATCCAGTGGCGTGAATCAGTGGTAAAAACCTTCCTTTTGCGCTGTCTTACCAGCAACTTATGTTCACTCAACAAGTCAAAGAGATAATCTCTGCCGACACAGATCTTGTGATCGTTCAGTTGCTGCTGCAACAGATAGTGTAATTTACGGGTGCCCAACCTGGGCAACGTCTTCCGTGTCTTTATAACTTCCTGAAGAATAATGTCATCTTTCAATGTCTGGTCTTTCTGCCTCCAGATATAATCATAGTAGGCATGCCTTGTTTTGCCAAACAGCCGGCATAGACTGGCTATCCCCGATCGGGGATAATCCTGCTTTAGTTTTTGGACTGTTTGGCACCAGACTTTTTTCTGATGTCGATTTTAAGCTGCTCTTCTGCTATGTCAATCATGGTATTTAAAGCCTTGATCTTCATCTCGGCTTCTTTGAGCGCTTTTTTCAACGCGACAACGTCATCTGTATCAGGAGGGTTGGAAGACTCTGTCATGGTCACTGATTTGATTTGACAAATATCGATATTTTCCTCTTCCCTAAATTTTCGGATCCAGTCTTTTATCAGGACTACGGATTTTACTTTATAAGCCGTTTTAGCTTCCTCAAAAGTCATTCTGCCCTGGGTAATAGCGGTGACGATCGTTCTTTTTTGTAGCTTGGAAAAACTGCTTCTTTTTTGCTCCTTATAAGTATCGGATCCATATTGCAACATCCATGCCTCTATGGTCTTTAAGGAAACGCCGTACGTGGTATTGATGGAACGGCGAGCATATCCCGCCTCTATAAGAGTGACAATTTTACGTATAAACCGCTTGTCATAATGACGACTCGTCCGCTTAATTGATAAAATGGGGTCTTGGTCTTCGATAGTTTGATGTGACATACACTTAATTTGTGTATAGCTATATCAGGACAAGACATTTTGCTGAAAAGAGATTCATATGTTGCATTTACTGTAATTTCATGGATCCGGTTAGCGCATTTTAAGCAGCTTATCTCAGCACAAATATCAGACCTCCACCAACTGTGAAAGTTGAGATGTCTTTCTTGTATTGAATGTTTTCCGTTGTTGACAGATTTGTATTGAGATCGGTGAGGCTTTTTACGAAGCTGATGTCTGTTTTATAATGAGAGGCCATCAGGTCAATGTTCAACACAGGCGCCACAGCAGGAAACTACCACTTCTGTAATAAAGGGGAAAAGCAGGATTATTAAGACTTTTTTATGCTCATTCCTGTCAATTTATAATCACTATTGTCCGGGAAAAATATCAGGCATGCTTCTGCTCCGTAGGAGCGGCCGGTTTATAGCAAACAAATACAACACACGTCGGCTCCGTAGGTGCCTCCCTGTTCGGGCTGGATATGCTATATGTAGTTAATAATCACCCTCATACGGTAGGTCATAAACGGGACACCCCTACGGGGTGGTCTTTATGGATATCTTGCGTTCTATAAACGGGGCGCTCCTACGGAGCGAAACTCATTGGAGTATACAATAGCAGGCCCCCTGTTTGTAAAAATGTCTGAAACAATCTACGGTTGTACGTTACAGACGTGCTCTTAAAACTTCCCCGGACAGTAGTGATTTTTAAGTATCGATAATTAGGAAATTATTGTTTGCCGGGCGTTAAATTACATTATTCTTTTTCTTCTTAAGCGGATCAGGATTTTGTCCCGAGGCATATCTATTTTTTTTGAATAAATTTTGTATATTTGTGTTGGCTTACACATGTTCCGCTAAGGAAAGAGGGATTTACCGTCATTATAAAAGTGATACCGGACCGTCCGGTATGGATTGTACTGTGCTTTTTGTTTGCTTTAAGCTGAAAGATCATGATACAACTCAAGTTGCCTCCGATACTGGAGATGTCGGCTACAACAGGTTTTCATATTCCCCGGTTATTTGCGCATGCTGCACGTACCCATGCCAAATGCCGGTGTAAAGACTGGAAAACAGGGGCTTTCCTGATGCAGTGGAAAACGGGGAAACCGGTAGACCTGTGCATCAATGATTTCCGGATCCGAAAAGCGGTAACGTTGGAGGCCCGCAGTCTGAAGGATGTATTTGTGTTTCACTTTATGCTGAAGGGCTCTGCCGTCCTTCGCTTCCCCGGTATGAAGAAAATGAGACTGAATGCGGGTGAGTTTAACCTTTTCCTGATGCCGACGGGCAGCAGTGTATCTGTGATGCTGGGAAGGGGTAAACATAAATCATGTCATATCTTCCTGAAGCCGGAAGATGTAAAGATCATGGGTGAGCGTTATGATCCTATCCGCGAGTTGGTAACCGCTTTTGAACAAGGGGAAACACAAATGCGTCCAGGCAGGATCTTTGCACCGATCAGCCGGGAAATGAGCGAGCTGCTGTACCGGCTTGAATCGGATAATGCCCTACCGGATCTGCAATTTAAAAGCATATACACGGCTGTATTCGATTTGTTCACTGCATATGGTGACGCGGTGCAAGGATACCTGAACCGGCTACGGGTCAATAAATATGAGGAGGACCGAACGGCACTGATCCACCAGTTTATCCGTGAGCATTACCACCAGGCCGATCAGATGTCTATCTCGTCACTTGCCCGCTGGGCGGGTATCGGTAAGACCACATTGAAAAAAAGTTTTGCAGAAAAATACAAAATTCCGATCCATCATTTTATCACGCGTGTACGGCTGTCGGAAGCAGAACGTATGTTGTGCAGCAGCATTGTCAACGCCACGGAAATTGCCTACGATGTAGGCTACCAAAGCCCTGCGGCATTTCATGCCGCTTTTGTGAAGGCCTATGGCATGACCCCGAAAGCATACCGGAATATGAAGCAGGGCGGACGTGCCGCGTCTGATTTTTAAAAACAATTTCAACACCGTTTAAAAAAAATAATTTTTTCCGATCCAGCTTTGTACTCCATATGTGTACAATGCCGGATCATGAATTTGTATTGCGAGATATCATGTTTTATACAGCGGCTGATCGTCGTCCCGAGATCGCGCCATCCTCCGGCGATGGAGGGGCTGCGGGTCGTGAAGGCCGGCCATGCCCCCCATCTGTACACTACGCTACCGGAATAACGGTAGCGTAGACGCCTTCGATACATCCATTTTTAATTTTTTAAATAATGAGTTATGAAAAGCATCATAACAGTAGCCATGATCGCAATCGGCGGCATGACTACCAGCGCTTCAGCGCAAGACATACTTACGGGGGATCTTACGCAAGATTCTACGCTTTCATTAAATTCCTGTTTCTATCTTGAAGACTGCTTTGTGGTAAAAGCGGGTTATACACTGACCATTGAGGCGGGCGTCCATGTACTGGCCAGGACTGCATCTTCGTTTATTGTGGAACCCGGTGCGCAATTGATCGTGAACGGGACAGACAATGATCCGGTGATCTTTACTTCTGCTGAAGACCCGGGCGATCGCGCTCCGGGTGACTGGTACGGCATTGTGATCGGTGGTTTGTCTTACACGAATGACGGCCCGCTGGATATGGGGATATGTACCAATGCTATGGCGGGAGATACTTTCCCTGATGACAACTCGGGTATGATCACGTATCTGCAAATACATTTTGCCGGTGGTGATACCAGACCCAAGCTGGATAATGGGTTTACACTGAATGCCCTGGGAAGTGGTACCATTATCGAAAACGTGGAGGTGACAAATTCTGCTTCCAATAACTTCGGTATATACGGGGGAACGGTCAATATGAGTTACCTGTTTTCGCTGGATGCACGACAAAATGACTTTCTGTTTTCGGATGGTTATGTGGCCAAATCCCAGTTCCTGCTTGCTATAAGAAAAGACCCGGACGCCTATCATGCAGCAGCCCCTTCACATGGCATCCTGATACAGAATAATACGAATATCGGAACCGGATTTACAGGCACGCCATTAACAGCTCCTGTGATCAGCAATGCAACTGTGATTGGCCCTGACGAATGTAATGATGGTCCTTTTGATGGCGACTTCCAGGATGCTATCCGGTTTCGCCAAAATGCGGGCGGAAACGTGTATAACAGCTTTTTCGGAGGATGGCCCGGCTATGGTTTGTATATTGACGGAGGGCCGTCGGTGGCTCATACGGCTACCAATGCCCTGAATTTTTCGTTTAATTCCTTCTACAATAATGGTACGGCATACGGATCATCTACCTGGTCCGGAGGCTGTGGGGTAGATATGAATGCGTGGATTAATGGTACCGGATCGTCCTGTTTTGAGGATGGCAACCAGGCAGCATCAACCGATCCGGCTTATGATCTTAGTCTGTGTGGCGATTATTGTGACGAAATGTATGTCGCGGATTTTGTATTGGATGATACGGAAACGGAACTGGATCCGCCGGATTTCGGCTGGCCAGGCGGGGATACCTGGTTTGATGATGCGGTTGATTTTCGCGGGGCGATACAGGGTACAGATCTGTACACTGCATGGTCGGAGTTGTGCCCGAATGAGCACCCATTACCTTGTGTCGTGCATGAAGACCGGATCGGATCTGCTTCACGGGTAACGGTGCAGCTTTCTCCCAACCCGGTACGGGGTATTGCGTATGCCCGGTTTGAAGCTGCGGTTGCCGGCACGGCCATCGTCCAGGTGCTGGACCCGATAAGTGGAAAGCCGGTACGGAACGCCCGCGCAGCAGTGACTACGGGTGAGCAGCGTATCACTGTGCCGTCGGACGAGTTGCCGACGGGTGTATACGTGGTAAAGGTTTTACTGCCGGATGGCAGTGTGCTGACGGGACAGTTGTTGGTACACTGATTGTTGCTCAACGACTGGTGCGGATGAAGTAAGCCAGAGAGCGCCCTTGTTGCGGGGCGCTCTTTTTTTGTAGGCTTATGTTGCACCTTCCTTTCTCTTGATAGAAAGGAAGCGAAAGATCAAGGCTGAGCCTGCCAGTGCCATCCGGAGCCATGATGCTCAGATTGTCATTGCCGGATGACTGTACGAAACGACGAAAAGGAGTTCGGAATGACACCGTTTTTAACGCTGCTTATTGAAAAATCTGGTTATCGTATTAGTGTGAGGTCTCCGTGTTTTTGGATGGTCTGGCCGGTGTGTGTGTCTATTTCTATATGGTAGAAGTAGGCGCCGACTTCGGCAGGTGTACCATTGTAGGTACCGTTCCACCCGGTAGAGGAGCGGTTTTGCTGCTGATCCCAGACCATGCGGCCCCAGCGGTCGAAGATCATAAAGGTGCGGATCGTAACCGGACCGCCGGATACCGAGGGACGAAAAAAATCGTTGCGTCCGTCGCCGTTGGGGCTGAATGCCGTGGGTATCAGGATGACGGGATGTACCTGCACTGCTACGGATGCCGTGTCGAGACATCCGTGGCCGGAGCGGGCAATGACCTGGTAAGTACGGCTGGTATCCGTTATTACCGACTGCTGATATGCCTGCTGGTCGGCAAAGCGGTCTTCAGGGAGCCAGGCAATGACCTGGTAGGGCTCCGGCGCTGTACTCTGTAAGTAGATTTGCTCATCCCTGCTCACCCGGGTTTTATCTGAAGTAAGGAGCAACTTTAACTCTTTTACGTGGATCTGTTTAGTTGCAGTGTCGGTACAACGCTCTGCATTCTCTGTTACCAGCATGACGGTATAGATACCCGCCTCATGGTATATATGGACGGGCGATCTCTCTTTGGTGCGAACGGTGCCGTCTCCCAATGACCATGTCCAAGACGGCGCTTGTGCCGTATAATCCAGTATAATGGCATCACCTTTGCATATAAGGGTATCTGCCTTGAAAGAGGCTTCGGGGTGGGGCAGCGATAATACTTCCATGGTCAGACTGGTGTCGCAGCCCAAAGCTGTATTCACCCGGACTGCGTATGTACCCGGCAGCAGGTCGGACAGGGTGTCTCCACGTCTGCCGGCAGATGTACGAAGTATGTCCCCTCTTTGGTCGTACCAGCTATATTGGTATGTAAGCGTGTCGCCGTCGTTTGGAGTTACATATAACATTCCTCCGGGTTTATTGATGCAGCTATACGATCCGGGGCCTGCTTTTGGCGGGGATGTAAATATGACCTGGAAGGTATCGGTACGATAGGCGCAATCGTTGTTGAAATAACCAACCGTGTATATACCGGATTTATAAACGGTACGCACCGGCCGGGTGGACTGATCGTCCCAATAGTAACATCTGCCTTCCGGCGCGATAAGTACCAGACTGTCGGTAAAACATGCTGCCAACGTCATGTGCACGCCCGGTATCGTGTCCGGATCGGGCGGCGGGATCACCACGGGTAACGGTAACCACATGCCTGTTTCCCCACGTGTGTACGGGCCTCCATGTCTTCGTAACATGAGTACATTCGGCTCCGGACGACAGGCCCACCCCGGCCGGTTGGGTTCATGAATGACGTGTAAGGCGGAAGAGTCGTATATGATAGCCGGCATGGGAAAGGGCATTGGAGCAAGTGGTGGCGCAGGTAATGCGGGTAGGAGGCCTGTAGGCGGACCGCAACTTCTGTAGTTGTTTGCGAAATATATTTTGCCATCCGGTGCAAGCTTCAAATCTCCCAGATAGGATGAAAGCGTATCACAATAGCATAAGCATGTATGGCACCGAAACGGGTCGGGACATGCTACCCTCGGGCTCTCAAAAATCAAGATGCGTGAAGCTGTAATTGCTGGCGGATTCATCTGTCCCAGATCGTATTGATATACCCGACCGGGGTAATTCTGATGACCATAGAGGTAATAATTTTCCATGGTAGTGAAATAATTCTCCAAGGAGGAGGCGTACAGCAGGTTGTTATCCGGGGAAAAACACAAGCCCAGGAATGTAAATGTATCAATTACCCTGGGGTTGGAGATCCTGCCGCTGCATCGCTCAAAATCATATAGCTCAATACCCCTATTGGTAGCGGCAGCCAGCGTTTTGCCGTTGGGAGCAACCGCCAGCCTGCCACCACTAAATTCCGGCTCTTCATAGTCTGTAACTGATGGCAATAAGCCGCAAACGGAAACTACAGGATCCGGATCAATGCCCTGCCGGGTGATCCGGAAGCTGAGGTATTGCTTCTCTACCCGGGAGCGTACCACGAGCCACAGCCCTCCGCACCCTTGTACGGCTGCGTATTTTGCTCCAACGATGGTGCCATAGCCGGATAGCAACATGTCTTTGTGAGCCGTGTCTATATCTCCGAGGCCGTTATTAAGCCGCATGTCTACCACGCTGTATAGCAGGCCTGAATTGATGCTGTAGATCACAAAGTATTTATCCGGCTCACCGGGCCAGGGTAAGATAAGCGGAGCAACCGCGCTACCGTCACCTCCTGTTAGTGCCGCGTTTATATCTCCGTTGGGCATGGAGTAACCAGTGGCATCAAATACTTTTGGCGCCCGCCGGTATTGTTGGGCATTAGAGGCATTGCCACGTATATGTACCAGGAAGCGCAGTGCGCCTGCGGGTGTGCATATGCCTGCCTGTACGCCAAACTGCGCCGAATAGTAGCCGGGGGTATATGTAGCTCCTGTATTATGTTGTGGCGGCGATGGACACAGCTCCGGTGCACCGGAGGAAAAATCAACTACAAACCCGCGGCCGAAAAACCAGAGGTTTTCCTCTCCCTGGGCATATGCCGGATGGTATGCCCAGGGACAAGAAAGGATTAACGCGAGGATGATCCGGATCATAATTTCGTCATTTTATGGTGTAATAAAATGGCTCCCTGTTGGTCGGTTATACGAAGTATATATATGCCGGGCATCCATGCGGATATGTCTATCGCTGCCGATCCGCTTTTTAGCTGTTGCTGCAGTATGCTCCGTCCGTCTGCCGTACTGAGATACAGTAAGGCATTGACAGGTACAGACAAGTATAGCCGGTTGCCGGCAGGGTTGGGATAAACGGATACTGCCTGTTTGTTGCCGGTACCGGTAACGTGGGTATCATCGCCGATAGAGGCCGTATCTGACATTGCCCGGCAGTTGTTGCTGTCTGTAACGGCTACTGCATAAGCGCCATCGAAAGCGGCTGTATGGGTTGATCCGGTAGCACCGGTGACCAGGCTGCCGTTATAATACCACTGATAGGCAGCGTAGGGGTGTGTGGTGGAGAGGACACCCCCGTTGTTGACAATAACCGGAGCGGGCAGGGGGTAGACTACAATCGTAACGGGCAGCGAGGTGTCTGTACAAATGCCATTGTCTGTAATGACCTGGTAACTGCCGGAAGCAGATGCGGCATATTGCGCTGTGGCAGCGCCGGGTATGGATTGGCCATCCTGCAGCCATGTATAAGATACTGCCGTATCGGGGCTGACGGTCAATTGCAGCGTGTCGCCTGCGCAGATGTCGTTATGCCCGACTGGTGATAGTAGTGGCAATGGGCTTATTGAAATATGCCGGGATAGCGTGTCGCTGCTGCCTCCGCACAGACTATGTGCTACTACGCGTACCAGCCCGTCAACGGCGGTGGGACGGAGCCTGATGGTATCCGATACGGAATGCCCCGCCCACATTGCCGGGAGCAGCCAGGTATAATGGCTTGCATCTGCTGATCCGGAAGCTTTGTATAATGTTTCCTGTCCGGTGCATACAATGCCGGGGCCGTATATGGTATCCGATGCAGCAGGCGGTGTACAGTCGTTGAAGCGGACGAGGAAGGCATCGTTGTCGCCGCCGCCATGTGCCGGCTGGTATCCGTTAGGGGTGGCGATATGGCTGCCGCTCTTTGTATATCCCGTGAAATACAGGTTGCTCATATCATCTATGGCAAGCCCGGTAATGCTGCTATGATCAACGCCCCCATACAATGTTCCCCACAATCTTTGACCATCCTCATTCATTTTGATAATGAAGCCGCTGGTTATATCGGGTGTGGTACCCCGGTGGCCGGGCTGGTAGCTTCCGGCGGTTGTGATGCCCGTTTGGCTGCGGGTATTGCCTGCCAAATAGATGATTGCCTTGTCATCGGTTACTACTCTTGTTACTTCATCAAAGTTTTCTCCGCCATAGTATGTACCCCATAGCAAATTCCCGCCCGGGCTAAACTTTGCACAGAAGCCTTCTCCGTATGTCTGCTCGGTAATCAAGGGCTGGTGACTGCCGACAGTGGCAATGCCCGTATCACTATAGGTGACGCCTGCGATAATGATATTGCCCTGCGGATCTATGGTGATACCGGCCGGCTGATCTTCTTTTGATCCCCCATAGTAAGTAGCCCAGAGCGGTGTGCCGGCATTGTTGAATTTTACCAGAAATACATCCCGCTCTCCGGATAACGTACTGCGATAGCTGCCTGGTGTGGCGATATCTGCATTGCTCTGGGTATAACCACCCACGATAATATTGCCTGTTTCGTCTGCCGCCAGGCAGGCTCCGTAGTCGTTGGATGTGCCTCCATAGTAGGTTGCCCAGTCTATAAGGCCGTTGGTTGTAAACTTTGCAAGAAACATGTCATGTCCGCCCGGCCGGGCATCCCGGTATGCCCCGGTGGTTGCGATGCCTGCTGCGCTTTGTGTATTGCCGGTGAGGTACACATTGTTGAATTTATCACAGGCTATGGCTACGGTTGTAGTGGCTTCCGCGCCGGTACCACCGTAGTAGGTCCCCCATAGCCGGGAACCTGCAGTGTTGAATTTGGCCAGGAAGGCATCATATGAGGTGGCACTGCCGGCTTTTGCAGATTGATGAACACTTTGTGTAGCGATACCTGCGGCAGAGTTGGTATAACCAGCCATATATAGATTCCCCGATGTGTCGCAGGATACGCTTTTGGCCACATCTATGCGCTCCCCTCCATAAAAAGTAGCCCAAAGACAGCGACCGTCGCGGCTGAATTTTGCAAGAAAGGCATCCGCCCCCAGGGCATGGCTGCCACCGCCAAAAGTATCCTGATGTGCTCCTGTAGTAGCTATGTTGGCGGTGCTGTTTGTCCGGCCGGTGATGTACACATTTCCGTATTTATCGGTAACGACATCTTCCGCGTAATCTGTTTCACTGCCGCCGAAGTAAGTGCCCCATTCCAGCACGGGGTCTATGGTCAATACACCTTCGTATGTGGCAGTAGAGAAACTGATGGTGTTGTTGGTGAGGATAAATTTTCCGGCTACCTGTTGGCCGTCCTGCTGGTAGCAATAGGGTGTATTTTCCGTAACGGAGCCGAAGGGGGTTGAAGCGGTGACGCTGCCATCTTCGTTAAGATGCATGCTGGTAGCGCCAGCATATTGCAACCGGATGTCGGAAACCTTACCGCCGGGGTGGATGATGAAGTCGTGTTCTACCTTGCCCTGTGGGTTGATATAAAACACCCAGTCTATGTGCGGATAGACCTCTTTGTACGTAATCTTACGCCAGGCATGGGCTGTGGCGCCTTCTGCACCGGTGTGCGGGAGGTAATATTGCTCGTAGTAGGATTGCTTTTGTTCCGTGACGATTTTCGCTTTAGGATTAGCATTGAGCAGGTGTACGTCCATACGGTACATTTCTACGCGTTCGTCACCCTGAGCGGAGCGGGGTGGAGCCGAAGGGTCTCCGTCTGTTATTGTGAGATCCTTCCACTGCGGTCGGGATGACGATGTTGTTGTTTCATGCTTCGTCCATTGGTAGTGAATCTTACCGGCGCTGATGAAGATGTTGAGGCCGTTGGTGGCGGCTGTTTTGAAGTGTATATCCGGGCGTGGGTTGTGGTGCTGGTCTGTGACCTGGCCTTTGTTTTCGGTGAAGTATAACCCTTGCTGACCGTGTTGGATGTTACTATTCGGTACTGCAAAACCTGATAGGGAGTTACCTGCAATGAAGATGATGCCGGCAAGCTGCCTGAGTAATTGTTTTTTCATAAGTAATTGATATTTAGGTTTTAAAATCACATGTTTAGTGCGTAACCTAAATAGCCTTGGGGCGAATCACTTATGATCAAAAAACAAAGAGGAGTCCCGTTTAAAAACTGATAATTAATATAATACAAGAGCGTGGACTTCTCTTAAAGTGAACCGAGGTCGTGAGAAACCTACAGAAACAATAAGGAAGCCCACGCTCTTACACGTGGGCATTCTACTTATCGTCTCGTTTCTGTTTGAAATTCTCACGTTTCGATTCACGAGATCCTAAGCGAATGCTTCAATGACTATATGAAGTTTCGCAAAAATAACTATTTAAACAGGCATAAATCTTTGATTTAGTATTTAAATATTAATTACCACTTTCTAAGCAAATGTATAAAAAATGATCTTCAATATCAAATAATTGATTTTATAAGTTATTTTATTGATAATAAATGTCAATTTGACATTGAAAATCAATTACTTGTAAAGATTTACATTTGTAACAAGGCCATTTTTTAGACTATGGGAGACATTAATTACAACCGGATTAAAGCTGCAATTGTTGAAGGCGGAAGTACTAATAAAGCTGTTGCAGAGTATTTGGGAGTTACTGAAGAAACTGTGTCACGTTGGTGTACAAATACAACTCAGCCGACAATCCCAACAATGTATTTGATTGCAAAATTCTTAAAAATAGACATAAGAAATTTACTGGTATCAACAAAATGGTAAACATAAAAAAAATCTATATCAATTTTTTAATGAAATAGAAGGCAGGGGATATGCAAATAAATAAGATAACAATTAAGAACTTTAGGAATATTGAAAATGAAACTACGTTTTATTTAAATCCTAAGTTTACTGTCATCATTGGCATAAATGGGAAAGGAAAATCCACAATTCTCCATGCTTTGCGTGTCGCCTGTGGAGCATTTTTTCTCGCTATTCCGGAAGTTAAAAAGTATCATATCAGGCCGGATGAAATAAGGCAAAAGGATGTAGGAAAATTATTGAATCCTGTAAAGCCGGTAAAGATAGAAGCAGAAGGGATATTCAGTGATAGTAAAGACCCTGTTATCTGGCGGAGGCAAATATTGGAGCACAGCAACGTCACCACTTCAAATGAACAGGATGTGGGTGCTATCCGGAATATCGGAAAGCGGAAATACGAGCTGATCACCAAAGAAGCCAATGATAAAATTAATCTTCCCGTTATTGCGTTTTTCAGTACATCCCGTGCGTATGGCGCCGGGAAAACTAAAACATCAAGAATCGGGAGGCAGATTTTTAAAGAAGGTTATCAGGATTGGTCAGAAATGAAACTAACCTCTTTTAAATATGAAAGCTGGCTGGCTTCGTATGAGGTATTGAAAAAGGGAGGAAAGGAATACGGCCAGACAAAGAAGGCCTTCCTGGCTGCCTTGAAAAAGGCAAACCGTTTTATCAAAGAGATTGAGGTGATTAATGGCAAGCTGTGGTTTAAGGTTGAAATTGAAGGAACGGTTTCTGATATGCTGCCTATAGAATTGCACAGTGATGGCATCCGCTTCTTTACGGAAATGGTAGCAGAACTATCTTACCGTTGTATTGTACTGAACGGGTATCTGGATGCCAAGGCCATAGAACAAAGCAGGGGAGTGGTGATGATTGACGAACTGGACCTGCATCTGCATCCCAACTGGCAACGGCATGTGGTAAGCGATCTGAAAGATGCGTTTCCCAATATCCAGTTTGTCGTCACTTCCCATTCTCCATTTATAGTACAGTCGCTTGAAAGCGACGAGATCTGGAACCTTGATAAGTCAATGGATATATCACCCAAAGATCTGAAAATAGACACCATTGCTACCAAAGTAATGGGTGTGCCCAGCCCATATTCCGCTGACAATGAAGAGGAGTATTTAAAGAGCAAGAATTTTTTGACTAAATTGGAACAGGATTCTTCAAAAGAAGAATTGGAAAAGGATCTGGATGAAATTTCAGATCCCGGAGTCAGAGCGTTTCTTGAATTGAGTAAAATGTCAAAAGGAAAATGAGGCCCATTGATAAAGGACCAGCGCCGTTAAAGGAAGATGATACACCGTTTCAGCCGGGAGACTATAGGGAATGGCGGAAGAGGTTAATAGAGCGTATTGGTTATTATTGTGTCTATTGCAATCAACCGCTAAGCCACAATCTCCAGATTGAACATGTGATACCGCAAAATCCACCAGCGGGATATGAGGCTGGTGATCTGATCGCCTGGGAAAATATGTTGCTGGCCTGTGGGCCATGTAATAATGCTAAGGGCAATACACCTGTTACCTCATCAAACTATTATTTTCCGGATCAGCATAACACACTTCTTCCCTTTGAGACAATTACAGATGAACATGAACATGCACTGGTTGCGGCAAGGAATACTTTAGCTCCCTCTCAACATGTAAAGGCAGCAAATACTATTCAATTATTTCGCCTTGACAGTGTTGATGACCGTGATGCGGTAGTTGACATTCGCAGTTCCAGAAGGTATGATGCCCTGCTTGCAGTGATGGCTTGCCGGAAACAGTTTGATAATGCAAAACATGCTCCTGCATTCCAGATGGAAGATGCAGCCCATGCCATCGTGTTGCAGGCAAATGCAATTGGTTTTTTCAGCCTTTGGTATGAGGCTTTTCAGGATGAGCCGGAGGTGATGAGGCGGCTTATTAGTATACGTGGCACTGCACGGAACTGTTTTGATGAACAAAACGGATACAGGGTCAGGTTTCGGAACCCTGACGATCCGGTAGATCAGATTTGAAGCTATTGAGTTGTACTCATGGCGCAAGTGTCGTTTTGGAACAAATAGTTGATAAATTCTTTTACCAAATTGCTATTAATAGCGCCATTTTCGTTTTCGAAAAGTTCAATTTAATTTTAAATGTTATTAACTGAGGGAAGCTTTCAAATACAGGTAATACCCGTATGAGCACAATGCAGTAGTTAGCAGTAATCCAATCATGAGGAAGACCCTTTTCGTATAGGGCAGTGCTTTGATGAATCTAAGAGATTTTATCATTGCACCATCCATGTGATTTTATGTTTTTGCATAAGGGAGCTTGTTTCATTCATGTTTTTTATTCCAGCACTTTCTCGAATATGCCAATGACTTTGAGGTCAGTGAGGCTATCGTTTCGGAGCACTATTGGCTTATGAGCAGGATTGTGTGATAGAGGTTTAAGGGTAATCGCTGTATGATGCCAAGCGTCAGTCACAGGATCGATATGTTTCTCGCTGTGGTATTCTTTGATCGTATAGCCGGAGCCGAAATCGCTGTCCTGGATGTCTGTACTCTGCACGAGGACGATCTGGCCGTTGCGGGTGCCGCCTTCATCCCGGCGAAAAAGACAGTAGGAGCCGTCGGGGATCTTTTGGTTCATAGAGCTGCCTCTGACCTGGCAGATGAAATGCCGGTCGGGATCGGATAATTCAAAGGGCAGTTCTACCCATTGTGCAGATTCATGTAGTTGTTGTTCGCTGAACGTGCCGGCAGCAGCATAAATGTCGAACAGGCGTACGCTCCGATTTGACCGGCCTGATTCTGACGCTGTGAGGGTAGGGAAGGGTATGCTGCGCCGGTAGGTAGGGATGTGCTGCTTCAGGTAATTGCGCAGGGCGGGATCGCAGGCGTAGACGAAGGTGCCCCGGATGCCCCGCACCATCATGTTTTTGTAGATGTTGACGATGTATGCCTTCAGGCTTTCCGGGTCAGAAATGCCTTTCTTTCCGTTGATGTCGTAATAGTGTTTCGGGGCGATCTCGATGGTATCCGTATCAGAGTTGTAGCGGATCTCCCGGCCGAAGATCACTCCGGCGTAGTTGAGGTCGTAGCCCATCGTGGTGTGGATGCTGCCTATTTCATGGACTGCATTGGGTGAGTTGATCCAGTCTTCGTCCACCTGGTTCCATTGGTAGTGGAGTCCGTCGATTTCTACATCATGTGCCTGTTTGTTTTTTTTGGAAGCCCAGGGCCAGGAATATCCTGCGATCAGCCGGCATAGTCCATATTGGGAGTTCCGGATGATCAATTCGTGGTGCATATCCTTCAGCGAATCGAATACCAGTAGTTCATAGTCTTCGATGGAATACTTTTCGGTATTCTTCCTTGTCACATGCAACAGGTCGCGTACAAAGCTGATATAGTCGTTGCCGCCTTGTACCCGCATTTGCGAATGGAGTTTCAGCCGGATGGTATTTTCATTTTCGAGCAGGGTCAGCAGTTGATTTTCGTCAATATCCGATGGTCTTACGGATTGCTCTCTGTCGTAGAAAAATAACTGGTTTTTGCTGTTGGCCAATATCCAGTCGAGCTCTGTGCCGGAATCGTCCAGACCCAGGCGTTTGTTGTTTTCCCGGAATACGCCCTGCCAGCTTATGTTTTTATATTTTCGAAGCCGGTGCGATTCGTCCACGACCAACAGATCGTACTTGCGTCCAAGTTTAAAAGTATCGGTCGGACTCATCACCATCAATGGATTTAACCCCGGAATCTTTTTGAAGACATTCCTCAGGGTTTTGCGTAGAGATTTCATGGCGATCACCAGCCCGATCTTTGCTTCCGGGTATCTTGCCTGGAATTGCCTTACGTATTGCACTTCCGGTATGGCATCGTTTTCTATTTCGGTGACTTCTTCGGCGGCTACATCCGACAGGAGCAGCTTCATCAGGTAGGTGGCCATGATGGTTTTGCCTGTGCCTGCGCTGCCTTCTACAAAGATGCGATTGGACTGCCGGGTGGTCAGCCCTTCGAGTATATCAAGTATGGAGCGGTACTGGTCTTCGTTTAATGATTTGTACGGGGAGTATTTGAACACTTCCGAATTCTCAATATCTGCCAGTGATCTGTGTACGAGTTTCTTTTTCTGTAGGCGCTCCCATATCTCCCGGAAGAGATGCCGGTAGACGTCCTGCTCGTAGTAGTTGTGGTTGGTAAGGCCATAGTTGCCGTTGAGGAGCTGATAGGTGCCTTCGGCGGTGATATATTGGATCAGGCTGGATTCAATATCCAGCGTGGCGGATTTGTTGAACCGTTCGCTGCCGATGATGGATATCTGCTTCAGCCGGGTGGCTTTTTCGTTGTTGGCGAGGTGGTTTTTGATGCGGGCGAGGGCATTGGTGGATTCGCCGATGTAGCCGATCCGGGGACGTTTGGCTGCTTCGTTCTCTATGAAATAAACGATGGGCCATTGGTTTTTTACCCAGCGGTTTTGCTCTATACGGCTGAGTCCCTGTCTGCTGAATTCATATGGATCGGATATCTCTACGGATACCAGTGGGCGGGTATTCATAGTTCGTTATACTTCTTTGCAGTGCCTTTGGCTTTGCCGATGGGGTACTTTTCACCGTTTTTCCTGATCTTGTCGAGTACGATCTGTTTTACGTCCAGATTGTATTTTTCGGCGAGCAGGAAGGCATAAGCCAAGACATCGGCAAGTTCTTCTTTAATCTTTGAGAGGTCGGCCTCCGCCGGATCTTTCCAGAGGAACAATTCGAGTAGCTCACCGGCTTCCACATTGATGGCCAGGGCGAGGTCTTTGGGATTGTGAAACTGCTCCCAGTCCCGCTCGTTGCGGAAGCGGATCAGCTCTTTGATGATTGTTTCAATGTCCTGCACGGATTTTTATTGTTGTGGAGACGAATTTAGGGTAAATGTTTGAAAATACAGGTTGATAATGCTCTCCAGACATACCGGTACGGTAAACGTATGATCGGGATTGCTGTTGTCCTGAAACGGATAGGTGTATGCCCTGAGCCGGTAATAACTGATGTTGGAGAGATAGGAAGCCGCTTTGATTTCGTCGCGGATGACAAGCCCTTTTTCTTTTAATTTCGCAATCTGGCTGGCAATGGAAACAGCAGGTTTTGTGTAACCTCCCCGGTTGTGCTAATCTTATGGGAAGCGTGGTAGATATTATTACTGCACATATGGTAATAAATTTCTTATTTCCAAGCTGATTTGGAATATTTTTTATTTGACTGCTACGCCGTTGGCACTGGGCTCCCGCAGCGTAACATCAACCACTATGAGCCCTGATCGCTGGAGACCAGCCCCGGCGACAAGAAGATGGCTATCTCCCGGTTCAGTAAGTCGCCCAATACGCTGCTCTGCAATGGTACACCCTTCCCCTTGGCGGCAGTATCGTACTTGTGGAACACGAGCGACAGCGCCTGCTACATTACGACAACTTATTTGGCTAATAGTAGTCAGAATAAAAGCAAGTATTCAAAAAATACCCCCAGTAGAGTGCTACCGAGGGTTTTGATTATATTGTAGATTGGCTTATGCAGCTTTTTGATTTCTGTCTGTATAGACAACCTCTTCTATTTCTGCATCTGAAAGCGGTGACAAGTTTCCCTTAGGTTGCAGCCAGAAATTATTGGGTAAGTCCTGATACTTTGAAACCCATTTCATCAATGCGTCCTTTTTGTCCTTGTTCAGCGAATCAAAATCCTTGACCAAGATCGCATCGTCTTTGCCATTTCTCAGTACACCGCTAAGGAATGTCACGTCATTGATATCAATGATGTAGTTTCTAGCAAATCTGTAGAAACAATTAAGGTTTGAATTGAAACCGCCTTTTCTCCAAACAATAGATTTCGGAACGAAAATGATCGGCCTATCCATCACACCATCATTGAAAATTGGAAGTTCAACTATGTGTTTTTCCCATTCCAGCGTTGAGGGATTTAGGATTTCTTTGGAACTAGGCGTCTTCTTCAAATTAATACCAAGTGTTCTGCATTGTTCTTGGGTAAACGCAATGAGATACGACTCGATGATTTTCGTAGTAATGTCTGAAAGACGATCACAGTTGAAATTGCGAATGAAGAAAGCAACATCACCGATGTTGTTAAGCTTTTTCTCTCTTAACAAGGGATTGGTCAAAATTGCGTCAACTAACTCATTTTTGAGCCTTGGGCCAGACGATTTGCCATCTGAATTCAAAAAACCGTAGCCAAGTCTGGTCTCCTTTGGTTCGTGAATACCAGAAAGCAATCGATGAGCCTTTTGCATATCGTCCGACGAAACGGCCATCATCAGATGGGCAAAGTATTTGTATAAGACATCTGCCATTGGCTTGATCGTAGGATGAGCAGATTGTTCAATCAATCTTGGGGCAATAAAAAGCTCATTGTCATCGTCAAGCTTGACGTCAATGAAAATCAAGTTTGGTTGCTTAACCAGTAATTTGAAATGCGTAGAAATGTTTTGCATTGAAAAAAAATATAAGTAAGCCACTTTGGGTATGTCCTTTCGTGTAAAAAGTGGAAGATTTCCGAGACCGGAAAAAAATCTGAAAAATGCTTGGTAATTTTAAAAAGGTTATTACCTTTGCACACCGAATTTCAAGTGATTTCAATTCCTATTGAGGGTGGATAGCCCTCGAGGTTGGGTTGGTCTGTTTACCTTGATTCCTCTTTTACATCCCAATAGGGTGATTGCTCCTTTGTTTTTATTTTTAACTTACGTAGTATAGTCAAAATCTATACCGCGTTGTTTTGTTCTGCCAAAATGGCTGCAACTCATCGTAGGGTAATATTATCTCCGCTCTGAGAAGAAAAAATGTCATGCCAGCCTGCCAATGTTGTATTCGAAAATGCGTGTCATTAGTTTTTTTGCCGTCCACCTGGAAGTATTCCCCAAGATGATAGCAACTGATGGGCTTGTTATCCAAATATCCCTTTTAAAAAAGCGCAAACTCTGTAGTCATGCGTGTTCCCTTTCTTACCAGTTCCCAGTCTCTTTGTACCACCTCGCCAGTATCCACATCTTCCCAGCGACGGCGCTTCACACATAATAGTACTTTCTTACCCCGGATGGGAAAATCGTGAATACGTGATTCCGGTAAGAAGCCTTTGGAATACAACTGACCGCCCCTGTAACCCTCAGGAAGGTCTGCTTTCTCTTCCAGGCGGATCAATACTACGCCATCTGAATTACCTACTTCGGTTAAATCAAAATATTCCAAAATGCCTTCCGGCAGCAAAAGACTTATTAATGAGTGTTGGGGATCCAAGGATATATACTTTACACACAAAGTTCAGCTTCTTTTTACCTCCCCACAACGTTTCTACTTGATCCTTTTGTCCAACTAACCCCATTTTTTCCTTCCGTTCTTTTTTAAACACGGAACTTTTCGTTACTTTGTACTCAGATACAACGAGTTGTGTCGCGTGACGCGTCACAAAACATAATGGCCATTTACTTGGAATCTCTTTCTTAAAACTGGTAATTTTAAACACACGAGATGATAAGTAGATAGTTCACGACCCGGGCGTGGGCTCTCTTATCGTGTGTGGGTATACCAGTACCTAAGAAAGGTAAGTTGAGTTCCACGCCTATTTATTTTCTATAATCAGGCGGATCTTCAGCTTATTGTCCGCCGGTGGTTTGCGGGTAGGATTCTTCTTCAGACAGTTTGCAGCTTTTGTGTGCGCCCTTCGACGAGGCTCAGGGTAACACCTTCGACTTCGCTCAGGGTGACAGGGTAGCACGAAGGCTGTTATTTCCAATCTTTTAAAAACTAAAAAACATGAAGAAGCTTAAAAGTTCAACTGATCATTTTACCGGGCGGGAGCGGGAAGCGCTGACCGGTATCCGTAAACAACTGGCGCGGGAACTGCAGCCGCTGTTGGTGCTCTACCTCGGTAGCCTGGCGGTGACGCTGCTGCGGCGTAATTTCTCCGCTGTGGAGCTGCATGGCGCGACGGATTTTCACCTTTCCTGCGAGCTGCTGGTAGTGCTGCCGGAAGGTGCTCCGCTGCTGCGCGACAAGGCGAAGCTACGGGCGCTGGAGCGCCGGCTACTGGTGCATGGCGAGGTAAGGCTGCTGGTGTTTTCGCCTTCGGAGCTGGTGCGTGAGCTTTCGTCGGGGAGTCATCCGTGGGTGAACCTGCGTAGTCATGCGATTGTTATGTATGAGCAGGATGGTACGTTTCAGCAGGTGATGCGTGCGGTACAGTCGCCCGGGAGTGGGGCGGAGGCGCCGGTGGTGGCTGCGGGAGCGGCGAGGGCTCCGGTGACGTCGGTGTTGTTGTCGGGTTCCCCGAAGTTCGTGAAATCTAAAGTAAGGTAAACCCCTTAACTTT
>CAZGPG010000013.1:3082-99275 GCA_964527735.1 uncultured Chitinophagaceae bacterium | reverse complement strand
GGCCTGTATTGTATGGACGCCCAGCTATCTCGATACAGGACTCAAGATACTCACCTTTACCGTGAAGGACTCGACCTGCAGGCCGCCGGGCATACCCATCATGCAGACCTTCGTTATCCCTGTATATGTATGGCCCGCTACAGGCATTCTAAGGGATACAGCCCTTTGTCCCGGCGATGTGGTGGAACTGTTGGCCGTGGGCGGCTCCAACTTCCAGTGGGGTGTGCTGCCCGGGGGCGCACCGCTGAGCTCTCTGAGCTGTACCCAGTGCCAGAACCCGACCGCAAGCCCCGACCGGACGACCCGCTATACCGTCATTGCCGATAACAGTTCCGTCTGTAATAAAAACAGTGACACGGTCACCGTCACCGTCGTCACTCCGCCCGTCATTGACGTCGGGCCGGACGTGACCACCTGCGTCAACAATGACCTGCAGCTCGATCTGAATATGCCCCCGGATCCCGGTACCGATTACCGGATCGAATGGACACCCGCCACTTATCTCGATGACCCTTCCAGCCCTGCTCCTGTAGCCCGGGCTGAGGATGACATCACCTATTACGTGGTCGTAAAACCCAACGGACTGGAACATTGTAACGCACGTGACACAATCAATGTCACCGTACTGAAAGGATTTGAGCTGCACAACTCGGATACGGTCATATGTCTCGGCTATACTGTGGTGACCCACATGACCGGCGACAACCGCTATACCTACACCTGGACACCTTCGCAGGGTGTATCCAATACCAGTGACATGGCCCCGCAGATCACCCCCGACAGCACGCGTACCTATGTCGTTACCGCTACCTTTCCAGGCTGCCGCGACAGCATACGCTCGTTTGAGATCGATGTACAGCCTGTACCAGCCGTGCATGCCGGCGACGACCAGATATTGTGCTTCGGAGATACGCTGACCCTAATGCCGGAAGTGCTCCCACCCGATTATCCCTTCTATACCTATACCTGGGATCCCGCAGGAGCGCTTGATCCGGCTCCCAATATCCCCAACCCGTTGTTTACCGGTTACCAGACGGCTACCCTCACCCTGACGGTCACCACCCCCGCAGGGTGCACCGGCAGTGATGACATCCTGCTCAGTGTGGTAGCACCGGATATCATCGAAGCCTCCAACGATACGCTGATCTGTCCGGGCGATACCATACAGCTGCATGTCTGGGGTAGCCAGGCATCGCAGGTATGGCTGCCGGGGTATTATATCAGTGATACCCTCAGCGCAGACCCTTATGTCTATCCCACTACCTCGGTAACCTATACGGTGTACGGACGCGATATTTATAATTGCCTCGATACCCAGATGGTGCATGTACGTGTGCTGCCGCAGGCGGTTGTTTCGGTGCCTGATTCGGTACGCATCTTCCCCGGAGAATCCTACCAGCTGGATCCGGGCGGCAACTGTCTTTACTTTGAATGGTTCCCCCCGCTGGGATTGTCGGATCACCGCATCTCCAATCCGCTGGCACAGCCGGAGGTCAATACCCGCTATTTTGTTACCGGCCGTACCGAAGACGGTTGTATCGCGACGGATTCGATAGATGTGTTTGTGAACCTGGATTCGTACATAGACGTACCTAATGGATTTGCGCCGGGCACCGGCCCCAACAATGTATTACGTCCGGTACGGCGCGGTCATGTGACCCTGAAGTCTTTTGCGGTGTACAACCGCTGGGGGGTGAAGATGTTTGAGACCCGGAACCTGGATGAAGGCTGGGATGGCAGCTTCAACGGCGAGCCGCAGCCCATGGGCGTGTATGTATATGTGGTAGAGGCCACAACGCCCACGGGAAGGAATTTCCGCAAACAGGGGAATACGACGCTGCTGCGATAGCAATGCAATGGTTAATGATCAATGGTTAATGTTAAATGAACATCATTAATCATTAACCATTAATCAAGGTCTGCCAGCATTGCTTTGGCCTGCTCATTCTCCGGATGTTTCCGAATCAGATGTTCCAGGCATTTTTTTGCTTTATCGTACTGCATTTGCGCATGATGCCATACTGCCATATTGATCAGCATCTGCTCATTATCCGGATCCAGCATCTGCGCCCGGCTCAGCAAGTCATAGGCCATCACACTATTCCCCTGCTGCATATGCAGGAAGCCAAGGTTGGTATTCGCAATGGTATAATCCGGATTTTCTGAAATAATAAACTGATAGACCGACTGTGCTTCCGGATACCGGCCTAAAGCCAGCAGGCAAATACCATATTTATTCTGGAAATCGAGCGCATACTTCCGGATCTCCGTAGCACGCTTGTACCAGGGCAATGCATCTTCCGGACGTCCCGACTGGAAACAGGACTCCCCGATGCGATATGCTGTCCATGCATCCTTTATCTCCTCCGGGCGGAGCGATGCAGCATATTGTATCACCTTCCCGAAATCCTGCATCAGGAAGTAAACCCTGATATAATTCCGGTTCTGCTTTTCGGAAGTTTCTACCTCCGCCTGCCTGCTGATGTAATGCAACGCAGAATCGAGTAATCCCCTGTTCGGGTTGTAACGCTCATAAAATTCCATGAAAGCACGAGCCGTGGCAATAGCATCCACATCATCATTATTATAGGAGCGCATACCGAGGAATGCCCGGATCCTGCCATGCGCGGAATCATTGTACGGACGGCGACGGATGTAATGGTCCGTCACAGCCACATGCGGGATGTCAATACTGCTGTTCTGCGGCATATGGCAGGAAACACAATCATTATTCTTTGCAGAGCGACGGGCGGGCAGCTCCGTACAGAACGTCTGATTATTACCACTATGGCAACCGCCGCATGCATCATTAAACTTTTTGCGCGGCGTAAACTTCACACTCACATGCGGATCATGGCAGGTAATACAGCTCATCTGCCCCGAAGAAACAAAGCAATCGCTTTTCTTCATGCGTTCTACATGCGAGGCCATGATCATCTTATCCTCCGCCCCTTCATACTCGGGCATAAATACATTCATCACCTCGCTGAGCCGCATACCCGGATGAAAATCGAAAAAGGTCTTGTCGTCATTCAGCACAGCGATCCCCTGCAGGTGACAGCGCTGGCAGATATCATTCTGCAGCTCCACAGACAAGCGGCGGGGATTCACAATACTGTAATCCGGCCCCTTCGATGTATCCACGAAGATGCCCGCCTGCTTCTCTGCCACATGCAACCCGCCGGGGCCATGGCAGCGCTCGCAATCAATACCGGTTTTCAGGCTGATATACTTGTTCTGGCTGTTGGGCACAAAGTCGGGATAGCCGTTGTGGCAGGTCATACATTCGCTTTGGATCACACGCGCAAACCGGCTGCTGGCACCCTCTTCGAAGCCGGGCGCCAGATCCCATTTCCCTTTCTGGGTGTAAAAGGTAATGGGGGCCTGGTACAGGTAGCCGTTCACCTCGAATATATGGGAGTTGGTATGTTGCCCCGAACCAATGATGTAATCAATCTTCTGTATCCGCTTGTGCACGGTGTCTTTTCCGGACAGCCGGTATTCCATAAAATACAAGGAATCGCCCTGCCAGTAGGGCTTATAATAAAAGTCCAGGTCTTTATCATAGACCAGCGCATGGCTTGAAAAATCGGCCGCCGACTTTTCACGGGTAGCGTAATGGTAAGATTGCCCCATGCCTGTTTGAATGAACGTCTGATACACATCTTCGTGGCAGGTACGGCAGGCCTGCATACCTACGTAACGGACACTGGTATCATACACATTCCGCCAGGCAGAAGACGGTAAGTCGACTTGTGCCTGCTCTGCCGGCGGGCTGCAGAAGAACACAAGCGTGGTCATACCGGCAAAAGCAAGTAGCAGCAGTATGTTTCGGTAATGCCGTACAGACACTTTTAATTGAAAATTGAAAGTGGAAAATTGAAAAAATGTGTCAGCACTGTTGCATCAGGCTAACTAACTAATCAAAGATAGCCAAAGTATATTTCTTCCCTTTCTGCAGCAGCAGGTATTTATTATTGAGTAATAATTCCGGTCTGATCACAAAAGAAACATCCGTTACCTTCTCTTTATTGATGCTGAGCCCGCCATTCTGAATCATCTTGCGGGCTTCTCCTTTGGAAGAGAATGCGCCGCTATCTGCCAGGAACCCGATCAGATCCAGTCCGGCATCCAGATCATTCCTGTTGCCGGATACCTGCGGGAGGCCATCCATGATCTCGAGCAGCTCCCGCTCCGTTAGTTGCTGTACCGCTTCTACCGGCGCCTTGCCGTATAATATTTCCGAAGCGCGCAACGCGCGTTCCAGATCTTCTTTGCTATGTACCAGTATGGTCAATTCTTTAGCCAGCGCTTTTTGCAGTTTGCGCAGATGAGGAGCGGTTCTGTGTTCTTCTATAAGTGCCCCGATCTCCGCTACCGGCCGGAATGAAAAGATATACGACATACGCTCAATATCGGTATCATCCTGGTTGAGCCAGAACTGATAGAACTGGTATGGAGATGTTTTTGCGGGGTCTAACCAGATATTGCCTTCTTCGGATTTTCCGAACTTGGAGCCATCGGCTTTTGTAACCAGCGGGCAGGTAAATGCAAATGCATCCCCTCCCCCTTTACGCCGGATCAGTTCGGTACCGGTGACCATATTCCCCCATTGATCGGCCCCGCCCATCTGGAGCTTTATATCACGTGTCCGGTTCAGGTGGTAAAAATCGTAACCCTGTATCAGCTGATAGCTGAATTCCGTAAAAGAAAGCCCGAACTCCAACCGCTTCTGTACAGAATCTTTAGACAGCATGTAGTTGATGGTGATATGCTTTCCTATATCCCGGATGAAGTCCAGGAAAGAATAATCTTTCAGCCAGTCGTAGTTGTTGAGCATCACCGCCGCGTTGGGCTTGCTGTCATCAAAGTCGAGGAATTTTTCAAGCTGCCTGCGGATACCGTTGCAATAAGCCTGTATAGTATCCATATCCAGCAGGTTTCGCTCTTGTGACTTACCGGTCGGATCACCGATCATACCGGTGGCGCCGCCTACCAGGGCATATGGCTTATGGCCTGCCTGCTGCAGACGCATCATTAATGTAATCGGCAACAGGCTGCCGACATGCAGGCTGTCGGCCGTAGGATCGAAGCCTACATACGCGCTGGTCATTCCCTTATTCAGTTGTTCTTCTGTGCCGGGCATGATGTCTTGTATCAACCCCCTTTCCTGTAATGCTGCGATCAGGCTCATTCGTAATGCGGTTCTTTTTTGCGATCCCGGCAAAAGTAAACATTAATTAGCCGATTAGCCAATGTGCTGATTAGCTAATGATCCCCCGCGACAGACATTAGCTAACCAGCTAATTATCACATTAGCCAATTATCAACATCAGCCCTTCCAGAACCTGGGTGCAATCTGGAAAGTAGCGCCCAGGGAAAGATAAAACGAGAGCTGGTTATCCAGCGACGGGGAGGAAATATTATTGGAGAATCCCGGCTGGATATTGAATTTGACATATCTGGCGCCTACGGAAAAGTTGACAAACGGCTCTATAAAGTAGAACGATACCCTGTCTATGTCGGCGGGCGGACTGGTAAATGAATGCTCCATACCCACGGTATTACTGGTGAAATTTGTGTAACGATGATAGGTAAAGCGCATGCCTCCGCTGAATTCAATAATATCTTTGTGCGTAAATCCTACTGCCGGCTGCAAGAAAATACGATAATAATCAGAGTGATAATTACCGCTCATATTCTTGAGGTTATTCCGGCGGATCTGACCGAACCCGCCACCGCCATATATCTCAAATAAGCCCTTTCTCCCGAATGGCGAATAATACCCGGCGCCGAATTCAAAACGGTTGCCCGTATAACGTATGCTGTCATGGCGTTCACGGTTACTCAGCCAGAAATCTTCATTGGCATACTTGTCGGTGCTGCGGTAGCTTGCCATGAGGCCCAGGTTGCGGAAAGGAGACCCGGCAAAATCTATGGAAGGGCTCCAGCCCGTGCCCGGCGCTTCCGATTGATTCTGAAGTTTTATGGAAGTAGTCAGCTTCATCTCGCCCGCTTCCCGGAGCATCGGCACATTGGCACGGTCGGGGAGAAAAATACGGGGTGAGCAGGAAGAAAACAGTAAAATGATTGCTATAGCCAGTAAACGGTATTGCATAAGCAGGGGCATATTAATACAAACTCAATACAATTTTCATGCCGTTGACAACATAGGCAGAACATCATTAAACTCCCGGTGTGATTTTCAGATAAGTATCAGGTGTAAGCACCCTGATCTCCGCATGTTTATAACCCCTGATATTCCTGGTCAACAGCGTGCCAATATTATTTTGTATTTAATGTAAAAAAAGTGACGAATGCAGGAAACACATTCCCACATTCGTCACGTTAAAACAGATCAATTTGATTAGCTGATGTGCTGATTAGCTAACCAGCTAATTATCACATTAGCTAATTAATCTTAGTAGTCCATTCCCATTCCGCCTGGGCCGCCCGGCATAGCGGGAGCAGCGGACTTAGGTTCCGGTTTGTCGGCGATCACACATTCTGTGGTCAGCAGCATACCGGCGATGGAGGCAGCATTTTCCAGTGCTACGCGACCTACTTTGGTCGGGTCTATTACACCCGCAGCCAGCAGGTTTTCATATACTTCCGTGCGGGCGTTGAAACCGAAGTCACCAGTACCTTCTTTCACTTTCTGTACGATGATAGAACCTTCAATACCTGCATTGGCAACGATCTGGCGCAGCGGCTCTTCGAGGGCGCGGCGCACGATAACAATACCGGTATTTTCATCGGCGTTTTCTCCTTTCAGCTCGTCCAGGCTTTCGATAGCACGGATGAAAGCAGAACCACCGCCGGGCACGATACCTTCTTCCACAGCAGCGCGGGTAGCGTGCAGGGCGTCGTCCACACGGTCTTTCTTTTCTTTCATTTCCATTTCGGTCGCAGCGCCCACATACAGTACGGCTACACCGCCGCTAAGCTTGGCCAGGCGTTCCTGGAGCTTTTCGCGATCGTAATCGGAAGTAGTGCTTTCGATCTGCGCTTTGATCTGGTTTACACGACCTTCGATATTGGCTTTTTCACCTTTACCGCCAACGAGGGTTGTGTTGTCTTTATCTATGGTAATGCTTTCGGCCTGGCCGAGATATTCGAGGGTAGCATTTTCCAGCTTGTATCCCTGCTCTTCGCTGATCACGGTGCCACCGGTCAGTACAGCGATATCCTGCAGCATTTCCTTGCGGCGGTCGCCGAAGCCCGGCGCCTTTACGGCAGCGATCTTCAGGGATCCGCGCAGCTTGTTCACCACCAGGGTAGCCAGCGCTTCACCGTCTACATCTTCTGCGATGATTACCAGCGGACGTCCGCTTTGCACAGTGCTTTCGAGGATCGGCAGGATATCCTTCAGCGTACTGATCTTCTTATCGTAGATCAGGATGTACGGATTCTGCATTTCAGCCTGCATTTTTTCCGTGTTAGTCACGAAATACGGGCTGAGGTAACCGCGATCGAATTGCATACCTTCTACTACTTCTACGGTAGTTTCGGTACCTTTTGCTTCTTCTACGGTGATCACGCCTGAGTTGCCGACTTTCTCCATTGCTTCAGCGATCAGCTTGCCGATCGTGCTGTCGTTATTAGCAGAGATGGTAGCCACCTGCTCGATCTTCTGATTGTCGTTGCCGACAGTCTGGCTCTGCTTGCGCAGGTTGGCGATCACAGCGGTTACAGCCTTGTCGATACCACGCTTCAGATCCATCGGGTTGGCGCCTGCAGCTACGTTCTTGAGGCCTTCGCC
The DNA here is from genome assembly GCA_964527735.1 of uncultured Chitinophagaceae bacterium. GTDB lineage: Bacteria > Bacteroidota > Bacteroidia > Chitinophagales > Chitinophagaceae > JBEBVQ01. Next base: position 91,513 of record CAZGPG010000013.1, on the reverse strand, counting down.
AATAATGGACTGAGCCAGTACGGTTGCGGTAGTAGTACCGTCACCGGCAACATCAGCGGTTTTGGAAGCCACTTCCTTCACCATCTGGGCGCCCATGTTCTCGATGGCGTCTTCCAGTTCTATTTCTTTAGCCACAGATACGCCGTCCTTAGTGATACCGGGAGCGCCGAATTTCTTTTCGATCACCACATTACGGCCTTTGGGGCCAAGTGTTACTTTCACCGCGTCCGCCAGGGCGTCCACGCCTTTTTTCATTTTATTGCGGGCCTCTGTATTGAAAAAGAGTTGCTTTGCCATAGTTATTACAATTTGAGAATTAGATAATTTAAGAATATTAGCCAATTAGCTAATTTAAACGATTGCGAGGATATCGCTTTCGCGCATGATCAGGTAGTCAGTTCCTTCAAGAGAAATCTCCGTACCGGCATATTTGCCATACAGCACTGTATCTCCGGCTTTTACAGTAACTGGTTCATCTTTTTTGCCGGGACCGGCAGCGATTACAGTGCCACGCTGCGGTTTTTCTTTTGCTGTATCGGGGATAATGATTCCGCCGGCTGTTTTTTCCTCTGCCGCAGCGGGTTGCACAATTACCCGGTCGTGGAGCGGCGTAATGCTTACTTTGTTAGCCATAGTTGTTTCTATTTTTTAAAAGTTTAAAAGATGATTGTTGGTTGATTGTTCTATAGAAGAATCGAACGTTAAAACTGATAGCATGTTTTATGCCAGCGGCAAATGTCCGTCAATTTTGCAGAAACTTAGCCGGATAAAAAAGAAGTAAGGGAAACTGCCGTCAATTTTGCATAAACCCTGCTTCATTTTGTCAGTGCCAGGCAGAAAAACACCTTGTTGTCGCATTAAATAATATCGACATTCAAATGCCAGCCTCAAATGTATATTATTCTTTCCTGTAAACCTTCTATTTTTTATATTAAATGCTATCTTTGCCCACTATTTTTTTTAACATTATCATAGATAATTACGAAACCTATGCAATTAAAAGGGTTGGTTAAGCTACTTACCACAGCACTTATTCTTATTTCGCTGTATCAGCTTTCATTCACGTTTGTAGTACAGAGTGTAGAGAAAAAGGCGCGCAACAAAGCACGAAGTGCCGTATTGGCAGAAAACCCCGGCGCAAATGCGGCAGATCTGAATGAACTGATTGAATCCCGTTATGAAGCCATAACTGACAGCCTGCTCGGTGAAACCGTATACAATCTGCTTTTCACAAAATTTACATTCCAGGAGGCCAAAGAACAGGAAATGAACCTGGGGCTTGACCTCCAGGGCGGCATGAACGTGACGCTTGAAGTAAGCCTGGACGACCTTATCCGGTCTATGTCCAATAATCCGAAAGATATAAGGCTGAATAAAGCGATCGAAGAAGCTAACCGCCGGAAGGTAAACAGCCAGGCAGATTTTGTGACGTTGTTCGGTCAGTCGTTCATACAACTTTACCCGAACGAAAAGATCGCATACCTGTTTACCAAGCCGTCTGAGAAAGACATAACGCTTACCTCGACCAACGAACAGGTGATCAGTAAGATCCGGGGCGAAGCAAGCGGAGCGATCAAACGGACTTATAATGTACTCCAGACACGTATTGATAAATTTGGTGTAGCCCAGCCGAACGTAACGCTCGATGAAGGCCGGGGTATCATCACTGTGGAGCTGGCCGGTGTACGCAATCCGGAACGGGTACGAGAATATCTGCAGTCAACTGCCAAGCTTCAGTTCTTTGAAACATACACCAACGAAGAGATCATCCAGTTCCTCCAGCCTGCCAACGATGCATTGGCTGCATACCTGGCCGGCGAAGAAACCGGTACAACCGATTCTGCAAAGGCAGATCAGCCAGCTACAGCATCCGTAACAGACATCTCCGAGAATACGTCTGATACCGCCAGCCTGAGCAACCTGCTGGCACGCGGAGCGGATACGGGCGCAGATACTGAAGGCACATCTGGCCAGGCCGCCGAAGAATTGAAAAAGATCCCGCTGCTGAGTGTATGGAATCCCAATATTACCCAGCAGGGGCAAGTGGTTCCCGGCCCGGTTGTGGGTCTGGTAGCCAAAAAAGATACGGCCGCGTTCAACCGTTATATCAATCTGGATGTGGTCAGAAGTAAATTTCCGCACAATGTAAAGTTTGTATTCGGCGCAGAATCCCGTTCGGAAAAGCGGAATGCCAATGCCCCGCTGGTATTATATGCCATCAAGCTGGCGCCGGGCGGTGGAGCACCGCTTGAAGGAGACCGGGTCACAGAGGCGCGTATGGACTTTAACCCGCTTAGCGGAGAACCGGAAGTAAGTCTTGAAATGGATATGGCCGGTGCGCAGATATGGCGTAAAATGACCGCAAAAAACAAAGGACGCTATGTAGCCGTCACACTCGACGATAAAGTATACTCCTGCCCGATCGTAAATGATGAGATCGCAGGCGGACGGACTTCCATCAGCGGACGCTTTACCACAGAAGATGCCACCCAGCTTGCAGACATCCTCAAATCGGGTAAGCTGCCTGCCCCGGCGCGTATCGTACAGGAGCAGGTTGTAGGCCCGACACTCGGTGCTGAAAACATCGCTGCTGGTATGAACTCGCTGATCATTTCGTTTGTGGTCATTTTCGTGCTGATGCTGGTATATTTCAATACCGGTGGTATGGTGGCCAATATCGCGCTGCTGCTTAATGTCCTGTTTACCATTGGCATCCTCGCTTCGCTCCATGCCACACTTACCATGGCCAGTATTGCCGGTCTGGTGCTGACGATCGGGATGGCGGTAGATACAAACGTACTGATCTTTGAACGTATCAAGGAAGAGCTTGCCCTGGGTAAAACCCATGCACAGGCTGTGGCAGACGGCTACAAACGCTCTTATGCGCCTGTTCTCGACTCCCATATCACTTCGCTGATCACTGCCTCAATCCTCTTCATCTACGGACTTGGCCCCATCAAAGGGTTTGCCACCACCCACTTCATTGGTCTGGTGCTCTCCATGTTCTGCGGTATTATGGTATCCCGTCTCATCACAGATACTTACATGAAACGCGGAAAACATTTCAACTACTTCACAAACCTCTCTAAAACGGTCTTCCAGAAAGCCCATTTCAAATTCATCGAAAATCGTAAATATGCCTATATCGGCTCTGTTATTGTACTGATATTAGGTATAGGCTCCTTTATAAACGGTTTCGATTATGGTGTGGAATTTTCGGGCGGACGCAGCTATACTATCAAATTTGATGAAAAATACACGGTATCCGAAGTACGGGAAAAGCTCAAGCCATTCCTTGGCGATGAATCACCTGTCGTAAAAACGATCGGCGCCGATAATCATCTCATCGTTACCACAGGGCATATGATTGAAATGGGCGGTACCGGTGCAGACAGTATCGTATTGCATAAAATATACGAAGGCCTGAAAGCGGGTAATCTGCTCGGCGCATCCATTACGGAATCGACGTTCAATACCCAATATCTTCAGAAGACCGAAAAGGTAATGCCTACTATCTCCGACGATCTGAAGGCCGGCGCATTCAAAGCATCCATCATCTCGATCGTAGCCATCTTCCTGTACATCCTGCTGCGCTTCCGCAAATGGCAGTACTCTCTGGGAGCCATTATTTCAGTATTGCACGATGTGCTGCTCGTACTCGCAGTCTTCTCCTTCCTGAAACATGTTGTGCCGTTCTCCCTTGAGATAGACCAGCACTTCATCGCAGCAATCCTGACCGTGATCGGCTTCTCGCTCAATGATACGATCATTGTATTTGACCGTATGCGGGAATATTTCCGGAAATCAAAAGATAAAACTGAAAATAAAAAGCAGGTGATCAACCGGGCGATCAACGATACGCTCAGCCGTACTATTATGACCTCGGCCACTGTATTCCTTACCGTACTGATCCTGTTTATTTTTGGCGGTGAGGTAACACGCGGCTTTGCCTTTGCGATGATGATCGGTGTTATTGTCGCCACTTACTCTTCTATATTTGTTGCAGCGCCTATCCTGGTGGACATGGATAAAAAAGACCGCCTGCAGCAGGAAGAAGACCGGGAAGAACGTATTGCCGCATTGAAAAAACAAGCATAACAATCCCACATTTAACTATTTCGTAAAGCAGTACATCCGTGTGCTGCTTTACTTTTAATGTGACAAATGTGGGGAATGTGACGAATGTGTTTAATGAGGCATTGATATTAATCACATTGGTCACATTCCCCACATTAAACACATCCTCCACATTAAACGAGAGATAATTATCCGATCTTCGCTGAATAAAATCAAGTTATACACCGTGTCTGCCAGGTTTTATGAAATAGACGTCCGCTCCGGGCTAAAATCCAAACGAAAGCTTTCCGGCTTCCTGGATGAGCTGCTCAAAAAGCATGTCGATATCAAAAAAGCAGACCTGCATTACATCTTCTGCAATGACGCTTACCTGCTTGCTATCAACCGGCAGTTTCTGGACCATGATACCCTTACAGACATTATCACATTCGACCTGAGCGAAGAGCCCGGTGTACTGCTCGGAGAAATATATATCAGTACGGAACGGGTGGCAGAAAATGCTGTTCTGTTCCATACCGGCTATGAACAGGAGCTGCACCGTGTCATCTTTCACGGAGCGCTGCATTTATGCGGCTTTAAGGATAAAACAAAAGCCGAGCAAAAAAAGATCCGGTCGCTGGAAGACCAGTGTCTCGAAACATATTTTAAAGTGAAAGCCACATCTTAATATAGAGTAAGTACCTGTTTCATTATTACAAATGCCAGAAAAAAGGTGTATTCAAAACAGAAAATACAACATCCCCCTCACTCCCCCTTCAACGGGGGACGATCACATCACTTCCGGCGTAGAGCTCTGGTAAGCGTAACGGTGCAATCGTCTCCCTTTGAAGGGAGACAGAGAGGGATGTGATAGATACTACATACACGTATGAAAATAGAAGTACTACACGAAGAAGAAGACCTCATGGTCATAAACAAACCGGCCGGTCTGCTGGTGATCCCCGACCGGTTCAATGCCGATCTTCCCTGCCTGAAGCATCTGCTGGAAAAGCGTTTCGGCCAGAAGATATTCGTGGTGCACCGGCTCGACAAAGACACCAGCGGCGTCATTTGCTTTGCCCGGAATGAAGCCACACACAGACACCTCTCCCGCATATTTCAGGAGCATGAGGCCGGCAAGTATTATACCGGTCTGGTACATGGGCATGTGATCCAAAAAGAAGGCCGTATCGAAACGCCCGTTGTACCACACCCCTCTGTGAAAGGGAAAATGGCCACCAGCCGCAGAGGCAAACCCGCCATTACCGACTACACTGTTGTGGAGCAATGGCCGCTTCATTCATTGCTGCAGTTCCGGATACATACCGGCCGTACCCACCAGATACGCGTACATATGCAGTCTATCGGGCACAGTTTGGTCTGTGATCCTTTATACGGCGACGGCCAGCCCTTTTATCTTTCTTCCATCAAACGGAAATACAAACTTGCCGACAAGGAAGAAAGTGAAAGACCTTTGCTCGACCGGCTTGCACTGCACGCGCAACGGCTATCCTTCGGGAAAGAAAACGGTGAAACCCTCACGATCGAAGCTCCTTTACCTAAAGACATGGCGGCATCTATCCGCCAGCTCGGCAAATGGACATAACCGGTCGGTTACTAATTTGAAAATATATTTAAACCACTTCCTTATGAAATCAAATATCAGTATCGAAATAACCCTCGATGAAGAAAAAATGCCGGAAACCATTGAATGGAGCGCACCGGATGGAGGCATGCCTGAATTGCAGCAGGCTAAAGGCTTGTTGCTCGGGCTTTGGGACGGACATGAAAAAACAGCGCTGCGCATTGATCTCTGGACAAAAAAAATGATGGTTGACGAAATGAATGATTTTTTCCACCAGTCATTGTCGGGCATGGCAGACACATACGAACGCGCCACCCGTAACAGCGAACTGGCCAAAGAGCTGAAGGAGTTCGCAAAATCATTTCACAAAAAAGCAATGGAAGCACTGGAGCAGGAGCAATCATAAAACGGAGCTCATTTATGTCCGCAAACAAAACCGTAAATTTGCACCGCAAAATACAGCTATGCATCACATCCAGATGGTTGACCTGAAGCGTCAGTACCAAAAAATAAAGACAGAAGTGGACGAAGCCATACAGCAGGTACTGGACAGCGCGCTGTTTATCCAGGGTCCGGATGTAAAGCATTTCAGCGAGGAGCTGACGCAATACCTTGGGGTGAAACATGTGATCCCCTGTGCCAACGGAACCGACGCGCTGCAGATAGCACTGATGGCGCTTGGCCTGGAGCCGGGTGATGAAGTGATTACACCGTCTTTCACCTATATCGCCACTGTAGAAGTCATTGCCCTGCTGCGACTGAAACCTGTATTTGTCGATGTAGATCCGGATACATTTACCATGAATATGGATAGTGTCCGGAAAGCAATTACACCCAAAACCAAAGCGATCATCCCGGTACACCTGTACGGACAGTCTGTGCACATGGAGCCATTGCTGGCTATTGCACAAGCACACAACCTGCCGGTAATTGAAGATAATGCCCAGGCAATCGGTGGCTCCTATACTTTATCTGACGGCACTGTAAAGATGAACGGCAGCATGGGTCTGATCGGCTGCACTTCATTCTTTCCTTCAAAAAATCTGGGAGGATACGGTGACGGCGGTGCGATCTTTACCAGTGATGATGTACTCGCCGAAAAACTGCGCATGATCGCCAACCACGGACAGAAGACGCGCTACTACCACGAAATGGTTGGCTGCAACAGCCGGCTGGACACCATACAGGCCGCCGTGCTCCGTATCAAGCTGAAACACCTCGACAGTTACTGCAACGCACGCCGGACAGTAGCAGACTTTTATGATGAGGCTTTTAAAAACAATGCGCACATCATCGTTCCGTATCGCGCGCCTTATAGCAAACACGTCTTTCACCAATACACCCTCCAGCTAAAAGGGGTAAACCGCGATGAAGTGGCAAAACGCCTTTCAGACGAAGGTATCCCCTCCATGATCTATTACCCGGTTCCCAGCCACCGGCAGGAAATGCTGAAAGCATTCACAACCGGACAACAGGCATTGCCCGTTACAGACGAGCTGACTGACTGTGTGTTATCACTACCCATCCATACCGAGTTTACAGAAGATGAACTGAGGTTCATCACCGAAAAATTCCTTAACATTATAGAGACATTAACCTGAGACATGCAAGTTATTACCACTCCATTCGAAGGCCTGCTGATCATCGAACCGCGTATATTACATGACGACAGGGGGTATTTTTTTGAAAGCTTCAACCAGAAGCTGTTTACCGAAAAGACCGGCTTTACGAATACTTTCGTGCAAGACAATCAGGCACGTTCGGTAAAGAATGTGCTGCGCGGTCTGCATTATCAGAACCCACCTGTACCGCAAGCCAAACTGATACGCACCATCGAAGGGACCATCTGGGATGTGGTAGTGGATATCCGCAAAGACAGCAAGACTTACGGGCAGTGGTTCGGTGTGGAATTGTCTGCCGAAAACAAACGCCAGTTCCTTATTCCCCGCGGATTCGCACACGGCTATTCCGTACTGACGGATACCGCCGAAATACTGTATAAATGCGATAACCTGTACGACAAAGCAAGCGAAGCCGGTATTTCATATAAGGATGAAAACCTGCAGATTGACTGGAAGATTGACCTCAGCGCAGCGATCATTTCGGAGAAAGACCTGGCCCAGCCCGCGTTTGCAGACGCAGTCATTCTTTTTAATTAATTAACCCGTCTGAAAGTTTGAAAAAGTACCCATCATTTTCAAATTCCCTCATTTTCAAATTTTCAAATTGATTTGATCAACACAGTACTCTATGACATGGACGGTCTGCTGCTCGATACAGAGCCGCTATGGGGAGAAAGCATGCTGCGCATTGCACAAAAACACGCCATATCGGTAACCCGGCAGCAATTCCGTGAAACCACCGGCCTCCGCATATATGAAGTTACTGATTACTGGGCATTGAAATATCCCTGGGAAGGCGCTGCTCCGGAAGACGTAGCCGATGAGATACTGGACGACATCATAGCAGCGGCCAGGCAGCGCGGACGGATATTGCCCGGCGTCATACAATCCCTGAAAATGTTCCGGGAGCATGATTTTAAGATCGGCCTCGCATCGTCTTCTCCTTCAAGGATGATAGAAGAACTGACAACGCACTTCGGGCTTACGGATTATTTTGACTGCATCATATCAGCAGATTCAGTGGCATTTGGCAAACCCCATCCCGGAGTCTTTCTCTATGCAGCGCAGCAATTAAATGCAGCACCGCACCAATGTCTGGTGCTTGAAGATTCGATGAACGGTGTAATTGCAGCCAAATCAGCCCGGATGAAAGTGATCGCGATTCCTGATACACTACATTTTGATGATCCCCGTTTTTCACTGGCCGACATGAAGTTGCGCAGCCTGGAAGAGTTGGATATGGAGGTTATACGTTCTATTTAATTTGAAAATGAACAGCAATACACACAATAAAAAATACGCATATTTTCAAATTAGTACATTTTCAAATTTCAACATTAATCTCCTCTGGTTATTAATTAAAAGTTACTAATTTACACCTGTTCAAAATAGTTGCCCAACCATTCAGGCTGTATTAGCAGTCTATATGGGTAGCTAATTAGTCAATCATATTACTTGTCTCTGTCATTGGCATATCGGGTATCCAGCCAAACCAGTGAGTTAGAGGAACTCATTCGTGGGTGCATCCGTAACGAACGGAGTGCCCAGGAACAGCTATACCGGTTATTTTACCCGCGTATGATGGCTGTGGTGCGGCGCTATATCAACCAGGAAGCCCAGGCAGAGGAAATATTGAATAACGGCTTTTTGCGTGCATTCCAGAAGATCCGGCAATATACATTCCAAGGGTCTTTTGAAGGCTGGCTGAGGAAGATTGTGTTTCATGCTATATCTGATTATGTAAAGCAGAATGTCCGGTACAACGAACAGATCGTACTGGTAGAGAAAGATCAGTACATACATAAAGATCATGCGGACAGGCTGTATTACAATCAATTGCTTGAACTGGTTCAATCCTTACCGGATGCTACGAGAGCTGTGTTTAATATGTATGTAATGGAAGGATTTGCTCATAAGGAGATCGGGAAGTTGCTCGGTATCAGCGAAGGGACATCCAAATGGCATTTATCGGAAGGAAGACGGATATTGAAAGAAAAAATTGAAAAATTGCAATTGCATCTTAAAAGGTAAATTTTATCCGGCATGGATAAGGATATGATTCATATAGACGACCTCGTACGCGGGCAGCTCTCCGGAAGAGAGGAGGACGAACGCCCCGGCGCATGGTTGCATATGCGTGAGTTGCTGGATAAGAATATGCCGGCAGGTACACCTGCGCCCTTCAACCGGCGGCGTTTCGGCGGTTATATGGCTTTGTTGTCGCTCCTTGCCGTAATGGTAACGGGCGGATATATGATTATGCAAAACCCTTCCGGTCCGGGAGACAATAATACAATTGCAGGTATTACCTCATCACCGGAAACATCTGCACATTCAGAAACAGACCTTACCACCGCAGCCGAAACCCGTTCCGGAATGCAGACCGGAGAGCAGTCCGCAAATACACAGCGTAATAAGAACAGCGTCAGTGTAACAGCCTCTTCATCTCCGGCAGCAGGATCCGTAGCCGGCAAAGGGGTACAAACATTACCCACTGAGAAGCCCGGCGGCACTGCACCAACGGTAGCAACAAATGATGTACACGCCGGTGCAGTTGAAGTACCCGGAACAACGCATACACCTCCGGCAGATAGCGACATGGCCGGTATGCGACAGGAAACGAAAAAGACATACGCAGAAACCGTATCCGCTCATGACGACGACCTGACGTCAATCCACCAGGCGAATACAGGAAACACTTCTACCGGGCAATTATCTCCCAGGCACAAAAGCCGGCAAACCGAAGCTGCTACTGCCGCCAACCAACCCCTGTCCCCACAGGGACAACAGGGTGCAGCAGACATAACAACAGCTGTTTCTTCATTATCACAGATACGGGAAAATGAGCCATCCCCGCATGGGGATCAGGCAGTGCCTGAAGCGATTGTAAACAGTGGTGGGAACGGACAGTACGCAACACGACCCATACCGGAAAAAGCAGATAACGGATCCGGAAAAAGCAGCACCGGAAATTTCGTAACCCACAAAGACACTGTGAAGCAGATCAACCTGGCTTACCGGACGGTAATTGATCCTTTGTCCCGTGCCCGTACCCATGTTGTAGATACCACGTCTGTAGAGAAAATGATAGTCGAAAAACAGGAACTGGTGGCAAAGATTCCCGCTCCTGCGGCTAATAGCAGCGCATACATAGCCACGGGAAATGCCATTGCTACAGATGCAGACAACGATGCCTCTACAGCAAGCGCTGCCCAATCCAAACGTGAATCCCGGAAAAGCAGGCAGACCTTCCAGGATATGTACCTGAATACGAAGTTCAAGCTTTCGCAGGCGCCTTTCTATCTGGGTATTACCGGCGGGCTCAATGCTATGTCCAGCGGCGGAACGTTTATACCAGGCATTCAACTCGGCCTGAACGGGGAACTGGAACTGAACGAACGATGGAGTTTGCTGGCAGAGTTGAAATATATTAACCGGTTCAATAACGGAAAAACAATAGATGATCCCTACCGGGGCAAACCATATCCGGTAGCTCCCTATTATCAGGGAGGCACCTCCTATACGGTATACGACAGGGATTCCCTGAACCATTATTTCAACTTCTCCACAATAGGCACCGCGAATATGCCGGTCATGGTTAAATATTCGGTGAACCGGTTCTTCATGCTGGCGGGCGTAGATCTTGTATACCATTTCCGGATGAATGCAGAGGAAATCGATATCCCCGTAACCGGCGCTGTATTGAGAGATACATTGCTGGCAAGCCAATCGCCCTCCCTCCTGACAGGCGGAGACCCGTCTGTACAGCTCAGCGACCTCGGAGCACGTTTCGGTATAGGGTACCTGCTGGGGGTGGGCTATAAAGCTACGCCCAACCTGCACCTCGACCTCCGGTTAACACATACTTTCTGGGATAACGCCGGCACAGGCGGGGCAAAAAAAGTTTCTGATCAGTTGTTCCGGGTTCCTTCCATACAATTTTCACTGGGCTACCGCCTTGGCGGGACACAAAGGACGCCATAATCATAACGTAGAGACGCGATGCATCGCGTCTCTACGTTATTTCAGATGAAAATGAACATAAACAGGCAGATGGTCCGATAGTTTGCGGGCATCTTTCACAGAACTAAACTGCTGGTAAAAAGGAATAATCCCGGCGCGAATCACCTGTATTTTCTCCTGGTGATAAAAGACATTGTCGTATTCAGAAGCCAGGCAATCTCCGGCAATACATTGCTGCTTCAACGTTGTTTTCTGTCCTGTCAGTACCGGTTTATAACCCATACGCTTCAACGGGTTAAAAACGGTATGCGACTGGGGGCAATTAAAGTCACCGGCAAATATCAGGTTGCTGCCCGGATACATCTCCGGCAGGCATTTAAAATATTTAATCTCCCGCTCCGGCTGCTTGTTTTTGGGGACCGCATGGAAATTTACAAACGTGACAGTTTTACCATTCTTGTCTTCCAATGTTACCAGATATGGTTCTCTATCTATTTCTTCTTCATAGAAACGCTCCGGAAAGGCGCGACCTTTTATCTTCAGGCGGGCAGTTTTCCAGAGAAATGCATACCGTTCCTTACCGGCACCGCCAGTGGTAGGATCGCTGACGGCATAATCCCATTTAGCACCTTTTCTACCCAGCGCATCATGCAGCCTCGCTACCGCCTGGGCTCCGCCCGGTCCGGCAACGACCTCCTGCAACGCAATTACGTCAAAATCTTTCAGGATATCAGCGATGAATACAATTGTGGTATCGTGCTTGGATTTTCCGAAATGCTGAAGATTCCAGGAACAAAAAGATATCGTCTGCTGTGCATAAGATACGGTAACACTGAGAACGAACAGTATCGTAAGGCACAACCGTGCGATGTGATGCATAATGGTCATTACAACATTTTAATCACCCCTGCCTCCTGTATAATAATGTATTACTATTATCCGGCCGGAAAAACTCCTTTGCAGTTTCCTGTAAAAATCCGGCAGATACCGCGTGATATTTATCCAGCTCTTCATTGATCATCTGCGCATCGCCCAGCAGTTCATAAAAAGCCAGGTTATTGGCACGCGACAGGAGTGTCATATCTTCAAACGCCACCATCGCCTCGATCTTGTTCTTCGCTTTTTCGAGTTCCGCCTCCGTTACACCTTCTTCGCACAGCAGGCGTAATTCCGCTTCCACTGCATCATTGGCTTCTTCAATGGTTTTCCCTTCCACGATCTTTCCCTCTACTACCAGCAACCCGGGGTCAAGGCTGCCGGTATGATAGCAGTTGATGCTGCTGAACAGCTGGCGCTCTTTTACCAGTCGCTGGTACAGGCGCGACGCGTAGCCATTGCCCATAATCTCAGTAATAAGATCGGCTGCATAATAAGAAGCAGACAAGCGTCCGGTCATATGCCAGGCTTTATACAAAGCATCAAACGGCACATCTGCCGTCACTGTCTTTATGCGTGCTTCCTGCTGACGCGGCTCCGACGGTAGCTGACGCTGATATTTTTCACCCGCAGGAATATCTCCAAACCATTCGGAGGCGAGTTTTCTTACTTCTTCTGTTGTAATGTGGCCGGCTACACAGAGCACTGCATTCGCGGGGCGGTAGTGCCTGAAGAAAAATGACCGGACATCCTCCAGCTGCGCTTCCTCGATATGTTTCAGCTCCTTACCGATGGTCATCCATTTATAAGGATGCTGCTGGTAGGCAAGTGCGCGCAGCTGTTTCCAGGCATCGCCATAAGGCTTGTTGATATAATGCTCCTTAAACTCTTCGCATACTACACGACGCTGCACATCGAGGCTCTTTTCACTAAATGCCAGCGACAACATCCGGTCACTCTCGAGCCAGAATGCTGTTTCGATATTTTCGGCCGGGAGCTGGATGTAATAGTTAGTGATGTCGTTGGTAGTATAGGCATTGTTTTCGCCGCCGGCCATCTGGAGCGGTTCATCATACACCGGAACGTGCACAGACCCGCCGAACATCAGATGCTCAAACAAATGTGCAAAACCAGTACGGCTTTCCTCTTCATCACGCGCACCGACATCGTACAACAGATTTACCGCCACCATAGGTGTTGCATGATCTTCATGCACCAATACCTTTAGTCCGTTATCCAGCGTAAATCGTTCGAAATGCAGCATGACTTATTAATTATTAATTATTAATGGTTAATGAACTACCTTACAACAATCCACGACTCGTTATTGACCATTTATCATTAACCATTAACCATTGATTATTAACCATTGATCATTAATTTTTAAAGATTCTGAAAATATCCATCCCGTTGGCATACACCATCAGTGCCAGCAGCAATACGAGACCTACGGCAGTTGCTTTCTCCATAGCTGCATCGCTCACCTTTTTGCCCGTGATCATTTCAAACAGAAGAAACATCACGTAGCCACCGTCCAGACCCGGTATCGGGAGCAGGTTCATAAAGGCAAGCACGATCGAAAGAAACGCCGTAATAGACCAGAAAGCGTACCAATCCCAGTAATCCGGGAAGATATTGGTCATCGCAGCAAAACCGCCCACACCTTTGTAAGCGCCGGTTTCGGGATTGAAAATAAGCTTGAACTGGCGGGCGTAGAAAGACAATTTTTCTCCGGCCATTTTAACCCCTGCCGGGAACGCGCCGAAAAAACTATACTTCTTCACATCATAGCGATAAATGCCGAGGTCTTCCAGCATTACCGGATCGGGTACCTGCGGAATAAATCCGATCGTACCACTATCGCTCACCTGGGTTATCAATGTCTGCGGCACATTATCACGCACGATCTGGAGCGTGATTTCCTTCCCTGTCAACGTATCCAGCGCAACCTTCAGCTGGTCAAAATACGGCGTAGGTATACCGTTAACGCCCGTTACCCGGTCATTGACTTCAAGGCCGGCCGCTTCGGCTGCACCACCTTCGGCCAGCTTGCCAACAACAGTGGGGATACGCATCATGAAAATGTTGCGGGATTTGTTGTCTATGAGCTGTTCTACGAAATTGACCGGCATATTCAGGTTCAGTATCCTGCCTTCACGCTCCAGCTCTACGGTGTTGGCATAAAGCAATTCCGGCATAAGCTGGTCAAAATATTGCAACTCCGCACCGTTTACCTTGAGTATCCGGTCTCCCGTCTGGAATCCCAGCCTGTGGCCGATGGAATCTGCAACAAAAATACCATCCTTCATCTCTGCGATCGGCAACTTCTTCTCTCCGAATGCAAACAGGATCATGGCATAGATAATAATCGCGAGCACCACATTCACAATAATACCGCCCAGCATGATCAGCAGGCGCTGCCAGGCTTTCTTCGAACGAAACTCCCAGGGTTGTGGCGGCTGCTTCATCTGCTCTTTATCCATGCTCTCATCCACCATACCGGAGATTTTCACATAACCGCCAAGCGGGAACCATCCCAGCCCGTATTCCGTATCTCCCACTTTCTTTTTGAACAGGGAAAAATTCAACACACTGGGAAAAGGAAACAAGAAATCGAAGAACAGGTAAAATTTTTCTACCCTGGTCTTAAACAGACGTGCAAAAAAGTAATGACCAAATTCATGAAGCAGGATCAATAGTGATAAGGCAGCAACAAACTGGGCGATCTTAATTCCGACACCGGCCAGCAGGATAACATTAAATGAGTGCATGTAATCTGAAGTAGGATTTTAATACGTTGAAAGTTGGCTTTTCTTGACGAGTTCCTGTGTATGTATACGGGCTTCTTTATCCGACTGCTCATAGTCTTCCAGCGCAGGATGCTCCACAAAGGATACATACGACATGGTCTGTTCTATCATATCATTCATTTCAAGAAATCCCACTTTATTCTGAAGGAAAGCATGTACCACCACTTCGTTGGCTGCGTTCAGCACGCACGGGACATTCCCCCCGCGAAACATAGCGTCTTTTGCCAGCGCAAGATTACGGAAAGTTTTATAATCCGGCGTTTCAAAGGTCAGTTTCGGGAAGTCCCTGAAGTCGAATCGTTTAAAATTATTGACAGCCCTGTGGGGGTATGCGAGCGCATATTGTATCGGCAGCTTCATATCGGGGAGGCCCATCTGGGCCTTTACAGACCCGTCAATAAACTGCACCAGCGAGTGAATAATGGACTGCGGATGCACTACCACATCTATCTGTTCATTTTTAAGCCCGAACAGCCATTTGGCTTCTATCATCTCAAGCCCCTTATTCATGAGCGTAGCGCTGTCTATAGTGATCTTGGCGCCCATCGTCCAGTTGGGATGCTGCAGTGCGTGAGAAGCTTTTACATTGACCAGGAAGTTGGGCTTCCGGCCGAGGAAAGGCCCGCCGGATGCAGTAAGGATGACTTTCTCTATATCTTGTATCCGCTCGCCGGTCAGGCATTGAAAAATGGCTGAATGCTCGCTGTCAACGGGGATCAGGCGGGCGCCGGTCTCGGCAGCTCGCTTCATTACCAGATCACCGGCAACAACAAGTGTCTCCTTGTTAGCCAGCGCTATATGCTTACCCGCATTAACAGCCGCCATAATGGAATGTAACCCGGCAAAGCCCACGATTGCGCCCAGCACCACATCCACTGTATCCCACTGCACGACATCGTTCAAAGCCGCGTGACCGGCAAATACTTTCACCGGTTGTGCGGCAAGCGCTTCTTTCACAATACCATACCCTGCCTCGTCGGTAACGACGACAGCATTGGGACGGAACCGGAGCGCCTGGGTGATCAGCAGTTCCGTATTACTGTGCGCACTCAGCACCTCCACCTCAAACAGATCCGGATGCTGCGCTGCAACCTCCAGTGCCTGTGTACCGATAGATCCGGTAGATCCCAGTATGGCCAATCGTTTCATTCGGTTTTTTTACGAAATGAGATAACACCAGCTTTGACGCTGAAAAGCTCAAAGATATTAAAATACCGGGGCATTCGGCAGCGGCAAATACCTGAAAGGAGGTATATTCGCGGTTGTATTTTCATTATTCTCAAAACCTTAACAGTAAAACCTATGTTGCAACCGGCAACTATGAAATTTCTCCGGCAACTGGCAGAAAATAACCATAAGCCATGGTTTGACGCACACCGGGAGGATTATGATGCAGCCCGTGCTGATTTTGAACAGTTCGCCGACCGCGTAAAACAACTGATGACCCCTTCAGTGCCCGAGCTTGCCGAGCAGCAGACGAAGCATTGCATTTTCCGTATCTACCGGGATGTTCGCTTCTCCAAAGACAAAACACCTTACAAGGCTCATTTCAGCGCCTACTTCAGCAAAGGCGGGCGTAAATATGAAGGAGCCGGATACTATCTCCATATCGAACCTGGAAAAAGTTTCACAGCGGGCGGTTTATGGATGCCTTCATCCGCGCTCCTGAAATCCGTACGGCAGGAGATCGATTATAATTTTGAAGCGTTCAGGGAGATTGTGGAGCATAAAACATTTAACAAGCTCTTCGGACAACTTGCAGAAGACAAGCTGAAGACATTACCAAAAGGATATGATGCCGGCAACCCCGCTATTGAATACCTGAAGTATAAGAGCTTTATTGCAGAACATTCATTCGCAGACACGGAAGTGGTGCATAAAAACTTCGCAACAGACTGTCACCGGACTTTCAGGGCCATGCAACCGCTCGTTGATTTTATAAACAGGAGCTTTGATTAGTTCCGGAACACGGTAAATTCAAATGGCTTGTGTGCAGGCGACTGCCGGAACCGCTTTGTTTTTTTCCGGGAGGCTTCCACAGGCGCAGGATGATAGACATCCATCAGTTCTGTAGCCGCAGCAACACTGGCATCGTTGTCTACCGTACCGATGATGGCAATCAGCACATCCACTTCCCGGTTGAAATTATCCTGCCATTGCTGCGCCACCTTCGTCGTAACCAACAACTCGCGCGAGCGTGAATGATACTTCATAAAACCAGTTTTAGAGGGGATTTAATCACTTTTACCTATTCAAGGTAAGGCATTTTCCGTAACAAACAAAAAGGAGAAGATAAATTAAGCTACACGATACAAACATTAAACAAAAAAAACTGCACACAAAATTATTTATCAATAAAACCGTGTGAGATACGGATACCGCTCCTGATATAATTCTTTTACTTTATCCAGTATGATCTGACGCAGCTGGTCGGTATTTCTGCGTTCGGTAGCGCTGATAAAGATGCACGCACTGTTTGTTTCATGCTCCCAGCGCCGGCGCAGCTGGCCGAGTATTTCCTGTTTTACCGGCGCTTCCAGCCAGGGGTCAAAGACGCGGGCTTCATACAGATCCATTTTGTTGAAAATAGTAACCACAGGCTTGTCAAAAGCCCCGATATCCTGTAAAGTTTTGTTTACTACGCCCATCTGGTCTTCGTAAGCGGGATGCGAAATATCCACTACATGCAGCAGGCAATCTGCTTCACGCACTTCGTCGAGCGTACTTTTAAAACTTTCAACAAGATGGTGGGGAAGCTTGCGTATAAAGCCTACCGTATCGCTCAGCAGGAAAGGCGTTTGCTCATATACCACTTTACGCGTGGTAGTATCCAGCGTGGCGAACAGCTTATTCTCCGCAAATACATCCGACTTTGTCAACAACGTCATGATCGTGCTCTTGCCAACATTGGTGTAGCCCACCAGCGCCACACGTATGTATGTGCCGCGTTCCTTTCTTTGTGTAAAGGCCTGCTTGTCTATCTCTTTGAGGCGTTTGCGGAGCAGGGAGATCTTGTCCTTGACGATACGACGATCGGTTTCTATTTCGGTTTCACCCGGTCCGCGGGAGCCGATGCCCCCACCCTGCCGCTCCAGGTGTTTCCACATGCCTTTAAGCCGGGGGAGCAGGTACTGGTATTGTGCCAGCTCCACCTGTACTTTTGCCTGCGCCGTTTTCGCCCTGCGGGCAAAGATGTCAAGGATCAGATCGCTGCGGTCAATGGTCTTGATGCCCAACGCCTTCTCTATATTGGCGATCTGCGAGCCGGTCAGCTCGTCATCGAATATAGCAAGATTGATGCCTTTGGCATGAACGTACGCACGTATCTCTTCCAGCTTGCCCTTGCCTACAAACGTACGGCTGTCGGGGTGCGGCAGCTTCTGGATAAAGTTCTTCTCCGACTTTGCTCCAGCCGTTTCGGCCAGGAACGCCAGCTCGGCCAGGTACTCCTGTAATTGCTCTTCCGTCTGGGTTTTATATACCAGTCCTACCAGCACTGCACGCTCCTCGTGCTCTATAATATTTTTATTGTCTATCAAAGGCTCCGGTATTTTACAGATAAACCATGACGTAGTTGCATGGCAGTGCAAAGTTAAGGGAGATAACATACCTTTTTACAATAGCTATATAGGTTTCTCCCATCAGTCAGGTCAATGTATTATTTCTTCTTTAGTTTTTTTGTGTCTTTTAGCAGCTTCTTGTCCTCTGCCTTCACCTTCCTTTCTACTTTCTTAAGATCTTCTTCCGCAGGCAAACGTTCCGGCTCAACTCCGCTTTTGAGCAAAAGTCCTCTTACGTCTGTATTGTTTTTAACGTGTTCTTCCGTCATATCAGTTTCTGTTGCCAGATCGCTTTTGCGGATGTTCACATTTGTCAGTTCGTTTGCAAAGTCTTTGGCTTTAATGGTTATGGTCGGCAAAAAGTCTGCGAGTGGTCTGTTATCCGGCACACCAAGCTTGGCTTTCATATCCAAAGTTGTTTTACCGCCAAACAACGTCTGGTCTCCTTTGCTTCTTATTCGTCCGAAACCTGCATTGTCTATACCCTTTTGAAAGATCAGTCCCGAAAGTTCTTTCTCCGATACCGACAGTTTTTCTCTTGCCTGCAGCCGTTCCCACTCTTTTAACCGCTGCTCTAAAAGTTCCTGTTTTCTTGTCTGTACCGCAAAGTAGTTCATTGCAAAAGCAATTTCATCTTTACGGGGATCACCATTTTGAGCAATAAGATAGCACGCGTACCTTGTAAGCATCATATCCTCAATCTCTCTCTTTGCCCCTGAACCGAGGTCAACCATTTTGTTGACGTCAACAAAATGGTCTGAAACCTCTTGGCGGGCATTAGCACAGGCTGTTTTTGCCTTATCAATAACTTTTAAGAAGTTTCTCCATTCATTATAGCCCAACAGTATTTGCAAGTCTCGTGCAAACCAAAATTCCACATCTTCGCTCTGCCTTGCAGCTAATTCAAAACTGCTATGTAGCTTTAACACAACGTCCTTTTTCACCTAACACGGTGATTATGTTACAACTACGAAGGTAGTAAGGATTATTGACAACCAAAAATCAGGTTTCGTGTCATCAATACCTGCTATCCCTGATGTTCCAAAGGGCATCAGGGACGATTGATAAACGGGGTCTCTGAACCCCGGAAAGCTGCCAATCATACACAAGCCGGCCTTTTGTTACCTGACGGATTACAAATCCGATATAAACCCGCCCTCCCGGATACGCGCTACGCGCAACATCCGGGAGGGCGGGTTTATAAGACTTCTGTAACGCCGGTTTTTCTTTTCCCGGTCAGTTAGCTTCAACGTAGTTTTTAAAACTGTTCAAAATCGCCTGCCAACCTCCTTTTTGCATCTCTATGTCATTTTCGTTTTCGGCGTCAAAGGTTGTTGTGACTTTTGTTGTATCGCCAAGATTTTCAAAATCAGTAGTCGCCTGCCTCCCGTCCGGCATGGTATAAGTGATCTTCTTCCGGTCAATCACTTCATCATAAATCGCTTCAAAATCGAAACCAAAACTTCCGTCTTTGGCTTCCATCCGGGCGCTGTATTTCCCGCCAACCCTCAGATCATTTTCTGCCCGGGGACAATGCCAGTCGTCAGCAGCAAAATTCCATTTTGTAATGTGTTCGGGTTTTGTCCATGCATCCCAAACTTTCTCTGTGCCGGCTGCTATTGTTGCTCCAACGGTAATTCTTGTGTTGCTCATGTAGATTTATTGTTTGAATGATCAATATTACATTAATCATTCTGAAAAAATAATACCCACACCGGCAATGAAAATCAAGATATGCGCATTTCGGGAAGATGCGATCTGTATACCGATCACCACATTTCGCCATGACATACCGCCTGGTAGTTAGTTCATGAATTATCTGACCAGCGTCACATCACCCCGGTAACGGAACCGCTGGCCACGCAGATCTTCCATCTCTGCCGTATAATAATAAGCGCCCACACCGGCAGGTGTGCCATTATAGGTTCCGTCCCACCCTTTTAGCGCCGCAGCGCCACTCGCCGACCATACTTGTTTGCCCCAGCGGTCATAAACTTCGAAGAATGCGACGCGTAATTTACCCGATAACACAGCCGGGCGGAAATAATCGTTCCGGCCATCGCCGTTAGGACTGAAAGCCGTGGGCATGGTGGCCAACCCGCTGCTATCTCCTACCGGTCCGAGGCCGCCATCCACAATAACTATCAGCGAAGCGCTATCCGGGCAGCCATATTCCGAACGCCCATACACCGTGATCGTATTGATAGAGTTGCTGTCCGGAATAACCGTCTGCTCATATGCCTGCTGATTGGGGAACATCGGTTCCGGAGACCATTGATAGACCGTATACGGTTCGTCAGCATCTGTCCACAAACGGACTTCCTCCCCGTATTTTACAATATCAGCGCTCGTCAGCAGGCGAAGCGAAAAATCTTTCACCTCTATATACTGTACCGCCGTATCCGCACACTGATCATTCTCAATACCCAGGGATATGGCATGCCGCCCAGCCACAGGATAATAGAAACGGGGTTGATACACTTGCGACAACTCAGCTCCATTGCCCGGATCCCAGTACCAGATATCGTAGGCGCCAGAGGAAGTATTGAAACAGTCAACGCTCTCCCCTACACAAATGATGGAATCAGATACCGTAAAAGACGCTGCCGGCGCAACGGCGCCGGGGACGGTCAGTACAAACGCAGTATCGCAACCCGAAGCCGTGGTAATCACAACATAGTAATCACCGGCGTCAAGTCCTGCAAAGCGAAAACCTGCTGCAGATGTTCCTGACTGCGACAAGCTGCTGTCGGTCGCCTGGTGCAGGTCAAACTGACACTGCGTCTGGTTGCCGGACACCTGGATATCTACCACGCCTTTCAGTTCTCCGGGACACCCGGCGCTGTCCACATGCACAGCCAGCAACTCAGGCAAAGGTGCAAACGCCACATAAAAGGAGTCGTAGTAAAAAGTACAGGGTTGGTCGGCATAACGGTAACGGACAATATAAGTGCCGGAAGCGTTAGCACGGAAAGTTTTTCCCGTGCTGCCGTCCTGCCAGAGATGATCTGTCGTAGCCAACCCAGCTCCGGCTGTGAGCGATACGCCGCTTCCGTAACACACCGCCGTATCATAGCGGACATACACCGTGTCCTGCTGCACATACTCCGACAGATCAAACTTAAAACTGGCGGCATCCTGATCTGTATTGTTCTTGCTGGTACGATAGCTGCCGGTCGTGACCGGGAAGCTGCTATTGTCTACACAAATGGAATGATAGACCATCCCGTGAGGATCCAGGCGGTGCGTACCCTGGTGTATATGGTAGTTCGAGCCTCCGCCACCATAAAAAGTGCCAAAATGGATACCGGTAAAATCAGTTTCCAAAACGCCCAGCCAAAATCTTCCGCTGGAGGACTGGAAAGCATTGGCAGTGAGCGGATAGCCGGCCAACCCTGACGTCCACCTGAAGCCCGTCAGATAGACGTTATTGCATTCGTCAACGGTTAGCGCTGTAGGAACAAAGCGAGTGCTTAGCGACTGCTGGTTACCAAACCGTGTACTCACAACAGAAGCGCCCAGATCCGGTGTTAACTTCTCCAGGAACAAATCTTTATCCGTCCCCATGGAAATCACGCCCGCGCTGACCGGATAGTTACCCATGGTGCGGCCTGCAACATATACATAACCCTGCGCGTTTACCGCAACTTTAAATGCTATATCCAGGGTGTCTGTACCCAAGTAGGTAGAACGTGTGATCAAACCTGTCGCAGGGTTTACAATTGATACAAACCCATCCGCGCTGCCAGTGGGTCCACTTTTATATGCGCCGAACGATACGGGAAAATTCGGACTATTGGTACCTCCGCATATTACAATCTGATTTTGATGATTCCGAACAATTCCATGCCCATCGTCTTTCCGACTCCCTCCCAAAAAAGTACTGTAGAGTAGAGCGGTACAATCAGATTTCAATCTGAATAGCACGACGTCAGTTTGCCCTCCTCCGTAAGTGGTTTGCTGGGCGCCAGGCGTTACGGGAAAATTGGAAGATGCCGTGTTGCTGATCACCCAGATATCCCCATTATCATCTAACACGACATCGCACGGACTGACAAAAAAAACGCCCTGCTCAAAAGTTGCATTCCCTACGCCCGCCGTTTGATGTATTCCTTCTCCGGCAGTTCCCCCGATGTATGTCGCCCCCACCAGTGCAGACCCTGCGGTATTGAAATGGACGACAAAAAGATCATTAGCACCTCCTAATGTGCGATCATATCCATTCGCTGAAACCGGCAAATTAGAAGATGCTGTCGTTCCCACGACAATCAACTCATTTTGTTCATTCACGATGAGAGAATGAGGGATGTCAACGTTGTTCCCACCATAATAAGTAGACCACAACAGAGTACTCCCCGTAGAATTATATTTGTTGATAGCTACATCATTGCTACCTCCGTAGGTGGTCTGGAACGCGCCTGTTGTCACGGGCCATCCAGTGGAAAGCGCCAGCGCTCCAAGGTAAAAGTTGCCATCCTGATCATACGCTGAGGAGTATCCGTATTTTGATCCACCCGTGCTTCCGCTGAATGTCGAAAAAACCACTGAAGGATCTATTATCAGGGGATAGTGTCTGTCATAACCTTCCGGCAACTCAAAAGAAAGTACATTATCCTGCAAATGATAGCGACACGGCACTTGTACGCGCATTCCTCCGATCTCCTGATATACATAGGGCGCCTCCTCGATCACTTCATTGACCGTTGTGCTTATTTTCAGATGGCCCTCTTCCGTCAGAACAGGTAACACGCCCTCAAACGACAAACGAATCTGTCCGGGGTCTGCGCCCGGCGCTACAATAAAGTCATACTTCAAAGTCGTTTCATTACTGTACACGGATACATCGATTCCCTTATATACGCCTTCCTGCAGCACCGTTCCATACAATCCGACACGCCCTTTCCAGGTTGCAGGATCATTTCCCAGAATATAATTATGATAATAAGTCCGTTTATCGCCTGCCGCATAGCGGACCCCCTGACGGGCATTTAGATATCTTACCCGATACGCATGGTGACGTACCATTGCGCCAGACGGGTTACCCTCCTGCTGATATCCTGTTTCGTGCAGACGAGATAGATCTTCGCTACTCACATAGTGATACACAAAACCTTCATCCGTCAGAAACATGGCTCCGCCAGGCACATCGGCCTTGTAACGGGCGTCTACAATCCACTGACCATTATTCTCAATAAAATCCAACAAAAAAGGTGTATTTCCCACCGTAGAAGGAGGGGTATGACCATGAGCAAACAGCCCGATCTTCATAAAGATCAGGCAGGTGAATAAAAATATGCTACGGGATACGGGCTTATACAATGTCATACACAATTTCTGCTTATCATTCTTTGTTTAAAAACTACATTACAAAACTAACCGGTGGGAATGTATACCCATTCCCACCGGAACAGTAGTTCTTTTATTTTTTCACGATAGTGTAGCGGGACATCGTGTCTGCCGTACGCACTTCCAATAGATATACGCCTGCAGCATAAGCAGAAATATCCAGCATGGTTTTTTCTTCATTGATACGCTGCCGTTGCATCAGGACATTACCTGCAACCCCAAGCAAACGCACCTCTGTCACGACATCGCCTGTAGATACAACGTACAATATATCGCTTGCAGGATTAGGGTATACGCTCAGATGGGTATCATCGAAATGGCGAACCTTGTTCGTGATACCATTGATTTCGTAACACGCAGAAGTATCCGTACATCCGTCCCAGGTAACAGCAACTGCATAGTTCCCGTTGAATTCCGGACCAAACATCTGCTGCGTAGCTCCCGAAATTGGTTTATAATCATCATCGCAGTCCAGCCACAGGTACGTGGCACCTGCCTGCCCGGCAGTGAGCGTAATCCCTGAGCGTGTTACCGACACATCCACATCCCGTATCGTCAGGTCGATGACTATCAGGCTGTCACAACCGTCAACATTTGTAAACGCCTGTGTATACCACCCGCTTTGCGTGAAAGTATCGAGTCCGGCCACATAGCTAAAACAGGCGTTTTCCGCAACGGTGTCAGCAGTATTCAGTATGGTGAGTTCGAGCGTTACGAGACTATCGCAACCATTCACCGTTTCGAACAGGTGTTCATACACACCCGCTTCCGTATAGGTAGCAGTGTCAAGTGTATAGCTGGAACAAACCGCCTCAGTTAATACCGTATGTATGCTTTGATTCACCGTGAGATGCAACGTTACAGTGCTGTCGCAACCCGCGGAGGTATTTAGCACATGGGTATAAGGACCAGAAGTGTAATGCATTTGCCCGTTGAACTCGAAGCTGTCGCACACAGTGTGATTGATACTGCTCCCCACCACGCTATGGTTGACTGTAAGGTTTAAGGTAAGAATACTGTCACAACCTGTACTATTCACCAAAGTCTGAATGTAAGTTCCACTTGCTGTGTATTTTTCTCCATTTATACGAATACTATCGCAGTCAGTCAATGATAGGGACGCTGCAGTGGACGAACAAAAACGCTGGGTTACTTTATGGAGGTAGCCGACTCCGTTAGCCGTTCCACCAGCATTCATAATCACGGATGAAGTGGCCGGGGTTAGAGAAAACTCTGCATCCCCACGGTAAGCGCCTGTTGTGTATACTGTATAGTTATCATCTACAAAAATACTATTACCGGCGTCCGAACCTTCACCCCCAATCTGAAAGGCCCATATAAATGCACCAGAAGGTTCCAGTTTGCATACAAAAACATCGTTGCTGCCACGACTGGTAAGGGGATGGTCCGCCGTTGCACTCGGATTAAAATCTGTCGTTGCAAAAAACGATCCGGTCACATATACATTATCGTCCTTATCTACTGCTACAGCCTTGCTTCGGTCCAGTGCCGTAGCAGCGGTGCTGGTAGAGAATATGGCATGGGCCCATGCATACTCGCCATTGCTGTTGAGCTTAGCGACGAACCCGTCAAAATTTCCGGAACCAGTAGGATGGGATATGAGATTTTTGACCGTAGCCGCACCCCCCGGCGTCGGATCAAAATCATAAGTACCCTTGAATTCTCCAACAGTATATACTCCTCCGGCCTTATCCACCGCGATGCCGTACCCGGTTGCATCCCAATTGCCCAAGTAACCTTTTGCCCAAGTGGTAGTTCCGGCATTAGTGAGCTTTAATATAAAAGGCGCTTTCCCTGCCGACGAGAGTACGGTAACGCCGCCAAAGCTGGGATTTCCTTTATACTCGCCTGTAACATACACGTTACCGGTCTGATCCGTTGTCAGCGCACGGCCAATTATTACGTTATTGCCGGAAGCTCCTGTTATCACCCAGCGGACTGTCCCATTATTGTCAAGGCTCAGCGCGTACATATTGGCAGCACTTGCATTCCCAACCTTGGTCAATGCTGTTCCTCCGAAGTTGACTACTTCAGATGCTGCGCCACGGAACGCCCCGGTTACAAAAACATTTCCCGAAGCATCAAGACCAATACCGTAGGCTTCGTCTTTCGCTGTACTACCAAAAGTTTTGATCCAAATGAAATCTCCCGACGGTGACAGCTTGGCAACCATAATATCGAGTTTGGCTGCCTGACTACCGGTTCCCTTTGAAGTAAAGGTTTCAGGAACACCTGCTACCGTAGCAGTAAAATCCGCCACCATACCTGTCCAGTATACATTCCCGGAGGCGTCTACCGCAACGCCGTGCGACTCGTCATAAGCATGGCCTGAAGCGGCGGGTATGATTGTTTTTGCCCAAGTCAGATGTCCGGAAGAATTAAACTTGGCAACAAAAGCTCTTGTACCGTCAGCGTTCGGAAATTTAGTAGAATCAGTTCCGTTAAAGATACTAATAACTCCACCATACTGCCCCGCAACATAGACATTTCCTTGGCCATCTGCTGTTATCGAATTCGGAGTCAACTGTCCTGACCCTGAGGCAGGCAGGTTACTTACCCAATCCAGGCTCAGCATTTGTCCCGAAACCGCACTGATTTCAAAAATCAAAAAGACCAAACACAAATTAATAAGTTTCGTAAAACTGACCATCGTAAAACTGTTTAAAGAGTAAATAATATCCTATTGAAGCAAAGTTGGTTAATAACATAACCAAGCATCCCATACTTTGGCTTCATATTTTTAATAATTATTCGTTTCCTTTTTATAGTCACAAAATTGCAGTTCTTTTCAGCAGCATTAGAAAAGAAATGTAGATTTTAGTTTATCTTTCGTAATCAAATAATAATGCCAACGGAAACATTGGAATATCGAATAAACATACCTCACCAGAACAGCCAAACGACAGTAGTTCACTTGTTCCGATCGACTGTACTCCTGATTTTTCTTATTTACAGCAATACGGTGATTGCTCAGATACCACAATCCGAGAATGCGGGATTGAATTTTTCTACTAATGCGCCAGACTCGGCCAATATTATGCAAAGAATCAATCAAAATAGTACGCTCACCGTTTTTTATCCAGATAGCGCCCTCGGGATATACTCGACTTTATTGGAACAAAGTAAGCAGATCAATTTTGCTTACGGTGCTGCTACATCATTGCTAATGTATAGTAATGCCTACCGTTTTCTCGGCTTGTACCCCCAATCCCTGGAGAGTTGCGGCGAGGCGCTAATATATTGTTACAAATCCCCCAACACCAAACGCCTGCTTGCTTTTACATATAATCAGATTGGCATCATCTATAAAGCAATGGGTGATCATGTCAAGGCTGCCCATTTCTTCCATATGGCCATCCGCGCTACAGAACAATATCCGAACTCCGATATACATGCTGAGTCAATTTACATCAATCTGTCTTCAACGTTGGCAAATGACACACTTGCCGTTAATTATCTACAACAGGCCATATTGATAGCTGAGCAAAGAATGAATTATGAATCCTTGGGTATCGCACTTATTAATATAGCCCTGAAATATCATGATCTGAAAGACGGCAATCAATATTGGTACTCCCTGCAAAGGGCCTATCGGCTGGGGCAAGAGCAAAAAGACACGCTATTGCAATATCGTAGTTTGATGGGACTTGCAGGCTACGCAAACGAATATGTCACACCAGAACAGGCACTATCGTATATTCAGCAGGCCAGACGGCTGAAGATAGACAGAGACCCTGAGGCATTTCACCATAATGCCAACCAATACATGACCGGCCATGTTTTTTATGAGTTAGGGCAATATAAAAATGCAGAACGCTTCTGGCAGGCAACACTTAAGACAGCGGAAGCGTTGCAGATGACGGACCAGGTGGCGCAAACGCACCAAAGTTTTGCCAAATTATATTCTAAAACAGGTGACTATACAAAAGCGTACAAGCATCAATCCTTATATCTCTCGCTAAAAGACAGCCTGATGAACAGTCGCATTGCAAGAGACATCAACCAAATGGAAGTCGAATACCGCACTGCCGAGAAAGACAAGCTCATCGCACAGGCACAACGCGAAACGGAAAGAAAGAATTTCCTGATTATCCTGACAAGCGGAGGGGTAATCATTTTATCCGCTTCATTTTTTGTTTTTTACCGGCACACCCGGCAAAAACAGAAAATGCTGCAGCAGAAAAGAGAGATCGGACAGTTAAAAAACGTGATGAAAGGAGAAGAAAAAGAACGGGGACGCATCGCCCAGGAATTGCATGATGGGATCGGAGGCATGCTCGGTGCTATTAAAATGCAGGCAAGCCGGGTCAGGGACACACCAGACGCTGCAAAGTTCCGGGACCTGATGCAAATGATCGACGAAACCGCCGGTGAGGTACGCCGCACCTCCCACAACCTGCTGCCCGGCATGCTGGAAAAACATACGCTCGAAGAGGCGCTGACGCTCTATTGCGACAACATCAATAAAAACACGGCGCTACAAATAGATGTGCAGTTTCATGGAGCCACTACGGATCTGGACCAGTCCGTGACGCTGGTCATATACCGGATCGCACAGGAGCTGATTCAAAATGTGATCAAACACGCCCAGGCGACCATTGCAGATGTGCAGGTAACGCGAAACGGCAACCTGCTGAACATTATCGTTGAAGATAACGGCGTTGGTTTTAATGCGGAGGATACATCGAAGGGGATCGGCCTGTTCAACATGGAACAGCGCGTACAGGCCATGCGGGGATACATGGCCATCGACTCCATAAAAGGGAAAAGCACCACGATATTTATTGAATTTGACCTGGAAAAGCTTAAATTAGAGGTCTAAAGGATGAACAAGATCAGAATAGCCATAGCAGACGATCATCCGATGATCATTGACGGGTTGAAGAACATGTTGCTGGACTTCCCCCATATGCACCTTTCCGGGACATACCGGAACGGCAGTGAACTACTGGCCGGGCTGGAAGAAGGTTCATTACCCGATGTTCTGATACTGGATATACAGATGCCCGACCAGAATGGAGAGGAGTTGGCTCAGGTGATCATGAAGAAATATCCGGACATCAAAATGATGACCCTGACCAATTTTGACAGTCCCGCTTACCTTGCCGCTATGATGCGCCACGGCGTGCTGGGCTATTTGTTGAAAACAACCGAAAAAAATACGCTTGCCGCAGCCATCGAAACGGTATATGCCGGGAATGAGTACATAGAACCGTCATTGAAGGAAAAGATGGATATGCTGTCGTTCCGTGCCAATCGTATTGCCGTTGCAAAGATCAGACTTACCGAAAGGGAAAAAGAAGTACTGCCGCTTATCATCGAAGGCCTTACCGATAAAGAGATTGCCGCCAAGCTGTTCCTCAGCCTGTACACCGCCAAAAACTACCGCACCAACCTGTTGCTGAAGCTGGATGTAAAAAACACAGCCGGGCTTATACGGAAAGCGATGCAGTTAGGATTGGTAACATAACTACACCAGCCGCTCCTGCGCCCGCAGCCAGCGCTCGGGTATTTCATCCCGGCAAGCCATCTGATAATCGCTGTATGAGCACGGCTCAAAAGTATTATCCGGCATCTGCATCCACCAGCGACCGGTCCGTTTACTCTTCAGAAAGACCGTATCGTTGCTGGTAAACCGAACATGAAACTCAAGGAAAGAAGCGCTGTCGCTGAGCGCAGCTTCATGCTGCCGTATATGATACCCGTCAATAAAATACCAGATCATCTGGGCGATCAGCTTTGCCGTAAGCCGGTGCGCATCCTTCGCAGGGTCGTAGCCATAAATGCCAAACGATTTAAGACGGTCGCTCATCCCGGCATAGCGTGTCAGTTGGCAGGCTTCATCCCCGGTAAAACCATTGGGTGAGCCACCGCTGTTGACCGGAGCATCACTGTAACGCACCGCATTGATATCGAAACTGAACATATCGCTGGCACGCAGCACAGGTTCCATATCTTCCATACTCTCCCGCACACGTCCCAACCTGAAGAAATCAAAACGCAGCTTGTCCAGCGTTTCGAGCATCTGCGGATGCACATAATAACTTTGAAAACCGATATGGCTGTAATGGCGGATGTAGTTGGGTGTGGAAGTAAGCATATCCATCAGGAAGCTCCGGCTGGTGATTGCTTCCGTTTCGTCGAGATCTATCAGCATATCAGCCACCGTAGCATTGATGCCCTGGCCGGATAGTTTAAAGGCTTCGTATTGCTGCAGCGTAAGATCATGCGACCCGCCCAGCACGATTGCGATCTTACCTGCAGCGTGAATTTCCTGCAGCGCCATCCTCAATGCTGCACGGGTATCCCCTACTCCTGCTCCCCGTAATATATCACCCGCATCCGCAATGCGGATCGCGGGGTGCCAGTTATACAATCGATACAATTCATCGCGGATGGCATCCGGCCCGTTCACCGCCGTTTCGTCCCTTCCCTCGCCGCGCCATTCTCCGCAACCCACGATCACAAAGTCGGCGTCCTCCCAGTTGAAAACGCGGTCTGCAGCGCATTCAATCACCGAACCCCATTGCAGCGGTTCATAATAACCCGGCTCCCGGCTTTCAATAAAATGACCTGATGTAAAAAAGGGGCGTAAGTCTTGCATGGGTGCAAATGTAATTTGAGAATTTGAAAATTCGGGAATTTGAAAATGAACAGATTTTACGGAAAAAGTTTATAAAACAGCACAACTCGTCCACACTTCTTATATAGCTTTCATTATTCACGACATATATTTCATTTTCAAATTTTCAAATTCCCAAATTTTCAAATTTTAACGATACGAAGCCGAATCCGCAATGATCCGCCAGCTATCATCTACCTGCAGCACATCATCCAATGATTTGGCAAAGTCCACGAGGAAGGAGGGGCCGAAATGCCCGTTACGGATCTCTTTCACTTCCTGGTTGCTGAATTCGATCCGGTAGTTCACCCCGGGAATATCGGATATCAGCACTTCGTAATCGCTCTGGCATGTATCCGGGCGGTAAGCCGCCAGCTTAGCCAGCAGATTCTTAGCCTGCAACGGTCCAATGCCTATTTCATAAACACCCTGATTGTCGGTGAAGCGATATCCCGAATAACGCGCCATACCATCATCGTGCAATTCCAAAGCATAGTGGGGGCAACGACCAAAGCAGGGAGTACGCTCCATGCGGACATATGTAATCACAGGGGCTGCCGGTTCGGATGCAACTACCTGTTGTGTTGTACCTGAAATCTTCTTTTGCGCACAAGATGTAAGTGCCGCTACCATGATCACCAGCAAACTTAACAGGTTGTTTTTCATAATTTTAGTATTTTCCATTGCAAATATAACACCCGGATGGGATGATTGGGTAATAAATGCACAAATATGCTGCCAGAAAAACGAGATAACGATCTGCTATACCAGATAGCGCTGACACTGATTCCCGGTGTAGGGCCCAAAACCGCTGCTGCCCTGCTGCAGCATTTTGGCACGGCGGAAGAAGTATTCAGGGCTGCTCCGCAATTGACCAGACGTGTGGAAGGAATTGGAGCAGGCAGAGCTGCGATGATGAAAGATCCTTCCATCCTGCGCCAGGCATCTGCGGAAATGGAGTTTATAAGCCGGGAAGGGATCCACTGCCTGTTTATTGATGATCCGGACTATCCATACCGGCTAAAGCATTGCAACGATGCGCCGGTATTGCTTTTCAGCAAAGGAAACGCCAATCTCAACGCTGCCAGGACGGTAGCAGTCATCGGCACGAGAAAAAATACTGCATACGGGCAGGAACTATGCGAAATGCTGATTGACGGGCTGAAGGCATATCGCGACTTGCTGGTCGTCAGTGGTATGGCGTATGGCATTGATGCGGCGGCGCATAAAAAATGCGTCAAAGAAGGCGTACCAACAACAGGCGTGCTGGCGCACGGGCTGGACAGAATATACCCATATGCGCACAAGCCGCTGGCAGACGAGATGTGCGCCTGTGGCGGTCTGCTGACGGAGTTCCCTTCCGGCACCAACCCGGATAAGCCCAACTTCCCGGTACGCAACCGCATTGTAGCGGGGATAAGTGATGTGGTCGTGGTCGTGGAAAGTGATCTGAAGGGAGGCGCGGTCATTACCGCTTACCTTGCAGCAGGCTACAACCGCGAAGTGGCTGCATTTCCCGGACGTGTGCATGATCCCCGCTCCAGAGGATGCCATATGCTCATCCGGAAAAACATAGCCGCCATGATCACCAGCGCGGATGATCTGGCAGACCTGATGGGCTGGCAGGCACAGACGCAGCCCCGGGCCATACAACCGGAATTGCTGCCCATATTGACCCCGGAACAGCAAACGGTCATGGATAACTTTCGCAATAAGGAAACACTGCATACTGATGAACTACTGCAGCAAACAGCAATGAACAGCAGCATGCTCGCAGCCACATTGCTCAGCCTTGAAATGCAGGGCATACTGAAACCGCTGCCTGGAAAATATTACCGGCGCTGCTGACAGAGCAGCGCCGGTAATACCGGTCACCTGCATTCAAACGCGGCCAGCTTTTCTTCAAACAGTTGCCGGGCAGCGAGGTGCATCGCTTTTATCTTTTCGAACAGCAGGATGATATCTGTTTTTTCAGGGATCACCAAATCCCGGTAGCGGGCATGGATGTAAGCGCTGTCGAGCAAAGTAAGCAGCCGTCTGCCCGTCGCCGTATCCGCAGGGAAGAGCTCGCTCAGCTGCGGTGCGCAACGCCGGCAGCAACCGCATAGCTTGCTGATGGAATGCGTATGCAGATCCTCACCGGTGAGCGCAAGCAATATAGATCTTAGCGGTAGTTCGGCAGCCTGCTGCAGCATAAATGCCGTCAGCTCAATCTCTCCTTTTCCATATGCGTACCAGGCGCTTTCGAGAAAAGACACCCCGCGGGTAAATCCGCTGTAAAAATCCTGGTGTGCCTTTTCACGGATCGCCTGCGCACGCTCCCGGAGCGAAAGCGGTAACGTACGCTTCCCGGCGTCATAGAGCAGGTTTTCCCTGACACAAGCTACGGAGTAAAATATATGCCCCTCGTTCGTGCGTCTGTATATATCATACGACATATGGAGCGTGTATGTGAACGGTGGCAGGCATTCCGACTGCATGGCAATGATCATATGACATTCATCAAACGACATTTCGGCATCGTCCGGAAGGACGATCAGCAGATCGGGATTATCCGGTGTTTGCCTGAAATATTTATCGGCCAGGAAGATCTTTTCGGGCCTGACAATCTCAATCAGTCGGGCTATGATCTGCTCCAATTTTTCGTGCCTTACACCCGAAGGAAGCCGGTAGCGCCTCACTTCCTCCGGTTGTTTCGTATCCTGCGGCGGTAGTTCAGGCGACAGCATCTGCTCCGCAGGCAGGTTGTTCTGTTGTTTCATAAGCTATAAGATTAATGATAAAGGCGGCTTCCACCATTTTATACAGGTAGGTGCAGATCATATAAAAATTTGAGCTGCCGAGCGATTCATATATGCTGTAATTGCTGATAGCTGCTTCAAAAAGCATTTTCAGCTCATCTTTCCATGCCGGCAGGCTGTTGAGCCGGAAGAACGTATGAAAAACCCGGTAGGGGTCAAGCACTTCGTCTGCACTGAGGTAACGTGGGAAACAATCCCATATACCAACACTCTTAAAGCGGCCGACGTACCAGGCTTCGATCATCTTAAGCCGGTCTTCAATATCCTGCCGGGATGGGGGCGTAGCGACGACCTTCCGTTCACCGGCGGGATGTACCTGGCTGATCAGCCAGGCAGCTTCGAGCATCCTTTCTATGTCTTCGATAAGGCAGACGAGGTCGGGAAATCGTTGCTTCAGGCTGAAATCGGATGTACAGGATGCGGCAAACCAGTCATCGAGGTCTGCCAGGTATTTTGTCAGCTTCATCCGCTGAAAAAAATCATTAACGGCTTTGTACGGGTCATTTATCTCTTCCCGGTACAGTTTGTGGGGGAAAAAATCCCAGGTATTGTGTTCTCCAAAAGGCATGATCATTGGTTTTTATTGTGACGAAATAATAATACACGCAGGGTTTTACCCCGATCCCCGAAGGAACCGGCACATAGGTTTATAGTACCATTAAAACATGGTGTGTATGCGGACGATCTTACGACTACTGGTGTACGTGTGTTAATTTGCCCAACGAGAGAAACGTGTGTCCGCTATAATAAAAAGGCAAATTTCCCTGAAAGTATTGCTACTTTCATTATTATTTCTTTACTTCGTAAGAGACTGTTTATATACTGAATACAATGTTACGCAGACTTCGAAGAACAAACAAATTTTTTGATGACTTTTTTCTAAAAATTTTAGATCGTGAGAATTATAGACCGTTTACAGCAGTACATCGAATTCCGGAATCTGTCTCCATATGCCTTTGAGCGCGCATGCGGCCTTGCCAATGGCTACCTCGGCAAGCAACTGAAAGGAAGAGGCCGGATCGGGTCGGAGATATTGGAGAAAATACATGTTGCATGCCAAGACCTGAATCTGACCTGGCTGGTGGCCGGTGAAGGCGAAATGATCGTGCGGAACAACGGGCAGCAAGTGCATGAAGGAGCGGTGGGTTATACCGACGGCAAAGAGGAGATGATCCGGATGCTCCGCAACCAGGTTATCGTATTGGAAGTCTCCAATTCTGATAAAGATAAGATCATTGCCCTGCTGGAAACACAACTGGCGCTTGACCGGAACCGTTTTAATTAGGCAATTTGAGAATCACTGTTGTCCGGGGAAAATATTGAAGAACGATCTGTCTCCCCCACTCAGTACAAGGTATGGGGAGTTTATGTAAACAGGGGGGGGCTTGCTTTTGAGCAGCACCGTGAGTTTCGCTCCTACGGAGCGCTCTGTTTATAGAGCACCATATCATATAGATCCACCCCGGAGGGGTGTCCTGTTCATAACCTGCCGGAACAGGAGGCTCCTACGGAGCCGGCGTATGTTGTAATTGTTGGCTATAAACCGGTCGCTCCTACGGAGCGGAATGGCACCTGATACCTTCCCCGGACAACAGTGATCAGCTAATTTGAGCATTTGAAAATGAATGTATCGCTTACGTTACGGCTTGCATAACATGGACATTTTCAAATTAGCACATTTTCAAATTTTCAAATTGAATAGATCGTATTTTTGTCCCCAAAGTATATCCATATGCAATTGACCCAGCCGGTTCCCGTGACCTGGATCGCCGGCTTTACCGGCGCGCAGCTCATAGGCAATACCACACAGTCCGCTACCGGTCTGAACGAGATACACAAGGTGACCCCGGGGGATGTATCTTTCGTGGATTTTGAAAAATACTACGATAAATGCCTGCATTCCGCCGCTTCCATTATCATCATCAACAAAGAAGTGACCTTCCCGGAAGGCAAAACATTGTTGGTGCATCCCGATCCTTTCAGTGCATATGTAAAGCTGGTGAAGCATTTTCACCCGTTTGAACCGGCATACAGGGCGATCAGTGACACTTCCGTTATTGGAGCAGGTACGCATATACAACCGAACGTCTTTATCGGCAACCATGTCCGGATCGGGAAGGATTGTCTGATCCATCCCAACGTAACCATCTACGACCATTGCGTGATCGGCGACAACGTGATCATCCATGCCGGCACGGTCATCGGCGCCGACGCCTTTTACTTCAAACGCCGCAAAGAGCAGGCAGTACAGTACGACAAGCTGGAAAGCTGCGGCCGCGTACTGATAGAGGACGATGCAGAGATCGGGGCCTGCTGCACGATCGATAAAGGCGTCAGCGGCGATACGATCATTGGCCGCGGAACGAAACTCGACAATCACGTACATATCGGCCATGGTGCAGTGATCGGAGAAAACTGCCTGTTTGCCGCACAGGTGGGGATCGGCGGCAAGGCGATCATTGAAGACAACGTCATACTCTGGGGACAGGTAGGCGTGAGCAAAGACCTGACTATCGGCAAGAATGCTGTTGTATATGCCCAGAGCGGCGTTCCCGCCAGCATCGAAGGAGACAAGGTTTATTTCGGCAGCCCGGTAGCGGAGGCACGGGAAAAGATGAAAGAGCTGAACTGGATCAAGCGTATCCCGGAGCTGTGGGAGAAAATGCGGAAATAATCCGTCTCATACGATAAACCCCCAATTTCCGGGAACTGAGGGTTTATTTTGCATCTTCCTGGTGGAATTTGCACCGGCTATCCATTCAGGAACGACCCGTCTTATTTTTTGATGACTCTATATGTTTCCGCTCCGCCATCTGCCAGTTCCAGGTGCACGAAATATATCCCTTCGGGCAGGCTGCCCAGATCGAAGATCAGCTTGTCGCCGTCGCTTGTATTGTACCGTACATTCATCACCTTGCCTGTCACATCCACCAGTATCGCTTCGTGTAGCCGGGTCTCAAGATCAGCGCCCTGCACCACCACATAACGTGCCGTAGGATTGGGGAATACCTTTATTTCAGGCGCTGCCTGCTGTACCTCATCCATCCCCGTCGGGAAGCTGTTGACCGTCACTACCTGGTTCACCGGCGGGTTATACGCCGTAGAACGTGTACAGTTTGCAT
This sequence comes from uncultured Chitinophagaceae bacterium, assembly GCA_964527735.1. GTDB lineage: Bacteria > Bacteroidota > Bacteroidia > Chitinophagales > Chitinophagaceae > JBEBVQ01. The sequence goes on along the minus strand of CAZGPG010000013.1, from coordinate 55,129 downwards.
CCGGCCATCTCACGACGATCGAATCTATAGCCGCAGCATCGCCCAGACCGAAGTTCAGGATAAACGGCTGCTGACCGGTGTGCATACCACGGCCTGCCATCACCTCACGCATCTGCATCTTACCCGAATAATACACATAGATACGGGCGCCGATCGCGCTCTTGTTAATGCCGGGCATCAATGGAAGCAACTTCACAGCCACGTAATTCTTATCCTGCCCTATTGTATTTTGCCATAACGACACATCCGTGCTGTTGGGGTTTGTGGTGAGCAGATCATCATCACCGTCCATATCATAGTCAATCGCCTCGGCAAAGCTGGTGCTTTTCAGATCCGGCAGCAGCAGCTCTATTGCCGCCGTCACCTCCAGAAAAGAATGATCCGGCTGCTGATGCCAGAAATAAGTACGTTATAGCGAATCACACTGTGTGAAGTGGCCACCCACAGATACCCGTGCCGATCCACCAGCATATGATACACATGGCTGGACGGCATCTCCTCATTGATACCTAACCGGTACACCACCGGCTCCCCGTAGATGGCAGCAGGGTACAGGAACAGGCAAAGCAGGCCAATACCACAAAGCAACCGGATCTGCTTTATGCTGCTAACGCCCCCGCCCCAAAGGAGTATCCACGATAATATTTTTGCGTACTGCCGCATCCTATAAAACAGCAAGATAGAGAATTACACGTAATAACAAGAGCGTTATATACCCCTGCTTTATTACGGCACAGGTTGCGTATATTTGACCGACACACCTGCAAACCAAAGTACCATGCACAATATCGTCATCATCTCATCCAGTGTAAGAACCGGCAGGAAAAGCCACCGCGTAGCGCTCTTTCTCAAAAATTATATTTCCGAAAACAAGATCGGCAACGCAGAAATAATCGACCTGAATGCCTGTCAGTTCCCTCTCTTCGATGAGCGGTTAAGATACATGAAAGATCCCGCTGCCGATGTGCTGGACTTTGCAGAAAAGATCAAAGCTGCAGATGGCGTCATTGTAGTAACACCTGAATACAACGGGGGATATCCCGCCAGTATAAAGAATGTGATAGACCTTTTGGTCGAGGAATGGAAGCGTAAGACTGTAGCGCTGGCTACAGTATCCGGAGGAGCGTTTGCCGGTACACAGGCAGGATCGTCATTGCCTTTTATATTTTTAAAGATCGGCGCCACGGTAGTGCCGGCCGCATTCCGTGTAGCGGCAGTACAAAAAGCATATCATGAAGACGGCACCCCTGTTGATGCAGTAACAACCCATCACCATGCACAGATATTTCTGAATGAATTTAGCTGGTACCTGGAAGCAAGCCGAAGGATGAAGGCTGAGTAACAGTAATTTTACAAATCTGTAACGGTAAATACCACTGTGGTTTCCTATCTTCGCGACAACAATTTCACTCAAAATAATCTTCAGGATGACTACAGGACTTGTTATAGGCGGTATTGTCTTACTATTGATAATCTGGCTGGTGAGCCTCTACAACCGGTTGGTGAAACTGAAAAACAACCGGGAAAATGCTTTTGCAGATATTGATGTACAGCTCCGCCAGCGGAATGATCTGATACCCCAACTGGTATCTACAGTAAAAGGATATGCCGCGCATGAAAAAGAGCTGCTGGAACGCATTACGCATGCACGTGCTGCCGTAATGGGCGCCAACACCATCAACGATAAGATACAGGCAGATACACAACTGACCCACGCCCTGCAAGGGTTACGTGTACAGGTGGAGGCCTACCCTGACCTGAAGGCTAATCAGAATTTCCTGCAATTACAAAATGAAATTTCTGACATTGAAAACAAGCTGGCCGCTGCTCGCCGCTATTTCAACGGCGCTACCCGTGAACTGAACACAGGTGTCGAGTCCTTCCCGGCAAATATTATCGCCAAAAGCTTTGGCTTTACCCGGCAGCCGATGTATGAGCTGAGCGTGGAACAACGCCAGACTATGGAAGAGCCGCCGCAAATCAGCTTTTAATAGTTGGAGATTGAAATGTGACGAATGTGTTCAATGTGTTTAATGTGACATGATGCCTGAAATCACATTCGTCACATTGAACACATTCGTCACATTAATTAAACACATTCTTATCTTCATGCTCAAATTGAAACACACATGGCCTACGTAGGCATACAGACACAAATAGCCCGGAACAACCGGAATTCCATCTTGTTGCTAATAGCATTCCCGCTACTGTTGCTGGCAATGGTATATGCATTCCTGTATGTGATCCTGGAAGATAAAACGCAGGCAACCCCTTCATTCCTCCAGGCTATGCCACTGGTGCTGGCCGGGGTGGCTATATGGTTCACCATTGCCTGGTTTGCCAATACAGCCATTATCCAGGCAGCAACGGGAGCAAGACCACTGGAGCGTAAAGAAAATATGCGGGTATATAACCTCGTGGAGAATCTCTGTATTTCCCAGGGCATGAAGATGCCCAACGTATACGTGATCGAAGATGATGCGCTGAATGCTTATGCGAGCGGGATCAATGAAAAAACATATGCCGTAACCCTCACGCGGGGCATTATTAATACGCTTGACGATGCAGAGCTGGAAGGAGTGATCGCACACGAGCTGGCCCATATCCGGAACCGCGACGTACGCCTCCTGATCGTATCCATTGTATTTGTGGGCATCTTCGCATTCCTGAGCCAGATGGCGATCCGCAGTCTTTTCTACTCAAACATGGGCGGTGGACGCCGGCGCGACGGTAAAGACGGCGGCGGCGCTATCATCATCGTCGCAGCTATACTCATCTCCGCCATCGCCTACTTCATTTCCATACTGCTCCGATTCGGCATCTCAAGAAGAAGAGAGTATATGGCGGACGCCGGCGCAGCTGAGATGACACGTAATCCACTGGCACTTGCAAGCGCATTGCGCAAAATCTCCGGCAATCCGCATATCGCTCATGTGAAAAATGAAGACGTGGCGCAGTTATTCATCGATCACCCCCAGGTGAAAAAAGAAAAAACCTTCTCGCTGAGCAGTCTTTTTGCTACTCACCCCCCAATCGAAAAACGGATCAAAGCGCTGGAAGCCTTTTAATATCAGGATTGAGGTGTGAAATCGTTCACCCCTCACCCCTCAATCCTCATTAAAGTGTGCATATACAATCCTTGCCTTCCGTGCGCCAACAACACGCGTAAGCTCCCGTTCGGTAAGGGTTTTGATCTTGTTTACACTACGGAATGCCTGTAGTAGCTCCGTAGCCGTTTTTTCACCAATGCCCGGAATACCTTCCAACTCATTTTTGAACGTGCCTTTGCTCCGTTGCTGCCGATGAAAGCTAATACCGAAACGATGCACTTCATCCCGGATGCGGCGGATCAGTAAATGCGCCGGATTGTCATATGGTAGCTGCAGCGGCTCCCGGTCGCCGGGAAAAAAGATGGACTCCTCCCGCTTCGCCAGTCCCACCACCGTCATCCTGCCGGTGAGCCCGAGCTTTTCAATGCTTTCGAGCGCCGATGCCAGTTGACCCTTTCCGCCGTCAATGATCACCAGCTGCGGCAGGGATCTTTCTTCTTCCTGCAATCGCTTGTAACGCCGGTAAACAACTTCTGCCATAGAGGCGAAATCATTGATGCCGGTAACCGTTTTTATGTTATAGTGCCGGTACTCCTTCTTTGAAGGCATGCCATCCCGGAAACAAACCATTGCAGACACCGGGTAAGCACCCTGGAAATTGGAATTATCGAAGCATTCAATATGCACTGGTAAAGCCGGGAGCCGCAATGCCTCCTGCAACATCTTCAGCGCTTCGGCAATGTCTCTTTCGCCCGTGAGCAGCGTGGCCTTACGGCGTATTTCATTACGGTATATCTCTGCATTCTTCAGGCTGAGATCGAGCAGTTTTTTCTTGTCCCCGGCTTTCGGGATGGTAACACGCAGACTCTTATCCGCAACATCAACCGGGAACGGCACAACCACTTCGTTTGCATTGCTCCGGAACTTATCCCGGAAACGATCCAGCGCAATCGAAAGCACGTCGGAATCGGTTTCTTCAAGTTTCTTCTCAATCTGAACCGGGTTCGCATAAACAATGCTCCCGTTGCGTACCATCATATAATGCACGTAAGCATTTCCTTCATCGCTCAGGATCGTTGCTACGTCAAGATCTCCCAGATGCGGATTGACCACGGTAGACTTGCTGTGATAATTTTGCAGGGCATCGATTTTGCTTTTCACCACAGCGGCTTTCTCAAACTGCATTTCTGCCGCCAGCGCAGCCATACGCGTCTTCAGTGAGCGGATCACTTCTCCTACATTCCCTTTCAGCACATGGCGCACGTGCTGCAGGCTTTTATCATAATCCGCCTCCGATTGCAACCCCTCGCAGGGGCCCATACAATTACCTAAATGATATTCCAGGCATACTTTGAATTTCCCTTTGGCAATATTCCGCGGAGACAGGTTGAGGCTGCAGTTACGCAACGGTATATTTTGACGGATCAGCGCAAGCAGTTCCTTAACCTGTCCGACATCGGTGAACGGCCCTATATATTCCGAACCATCGCGTATCACCCGCCGGGTGAGAAACATCCTTGGAAAGTGTTCCTTTTTTATGACCACATAGGGATAGCTCTTGTCGTCTTTAAGTTCGATATTATACCGGGGACGGTAATGCTTGATCAATGAATTTTCGAGCAGGAATGCATCATGCTCCGTATCCGTTACTGTGAATTCAATACGCGTGATCAGGGATACCAGCCGGCGGGTCTTATTATTACCTGCATTCTTGCTGAAATAGGACGTGACACGCTTTCTCAGATCTTTGGCCTTGCCTACATACAGCAGCTCGCCGTCCGCACCATAATATTTATAACATCCGGGCTGATGCGGGATAGACAATACAATTTTGCTAAACGTTTCGCGGGTCATGTACAGAGCGTTTGTTGCGCCGGTAGTTTTTAACTTACAATGTAAAACGCCAGATGACGTGCAGGTCTTTTTTTTGCCCGATAAGCGGCTTGCTGTACTCCTGTATCTGGATCAGTTTCATCGGTGTATAGTACAGCTTTTGCGTCTCCTCATTCCAGAATGATTTCTTACCTGTTTCTATAAATACAGACAGTACACGATGCGTAACCGCATCAATCCGCACCTGCAATGTACGGGTAAACAACTTTTCATCCCCAGCCGTATAAAAAAGCACCAATGCGCCCATGCCGTCATTAAACACATCTACTTTATACCGGTCAATGTATTTTTCATCTCCTATATCCGCAGCAAAAAACGTCTGGAGCACCGACTCCCAATCGGCATTATAGGAATTGATCAGTACCGAATCATACTGCCCGTTCAGGCTCATTATCTTTTCGATTACAAAAGGTGTTCCGCGAAAATTCCTGAACTGATCGGCGGCAAGCTGACGTACAGAAAAATAATTACCCTCTGTATTAACGGCTTGTTCTGTAACAGCATGCTGCCTTTCTCTACAGCCGACAGCACATACCAGCAGCAGCATATGTATCAAGATACGGAACGGTCTCAGATGCATGAAAAAGAAATTGGGGAATACAAAGATAAGAATTGACCGACAGCTAATTGACGCTGGATATATTAAACCCCGCCCGGCTGCATTATAATCCGTATTTTAGCGTAACGTTTCGCATATTTGTCTCTTATGAATAAAACCGCGCGTCTTGGTTTCGTGATTGTCATTCTGCTTCTGGCAGGGGGGTATTATTTCTATAAACATACGGAGCGCACCTCAGGCAGCTATACTTATTTCGGGTATTATGAAAATGTACAGGGACTGGCGGAAGGATCACCGGTACACCTGAAAGGGGTGAACATAGGGAAGGTGACGGATATCACGCTTTATGACGAGCAGATCCGCGTTGCCATCACCGTTCCAAAGCAAAACCAGCTTACGGAAGGCTGCACAGCTGTACTTGTTTCAGGCAGCAGTCTGCTGGACAATAAAAGCATTGAAATCCATCCGGGTATCCCGCACCAGTATATGCCCGATGGCGCCCGGGTGCAAACATCAGTAGACCCCACCATGGTCGATAATTTCTCGGTAGTTGTCGCACCGGCTATCGAACATGCCAAACTGCTGCTTCAGGCCACCGATACCGGCCTTAATGATTTTATGCATATGATGACCACCGGCCTTACCTCCCGATTTGTACATATGCTGATACAATTGGATACCCAAACAAAGCAATTTTCCAGAACGGCAGCCACTATAAACCAGCAAAGTGTTGCATTCACGCAAACCATCCGGACTACAAGCCAGATGATCAGCAGCCTGAAACAACTAAACGGTGACTCGACATTACGTAGTGCCGAGCGTCAAAGCGAAACGCTTGCCCATTCAGCTATTCATGAAAATACAACAGAACTGAAAACAGCCATTTCCGGCATCCGGCAAAATATAGAGCAGATAAAACAGTCGCCCTGGGTCAAAGACAGGGAAAACTCCGCCGCTCTCTCCCGTTCGCTGGATACACTTAACCGGAATATACGGGCCTTGCAGGAAGACCCGCCGGGTATTTCCATTTTTGGCGGGAAGAACTAATAACCTGTTCTGTTTAAATAGCACAATCATTTACCACACATCATGAACTGGATTATCCTGATTATCGCCGGACTTTTTGAAGTCGGTTTTGCAGCCAGCCTTGGGAAGGCAAAAGAAACAACAGGCGCCACCGCAACCTGGTGGCTGGTTTCGTTTTTTGTTTGCCTCTCCATCAGCATGTACTTATTATACAAGGCTACGCAGACGCTGCCGATCGGCACTGCTTATGCCGTATGGACGGGTATCGGCGCCGTAGGCACGGCATTGGTAGGCATTATCTTTTTCAAAGAGCCTACCGATTTCTGGCGCATATTTTTTATCGCTACCCTTATTGGTTCCGTGATCGGACTGAAAGCCGTTTCCCCGTAGAGACGCGATGCATCGCGTCTCTACATATTCATTTTAATAAAACGCATCTTCAATATGTATGATTTCCCGCACTATATCCCCTTGCAGCAATATGCTGATGATATCAAAACGCAATTCGGCATACCCTGGATGTCGGTCCATCCAGACTTCAGCGGCCTGTTTCAGGAACCGCTGCTTACCTGTATGCACGGCCTCTTCAGGAAATCCGAAACCGAAATGGCTGCGGGTTTTTATTTCCACAAAGACGACGACATTATCCTTCAGGGCGATACAATCCACCTCCTTCCGGCGGCACCGCCAGTTTTGGTGCAGGATCGTATAACCAAGTTTTTTTAAATAGTTGACACCTGCCTGTTCTCCTTTTGCTCCTGTTTCATTATGTTTGGCCATAGAAATAAAAAAAGATGAAGGATCTCGTCCAGAATTTTAGCACCCAGCTTGGGGAAGCCCTTATTATCGGGCAAAATTATCGCTTTATCACACCTGAAAAAGAGTTTGATCATGTAATATTGACCGGTCTCGGCGGAAGCGGGATCGGAGGCTCGATCGTCCAGAACTATACGGCGGATACGATGAAGCTGCCATTTTTCGTTAACAAAGACTATTCGCTGCCGGCATTTGTCGGTGCAGGCTCACTGGTTATTGTCTCATCCTATTCGGGCAATACGGAAGAAACACTTTCGGCTATGAAACAGGCGCTCAGGGCCAAAGCAACAGTCGTCTGCATTACTTCCGGAGGGAAGATAGCGGAGATTGCTGCAAAGAAAAAACTCGACTGTATTTTGCTGCCGGCCGGGATGCCGCCCCGTGCATGCCTGGGCTATTCATCGGTGCAGGTATTGTATGCGCTGGCCTATTTTGGCCTTATCAGCTACGGTTTTGAGCGGGAGATAAGCGGGGCCATACGTCTGCTGCAGAAAGAAGGGAAAAACATACGTCAGGCCGGCCGGTTGCTGGCAAAAAAGCTGCAGGGAAAAACTCCGGTCATTTATTCGGGCCCGGTGTATGAAGGCGTTGCCGTACGTTTCCGCCAGCAGATCAACGAGAATGGGAAAATGCTGGCCTGGCATCATGTGATACCGGAAATGAATCACAATGAGCTTGTGGGATGGCGGGATAAAGACGATAGCCGCGCCGTAGTGCTGCTGCGCAATGCAGATGACTATGAGCGGGTGCAGATGCGTATGGAGATCAATAAAAAAATCATCAAAAAGTACACCCGCACCTTTATTGAGATAGAATCAAAAGGGAAGAACTACTGGGAGCGGGCTTTCTACCTGGTACATCTTACCGACTGGGCATCGGTTTTTCTCGCCGATCTGCATGGTGTAGATGCTACTGAAGTGAAGGTGATCGATTACCTGAAAGGGGAGTTGGGGAAACAGTAGGAGATTTCCCTGATTTGAAAATTTGGGAATTTGAAAATTTGAAAATTTGAAAATGCCTTTGCTTCCTGATTTCCACATTTAGTATTCCCGTGAACCGGAATCGGCAAACCGTTTCAAAATAAAAAATTTGGGAACTTGAGCATATCGGTTTTATTTGTCAAACTGCCGTCATGCTCAAATTCTCAAATGAAATCACGCTTTTTCGATCACGACAGCGCTGGCGCCGCCGCCGCCGTTACAGATACCAGCTGCACCATATTGTGCGTTATTCTGATGCAGGACGTTGATCAGCGTTACGAGGATACGGGCGCCGCTCGCACCCAACGGGTGACCTAATGATACCGCTCCGCCGTTGGCATTTACCAGCTCCGGCTTCAGGTTCATTTTCTGTGTATTCACAATACCTACCACGCTGAATGCTTCATTCAACTCAAAGTAGCTGATATCTTCCATCTTCAGGCCTGCTTTCTCAACTGCCTTGGGGACAGCGAGCGAAGGTGTGGTTGTAAACCATTCCGGCGCCTGCTCGGCATCTGCATAGCCACGGATTTTGGCAATGGGCTTAAGACCCAGTGCATCCGCTTTCTCCTTGCTCATCAAAACAAGCGCTGCAGCGCCGTCGTTCATGGTGGAGGCATTGGCAGCGGTAACAGTGCCTTCTTTAACAAATGCCGGTCGCAGCCCCGGTATCTTGTCGAATTTTACATTCCAGGGCTCTTCGTCTTTATTAAAAATAACAGGATCACCCTTCCGCTGCGGGATCTCAACCGGCACGATTTCATTATCAAACTTACCGGCCTGAGCAGCAGCCTGACTGCGCTTATAGCTTTCGATGGCAAACTCGTCCTGTGCTTCCCGGCTGATGTTACACTCTTTGGCGCAAAGTTCAGCCGCGTTGCCCATCGCGTAATTATGATACACATCAGTAAGGCCGTCTTTAGCCAGCCCATCTATCAGCGTCACATTGCCGTATTTACTACCCCAGCGGAGATTGGGATTATAGAATGGTACGTTGCTCATGCTTTCCATACCGCCGGCCACAACAACATCGGCATCACCCAGCAGCACCGCCTGCGCCCCCTGCATTACCGCCTTCATACCACTGGCGCATACCTTGTTGATTGTCGTACACGGAACATTGTCCGGGACGCCTGCAAACCGCGCAGCCTGACGGGCGGGCGCCTGGCCGAGATTGGCCTGCAGCACGCATCCCATCAACACTTCATTCACCTCTTTCGGGTCCAGCCCGATCCGCTCCAACGCGCCCTTGATGGCAAATGAGCCTAACTGCGTTGCAGAAAAATCTTTCAGCGAGCCGCCCCAGCTACCCAGCGGCGTGCGGACTGCCGAAACTATATATACTTCTTTCATGTCTTTGCTTTTACGGGTGCAAAAGTACGCAAAAATGGGGAGAGCGTTATTTTGAAAATGTGACAAATGTATTGAATGTGACGAATGTGTTTATCACATTTTCCACATTCAACACATTTGTCACATTAATATGATCATCACACCTGCTCAAGACTCGTATCCGCCACTACCGGCTTTCTCCGGGTAAAACGCTGCACGATCACCGCTGCAAGCCCGTCACCTGTGACATTTACCACCGTGCGGCACATATCCAGCGGCCGGTCTATTGCAAAGATCAGGGCGATACCGGCAGGGTTCACCCCGATCGATTCCAGAACAATGACCAGCATCAATATACCGGCGCCGGGCACTGCCGCCGCTCCTATGCCCGCCAGGGACGCCGTAAGCACGATCGTGAGCTGATCGGCCAGCGTGAGGTCGTAACCCATTACCTGCGCAATGAATACTGCCGCCACAGCCTGATAAAGCACTGTTCCGTCCATATTGACCGTGGCGCCGATCGGTACGGCGAAGTTGACGATCTCCTTGTCGATCTTCAGTCGTTCTTCCACACATTCCATGGTTACCGGCAGTGTCGCAGCGCTGGAACTGGTAGAAAAGGCAACCAGTTGCGCAGGCGCCATACCTTTCATGAACGTCCTGGGAGACATTCTGCCCAGGGACCACACCATTACAGAGTATAAACCGTACATCAGGATAACCAGTCCGAAGATCACGGTAAGCGCATAGACGCCGAGCGCAACGAAAATATCCGGCGCGGGCGACTCCGCCACCAGTGCAGCAATAAGCGCAAATACCCCATAGGGAGCTATCTTCATGATGATGTCAATAATCTTGAGTATCACTTCATTTGCTCCGTCAAAAAAAGCATTTACAGGCCTGCTCTTTTCTTCCGGTATCAGGATCAGCCCCACACCAAAAAGTATCGTAAAGAAGATCACCTGCAGCATATTGGTATTCTCAGTGATCGCTGCAAAAAAATTATCGGGCACGATATCCACAACCGGTTGCAACGGACCTCCGGCAATCACTTCCTGTGCCTGTGAGACCTTGTTCCCGGCCACATCTTCAAAACCGGAAAGCAACACTACACGGGTTTCTTCCGTGACAAAATTCCCCGGCTTGATCGTATTGACGATCAGCAACCCGATGATGACAGCCGCAAAAGTGGTGAACACATATATCAGCATGGTCCGTCCGCCTATTTTCGAAAGGCTGGAAACATCTTTCAATTCGGCTACCCCCTTCACCAGTGATGTGATGATCAACGGTATGGCGATCATCTTCAGCAGGTTAATGAATATAGTACCCCAGGGCTTTATCCAGTTGATAATGAACGATGTTCCCCAGTTGAACTGTACCAGTATGGCGGCAAAAACGGCGCCGAATACAATGCCGCCTATGATCTGCCAGTGAAGGGCAATTCTTTTCATGTTAATGCTGTCTGATTATAACGCTATGATTAATACGCAGATGCTAAAGTAAAATAAAAACCCAGCTTTGCGCAGTGAATGTCATTTCCACGACGGCTGTTAAACCCGGGTTAAACAAAATGGATAATGAGCTGTATGTTATCCGTTTTTTTTATCTTTGAATGATTTAGTTTCCTTTAATCCGACGAGGTATTGATTATGAAGAACGTGATTTTGTGTGTGCTGGTGTACCTTTTATCGGCATATAGCCCTTCTGGTGTGACCGCCAATAATACCGCCGGTAATATGAACGTTACCGAGGCCAGGCTGAATGATCATATTATTCAACTGTATGGGCAAATTGATTTTGAACCCGGACGGGAAGTAGCTTTTGAAGTCTTCCGCACGGCTTACCGCGGATATCTGAACCTTAAAAATGCGGGCAAGCTGAGCAGTACTACCAATATACTGAGCATTTGCGATTTTTCGCGCTCCTCTGCAGATTACCGGCTGTGGATCATTGATCTTAACCTGAACAAGGTATTATACAACACCTATGTAGCGCATGGCCAAAAGTCCGGCGAAGCGTTTGCCACAGCTTTTTCCAACCGGATGAATTCTCATCAGAGCAGTCTTGGCTTTTATGTCACTGGCGAAACGTATGATGGGAAGCACGGCCTTTCCATGCGCCTGCACGGGATGGATAACGGGTATAATTCTGCTGCGCTCGACCGCGGGATTGTGGTGCATGGCGCAGCATATGTGTGCAACAGCTTTGTAGATGTCCACAATCGCCTTGGCAGAAGCTGGGGTTGTCCGGCAGTAGCGTCTGAGCTTTCTGCTGATATCATCGAAACGATCAGGGACAGCACCTGCCTTTTTGTGTATTATCCCGACAAAAAATACCTGGCGTCTTCTTTCTGGCTGAATAAGAAACCGGAACGTTTACCGGAACTTCATCCGATCCGGATGCTGCCGGCGGCAGAGAAGGTTTATATTTCTCTTGATTCATTCCAAAGGCGACAACAAAGCCTGTCGGCAGCAGAAAGAGCCGTATCGGTTCAATAAGGCAGGAATAGTTCTTTTTGGGCGAATGCAATCCGCCCCTACCCCTGATTTATCTCCAGTACTTTGGTCGGCTCGAGGTTGGCATTGCGAATGGCGACATTGCGGGCCGTATTCTGTGCAAGCGTCATGAAAGCGGCACGGGAAACCGGCTCGTCATTGAGCACTGCGGGTATGCCTCTGTCGCCGCCTTCCCGGATACTTTGTACGATCGGTATTTCTCCCAGAAAGGGCAGCTCAAACTGCTCAGCAAGCACCTGACCACCACCTTTACCAAATATATAGTATTTGTTGTCCGGCAATTCTCCGGGGGTAAAGTAAGCCATGTTTTCCACGATGCCCAGTATCGGCACATTGATCTGCTGCTGCTTCAGCATCATAATTGCCTTTCGCGCATCTGCTGCGGCTACGGGCTGTGGTGTGGTTACGATCACTGCACCGGTCACCGGGATGGTTTGCACCAGCGTGAGGTGTACATCGCCTGTACCTGGCGGGAGGTCAATAATGAGATAATCGAGGTCTCCCCAGTGCACATCTGTAATAAACTGCCGTATTGCGGAGCTGGCCATCGGTCCGCGCCAGATCACTGCCTGCTTCTCATCGATCAGCAACCCTATCGACATAGCTTTGATGCCGTAGCGCTCTATCGGTACGATCTTGCCTTTCCCGCCATCGTCCATCATTCTCGGCCGCTCGTCACGGATACCCAGCATCATCGGCACTGAAGGACCATAGATGTCAGCATCCATCAGTCCCACGCTGGCGCCTTCCTGAGCAAGCGCCAGAGCCAGATTAACGGAAACGGTAGATTTGCCGACCCCGCCCTTTCCCGATGCCACTACAATAATATTTTTCACACCGGGCAGCACCGATTTATTATCCTGACGGTTGCTGTTCACCCGTGCAGTCATATGCACAGTCACCACTGCTTCTTTGTCTACCAACAGCCGGATGGCGTTGATGCACGCCCGTTCGATCATTTCCTTCAACGGACAGGCGGGTGTGGTGAGCACCACCGTAAATGAAACATTCTTACCCTCAATTTCTATATCGCGCACCATATTCAGCGTCACAAGATCTTTGCCCAGATCGGGCTCCTGCACATTACTCAACGCTGTTAGTACCGCTTCTTTTGTTATCATGTAAACCTTTGTTAAAATGCCTGGCAATAACCACAAAAGTACGTTATGCCGGCTTTCTTTGTGCATAATTGCTATCATACTTATCAATAGGCTAACTGGAAACATTGATGGATGGCTCTTTACACTTATCTTTGTACCTATACATGATGAGATATTGCACATATGGCCTGTTATTTTTCTGCTTTGGCATGTTGCAGCAGGCACAGGCACAGATATCACAGGATGATATTGTACAGATAAACGGCGTTATCATGACTGCAGACAGTCTCCGGGCAGTACCCAATGTGACTGTTATTGTGAAAAATAAAAACCGTGGAGTATATGCCAGTGATGTAGGCGTATTCTCTATTGTTGTGCAAAAGGGAGATACGCTGCAATTTTCAGCCCTGGGCTTCCGGGGTAAGGAATATGCTGTTCCGGAGCATCTGAAGGGGACTTATTTCAGCATGATTCAATTGATGGTACAGGATACGTTCTACCTGCCGGAAACCATCATCCGCCCGGTACCTTCGAAAGAAGAATTTGACTATGCCTTCAGACACTGGCGCATCCCTGACGACAAGTATGAAATTGCGCGGAAAAACACCAATGCGCTCGCACTCCGGGCCTTGGCTTACACATTACCCCGTGATGGCCGGGAAAGCCAGGCTGTTTATCAGAATATCCAGGCGCAACAGGCTTATTATTACGGTCAGGTACGCCCGATCACGGTCATGAACCCGCTTGCCTGGGCGGAGTTTTTTGAGGCCTGGAAGCGGGGGGATTTCCGGAAGAAATACTAGTCCCTTCCCTTAAGTCTATCTCTTCAGCATTGAGGGCATTAAGGCAACAGTAGCGCTAATCAGATATTCCGGACCAGCATCGTAAGTTCTTTTTGCAGCTCCACACCTTTATCCTTGTTATACCAATGCTGCAACTCTGTTTTGAGGGTTTCAAAATCTGCTTTGCGGGCTGTCAGTCCATTATATAATTCCTGGCAGGCAGCAGGACGGGGGCCCCATGTTGCCAGGTCATTGCCCCGGGCATCCTGTATAACCAGTTTGGGAATAGATTTCGAACCATTGGTCAGATAATCGTTGATACGAAAGGGTTCCGCATCTCTGAGCTCATAGTTTACTGAAATATGTGGATGAGACACTGTCGCAAGATGGAGGAACGGAACGATATGTGCAGCATCTCCGCACCAGGGTTCTGTAATAACAATCCACTGCATCGGACGATCTTTACCTTCTGCAAGCGCCTCATACAGGGCAGGTGAGATTACGGCGGTCTTCAGCCAGCGCTGCATACGCGACCAGTTGAGCCTGGTATAATCCATATAGTCAGGATTATCGTATGGCGGGGGCGGCGTAGTCTGCTTAAGTATGCTTTCGAAGCAGGCAATATAACCGGTAAAATCCATAATATCAGAATGTACCCAAAGGTACGGGATTTATTTCCTATGCTTTATCCTGGGGTCAAGCCAGCCATAGAGGAAATCAGTAAGGAGATTGATCGTAATGAAAATAAATGACGTGAGCAACACAGATCCCATCACGAGCGGAAAGTCAAATTTATCGAGCGCGTCCACTGTGATCTTCCCCACCCCCTTCCAGTTAAATATATACTCGATGAAAAAGGAACCAGCCAGCAACTCTGCCAGCCAGCCGGAAACAGCAGTAACAACAGGGTTGAGCGCATTGGGCAGCGCATGGCGGAAAACGACCCGTGCCTTACCCAGCCCCTTCGCATAGGCGGTGCGTATATAATCCTGTGAAAGCGCATCCAGCAAAGCGCTCCGGGTAAGCTGCGTGATAATTGCAAGCGGGCGGATACCCAGTGCAAATGCAGGCAAAACCAGGTTATGCAATGCAAGCCTCCTGCCTGAGAACGCATCATACTCCCAGAGGCTCCCGGTCATGTTGAGACCGGTAAAAGAATGCAGCAGGTAGCCGAAAATATAGGCAATAAGCAAACCGGCAAAAAATGAAGGCAATGAGATGCCCGCTACGCTGGCCACTATGGCAGAAGTATCGAGCCATGTATCTTTTTTCAGCGCTGCTAATATACCGAGCAAAATACCACCTATCGTCGCCAGGGCCATGGCAGAGAGCGCCAGGATGATCGTGCCGGGAAGCGCCTCTGCCAGTACGGTATTCACTTCACGTTTGGTGCGGTACGATCTGCCGGCGTACGGCCATTTCAATCCAAGCTCTTTTTGCTGCGACAGGCTTACCAACGGTATATGCCTGTATTTCTCCCGATCGGCTTTTGCATGCAGCCCCACGGGAGAGAGGTCATTCAGGTACAATACATACCTTTTCCAGAGTGGCTTATCAAGGTTAAGCTCCTTACGTGCATTCTCTATGGAAGCCAGATCGCTCCGCTGCCCCATTGTTAAACGGGCAGGGTCTGCGGGCATTACATTAAAAAGAAAAAAAACAACAGTTATAACGCCCAGCAACACCAGAATGCTGTATCGTATTCGCCGTGCCAGGTAGCGTAGCAAGAGATTATTTTAATTCCAGCTTTCCACTGTTAAGTATAGCGCTTTCCGGATAATCACGGAAGCTCCATTTCTCCTGTACCGTCCCGTTGTGCAGCAACATCAGCCCCGGATTGCTGCGCATGGCGGTCTTGCTGGCCGTTCCGTCAACAGCGAATGCCGGGAACTTCACCAGGTTATGCTTTTGCAGGAATGCCATCGTGCGTTCCTGGTTATCGGAAGAAAGGATATAAGTCGGTATATCGTATGTTTCGGCCTGGTCGGCGAGCTGCTTAAGCCGTGCCATATTATCCGTTCTTACCTTGTCTGTATTACGCACGAAAAACAAAAAAACATACCCCTCAGCCTGGAGGATATTGGCGGCATGATCGTTACCGTCATAATCCGTAATGCTGAAGTCTTTGATGGCAATCTCGCCCGTAGCTTCTTTGATCAGCTTCGTTTTTGTATCTACATACTTCCAGGTAGTATCTTCCCAGGGATAATTCTGCATGGTAAAATCTTTCTGCACCCCGTCCTTCTCGTAAGTAAGGATCGTCTCATATACCGCCGGTTCGGAACCGGGCGGCAAATGTGTTTTTTCCCAAAGATTATTCCCTGCTTTATAAGGAAGGCAATCGTAAAATGGCAAATGCTCCAGCGACCACCACTGCATACCGAAGGCGAAAAACCCGCTGATAATGATAATAGCTGTGCTGGGATATCCGCTGAATACGGGTTTGATCCGCCTGCGGAGCATAAACAGGAACAGCACCAGCACAAGTAGCATTACATCTTTCCAGAAAGTCTCCGCATTGGATATTTTGATGCAATCGCCAAAGCAGCCGCAATCCTTGATTTTGTCTGTCAGGTATACGTATGCAGTAAGGAACGTAAAGAAAGCAGTGAGCAGCAACAGCAGGAATGAGAAAATGCGGAAGCCGTATCCTACAAGCAGCGCCACGCCGGCAATAATCTCAAAAGCGATCATAGTCACGGAGAGCGCCAGCGAGTAAGGCATCATCCAGTACATATGCCATACTTCAAAGAACTCGTCCATCTTATAGCTTAGCCCCAGCGGGTCATTGGCCTTGATCAGACCGGAAAAGATGAACAATACGCCAACAATGATCCTCACTAACCAAAGCAGGTATTTCATGTTTTTTTGTTTAGAATGTTTCTGGAATAAATAAATTAACCCTGATTAAAATTACGTGCTTCTTCTATTTTGATCAATGCGAAAATAGCATAGTTCACAATATCTCTGAAATTGGCATCCA
The DNA here is from genome assembly GCA_964527735.1 of uncultured Chitinophagaceae bacterium. Classification (GTDB taxonomy): domain Bacteria; phylum Bacteroidota; class Bacteroidia; order Chitinophagales; family Chitinophagaceae; genus JBEBVQ01. Next base: position 38,089 of record CAZGPG010000013.1, on the reverse strand, counting down.
TGCCTTCGGATACAGAAGTCTGCCCGTCGTTGGCCAGGATCTGTTTGATGCGCAGGAGCTTCACCAGGATCAGGTCGGCAAATGACTCCTGCGACATATCACGCCAGGCTTCTCCGTAATCATGATTTTTCTGCAGCATCAGCTCTTCGATCTCTCCCGCCATACAGTCGTACCAGCCACGGGCATCTTCCACCGGCAGCTCCTGAGGCATATCTGCCGGCGCAGAAAACTGGATCAGCGCGATGATACCATAATTTACGATGCCTGTAAATTCACTTCCGATACTGTCGCCTATCATCTGTACCTGCTTTTCCTGTATCTGCCGGATACGCCAGGCTTTTATATATATCTGGTCAACGATAGACACAGGACGGAGCACCCGCCAGGAAGTGCCGTAATCGGCTGTTTTTTTCAGGTAAAGCTCCCGGCATGTATTAATAACCTGCCGGTATTGTTCGCTGGTATTTTGCATCTTTACGGGATAATTATCTACGGCATGAAGCATCATGATCCTGTTATGGGTTTCAAAAATACACTTTTACCGGTACAAACCACTTTACAAAGCCGGGGACGGCTGCTGGACCTGTCACGCCCTATAGTAATGGGCATTCTGAATGTAACCCCCGACAGCTTTTACACCCGCGGAAAGAACAACAGTATTCCCGGGATGCTGGGGCAAGCAGAGCAGATGATCAGAGAGGGGGCGATCATCCTCGATGTAGGAGGAGTATCTACCCGTCCAGGAGCAGTACCGGTATCTGTGGCGGAAGAAACAGACCGTGTGGTACCGGTGATCGAGGCGCTGCATGCGCGCTTCCCGGATACCTGGATCTCTGCAGATACTTACCATGCTGCGGTGGCCCGCGCAGCAGTCGCCGCGGGAGCGCTGATCGTGAACGATATCAGCGCCGGTGTGCTTGATCATGAAATGCTGTCTGCAGTTGCCGCATTGAAGGTTCCTTATATCGCCATGCACATGCAGGGAACACCGCAAACAATGCAGGATAATCCGCAATACGGGGATGTGGTACAGGAAGTGCTGCAATATCTCTCCGAAGCTTGCCAGGCGGCCGCCGCGGCCGGCATCCATGATATCATTATCGACCCGGGATTCGGATTCGGGAAAACAGATTCGCACAATTTTGCTTTGCTCCGCGGGCTGCATACCCTGCGGATAACCGGCAGACCGGTACTGGCCGGCATTTCACGAAAATCTATGATCTGCCGCACACTGGGCATTACACCAGAAGCAGCACTAAATGGCACGACAGCGCTGCATATGGCAGCATTACAGCAAGGCGCTTCCATTTTGCGTGTGCACGATGTAAAAGAGGCGGTGGAAGTGATCCGGCTATTCGAATGTTTACAAGGGAATGTCTGATGATCTATCCTAACAATCCATGACGTTTGAATTCCTTTTCCCGGTCAAAGAGGTAGCGGTACGTGCATAGTTTCCGGCTGCGGTGCGTACCCAGGCTTTCTGCGATATTCATCATTTTAGGATTGAAATCGCCGATCCACTGCAATTCATAATCCTTATATTTCATCCTCCGCTGTATGATCTTAGCCGCTTCGACGATCATGAACGCATCCACCCCCCTGCCCTGGAACTCCGGTATAATCCCGAATGCGATGCCCACAAAGCGGCTGCAGGCGCCTCTCTGTTTAAGCCAGAGAAACTTCAGCTTCCGGAGCAGGTCAAATTTCCCATTCAGGTGTTTGAAATACTGGTTCAGATCCGGCAGATTGATCCACATGGCAACGGGCTCATCGTTATAATAAGTAAACCAGGTAATATGCTCATCCAAAACGGGCTTCATCGTGTTAAACATTTTCCGGACGGTACGTTCCTCGAGTGTTTTTCCACCACCGTGACTGGCCCAGGCTTTATTATAGACGTATGTAAAATCTTTGGCAAAACGCGCCAGTTCATTTTTACGGATATGTACTGCTTTAAAGCCCGGATCCTGTGCAATTATCGCATGGCGTTCGTAAAATTTATTCTGCAGCCGGGTATCTACTTTCATGGCAAAGCATACCTGGTCGAAATAAACCTTAAAACCGTAATTTTCGAACAACGCCTGGTAGTAAGGTGGATTGTAGTTCATGCAGTACAGTGGCTCCTGGAATCCTTCCACCTGCAGTCCCCACCATTTGTCGCGTTCGCCGAAGTTGATGGGACCGTCCATAGCCTCCATGCCCTGCTGCTGCAGCCATTCCCTGCAATGGTCAAAGATAAAGTTGGCGGCCTGCTGGTCATTGATACATTCGAAAAAGCCGATACCACCGGTAGGCTGGTCATTTTTATATTGCCGGTTCACGAAAGCGGCGACCCTGCCGATCGCCTTACCCTGAGCGTCTTTCAGCACCCAGCGTTTGCAGGTTCCTTTTTTGAAGAATTTGTTTTTCTCCGGATCAAAAACATGCTCAATGTCTTTATCCAGGGGGCGGATCCAGTTCGGGTCATTCCGGTAAATATCCGCCGGAACGTTTAGAAACAACTGTTTGTCCGCGGCGGTTTTTACTTCGTACAACTGCATGTAGCTTTATTCTGTTTTCCTGATCGGGTTTGGGTCAAAAATAAAGTATTGCCGCGAACTCCCGGACGTGATTTAGCTTTTGGAGAATTGACAATTAGTATTATCTTTGCCGTCCCAAAAGGGAATGGTGCGGTAGCTCAGTTGGTAGAGCAAAGGACTGAAAATCCTTGTGTCGCCGGTTCGATCCCGGCCCACACCACACAGAAAATCAAGCCTTTAAGTTGAAAAACTTAGAGGCTTTTTTCTTTTGGGTCGAACATAGGTACAGTATTTAAGAGTAAGGACAATACCGGAAACTACTTCTTATTTAAATAGTTCAGCCAGGAACTCTGTAAAAGCGGATGTACAAAGACATTGTACAGCACAGCGGCGTTCGGGATGACAGCAGTCCGGCATCATTTCAATGAACAGGGATAGCCATAGTTTCTCACCTATCGGACCAATGTCAGATTTCCCTGACGGTGTTCGTTCCGGATTCCGTTTATCACCGCGTCTATTACATAGATATATACCCCTTGCGGCTGATCTTTTCCATTGAGCTTTCCATCCCAGCCACGGCCGTTTATATCCGTAGTGGAAAACACCTCCTGCCCCCACCGGTTAAAGATCTGCATCCTGAAACGGGTTACACTGCCAGACAGTTTTTGACCGGGAAAGAAATAATCATTCACTCCGTCATTATTAGGCGTAAATCCATTCGGAATGTCTATAAAACAATCCTTTTCCACTCTGACACTATCAGTTGCAGCACAACCCGAGGTTGCACTACTTACGGTCAGACTGTAAACACCGTAACGATCCACATTTAAATGCCGGGTTTTGTCGCCGGTATTCCAGAGATAATGATAATCGCCCGGTGCATTATGGGTAAGGTTAACCAATACAACGGGAGCGCTACCCACACAGATAGAAGTATCTTCTCCCAGATATACTTGTGGCAAAGGATCCACATGCACTGTGCGGCTGAAAGAAGTATCCGGGCAAGCACTGAAATGGGTAGTAAGTATTACCCGCATGGTACCGGAAGTATCATAAACATGACGGATAGCGCTTTCGCCGGCACCGGTCGCCATTTCTTTGCCGTCGCCAAACTGCCAATGCAAACCGGTAACGGTACTGCCGGCTTGCGGATAAAAAGTAACGGATTCCCCGGAACAAATGCTGTCCGGCTCAACTGTAAAATCACTCACCGAAGGCGCGTCTACGTCTATCGTCAGATAAGCCGTATCGGAGCAGATATCATTGATCCGGCCGACAAGCATTACACGATAGCTCCCAGGACGACTATATACATGCTGAGGATTTTCAAGCACAGAAATATGCTGATCTCCGAATGACCAGTTGAACATACTGAAAAGCACATCGGATGTATTGCGGAAAGATATCTGCTCGTCCTGGCAAACTAATGTATCCGTACTAAAGGATACCTTATAACCCGGCTCGGGGTAATAAATAATAAAGCTGTCAACATGGTGTTCACAGAGGGAATCAATATCATAGCTGACCCAATAAATTCCGCTTTGATTTACCTGCCGTTCTTTTCCGGCACTGCCATTATCCCAGATATAATCCGAACCGTTGTGATTATTAGCCGTCATAGATGTCACGTCTGCCCTGCATAAGCCAGAGTCGGCTGTAACTGAAGACCGCATATTGACCGAGAAATCGAAAAACACCTTAAATGTATCAACGACTTCTTCCAGCATACAGGGCGAGCTTACCTCGTAGCGGACCCAGTAAGTCCCCGAACCACTGATCATGCGCGTTGGCCCGGTGTTGTTGTTTTCCCATACATAATTCGTTCCTGAAGCATCGGTCGCCGTTAAGAGAAGCTGGCTTTTGCAAAAAACCGTATCCGTCCGGGACCGGTAAACTTTCTTCCTGGTCGCGATGGTAGCGTTTGGCAGCCCCAGCTGGGATTGTGATGCGGTAAGCAGGGGGAATCCCTGATAGACAAACTGGCATGGCGTACCGGCAATATCAGGCCGGTTAACGACATGTAAATATCTACCCGTGCTGGCACAATAAACCTTCCCGTCGGGCCCCCTCCTTATGGCAGGCCAAAAACCTTTTGAAAGCAGGGTTTTCGAAGCTGCGATAGCAGCCGCACCCGGCAGGCTTAAATCAAATTGCCAGATCGGGTCGTCCGAGGTGGCATATAATTTTGTATTGCCGGGAGAAAAGCAAACACCATAATAGGGATTTGAAACGCTGTTATCCAGCACCATTGGCTGCGTTACCGTTCCCGAAACCGCATCAAAATCGTACATCACCAGGTTGCCCTGCGCCACAGCTATCTTACTGCGGTCGGGCGATATGTCAATGCATCCTACCAACCCGTTGGACGTTCCTCCCCCTGCAGTTCTTGGTGAAACCACGGGAACGGAAGCGATACCGGTAAAATCAATATTGTAAACTTTAAATTTGGCATCGGAACGGGAAATCACCAAAAGCCAGATATTACAGTTATCTCCTGCAACACAGGTCATATGCTCCGTGAGCATACTGTCCATCAGCTTCCCTTTGGATGCTACATCTCCAAGTCCCGCATTTAAAGACATATCAACCACACTGTAATATAACCGGCCGAAATAAAATGCATTTTCACGGTTTCCTAATGAGAAAATATAGTATTTGCCGGTATTTCCCGGCATTGGAACAATCAACGCTCCCTGAGTGGTGCTGGAAGTAATATTACCCGCACCTGTCAGATTAGTCCCGTTCGGCATAAGGTTATGATTGCGATTCCAGGCAGAAGTGCCATCGGTATAGAACAATAATTGCCCGCTGGCATCGCAGATAGAAGCACAGCCTTCGCTCGTACTGATGGCCGTAAGAATAGGGGTGGGTGGACTGGTATTGAAATTCACGCCTGCCTTATCGCCAAATGCCCATACATTTCCCTCCTGCGCCTTCACATCAAGAGAAAACATACAATATAATTGCAGGCAGAAAAAAAGTACTTTACATTTCATTTAATCAGGGGTAATGGATCCGGGGTAAAGAGAATGGATGGGCATCCGGCGTATGTAACCGGCCTGGAAATCACTCGCAATATGTTATGTAAAGACGCGATTGCTCACGTCTTTACATAAACATACCGGGTAACCTTTATTTCAGCTTAATCAGTTTTTCCGTTTTAAACACTGCTCCTTCTTCGCTTATTATGTTCAGCAGGTAAGCGCCCGGGGCCAATTCAGCAATGGGAATGGAAACAGCGGCGTCTTCGGTCTTGATTAATCTGCCGGCCATATCAGTAATATGTATATTTACCTTTACAGGCGAATTAATATACACCACGGCTTCGGCAGGATTCGGATAGATCCGGATCTGGTTGATCACGGCGTGGATATCATTTACGGCTACGTTGGTCACGGAATATACGTCCGAAGTATCCGTGCAGCCCTTATCATTGGTAACGGCCAGCCGGTAGTTCCCGTTTGAAGTAACGGTATAAGTATTTGCCGTAGCTCCGGGAATAAGGGTGTCATTTTTGATCCATTGGTATGTAGCATAGGTACCGATTGCGCTTAATAACAATTGATTTACATCAATAAGCGGCTTGGCAATGGGGGTTAATATCAAATCAAGCGTAACCACGCTGTCACAGCCCACAGCATTGGGGAAATGCTGTACATAGGTACCGCTGGCAGTATATACGCTGCCATTCAGGGTGTAGCTTGCCGCACATGTTGAGTCGGCAATATAAGAGGAGCTCGTATCATTGCATGCGTATTTCACAAGAAAGCCGTCCTCATTAACTGAAGTAAGCGAGCCTCCGGTACCGCCCAGGTTAAATTCTGCTGCGCCCGACCGAAACCATCCTGTCATATATACGTTACCCAATCCGTCGCAGGCTGCGCCGTAACCTTGAGCTCCGGGAGTCAAAGCGGTAACACCACTTCCCGTGGTACCTGCAACACCTTTAAGCGAGAGGAAATTACCGCTTGTATCATATTCTGCCAGGAATGCGGCGGTATTTGATGTTGAAGTCCCACCCCTCTGGAGCGCTCCTGCGGGGTTTCCTCCTCTGAGATCAAAATCCGGCACCGGTACGGTTGACCATCCTGTCACATACACATTACCCATGCCGCTCATGATAGTCGCTAAACCCTGGGTATAACCGCCGCTTCCGCCCAAATTGTTGACCCAGCGGAAATTACCGGCTGAATCGTATGCAGCTAAAAACGCATTATTGTTAGTTCCCAGTTTAGTAACCGATCCCCCGGTACCCCCTATATTAAAATCTATCGAGTTTGATTGATACCACCCTGTAAAATACACATTACCAATAGCGTCCGCCGTTATTCCCAGAGCATATTCCATATTGCTTCCGCCCATACCTTTCACCCAGCGAAAATTGCCGCCCGCATCATACTTGGCGATATAGACGTCAATATTCCCTACAGGAGTAATCGTTCCTCCGGCGCCTCCGGGATTAAAATCTGAAGCCGGGGGCGAGATCGCAAATCCATAACGTCCCGTAATATACACATTACCTATGCCGTCAACGGCTATTGCATTACCCATATCCGTTCTGATTCCTCCCATGCTTTTAGACCAGAGAAAATTACCGCTCGAATCATATTTAACTAAGAAAATATCAGTCGATCCCAGGTTAGTAACGCTCCCACCCGCGCCTCCGGGATTAAAGTCCATGCTGGCCGAGGAGTAATATCCTGTCACAAATACATTACCGTCGCTGTCTGCCGCTACTCCGGAGCCAATATCGCTACCGCTCCCGCCTACAGACTTGGCCCAAAGGAAATTACCGCTTGTATCATACTTAGCCACGTATATATCGGCATCGCCTGCGTTACTCACTGTACCTCCGCTTCCTCCGGGATTAAAGTCTAATGTGGTGGATTTAAAGTTAAAAGAGCCCGTCATTATAACGCTACCCGTTTTTTCGTCTATAGCCAATCCATTGATATTCTCGGTAGTGTCTCCCCCAATATTTTTAACCCAGAGAAGATTACCACCCGCATCGTACTTAACCAAAAACACATCTTCATCCCCTGCATTCGTCACCGCACCTCCGCTTCCACCGGGATTAAAGTCCAGTGCAGAGGAATTGTAATAACCGGCCATATATACATTACCCATACGGTCCGCAACAACGTTGCGGCCATAATCATCTTCACTGCCGCTTATAGCTTTGACCCATTCAAATGCAACTGTCTGGGCAAATGCGTTTCCTGCCATAACACATAAAAGAGGAATCAGAATAGCCAACATACGTCTGGAACCAAGTACATTTGAAATACTTAATATTCTCGGAAATAAAAATTCATTTTTCATTTTTTTAAATTTAAATGGTTAATAATAGATGCTTAAAAAAACCCCGATGCTCATTCACAAATGAAAGCACATAGTAAATGATCCCAAAAACAGATTTCTCTTAAAAGAGACTATTCTGATTTTTATTTTTTATTTTACAAAATATTTATATCCTGAAATAAAAACAAGGCATGGGCTACAAATTAAAAGATCTGCAAAAGCTGGTACAAGCTATGTCGGGTGCGGAAAAGAGGCATTTTTCACTACTTTCATCCGCTTTTGCCGCATCAAAAAGCGACCCCTTATACCTTCAGCTTTTTCAAACCTTATGCAGCTCTAAAACCGACATTTCTGAAATTTCTGAAAAAGAGGGTACCGGCAATTATACTCCTGTTAAAAAGCGGTTATTTGAAAATGTACGGAAAAGCCTCAGGATGTTCCACCAGGAGCAGTCTATGGAGATCAGGATACATAACTATCTCTCGGACATCGAGATACTGTATGGCCTTAACCTGCCGGATCAAAGCCTCTACCTGCTCAGGAAAGCCTATAATGATGCTATTGCTTATGAAAAGTTCCGGTTGTTACTGCAAGTGCTGGAATGGGAACGGAAGCTCAATATTGTATTGGATCAGCCGCCGAGAAGTATTAAAGCCATAGCAGAAGAGGAACAGGAAGTACTCCAGAAGCTGATGCAAATCGTACATCTTGAAAATATTTACGGCAAAGCCAAAGACATGAAAAGACAGCATGGCTTCATCAGGCAAGAGCTGAAAGAAGCTACTTTAAAAGCTATGGAGGTGATATCCCCGGAGGACTGTGCTTCTCAAAAAGCAAAGTTTTATTTTAACTTTATCTATACGCTATATCATCGCATCACTTTTAACCATTTGGAAGCATACCAATACAGCAAAGCATTACTCCAGCTCAAAACACAAGCCATATTACCCAATGATTATATAGACGGAGTCCTGGAGCATGTCACGGCCTGCATTCAAATTTGCAAATTCCGGGAAGGACTGGACGGCCTGGAATTGGCTTCCCGTTATATCCATGAACAGAACCTAAATCATCTGCCAACATTTGGCACTAAAATATTCTATTATAAAAATGGTTACCACCTGGTCATATATAATTACATGGGTGATAAAAAGCACTTAACAGCCGCCATCAAAACCGCAGAAGAAGAATTGAAGTTTTATGAAAAAAGCATGCCGCTGGAGGCCCGGCAGGTAATTTATGCCAACCTGATGAACGCATACGCCGGCATAGGCAATATGCAAGCGGCTGATGCTATTTGGAAACAACTGTTCCATAAAAAGTCCAGGGAGGTAAGGCGTGAAATTTATGACGAGCTTTATTTATTCCGGCTGTTCAGCTTACTGGAAAGTAAAGTGTATGAGGTACTGCCTTATGTAGCATTATCTACTCATCGCTATTATATACAACAACCCGATGCCAAATCATATTTATCTGCAGAATTGAAAATAGCAGATCTGCTGCTTAAGGAACATAATTTTGAAGACCCCAGGATAAAAAAGAATGTATTAATGAACATAACGCAGATATTGACGCATCACATTTCCATGCTGGAAGGTACTCCTGAATTCTTCCAGGAACGATATAGCTTTTATGTTATTTGGGCAGAAAGCATGCTTAAGGAACAGCCTTATTATGAAACGGCAGCCGAATGGTATGGCTCGCTTAAAATAGAGAGATAGCGTAGACCAGGACAACGGGTTTGGCAATTAATATCAATGTGGCCCCGGCACAGAATGGTAGCTTCAACCAAACCACATCGCGGAAATAAACGGCAATGTCTAAGATAGATGCCGGTATGGCAAACCATTATTTGAAAAAGTGCCTTTACCGGCTTATTTTTGCCGCCGGATTCATATTCTATCATTTTTAAAATGAATACCCGTTTCCATTGTGCCATCGTCCGGTAATGGATGATGACAAAGAAACGCGAAACATACCATCCCGACAGCAATCAACTTACCTACATAAATGAAAAACACGCCTTTTACACAGATCCATTTAGCCCTCGGCGCCAAAATGGCTGAGTTTGCCGGATATAACATGCCGATCGTTTACACCAGCATCAACGAAGAGCACCAGACCGTACGCAACAATGCCGGTGTGTTTGACGTCAGCCATATGGGAGAATTCCTCCTGAAAGGCGACAAAGCGCTCGATCTGATCCAGCGCGTCACCAGCAACGATGCCTCAAAGCTTACCGCAGGGAAAATCCAGTATTCCTGCCTGCCCAATGATCACGGCGGTATCGTGGATGACTTGCTTGTCTATTGCATCGAGGAAAACAAAACCTACCTGCTGGTAGTGAATGCATCGAATATTGAAAAGGACTGGAACTGGATCAGCACCTTCAATACGGAAGGCGTGGAAATGGAAAATATTTCCGAAAGGACCGCGCTGCTGGCCGTACAGGGTCCCAAAGCCATACAGTATGTGCAGCAGCTTACAGATACGGACATTACCAACCTGAAATATTACACCTTCGTAAAAGGCACATTTGCCGGTGTGGAAAATGTGCTCATCAGTGCTACCGGCTATACCGGCTCCGGCGGAGTGGAGATCTATTTTGAAGACCAGGACGGCAATGCAGAAAAGATATGGAACGAATTGTTCCGTGTCGGTGGCCCCGAAGGCCTGAAACCAGCCGGTTTGGCAGCCCGCGATACGCTGCGTCTCGAAAAAGGATTCTGCCTCTACGGCAATGATATAGACGATACCACCTCCCCGCTGGAAGCAGGCCTGGGCTGGATCACAAAGTTCTCCAAAGATTTTACGGCCAAACATATCTTTGAACAGCAAAAAGCCGAAGGAGTAAAACGTAAGCTGGTGGGCCTGGAATTGATCGATAAAGGCATTCCCCGTCACGGCTATAAAATACAGGACGCCGGCGGCAATGAGATCGGGCATATTACCAGCGGCACACAATCCCCCAGCCTGGGCAAGGCGATCGGGATGGCTTATGTATCGAAAGAACATGCCGCAGAAGGCAGCGAAATATTTATCGTAATAAGAGACAAGCCGGTAAAGGCCAGGATCGTAAAAATGCCTTTTTTACCCTGAAATAAATAAATAAATGGAACAGCAAATGTTCTGATAAACACATTTTAAAATTTTCAAATTAAACTATGCTGCCCAAATACAATCGTATTCTGCTTAAGCTCTCCGGAGAATCCCTGATGGGCGACCGTAGTTTCGGTCTTTCACCTCAGATGCTGGAGCAATATGCCAACGACATCAAAGAAGTAACAAATCTTGGCGTACAGGTGGCAATCGTGATCGGCGGCGGCAATATTTATCGCGGAATGAACGAGGCCGAGACCGGTATAGAGCGGGCGCAGGGTGACTATATGGGCATGCTCGCTACCGTGATCAACGGAATGGCATTGCAGGCAGCGCTGGAAAAAGCCGGGGTCAAAACACGCCTGCAAAGCGCCATCAAAATGGAACAGGTTGCCGAACCTTACATCCGTCGCCGGGCCATCCGCCACCTCGAAAAAGGACGGGTGGTGATCTTTGGGGCCGGTACCGGAAATCCTTATTTCACTACCGATACCGCAGGCTCACTCCGCGCTATTGAGATCAATGCAGACGTTATCCTGAAAGGAACCCGGGTAGACGGCATTTATAACGCAGATCCCGAGAAAGATCCATCCGCCAAGCGCTACGAGAAACTGCAATTCAGTGAGGTTATCAGCCAGGATCTGAAGGTAATGGACATGACAGCATTCACACTCTGCCAGGAAAATAACCTCCCGATTATCGTATTTGATATGAACACTACCGGCAACCTGCTTTCTGTGGTGAGTGGTAAAAAAGTGGGGACACTCGTCTCCTGATTACCGTTTTACCGGGGTTACAGACCCCGGATCATCTATCGTCGCGGATGTGCCGTGTAAATTGTCAGCATCACGGATTTGTACGGATTAATCAGATGGCACGGATTTTTGGATGTGCCGCATTTAAAATCTGCAGAATCCTTTAATCCGCCTAATCCGTGATCCCGACAATAAAGTACAGACCCCGGCATTACCCGCGTATCCCGGATACACTGCGTTAATCACGGGAAACATCCGCGACAGTACTGTGAACTTCAATTAACAGTCTGATAATATCAGGCTGTTATATTATTTTTGAACCTGTTCGCATGATGTTCAGAATATTACTATTATTTTTTTGTTTTATTTGCCAGGCGGGAATTACCAAATCCCAGCCGCCCGGCCATGCGCAACGCTTGTATGAAAAGGCGCTGAAATACCGTTTCCAGAACAAGCCGGAGAAGGCCTTTGCGGCGATGCACCGCGCCATCAAAGCCTATCCGCTGTATGAAGATGCGTACCTCTCCCTCGGCGACTGGTATTTCCGGTCACACCGTTTCCGCGAAGCGGCAGAAGTTTACCAGCAGGCTTCCTATAACTGCCGCGGCGGCCATCATGCTTATGCCCGCCTGCTCGCCACCTCGCTCCTGCGCGATGGGCAATTAACCCAGGCCCAATACGTAAGCCATAAGTATGGCAACCAAAGCAGCGAATGGCAGCAGCTTAAAAAACAGATCGAATTCGTGCGCAGCACTATGGCCAATACCTGGAAGGAAGAAGCGGTAAACATGGGTATCCGGGTCAATACACCCTATAGTGAAATGTTTCCGTTGATTTCTGCCGATGGCAATATCTTATATTATACCCGGCGAACTAATGGCATTGACGATGATATCTATTACAGCCGCCGGGATAGCTGCGGCGGATGGTTTTCCGGTCAGCCGCTTCCCTACCCGGTCAACACATCGGGGCAGGAAGCTGCACAAATGATATCAGCCGACAAGCACTACCTGTTCTTTATGCGTTGTGATAACCGCAGCATTACAGGATGGGCAAACGGAAGCTGCGATCTGTACATGGCCTATACGGCAGACAGCATATGGTCTGTACCGCAGGGCTTCGGCGCTACGATCAATACGCCGGCATACGAAGGTATGCCCTGCCTCTCACCCGACAACCGCGAGCTTTACTTTGCAAGCGACCGCGAAGGTGGGTACGGCGGCACAGACATATGGATGTCACGGTTTGAGGGAGGCCTCTGGCAGGCGCCGCGCAACCTGGGACCGGAGATCAACACACCGGGCAACGAAACCGCTCCTTTTCTCCATGCCGATAACAAGACATTGCTCTTCGCCTCCGACGGGCATCCGGGAATGGGTGGTACCGACCTCTTCATCAGCAGACGGATCAGAGATACCATATGGGAACCTACACACAACCTCGGATATCCGGTAAACAGCACTTCAGGAGAAGCATCCATTACACTCAGCGCCGATGGGCAGAAAGCGTTCTTATCATCAAACCGGAATAACCTGGAAGGAAATTATGACCTGTTGGAAATGGACTGGCCGCAGGCATTACAACCGGAAGCAATCACTTTTGTCAACGGGAATGTGTATGACAGTTTCTCGAAGCACGCACTGAACTACGCCAGCATATTCATTCATGATCTGTACGGCAAAGAGCTGTATCATTATACTTCCAACCGGGGCGACGGTAGTTTTATGATCATTATGCCGGTAAATACCACGTACACCATATCCCTTCATCGCTACGGGTACCAAAGCATTACCGATACCCTGCATTATACACAGCAGCATCTGGCGGCTCCTGCCGTTTACCGCGCGGCGCTGTTGCCGGAAGACTACCGTGAGCCGGTAAACGATTCACTCGCGCTGACGGTGCACTTCAAGATCAACCATACCGCATTATCCGATTCCCTGCGTCTGCAGGTGCAGGAGGCGCTACGCGACTGGCTGCCCGGTGACGATCTGCTGATACAGGTAAACGGCTATACGGATAATACAGGAACACCCCTCGTGAATGAGCAGGTGTCTCATCTGCGTGCCCAGGCCGTGGCAACGGAGCTCATTGAGATGGGATTCAATCCTGCGATAGTATTATCACGCGGGTGGGGAGAGATAAATCCTGTAGCCGACAACGATACGGATGCCAGCCGGGATCTCAACCGGAGAGTGGAAATTGTGATTACGAGATAAAAAATGCCCGCAGTTCTTCACAACGGGCATTTTTCAGAGGAAACAGACAGGCAAATATTAATCGCCTACCACTTCAAATTCAAGTTCCAGCACATTCTCCTTACCGAAATCAATTTGTGCCTTGTGTAAGCCGATTTCTTTCACATCGTCAATGATGGTGATACGACGGCGGTCGATATCATATCCTTTCTGCTCGCGGATAGCGCGTGCCAACTGGATGCCGGTAACAGAACCGAAGATCTTACCGCTGGTACCGGTTTTCGCGCCGATCTTCACAGGGCTTTCTTTCAGTACTGCCGTTACCTTCGCGATCTCAGCCATCAACTTATCTTCGCGTTTCTTTTGCTGTTTACGCCGTTCTTCCAGCACTTTCAGGTTAGACCCGCTGGCTTCGATGGCATATTTCTGGGGAATCAGGTAGTTGCGGGCATAGCCGGGACGTACCTCCACCAGTTCATGGGCGCCGCCCAGGTTATCTACGTCTTTTATAAGAATTACTTGCATGACTTTTAGTCTTTAATTTATCCGGTTAACAACTACTACTATTTAAAAAGATCCGTAACATAGGGCAATAAAGCCATCTGGCGAGCCTTTTTAATAGCCTGCGCTACCTTGCGCTGGTACTTCAGCGAGTTGCCGGTGATACGGCGGGGCAGCATTTTGCCCTGATCATTCAGGAATTTTTTCAGAAATTCGGCATCTTTATAATCAATGTATTTAATGCCCATTTTCTTAAAGCGGCAGTATTTTTTCTGGCGCTTTTCCACACGGGTGGATGTAAGAAATTTTATATCGTTTTGCTTAGCCATTTTTCTAACTGTTTTTTTAAGGATTAGGAAGCCTGCAATTCAGCATTCTTGCTGCGGCGTTTTGCGTTATACTCAACTGCGTATTTGTCCAGGCGGGTGATCATATGACGCATCACATTTTCATCCCGGTTCATCTGGATCTCCAGCTTTGCATTCACATCCGCCGGAGCGCCGTATTCCAGCAGCCAGTACAGACCTGTTGTCTTTTTTGCAATGGGATAAGCAAAAGAACGAAGTCCCCATGCTTCCTGGTGGGCGATCTCGCCACCGTTTTCTGTAATAAAATCGGAAAATTTCTTCTGAGCGGCTTTATAGTCATCTTCAGCCAATACCGGCGTAAAGATTACCATCAGCTCATAGCGTTGAAGGTTGTTTGTTGCCATAAAAATTTAATCGTTTAAAAAATAAATAACCCATGCCCGGCAGCAACGCCGGACACCTGCTGAGCAGGCGGCCGGGCAAAATGGGATGCAAAGGTAAATGAAATGTAAAAAATAACCAATAAAATTCAGAATAGATTCAGATTGTCCTATCAGTTTTTAAAAAGGCCAGAAATATTGCTGAATTTTAATTATTTACAGCATAATTAAAAACATCATCAGAAAACACTCTTCGTGCTCTTGCCTTAAATCCTGCCGTCGGTTCCCGGCCAAGCTCATCTTCAATGACAAGTCGTAATTCCTGTACGATTTCAGGATAGATACGTGCCAGCTTCGCTAATACCGTCATGGAAAAACAGCGTACCGCAACAGTTTCTCCGGGATCCGCCAGCCAGTCGAAACAAATCTGCATCACAGGGCCGTGTATCGGCTCGGGGATATCGAGAAACTGCAGCATCCGTATCACATTCCTTTTTACCGCAACCGGCACACCGGGTTCCTGCATTTTAGAAACCATTGCTTCGAGGTGCGGCGTTACTATCGCTGGATGTTTTTCTGCCACCGTATTCAGTATCCAGGCAGTACGCTGCGCCACACGATATTCATCTTCGAGGAATAAAGTAACCAGGGCACGTACCCGCACCGGGTTATCGCCTGCCCATTCTGCTATCTGCAAAGTATTTGACTTGGTATGCTCCTTTAAAATTTCGTTACGCAGGTTCATAAGGGAGAGGGATCTGTCTTATCGCTTGAATTATAACCCCGGATCAAAGAACGGCGTCATCCTTCTTTGCCAATGACACATATTCTTATCATCTGAGAATGAAATACGATTACATGCTTGTAAATTGTTTAATGGACTACCATTGACGTATTTTATAAGTTATTTGTAATCAACACCCCTCTCTATCTCCCCTCAAGGAGAGACAATTGCTTCGTATGGCAGATAAACGCTCGTCTGTGGTACGAAGCAGACGTTCCTCCTTGAGGAGGGAGTGAGGGAGGTGTTCTTACCGTAACATGATCATCACCGTCATTTTATCATTGTTTTGGGCGCCAAAATAAACCCTCAGGATGACATAGTGGGCAGATTCATGCGTCATTACCATTTTTATATAACTTCATTATACCACATCATGCTTCTTTTTTATCCGGTTCGAGTTGCTGCTGTACTTCGGCAATCTTTTGCTGTTTACGTTCGATGATTTGTTCGCTTTGTGCGATCAGTGCCCGAAGATGCGTCCGTAACTCTTCTTCCTTATGACCCGGGGTAATGTTATTGATACCTTCCCTGAAATCCGCCAGCCTGCTTTCTTCTTCCTGCAACTCTTCCTGCAGCGTGCGTAAAAACTGCGCTGTTTGCTGCCTCCTCTTTTCATGCTGCTGCCGGGCGTGTATCTTGCGGCGTTTTCTGTGTTCGTCTTTCCGCTTAAAGAAACTGGTACGCACATCCAGAAACTGCTTCCACAACGTATCACCGTATTTATGCGGCACCGGCCCGATCTGCTTCCATGCGGCCATCAGCCGGTTCAGCTCCTCTGTGGTTGTGTGCCACTGGTCTGAATCCCGAAGTGTTTCCGCCTCAGCCAGCAACGCTTTCTTCTGATCATAATTATCTTCGAGCGAAGACCGTACCGTTTCGTAATGCTGCCGCCGGGTATTGAAAAAATACTCCTTCGCATCAAAGAACCTGTTGCGAAGTTCTTCCATTTTTTCTGCAGGCACTTTGCCGGTCTGCTTCCAAAGCGCTGTAAGTTCAGCAAATGCCTGTGACGTCTGAGTCCAGTCTTTACTATCCTTCAGACTTTCCGCTTTTTCAGCCAGAGAAAGCTTCACCAGGAAGTTCGCTTCCTGTTCCTGCTGCACCTGCTCATAATGTTCTTTCTTACGATCGTAGAAAGTATTTTTGGCCGCAATAAATCGTTGCCAAAGCTCTTCATTTTTACCGGCCAACGTACGCCCGGTTGCCTTCCATTCGTCCATAAGCTGGCGGAAGACCGCGGATGTCTCTTTCCATTTATCAGAAAGTGCCAGCGCTTCTGCTTTTTCCACCAGTTCCAGCTTTACATCGAGGTTCAGGAGCATATCTTCTTCCTGGGTTTCGTAATGTGTCCGCTTCCGGTCAAAGAATCCGGTTCGCGCCGCTTCCAATCGTTTCCACAAATCTTCGCTACGTTTTTTCGATAAGAAGCCCGTTTGCTTCCATTGCCCGGTAACACCGCGAAAAAAAGTGGTTGCCTCCTTCCAGTCTTCACTTGCCATGTATGCCTCTGCCTGTTCTGTCAATTGCAGTTTGGCTTTGTACGATGTTTCTGAAAGATCATGTAATACCTGCTCCCATTCCTGTACCTGCTGCCATAATGGCGAAAAATCACCAAGCGCCTGCACTTCCGAAAGATATGCCCGGCAACGGAATACCTTACCAGCTATTTTCTGTTTATCCTCAATCGTTTCCCATTCTGCCTGCAGCTCCATCACTTTCTCACGTACCGGCCCAAATTGTCCTACAAGCACATCTACAACGGCATCGGCATGCCCGGGAGTCAATGTTACTAATATCCGCTCTCTGTCCTTATCTGCCGGATACAAGACCAGTGCGCCCGTTTCCTGCAGCGCACAGCAATCTTTTCCGGGAAAAGAAATTTTGTCCCACCAATCATGCAGTAGCGCAGCAGCATTTTCATCATGTGTCATACCCGTATCCTTTTATAATCATTAGGAATAGAAAATATCACATTATTACACTGCAATATAATTCATATTATTTATTCATACAATCCGGAAAACGGTTTTAAACCTTATCTGGCGCCAAAAACCTTCTGTAACAGTGATGAAGTTCTGGCAGCAGGATTGGTCCTGATCTTGTTTTCTTCATCGGATATAGTCACAAACAATCCATTGAGCGCGCGCTCGGTTACATAAGCAGTAAGATCAGGATTTACTTTGTTTCTCGTTGTAGGGAGCTTGTTGTAGGTAGAAAAAACCTGCGACCAGTAAGCAGTTGCACCCACCTTACTTAAAGAATTACTGATAACCGGCTTGAATGCACTGGTGAGGGCAGTGGTGGTTTTCTGGCGCAGGTAATTGGTAGCTGCGCCGTTACCACCTGTCAATATCGAAAGACCATCTTGTATACTCATACCGGATATAGCATTGACAAAAATGGGTACGGCTTTGGCAGAAGCATCTTCCGCAGCACGGTTCATGGCCAGAATCGCTTTATCAACTGTACTGCCCATACCGATGTTCCGCAATGCGGATTCCACCTGTTTCGCTTCCGGCGGCATCAATACTTTGATCAGCGCATTGCCGAAAAAGCCGTTGGTTGCCGATAATTTACCGGAAGCATTATTGGCGCCGACGCGCAATGCTTCCTTCAGCCCGTTAACGATTTCCGTATTCGTCAGGTCCTTTACGGAGCCGCTCCCGCCGCTGCTTCCCGATCCCTGTCCAAGCTGGCCTTTAGCCTTGTTGAGCATATCCTGCCAGGATTGCGCATCTGCTGTACCGCATATGGTAATGACCAGGCTTAATGCCAGAATTATTTTCTTCATTTGGTAAAAATATAATCCGAAGATACTAAAAAAATCAGCGGATAATCTTCCTGGCACATTGGCCGGCGTATGCTATTGCGCCATCCAGTATTTCCGCAGCAGCCACTCCCCTGCCGCCACCAGCAGCAAAAGGAAAAAATACCATTTCCGGTCTATCAGAGGCAACGATTCCGTAACGGTACGGATGACCGGCTTAATCTGCGCATGGCGTGTAATGCTGTCGTACAATGCGTCTGTCTGCTGCCATGCCACAAACGATCCATTGTAATGTTGTGCCAGTCCGTACAATAGGGAATAATCCGCCCCTGTTTCCATAAGTTCAGGAGGTGTTCCTGTCACCACAAAATGTCCTTTATCGGTATAGCGCTGGTCGCGGTATACCGTGCCGGCGGTGTAGACATAGCTACCCGGCGGCATGATCCCCGCATGAAGCCGGTATGTGCTGCCCGCCCGTTCAAACGAATATGTCTGCTGCCGTCCGGCACTGTCCGTAACCACCAGCTCCGCTTCCGGAGTGTTGATCTGTTCATTATTGGCATTGAGCAGGTATGCCTGAAGTATGACCGGCTCCTGATCGCTCCATACATGTTTGGGTAGTGTTGCCCTGAATGGTTTTTCCTTCGTATTGGCCGTGAGAAAGCTTACTGTTTGCCGGATACATTCATCCACAACGGCGTGTTGTTTAAAATGCCGGTATTCGTACATCCGCCAGCGCCAGAGGCCGGTTCCGGCCAGCAACGCTACAGGCCGGCTGCCTTGCCGGAGCCACCACAGCGGTTCCACGGCGCCTGACCGGTGCTGCTGCACAAACAAAGCTTCAGCATCCGGCGATAGCTGTATCGGCCCCGCAGACACGTGAAGGGGCGGCATCTTGTCTGTAACCGCCCGGATATCGGACGGTAAAATAAATTGGTAAAATGAGGGGTTGTACTCCGGCCGGACATCCCTCATACCTGCGCCTGGCGCGAACACCGCTGCATTCTGCAACTGATTCAATACCGGTATATGCATCCCGGCGCCGGCAATAAACCAGACAGGCATCGTCTTCAGCGCTGCCTGCTGCGTGGCGGCAACCGGAATATTGTGCAATACAACTGCATCGTAAGCTTCTATATCCTGCGGCAAGTCGCCGGTTGTCCTTACGGTGATCGTGTAGTTTTCCGTGCCGGCCAGGGCATCCCTGATGGCGCGGATATCCGGATGCGGGGCGGCAGCGGCAATCAGCACTTTTTTCTTATCATCTATTACCTCAACAAAAAAATCTTTTCGGTTGTTCGTCAGATGCTCCTCCCCTTCGGCCGGTGATACTTGTAATACATAATGATGCACGCCGGGTGTCTCCGCCGTCACCTGGAATGACAGAGATGCATCATACCGGTCCGAGCCGATCATTATGTCTGATGCAGCAATTACCTGCCCGTCTTTCGACAATCGCAGGTGACCTCTGAACCCTTTGCACAACTGAGCAATAATATCTGTACGAACTTCAAACCGGCTGTTGCGGGGCACTTTCTCATTAGCATATACCCTGGCGATGCGTATGTCCCTTTGCACAGCAGTATCACCCAACCCCACCGTATACACAGGCGCACTGATGGCCGGCTGGTGAAACAACGGATTGCTGCCCTGATTGAACCGGCCATCCGAAGCCAGAATTACAGCACCCAGATTCTGCTCCGTATATATATCATGTATTTTTTCCAGTGCAGCTGCAATATCTGTTGCAGGCTGTGTATAGGTGAAAAGACTGTCTGTCATGCGCACATCCCCGCCAAAGCCCCAGTTATCTACACGATACTGTTCTTCCAGCCTGGAAATCAATTCTGCAGCATGCCGGCGATATGACGCAGTATCACCCTTCAGGCCGTTCGCCACAGAAAGACTGTTATCCTGCAGGAAAACGATGACAGGTTTTTCCGTTTCATGCTTCGTCACAACGACAGACGGCGCCAGCAGTAGCAGGAAAACCAGCAACCACACCACCGTCCGCAATGCCGCCGTAACCCGGGGATATGGCGCCCCGCGTTTTACATCTGAACGATACACCATATACCCGGCGCCCAGCGAAACAAAAAAGGCAAGTACCCAAAACATCCATTGCATAAGCGATAAAACTAAAGAAAATTACGAAACCCCGGACATAACAAACCGGCCGCGTGTAAAAGAACAAAGAAAAACAGAGCAAGGAAGCGGGAAGATTTGAATGACATCCGCTAAAAGACGAATCAGCCTACATTAAAAGAACAATAGTAACTTGCGGCTCAATTTATCTATATGCGCATTATCCCGGGTGAAATAAAAACCGCTCAGCTTCATGGTTTTTTACTGGGGGCGGTATCTCCGCGTCCCATTTGCTTTGCAAGCACGATTGATGCCGAAGGGAGACCCAACTTGTCGCCCTTCAGTTTTTTCAATGTATTTGGCAGCCATCCGCCGATACTCATTTTCTCTCCTGCCCGCCGTGTCCGTAACAATACCATCAAACATACGCTCGAAAATATTTATGCCACCAAAGAGGTAGTGATCAATGTAGTCAGCTACAGCATGGTGCAACAGGCAAGCCTGGCAAGTTGCGAATACCCTGGCGGTGTAAATGAATTTGAAAAGGCCGGCTTTACTGCCATACCTTCAGAAATGGTAAAGCCATTTCGTGTGAAAGAGTCTCCGGCCCAACTGGAATGCAAAGTGTTGCAGGTCATTGAAACCGGTCAGGAAGGCGGCGCCGGGAATCTGATCATCTGCGAGGTGGTCTGTATGCATGTGCATGATGAAGTACTGGATGAACAGGGAATGATTGACCCGCATAAGATCGATCTGGTTGCCCGTATGGGAAAGGATTATTATTGCAGGGCCTCGGGTGATGCTGTGTTTGAAGTACCCAAGCCCAACACACAACTGGGCATTGGCATCGATGCGCTGCCGGCTTTCATCCGGGATAGCACGGTACTCACGGGCAATAACCTCGGCATGCTGGGCAACAGCACTTCGATTCCTGTTGTCGACAACATATTGCATGACGACCGGTTCAGCCAGATCATCCGTGAATATGATCATGACAAACCCGCACGCATTCATTCGCTGCACCTGTATGCCAAAGAACTATTGGATACCGGCAATACAGAAAAGGCATGGCAGGTATTACTGGCCGAACATTAGGAGCATAAATTACGGCTTCGACCGGCTCAGCCACCGGCATTAAAACTGCTTCCGCTGTATCCTTGTGGCGTTCAGGATCGCCAGCAATGCTACTCCGACGTCGGCGAAGACGGCTTCCCACATGGTCGCAATCCCTCCGGCTCCCAGCAAAAGCACAATTAGCTTGACGCCGAAAGCAAGGCTGATGTTCTGCCATACAACCCTGTTGGTAGCCTTGCCTATATCAATAGCCTGCGCTATCCGCGAAGGCTGATCCGTTTGTATGATCACATCTGCCGTTTCTATGGCCACATCTGTACCAAGCCCTCCCATTGCGATACCCACATCACTCAAGGCAAGCGCCGGTGCATCATTGATCCCGTCGCCGGCAAATACCACAACGCTCCCCTGCTGTTCTTTGATCTGCGTTATAATACGCACCTTATCTTCGGGCAGCAGGTTACCGAAAGCACGACCTATACCTAATGTACCGGCTACCTGATCCACTACTGACTGTTTGTCGCCGGACAGCATAACCGTTTCAATGCCTTTCTTATGCAGCTTTTGGATGGCAATCCTGCTATCCTCTTTTAGTTCATCCGCAATGCTTATATAACCGGCTGCTTTCCCGTCTATGGCCACGGCAACGATCGTTTCGGATTCTGTTGCCCAACGCTCGTCTGTTATAATGCCTTCCCGCTGCAGTAATTTCAGATTCCCTGCCAGTACCTGCCTTCCCCTCACCACTCCCTGCAATCCGTGTCCGCTTATCTCTGCCACATGATCGACCTGCAGCGTACCCGGCACATATCCCGTATGAGCCACCACCGCCCGCGCAACAGGATGTGATGAAGTAGCCTCAAGTGCGCTGGCCAGTGGCAGCCATTCTGTTTCAGGCATGTCCTGGCTTACGATCCGCTGTACTTTAAATACGCCCTTGGTTAGCGTACCCGTCTTATCCATGATCACCGTATTTACCCGGGTCATCAGATCCAGAAAATTCGATCCTTTGAAGAGGATACCATGACGCGATGCCGCACCGATACCACCGAAATAACCAAGTGGAACAGATATCACAAGCGCACAGGGGCAGGAAATAACCAGGAAGATCAATGCCCTGTATAGCCAGTCGCGAAAGATATAATCATCAACAAAAAAGAAAGGAACCAGGATAATGCACACCGCGAGCAATACTACCACCGGTGTGTACACACGGGAGAACCTCCGGATAAACTGTTCTGTTCTGGCCTTTCGCTTCGTAGCATCCTGTACCAGCGAAAGAATACGCGCCAGCGAACTATCGCCAAACAGCCGGGTAGTTTGCACTTCTACCGGCTTGTCTTCGTTGATCATTCCGGCCAGCACGTCCCCTCCTCCGTCGATACGCACCGGCCGGCTTTCTCCCGTAAGAGCGGATGCATTGAACGTCCCATGCGCACTC
The DNA here is from genome assembly GCA_964527735.1 of uncultured Chitinophagaceae bacterium. Taxonomy (GTDB): domain Bacteria; phylum Bacteroidota; class Bacteroidia; order Chitinophagales; family Chitinophagaceae; genus JBEBVQ01. The sequence goes on along the minus strand of CAZGPG010000013.1, from coordinate 14,877 downwards.
AACAACAGGCCATCCAACGGCACTTTCTCTCCCGCCTTCACGAATATGGTTTCGCCAATGCCGACCGTTTCGGGTGCAACATCCGTGTACATTCCTCCCCGGATCACCGTTGCGCTACCGGGACGTATATCCAACAGCGCCCTGATGCTTCTCTTTGCACGGCTGACAGCGGCATGCTGAAAATATTCTCCTACCGTATAAAACAACATCACGGCTACGCCTTCAGGGTATTCACCAATAAAGAAAGCGCCTGCTGTGGCAAGCGTCATCAGTGTAAATTCAGTAAACACATCACCTTTAAGCAGTAAACGGAACCCGGTACGGGCAACCGGGAACCCTACAGGAATATAAGCTGCGGCATACCAGATAATACGCAGCCGGCCGGCAAACAGACCAGGTAAAAAATAATCAGCACAGATACCGGCTATCAGCAGCAGGAAACTAAATATAGCCGGCAGGTATGTTTTCCATCCGGTGGGTCCGTCACTGTGATTATGGTCGTGACCCTGATGATGATTGTGTTCATGGCTCATCTTCTATCCGATGCATTCATCGCATCGCATCACGATATTACTGCTTTTTACAACAATCATCTAATTTACGGTATGCCTCCGGATCGGCCTTCATGTCGTCGGCATCGTAGCCTGCAGTTGTAATCGTTTTGCGAATCTGCTCCGGATCGGTTTTTTTCGGATTATATGCCACCTGTATCGTCATGGACTTATCGTTTACATCAACCCGCCGTACACCTTTCACTGCATATACAGCATCCTCGAGCCGGCTGCTGCACGATTCACACTCTTTGCAATGATCACAGTATATGCTGGTTTTTATCTCAATCGTTCCGGTTTTCTCCTGTGCCCGTGCAGCACCGGTAATACCTAATACCAGTAGCAGTAAAAATAATGTTCTGTTCATGATCATTCGTTTTTGTTTTGCGGGCGAATATTTGTTTTGCGGGGGAATAATTATTCGCCCCTACATGTCACCCCTCACCCCTGAAAACACTCATTTGACCACAAAATTAAAATAGGTATCCGGGAACGGCTCATTTTCAAGTGTAAAATGCCACCATTCTTCCGGTAATATTTTAAACCCGTGCTTAACCATAGCATCCCTGAGTATATTACGGTTAGCTTCCTGCTCCGGAGTAATGAGGGAAGTGCCGTGGTGGGAAATCTCGCCGAAGAAATCGTAAGGACTACCCATATCCAGCTCCTCACCGGTTGCCTTGTCAATAATTGTAAGATCTACCGTACTGCCGCGTGTATGCCCTGAACGCTCGTACAGATAACCGAGCACAAACAGGTCCTTCTTATCTACATCCGGATAATACTCTGACTTACGGAGCGTATCGCCTGTATCTTTGCCCCAGCGTACAAAATGATCCACAGCGCGCTGTGGACGGTAACAGTCGAAAATTTTGATTCCATAACCTTGTGCTTCCAGATCGGTCTGTACCTTGCGTAAAGCGGTAGCGGCGTCACGGGTAAGCAGCGCCGTAGCCGCCAGGTAGCCGTCTATCGGACGACCGATAAAGTTATTATTTGTATAATAACGTATTTCATAGGTTACATCCGGCAATGCTTCATGTACATAAACAAAGCTTACCGGGGGATACGGTGCGTTATTATCTCCGGACTTACCACATGCGACAAGAAAGAGGAGTACAAAGAGAGGAAATAATTGCTTCATATATGGCTGTTAATAGTTGACGTGTATATTTATTGATATGATTCAGGCATTACTATATCGCAACAACAAAACTTATACCGGTTATTAGTGACCCAGGTTCAGTGTAATGTTATACACCTTATTTTCATCGTCAATGGTATGCGGGAGCCCACCTTTGACAATGTCGCCGTGATCGGGGTTATAACCGGTGCCGAATATATAGTAATCTCCTTTTTTCAGGTCTGTAAAAGCCCCCATGGGCTTGCCGTCTACAATATTACAGGCAACAGAATCATCATAACGGTCATTGTCAGGCTTATCTTTCGTGTTATACTTGATGTAAAGCATAGCCTCTTCTATTGCTTCAGCCCCGCCGCCATGCTGGGGTATAATACGTAATGTGGCATTGCCTCCTTTACCGGCAAGCACTACCGGATCTTCCCGCTTACAGGCAACAAAAAACAAAAAAGCTCCAAGGAGCAGTGCGGCTAATGGATAACGCATATTTTCCAGATTTTGATGATCATCTTAATCAGCTCATTGCTCATTAAAACGATGGTAAATTTACACAATAAAACTATTATTTCCACCTAAGCCATTCAGGCTGCTGAAAACGTATCAAAGTGTGTGATTTTAAATTATTTCCGGCTTAACTTTACACGGCAACCCGGTCATTATGCAATATACAGTTACTTTTCCGACAGGAGCGGTTGATTACCGGTTCGGCAGCAGCCTGGCCGAACTGCCGCTGGTAGCTCCTCCCCAACGCAGCATCATTATTACCGACAGCAATATCCATGAAGCCTACGGGGAAGACCTGAAGGATTACCGGGTGCTGGTCATGCCGGCAGGAGAAGAACATAAAACCTGGGAAACTGCCCGGACGCTGATCCAGCAGATGATAGCCCTTGAGGCGCATCGTAAAACCATATTGATCGGGATCGGAGGCGGTGTGGTAACGGATATAACCGGATTCATCGCGTCCGTATACATGCGTGGTATTGATTTCGGCTTTGTACCGACCACCCTGCTATCTATGGTAGATGCTGCTGTTGGTGGCAAGAACGGCATTAACCTCGGCTTGCATAAAAACATGCTGGGCACCTTCACACAGCCGCGTTTCATCCTTTACGATGTTGCATTCCTCCATACCATGACCGACACCCAATGGAGCAACGGCTTTGGCGAGGTCATAAAATACGGCTGTATCTGCGACATCCGGATCATCAATACCCTCCGGCAGGGAGATATCCGGTATTTCCGTAAACGCCCGGATAATGTCAACGAACTGATCACCGGTTGCGTACACGTAAAAAACAAGATCGTAAACGCAGATGAAAAAGAAAGCGGTATCCGGAAGATACTCAACTTCGGACATACTGCAGGACACGCCTTCGAAGTATTATATCAGCAGCCACACGGGCACAGCATCGCGCTCGGCATGCTTGCTGCCTGCAAAATATCGGAGCAAATTTCCGGACTGGATAACCGTGCAGCCGGCGAATTACGCCAGATCATGGAGCAATATCAATTGCCGACCTCGCTGTCTTTTGATCTCGACCAGGTGATGGACGTACTGCATATGGATAAGAAGAGAGATACTGACGCGGTAGAGTTTGTGCTGCTGGAGCGGTTGGGTAAGGCCCGTGTACAATCCCTCCCTTTCTCCGTTATCCGTGAAGGTCTTGCCGCATTTCAGCAACTGCAGGTTCCAGGCTGATAAAGCCGGGCAAAAATAAAACAGCACACCGTTTCGTGTACTGTTTTATTTATTAAGTGGGTGCTACCGGGCTCGAACCGGTGACCCCTACCCTGTCAAGGTAGTACTCTGAACCAACTGAGCTAAGCACCCGGATATTCGGGGGACAAATATACAGAAAGGATCGTTCAATTTGAAAATTTGAAAATGTGCCAATTTGAAAATGTCCATGTTATGTAAACTGTGAGTATTACATTCTTTTTCAAATGCTCAAATTTTCAAATTGGCTAATTAAAGCCATCTCAACAATACTTTGTATTTCGTGAAGTTTAAAAAAATACAGACAGAGGACATCATTTTTTTTCAATCCATTGTGGACCTGACTGTGCTGCAGGACGAAGCAGCGCTACGCCGTTGCGCATCCGATGAAACAGAAGACCTTGTATATCTTCCTGAAGTAGTCTTACAACCGGACACAGTTGCCGCCGTCAGCGCTGTCATGCGGTATTGTCATGAACAGCATATCCCGGTAACGCCACGTGGTGCGGGAACGGGCCTGAGCGGCGGCGCGCTGCCTGTGTACGGCGGTGTATCGCTCGACATGAAGCGCTTTAACAGAATACTGGACACCGACCTGCGCAACTTCCAGATAACTACCGAGCCCGGCGTGATCACACAGACATTGCAGGAACACGTAGCGGGTCATGGCCTTTTTTATCCTCCCGACCCGGCCAGCCGGGGCTCCTGCTTTATCGGCGGTAATATTGCCGAAAATTCAGGTGGCCCCAAGGCATTAAAGTATGGCACGGTAAAGGATTATGTGCTGAACCTGGAACTGGTGTTACCCACCGGAGCAATAATCCGGACAGGCGCTAATGTTTTGAAAAATGCTACCGGTTATAACCTGACCCAACTGGTCACAGGCAGCGAAGGCACGCTCGGCATTATTACCAAGATCGTATTGCGCCTGATACCTGCTGTAAAACACAACCTGCTGCTGCTTGTCCCGTTCCGGTCGGCCGAAGCAGCATGCGCCGCCGTAAATACGATCTTTATGGCCGGGCATACACCTTCCGCCCTGGAGTTTATGGAGCGGGACGCCATTGAATGGGCTATGCGCTACAGCGACATCCATGCAGTAACACTTCCTGAAGATATACAGGCACACCTGCTGATAGAGCTGGATGGGAATAACCCGGATCAGTTGTATACCGATGCGGCTGCCATATCAGATATCCTGCAACCCTACGATACAAGTGAGATTCTGCTGGCTGACAATCATGAGCAAAAGCAAATGCTCTGGGCTTTACGCCGGATTGTAGGCGAGGCTGTAAAAAGCCATTCTGTTTACCGGGAGATAGATACCGTGGTACCCCGCGCGGAGTTACCGGGACTGTTAACAGCCGTTAAAGAGATCGGCAGGCAGTACGGGCTCCGTTCTGTGTGTTATGGCCATGCCGGAGACGGCAATTTACATGTGAATGTAATCAGGGGCGACATGAATAACGAAATCTGGAAGCAGCAACTGCCGCTATGTACCCGTGCCTTATTTGAAGCAGTAGCCAGGCTGGGAGGCACTATATCCGGTGAGCACGGCATCGGCCTGGTGCAACGCGATTACCTGGATATTGTTTTCAGCAAGGTGCAGTTGGAGTTGATGCGGGATATAAAAAAAGTGTTTGACCCACATGGCATTATGAATCCAGGCAAAATATTCGTGTAAGCCCGGAGTAATCGTGAATTATAAAATCGTTAAAATGAGCTATGGAACGGGGAAATAAGTATTTTTGTATTATGCGGAAGAAGCAATTTATTTTATCGGCTATTCTGATCCTTTGCAGCCTGGGGATGCAGGCGCAGGATGTATACACCAGCAGCGGCCGTACAGTGAAGCAATCAAAAAAACTCCAGCGGGAAAAGGAAAAAGGATTTGACGCCAACCGGATCGTCTTTGGCGGCGGATTGGGATTGGGCTTCGGCACGATTACCTCAATAGCCGTAGCACCGGTTGTCGGATACCGGATCACTGATAATTTTGCGGCAGGGGTCAGTATCGGATACCAGTATATGAGCATTAAGGATTACTGGAAAATGCCGATCCCCAACAGCAGACCAGCGTCATTTGAATATCACCCCTACCGGTCGAGCATTTATTCCGGGGGCGTATGGGCACGGTATGTTATCTGGCGGAATATTTTTGTGCATACGGAATACGAGCACAATTTCATGTCTTTCCGCAGATATTACCAGGAATGGGATTATCAGGCCAATGGCATTCAGAACAGGCATGAGAATGTAAAGTATAATGCACCGGCACTGCTGGTAGGCGGAGGTTTCCGCCAGCCGCTGAACGACCGGGTTTCTTTCATCGTTATGGGCTTGTATGATGTGATCCAGGATCAATACAGCCCTTACCGCAATCGCTTAGACCTGCGCATCGGGGTGAACGTAGGCTTCTGATGTTGTTGAACCATTTAATCGATTCAACAATGAAACGGTTCAACAATTAAACAACAGGTACCGCGTTATGCCATCCCTGCCGGTACAGATACTCCGCGATCTGCACGGCGTTGGTAGCTGCGCCCTTCCGGAGATTGTCCGCTACCACCCAACAATTAAAGGCATTATCCTGAGAATAATCCCGGCGGATGCGGCCGATAAACACCTCGTCCCGCCCCGCTGCATACAATGGCATCGGATACTCATTCTTTGAGGGATCATCCTGAACAATGATACCCGGCACAGCACGCCACAGATCCCGCAATTCCTGTTCGTCAAAATCCTGACGCAGTTCTACATTGACGCTCTCACTGTGCCCCCCCATTACCGGTACACGCACGGTTGTAGCAGTCACCCGTATCGAATCATCGCCCATGATCTTGCAGGTCTCCTGCACCATCTTCATCTCCTCTTTGGTATAGCCATTATCCTGGAATACATCTATATGCGGCAGCACGTTCATGTCGATCGGGTGCGGATATACACCCTGACCTTTCCCACCGGCACGTTCGTCGAGCAATTCGGCTACTGCCTTTTGCCCCGTACCGGTAACCGATTGGTATGTGCTCACTACCACTCTTTTAATCCCATATTTCTGATGTACCGGGTGCAGCGCCACCACCATCTGGATGGTGGAGCAGTTGGGATTGGCAATGATCATATCTTCAGGTGTAAGCGTATGGCCGTTCACTTCGGGTACGACCAGCTTTTTGGAAGGATCCATACGCCAGGCGGAAGAATTATCCACCACGCGGCAGCCGATAGCAGCAAACTCCGGCGCCAGCGCCAGTGATATGCTCCCGCCTGCAGAGAACAACGCCAGTTGCGGCCGCTTAGCCAATGCTTCAGCAGCAGTATGCACCACATATTCCTTCCCTTTAAAAGATACCTTTTTACCTGCCGACTTTTCAGAAGCCACAGGTATCAGCTCCGTTACCGGAAAGTTTCTTTCTTCGAGGATCTGCAACATGGTAGTGCCCACCAAGCCGGTGGCGCCCACTAAAGCAATACGCATATTATGATAAAGATTTGCGCGAAATTAAGAAATCGTAAGCTATCTGCCGAAAAGGAAGGAAATTAACGAACTTTGCTCCTTTTACAGAGGATCAATACCCGGAATGAAAGATCTTGCCGCGCTCCATCCCTACTTCCTGCGTTATAAATGGCGACTGTTGCTGGGTGTGCTGTTTGTCACCCTGTCCAATATGTTTGCCGTGATGCCGCCGGCAGTGATCCGGAATGTGCTGGACTCTGTGCAGCAGCATATCAACAGCTACCGTCTGGTCGGCGACAGTGTGCTTGCCGGCCCCATGCAATCCCTGGTGCTCAACCTGGTATTCTGGAACGGGCTACTACTGCTTGGCCTGGCGCTCACACGTGGTGTCTTCATGTTTCTTATGCGGCAGACCATCATCGTTATGTCGCGGCTGATCGAGTACGACCAGAAGAACGAAATATATGCTCACTACCAGCGGCTGCATACTCATTTCTATAAAACCCATTTTACCGGCGACCTGATGAACCGTGTCTCCGAGGATGTATCGCGGGTACGGCAGTATACCGGCCCGGCGATCATGTACGGCGTCAACCTGATTGTGCTGTCTGTAATGTGTATCTGGGGTATGCTGCGTGTGGATGCCTGGCTGACATTCTTCGTGATCATACCGCTGCCCTTTCTGGCATTTGTGATCTATTACGTCAACAAAATCATCTTCCGGAAAAGCGAGAAGATACAGGCGCAGCTATCCATGCTCACCACTACTGCCCAGGAGTCTTATTCAGGTATCCGTGTGATCAAATCATTTGTCCAGGAGCAGACCATGCGCCGGTTCTTCAACACAAATTCGGAAGAATACAAGAAAAGCTCCGTCAACCTTTCGCTCACGGAAGCCATTTATTTCCCGTCCATGAATCTGTTCATCGGCTTAAGCATGCTGAGCACCATCCTCGTCGGAGGGTACATGGCCATACAGGGAAATATTACTGCCGGGAATATCGCTGAATTTGTGATCTACATCAACCTGCTGATGTTTCCCATATCGAGCATCGGCTGGGTGGCCTCCATGACCCAGCGCGCCGCAGCCTCCCAGAAGCGGATCAACGAGTTCCTGCATACAGAGCCGGAGATCGTTTCACCACCGGGCGCCGTGCAGCATACAATTGAGGGCGGCATATCTTTCAGCAATGTCAGCTTTACCTACCCGCACACCGGGATACGTGCGCTGCGTGATTTTTCCCTGCACATTAAAGCAGGAGAAAAAGTAGCCATCATCGGGAAGACCGGATCGGGGAAGTCCACGCTGGCGCAGCTACTGCTCAGGATGTATGATGTAGAAGAAGGAACACTTGAAATAGACGGCATTCCTGTAAAAGAATATGAGCTGCACCAGCTTCGCCGGCAGATCGCCTATGCCGCGCAGGAAGCGTTCCTGTTCAGCGATACAATATATAACAACATCAGGTTCGGACGCTACGAAGCTACAGAGGCTGAAGTCCGGGAAGCCGCACGGATGGCAGATCTCGAGAAAGACATTCAAAAGCTGACACAAGGTTATGAAACCATCATCGGCGAGCGTGGCGTGATGCTTTCGGGCGGGCAGAAACAACGGCTCGTGCTGGCAAGGACCATACTGAGAAACAACAAGCTGCTAATACTCGATGAGTCGCTATCGGCCGTCGATACACAAACGGAGCAGAACATCCTGCATAATCTGCAGGATTATATCCGGGACAAAACCGTACTGATCATCACACACCGGATATTCACCGCCTGGTCATTCGATCGTATTCTGATGCTGGACAACGGTGGGATTGCAGAACAGGGCACACATGACGAACTGATGCGGCTGGATGGCCGTTATGCTGCATTGTACCGGCATCAGAACACGCATACATCGCCATCGTCCCCATCATCCCCATCATCCCCGTCGTAGAGACGTAGCATGCTACGTCTCTACGGCATCCGGCACGGATTATTCGTTTATAATCACTGTACCGGTTTGTATCCCCTCATCCGTATGTATCCGTACATAATACAGACCCTGTGGCATATTACGCAGCGTTATCGTCTGCCGGGTATGGCCCGCATCGGCTACACCTTCCTGCAGGTACACCCGCCGGCCTAATGTGTTATATACTTCCGTAATGACCCGGGTGCCTGCAGGTGCAGCAAACCGGAGCGCGAATGTCCCTCCATTGGGATTGGGATAGATCTCCAGGCTGTGATCCGTTGCGCCCCGGTTATAACCGCCTGCAGCATCTGCTACGGAAGTAGTACCTGGATCGGGCGCTTCGGGAATGACCACTACGGGGATGCGTACCGTATCATCCCGGTGTATTACATACAGGGTGGTGGTATCTTCACGTTTCCCCCGGATGATGTTCTCCGAAACATATGTTGCTACGCTGGTATCCGCAAGCGCATAGTTCACATAGTCGGAATAGCTGATGTCGCGTACCACCTGGTCATCGAAGTAGCCATCTACGAGTACGGCTGCTCTACCGTTTACAGATGCGATGATCACCCTGGGATCACACTTGATGCTGTCCAGGCCTGCAGTAATGGATATGGGGAGCGAAAGTGTTGTATGATCTATAATACCTGAGCTGTCCGCACCTGCCGCCATGAAGGTTAGTGTGCCGATGGCTTCCGCCGGTACGGTATAATTAAACACGGCGTTGCTGCGCATGGTATCTGTAATGAAGATATCGCTGCCACGCGTACCCGCTGCCAGGGTCAGGTGCTGAATGGTACCGGTACTGCTGACATGCAGTTGCAGCTGCTGTCCAGGTACAACCTGTGCCCCTGCACCCTGAGCCGTAAGTGTCACCGTGCCATGACCGGACGGCTTTTGTTCGCCGGGAGCCGGTTTTTTAAAAGCGCTGCTTAACGGGTAATTGGGTACATGGAAACCAGAATGGCTGAACAGGCTGCTGCTTACAGGAGCATTGAGCAATTCTGCTACCCTTGAAATGACCTGGGAATTACTCTGAGAACCTAAATGCACCTGGAAGTCTATGAATGTCGTGCTTTGTCCACTTAATCCACCTTGCTGGGAAGATACAGGTACGACCATGTCATGTGTTTCACCATCATACAACGAATCCAGAAATTTGGCGGTGCCGGACCAGAGATGATTTACTGTTCCTCCATAGGGCATTAATTTACCCACGCCGGTCAATACAGATACCCACGACCACTCCGACCGGAAAACAGACTCACGGGTAACAATGGTGTGCGAGGAGATGTTATTGTAATTCGGGCTTTGACCTCCCTGGTGCAGGGCTTGTATGGCCATACTGTTGGTTTTCAGGTCTCCTACCGCACCGGAATCAACATATTTTTTTGCTGTGGTAATGAAATCTTGTAGTATGGGGTGTTTTATAAGCATATCCGCACTCTGTGTGCCGATATGAGGGGTGTTAATGGTGATCAGCTTGTGAATATCTCCACGATAAAATGCACTCTGTATATATTGCCGTCCTAATAACCCACCCATACTATGACCGATATAATCTATCCGTCCGGATGAAAAACCCTTGCTGCGGATATGGTTCAGTAACTCTGTGATACGGGTATATGTTTCGCCGAAGTTTGTTATAAACTTGCACCCATTGCACGCAGAGTAATCACCAATATCTATTAATAACCAAGGGTAAAGTTCAGAATTATATAAACCTTGCCACATCGGGTAAAACCCTCTGGCCTCTCCCCATAACCCATGCATCATTAATACCGGCGCCCGGTACACATGAACGGGCATGGTATAAATTATCTCCGGAGCCGACAAAGAAGAATCAACAATGGCAATCTCATCCGGCCGGAACGGCTTATGTGCGGCTTTGAGATATTCCGGATGCTGCAGCAATGCGGAAACCGTATCACCGGTAAACGAGTAGCCGGTAAAATACCCGAACTCTTCCTTATCAGTACCGCCCGTCACCCGGAAGCGTATCCCGGAAGAAGGTTTGCCTGTACGGTTGATGAACATCAATCTTGTAGCCTTGCTGCCATCGGCGCAGATCTTTACAGGCGACGCCGCAGTATCAATCGCTCCTTCATACAAGTTGAGATCCGGCAATTTGGGATTATCCGGAATTTTATTGATGATATGAATGCGCGATGCAACGGTATGGCAGGATGAAGTATCCGTACATCCGTTTTGCGTGACGGCTACGGCAAAACTGCCGTTGGCGGTAATAACATAAGTGCTGTCGGTAGCGCCGGGGATCACCGAATAACCGCCGCCGCCGCAGGACAGCCACTGGAAGGTGGCGCCGCCTGCAAGGGCGGTGAGGGTATCGCCCCTTACTGAAACGGCGGTATCTACAGACAGTATGGTGAGGTGCAAGGTGACGATGCTGTCGCAGCCGGCAGCGTTGGTGAATAATTGGGTGTAGGTGTCTGTGCTATCGTAGGTTTGGGTATTTAGTGTATAAGTATCGCAGGCGGTATCTGTGAGTGTGGTGTCTGATGGTAGGCAATCGGATATTTTGACGAGAAATGCATCATAAGCCCCTCCATGTACATTTTGAAAACCACCTGATGCGATACCCGAAGAGTTAATTGTCATTCCAGCTAAATATATATTTCCGGCTGCATCTGTAACACAGGCAGACCCTATATCCTCATATGTTTCCCCGTAATAAGTAGCCCAAAGCCTTGATCCTGTGGTGCTGAACTTTACAAGAAACGCGTCATAATCCCCTCTATGTACATTCTGAAATCCACCGGCTGCAATACCCGAAGTACTACTTGTAGATCCAGCTAAATACACATTTCCGGCTGCATCTGTAGCACAGGAAATCTCATCCCCCCACGACCTCATTCCTTCATTACCTGCCCCTCCATAATAAGTCGCCCAAAGTCTTGCACCAGTACTACTGAACTTGACAAGAAATGCATCATTATTTCCTCCTCCAT
>CAZGPG010000013.1:0-2982 GCA_964527735.1 uncultured Chitinophagaceae bacterium | reverse complement strand
CTTGCACCAGTACTACTGAACTTGACAAGAAATGCATCATTATTTCCTCCTCCATATACATTCTGAAACCCACCGGATGCAATACCCGAAGTGCTACCTGTAATTCCAACTAAATACACATTTCCGGCTGCATCTGTAGCACAAGAATACCCTCCAGTCCCTATAAGACCTGTCCCACCATAATAAGTAGCCCAAAGCCTTGAGCCAGTAGCACTAAACTTTACAAGAAAGGCATCCCCATATCCACTAAATACATTCTGAAACCCACCGGATGCAATACCCGAAGTGCTACTTGTCTCTCCAGCTAAATACACATTGCCGGCTGTATCTGTAGCACAGGAAGCCCAAGATTCATAGTCACTCCCACCATAATAGGTAGCCCAAAGCCTCGTACCAGTACTACTGAACTTAACAAGGAATGCATCAGTTCCCAAGAAATTTCCTCCACTATGTATATTCTGAAACCCACCCGCAGCAATCCCCGAAGTACTATATGTAATTCCAGCTAAATATACGTTTCCTGCTGCATCCGTAGCACAGGAATATCCCTCATCCCGACCTGCCAATCCGTAATGATCTGTCCCTCCGTAATAAGTAGCCCAAAGTCTTGACCCCGTACCATTGAATTTAACAAGAAACGCATCGTCACTTCCGCTATATAAATTCTGAAACCCACCCGCAGCAATATCCGAAGTACTAAGTGTAGTCCCAGCTAAATATACATTGCCTACTCCATCTATAGCACAGGAAACCCCATACTCATTATCGCCTCCCCCATAATAAGTAGCCCAAACCACAACCGGATCTATAACCAGTGTGTCTGTGGTTTGTTTGTTTACCGCAAAGCCAATAATATCTTCTTGATGTTGTACAAACCTTGTATCTACCTGCTTCCCTCCGGCAAAGCTTACCGGCGCTTTTTCCCGCACTTCCCCAAGCGAGGTCTGCATTACCAATTCCCCGGCTTCCGAGATATATACCTGCTCCGCGTCACTCACCTGCAGCCGGATCAGCGAAGGGTCTGCACCGGGGTACACGATAAAGTCGTACTTCATCCCCGAGCCGTTGCTGTAGATCACCCAGTCAATGCCCGGGTACACCTGCTCAAACACCACCCGGCTAAAGGTGTGCACACCCGTGATGCCATCGGGGCAATGAGCATGGTAAAAATTCTCGAAATATTCACTCTGTTCCTCTTTCCGGATCTTCGGGGCAGGGTTGGCGCCTGCCAGGGAAAGTGTAAAGCGGTGCGTGCTGGTTTTCATCTGGTTACGCAGCGAATCCTGCAGCCGGAAGTCCTTCATCCCGCGCGGGTCGTGGCTGTAACCTTCAGGGTATTCCGTCCGGGTAAACTGGTAATGGATACCGGTGGCCGTCAGGAATATTTTAGCGCCTTTGCTATGTGCGGTAAACAGGATATCGGGACGGAGGTTGCCCTGCATGTCTGCCACCTGCCCCCTGTTTTCGGTAAACAGCAGGCCACTTTCCGTCATCCTGCGGCTCATCAGCTCCGGCGACGGGGCAGGGGCTGAGTCGGAATGGGCACTGAGGGTATCAATAGAATAAAAACAGGATAGTAAAAATAAATACGCAATACGAACAGGGGGGATCATAACTGTATTATCGTTAGGGGGATAAGGCTGCAAGATATGAAAATACGCCGGGAGACGCAAGGATGCGCTGTCCTGAATGTTAGCGCCAGCGCATCCGGGACGGACGGATAAACGTCCGGGACGGCAGGTATTATATGTTGTGTTGTGTGGGCGAAAAAATTTTCGCCCACACATATTATGTGTTATACGGGCGAATGCAATTCGCCCCTACAACGGCATGACATCGCATTTGAATACCATGCGATCTGATCCGGAATCGTCTTTTATCAACACGCGCATTATTGGATTTACACGTAGGGGCGAATTGCATTCGCCCAATTGCATTCGCCCAATTGCCAACGGATAACCGCGAGGAGGGCAACCGCAAGGGTTGCCCCTACGGACGACGTTGTTCCTGACAGGCGTACCGGTAAAGAACAGGCGTCCTGCTCTTTAAACGGTACAACATTTTTTATTCCTGACAATAATCCTGTTGTAGAATCGGCGATCTGGGCAGCTTGCGCGTCAGTTTGAGCAGCGAGGGTCGCCCTACAGCTGAGGAAGTGAACGCTTCGGTTATCAGAAACGCCCGTTTCCTGTTCACGCCGGGCCCGTTGCTGAAGACCACGCTCAAATATCAAAAGGCGTAAGGATACCCCCTTTTGCCTGCGTTGAAACCTGACAAGCCTGTGCTTTCCGGAAAGCACAGGCTTGTTTTTTTGATTTGATGCCGTCCAAATTTAATTTAGTGCTTACCAAATATTTTTTGGTAAGCACCAAAATAAATTTGGTAAGCACCAAATTACAGCCCGTTCCCCGTGCGGCTTTCCGGGGACGGAAATAGCGCGAAAGAAGCTTCCGCGATACAGGCCATTGTCTCGTAATAGCTGAGCAGATTCCGCCGTACCACCTGCCGTGCAGCCGGGTTGGCCGCAACAGCATCCAGCGCCGCCCAAAGCTCCTGCAGGCTCTCTCGCCGGGTATATAGCCGGGTGAAGCTGCGGATGACGGCTTCCGGCTCCTGTTCCACAGATAAAAGGCGCTTTACAGGGATGGGTTTTGGCAGCATCAGCGGCGGGCGCAGCGCTTCGGGCGTGATGCGTAGATACAATTGCAGCCAGGCGGCGATCAGTTGGGTGAAATACCCGCCGAACCGCACCAGGCGGGCACGGCCGCTGCCTTCGCTGTACACGTTTTCTTCGTTGCTGGTGATGGCCAGCTCCGTCCATTCTTCCCAAACGGTGATCAGGCTGTGCTCTATACCGTAGTCGAACAGGTTGCAAACTGTTTTGAGCGGCTTTTCGCGGATCTGCTCCAGCAGCAGCGGCCCGCTGCCGAAGGGCGGGGTGCGGTTGATGTCGGCTGCCGTACGCACGGCGAAGGGATGGGG
>CAZGPG010000012.1:0-109865 GCA_964527735.1 uncultured Chitinophagaceae bacterium | reverse complement strand
GGGATTATGGTTTTAATTAACCAATGTGGTAAATGTGTTGAATGTGACAAATGTGTTCATCACATTTTCCACATTTGTCACATTCAACACATTGATTCGATAAATTCTTTATTACTTTTACGCCGCTAAAATCATATGAAAGTAACAGAACATATCCGCCAGGCGGATAAACCGATTATATCCCTGGAAATATTACCTCCTACAAAAGGGAAAAGCATTGATTCGATATTTACATTGCTGGATCCTTTTATGGAGTTCAAGCCCTCGTTTGTAAATGTTACTTACCACCGGGCGGAACAGGTATTTAAAAAACGTACCGACGGTAATTTTGAGCGTGTGGAAATACGCAAACGACCGGGTACGGTTGGTATTTGTGCTGCCATTATAAACCGGTATGGGGTAGATGCCGTACCGCACCTGATCTGCGGCGGCTTTAGCAAGGAAGAAACGGAGAATGCCCTTATTGACCTGCATTTCCTTGGCGTGAATAACGTGCTTGCGTTGCGGGGCGATGCAGCGGCCAACGAAAAATTCTTTTCGCCGCATCCGCATGGCCATCGCTATGCCGAAGAGCTGGTGCAGCAAATTGTAGACCTGAACCGTGGGAAATACCTGGAAGAGGATATAATGGACGGTGTGAAGACCGATCTTTGTATTGGCGTGGCGGGATATCCGGAGAAACATTTTGAATCCCCCAACCGGGAAACCGACCTCCATTACCTGAAAAGAAAGATTGATCTGGGCGGTGATTATATTACCACACAGATGTTTTTTAATAACAAGTATTATCACCAGTTTGTTGCTTCATGCAGGGAGCAGCAGATCAATGTGCCTGTTATCCCCGGCCTCAAGCCAATTACAAACTGCAGGCAACTGACTATGCTGCCGAGTATATTCAATGTGGAGATACCGGTAGAACTGTCGCGGGAAATGCAGAAAGCGAAAACCAATGAAGCTTGTGAGCAGGTAGGTACAGAATGGCTGCTGGAACAATGCCGGGAACTGTTGTCGCAAAAAGTGCCCGTGCTGCATTTTTATACACTTGGCAGGCCGCATGTGGTGTATAATGTGCTGAAGCAATTGTTCTAACGTAGAGACGTTGTATGTAGAGACGTTGCATGTAGAGACGTTGCATGCAACGTCTCTACGTTAGCAACGATATTGGTTTTTTCTGAATTTCTAAAACAGGCGTTAAATTGCCTGACAAACTCCTCCGGATCGGTACCCGGTCAAATTTCCGGACGGGGACATGGAATCTATCCGTTAAATTTGCGGCTTCTGTGCCCAAGCATACAGAAGATGAAACGCGTCCGGAAATATTATTATAACACGACAACACACCGCTTTGAAAAGTTGGTAGTCCCCTGGCGTGTCCGGCTGCTCCGGATTATCGGATTTCTTTCATCCTCAATAGTTTCGGCAGGGATCATTGTTGGCGTCGCTTTTTATTTCCTGGATTCTCCGAAGGAAAAGCAGATGAGGAACGATATGCTGCACATGCAGGAACAATATGCCCTGCTGCAAAAGCAGATCAACAATCTCGGACATATGCTGGGTGAGCTTGAAGAACGCGATAACCAGATATACCGTACAGTATTTGAGTCTGCCCCGCTCCCGGACAGCGTCCGCTACGGGAAAAAATATACCGGTCAGCATACGCGGAGATTTGCCTATTTGCGCTCTGAGGAGCTGGTGCGCCAGATCGAAGCTGACGTAGCGCAACTGGCCAGCAGAATAAAGATCCAGCAGCGGTCCCACGACACTTTGCAGCAACTGGTACGGTCGAAAGAAGACATGCTTGCACGGATCCCGGCCATACAGCCCGTTTCCAACAAGAACCTGAAGCGTATGACCAGTGGTTTCGGTTATCGTATAGATCCGATATACAAGACGGCAAAGCTGCATACCGGGCTTGATTTTGCCGCACCGGTAGGTACGCCGATCTATGCCACGGCAGATGGTACGGTACGCACTGCTACGCACGAAGCCGACGGGTACGGCAGACATGTGGTGATCCATCACGGCTACGGATACCAGACATTGTACGCACATATGGTGCGCATTAAAGTGAAGCCGGGAGAAAAGGTAAAACGGGGGCAGGTGATCGGGTGGGTAGGCAATTCGGGTAAGAGCACGGCTCCTCACTGCCATTATGAGGTTATCAAAAACAATCGAAAAATTGATCCGGTTCACTTTTTCTTTAACGACCTTTCTGCCGCAGATTATGAGAGAATGATCCGGATGGCCGCCTCGTCCAACCAATCGTTCGATTAAATACCTTTACACCATCATCATTGCACAAACATCAATCGATATGCGTCTTACATACTTTGCATTTTTTATACTCCTGTTATCATCCTGCCAGCAGTCGCGTCTGAAAGATCATCCGGAATGGCAGCAGCATTTCGCAGATTACAGCATTGAAAACGGGTGTTTTATCCTGCGGGACCAGACCCATGAAGTGGTACATTATTATAACAAAGAACATTGTCTGGAGCAGGTTGTACCGGCTTCTACCTTCAAAATACTGAATGCGCTGATAGCACTCGAAACAGGCATAACGCCGGACGATCAGCTGGTTATTCCCTGGGACAGCGTAGTGCGGGAGATGCCGGCCTGGAATAAGGATATGAATATGCGTGAGGCTTTTGCAGTGAGCAATGTACCTTATTTCCAGGAGATTGCCCGAAGGATAGGACCTGCTGTGATGAAGTATTATATAGATACGATAAAATACGGAAATATGAATACCGGGGATCAGGTGGATGCATTCTGGCTCGACGGATCCCTGAAAATATCGGCCGATGAGCAGGTGGGTTTTATCAAAAAATTGTATTTCAATGAGCTGAAGGGCTTTTCTGAACGTAGCCAGCGGATCGTGCGCAGTATGATGCTGCGTGAGGAAACACCCGGCTACAGGATATTTTACAAGACAGGCTGGGGGGATGCCGGAGAAAAACACATCTTATGGATCGTGGGA
The DNA here is from genome assembly GCA_964527735.1 of uncultured Chitinophagaceae bacterium. GTDB lineage: Bacteria > Bacteroidota > Bacteroidia > Chitinophagales > Chitinophagaceae > JBEBVQ01. The sequence continues at coordinate 106,885 of CAZGPG010000012.1, read as the reverse complement.
TTTGCCGAACGTATCCGGCAGGTACAGGAACATAAGAATGCCATGAACAAAAGTGATGTCCGGATTATCCCGGTTTTTTTCGCTCAGCAGTTTGAAGTCGCTCATGATGACACTACGCAAGACTGGAGCCAGGTACGTGTAGAGATCCTGCATCGCATCCTGGAAGATTTTGGTGCGATCTGAGAAAAGGATGGCGGGTCAGGCCCGCCATGAACAGGATGCCTTAATGTCTTCGCCGCAGGCGCTTATATGTCTCACCGAAAACAAATACCAGCGAGGCCAGCAGCACTACTATAATGTATTCTGTAAGATTGACGAACTCAAATCCGAGTATCCGCTCAAAGAAAGGAGTTTCTACGGCTACAACCTGTATGGTTATGGAAGCAACAAGCCCGTATATGACGAAACGGTTGGAAAAAAATCCGATCTCGAAGACCGATTTGGTGAGTGAGCGCATATTCGGCACGTTCCACAACTGGCAAAAAGCCATTGTGATGAAAGCCATTGTCCGGGCTTTGTTCAGGCCCTCATCCAGGTAGTAATAGAAAATGCCGAGGCTCAGTACCGTCATGAGTACCGCATTGATCAGCAGAAAAGGCAGGATAGAGCCGGTGATGATGCCGGTATTCCGTTTCATTGGTTTATGGGAAAGCTCATCACCATGTCCTTTTTCGGCGGCAAGGGATATATCGCTCAGCCCGTCTGTTACTAAATTGAGCCACAGTATCTGGATAGCGGTCAGCGGTGCAGGGAGGTACACTATTACGGCTGTCAGCAGGGTAATGATCTCTGCAAAATTCGTTGTCAGCAGATAATAAGTTGTTTTTCGTGTGTTGTTGAATATGATGCGTCCTTCTTCGATGGCATGGACGATAGTGGAAAAATTGTCGTCCGCCAGCACCATGTTGGATGCATTGCGCGCCACGTCCGTCCCCATGATCCCCATTGAAATGCCTACGTCCGCTTTTTTGAGGGCAGGCGCGTCATTAACGCCATCCCCTGTCATAGCAATCAATGCTCCGTTTTTTTGAAGACGGTCAGCAATGTGCAACTTCATTTTTGGTGTTAGCCGCGCAAATACCCGGTGTGTCAGTATTGCTTTGTCAAACGCTTCTTCATTCATATTCTGCAGCTCCGCTTCGGTCAACGCTATCTTATCCGTATCTTCTTCAGGAATGATCCCCGTGGCTTTGGCAATGGATAAGGCAGTTCCGGCATGGTCGCCGGTGGCCATAATGACGCGTATTCCTGCGCGGTGACAGCTTTCTACCGCTTGTCTGACATCCTTTCTCGGAGGGTCGATCATACCGGTAATGCCAGTGAGCACGAGGTCTGCTATTTCTTCCTGCCGGATATCACTTACTGTTTGCGGTACTTCCTTAAAAGCGAGCGCAATGACACGCATGGCATCTGCCGACCAGTCTTTAATATGCGTGTTTATCTGCTGCGTCTGCGATTCATCAAGGGCAATGATCCCGTTGTCTGCTAACCGGTGTGCGGATATTTTTAAAACCATTTCGGGAGCACCTGCTACAAAAAGAAAACGTTTATCCTGCCAGTCCACCAAAGTGGCTCTCATTTTGAGCTCGGAGTCGAAAGGCAGGTCGTCGATCTTTTTTATTTCCGAATGATATGCTTCATAAAGTCCGCTTTTGTGCGATAATACAAGCAGGGCGCCTTCTGTAGGGTCGCCTGCCAACTCGTAAGATCCGTTCTTTTCGCTGATGGAAGCATTATTTGCAAACCCGGCAATAGCCATAAGCATCCGGAAAGATTTATCGTCTCTGCCGGTTTCTCCTTCAACGGCAGTGATCTTGCCGGCAGGCGCCCAGCCTTCGCCTTCGGTGGTGAAGATATTTTCATTGCCGGAAAGGAATTTTTTTACTGTAAGCGTATTTTGGGTAAGCGTTCCTGTTTTATCCGTAATAATAGTGCTGACAGCACCCAATGTTTCCACTGCTGAAAGTTCCCGGATGATAACGTTTTTTTTGGCCATTCTGCGTGTACCGATTGCCAGCACAACAGAAACAATGGCCGGCAGGCTCTCGGGGATGGCGGCAACCAGCATGGCTATAGAGGTGAACAACAGCGTTTCCACATCTTCGTTTCGCAGAAAGTAACCGATAAGGAACATGGCAGATGCGCTTATGAGTGCGATCAGCGCCATCTGCCTGGCCAGCACGGCAATCTTTTTGTGAAAATGAGTCCGGGTGCTTTGTATATTGCCCATCGTCCGGGCGATCTCGCCGATCACGGTTTGGACGCCGGTCTCTACGGTGATCGCTTTGGCAAATCCGCCGGCAGAAAAAGTACCCTTCCACAGCATATTGGTGCGGTCTGCCAGCAGGGTGTCGGGCGATACAGCGTCTGCCGTTTTCTCTATGGGCAGTGATTCACCCGTAAGTGAGGCCTCTATGGTGCGCAGGTTTCTGGCTTCGAGCAGTCGCAGGTCGGCAGGAATACTGTCGCCCTCTTCGATGATGACAATATCACCCGGTACCAGCTCCCGGGCATCAATGGTATCCTGTGTTCCGTTCCTGATCACTTTTGCCACCGGTACCACCAGGGATTTGAGCGCAGCTACCGCGCGTTCGGCCTTCATTTCCTGAACAAAGGCTATGGTAATATTGATGACAATAATGGTAATAATGACATATACATCAATATAATGCCCGCCGATATAAGAAATAATGCAGGCAAGTACCAGGATCCATACCAGCAGGCTTTTGAACTGCCCTAAGAGAATAACAAACCATGTGCGTATTTCTGAAGACGGGACTTCATTAGGCCCGTATTGCTTCCGGAAATCCTCAACCTGCTTGTCCGTCAGCCCTTTCCCGGCATCAACGTTAAAGTGCTGTAATATTTCATTTTCTGAAACAGCATGCCACCGGTTTTTCTGTTTTTCTGCCATGACTTGTTTTTTTGCTGTCTGCAAACCACATCTTTAATGTGTTACATGATTCGTGCCAACGATGACTGTTGTTTCCGCATTACCATATCCCCCCCTTTTTCCCCCTTGCCAGCTCGTAATATCCGGAAAGGAATATTGTACTTTTGGCGCGTAAATAAATCCTGTGATGAAGCTGATACACACATTGCTTGGAATGGCACTGGTAGGTTTTGCATCCTGCCAGCAGCCGGGTGAAAAAGATAAGACTGCCGGTGAGCCGGAGCGGAACCTGCTGGATCCTGCCAATATGGATACTACCGTGCGTCCCGGTGACAATTTCTTCCTCTATGCCAACGGCGCATGGCTGAAGAACAATCCGATCCCCCCTACCGAAACCCGCTGGGGCAGTTTTAGCGAGCTGCAGGAGCATAACTATAAGGTATTGCATGAGCTGCTTGAAGAGGCTGCTGCCATGAAGGCTGCTGCCGGCACCCGGGAACAGAAAGTCGGTGATTTCTATCGCAGCGGCATGGATAGCACTGCTATTGAAAAAGCCGGGCTTACGCCGCTCAATACGATCATGGCGCGTATTGATGACATACAGGATGCCGACGGTGTGATGGGGGAGATCGCAACGCAAATCACCACAGGGTTGAGCCAGGTGTTTTACTTCTATATATCGCCCGATGATAAAAAGGTAACTGAGCAGATGTGTCAGTTCTGGCAGGGAGGATTGGGGCTACCCGATCGTGATTATTATTTCGATAAAGACCCACAATCGGTAAAGATCCGCGAAGCCTACAACCAATACCTGGTGAAAATCTTCACGTTCATGGGCGTATCATCCGAAGAAGCGGCAACCGCTGCCCGGAATGTATTTGAGCTGGAAACAAAACTGGCCGGAGCTTCTATGAAGCGTGTAGACATGCGCGACCCTTACAAGGTGTATAATAAATTTGATCTGGCGGGCCTGGGCGCCCGTACGGGCCTCGACTGGAAAAAACTGCTTGCAAACCTGAGGGTTAACGGAGTGGATTCCTGTATTGTCGGGCAGCCTGCATTTTTTACAGAAGTAGGCAAGCAACTGAAAAGTACGCCTGTCGATATCTGGAAACAATATCTTAGATTTCACCTGGTCAACAAAATGACGTCTTATCTGAACAGCGAGATAGACAAGGCTTCTTTTGAGTTTTATGGTCGTACGCTCCGCGGGCAACAGGAGCAAAAGCCGCGCTGGAAACGTATCCTGAATGAGGTAGACGGCTCTGTCGGCGAGCTGCTGGGGCAAATGTATGTGGATAAACATTTCCGTCCCGAAGCCAAACAGCGGATGCTCGATCTGGTTGATAACCTCCAGCAGACTTATGCCGATCGTATCAACAGGCTCGACTGGATGAGCGAGGCTACCAAGCAGAAAGCGCTGGCCAAGCTCGGCACCTTTATGAAGAAGATCGGCTACCCCGACAAATGGAAGGATTACAGTAAGCTTACCATAACGGATAATAATTATGTACAGAATATCCTGAATGCTGCTGCTTTCGAATATGACTATAACCTGGCCAAGCTGGGACGTCCCGTAGACCGCACGGAATGGGCAATGACGCCTCCTACGGTTAATGCTTATTATAACCCTGCATTTAATGAGATCGTATTCCCCGCCGGTATTCTGCAATATCCGTTCTTCGATTTTGATGCGGATGATGCGCTCAACTATGGCGGTATCGGAGCCGTGATCGGTCATGAAATGACGCATGGCTTCGACGATCAGGGACGGCAATATGATGCACATGGCAACCTGCATGACTGGTGGACGCCGGAAGATGCCCGGAAATTCACCGAAAAAGCGAACATCGTTGTAGAACAGTTTAATGGTTTTGTGGTGCTTGACAGCATACATGTGAATGGACACCTGACGCTCGGAGAAAACCTCGCAGACCTGGGTGGCCTGGCCATTGCTTACGAAGCTTTCAAGAAGACACAGCAGGGACAGGGAGGGGAGCGTATAGACGGCTTCACACCGGAGCAGCGTTTCTTCCTCAGCTGGGCACAGGTATGGCGGGCGAGCACCCGCCCGGAAGAGCTGGCACAGCGCATCAAAACAGATCCGCATTCACCCAATGAATTGCGTTGTAACGGGCCGTTGAGCAATATGCCGGAATTCTACGAAGCCTTTGGTATCCAGCCAGGTGATAAAATGTACCGTCCCGCAGAAATACGTGCCCACGTTTGGTAGAGACGCGATGCATCGCGTCTCTACACAATTTTTCGTGCTGCCAGCGGGTCACTGCATTCCTCCAGAAGAATGGATATGGATTTATTCAATACCGGGTGTATCAGGTCGGGAGCTATTTCCGCCAACGGCGCCAGCGTAAACCGTCTTTCTGCCAGATAGGGGTGGGGAATCCTGAGATGCGGCTCATTCCATATGGCGTCATTAAAAAACAGTATATCTACATCAAGCGTACGCTGTCCCCATTTTACAGTCCGTTGACGGCCAAGCTGCTTTTCTGTTTCCTGAATGCCCGCCAATAACTGATCCGGATCAAGTGAAGTGTGAATGCAGAGTACCTGGTTCAGAAAGTCCGGCTGATCTTCAAGGCCCCAGGCGGCAGTTTCGTAAATGCCGGATTTTTCTATGATTGTTCCGCAAATGCGGCTGATGGATTCAATGCCCAGCTGCAGCCAGGTATACCGGTCGTCTTCATTGCTGCCCAGAAGCAGATATGTCGTATTCATGATGCAGCAAAGGTAATTAGTAATCAGTAGCAAGTCGTAAGTAGCAGGCTGTTATGACTTATGTTTTGCTGCTTGTTACTTACGACCTGCTGCCAGTTACTACCCGCTAATGTTGTAACTTTGCACTTTTATACAACCTCTAAGCAATTATATGCTTGATACTATAGAGTCTGCTCTGGAAGATCTGAAACAAGGGAAGCTGCTGATTGTAGTGGACGATGAGGATCGTGAAAATGAAGGTGATTTTGTAACTGCCGCCCGGAATGTGACGCCCGAAGTCATCAATTTTATGTCGAAGCACGGGCGGGGGCTTATTTGCGCTCCGCTTACCGGCGCGCGATGCGATGAACTGAAGCTGAACCTGATGGTGGAAGACAATACAGTGCTCCACCAGACGCCGTTCACTGTTTCCGTAGACCTGATCGGGCAGGGGTGTACAACCGGTATCTCCGCCCACGACCGTGCGAAAACCGTCCAGGCGCTTATTGATCCCGCTACCCGTCCTGAAGATCTGGGGCGCCCGGGTCATATTTTTCCGTTACGGGCACGCGATGAGGGTGTTTTGAGACGTACCGGGCATACGGAGGCGACGGTGGATCTGGCACGCCTTGCAGGTTTTGAACCCGCAGGTGTACTCGTAGAGATTATGAACGACGACGGGACTATGGCCCGTCTGCCCGAGCTGATTGAGATCGCGAAAAAATTCGACCTGAAGATCATTTCCATCAAAGACCTGATCGAATACCGGCTGCAGAAGGAATCCCTGATACGGGAGGAAGTGCGGGTACAGATGCCTACAAAACACGGAGATTTTGAATTGATCTCCTTTACACAGCGCAATACCGGTGAATATCACCTGGCGCTGAAAAAAGGTGAATGGGAAAAAGATGAACCGGTACTGGTAAGGGTACATAGCTCGTGCGTGACCGGGGATATCCTGCACTCACTCCGCTGCGATTGCGGTGAGCAATTACAGCGGGCAATGGAGATGGTGGAATCGGCAGGTAAAGGACTGGTGCTTTATATGAATCAGGAAGGCCGCGGCATCGGCCTGCTCAACAAGCTGAAGGCATATAAGCTGCAGGAAGAAGGCAAAGATACCGTAGAGGCCAATCTGGCGCTGGGCTTTAAAAATGATCAGCGGGATTATGGCGTGGGTGCGCAGATACTCCGACACCTCGGCATCTCCAAGATCCGCCTGATCACAAATAATCCCAAAAAGCGGGCAGGACTGCTTGGTTACGGACTTGAAATTGTGGAAAATGTGCCTATTGAGATGCAGCCGAACCCGCATAACGAATTTTATCTCCGTACTAAAAGAGATAAGCTGGGGCATGAAATTTTGCGGTGACCCCATAGCCATTTTTTAACCTTATTGTTTTTTCTGTTGAAATTATTGTTCCTGGCAAACCGTATCCCTTATCCGCCCTACAGGGGTGATAAGCTTAAGATATATAATCTCGCAAAGCGGTTGCAGGGGAGGCATGAATTGCACCTGGTGACGTTTGCACAGCGCCGGGAAGAAATGAAGTACAAAGGGGAGCTGGAAAAGATATTTTCAAGTGTGCAACTGGTCTATCTGCCAAAGTGGAAATCCGTACTCAATTGTATTGCCGGATTGTGGAGCAGCAAGCCTTTCCAGGTTTTGTACTTTCAGTCGCGGGCAATGGAGCGGACATTGCAGGAAACGCTTCATCAGCACCAGTTTGATGCGGCGCATATCCAGCATATACGCATGGCGCCCTACCTGGCAACCGAAAAGTATATCCCACGTATTCTCGATCTGCCGGATGCTTTTTCGCTCTACTGGGAGCGCCGGCAGCAGATACCCCGCGGGCGGTTGCGGAAAGTTTTTGAACAGATGGAGCAACAGCGGGTATTGCGCTATGAGCCGGTGCTGGCTGCATATGATCTGGCGCTGACCTGCTCTTCCGAAGACCTGGAATACCTCCGGTTGCAACATCATGCGGATAACCTCCGGCTGCTCCCCAACGGGGTGGATCTGGATATCTTTGCTCCCCGGGCCCATGATTATGGCGGCGCCCGGACACTGCTTTTTACAGGGAATATGGATTACGCTCCCAATGTGGATGCTGTAGTATATTTTACAGAACAGATACTCCCGCTTATCCGGTTGCAGCATCCCGGCGTAAGATTTATCATTGCCGGCCAGCGCCCTGTAAGGAAAGTCCGCGATCTGGCGGGGCCTGATATTACGGTTACAGGATTTGTAAAAGACCTGGCTGCGATTTATAATGAAGCGAGCGTGGTCGTAGCGCCGCTACGGTTCGGGGCAGGCACCCAGAATAAAGTAATAGAAGCCATGGCTATGGGAATTCCTGTAGTATGCTCTCATATCGGCTTTAAAGGTCTGGGTATTGAGAACGGCGCCGGCGCATTTATGGAAACAACCCCGGAAGGTTTTGCAGTGCAGGTAAACAGGCTGCTTTCGGATGAATCATTACGCCGAGCCACCGGAGAAAAGGGGAGAGGCGTGGTGCAGGAGCGTTTTAACTGGGATACGATCGCCGCGCAGCTGGAGTCATACTTCCGGGAGGTGTGTATGGTCCGAAGCCTGGAAGGGTGATATGTACAGGCCTGCTTATGTAGGCTCCAGAACTGCTCTGTTTCTGATTTTCTTTGCAGAAGCGGCGGCTGATATTTGTCCTGCGATGCGTTTATCGATATAATCCGAGTTCATGATCCGGAGCACGCCCATATAGTCCATCCGGAATTCCAGCAAATCCCCAACGGTGTAATGATCCGGGTTCTCTCCCAGATCCACCACGATCATGTCTGAGCTGGCGCCTACAATCCGTAACCGTTCGTCAACCGGCATCAGATGACTGGGCTCCACATCCAGCAGTCCGGCGTCAATGATGGCGCGGTAGGAACATTCAGAGGTATTTCCCGAAGAAAACTGGGGTGTTTCGCCCGTCAGGTTGTGACCCAGCTCACCGACAGGTACCGCCGGCTTTTCTGTAAGCTCGATGATCTCTGCATAAAATTTAAACACATCCTGGTGCATTCCTTCGAATACGGTATTGTGGTACACATCCGTCCCCAGGAAAAGCGTTTCTCCTATCCGGAAATGGTTGATGCCATGGGGCAGCATATGCTTATGTATCAGGGGTATGGTTACCGAAGCCCCTCCGGAAACATAAGGGATTACTTTGTTGAATTTCGCTTCAATAAGCTGCTTGTACAGGCAAAGCTGTATCAGCTTGTCGTGATTGGGCAATACACCGTACATGCAGGTGAGGTTGGTACCGATGCCGGCTACCTCAATCCCAGGTAATTCAAAGACCTTACCGTAAAATTCGATCAGATCTTCCCGCAGCACACCTTCCCGCAGCTCTCCAAGCTCGATCATGATCATGATTTTATGAACCTTCCCCAGGGCCGTAGCAGCCTGCGACAATCGTTTGATCGTTTCGTACTCCGTATTGAAACTGTAATCGGCATACTCCACGATCTTTTTTATAGAGCGTTTGGGTGGTGGCTTGATATATACAGTTTCCACCTCCGGAGCAATGGATTTTATCATCCGGAGATTGCTTACGCGGGAGTCGCACACCTGCCTGACGCCCAGGCCGAGCAGCACCTCAAGATAATCCCTGTTGCCGCAGAGCATTTTCGATACTACAGACCATTGTATCTGCTCCTGCCGGAACAGCGTGTCAAGGTAGCGATAGTTGGCTGTTAATTTTTCTTTATCAAGTGTTACAAATGCCATGGTTAATTCTTTTTAAGTCTCATTTCCAGGTATTTGTTGGTAAATCCCAGTTTTTCATACAGTTTTTTCGCAGGATTATCCGGCTCCACATGTAATGCAATATCGCCTGTGGTCTGATGAATGGCCGCTTCCATAAGTTCCTTTCCGATGCCTTTTCCACGCAGGGTTTTGTGCGTAGCAATGTACACGAGGATGTTTTCGGGAATGTAGCCCTGCATCCCGGTTTTATTGATCACAACGGCGCCAGCCAGCACATCGCCGTATGTTGCCGTGAGTATAACCCCGCCGGGGCTGTTGCCGGCGCCCATTGCATAATCACAGGCTTTTTCGATGTCTGCCCGTATATCACCGTACTGCTCCAGGTGCTCCAGCAGGAAATCAATAATCTTTTGTTGGTCTGTTATTGTGGGCAGATTGCCCGAATGGTATAATTGTATTTTGCTCATCGCAATTGTAACAGATTTATCTTCCCGTCAGAGGAAGATATTGGCACCTTCTGCAGAGGCTTTGTTATTTGGACGGGTTTCTTCTATATAAAGAAGATCGTTCCGGCCATTTGTACATGAACGTCAGACGTTCCGAGAAAGAAAAATGCAACCTGCATTTCCCAGATAAGACCCATCGGAGGGAATCACTGGCCGGTACTAATTACCGGCACAGCTACATTATGATCGTGCAAAGGTAGTAAAAACATGAAAAATGGCTGCCTCATCCGATTAACGGATTTATCCCTTTGACTTTGAATAGTCGTAATGGTTCATTTATTTTAACGTTTTTTACCCGATGAAGAACAAACTGATCCGGCATAAGCATGTAGTCATATTGATGATGATGACGGTGATCGGTGCAGCGATCAGATTGTATTATGCACAGGCCGATCCTTTTCTGCATGATTGGGATGAACGTTTTCATGCGCTCGTTGCCCGGAATATGATGGACCATCCGTTCAGGCCGATGCTAAAAACATCTTCTTTGTTGCCACACGCAGATTATACAGTGTGGTGCTGTAATCATATATGGCTGCATAAGCAACCGCTTTTTATGTGGCAGATGGCGCTGAGCATGAAAATATTCGGCGTATCCGAGCTGTCTCTGCGCCTGCCCGGTATTATCATGGGATCTTTGATGATACTGCTGCTGTACCGTCTTACTGTATTGGTTACCGGCAATAAGACGGTGGCGCTCATAGCTGCCGGCCTTTTATGCTTTTCCAACTTTCATCTGATTCTGATCTCCGGCATCAAGGGGATGGATCACAACGATGTGGCATTTGGTTTTTATGTGCTGGCCAGTCTCTGGGCCTATGCGGAATATGTACGGTCCGGGAAGTGGGGTTGGGTGGTATTGATTGGCCTTTTTGCCGGTTGTGCCATATTGAATAAATGGCTTACCGGATTGGCAGTCTTCCTGGCATGGGGCATCAACCTTCTGTACGACCTGAAGCACAAAGACCGGAAGGGGCTGATACACTTTATCGTTGCACTGCTCATCTGCTGCGTTGTATTTATCCCCTGGCAGATATACATACATCACGCATTCCCCGAAGAGGCCCGTTATGAAGCGGCTTACAATACCAGGCATATTTTCGAGGCATTGGAGGGGCATACCGGCGGTATCTGGTTTTATTGGGAGGCACTGCGGCTGTATTTCGGCGACTGGCTGTGGCTGGCTGTGCTCCCGGGCGTCCTGCTTGCATTCTTTATGAAACGGCGCGACAGCAGGCTGTTGTATCCCTTTATCGGGCTGGTGCTTTTTGTTTTCTGTTTCTTCTCTTTTATCGCGCAAACCAAAATCAATTCCTATTTTTTCGTAATGGCCCCGTTATGCATGATGTTTATTGCGGTAAGCCTGTATGCGGTTTCTTTCAAAACGGGAAAACGGATCATTCCGGTGATTGTTTTACCGGTTGCAGCCTGGCTTTCGCTTAATCCCGGGGAAATGAACCGGTATTTTGCACCCGGCAATAACGAAAGGAACCGAAAAATTCACAATACCAGAATATATAAAGATATAAGGAATTATATTCCCGAACATGTGAAAATTGTAACAGGTATTAGCGAATTTGAAGACGTGGAACTGATGTTTTATCATAAAGATATTGCCGCTACTCACTGGTGGCCATCCGAAGAGCATATGGGCATACTGGCAAAACAACAGATACCTGTCGCTACATTTGTTAGCCGTGAAGGATATCCGGCACCTTCTTATGTTTTAGAGTATCCTTATTTGTACGTTATAGACAAAGTCTTACAATAGGTCTGACAGTGAAACGGATTATTATAGTGTTAAAAAAATACCAGAATGAACTGACTGTTTTTTGACAGGAATCATTATCTTTGGGCGTTTAGCTTATTAATTTATAATAATAAAAAATGGTGAAAAAAGCTATTTTACTAATGTCTGCCGCCGCATGTCTTTCAGGCATGGCAACGGCTCAGACAACGCTTCGCTGTTATGCAGATGAGGTACATGCCCAGTTGCGGCAGCTCAACCCGGATGTAGCGGTATATGAACAGCAATTACAGCAGGAGATCCAACAGAAGCTGAAGGAAATGGATGTCCGTCGTTTTGCAAAGTCTACTGCAGATGATGAGGTGTACCATGTTCCCGTTGTTTTCCATATCATTCACGATTATGGTCAGGAGTATGTCCCGGATGATACGGTCTTCAATGAAATGGTGCGGATTAACCGGATGTTCAACCGCGAGAATGCGGATACCTTGGATATAATCCCGCAGTACCGTGGATACATACCGGGAACAAACATAAGGTATATTGGAAAGGGGAATATTCGTTTCCATCTTGCTACAAAAGATCCGAATGGTAACCCGACCCGTGGTATTACCCGCCGCAGGTCATATTTGGCTTCTAACGCCAGCGACCAGTCCAAGTTTGATCTCTGGCCTCCGGACTCATATCTTAATATATGGATTGTAAACGGATTCCCCGGTACTTCCAGCGCTGCTGCATATGCGCTGAAGCCTGCCGGTGCTGCAGCTTTTCCGTATTATGACGGCGTAATTTCCCGTTTTGATTATGTTCATCGTGACAATACACTCTCTCACGAGATCGGGCACACCCTGAATCTTGATCACCCCTGGGGCGCAACAAATAATCCTCAGGTTGCTTGCGGTGATGATGATGTGGATGATACGCCTCCTACTGAAGGGCATATGGGTAGCGGATGTGCTCCTGTGCATATTTATGACACTACCTGTATATTTTCAAAAATGTCTATGGGCAGGCAGAGTCTCGCTGCGGGCAACATGCCTGTTCCTTCCCAATCAAATATATGGGGTATCCAGTTTGTGGCCCGTCAACAGTTGACGATAGACTCACTTGCCATATATCCTACCGGCGCTATAGGCACTCCTTTTACGATCCTGCTGCGCCATTATGGCGATGTGGCGGATTCTTTCTCCGGCAATGTCACCACCAATAGTGGTGCGCAGATAGTGCCGGTAGACTTTGATGTACCTGCCGATTCGGGGTATGCGATCGTATTCCGCAGCAATCCGGGTGCATTGCGCGATGCTGCCGGTACAGGTTATCCTAAAAACATTTCCGGTGTAATAGAGTTGAAGGAAGATCATACAGCGTCTATGTATAATTATTTCTATAACTGGAGCATTAGTTATGGTACTTCCAATGCTACTGTGGGTAAGCCGGAGCCGGATGTTGCCGGTGACCGTCTTACGGATGTAGGGATTTCGTTTAATACACCCACCCGGATCGTCATAGATTCGGTGGATATTTACCCGACAGACACAATCGGCAGCCCGTTTACCATAGCAGTAAAAAGGAACTCGAATATAGTGGCCAGTTATACAGGCAATACTACGGTTTCGTTTGCAAGACAGCGGGTACCGGTTAGATTGACGGTACAGGCCGGGAAAAATTATACTCTTGTATTTACTGAAAATCCGGCAGCGCTCAGGGATACCCCTACCATACAGTTTGTGGATGAAGTACCCGGAGCTATGCGCATTACAAATGCTGTGGATGCCGATAATAAATACGGATATTTTTATAACATAGTGATGCGTTACGGGTATTTTAAAGTTACAGGACAACGCGATAACGACGGTGATGCCATTGTAATTGACTATCCGGACACTACCAATGCCCAGAACGTTATGGACTATACTTATTGCTCCAAAATGTTCACGGCCGGGCAGGTAGATCGTATGCGGGCTGCTCTTAATTCCAATGTGGCAGGGCGCAGTAATCTGATATCGGCTGCAAATCTGAGCACTACGGGGGCATTGGCACCTTTGCCTGATCTCCCGCCCGTGGCAGATTTCTCTGTAAACAGGACGGGGGGAGCAGGCGGAACTGATAAGGTATACGGCTGCGCCAATGGTACTACCCGTTTTGGTTTCACAGACAGAAGCTGGAATGATACGATCGTGAGCAGAGACTGGACATTCTCCAACGGCGCCAATCCTGCCACTTCCACACTGCCGGTGGTCAATAATGCTGTTGCGTTTAGCCAACCGGGATGGGTTACTGTTTCGCTTACTGCAACCGGTAACAATACCGGCAGCACTACAGTGAGCCGTACGCCGATTTATGTTGCTGATCCCACGCCCAAACAGGCTTTGGGATACTATCAGGAATTTAGTCCTGAAGGTGATATGGATAAATGGCCGATGTTCAACTATTATAATAATTATTTCCAGTGGGCGATACATGAAGGAACAGGATATTATGATAACCATTCCATTCATTACCGGAATTACGACAAGCGTACCACGGTGCCTTCTTTCCTCACGGGTACCCCCCGCGGAGATTATGACGACTTCTTCTCTCCGGTATTTGATCTCTCTGCATCGGAGTATGCGGCTAACTGTAACCTGAACTTTATGTCTGCAGGTGCGTTCCGTACTTCCAATCCTGCTGAGATGAACGATTCACTCATTATTTCTTACTCGGTAAATTGCGGCGATAACTGGTTCCCCCTGTCTACCTTGTCTAAAGCAGATATCGGTAATAACGGCACACTGAACTACGAGTTTGTTCCGGAATGGATGGGCGCATGGAAATTGCAGAGCCTGCCGATCCCCGACGTTGCCAGGACTGCGGCCGGTAACGGTATCATGTTCCGTTTCCGTTTCCGCCCCGGCACATTCCAGAATATGCTGGGATCCGGTAACCATTTCTATATGGACCGTATCCATATCAGCAGCTTCCCTACCGGTGTTGATGATGATGTAATGCAGCGCCAGGGTATGGTGCTTACGCCCAACCCCACACAAGGAGGTGCACATCTGATCATTAACGGCGGTAGTGGCGTTGCACAGGTACAGGTTACAGACGTTACCGGTAAAGTGGTATACCGCACAGAGCAGCAACTGTTGACGCAGGGATTGACAAAAATCGAGATCCCCGCATCGGCTGTTACCGTAAAAGGTATGTACATGGTACAACTGGTAAGCGGGAATAAAACAATGACAGAAAAGCTGGTTGTATATTAATATAAGCCGGTATTCTGATGAATTATATGATCCGCCGCGACAAAGTTGTCGCGGTGGATTTGTATAAAGGCATGTCTATCTTCCGGATCATGCAGCCTATAATCTCCAGGATGATTATATTTGTTCCAAAGTACGCACATGAGCGACCAGACTATTGTTTCTTTACGGAATGCACATATATTCCAGGGTAAAAACCTGATTCTGTCGGATGTCCATTTTGAAGTAAATAAAAGTGAGTTTGTTTACCTGATAGGAAAGACCGGCAGCGGCAAATCGAGCCTGCTCAAAACCTTATACGGAGACCTGTACCTGAAGGAAGGTGAAGGCGAAGTGGCCGGCTTTGATCTGAAACAGTTGAAATGGCAGACGATACCCCGGCTTCGCCGGAATCTCGGCATCATATTCCAGGACTTCCGCTTGCTTACCGATCGTAATGTGTATGATAATCTTGCGTTTGTGCTTAAAGCCACCGGCTGGAAGGACAAGGTGTTGATAAAGGAAAAAATTGAGAACGTGCTCGATAAGGTCGGGTTGAAAAACAAAGGGTTTAAAATGACTTATGAGATGAGCGGCGGAGAGCAGCAGCGCGTCGATATCGCACGTGCCCTGCTCAATAACCCCAAGCTGATCCTGGCCGATGAGCCTACCGGCAACCTTGATCCCGACACGCGGGATGAGATCATGCAACTGCTCTTCAGCATTTGCCACGATTACCAGGCTGCTGTTATTATGGCGACACATGATTATACGATTATTCAGAAATATCCCGCACGGGTCGTGCGGATAGAGCAGGGAGCTGTAAAAGAGCTGGCGGCCGGTACTACTACATAACGCCGGTCATTTTCCGAACAGGAATTTTCCAAGATGTTTCAGCACTCCGGCCAGGATGAGCAGGGGCAGCAACGGCAGGTACTGCGGCTGGCGCATAGCCAGTCGTCCATATGCCCGGAACTCTCCCATACGCATAGCCAGCCGGTTGCTGCTTTGCCCCCCGGCAGAAAGAACGGGCCGGCCGAGCTGCGTTAGCGGCAACGGAAGCCTGTATACTGTATGATGTGCTGCAATACGCAGCCAGAGATCATAATCCTCCATATAACGCATACCCGGTTCAAACCGGAATTCTTTTTCATTCTGTAATACTACCGTCGAAGGGTGACAAGGGGTTGTAGGAGGAATACGCCAGAGTAATCTTCTGAATGGAAGCGTTTGCAGATCTGGAACCGGTGAGGGTAATGCTTCGGGTAAAGGTTGTAATTGGAATGAATGAAAGACAAATGCCGGAAGGTCGTGTTTATGTAACAGCGTTTGCATGATCTGAAGCTTGTCTTTGTGCCAGGTATCGTCGGCATCCAGGAAGGCAATATAATTGCCCGACGCGTGATCCCAGCCGGTATTACGGGCATAGGAAGGTCCCCGGTTTTCTTCGAGCGGATACACCGTCACTGCAGGATAGAACGATTCCGCTATTGCTACCGTTTGGTCGGAACTGTTGTCGTCAACCACAATAATTTCATGAGGTGGCCAGGATTGTGACAGGCAGGACCGTATCGCAGTAGCGATCGTATTCTCCGCATTATATGCGGGGATTATTATGCTGAACTTTATAGCAGCCTCATCAAAGGACGGATCAGGCATCTGCAAAAAGATTTTGATACACGTTTAACAGCCGTTTTTCTTCTTCCTGCCAACAGTAAACTTCCCGCGCCTGCATACAGTTCTGCTGCAGCCGGTTATAATAGGCTTCATCATGCAGCATATGATTCAGTGCCCGGGCAATGCTTTCCGGCGTAATATCTTTCACGAGACGGGCAATCTCAAATTCATTGTTGATCCGTTCATACTCAGGGTAGCAAGGCGCCAGTTGCGGTACGCCGCTGTGCATATAATCGAAAAACCGGTTAGCCAGCGAAAGCTCGTTGCTCCGGCTTGTAGCTACAAACAATGTAATGCCGATATATGCCTGTTCGGTATAGCGTGGTAATGCTTCGGGCAATACATAACCTTCAAAGATCACCTTGTTTTCCAGACCATGCTCACGGACAAGCTGCTTTGATTCTTCATAAAAATTGCCTTCACCGCAGATGATCAGCCGGGCATTCACATATTTCATTGCCGGTATCAGCTCTTCAAAGCAGCGGCCCTTGTTGACACTCCCCTGGTACAAAATATACCGTTCTTTCTTTTCCGGTATAGTGAACGGCCGCAAGACGGTTGCATTGCGTACGACGGCATAAGAGCGGTTGTACATGCGCCGGTACTCTTGCACATAACTTTCATTTACCGTGTAGCCATAATGGAAATGAGGTACTGTATGCCGTTCGATCCATTTCCACATTTTTTTCGTAGCCGGTCGGGTGACCACCTCCTCTAATTCGCAAAACAGTTCGTGAGCATCATAAACACGGCGTTTTCGCCGGAGCAGCGAGATGTAATAAACGGGTAAAATAGTATCAAGGTCAATCGCGCATACCGCATCCATTCTTGTAAACAGCAGCACGAAGAACAGTTTGATATTGTAGCCGGCAAAAAAGAACTTGCCGCGGTTCAAACCCTGCCAGATCCTTATTTGCCGGAAGGGACGTGCGATGAGCGGACGGGATCCCGGCTTTTTTCGCCCGATCAGCGTCACCTCGTAACCCGCCTTATGCAACGAAGTGCAGATCCGGATCATCCGCTGATCATAGTTGGGTTCATTGATGATGGTCAGTACAATGCGTTTGCGCTTCATGAGGATCGGGGTGAAATGTACATTTTTTTTCCGCCTTCCAGGAAATAGGGTGGCTCAAAGCCGGGCATGGATGTGGCGCGTATATGCCGGTCGATCTTTTCTTTATCCCAGGAAGGGTCCAACTGCTTCAACTGTTCGATGTCGTGCCGGTAATGTATAGATGTGCCGAATTTTGGCACCAGCAACAACTGGGATAAAGGTGTGTAATTGCCATTGACGACATGCGCTAACGTCTGCCGGAATAATTTCAGCGAAGCTTCGTAAGTAAGCTTATACAATTCATCCACCCGGCAATTTCCGGGGATGGGGAATCGCTTTTGAAACAGAATATCGCCGCTGTCGATTCCCGTATCCATAATATGGATCGTAGTGCCAAATTCTTCTTTTCCATCAATAATGGCCCAGGAGAATTGATTGCAGCCACGGTACTCCGGCAACGGCGCCATATGCAAATTGACGGCTGCCTGCTGTGCTTTGGCAATATCTGCAGCTTTTAATATTTTATGATATTGCACGGAATAGAGAATATCACATTCGGGTATTTCACTGGTATGCTGCAATACAGGGACGCCATGCGTATCTGCCAGTGTCGCCAGATCATAAACGCCGGCAAATTCGTCCCGTTGCCGGGTGAGGAGTCCCGCAACGGTTATGTTCAATGCTTCACATTGCCCGAGCAGATATTGAAAACAGGCGTGTCCGATCGGTTTTGTACCCAGAAAAACCAGCTTTTTTTTGGTCATGGTGTAAAAATAAGCCTTTCCGCCTTGTGCACTAAATTTGTACCTTGTTTCCGTATCTGAATTTTTTATTTACCGGTATATTAGTTTCCCGATGCCCCGTCGCATATTGATTATTACTAACCGCGTTCCGTACCCGTTTACAGATGGAGGAGCTATGGCAATGGACACAGTGATAAGAGGCTATCATGATGCCGGCTGGCAAGTCTTCCTGCTGGCGATGAACACATCCCGGCATTATGTGGATACCGCAATAAGAGCCGGGCTGTACCGGCAATTATTTGCTTTTGAAACGGTAGATGTGGACAATCGTATCCGGACCTGGCCGGTGATACGTAATTTGATATTCCGGCGAACGCCCGAACATGCGGACCGGTTTCGGAATACAGCATTCGGGGAAAAGCTGAATTTGGTATTGTCATCATTTCAGCCGCAAGTGGTGCAGCTCGAGAGCATCTATCTGAATGTCTACAGGGATGTGATACGTAGTAATAGCAGCGCACTGCTTGTACAGCGGCTTCATAATATTGAATGGCAGATATGGGAACGGCTGGCGGCAGATACCCGGCATCCGTTGAAGCGTTGGTACCTGCACAACCTGGCCGGGAGGATACGACGGTTTGAGGCGGATGCCTGGAACGATGCGGACCTGTTGCTCCCCATCACTGCGGTTGATGATCGTATGATTGCGGATTCCGGTTGTGCCACGCCGCGGCACATAACGCCTTTTGGTATCGATACTGCGGACACTGCCGGAGATGCAATGCAGATACCGGTTGCCCGGTGGCGGGGATACCATCTGGCGGCGATGGAGTGGCGTCCCAACCAGGATGCGATGGCATGGTTTATCCGGGATATCTGGCCACTGGTACATGCAGCCTTGCCTGATTTCCGGTTTTCATTTGCCGGGCGCAATATGCCCGGTAATTTGCAGACCGGTTTGCCGGAAAGCGTGGTCTGTGCCGGAGCCGTAGATAATGCGGCTGCCTTCATCCGCGACAAGCATATACTGATCGTGCCACTACGATCCGGAGGAGGGATACGGGTTAAGATACTCGAAGCCATGGCCGCCGGAAAGCTGGTCGTCAGTACTGCCGTAGGTATGCAGGGGATAGATGCTGTTCCTGGTGTCCACTTTTTGCAGGCTGATACGCCGGAAGAATTCAGGGATCGTTTGAAAGATATTTTTTCGGATCCGGACAAAGCGATTTCCATTGCATCTCAGGGGTGTTTTTTTGTACGTACCCGCTATGATCGCCACGAGATCATGAAAGGACTGGTTGAGATAATTGAAAATGGAAAGTTGAAAATGGAAAATTAACCCGTTTTTCCATTTTCAATTTTGAATTATCGAATCGTTTACCTGATCAGGGTTTTCCATCCCATCTCATGATTTCGCCAAGTGTATTACACATTTCCTGCCTCCGGCGATTGTAAATAATAAAGGAGTAGTACTACTCTAATCAGCATGTTTGTTGAAACTGACATTTGTGAAGCATGATTAAAAGTCGTGTTAAAGTTCATTCAGTTCATCGCTATTTTAAAATGTTGTTTATGAAAAAAATCTTACTAAAAATACCCGGGTGGGTAGTCGCCTGTTGTATTTTATTGCAATTAAATCTCGTAAATCATGTGTCGGGGCAAGTCATCCAGATCGGGGAGGGAACAGGATTCAATAATTCATATAGCCCTGTTTCGGATTATGCCAGCACAGCCCTGACCGGTAAGAACCAGAGATACCAGATCCTGTATACTGCAGATGAGATCAAGGCACTGGGTGTGCCCGGTCCTGCTATGCTGGACTCCATTGCCTGGGAAGTAAGAAGGATAAATGGTGCTGTTTTGCGTAATTATACGATAAAAATGAAGAATACGCCGGTAGATTATCTCCGTGCTGTGGAACACGCCAACCTTCAGACGGTATATACGAATCCGTCGCTTGTAATTCCTGACACAAGCTGGGTGTGGCTGAAATTCCAGACTCCGTTTTACTGGAACGGGTTTGATAACATCCTGGTTGATGTATGCAGAGATACCATGGATGTTGTTAATACTTCGTCCGCTACGCTGCAACAATGTTATTTTACATCCAGCATAAACGGGAGAGGCTGGATGTACAGCTTTGGACGGTATGATACAATATGTAACGCTTCCGGCGGCGGAAGTGCAAATTCCAACCGGTATAATATCCGCATGAGCTTCCGGCAGCCGACGGCCTGTACCGGTACGCCCGTAGCAGGGACAATTGTGCCGGGAACGAGCTTCAATGTTTGTCCCGGTACGCCGCTTGAATTAACATCGCTCAGCCCCCAGGAAGTAGGAGGGTTGAATTACCAATGGCAGTACCGCCAGCCGGGAGGAACCACCTGGGCTAATATAGCGGGCGCCACAGCGCCTACCTTACGACCGGCGCCGGCAGAAAATGTGGAATACCGGCTGAACCTTACCTGTACGGCCAGTAACCAGTCTGTCAATACCGCAGCGGTTGCCGTAACCGTAAACAATACTACGCCGATATTCCGTACGCTACCGTATGCACAGGATTTTGAAAGCTGGCAGGATCATTGCGGTACGCTGCAACTGCCGGATGTCAACTGGACTTCTTCCCCGGTATCCGCTCATATGTCATGGCGGCGGGAAGACCAGGGTCTGTCGGGCGGCTGGACCGAAAACGTTGCCCCATCGTCTTATTTCCCGTACAGCACTACAGGAGATCATTCCGCACGGGTACAGACATCCAAAGGCCCGGCAGGCGCCAAGGGTAACATCAGTGTATACCTGGATTGCAGTGTAACAGATTCTGCCAAGGAGATGCGTTTTGATTATATGAGCAAGACAGGGTCTTCAAACACGCTGACGGTGATGCTGTCTGTTGATAGTGGTAATACGTTTACGCCTCTGGAAGTGTTGGGCAGCATGGGTGTGAATGCTACATGGCAGTCTTATATTATTCCCTTCTCTTCCACATCACCCAAAACGGTTATCCGCTTTGAGGCCTACAGCGCCGCGTATCAATCGGGGGATTATGATATGGGGATCGACAACCTGCGTATATTCCCTTCCTGCAGCGGTAAGCCCACAGCAGGTATTGTAAACCCTGCTTCTGCCTGTGTGGGAGAAGGTGTGCAGCTTTCTGTAAGTGGCAACTCTCAAAACGGCGGGCTGGAATGGCAATGGCAGGAGTCGCAGGGGATCAACTGGACAGATGTTACGGGAGGCGATGTGGAATCTCCGACTGTTCCCCTGAACGGGGATACCTGGTATCGTGCTATCATCACCTGTATCAATGGCGGACTTAGCGACACCACTGCGCCGGCCCTGATTAAAGTAAAACCTACAAAAGAATGCTACTGCGCATCGGGAGCTACTGCCAGCGCTGCGCTGCCGCGTATCAATATCGGAAATGTAACCGTGCTGTCTTCAGGAGGCGATACCCTGATGACGAACGGCGATCCGTTGCCTGCAGGAAACAATCCGCTGTCCAATCAGCGATATACTGATTTTACCAGCCTGGATCCGGTTGATCTTTATTTAGACAGTACGTACGAGATCCAGTTGAGATTCATGACTTCCAGCGCTACAAATTCGAACCCGCAGATGGGACAGTCATACACCAAGATATTTATAGATTATAATGGTGATGGTATTTTTGATTATCCCCAGGAGCAAATACACGGAAAAAACAAGCCCAGCATTCATAATGCTTCCGGTGAAGGCCCGGCTTACAGGGATACTATTGCTTTTACTGTCCCTAATACGGCGACGCCGGGCGTTACACGCATGCGTATCCTTACTAATGGTCAGTATAATTATGATACGACACTGGTGAATGTTTGCGGTCCGTATTCCACAGGGGAAACGGAAGACTACCTCGTGCGGCTTATTTCACTGCCGTGCACCGGAACGGAATCTGTTGGTACGGTTGCGGCTGATGATACGCTGTTCTGCCCCGGCTATCCCATCTTCCTCGAAAACCTGAACCCGGATAATACTACAGGACCGATCGGGAGAATATGGCAGTCATCCCCGGACGGCAATAACTGGACGGATATCAGCGGATCGGATGATGCCGTTACGATCTCTGAAACATTTAACGGTACCGTGCATTACCGGGTAAAAGCCACCTGTGCCCTCAATCAGCTGGAAGCATATTCGTCTGCCATTCAACTGAACCAGTATGATCTTTGCTATTGTCCCAGCTACGCAGACGGCGGGTTTGCCGGTGTGGCTGATAGCAGCGATGCGGGCGGTTTCTCCCTCGGCGATATCAATATACCGCTCACAGGCGGTCACCTCAACAACCCGGATGCCGTGAAAAGCTATACCAATCATTCACTGTCCGGTATCACAGAGTTGTATGAAGACAGTACATACAATTTTACACTGTCACATATTATTCTGCGCGGCACGCACGGAGATGCGCGGGCTACCATCTTTATTGATTATAATGCCAACGGTGAATATGATACCGATGAAATGGCCTACACAGGCGTTTCCGGCGCCACCACCTGGCGGATGAGCGGTGCTATAGATATTCCCCGTGGCCTCACTCTAAATACGCCTACAGGTATGCGGTTGATCATTAGTAATAATGCCGGAGGAGCAGCGGATCCATGCGGAGTTTATGTATCCGGTGAAACAGAAGACTTCATCGTACAGTTCCTGGAAAACCCGGTTGGTGTGGCGCACATTCCGTCCATCACCGGCAATGTACAGATCTACCCCAATCCTACTACTGGTATGGTTTCTGTACAGTATAACGGAGCAACTGTCGGGCAGGCTGCCGTACGTGTGGTGAGCATAACCGGCCAGGAGGTAATGAGCTATACGCTGGATCAGTTGACGGACGGTGATGTGGTGCATATGGATCTGAAGGGCTTTGCTGCGGGGCTTTATCTGATTCATATTGAAGCAGATGAGCTGAAGGCTACCGGACGAGTTGTATTGCAGTAAGGTGTGTTCATTGATACAGTCTTATAAAACCTTACAGGGATCATTGCATCCCTGTAAGGTTTTTCCGGTTTTATAATGCTGTCAGGTAGAAATGTATTGTTACTGATTGATTTAAAGAAGCATATACGTTTGCTGTTTGCTGCTGTAAAAAAGGAGTAGTACTACTCTAATCAGGATGTTTGCAGGAACTGACATTTGTAGGGCATGATAGAAATTATGCAAGAATCATCCACTTTAATTGTTATTCTAAAATGTTATTTATGAAGAAAAACGTACGATTATCAACCTGGATGGGGCTGCTATGCAGCCTGGTCTTATTTGGCCCCCGGCATGTTGTGGCACAGATCATCCAGATCGGGCACGGGACAGAATATGACAATATGTATAATATAATTTCGGATTTAAAAGAGAATAATACCTGGTCCCCAGCCGCAAGACTAACAGGTAAGAATGCGAAATACCAGCAGCTTTTCACGGCTCAGGAGCTTAGGGACCTCGGTGTTAATGGTCCGGCGCTGTTGGATTCAATAGCCTGGCAGGTACAAAAAGCGAATGGTACCATTCTGCCTAACTATACAGTAAAGATAAAGAATACAGCAACCAGTCTCATGTCCGAGCTGGAAAGCGGTAATTTTCAGACGGTATATACGGCCAATCTGGTGATTTCGGATACAGGCTGGAATTGGCTGAAATTCCAGACACCTTTTTTCTGGAATGGTCTTGATAATATCGTGATTGATGTCTGCCGGGATAGCACAGCAGTTAATCGAGGCTGGGGAGAAACACAGCTTTGCTATTTTGAATATAGCTGGACAAATGTCGAGCTTATGGGAAAGAGTCGGGCGCTTACCTTCGGACGTTTTGACACAATTTGTAATGCCCGTGGTGAAGGTGATGGGGGAGATGACAAACGGTATAATATCCGCATGAGTTTCAGCCAGCCGCCTGCGTGTACCGGTACTCCCGTAGCCGGGCCGATCCAGCCTTCTGCCAGCTTTACGAATCTGTGCCCCGGCACACCAATTTCCATATCCTCGCTCAGTCCCCAGGAAGTAAGCGGGCTGAACTACCAGTGGGAACAACGTGCTCCGGGCGGTGCATGGACTGCGATCTCGGGCGCTACCATGCCTTCGTTGCAACCTGCGCCGGTAGAAGACGCGGAATACCGGCTGCACCTCACTTGTATTAACAGCAGCCAGTCGGTATATAGCGGATCGGCAACGGCTACCGTCAATAGTAATCCTACTCCTTTATTCCGCTCCCTTCCATATGCCCAGGATTTTGAGAGCTGGCAGAATTACTGCAGCACATCACAGTTGCCTGACTCCAACTGGACATCCTACCCCTCGACAGGTAAAATGTCCTGGAGGCGGGAAGACCAGGGGGCATCAGGTGGATGGACGGAAGACGTAACTCCTTCGTATTATTTCCCGCATAGTACGACGGGTAATCATTCTGCCCGTGTTCAGACTTCCAAAGGCCCGGCAGGTAATATGGGGAATATCAGTGTATACCTGGATTGCGGCGCCTCGGATTCTGCAAAGGAAATGCGCTTTGACTATTTTAACAGGACCACTTCCATGAATAAACTAACGGTCATGCTCTCTACAGATGGCGGTAGTCATTTCACTGAGCTTGAAGTATTAGGCAGCATGGGGGTCAGTTCCATCTGGAGGTCTTATGTAATTCCATTTTCTTCCAAATCAGAGAAAACTGTAATCCGGTTCCAGGCTTTCAGCTCCGATTACCAGTCCGGAGATTTTGACCTGGGGATTGATAATCTGCGGGTATACCCTTCCTGCAGCGGTAAACCCACCGTGGGGACGATCAACCCCGCTTCTGCCTGTGTGGGAGAAGGTGTGGAGCTTTCTGTAAGCGGCAATTCTCAAAACGGCGGATTGGAATGGCAATGGCAGGAATCGCAGGGAATCAACTGGACGAATGTTCCGGGCGGCAATGTGGAATCGCCGACCGTTGCCCTGAATAACGATACCTGGTACCGGGCTATAGTG
Source organism: uncultured Chitinophagaceae bacterium (assembly GCA_964527735.1). Taxonomy (GTDB): domain Bacteria; phylum Bacteroidota; class Bacteroidia; order Chitinophagales; family Chitinophagaceae; genus JBEBVQ01. The sequence goes on along the minus strand of CAZGPG010000012.1, from coordinate 81,610 downwards.
ACCTGTGTCAATGGTGGTCTCAGCGATACGAGCGCCCCGGTACTGGTAAAAGTGAAATCAACGGCCGAATGTTACTGTGCGTCCGGACCTACACTTTCACAAGCAACATCGCCAATCAATATCGGGAATGTATCCCTGTTGTCGTCCGCGGGTGATACCCTGATGACGAACGGAACAGTAGCTTCGTTTACGAGCAACCCGCTGGCCAACCAGAAATACTCGGATTTTACCAGCCTTGGTCCCGTAAATCTTTATCTGGACAGCTCTTACAGGATCTACCTGGCCTTTATGACCGTTAACGGATCAAATGTAAATCCCAGGATGTCTGAATCGTACACCAAGATCTTTATAGATTATAACCAGGATGGTATATTTGATTACCCGTCTGAGCAGGTATTCGGAAAGCTGAAGCCCCAGTCTAATAACGCAAACGGTGTCGGTCCTGGCTTCAGGGATACAGCTGATTTTACCATACCTAACACGGCGCTGCCCGGCGTTACACGGATGCGCATACTGACGAATTATGATACATGGGATACTACGCTGATCGAACCATGCGGCGCTTATTGGGGAGGCGAGACGGAAGACTACCTTGTGCAGTTCATTTCATTGCCGTGTACCGGCACGGAATCCGCAGGCACCATTGCTTCCATGGATTCCCTGTACTGTCCGGATTATCCGGTGCATCTCGAAAACCTGAACCCGGACAACACGACCGGGCCGATCGGGAGGATATGGCAGTCTTCTCCGGATGGAATCGCATGGACGGATATTGCAGGGTCGGATAACGCTGCTGCGATCACTGAAATGTTTAACGGAGCAATCTATTACCGGGTAAAAGCCACATGTGCGCTGAACCAGGTAGAGGCGTATTCCGACACACTCCGGCTGGACCAGTATACGCTTTGTTATTGCGCCAGCTACGCCGATGGCGGATTTGCCGGTGCGGCCGACAGCAGCGATGTGGGTGGTTTCTCCCTCGGCGATATCAATATACCGCTTACAGGCGGGCACCTCAACAACCCGGATGCAGTAAAGGCTCATACCAATCACTCGATGTCCGGCGTCACGGAACTGTATGAAGACAGCACATACGGCTTTACGCTGTCGCATATTATCCTCAGAGGTGCGCACGGCGATGCAAGGGCTACTATCTATATCGACTATAATGCCAACGGTGAATATGAAGCCAATGAAATGGCATATACAGGGATCTCAGGTGCTACTACCTGGCGTATGACCGGGTCTGTAAATATACCTCGCGGCGTAACTTTGAACACGCCCACAGGATTCCGGGTGATCATCAGCAACGATGCGGTGGCTGGTGTGCCTGATCCGTGTGGTTCGTTCGTTTCCGGTGAAACTGAAGACTTTATCGTCAGATTCGTAGAAAATCCGGTCGGTGTGGCAGAGCTTTCTTCCTTCGCAGCAAATGTCCGGATCTATCCCAATCCAACGTCCGGTATGATTTCTGTACAGTATCAGGGAGCGCCGGTCGATAAGGCTACGGTTCGCATCCTGAATATAACCGGCCAGGAAGTAATGGGATACACCTTTGACAGGTTGTCGGACGGCGATGTGGTGCACATGGATCTGAAGGGACACGCCGCAGGCCTTTATATGATCCGTATTGAAGCAGACGGACTGAAGGCTACCGGACGGGTGGTGTTGCAATAATGCCACCGTCGTCCTGTATGACGAATGAAAACCTCACAGGAGTCTCATGAGATCCTGTGAGGTTTTTGCAAATTTTAATAACACTTATATGACCCCTAAATTCTATCTGTTGCTACCCCTGATTTTGTGCTATGCTCTGATACCGTCAAAGGCTCAGGAGCGCGAAAAAATATGGGCTTTCGGCCACAGGGCGGGGGTAGATTTTAACAGTGGATCTCCTGTTGCTGTTCTGACTGCAATTGAAGGATTTGGAGAAGCTGCCGCCTCAGTCACTGACAAGAACGGGGATCTTTTGTTTTATACAGAAGGTTCAAGCGTATGGAACCGGAATCATCAACTGATGCCGAACGGTACGAACCTGACGCCTGTAGCCAGTGTCACTTCTTATACGCCTACATCCAGTACTTCCCAGGGTACGCTGATCATTCCGAAACCCGGCACAACAGATCAGTATTATGTGTTTTCACTCACCTCTATGGAGCAGGCGGCACAGGGGAATGCCGGAAAACTGTTTTGCAGCGTGGTGGATATGTCATTGAACGGTGGATTGGGAGATGTGGTAACTACACACAAGGGTATTCATGTCGGCTCAAACCTGTCGGAACGTTTGACGGCGGTAGTCGGTGACCGGTGTAATGTATGGGTGCTGACATGCGGCATGGATGCACGCATCCGGGCCTTTGAAGTAACCCATGCCGGAGTGGATACGGCTGCAGTTATTTCGCCTGTGGGTATCGCCCACGAGTTTGCCGGCAGGATGTCTGTGTCACCCGACGGGAAGAAACTGGCCGCCACCAAATGTTTTATGACCATAGACGGCCTCATGGGATTGATGTTGTTCGATTTTGATATTACTACCGGTCTTGCTTCCAACCCGGTGCAATTGCTGGATAATTATGGAGGCTATGGCGTGTGCTTTTCACCGGATAACTCCAAGCTGTATGTGTACGGAAACCTTTCGATCTACCAGTACGATCTGAGCAATCCTGCACCGGCCGCTATCCGGGCTTCCGAGACAAGGCTCGGAGATTGTGGCGCCACAGATATAAAGCTCGGACCGGATGGCAAAGTGTATTTCAGATTTGCGGCATATTTCGGAGGAGGGAGCTCGTTTGGCGTGATCCATAATCCCAACCTTCAGGGACCGGCGGCCGGATATGAAGCAGATGTGTTCCGGGTGCTTGCTACCAGCAATTTTGATCTCGGACTGCCCAATATTGTTCCGGTGTTCAATTTCGACCCGGATACGATATACAGCTCGTCCGTGCATATAGCCAGCTGTTTCCCTTCCGGAGTGCGTCTCTCCGCATCCGATCTGTCCGGCTGGGAATACATATGGAATGATAATACTGCCGGCGGCGAAAAAACGGTATCCGGATCGGGGACCTGGTGGGTAAAATACCTGACGGCTCCCTGCACCTTCCGTGTGGATACCTTTAATGTTCTTTTACCGGAGCTTACCGTATATCCGAGCTGCCGCAATTCGGCAACAGGAGCGGCCCGGATAATAAAAGCCTCAGGCGACACTTTATCTTATACTTATACCTGGCGGGATGCGTCAGGCAATGTCGTATCAACATCCGATAGTTTGCGGGGTGTGCCGGCGGGCAATTATACGTTGCATATTGTATCAGGTTCGGCTTGTAACGTTACGCTTGATGTCACGGTCGGCAGTATGGATTATACGGCTTCTTTTGAAGCGGACAGCCTGGCTTGTGTGGGCATTCCTGTGACGTTTCAAAATACATCAGACAGCCAGCCGGGTTCCTGGTACTGGGATTTTGGCAATGGAAATACGTCAACCGATGCCGCGCCGGAGCATACATTCCACAGCCCGGGCGCTTATGAAGTTATGCTTGTGAAGACCGGCAATCCATGTGCCGATACTTTCTACCGGCCAATCATCGTGGATGACACCGTGTCTGTATTCTTTACGGTCAGCGGCGATAGCGTCTGCACCGGCGACGTGATCCGTTTTATCCCTGTATCTGATGAACGTATTACTTCGCTGGCATGGACAACGGACGGAATGATAACAAAGCCGGAAGGGACTGGCGCCTTTTCTTATGTTACAGACCGGGCGGGAGATATCGCCGTATTGCTTACCGGTTCATTCAGGGCATGTCCTGATGCCGGTTTTACCGATACCGTGCATGTCTTTTCGTTCCCCGTCGTAGATCTGGGCCCTGATACGGCCATTTGCCCCAATGCGCCTGCAATTGTACTGAGCAACCGCGTCCCTGCACAGGATGAAGACCGCTTCCTGTGGAGCGGGGGAGAGACCGATGCCTGGCTACCGGTTACAACCCCGGGATTATATCATCTCATGGTTACTTCTGCGGCAGGATGCGTTACTGCGGATTCGGTAATAGTGCACCGCGACTGCTATATAGAGATCCCCAATGTTTTTACGCCGAACGGAGACGGGATGAACGATTATTTCTTTCCCCGTGATGTGCTTACAAGCCGGCTGACCGGCTTTACAATGTCTGTATACAACAGGTGGGGACAGAAGATCTACGAAACAAATCAGACTTCCGGACGTGGCTGGGATGGCCGGTTCAACGGCGAACTACAGCCGGAAGGCGTATATGTGTATGTCATTCTTGCAGTAATTGACGGAAGCAGGACGGAACGTTTCCAGGGAAATGTAACGCTGCTCCGGTAAAATAAATATCAGAAAATATGAAAAATAAATACACGCTATTAATCCTATCCATACTCTTTTTGTCCGGAGGTCGTTTGTATGCCATGACCGGCGCCGATCTCAGGTATGAATATGTGAATGATTCTACGTACAGATTTTACTACCGGATGTACCAGGAATGCAGTGCATTTCCCGAAGCGAATTTTGTAAGCATGTGCTACCGGAATACCACATGCGGCGGTATCTGGTATACTCAGTTTTTATACAAGCTTCCGTTCACACCAGATGGCAGGCCGAACGGCCAGATGGTGGATGTGGGTTGTGCCGGGCAGCCGAATAGCTGTACCGATCCTTCCTCAACACTGAAAATGTACCGGGAATGGTGGTACGGAGAAGAGGTGACCGTAAACCAGCCGTGTGACCGGTGGATATTTTCCGTGAACCGGGAACGGGATGATCCGGGGACGAACCTGGCGGTGCTTCCTCCGCTGGATTATAATCTCTATGTTGAGGTGACGATCGATAACCTGAATGCGCCACGTCAGTCAGGCCCTTATTTTTCATCGCCCGTACCGGTATATGCCTGCGACGGGGCGCCATTCAATTATAATCACGGTGTGATTGATCCGGATGGCGATTCGCTCGTATATTCTGTTATCCAGCCCAGAAGCGCCACCTGGGATTTTTATGTTATCTGCGCAGGTTATCCGCCGCTGACCATGCCGTTTTCAGGAGCTCAGTATAATCTTACCGATAACCCGCTCGCGACTAACAATACCTTCAGTATCGATGCGGCAACGGGCGACATCAGCTTTACTCCAACCGGCGCCCAGCATGCATATCTGGCATACAGGGTGGATAAGTACAGGAACGGTGCGCTGATCGGCTCCGTAACCCGGGACGCACGCATTGAAATACGTAACTGTACCAGCCCGACACCGGACTTTACATTTGACCGCAGTTCTGTACAGGGCGGAACCATGACCGGCGATACCCTGATCGTATGTGGTAACACGCAGGTTGATTTTTGTTTCAATGCAGCAACTACTACCGCAGGGATTGCCTATTCCGTAAAAGATAACGGCAGGATTGCATTAAAGGGCGCCGAAATTACATACCAGAACCAGGGCAGCGGATCGGTAAGAGGATGTGTATCGTGGGTGCCGCAGGCTCTTGATACCGGCTTCCGTTACTTTACGGTTCATGTGAAAGACACCACATGCAATACGCCGGGATATACACCCGTGATACAAACATTTCGTGTGCCGGTTTATGTAAAGCCCGGTACCGTGATTGCAGTAGCTGATACGTTGGCCTGCCCCGGCGCGGAAATAACACTGGCAGCTTCCGGCGGCAGCGGATTCAGCTGGTCTTCCGATCAGCCATCCTCTTTCTCATGTACATCATGTCCGGTTACCACCACCACGATCCATACTACTACCCGGTATTTTGTTTCGTCCACTCATAATAATGGCTGCCGTAACCGGGATACGGTTATTGTGGCTATGGACGGGTCTAATTATATCAAAGCTTCTCCTGATACTATTGTATTATGCGACGGAGCGGAATATGTACAGCTTTCGGCTGAAGCATATGGTCCGAAACCATTGAAAGATCCGGCGTGCGGCGCTTTTAGTCCGGCCTGCAACGGTATCCGGGATACTGTATGGATGGCGCAAAACAGCAGCAACAGCAACAGCAGTAATGCTCATTTCACCTGGGTGCCTTATTGGGGGCCGTTTTACCAGTATTTCCGTACACAGAAAATGCAGGTGATATACCGGAAGGAAGATATGAAGAGCCAGAATATGCAGCCGGGGACACTCCAGAGTGTGGCGCTGAATTTTGCCGCTTTTAACGGAGTGAATCCTACGTTCAATAATGTGAAGATTTCGTTACGCTGTACCGAGAAATTCGAATTTGTAGCGCTTTCGCATGGCGAATTTGAGATCGGCCTGACGGAGGTGTACAGTGCATCCAGCGTCACGCTGCAGCCCGGGTGGAATGAATTTGAATTCCAGGTGCCCTATGATTATGATACGTCCAAGCATCTGGTGGTGCAGTTTTGTTATAACGGTGTGGCGCCTTACAGTGGCAATTCCAATAGTGGCATGTTGCCGATTTATTATGTCGTTACCCCTTATAATTCTTCCATTGCCGCCGGCCAGGAGGCAGCAGGGAATGTTTGTTCCAGTCCGCTCGGCACGGTAAGAACATATACACGCCGGCCGGATATCCGTTTCTCCTATTGTGCGCTTCCTGAAGTGGATTTCCGTTATGCCTGGACGCCTCCTACCGGCATGGATGATCCCGGTGCGTCCGCTACCGGCGTTTATCCGGATACAACAACCTGGTTTGTCGTTACTACAACAGGCAGGAACGGCTGCGAGATAAAGGATTCCATACTGGTGTATATCCCGGATAATCATTTCCGGCTGGAGCCGGAATCGGTGGAGGTATGTGAAGGAGAGGCAGCGGAAATCGAAGTGAAAGACGGATATTATCACACCTGGTATACCGAAGATTTTGCGCATCCGGAAGGGTTCAGTTGCACGGATTGCCCCCGGCCGCAGATCACAGCGCCGGTTGGCGAAAGCCGTTACCATGTGGATGTCCGGGATTATTTCGGCTGCGGAGACACGCTTACTGCATCGATCCGTGTGCTGCCTTCACCCGCAGTCCGTATCCTGAACAATGATACGCTGATCAATTATGGAGACCAGATACAGTTGTTTGCAGAAGGTACTTCCAATTATTTATGGACGCCTGCAGCGCCGCTCAATGATCCCCAGCGTGCCGATCCTGTTGCGGAGCCTCTTGTAACCACGCTGTTCATGGTGGCAGGTTATGAGCCTGACGGCTGCCCGCCAAAATATGATTCTGTATTGGTACGTGTGAACTTGCGCGAACAGATACAGATACCTTCCGCGTTCTCACCCAACGGAGACGGTCTGAATGATATTTTCCGTGTTGCCAATTTAAAATTCAGCAAGATTTTACTGTTCCAGGTATTTAACCGGTGGGGTGAAGAGGTGTACCTGGCGCCGCTGGGCATGAATGGATGGGATGGAACCTGGAATGGTGCGGAACAGCCGGTAGGAACTTATTTTTATCATATACAGGTAGCGTTTCCCGATAACACTATGGAAACATTTACGGGAGACGTTACGCTGGTCAGATAAAATTTTGAATAATAATATTGTAAATATACCGGGAGCCTGGTACAAAAACATCGGATCATTAAAATAAAGGAAGGTCATTTATCTTCCGGGACATTCTGCAGTATAAAAGAAAAATGTCTATTTTTAGTTCCATTGTGTAATATGACTATCCCCGGTGCTGTTAAGATTGGTATATAATACGTTTTACTGTGGACTGCTCTGTTCCCTTTTGTCCGGCAGTATCCTGAGCCCGGTGGTATCCGCGCAGGAAACTCCGGCAATACTCCGTACAGACGAGCCACGGACATACACACCTGAGGATAGTATGATGATTGAGGATTGGATCACGAAGGCCAACCGTGTAAGGTGGACTATGCCGGACAGCGCTATGCGTCTTTTTAATAAGGCCGTAGAAATGTCCAAGAGTGTACGTTTTACTACAGGTGTCGCGCTTGCATATCTGAATATGGGTATATCCCAGGTCGGTCAGGGCCAATATGATAAAGCATTTGCTTATTATGCAGATGCTTACCCGTATAGTCTTCAAAGCCCGATCCATACATCTCTTGTTCCTACCATAAACATCAATATCGGAGCAACCTATTATTACATGGGCGAGTATGCCCAGTCTGCGCGTTATTATTACCAGGCGATCCGCTACCTGTTGCAACATGAACCTGATAATATCAATATGCCCATCACATACAGTAATCTGGGCGCTGTATTGAACAGACTGGGTGTGCACGATCAGGCCTTTTACTACCTGGAGAAGGCTGAGGTATTGTCGCGAAGAAATAAGATGGCATATCCGCTGGCGCTTACGCTCGTTAATAAAGGCGAGGCATATATTGCTACCGGAGATACCACACGTGGTATACGCTGCTATGAAGAGGCATTGGCTGTATCGCGAAAAGAAAATTTCATAGAACTTCAGCAGGCTTTATATAGCAGTCAGGGTGAATTGCTTTTAAGTAAGAAGAAAATAAAAGAGGCTATTGATTACTTTAATAAAGCGCTTTCCGTTGATAGTAATGCGAATCCCTATTATGCAAGCATCATACCTTATTATAGTTTGGGGAAGGCATACTATCTTTTGAAAGATTACACGAACGCAGAAATGTATCTGACTAAAGGTATAAACCGGGCAGAGCAGTTAGGCATGATGGATAATAAGGTATATGCCCACCAGACTCTGGCTGCGATCTATGAGGCCACCGGCCGCTACCCGGCTTCTGTAGAACAGATGCACATATATCTCGGTTTGAAGGACAGCCTGATGAACAAAGAGCGGGTTCAGGCGATCAGCCAGTTAAATATCAGGTATCAGACCGTACAAAAAGATAAAGAGCTGGCAGAAAAGCAATTGCTGATTGCCCGGCAACAAAACCAGATCTCCGGTAAAAATACCCTGATCGGGATTATTTCCCTGAGCACACTGCTTTTCACTGTTTTGTCATTACTGTTATGGGTATTATACCGGAATAAGCACCATAAGCACCGGCTGCAGGAAGAAAGGCTGCGAACGATGGAGCGGGAAGAGGAAATAAAGCTGATGCAGGCGCTGATGCAGGGAGAAGAAAAAGAAAGAACGCGCATTGCGCAGGAGCTGCACGATGGCATAGGCGGGATGCTTGCTGCCATACAGATGCACTTCAGTGCCTCGCGCAACAGGCAGCAGGATGCTATACCGGCACAGCAGAATATGAACGAGATCATGAAGCTGCTCGAAAATACGGCCGATGAAGTCCGGAAGACCGCGCACAATCTTATGCCCGACATCCTGATCAAGCACAGCTTCGAAGAAGCGCTGCAGCTTTATTGCGAGCATATCAATTCCGGCAGTAAGCTACAGGTAGACCTGCAGATACATGGTACGATCAATACACTGTCCAAACCTGTGGAACTGTCGCTCTACCGTGTCATACAAGAGCTGATACAGAACATTATAAAACATGCGGGCGCCAGCCAGACAATTATCCAGATCAATCAGCAGGAAACGGTACTTAGTATTATGATAGAGGACAATGGCACGGGGTTCCGCTCCGGCGACGGCCATACCGGTATCGGGCTGCAAAACCTGAAATCGCGGGTACAGGCTTTACAGGGCTTTCTGTCTATCGAATCTGCTGAAGGCGCCGGAACAACAGTGTATATGGAGTTTGAAATGGAAAAGCTCGGCAGAACGGCGGCGGCGTATGCTGCCGGACAAATACAGGAGCAAGCTTAAAAACAGGTTGCGTATACGCACATTGTTATTTTACTGCCGGGCAGTTTTAATGATCCTGTACGCCTGTACTGCTCCTGTTTCAGTGGTTAGCAGAACTGTGTATCCGCCTTCCCGGAGCACTTTCAGACTGATGCTCCCCGTTTCCGAGCCCAGCTTTTGCTCCATTACCCTGCGGCCCAAAAAATCATATACCGCTACCTTATCTATCAGCTCTTTGCTGCTTATATGCAAAACATCCCCTACAGGATTGGGATAAACCTGCACCTGATTGATATTATTCACATCGGCAATAGCGGAGTGTTTCATACTGTTCAATTTCAAAATAAGCGCATCAGGTCGTGTGTCCTCATCCTGAATAGTTTGATTGACACCGTTTATATTTAATGTAACAGATCCTATAAGTTCGGCGGTTAAAAAATACATACCCTCTTTTATCTGAAGGTTTTTAAATGCACATTTCCCGGATTCCACAATGCTTGTAGCATGGATAAATTGCCCCGCCGGATTTAACCGGGATATAAACGATCCGGCTCTTCTTTGCGAAGTATTCTGCACATTAAATACACCCGGCCCCGGATCCGCATCAATAAACTCGCCTGCAAAATTTGCCAGGATGTGCACATTACCCTGCTCGTCTGTCTTAATAGACACCGGCCTGATATTACTATAGTCCACCGGGCTTCCGGAATTTATATATTGCCGCCAGCCATTTAGATTTCCATTCCCATCAAACGGGTATTTCAATATCAAAGCATCTTCTCTCCATCCTTCTTCTTCATACCCGCCGTTATCCATCCATGTGTAATGCTGCATCATAGTACCGGTAACATATGCATTACCGTTAGCATCCAGGGCAAGCGCATCCGCACCATCAATCTCGGAGGTACTGGTAGTATTGTGCAGCCATTGAAACATACCGTCCCTGTCATACTTGATAACAAAGCCATCTTCTTTTCCTGGTGTCGGATATCCTCCTACTGCCCGTATATCAGGATTGTTAACGCATACGGACCCGCAAAGAGACCCTTTAAAAATACCACAGGCATATATATTCCCCGATCCGTCCACGGCAATATCCCTTGCGGTAGCGCTGCCGTTGCCATGAATCTTATGTACCCACTCCACCACATTGCCGGAGCCATTTATTTTGGCAACAAAGGCATCGGTCTCCCCGTCTCCGGTAGACGGAACAGATGTAACAACCATCCCTCTCATATATGCAATAGTCCCGTTGAAAGTACCACATACATACACGTGTTCATCCTTGTCGAGCGCTATGGATAGGGGGACAACAAATCCGCCGCCGCTCAAACCTATTTTCATCACCCAGACATAATTTCCATCCTTATCCAGTTTCAATACAAATCCTTCCCCATTCTGTCCGCCGCCATATAAAGAGATTTCTCCGGGGCCCGGATCGAAATCTGCCGCCCCCTGAAAACTACCCGTTATAAAAACACTTCCGTCACTCCCCGTCACCACTGATGCCGCCTCTACCAGGCCATCTGCGCCGCCCCCACCGGGTCCGCCGATCTGCTTCGCCCATATAAAATCGCCATTGGTATTCATCTTACAGATAAAGGCATCCGATGTTCCTATAGAGGATAAATTATAGCCGCCCGCGCCGGGGTTGAAATCCACACTCCCATATAATGAGCCTACAGTATACACATTGCCATCTGAATCTGTAGCAAGCGCGTTAATGTTCAAGAAGTCGCTTGCTGCCTGCGTAATCCTGATACGCTTCACCCATTCGGACCCTGCACCAGATACATTTGTATTAAAAAGAAAAAAAACAAACGGGATTATGAGTGATTTTTTCATGGTTATTCTTTTTTAAATATTAATTTTAAGGTGACACTGCATCTCACTAATGAATCCTTGTCCTCACACACTTTCCCGCAACCACAGTAAAACCACCTGACCAGGTCTGGTAATCACTGTCGCCCGGCGCGCCAAGCATAGCGGAAAATCTGTACGTACCCGGTGCCAGGTCAAAATTTGCACTACCGTAAGCACCGCACGGCGGCGGACCTGTCCGGTCGGTATATGCAGAAGTAATAAAGCTTGTGGCATGGACCTTACGGGTGCCTCCGGGCCCGGAATTAGTGGACACTTCAACCTTAATGCTGCCTCCCCCCAGATAACCGACCCATACTATTGCCTGCCCTGTACTGCTATTTCCACCGCTTCCGCTTCCGCTTCCACTTCCACCGCCACTGCCGTTATTGCTACCACTATTATTCCCGCCTCCGGCAGTCAATTCCATACTGACACAGTTCCCGGATTTAACTGTTACTGAACCATTCCAGCTCCAGTTGCTGCAAGTCGCTGTATAAGGATAGGTGCCCGGCTCCAATTCAAATGTAGCACAACCGGAAGCGCCGCAGGCCGGGGCTCCGGAGGAGTAATAACGGTTGATCGTCTCCCGGCGGCCATTACAGGTAACATCAATATTGCCGCACGCAAGATCCGAAGATATCCAGAATACAGTTTTTCCATTGCCGCTCCCGGCGTTTCCACTACCTGCACCAATGTTGTCAGGTACAGTTTCTTCCTTTTCACAGCCGGTCATACCGGAAAATATTACTAACAACAGGTAATAACGCAAAATATTCATTACGGTTTGTTTTGACTTTTACAATGCATATACTCAAAATTTATACACAATGCAAATGTATCAGATGGGCATGGTATATACCAATACCTACTTTCCGGTATTTATAAATGCTAAAACGGAAGAGCAACAGTGCATTATTTCACTTCCAGCAGATCTACGGTGAATATGGTAATGGCATTGGGCGGCACAGAGCCGCCTCCCTGGCTGCCATATCCATGAGCGGGCGGAAGATACAAGGTAATACTCCCTCCGGCTTTGATCAGCGGGATGCCTGCCTGCCAGCCGCTGATCAGCCCGGAAAGACCGAACGATATGTTATTGGCCTGATCGAAAATGTCGCCGTTCTTCAGTCTGCCAATATAATTTACCCGTACATTGGAACATGCATCCGGCTGTTTGCCCGATCCGGTGTTTGAAATAGTATAAAAAAATCCTTTTTCATGCTGTTCGGCAGCAATACCACGATCATCCAGGTACTGCGCCAAAGCCGCAGTTTCCTGTGCCGGCGCCGCAGTTATAGTAATGTTGCATCCCCCTCCGTCTTTATCCTTCTTACAACTGCCTGTTACAACAGACAGAAATAGCAGGGCATACATTGCTCTCTTCATCGTGTAATGATTGGATGCGCAAGCTAATCAACAGTTCCAAACATTACAAGCGCAGCAACGACGGAACTGACGACCGCAACAGATTTCTGCATCCGGGCATATCTATATGCTTTATAAAAAACATCAATTCTTTCTGCTTTTCATTTTTAAATAATAGTATAGATATAACAAAAATAATTAATTTTTCTTTGAAAATCATTCCAGGCGATTTACTATTGTACCGGATAACAGTGTGAAAACGAATTCATTAAGCCTTTAGTAAAATCAGGAGCTATGAACATACAAAAACAGGCAGAACAATTGAATCTGCTGCATTTGCTGATGAGGAGCAAACGTACCGGCCCGCCGGACAGACTATCCGGCATATTAGGCATAAGCAAAAGCAAGCTATACGTTGTTTTTGAAGAACTGAAAGCTTGTGGTGCAACCATTGCTTATTCCAGGAAGCGGGAAACGTTTTATTATAAGAACAATTTTGTCATTGATGTGCGTTGTATTATACGTCCGTTGCCACCTGATGAGACAAAGAAGCTGTCTGGTGGATGTACACCGGCATTTTATCACGGCCGGTCATTGAGATATGATGTCTGTACCGACAGGATTAAAATGATATGAGCACCGGTGCGTATGATCTGCTGGTCTCATATCTGCCCGCGATCCCATTGCGGGCAAAGACCATTTACTGGGTGCTGCTGGGAGGGATATGCCTGGCTATAGCCTGGCTGCCTTTTATTACAGTAGATGTTTCTGTAAGAACAGCAGGCGTCGTGCGTCCGGAGCAGGAGCGGTTCGAGCTGAGGCCGCTGGCAGGAGCCGTTATAGATCATATCTATTATCGGGAAGGGGATACCGTTCTCCGCGACAGTCCGGTCATACGTCTTTATGACGCACATGCACGTGCCAGGGCTGTACTGATACGTCATGAGCTGGAGCAGCGGCGGAAATTACTGCACGATCTGCAATGGCTTGCAGGATACGGAGGAAGCAGTATGCAACAATCATCTCCTGCAGAAGGGTTCCGGTCTGCCGTGTACCGGCAGGAATGGAAACTGTATGCAGCCCAGTTGGAAGAGCGGTTTGCCGTGCTGAAAAAAGTCAGGCAGGAGCTTGCAGAGCACAACCGGTTACTGCTGGCGCGGGTGATTTCGCGGAAAGAATACTATGACAAAGAAGTGGAAAATGAGCAGCTCGAGGCAGCGTTCCGGGCGTTTAAGAGCAGCCGGGCAAACGACTGGCAGCAACAGCTGATGCAATACAGGTCCGAATATGTACAGTACGAGCTGCAATGGCAACAGCTTATTTACGACCGCTACCAGTATGAAATACGCGCGCCGGTTACCGGTACATTGATGGGTATTAACAACCGTTATCCCGGCAGCACAGTACAGGCAGGGGAAGTGATTGGCGTGCTCTCACCCGAAACAAAGCTGGTAGCGGAAGTGCATGTTCCCGTACGGGATATAGGTTTGCTAAAGAGAGGACAACTGGTACGCTACCAGATAGAAGCATTTGATTATAAATACTTCGGTACGCTTTCGGGGCGGGTCACATATATAGACCACGATTTTACGCTGCAGGGCGATCATCCTTTTTTTAAAGTCCGGGCTGATTTTGACAGTACCTGCCTGCGGCTTGCAAATGGCTATACCGTAGTGCTGAAGAAAGGAATGACATTCCAGGCCGGTTTTCTGGTGGCACGCAGGAGCCTGTGGCAACTGCTGTTTGATAAGATGGATGACTGGCTGAATCCTGCAGCTCCGCCACCGGTAATACAGAATGACCCGTGAAAAGAAGGATGCATATACGGCAAAAGGACGCTACCGACTGCGGCGCTGCCTGCCTTGCCTCGATTGCTGCATGGTACCGGCTGCGGATACCGGTGACAAAAATACGGCAATATGCCGGTACGGATCGCCGGGGAACAACCGTTGCCGGTCTGATCGAAGCAGCTGCGTGCATGGGATTGCTGGCAAAAGGAGTAAAAGCCGCATCCGGAAGTCTGACGCAGATACCGCTGCCGGCTATTGCGCATATGAAAATGGAGAACGGGCTGCATCATTATGTAGTGATCTGCAAAGCGGCAGACGGCGTTGTATGGTTTATGGACCCTGCTTACGGGAAGATACGCAAAGAGAAGACGGAAGCATTTGTAAAGCAGTGGACCGGCGTATTGTTGTTGTTGTTGCCGGATACCTCATTCCGGCCGGGAAATGCCGTTATATCGGTCACCCGCCGTCTGTTCCAGCTGGTACGTCCGCACACCGGGGTCATGATACAGGCTGTTGCCGGCGCCATCGTTTATACAGCGCTTGGTTTGTCTACGTCGCTTTACCTCCGTCAGATAGTGGATCATGTGCTCGTACACGGAAATATACGCCTGCTGAATCTGCTGGGCGTGATCATGATTGCCTTGCTTGTATTTCAGATTGTCATCGGGTACATACGGAACATATTCGTGCTTCGTACCGGTCAGCATATGGATGCAGGTCTGATCCTGGGGTATTACCGGCATCTTTTGGAGTTGCCGCAGCGGTTTTTTGATACGATGCGGGTAGGGGAGATACTCAGCCGCATCAACGATGCGGTGAAAATACGTCTGTTCGTCAACGATGTGGCGATTGACATCATTGTAAATGTATGTATCGTCCTGTTTTCCGTAAGCCTGATGTTTCTTTATCACTGGAAGCTTGCGTTGATCACGGTCCTTGTGCTTCCGTTGTACGCAGTAATATATATCTTCAGCAATCACAGCAACAGGATATGGCAGCGCAAGCTGATGGAAGGGCATGCCGCGCTGGAAGCACAATTGGTGGAAAGCCTCGGGAGCATAGGCACTGTCAAGCGGCTCGGGCTGGAGCCTGATGCCTTTGACCGAACAGAGGCGCATTTTGTGCGTCTGTTGCGTACTGTATATAAGAGCAGTGTGCGTATACTGTATTCAGGGAGCGCGTCAGAATTTGTGACCAAGCTGTTTACGATCGTTGTGTTGTGGAGTGGCAGCTTTTTTGTGATCGGCAGAGCCATGTCGCCCGGCGAGCTGCTTTCGTTTTATGCCCTGCTGGGTTATTTTACCGGTCCCGCAGTACAGTTGATCGCAGCGAACAGGCAGATCCAGGATGCGCTGATTGCGGCGGAACGCCTGTTTGAGATCATAGACCTGGAGCGTGAGTCCGGAGATGGCCGGGGTATTGACCTGACGCGGGATACCATACAGGGAGGCATCCGGTTTGCCGGCGTGCATTTTCGTTATGGTACGCGTACGCCTGTGCTCCGGGGCCTGGACATGTATATACCGGAAGGCGCCAGTGCCGGAGTGGTAGGTGCAAGCGGATGCGGTAAATCCACCCTTCTGTCTCTGCTGCACAAGCTGTACCCCCCGCAGGCGGGAGCCATAACTGTGGGCACGCATGATACCCGGTATGTTTCCAATGCCAGCCTGCGCCGTGTCATCGGCGTAGTGCCGCAGCATACCGATCTGTTTGCCGGTACGATCCTCGAAAATATTGCTGTCGGAGACCCGGCTCCCGATCTGTTGAAGATAGGGCATATTACGCGCGTGCTGGGTCTGCACCCATTTATAGAAAGCCTGCCGGATCATTATTACACATTCCTGGAGGAGCATGGCGGTAACCTCTCGGGTGGCCAGCGGCAGCGCATTGCAATTGCACGTGCATTATACAGAGATCCTGAAGTGCTCGCGCTTGATGAATCCACTTCCTCTCTCGATGCGGAAAGTGAAAAGGCTGTACAGCAAGCGTTGGCGTGGTACAAGGCGCAGGGAAAGACGATCGTGATCATTGCGCACAGGCTGACAGCCGTCAGGGATTGTGATATTATTTTCGTTTTGCAGGACGGGGTCGTAGCTGAGCAGGGCAGTCACCGGGAATTGATCAGGAAGGGAGGAGTATATGCAAAAATGTGGTCGTTACGATGATTTTTTGTTATGTATTTTAAATTAATGCCCGCTTCTGTACCGGTTTTCATCGGACAGAAGGATGTTTTTTCATTCCGTTCTTTTTCGTGGAATGAGCGCGGATAACTTTGTTTTTGTGATTCCGGAATTCACTACGTTATCTCCTGCGACGTATGATCAAGTGTGGGAACAAAATCTACTGATATGACACAGAAGTTTGAATTGCAGCGGTGGGATGTTGAGGAGATGTCCCCGGTAGAGATGGAGGAAACAGAAGGCGGTTTGCTGCCCTTCCTCATCATCGGTGCAGCAGTCTTGCTGGGTGGTTGCGGTAACACCGTTATCTACAACGGCGGCGGCACCAATACAAACAATGCGTCGTCATCTGCCAGCGCCGATTCTTCCGGCAACGGCAGCGGGAATGGGAACCGGTTCCCCTGACGATAGCATGAAGGGCAGGCAGTGTGTCCTGCCCTTCTATATTCATTTGGTAAATGTTTATAACACTTGTTTATGAAAAATTCACCGGAAAAAATAAGAATCCAGCTATACCTGCTGCTGCTCTACTTTTTCCTGTATCAGCATTTATGGTTTGGTGATTTCATGGGTCGGCATTACTACGTGATGATCCATATCATTTTTATCATCTCATTTTTATGGATCACCGGTTGCTGGCGAACGGTTATGTCATATTACAGCTTTAAAAGGATCAACAGGAGGGCTGTTGCTATTTGCTCTTTTTTCCTGCTGCTGATCATTGTATACCGTTTGTCACAGTTTTACCTGTTTCATACGGGAATTCGTCCGGGTATGATAACTGTGGTGCATGAAAACGGACCATTGTCCGTGATTACGCCACTTGAGGATCTGTTTTTTATTGGTATTGTCTTTTGTACGTTCCGGGCGGCTATACGGATACCGGGGCAACCTGAACGCCGGACGGTACCGGTGTTTGTTATCCCGTTCATTATTACCTTTTACTGGTTCCTGCTGCCGCATCAATACAGCAATCATTTTTTAGATCCGGCATACGGCTTTATAGAACGGATCCGGGATTTTCCGGTTGATATATTGTTTGGATTTCTGTGTGGAACATTGGTATTTATAAAGACCCGCTCACTCATACTGGCAGGAGTATGTCATGCGGTATTCAATGGTATTGTATGGTGGTATGTAGCAGAAAACTACCCGCTGTGACCACTTGCGAGGGGTGAATCATACATAATCCATGTTATCTTTGCTTGCTATGGAAAAAGATATTTCACTGCAGCAGTCGCCGGAACAACTGATTCATTATTATCAGCTTCTGCCGCATCCGGAAGGAGGTTACTATAAGGAAACATACCGGTCGGAGACTGTTGTGGATACAGGTAGTAACGAATTTCCCGGGGGGCGGTCTTACAGTACAGCCATTTATTTCCTATTGCAGCAGCAGGATTTCTCTGCCTTTCACCGGATAAAGAGCGATGAGATCTGGCATTTCTATGCAGGCGGAACATTACTGATCCATGTCATTGACCCGGCGGGCAACCTGAGCACGATCCGTCTTGGGCGGAATGCAGGGGCGGGAGAGACATTTCAGGCGGTGGTGCCTGCCGGATGCTGGTTTGCTTCCGAGCCGGTAGCTGGCGCTGGTTTTGCCTTTGTGGGGTGTACTGTGGCTCCGGGGTTTGATTTTTCGGATTTCGAATTGGCAGAAAAAGAGAAGTTATCAGCTCTTTTCCCCCAGCACCGTGATATTATAATAAGGCTTACACGACCGTAGAGACGCGATTCATCGCGTCTCCGTTACGGCATGAGGGAGATGCGTACGTTGGATCAGTCCGGGATATTCGCTGTCCGTACAAGCCGGGGATAATCTTCTATTTTTATTTTCTTACCTTCAAAAGAAAGTATCCGGTCGTGCCGGAATTCTGAAAGCAGGCGGATAGCTGTTTCCGTTGCGGTGCCCACCATGTTGGCAATATCTTCTCGGGATAGTATGATGTTAATGGTTGCATTATCCGGTTCAAGCCCGTAGGTGCCTTTTAAAAACAATAACGCTTCCGCCATGCGTTCACGGACGGGCTTTTGTGCAAGATCAGTAATGGTACGCTCTGCCTTGCCCAGCTCGGAAGAAAGCATCTGGATCATTTGCAGGGAAAAATTGTTGTTTCCCCGGAGCACCTCAAAGAACACCTCGCCCGGAATAAAACATACCTCTGCATTCGTCAGCGCTGTAGCCGTAGCATTATATTGCTGGCTGCTCAGAAACGCCCTGTAGCCCAGCAGGTCGCCTTCTTTTGCCATTCGTACGATCTGCTCTTTCCCGTCGTGCCCGGTATGAGCGACTTTTATCTTACCGGAGCTGATGCAAAACACTCCGCGGGGATGACCATTTTCATGAAAAACGATTTCTCCCTTATTAAAAAAATGGCACGACTTGCTGCCGTCAAACTGAAGCAGCTCTGATTGGTGCAACCGGCAGAACATGGACTTATCCTTTACCCTGCATGTAACGCAATCTGCATGAAAATCCGGTTTTACCTTCATAGGAGTACATTATGATAAACAAAAATAACCTTTAGCAAGGCGCCGGTTCCATACAATTGTTGGTATAAGAAATGATATTAATCATGTTTTTGGTGATGGCTACCCTTGAACTTTGATGTTTTACTTTTCTACCGCTATTTATCATTTAAATAAATCAATGTTCTCATCCGCATACCACAAATTCCACATACCCGTTATGGGACTGGCATTTACGATTGATACACCGCTGAAAGTAGCACGTTTTGGGATCAGCTCCGTCATCTCTATCATTGAAGATCAATTGCTCGAAAGTATGAGGCGGCATTACTCGAGGCTCTACGAGATCACTTTCGTGCCGATACATGATCATGAGCAGGATTACCGCGCCCGCCGCATTACTGCTTACCTCAACCTCATACACACAGTCGTTACCCTGCAGCTGAATACCCTGCGGAAACTGCCTTTCGTGCCAGACTCTGAGATAACCCGGTATTTTGAGCTGCTGCCGGAAGATACTGTACTCAAAAAGCAATATAACAGTATGCTGCACGCTTCTTATCCCGCAGAAAGAACAGCTATTGAAAGCGGACTGCGCGACAGCATTCAGGCCGGCTCCGTTGATGTTAATATTATGGCCAAGGTAGACAGGGATCAATATACTAAAGAGGGGATAATGATGCCGCCGGAATATGCCGATGCCATGTCTGCCCTGAGAGGGTTTGCCAACAGTACGCTGAGCTCTTCCGTGGTGTTTTCAGCAGGCTATAATCCGCGATTG
Source organism: uncultured Chitinophagaceae bacterium (assembly GCA_964527735.1). Taxonomy (GTDB): domain Bacteria; phylum Bacteroidota; class Bacteroidia; order Chitinophagales; family Chitinophagaceae; genus JBEBVQ01. Next base: position 61,468 of record CAZGPG010000012.1, on the reverse strand, counting down.
TATCATTACCTCGGGCAACTGGATTGTTTTTATCCAGACAGTCAGGGGGAGCTGCAGAAGAAGGTCATTATAAAAGTCAGCGATTACCGCTCGGCGCTCATACAGGGAAAAATCCTGGCTAAAAAAGGAATTTGGGTTTCCGAGTTCCGGATCGAATCGGGCCTCAACTGCGGAGGGCATGCATTCCCGACCGATGGTCTGTTGCTGGGCCCCATTCTTGAAGAATTTAAACAGAACAGGGTATCGCTGCGTGATGAATTGTACCACCAATGTTGTGCGGCACATGCAGCGCAGGACAGAAACACTTTTGCCGGTATGCCGGAGCAGCGGATCACCGCGCAGGGAGGTGTCGGGACCGCAAAAGAACAGGCGTTCCTGCTGGATCATTACGGTATGGACAGCGTGGGGTGGGGCAGCCCCTTCCTGCTTGTGCCGGAGGCGACCACTGTGGATGAAGGTACGCTGCACCAACTGGCCAATGCCCGGAAAGAGGACTATTACCTGAGCTATGCATCGCCGCTCGGTGTGCCTTTTAATAACTTTCGCGACAGTACTTCGGAAATACAAAGGCAGGAACGGATCCGCAAGGGACGGCCGGGCAGCCCCTGCTATAAAAAATATCTTTCCAGTAATACTGAGTTTACAGACATGCCGATCTGTACGGCGTCCAGGCAATACCAGCATCTTAAAATAAAACAATTAAAAGAAAGCGGGCTTCCTCCGGATGAGCTGCATGAAGCGATAGAGCGGGTAACCGAAAAGGATTGCCTGTGTGAAGGGCTGGGCGCCGCCGCATTACTAAAGAATCAGATGCCGGTAGAACATAAGCTGTCTGCTGTGACCATATGCCCCGGCCCGAACCTGGCCTACTTTTCAGGGGTCTTTTCTCTTAAAGAAATGGTGGATCATATATATGGCAGGACCTTTCTCGGCAATCAGCTAAAGCGGCTGCACATGTTCATAAACGAGCTGCATTTGTATATCAGATATTATAACAAAGAACTGAACCGGAAAACAGAGCCGGTCACAGAAAAAATGAAGCGTAATAAGGAGATCTTTAAAAAGAACCTGCTGGAAGGTATCCTTTATTACAGGCAGCTGCTTTCACGGATAGGCACCGAACATGATCCCGCGGATATCAATTATGAATTAACACAGGCCGAAGCGCAGTTGCTTGCCGGATGATCTGCGGCTACTGCAATCCATGACAAGTGCTATTGAGGCTTGTCCCGCCATCGCCTGTGATATACACACCTTATTTTTCTTTTTATGATATAGATCATATTTTCTTTTTCCCAATAATGTTAGCTTTATTCCATAAAAATTAACGAACGATGAAAAAGATCATAATGTTGTTCCTGCACGGCATACTTATTACGACATTTATTAATTGCAGCAGTACCTCCCGCCCTGTTACCGACGACAAGTCTGAGACCTCTGTACAATACGGCCAATCGGGTGTGAGCGACGATGTATCCCAGAGAAATGTGGTACAGATAGCTGTCGGAAGCAAGGATCATTCCACCCTGGTGAAGGCTGTACAGGAGGCTAATCTTGTAGATGCGTTATCCAATGCGGGACCATTTACTGTATTTGCTCCGGTTAATGCCGCTTTCGACAAACTTCCGGCGGGGGTGCTCGACGATCTGCTGAAGCCGGCCAACCGCGACAAGCTGGCTGATATTCTGGAGTATCATGTTTCCCTGGGCGTATTCAAAGAAGATATGCTGCATGATGGTCAGACCCTGGGACAGGTGAACGGAGGCAGTATTCAGATATCAAGAAATGGTGATGATATTCTGATCAATAACTCGGCAAAAATACTGGCGGAAATACCTGCATCCAACGGGATTATTTATGTGGTAGATGCCGTGTTGCTTCCGGGGTCTTAACAGGATGCAACAGTTGTGTCATTACCGGATGATTGCGCCCCGGTGTTTTTACCGGCATAATAACTATTTGCAATATCCGAAAAAATATTTTTACATTTGGGAAATATCAGATCGTTATCTTATCTATGTATTCCCCCTCATGAAAAAGATATTCAAAATTACGAGTCTTACCCTGTTGCTGTTCATCGCAATTATTGCAGGCGCGGGTATCTATTTAAATACCGCTTTACCCGATGTAGCCGCCGCGCCGGATATCCATATAGAGCAAACCCCGGAAAGGATTGAACGTGGCCGTTACCTGGCGAATCATGTGGCTGTTTGTATGGATTGTCATAGTACCCGCGACTGGTCTCTTTTTTCCGGTCCGCTTGCAGCAGGTGGTTTCGGTGGTGGCGGTGAGATATTTGACCGGAATATGGGTTTCCCCGGCGTTTTTTATGCCCGGAATATTACGCCCGCTGCACTGAAAGACTGGACGGACGGAGAGATACTCCGGGCCGTGACTGCCGGTGTGCGTAAAAACGGGGAGGCGTTATTCCCTGTAATGCCTTATCAGCATTACGGGCATATGGACCATGAAGATATTTATGCAATCATTGCATACATCCGTACCCTGGCTCCTGTAGCGAGTACGTTGCCGTCACGGGAGATAGATTTTCCTGTATCCCTGCTGATCAATACGATGCCGGAAAATCCTTCGTTTCAAAAACGACCGTCCGAAAGTGACCGTATCAATTATGGCAGGTACCTGGTGAATGCCGCCAGTTGTGTGGATTGCCACAGCCGGCAGGAGAAAGGCCGGATCATACCGGGGAGTGAGTTCGGCGGTGGGATGGAGTTTCGTATGCCTGCAGGTATTGTCCGCTCACCCAATATCACGCCGCATATGGAAAATGGTATCGGCAACTGGACCCGCCCCGGGTTCGTACAGCGGTTCAGGATGTACCTGGACAGCAGCTACCAGTCTGATACATATACGGCTGCCGACCTTAATACCCCGATGCCCTGGACGATGTACGCCGGTATGTCGGAGTCTGACCTCGAAGCAATCTATGATTATCTGCAGAGCCTGCCGGCAATAGATCATGAAGTGGTTCGGTATGAAAAGGTGATGGCGAACGCAGGGGGGACATCTGCCCGATAATGACGGGGCAAGCGGTAGGGGCAACCCTTGCGGTTGCCCTTATTCAAGAATAACAGACAACTGCAAGTCGGGCGCCCACAAGGGGCGTCCCTACGTTTTCCGGTATCCCCGGTTGATGAAATAAACGCCGCTCAATGTGGCTGCCAAAGCCAGCAGCGTCATCCAGGTCAGCTTTTCATTCAGGAAGAGAAACCCCAGCAGCAGAGCAATGAACGGGTTGATATAGGCATAAATGGATACCAGTCCCACCGGCAGCTTTTCCAGCGCATAGACGAAGCAACTGTATGTAAGCAGCGATCCGACAATAATCAGGTAAAGCAACGACCAGATGCTCTCTGAAGAGACGGTTTTAAATTCTGCCAGATCGTCGAAGACAAACCCCGCCAGTACCAGCGCCAGCCCGCCGCCGGTCATTTGTATGGCTGCATTGGTCAGGGCATTGACGCGTACGGGCTTGTATTTGGCATATACGCTGCCGGATGCCCATGCAAAACAGGCTATAAAAGCAACGATCATACCGGTGAAATAACCAGGATTTGCAAGATCCTTCACGTTATCCCGGAATATAAGGACCACTCCCAGTGTGCCCAGCAGCAGGCCGGCGAGTACCCGGCCGTTAGGCTTTTTGCGATCGGCGCCGCTGAAGTAGCTGATGATTACGATATAAACGGGCATAATCGATACGATCAACGCCGCCAATCCGCTGGGGATATAGCGTTCGCTCCATCCGATAATACCGTTGCCCAGTGAGATCATCAGGATGCCCGGTATGCATAAGTGCAATACGTCCTGCCGGGACAGCTTGCTCAATCTGCGTGAAAACAACAGGAACGCTAACAGTATAATACCTGCGGTAGTTTGCCGTATGCCTGAAAACATAAACGGGGGGAACGTCTTCACACCGATGAGCATGGCAAAGTATGTAGTCCCCCATGCCACGCATACCACAGCTAAAGCCAGGTATGCCTTCGTCAGATCAGTTTTCATGATGCCATACGGATAATCTCTTTATGCTTAGCAGAGGTATGTTATTGCTGGGTGGTATGGTCGAAAAACCACCACGTGCCTTCTGCAATAATAGTATTGTATGATTTTTCTACCGGGCCGAATACCACTCCGCCGATACCCAGGATCGCATCGTATTTAACCTTGCTGGGTACTACCGTAATAGCGAGCGTTTCGCTGAGCGGATCGTTTTGTGTAATGACCCGCAGGGATATATTGTCCGGATTGGCCTCACTGAAGTCGGCAGCCGGTCCGCCAGAGACCGGATATTTTACTATGTTTTCTCCGGCTTCGAGCGTTGCAAGCTGAGCCGTTGTCGTGATTCTATGCCACATATGATTGTTGTTTCTACTCCCGTACAATAAATGTAAGACAAGTTCCTGTGATTTTTTACTTTTAATGATCCCCCCGGTGCGAACCGGTAGCAGAACATGGACATATATGGAAGTAGACGACAGTGAATATAAAACTATACGGCAGGCGCTGGATACCTGGGAGCAGGAAGGGAAGCTGGACGCAGCGCAAAAACAAGTCCTGTTGCAGTCGGTACAATTGAAGAAACCGGCCGGTCAAATGGCGCAGTACTTCTTCCTGATTGCCATATCATGCACCCTTCTGGCCTTTGTGGCCATCTTTATTGATGACAAGCTGCTGGAGGTCATCAGGAAACATTTTGCGCTCAGTAACTGGCTTATCGGCGGCATTACGGCAGTATTGGCCGGGGCGTGGTTTGCTTACCTCCGCCGGCGGTATGACCGGTTCAGTGTATTCTCCCGGGAGCTGTTCATGATACTGGGTGGCCTTGTGGCACTGACCTCTCTTGTGTATTGCTGCAAGGATTTTGAACACCGTCTGCATTACAGCACGGTTCTGTTGCTGGCAACGATACTGCTGGGTGTGCTGGGCGCCTGGTTTCGTTCTGTGTCATTGTGGCTGGGTGCGTTGATCGCATGCACAGGCTGGTATAGCGCATTTACTGCCTGGCAGAGCACACAGAACCTTTTCCTGGGCATGAACTTCCCGATGCGGTTTGTGCCGCTCGGCCTGTTGCTGCTGGGGGTATCATGGGGACAGGGATACATCCCGCACCTGCGGCATTACCGGCGTCTGACGTTCGCTTACGGGCTGATCGCTTTATTCACCGCGCTCTGGGGTATTTCCATTTTCGGGAACTATGGTTCTTATGCAGCCTGGACTGTGGTACGGCAAAGCCAGGTGATATTGTATGCCGCTTTGTTTTTCTTTGCTTCCGGCCTGTTGCTTTACCTCGGTGTCCGCTACCGCGACAATCTGGCGCGGGATATCGGCATTATCTCCCTGTTGCTGAATCTTTACACCCGTTACTTCGAATATTTTTGGGACAATACCAATAAAGGTGTCTTTTTCCTGGTGCTCGCCGTCAGCTTCTGGCTGTTGGGCAGGTGGGTAGAAAAGAAGAGGAAAAAGGTATGAGCTTTTCCGGAGGTGAAATTGAAAACAGGCTACCTTTGCAGTACGCTGTTTTTTCAGCGTTGCAATAGTATTAACTGCTTTAAAGAATTTAGATGAACAACCCGCTTTTACTTGCTTTCGATACTCCGTTCGCGAGCGTGCCCTTCAGCCGGATAAGGGATGAACATTATGAACCGGCGATCCGGACATTGATAGATGAAGCCAGGCAGGAAATTGCATCCATTACCGGTGATCCACGTACTCCGGATTTTGCCAACACAATCGTTGCCCTTGAAAAAGCCGGTAAGCAGTTGGATATCGCATCTGCCGTGTTCTTTAATCTTAACGCTGCGGAAACCAATGATCTTATGGAAGAGACGGCACAGACGATCTCCCCCCTGCTGGCCGCTCACAGTAATGATATCATACTGAACGAGGTGTTGTTCGGGCGGGTAAAGTACGTGGCGGACCATACGGACAGGGCTTCCCTTGATCCTGAAGACGCCCGCCTGCTCGACAAGACTTATAAAGGATTTATCCGTAACGGCGCCCTGCTCGGTGCAGCGGAAAAAGAACGGATCCGGGAGATCGACCAGGAGTTGTCTGTATCGGGTGTGCAGTTTGCCCGCAATGTGCTGCATGAAACGAATGCATACTTCCTGCACGTTACGAACAGGGAAGACCTGCAGGGACTGCCGGAGTCGGCTGTGCAGGCCGCTGCCGGCGAGGCTGGCAGCAGAAACCTGGAGGGGTGGGTGTTCACCTTGCAATCTCCAAGTCTGATGCCTTTCCTGAAATATGCCGGCAACCGGGCATTAAGACAGCAGATACATTTTGCAGCCGGCAGAAAGGCTTTCCAGGATAATGAATATAATAACGAAGAAAACATCCGGAAGATAGCGGCGCTCCGGAAGGAGCGTGCACAGTTGCTCGGATTCGTAAACCATGCTGATTTTGTATTGCAGGAAAGAATGGCCGGCAGCCGGGAAAAGGTAGTCACGTTTTTGCAGGATCTGCTCGACAGGGCGAAGCCTTTTGCCAAAGCGGAGGTCCGGGAACTGGCGGCGCTGGCAGCGCACGATGGTATTGACCATCTGATGCCCTGGGATCACGCTTTTTATGCCGAGAAGCTCCGGGAGGCCAGATATGCGTTCTCCGAAGAAGAGCTGAAACCTTACTTTCCGTTGAGTCAGGTGCTGCGGGCCGCTTTCGATGCTGCGGGCCGGCTGTATGGGCTTAGCTTCGTGCTACGGGAAGATATTGAGCAATACCACCCGGAGGTAAATGTGTATGAAGTATTAGAGGATGGACAGCATAAGGCATTGCTATACACGGATTTTTACCCGCGAAAGGGTAAGCGGCCGGGAGCCTGGATGACCATCTGGCGGGGGCAATACCGGGATGGAACACATCATGTGCGTCCCCAAATTTCCATCGTCTGCAATTTCTCCCGGTCTGTAGGGGAGGTGCCGTCGCTGCTTACTTTTACGGAAGTAACCACGTTATTCCATGAGTTCGGCCACGCACTGCACGGCATACTGGCCGATACCCGATATGAAAGCCTGTCGGGGACGAATGTATACTGGGATTTTGTCGAATTACCTTCCCAGTTCATGGAAAATTATTGTTATGAAAAGGATTTTCTAAATGACTTTGCCCGGCATTACCAGACAGGTGAGCCGCTCCCGGAAGAGAAGATTGACAAGATCGTACAGTCGGCCCATTTCATGCAGGGATACCAGACGCTCCGCCAGATCGGGTTTGGCTTGCTGGATATGGCATATCATACCGACGGATTACCGCAAGAGGAAAGCATTCCGGCTTTTGAAGAAGCGGTTATGGGTGCAACAAGGATGTATCCCGATGTGACCGGTACTGCCGTCAGCCCGTCCTTTTCGCACATCTTTGCAGGTGGATATGCCGCGGGGTATTACTCCTACAAATGGGCGGAGGTACTGGATGCAGATGCTTTCGCTTATTTTAAGGAGACGGATATCTTTTCTCCGGAAACGGCGGCGCGTTTCAAAACGCTTTTAAGCAAAGGTGGGACGGCGGACCCGATGGAGCTGTATGTCGCTTTCCGTGGCAGGGAGCCGCAGCCGGATGCTTTGCTGAAACGGGCCGGGTTGGTTGCTGCTACTGTATTATAAACTTTGTATTGCAGATGGTTTGAATGCCTGTCCATGAAATTAGCCCTGGTACATATTGCTTTTGTATGCGTAGTCACGGTCATCTTGCTGTCGCGGCCAGCGGCAGCTCAATTCAGCGATTCTGTACATAACATGATCAATATCTCATCTTCCGGAAACTTCAACCGTACGAACGACGGTATGACATACCTTTTCAACAACAGCTTCCGCTACAGTCTGAACCGGAAAGCGGCCGTGTTGAACTTCAATAATAAATGGATATACGGCGTCACGCCGCAAAAGATGACCAATAATGATTTTAATTCCACGCTCGATTTTAATCTCTATAAAACCCTCCCGCATTTTTATTACTGGGGACTGGCCGGTTTTACCACAAGCTTTTCACTCAATGTCCACGAACAGGCGCAGGCCGGATTGGGGGCGGCTTACCGCCTGATCGACAGGGAGAACATGATGTTCAGCATCAGCAACGGCGTGCTGTATGAATACAGCAATATTGTGTTGGAAGAGGACAACAGCTATATATACCGGACTTTCCGAAATTCACTCCGCCTCCAGTACCGGTTCAGCTACCGCGAGCTTATTGCATTCCGTAGCACGGGTTTTTACCAGCCTTCATTTAAAGGGCTGAGCGATTATATCATTATATGCAAACGCAGGTGTAGACATTAAGGTATGGAAATGGCTGAGTTTTTCCGCATCGGTGACATACAATAATATCAGCCGTACCGGCAGGGAAAATACGCTGATCGTATATGGGCTTGTTGCTGAGCGGTTCTTTTAGATAACCGCCTTTAGTTTTACTGTGTTTCTGCAATAGGGCTGGCCTTTCCATCATAACGTTAAAAACACAATCCTGATTTATTGTGAATATGACTGTATTCCCGCTCGGTGCGGGCCTCTTATCCATCCATATGGATAACCGCTCCATTTGCTCATGCTCTTGTTTCGATCTGGTATCAGAATTTTCAATAATTTTGAAGATTATTTCATCAAATCTCAAACCTTCAATCTTAAAAAAATATGGCTGATAGTTCATCATCTGTACAGGATGTGCAGAAAAAAGTGAAGCCCATTGCCCCTGCGGTGCAGGAGTTGGTCGCAAACAGCAAATCTGTGATCCTCGGCACAGTGGATGCGGATGGCAATCCTCTTGCAAGCTATGCTCCGTTTGTGCGGATCGGCAATAAATTTTACATACTGGTTTCTTTCATGGCCCGCCATACAAAGAACCTCAGAGACCAGAAGAAAGCATCTGTGATGTTTATCGAAGATGAATCTGTGACAAAACAGATCTACGCCCGCGACCGGCTTACTTTTGATGTGACCACATTACAAATTGAACGGGATACGCAGGAATGGAACCTTGCTGTAGGAAAGCTGAAAGAGACACATGGCAAGGTGCTGGATTTGCTGACCGGCATGGATGATTTTATCATGATAGAGCTGGCTCCGCTGAAAGGTTCTTATGTCAATGGGTTTGGAAGCGCATATTTCGTGGATGAAAACCTGGATGTTATTGAGCACCGGAATGATATAGCGCATACCGTCAGGGAGAAAAAGTAGTGCGTTGCGCTGCTTTGCCATCATAACGAAGTAAGGATCTCACGAAGTGCTGGAAATCCCACATTTTGCGAGATCCTTCTTTTGTGCAATGACATATGGTTTTGTAATTTGATCATCAACATTTACTTTTTAGCCCTTATTTAACCCGCTTACAAAATGACAACTATGAGTGAGGACTCCATGAAAGCACTGGCATCACAGCTCAGGTACCCGCAGGGTGAGCATGGCCGGGAAGTGGGGGATATGATGCATGATTCCAACATCGGGATGACGCGTCATTCAATAGCATGCCTGGAACTTGTGCCGGGAGATACCGTCCTGGAATTGGGGCACGGTAACGGTGGGCATATTGCCGAACTTCTCCGGGGTCAGCACCAGGTTACATATCATGGGTTAGACATTTCTGTGTTGATGCATGATGAGGCCGTGCGCGTCAATCAGCCGCTGGTGGATAGTCAGCAGGCCCGGTTTTATCTTTACGACGGCCGGCAGATACCTTTTGCAGATCATTATTTCGACAAGATATTTACCGTCAACACCATTTATTTTTGGGATGATCCGGTGAATCTGCTTTTGGAGTTGTTCCGTGTTTTACGACCAGGAGGCAGGCTCAGCATCACCTTCGGGCAGCGGGAATTTATGGAGCGGCTGCCTTTTACGCAGTACGGATTCACGCTTTATGACAACCGGCGTATAGAGCAGCTTGTTGAGCAAACGCCCTTCAAGCTTTCTGGCATTGATACGCAGACCGAAACGGTAAGGAACAAGGCAGGGGAGGCGGTAGAGCGAGAGTTTTCTACAGCGACACTTGAGAAGTAGGGTGTATCGCACAAATCTGCCTATGGCTTCGACAAGGTCAGCCACCGGCATTAAACAACGGTGGCTGACCTTGTCGAAGCCAGGTTACAATATTAATTCCAGATTTCGTTCATCTCTGTCAGTACGAGCGGCTTCCCGTCTGTAACAACAATGGTATGTTCGTGTTGTGCCATAAAGCCTCCTTTATTGCCAACCATTGTCCAGCCGTCGTTGAGGGTTTCGGCGTATGTGGAGGTTGTTGATATAAACGTTTCAATAGCTACGACCGCATTTTTCTTAAATCTTGTATGGTTGAAACGGTCTCTGTAATTTGCTATATCGCCGGGTTCTTCGTGCAGACTTTTTCCCACTCCGTGCCCTGTAAGGTTTTTGATAACTTTGTAGCCGCGTTTTTTGGCTTCTGTTTCTATCAGATGCCCGATATCCGAGATGCGAACTCCACCCTTGATATTGTATATGGCTTTGTGTAAAATCTCCTTCGAAGTGTCTACAAGTTTTTGGTGTCCGTTGACATCTTCGCCAAGTACAAAGGAGCCTCCATTGTCTGACCAAAAACCATTAAGCTCGGCCGAAACATCAATATTCACCAGGTCGCCTTCTTTCAGTATCCTGTTGTGAGACGGAATGCCGTGGCAAAACTCATTGTTCACACTGATGCAGGTGTAGCCCGGAAAGCGATAGGTTAAGCAAGGTGCAGACCGGGCTCCATAATCCGATAATATTTTGGCGCCGTAGTCGTCCAGTTGTTTTGTGGACATGCCGGGCTGTGTATAATTCCGCATTGCCTTTAAAGTGTACGCAACTGCTTCACTTGCTTTTTGCATCCCGATGAGTTCCGCTTCTCTTGTTATGGACATGTTCGTTTTTTTCTTTGATTACTATAGGGCTACCTGCTATATGCAAATGTAGGCAACTCTGGTGCGTTCCTTATCATAAATGTTTGTCTTGGGCTAGCCTTGCGCTAAATGCAGATCGGAACTTTATGTTGTGACAGCGCGACCTTTACAGGGCAGATCATAGTAATTCGTACAGCATAAACGGATCCGTAAACCCGGCCTTCAGCAGCACTGGTATCGCTACATTGAATACCGTTAAATTTTCCGATATTGTCGCTTCGGGCACACCTGCATGTGCATGCCCGTGAAAGACGGCTTGTACGGACCGCATCATGATCGGCTCGGCCAGTCTGGAGCATCCGAGAAAGGGGTAGACGGCCTCCGGTTCGCCGGCGACTGTGGCCTGGAATGGCGCATAATGGAGGACCGCTACTTTTTTTATCGGCCCGTATTCCTGATCGAGCCGCGCCAGCGCACGCTCCAGGTGTAGTGTTTCATCTACCGCTTCCTGTACAAAAGATTTCATAGCCTGCTCTCCGAACATCGAGAGCATATGGTTATCGAACCCGCCGCCGAAACCCTTTACACCTGCAAAACCTACGCCTCCGATCATTACCGATTCGCCGTCGAGTATATGCACATTGTTGGTCTGGATGATTTCCCGGATGATCTTTTGCCGGCCTTTTTCATAATCGTGGTTGCCCAGGACTGCAACTACAGGTATCGCGCACGCCTGCAGCTCATTGGCCAGAACGCGGGCTTCCGCTTCGTCTCCGGTATCAGTCAGGTCGCCGCAGATCACCAGCACATCTGCGCGTGTCGATATTTCCCGGAATAGCACAGTCCATTTACCGGCATCTGACTCCCGTATATGCAGGTCGCCCATTGCAGCTATGCGTAGTTTGCCATTTTCACCCATGGTCATACCGTTTTAATGGTATACGATTTATAATTCCATTCCACCACATCTATCCGGTACTGTGTATTGTCGATCATAGGTCCGCGGCAAACCCGCTCCACAGCAGGAGGCAGATCATATTGCTCAGCGGCCCGCCTGATCAATTCATCGAAAAGCCAACGGGGAATGATGTCCTGGTAGTCGCTCGGGTAGACAAACTGAAATTGCAGCAGTTGGGTCAGCAGCAGATGCCAGTGCGGATCAAGCCGCGCCATCAGCCGGGGCCAGTTGAGCCGGGCGCCATACTTCAATATCACGTGATTGATATCTGCGCCGTCGTACCGTTCGCGGTTTTGCACATAAGCTTTGCACCATATCAGTTCTTCGGCAGCAATAAACTTTACCGGGATGCCGGCGAAAGTCCCTTCTGATGCATGCTCGAACCAGCTGTCGTCTACACGGCAGATATTATTTACCGAGTTAAAGATCACATCAATAAAATATTCGCCGCTAAAGATCTTAGCGATCCATCGTGTATCGTGCAGCTCCGTCCGGTACCCTTGCGCCGCAAAGTATTTCATGATCCTGGGATAATCGGAAGAGCGGCAGAAGATGTCGAGGTCTTTGGTATCGCGGTAGATACCGGTGTAGTGGAATGTAGCAAATGCACCGCCCAGCATAAATTCGGCGCCGGAGTCGTTGAGCATGCCCAATGCTTCGTGATAAAATGCGTGTGCCTGCTCTTTTTGTTCTTCTGTGCTGACCATAGTTTGTTTTTTAGGATACAGAGAGTTTATGCTCCCGCTATAATGTATGCGGTGCTTACAAACTATTTATACTGAGTTTGGTGAGACCTTTGAGTGCAGGGCCCGTAAGCAGTGAGCCGTCTATAGCATACCGGCCGCCGTGACAGGGGCAATCCCATGTTTTTTCCGCACTGTTCCATGATACGATGCACGCAGCGTGCGGGCATACCGGATCAAGCGCATGCAGCTTGCCTTTTTCGTCTTTATATAAGGCTATTTTTTTTCCTTCATATACTGCGAGGGTAGCATCTCCATTTGCCAGGGCGGCCAGGGTAGTGATTTGTTCATAATCGAAGCGCCTGCCAATAAACTGGCTCACCACATCCGCATTTTCTTTTACGAAAGCAGCAAAGCCGGCAACAGGTTTGATGCGTGAGGGATTGAACAGACCGGCATACCGGTTTTCTTTGCCGATGATCATATCCGACAGTATCATGCCGGTAAGCGTACCGAATATCATGCCGTTGCCGTTGAAGCCGGTACCGGTATATACCTGGTCGTGGCCCGGCAGCTTGCCGATGTAAGGCAGGCCGTCAGCCGGGATGTAATATTGAGAGGACCATTGATAGTCGACAGATTGCAGGTCGTAATACTGGTTTAAATACGCATGTAGTGTGCGAAATGAGGCGTCTGTATGTTCCTGATGACCTGTTTTGTGATCAAATCCGCCTGCTATCAGGTAAGGCCGGCCATGTGCATATTGTGTGCGGAAATAGTGATACGGATCTTCCATATCATAGGCCAGCCCGTCGGGATAGTGCTGATCGTTGAGCGTAACGGCAGCAGCGTAGCTTCGGTAAGGTGCACACCGGAAATGCAGGATATTAATGCCGGGTGGTATATGCGTTGCGAATACCGTATGCGTTGCTTTGATGTCTCCTATCGAAGTCGGAACAACCCCGTCCGTTTCAGGCATGGTCACCAGGCAATGCTGCAGGATGACTCCGCCCGCCTGCTCAAATGCGTGTGCCAGTCCTGTCAGGTAATTGGTAATGTTGAACTGTGCCTGGTTTTGGAAACTGCATGCTTTCCGGAAAGGTACCGGCACCGGGATACGATCTGCAAATTCAATATCGATGCCTGCATTCCGGCTTGACTCCATGATCTTTTGGAGCTGGTCTTCCTGCTTTTCATCCTGTGCATACAGATATCCTGTTTGATATGAAAATTCAGAAGGGAGATGACAGGAGTCGGATAATGTACTTATCAGGGATATGGCTTCGCTCGTTGCGCGGGCAACTTCTTTTGCTGCCTCTGCTCCAAAATCCCGCTCGATCTCAGGGTAGGTGGCATCGAGCATTGTATTAAGGTGTGCCGTAGTGCCGCCGGTGGTGCCAAATCCGAGTGAATGTGCTTCTGCAAGCACACACTTTTTTCCTTGTGACTGTAGCAGCAAAGCCGTTGTCAGACCGGTTATGCCCCCGCCCGCTATTACAACGTCATAAGCCATGCCCTGCTGCAGGCTGTTCGTTGTGTGATAAGCAGGAGCCATGTTCTGCCAGATGCTTACCTGCGCGCCGTCTCTGTTCATAATTGCTGTTTTACTGGATGAAATAGCCGGTTTGGCTCTGCTTAGTGCACAATGATTGATTATTACAACAAGAAAAAACTATGCCTTCCGACTGTTTTTACTATATAAACGGCATCCAAAAATGTATTACGCCTGTGACTATCAGGTTTCCTTCTTTTCAACACGTCTTCTGGCATGATTTTTTAATAAGAATTCATTAATAAAATCAATCACTATGATCAACACAAAATTACTCAACCGCATCTTCCCGGTTGCGATCGTTATTTCCTTCGGCATGACTGTGTCGGCACAGCATAGGATGCACGATATCAGTGGGATGAACACCCGGATTGAACAATCTTTCCGGGAACGTTTTACGACGAAGAACGGACAACTGGCGCCAATCCCGATTTCCCGTTCTGCGGCGCAAAAGCCTACAGTGATGAATTCCCGTATTGTTGCTATGTACCAAACGGAATTTGATGGTACGCAATATAAGGGTGTATCTGATTCTTCCCGGTTTTACTGGAGCGGTACCCGTGGAGGCGATTTTGATTATGCAAAGTTCATGATCTATAATTATCTGCCGGTGACGACTCCTCTTAAAGATGAGCTTGAATTTGTCTTGCCGCTGTATAGAGGTATGACTTTTGATTCGCTGAATACATATCGTTGGGATGCCGGTACCATGTCGTTTTCGGAGCCCCGGGGAAGGTCGTCCACTACGCTTACCAGTTCCGGTCTGCTGAACACTCTTACGCAGGTGACACTTAGTGGCGGTGTCTGGGAGAACGACGGCCGGAATGTGCTGACATGGAACAGTGATAATAACTTAACCCAGTTGCACACGGACGATTGGGATGGCACAGTTTGGGAACCCGACTACCGTAGCGTGCTGAACTATAATGCCGCTAAGCAGATAACGGACCTGACTGCCGAAGAATGGGATCTGGGCGGATCTGTCTGGGAAGGCGATACCCGGACTACTTACGAATACACCGGTAGCGACCTGACCAGGACCACTTCCCTGGACTGGGAAACAATTGGCAGTGCCTGGAAAAACAGAACCCGTCATAATCTGGGATACGATAACGGGCAATGGGTTTCATCTACTTTTCAGGATTGGAATACCCTGACTACTGTCTGGGATGCCACCGATAAGAACACTTACACATACGACCAGGATGGGAACCTGACGCAGCAGTTGATACAGGTATGGAATACGCTTACTACCGCCTGGGGTAATGACGAAAGATTGACTTATGCCTATGATGCGAACGGTGATCTTTCGACCATTACTATACATCTATGGAATGGGACTACCTGGGAACCGGATGAAAGGTATGCCTATAATTACACAACTTCCGGTGGCGGATCTGTTACGTCTGTCTCAAGACAGGAGTGGGACGGAGGTTCCAATTCCTGGGAAAATAAGAACCGGGTTAACCTGAATTATAATCAACATAACCGGATCACCGAGGTTGAGTTCCAGACATGGGATATTGCCGGTTTCTGGGATGTAGTCGCTAATGACGAGAAATACCATTTCATCTACGAAACATTTGATGATGGTACCTCTAACAGAGTGAATGAGATCGTATCAACTGCCGGCTTCCGGTATTATCCCAATCCTTCTTCCGCGTATATTACCATAGAAACAGACAACAGCGCCATAGCACAGGTGCGCCTTATGGATGTAACCGGCAGAATGGTTGAGCAACTGACGCCTGCAAATAATACGCAGCGTATTCATCTGCCGACGACACAACTCGCACCCGGTATGTACTACCTCCAGGTGATGCATGACGGAAAGATCGAAGCTGCTTCCGTTCAGATACAACGCTGAAACCGTGTGTTTTAATGTATGTCAAAAAGACTGCCCCGGATACTGATATCTGAGGCAGTCTTTTTTATGCAGTCTTATACTTTTTTGAATTTCAGCTCATAAAAATCCCTGCGCCTGTCTTTCAGATTCCGGACGCTTCCATAACTGTGCAATTCATGCAGCAGGGACAGGTCTACTTCTGCGATGAGTATCATTTCGGTGTTGGTAGTAGCTTCGCTCTTGATACAGTTTGACGGAAACGCAAAATCGCTGGGGGTGAACACCGCGGCCTGTGAATACTGGATATCCATATTCTCGACCTTGGGGAGATTACCCACACTGCCCGTGATCGCCACGAAGCATTCATTTTCAATTGCGCGGGCCTGGGCACAAAGCCGGACACGCATATAGGCGTTTTGTGTGTCTGTCAGAAACGGCACAAAAAGGATCTGCATTCCTTCTTCGGCAAGGAGCCTGCCCAGCTCGGGAAACTCTACATCATAGCATATCAGGATGCCAATGCGTCCTGAGTCTGTATCATATACCTTCAGGGTTTTTCCTCCCTGTATGCCCCAGTGCTTTGCTTCATCAGGTGTGATATGTATTTTCTCGTATTTATCAATTGCACCGCTCCGGTGGCACAGAAAACCAACGTTTTTCAATGAGTCATCTTCGATGCTGGGCAGACTGCCGGTAATGATATTTACATTATAGCGAATGGCCAGCTCCCGGAAGCGCTCTGTGATCTCAGGTGTAAATCTGGCCAGTTCACGCATGGCCTCCGCTTCCGATAAATGGTTAAAGCCGGCCAGCAGCGGGCCATTAAATAATTCGGGAAACACGGCAAAATCACTTTTATACGCGGAGACCGAATCAATAAAATATTCTACCTGGCTGAACATCTCGTCGATATCTTTGTACAGCCGCATCTGCCATTGGATCAGGCCGATCCTTACAAATGTTTTTACGTTAAACAGGTTCTTCGGATCCGGTTCATAATAGACATTCAGCCATTGCAGCAGCGTTGCATACTCCCTGCTCTGCCCGTCCTCAGGCAAATAATTGTGCAGCACTTTCTTTACATGGAAATCATTTGCGAGCTGGAAGGACAATACCGGATCGTATATTTCTTTATTCCTGACCTTTTTTATGTATTCCTTGGGAGACAAGGTAGCAGCATATTCATGAAAATTAGGCAACCGTCCGCCGAAAATAATACCCTTCAGATTCAGGTTTTCACAAAGATCCTTCCGGGCATCGTACAATCTCCGGCCCAGTCGCAGCCCCCTGTAATCGGGATGTATGAATATTTCGATACCGTACAGCACATCTCCTTTAGGGTTGTGCGTGTTGAATGTATAGTTGCCTGTGATCTGCCTGTACGTATGCTCATCGCCAAATCTTTTATAATCGACGATAAGGGACAACGCACAGCCGACGACCACGCCGCCCACCTTGATGACTATCTGTCCTTCAGGGAATCTCGTTATCAGATTCCTGATCGAATCAGAGCTCCAGTAGCCCCCCTGCCATCCCTCGTAAGATGCTTTCATGGCCACCAGCAATTCCTGGTAATCTTCAAACTGCAATGTGCCTATTTCTACCTGTTCGATCATATAAAGATTTAAAAATGAAATTACGAATATAGCTGTCAGTAAGTGTTATTTCGTATAAAATTTGTCCTTCTGCCAGTTTGCGGGATTATTAATGATGTATTCCGCAATTCGTTGGTATGATCGTTCGTCGCGGATGATGTGTTCGTAATAATTACGTTGCTATAATTTATTATTGAAAAGTTGCCAGCCGGATGTTACGGAATCATTTTCTCTGCTGTCAACCGCTGCAGTAAATGGGCATTGCTATAGCCGGCTTCGAACATTGTGTTGTTGAAGTATACAAAGCTGTTACCTTCAGCAGGTATTTGCCCGGATAAGTTTTCCAGCGCTGCCACGGGGTAAGATGACTTAAATAATTCCGGTACACCATGCATACGCTGGTAAAGGAGAGCTCCGGTCATGATACGATCCTCCGGTAACCCCGGATAACTCACGCTGCAAAAATGTATACGATGCGCTTCCAGCCGGTGATATACTTCTTCCCTCCACCAGGATACATGCCTGAATTCAATCACATTCCATTGCCCCGACGAAAGATGATGAACAATATCATTCATCCGCTCCTCTGAATAGCTGTACGATGGCGGCATCTGGTACAGGATACAAGCCAGTTTACTCCCCAACCCCTGCTGAACGATGTTGCTGAATTCATGGATCGTTTGGCCGACCTCTTTCATGCGCCGGGTATGCGTGATTACTTTATTAGCTTTTACGGAGAAGAGAAAGTCGTCCGGTGTCTGGTCGGCCGCTTTTTTGAGATGCTCCACTTTTGGAAACCGGTAAAAGCTATTGTTCAGTTCCACGGTATTGAACTGCGTTGCATAGTATTGGAGCCATTTGGATGTAGCTAATTTTTCCGGGTAGAACCGGCTTTTCCAGTATGGATAACTATAACCTGATGTGCCGATATAGAGCATGCCACAAGATTTATTGTACTTTGGGAAGGTTGCCAAACGGAGGGACAGTTGTAGTTCCTTCCTATTTATCAGCTGTATTGTATTGCTGCAAGCCGTTCGTACGCTGTTCCGCAGCTTTTTTCTCCTCTTTCTTTTTGGATGAGAATAGCCGCTTGAAGAACCCGGGCTTGTTTTCATCACCCGTCGTATTTTCGGCCGACTGGATATTGATCTCATTGTCGACCGAGGGCATAAGCGCCTCTATAAATGCATTTTTCAGCACTTCCCATACGGCTTCCCATGTACCGACAGAAGGGTCTCCAAAGTCGCCTTCTATAGGGACTTTGGTTGCCAGCTGCTTTTTGTTCGGGTTTTTAAAGATGCTGCCGACCACGCCTACTGCGCCTTCCTTTACCTGTTGCAGTACATTGTCCTCTTTGTCTTCTACGCCCAAAACGTCAAGATCCTTGATGATAGGTTTGACATAGCCTTTGAACTTCCCGTCTTTAGCAGCAAACTCCGTATAAAGACCCATAGTGCCCCGGTTGACATCAAATTTTCCGTATGCCTTAAAGAAGTCATTTAGTTCTGGAAGGTTGGTGTTTTCCAGTTCGGCGGTCATGTCAAAGGTGGGCTGCTGCTCAAGCGCATTCATTTGCATATTGAGCAAAAAGGTGCCACCGTAAGCTTCAGCATGAAGCTTTACAGGTGTGGGCAGCAGCACATTGCTATCAGCGGTATTTTTAAGATTTTGGACCAGGATGTAAGTGTTCTCCAGGAATATATCGATCTTCGGATTGCTGGTTTCATCAACATAGTGAATACTGCCGTCGTGCACTTCAAACCGGTTCACTTTTAACGGCATAAAATCTTTCAGGATTTTCCTGAAGTCATTTGTGTCTTTCGCTACTTCGCCGATCTCGGCTTTGTCTTTTGTAAAAACAAGCTTGGGGGTAAAAAATTCAAGTTCTCCTAAAATTTTGCCATGGAAAAGTGCTTTCCATTCTATCGACAAGTCAATTTTATCTGCGCTGAAAAACTCCACCAGCTTGCCGGTTACCGAATCTACTTTATGAATGTAAATACTGTCAAGCTGGTAAGCTCCTCTGTACAAGGCGATGTCAATATCGCTGACATGACCGCGATAGCCGTCCATTTCAGACAATTGCTTGTTGGCATATTTCAGGACAACGGACGGTAATGCAAGACGGATAATGATCAGCAGAAGAAGTATGCCCCCAACGATATAAAGTGCCCGTTTTTTCTTTTTTGATTTTGCCATCAGGATAACAGACAATAAAAATATGCCAGTACAGCAATTCTCCCGGATAATAGCCGACTTATCTGCTAATGGAGCAGATATGGCATGATCTTTATCCCAAAGACAAACAGTATGGGCAGTATTATCGCAGACAGAAGGCAGCATGGCATGACTTTCCGGCGCCAAAGCAACACGATTCCTACGCCGGATTGGACGGATACCCGCATCATTCCGCTACCGGAAATACTGCATGAAAGCAGTATGTATAACCGGCAGGCAGGCATTCTGCTGCCCGTGTTTTCTCTCCCATCACCCTATGGCACAGGCGATTTTGGGGATGGTGCCCACCGGTTCATTGACTTTCTGGCGCAAAGCAAGCAGTGCCTGTGGCAGGTACTGCCGCTCAATCCGGTAGATGTCGATGCCGGATATTCTCCATATAGCTCAATATCCGCAATGGCTGGTAATACATTGCTGATCAGCCCTGATCAGCTTGTGAAGGATGGTCTGCTTCGCAGGGAAGACGTCGATAGGTACCAGCTGCCTGATACGGACCTGCTGCAATACGACAAGGCTGTCAGCGTGAAGAATGTATTACTACACCAGGCGTACGAAAATTACCAGGGGGGAGGCGGCCACTTGCATACGTTGGAGCAGGCATTCGCGGATTTCTGCCAGAATGAGGCTGGCTGGCTGGATGACTTCGCATTGTTTTCAGCGTTGAAAGATCATTTTAAATTGCCCTGGGTGCAGTGGCCGGATTACTATAAAAACAGGGAAGTAGAAGCCCTGCAACAGTTTGGAGCACAACATGCCGGTGCATTGACGAAGATTAAGTGGATACAGTTTATTTTCGAATGGCAGTGGGAGAAAATCAGGGCTTATTGTCATACTTCATCGGTCCGCTTGCTGGGGGATATCCCGTTTTATGTAAGCCATGATTCGGCGGATGTATGGTCTCATCCGGATATATTTTCATTGGATCCGGAGGGTAAGCCCGAAAAGATAGCAGGCGTACCGCCGGACTATTTTAGTGCTGATGGCCAGTTGTGGGGGATGCCCACGTTCAACTGGCAGCGGCTTGCGGCTACCGGGTTCAGTTGGTGGATACAGCGTTTGAGACGTAATCTCAGAATGTATGATCTGGTACGTCTGGATCATTTCCGGGCTTTTTCGGCCTACTGGGAAGTGCCGGCAGGAGAAACAACGGCCCGGTCGGGCATATGGAAGCCCGGGCCAGGTAAGACATTTTTCGATGTGGTGCAGAAAGAGCTGGGTGGCTTGCCTTTTATAGCAGAAGATCTCGGAGATGAAATGGAACAGGTGTACGAGCTGAGAGATGCAATTGGACTACCGGGGATGAAGGTGCTTCAGTTTGCTTTCGGTGAGCACATGGAGCGTTCCGTTGATATCCCGCATAATTATGACAGGAACACTGTGGTGTACACAGGTACTCATGATAATAACACTACATTGGGATGGTATCGTGAAGAGGCCAGTGAGGCAGACAAGAAGCGAATCAATCAGTACACGAACAGCCGGGTCAGAGAAACAAATATCCATGAAGTGCTGGGACGCCTGGCTTATGCATCGGTAGCAGAAATGGTGGTTCTGCCAGTGCAGGATATACTCGGGCTGGATGCCGGCTGCCGTATGAATACACCCGGTACCACAGCGGGGAATTGGATGTGGCGACTAATGCCCGGTCAGTTGTCGTTTCGCGATGCAGAAAAGCTGCGTCAGTGGACAGAGTTGTTTTATCGTGGTTAGACGATCTTTTCAGGATAATAAGTTCCAATGCAGGCGAGCTTAACGACAGCGTCTGCATATGAATCGTGTGCTTTTATGCCGGGCATTATAGCAGGTCAGTTTCCAGATGTTTGTCCATGATCGCCCGGATACCACGTAACGGTATGATCACCCAGTCGGGACGATTATTCAGTTCGTAATTCAATTCATAGATGGATTTGTCGAGCAGGAAAGACTGCATCAGCACCTGGAGATCTTCTTCATTATTGGGCAGAAAAGGACTGTCTTTTACGGTGTTGAAATAGGCTTTTGTAAAAAAACCGCTCATATAGTGATACCATTGCTCCACATACGGTATGTGCTTGCTGATATCGGCTTTGGGTATCTGATCGTTCAGGAACAGGCTGCCATAAGCGGCATAATGGAATGACCGGATCATCCCGGTGACATCCCTCAGCGGTGACCGTTTTAAGCGTCGTTCACTGTACGACTTGGAGGGTTCTCCTTCGAAATCGAGAATGACAAAATCCTTTCCCGTAAACAGCGCCTGCCCCAGATGGTAATCTCCGTGGATCCGGAATTTTACAACATTTATCTTTTTCCGGTATATCGCTTTCATCTTCTCCAGAATATCCGTCCGTATGGCCTGTATTTCTTCGGCTTCAGCCCGGACTTCCTGCGGCAATCGTTTTAGGTTACGTGCGAGATTCTGGAATGCTGCCCGGACTGCGCTTTGGAAAGAAGCATACAGCGATCGCTGGTAGTGCAGCGAAAAAGGTTCGGGTTTAAAATCCCGCTGTCCGTTGCCGGCTGAGGCCAGCGCCAGGTGCAGCTCTCCGGTGCGTATACCCAGCAAGCGTGCCCGTTCGGCGACAGAGCCGTCTATTATTTCCTTCAGCGGCTCAGGTATTTCCGTATAGCCGGCCGGCCGGGTCAGCGTTCCCTTCAGGGGGATATGCAGCATGTTTTCATGACCACCCGAAGAGGCACGTTCATTGAAATGATCAAGTTGATCGAGCATATAATGCCAGCCGTCGCTGTTATGCTCCACCAGTTCCTGCATCATACCCAGTACCAGTGTATCTTTCTTAAACTTCCACTCAATGGCGCCCATATACCTGGGTATGTGGGGGAATCCCATTTCGGTTAAATAACGGATTATTTCGAGATCGGGATTGATGGTGTAGTCGACTTTACGGTAGATCTTCAGAAAAAACTTATTATCGTATGTGATGGAGCTGTTACTTAGCTCTGCAGAAAGCAGTTTCGCGCGTATCCTGGTCTGGTTGTTGTAATGATCCTTCAGCACATTGATGCCGGTAAATTGTATTTCACTGTCGTGCAGATAAAGTTTCCGTCCTTTGGCCATTCGCTGGAAAAGGGTTTGCTGCAATTCCTTTCCGAATAATGCATCATACAATACCCCCTGTTCTTTATCAACGGTCAGGTTGGCGAGCACGGATTGTGGGCAGCTCTCTTTCAGGCTTTCTGCTAACGGCCCTGATTCAAATCCTACAGCCAGCTGATAGATTTCCGGCAGTCCGCTGCTATAGCTCACTTCTATCAGGAGTAAAACAGCCGGCGATGTACCCGGTGGTATGGTCGCATGGCCTGTTATCTTCAATCCCTGTACATTTCTTGTCTTTCCGCCAAACCATCGCAATTGCATGAGATAATGCGGAAGGACATGATTTTCCAGTTCGTCCACAACTTCGCGGCTCAAAATTTGCACCCATTTGTCCATGTGCATGTCAGGCAGCGTTTCATAGCTTCGTTCAGGGCTGCGCACCGGCTCCAGCAGGAACCACTGACAGTCATGAGCGCTCATAGTGAGAAAGTAGGAGGTGTCTTCCCGGATTTGCGGAAATTTTATTTTGCTGAACACTTCTACAGGCTGGTAATCTTTATAAGCCGACAGATCCAGCTCTACCGGTTGGGGAAAGCGTGACAGGTTGGCTGTAACGAGCATAATCTGTCCTCCATAACTACGTGTAAAAGCGAGGATTTTAGGATTTTCGGACGTAATGAATTTCATATCTCCTCTGCTGAAAGCCTTATAGCGACTGCGGGCCTGGATGATCCGCTTCATCCACCATAGCAGGGATGAGGTATTCCGGCTTTGTACTTCTACATTCACCGACTCATAGTGAAACTGCGGATCTATGATCAAGGGTAGATACAGCCGCTGCGGATTGGCTTCAGAGAAGCCTGCGTTCATGGCGGAAGACCATTGCATAGGTGTCCTCACACCATCACGATCACCGAGGTATACATTGTCTCCCATGCCGATCTCATCACCATAATAGATGACGGGTGTGCCAGGTAATGAGAATAAAAGATAATTGAGCAGTTCGATCTTTTTCCGGTTACTGCCCATCAGCGGTGCAAGCCTGTGGCGGATACCTAGATTGATCCTGGCCTTGGGATCCTTTACGTAAACCTTATACATATAATCCCGCTCCTCATCGGTGACCATTTCAAGTGTGAGTTCATCATGGTTCCGGAGAAAGATGGCCCACTGGCAGTTTTCAGGAATCGTTGGTGTCTGGTCGAAGATATCGGTGATCGGATAACGGTCTTCCATTTGTAATGCCATAAACATCCGTGGCATAACAGGAAAGTGATAGTTCATATGACACTCATCGCCATCGCCAAAGTATGCGGCTGCTTCTTCCGGCCACATATTGGCTTCTGCCAGCAGCAGAGTGCCGGGAAAATGATCATCGACATGTGTACGCAGCTTTTTCAGGAATGCATGTGTTTCTGGCAGATTCTCCCCGTTGGTGCCCTCACGTTCAAAAAGATACGGCACCGCATCCAGCCGGAATCCGTCAACTCCCATCTCACACCAGTAGTCGATGATGCGGAATACCTCTTCCTGGACTTTCGGATTGTCGAAATTCAGGTCTGGCTGATGATGGAAGAAGCGATGCCAGTAATATTGCTGTGCTACGGGGTCCCAGGTCCAGTTTGATACCTCAAAGTCCTGGAAGATGATGCGGACATCTTTATATTGCTCCGGATCATCCGACCAGACATAATAATTGCGGTGAGCCGAGCCTTTAGGTGCGTGTCTTGCACGTTGAAACCAGGGATGCTGATCGGAAGTATGATTAATAACCAGTTCGGTAATAACCTTGAGATTTCGTTTGTGCGCTTCCCTGAGGAATCTCGTGAAATGCTTTTTTTCTCCGTATGCAGGATTGATGTTGTAGTAGTCTGCGATATCATATCCGTCATCGCGCTGCGGGGAAGGGTAGAAAGGGAGGAGCCAGATGGCGGTAATCCCGAGCTCCTGCAGGTAATCCAGTTTTTGCATCAGGCCTTCGAAATCACCGACCCCATCTCCGTCAGCGTCTCTGAATGCCTTTATATGCAGTTCATAGATGATAACATCCTTGTACCAGGTCAGTCTGTCTGTTTTTTTATCGGTCATATCATAATGGAGTGTTGATGAATTGGGTGATCCCCTGTTTGGAATGCCACCAGGTGAAACAGGTGCTGGTCTCCTGTTACAGCATCTTTATTCAAAACCGTACCATTAGTTGTATGCAGTGTTGTTAACATGCTATACCCACATACGGTTGATGAGCAATCATACGGGTGTGCGCCAAATTGAGGAGATGAGGTATGCTGTCTACACAATTGACAAACGATGGACATTCCGGTCTGTTGTAGTTATTTCTCGTTAGATATTGAGGTTATGTTTTTTCGTACTGAATAACAATTGCTGTTTGTCGCAGCCTATTTGGTTAGCAGACCGTGGTATATTTATTGCAACAAAATTTAAACAGGATTGCGGAAGTGCGGGATGGCTTGTGTTATGTAACCGGGTATACACAGTCGGGACAGATCATGCGGCACAATCATTTACTATAGTATAGTCGGGAAAATTCAGGGGGATATGAGCATAATCGATTACAATAAAAACAGAATAATCAATGTTTCGAACAGATTGCCTGTACGGATCGTCAAAGGTGAAGAATATCGTTACGAATGCAGTGAAGGCGGGCTGGCAACGGGTTTAAGCAGCGTGTTCTCTGAATCCGGACATATATGGGTTGGCTGGCCTGGCACGGAGATACATGCAGCGGATCAGCAGCAGATTATGGATGATCTCGGGAGGCGCAAACTGCATCCGGTATTTCTATCCGCTTCAGAAATTTCCCAGTATTATGAGGGGTTCTCCAACGGTACATTGTGGCCGCTTTTTCATTATTTCGGCCCCTACAGTAATTACGATCCCGTTTTTTGGGAATCTTATGTTTCTGTAAACCAGAAATTTGCGGATGAAATTGTACGGATGGCAACAGCGGACGATATCATCTGGATCCATGATTATCAGTTGATGCTTGTACCGGCAATGGTCCGGGAACAGTTGCCGGATGCGGTCATCGGTTATTTCCAGCATATCCCGTTTCCGGCTTACGAAATGTTACGTGCCCTTCCGTGGCGGAGCGAATTGGTAAATGGTTTGCTGGGTGCCGATACCATTGGTTTTCAGACGGAAGAGGATGTTGCCTGTTTTCGTCAGGCCGTAGTATCCCTGCTTTCCTGCCGGGAACACGATCATGGCTTTTTTGCAGGCGCCAGGAGTGTACGGGTAGACGCCTTTCCGATCAGTATCGATTACCAGAAATTCAGCCGGATGGCGCTTGCGCCTGAAACACTGAAGGCTGAGGAAAAGATAACCCGCATTGCACATACCAAACTGGTATTATCGGTAGACCGGCTGGATTACAGCAAAGGTATCCTGCAAAGACTGAAAGCATTCGAGGCTTTTTTGCAACAGCACCCCGAGTGGATCCGGAAAGTTACGCTCATTCATCTGGTAGTGCCATCAAGAGATAACGTATGTGACTACCGCGAACTTAAACATGAGATGGATCGTCTGATTACCGAGATCAATGGAAAATATGCCACGATTGGTTGGCAACCTATCCATCATTTTTACAGATCGTTCCAACCCAATATGCTTACAGCGCTTTATAAAACCGCTCATGTAGCACTGGTGACCCCGTTGAGGGATGGGATGAACCTTGTTTGTAAAGAATATGTAGCCAGCAATGTGAGTAAAGACGGGGTATTAGTGTTGGGTGAAGCTGCCGGTGCTGCCAAAGAGCTGACGGAGGCGCTTCAGGTAAATCCTAATGACATCGAAAGTTTTGCTGCCGCCATTCATACAGCGCTTACCATGCCTGAGGCCGAACGCAGACAGCGTATGGAGGCGATGCAGCGCAAGGTGCGCGACAATGATATTTTTAAATGGATGCAGGACTTTATGGAGACGCTGCAAAAACAGGCACAGAAACAGGTCCTCGTGTGTCCGCTTTTAACCGACAAGGGAATTATGCAGATCAGGCACAGCTATCGTCAAGGTAAAAGCAGATTGTTTCTGCTGGATTATGATGGTACTCTGATGCCTTTTCACAGTCAGCCGGAGCAGGCGGCTCCGGACCAATCGCTGCTGCTTTTACTTGCCAGGCTAAGCAGCGTTGCGGGGAACAGGGTAGTTATTATAAGTGGTCGTGACCGGGAAACCCTTGACAAATGGCTGGGAGGCATTCCCGTGGGATTGATTGCAGAGCATGGCGCCTTCTACAAGCAGCATGGTGGTAAATGGATGGGCATTCCGGGCTTGAAGCAAGACTGGAAGAAGGATATCAGGTCTGCGTTAGAGATGTTTACTGCCGGAATACCCGGTTCTTTCATAGAAGAAAAAAACTATTCCATTGCCTGGCATTACCGGAGCAGCGAGCGTACACTTGTGGGTGACCGCCTTCCGGCAATAATAACGATGTTGCGCACCCAGATCCAGAACAGGAACCTGGATATGCTGCAGGGAAGTAAAGTGATCGAGATCAAAAGCAATCTGGTGAATAAAGGTAAAGCCGCAACTTCGATCCTGGCACGTCATCCGTCTGCGTTTGTGTTGGCAGCCGGAGATGACGTTACAGACGAGGATATGTTTCGCCCTTTGTATGGTAAGGCCATAACAGTGAAAATAGGATCGAACATTTCTGCAGCTACTTATTGTCTGAAAAGCTTTGAGCAGTTGCGTGATTTATTGACTGACTTAGCCACCTGTTCACAACGCAGCAATCTGCAACTGATCACCACCCGGTAAGCGAATAAAAGACTGCTGGTAAATCACTTTGTGTGTCTGTGCAAATGACACCATGCCGCTATCTGCTGTATACGGGGAATTTGTTGCCTGGGATTGCGATATTGTGATTTTGTACCCGGGGAAAGATCATCTCCGGTTTTTGCATATATAGCTTATGGATGGGTATACACCAGTAAATGAAAGACTCGTGATAAGCACACCGGGTGCCTGATTTCTTCGTGTCAGTGGCATGTGTTTTTCAATAAATCTGTATTCCTTAACACCAAAATTTTATGCTATGAAAACGATCATTTTATTGCTCGGCGTAAGCCTGTGGGCCGTTACAGCCGATGCCCAGACAAGGGGAAGGGACCGGAAAACTGATACTACCAGAAACTGGAATGAGCAGCGCACAGATCCGTGGGCGCCTGATACTCCAAACAACAGCCGTGACCGGATGAACAGAAGGGATACGCCACCCGGTAACAGAGACATGAATCGCCATGATAATAACAAGGATAAGATCAACAATACCAACAGGCCGTAGCATAGGTCTGTGTATTGTCAATGATGTGTTTTTATCCGGGGAATGGTTTTGTGGTAACCGGGCTTCGGACAGGCCCAGCCACCGGCAATAAACGACGGTGGCTGAGCTTGCCGAAGCCATTACCACATGGATATCCTCTTTTCTTTATCATCCTTTCGAGCATCAAAATCAGATAGCGAACCGTGGTATAATTTTTACCGGTAAACTCAAAGACCCGTATTATGCCTCGTAAATATTCGAAAGGAGCCCAGGATAAGGTAGAAAAGGTGATGCGTGAATTTAAGGAGGGTAAGTTAGAAAGCGGTACTTCCGGTAAAAAGGTCACCAGCCGCAAGCAGGCAATTGCCATCGGTTTGTCGGAAGCGAGAGAGAAGGGTGAAAAAGTACCTGCTCCCAAAAGGAACTCCAAAAAGTCTGCATCGAAGAATACCGGAAGTAAGAAAACGGCTACAAAGAAAAGCACGGCATCCAAAAAGAGCACGGCCGGGAGAAGCAGCGCCAAAAAGAAAGCTGGATAAAAGAAATCCGGCGAATCCTTATAGCTACTTTACAATAATATGGATGGGCTGCCACAACCATTAAAAATAGCTATAGTCTATAACAGGCGATGGCGGCTCCAAATATATTTGTGTACATACGATAGCTCCTCAGGAGGGCCGTGCCTGCATAAACACTCCTGATACTTCCTCCGGAAACCGTAAATTTGCGCCCGTAAGGAAGACTATGGCAGCAGCAAATCAGTATACGGAAGACAGTATCAAATCACTCGACTGGCGGGAGCACATCCGTCTCCGTCCGGGTATGTACATCGGTAAGCTGGGCGACGGCAGCAGCATGGATGATGGTATCTACATACTTGTCAAGGAGGTTATAGATAACTGTATTGATGAATATACCATGGGCTTTGGTAAGCGGGTGGAGCTGACGATCAAAGAAGGCCAGGTGACCGTCCGCGATTACGGGCGGGGCATACCGCTCGGCAAAGTAGTGGATGTCGTGTCCAAGATCAATACCGGCGCCAAGTATGACAGCAAGGCGTTCCAGAAGTCCGTGGGGCTGAATGGGGTGGGTACCAAAGCCGTGAATGCCCTGAGCTCCATGTTCCGGGTAGAAGCGTTCCGGGATGGCCGTGGCAAAGCCGCCGAATTTGAAAAAGGAGTATTGGTAAAGGAGTATAAAGAGACAGATACAAAAGAGGCAAATGGTACGCTGGTCGTTTTCCGGCCGGATGATACGGTATTTAAGAATTACCATTTTATCCATGAATATGTAGAAAACCAGCTCTGGAACTATTGCTTCCTGAATGCAGGTCTACAGATCAACTTCAACGGACGGAATTATATCTCCAAAAACGGGCTGCTCGACCTTTTGACACGCAAAACCAACCCGGACGATCTGCGTTACCCGATCATCCATCTGAAAGGGGAGGATATCGAAGTGGCCATCACCCATACTGGCGACTATGGCGAGGACCTGTACAGCTTTGTAAACGGGCAGCATACTACTCAGGGGGGGACGCATCAGGGGGCATTCCGTGAAGCCTTTGTGAAGGTGATCCGGGATTTCTATAAGAAGGATTACGAAGCGAGCGATGTGCGGCAGAGCATTTGTGCCGCAGTCTCTGTGCGTGTACAGGAACCAGTGTTCGAAAGCCAGACCAAGACAAAGCTGGGTAGCCAGTATGTATGGGAGAACGGCCCCAGCATGAAGAGCTTCGTGCTCGACTTCCTGGCCCGTGAACTGGATAATTTCCTGCATAAAAATTCTGCTGTTGCCGAGGCGCTCAAAAAGCGTATCGAGCAAAGCGAGCGCGAACGCAAAGAACTGAGCGGCATCCGGAAGCTGGCCAACGAACGGGCCAAGAAAGCCAATCTGCATAATAAAAAGCTGCGCGATTGCCGTATTCATTTTAACAGTGAACCGCCGGTAAAGAACCGGGAAGAATACCGGGAGAAGCAACTGGAAAGCACCATCTTCATTACCGAGGGAGATTCTGCAAGCGGCAGCATCACCAAAAGCCGGAATGTTGAAAGCCAGGCTGTATTCAGTCTGCGCGGTAAGCCGCTCAACTGTTTCGGGCTTACGAAAAAAGTGGTGTACGAAAATGAAGAATTCAATCTGCTGCAGCATGCGCTGAATATCGAGGACGGGATGGACGGACTTCGTTATAACAATATCGTGATCGCTACCGATGCCGATGTGGACGGCATGCACATCCGCCTGCTGATCATGACTTTTTTCCTCCAGTTTTTCCCCGACCTGGTGCGCAACGGGCATGTGTACATCCTGGATACGCCCTTATTCCGGGTACGCAATAAGCAACGGACCATATACTGCTATAGCGAAGAAGAGAAACAGGCAGCGGTCAATGAACTGGGCAGCAAGCCGGAGATTACCCGTTTTAAAGGGTTGGGTGAAATATCACCGGATGAATTTTCCCGGTTTATCGGCGACGATATGAAAAAGGACCCGGTGCTGCTTAGCCAGGATGCACAAATACAAAAGCTGCTGGAATATTATATGGGCAAGAACACGCCGGCACGGCAGGTATTTATTATTGATAATCTCAGGGTAGAGAAAGACCTGGTGATGGAGGGCACGTAGAGACGCGATGCATCGCGTCTCTGCCATTGCGCGAGGGGGAGACGCGATTTATCGCGTCTCTACAGAATAAATTCATTTTATGACACGTATAATAATAACACGTTATTCCCAAACCAGCGGTTTTGACGCCACAGACGAAGCCGGTCACCTTGTTCATTTCGACACCGCTCCGGAACACGGAGGCATAGATTACGGCATCCGGCCCATGCACGGCCTGCTCATGTCGCTGGGGAGCTGCAGCGGGGTAGATATCATTTCTATTCTGAAA
Source organism: uncultured Chitinophagaceae bacterium (assembly GCA_964527735.1). GTDB lineage: Bacteria > Bacteroidota > Bacteroidia > Chitinophagales > Chitinophagaceae > JBEBVQ01. The sequence goes on along the minus strand of CAZGPG010000012.1, from coordinate 30,539 downwards.
AAGAAAAGACAGTTGCCGCAGACATTCCGGATGGAAATAGCAGGTGAGCGTGAAAAAGACGGCACGTTTTCGCTCTGGAAAAAAGTGCATGTCCATTTTATTTTCTCCGGGGAGGTTGGTGAAGGTCATGCCCGCCAGGCCGTGTCACTATCTATTGATAAATATTGTTCCGTTGCGGAAACCCTGCGCCGGTCAGGCTGCACGATCACCTGGGATGTTGTGGTCAACGCCGGGTGATTCATTCACGGATTCATTAACGATAAAACAAAGCAATGTCCACTCATCCTATAACACAGGCGATACGCATACAAGTCCCCCGTACAGACGAAATGGAGCATTCCGTACCGTTATTCCTCACCAGCAGTTTTTGCTATGATGATGCTGAGGAAATGCGCGCCACCTTTGCTGACGAACTGGATAACAATATCTACAGCCGGTTCAGCAACCCGAATACGCAGGAGTTTACAGACAAGATGTGCGCGCTGGAGGGTGCAGAAGCCGGTTACGCAACAGCATCCGGCATGAGTGCCGTGTTTGCTTCCATTATGGCCTTGCTCCGCCAGGGGGATCATTTGCTGGTTTGCCGCTCCATCTTTGGCAGCACGCATACCGTACTTTCCAAATACCTGCCGGGCTACGGTATCGAATACACATATGTATCAGCAGATAAACCCGAAGAATGGGAAGCCGCTATCCGCCCGCAGACGAAAATGATTTTCTTCGAAACCCCGACAAATCCCGGTCTTGATATCATAGACCTGGATTTGGCCGGCAAGCTGGCGCGTAAGCATAACCTGATCCTGAATGTTGATAACTGTTTTGCCACACCGGTGGCACAACGGCCAATTGATTTTGGCGCTGATCTGGTTGTGCATTCTGCTACCAAGTGGCTCGATGGCCAGGGCCGGGTATTGGGCGGCGTGATCGTGGGTAAAAAAGAGCTGATCCACCAGATCTATCTTTTTTGCCGCAGCACCGGCCCGGCTCTATCGCCTTTTAACGCCTGGATCCTCAGCAAAAGTCTCGAAACGCTTGATGTACGTATGGAACGCCATGCTTCCAATGCGTTATACCTTGCGGAGCAACTGGAACATCATCCTAAGATCAGTTGGCTGAAATATCCTTTCCTGTCTTCGCACCCGCAATATGAGATTGCAAAGAAGCAGATGACGAACGGCGGCGGTATTGTATGTTTCGAGCTGAAGGGCGGATTGGAAAGCGGCAGGCATTTTCTGGATAACCTGAAGATGCTTACCCTCACCGCTAACCTGGGCGACACACGCAGCATAGCTTCTCACCCGGCCAGTACAACCCATGCAAAGCTGACGGAAGAAGAACGGCTTGCGGTCAACATCACCAGTGGGCTGATCCGTATTTCCGTAGGGCTGGAGCACCGGGATGATATCCTGAAGGATGTACTCGGCGCGCTGGAAGCGTGCTGATCACCAGTGGTGATTGAGCTTCAGGACTTTTTCGATCACATCGTACACGCATCCTTTACCGCCTTTGAACGGGGAAATATACCTTGCAAGCGCTTTGACTTCCGGAACTGCATCTGCCGGGCAGCAGTATAATGTACCCGGTTGCGTTGCCTGAGGTGTGGGATATATGCTATTCATATACAAGACGCCGGTATTTCCGGCAATGGCAGGCAGATGCTCCCTGCTGTCTAAAACCGTAATGCCGGATTGTGTAATGGCGACCGGCAGCAGTATTCCCGATAATTCCGGTGTAATGACGGATACCTGGTAACCTTGTTGTATGGCTTTATGGATGGCATACAGGTCGCGGGCGAAAAAGCTGCGCATTGCCTGGTTGTCTGTGCCCAGGCTGATATGTCCGTCTGTAAGCACATGATCTACTTCAAAGATAAATGTACGTACCGGAGGGAAAAGTTCGAGTATGTTCAAGTTGTACGTCTTTTTCGGACACGTCCGCCGGTAGCAAATATAACGCTCATTGTTTTATCTTGCATTGCAATATGCTTTCATGGACACGCTGAACAGGTTTGACAGGACCGTTGCGATACTGATCCAGCTGCAGTCGCGGCGGGTGGTACGGGCGCAGGAGATGGCAGACCGCTTCCAGGTAAGCCTGCGTACGATCTATCGGGATATCCGTGCGCTGGAGTCTGCAGGTGTGCCGATCGTCAGCGAGGCCGGAGTGGGCTATTCCATTATGGACGGATACCGTCTCCCGCCGGTGATGTTTACCCGTGAAGAAGCGGGCAGTTTTGTGGCCGCAGAAAAGCTCATGCAGCAGTTCACCGACAAAAAACTGGGAGCGCACTATGCGTCTGCTATGTATAAGATAAAATCGGTGCTTCGCGGATCGGAGAAAGACTGGGTGACAGCGCTGGAATCGAGCGTGGATGTGAAAGCGGTGCGGAATCCCTTTAACGAAAGTATACCGGATGCGCTGGAGATCCTGTTTGAAAGCATTGCCGCCCGTAAAGCGGTACGGCTTCTGTACCGGTCATTCCAGGCAGATGCCCCCACGGAACGTGTTATCGAACCGGTAGGTGTATTCCATGAGCATCATTACTGGTATGTGATGGCTTTCTGCCATCTGCGCAACGATTACCGGCAGTTCCGTACCGACCGGATCCTGCAGATCAGGAGAACGGATATGCCTTTCGGGCGCGAGCACCAGCCGATGCAGGTTTACCGGGAAGACAGAACGGATCAGAAAAAACGGACAGTGCGTTTGCGTGTAGACCGGAAGGTGATTCCTTATATGCAGGAAAGCCGCAGGTATCATGGTTTTGTGTCGGAGGAGATAAAGGGTGACTGGATGGAAATGACGTTTATGACTACGGATATGGACGTCGGTTTTGCCCGGTGGTATCTGATGTTTGGTGATTATGCACAAATACTGGAGCCGGAGTCTTTGAAGGATGTGGTGAGGAGGCTGATGGCAAAGATTAGTGAGCATATTTAGTAAGAAGATGCGATAATGACCTGGTGTACTATTGACATGCTTTTCAAGCCGGAATGGTTTAGTGCTGATGGCTTCGACAAGCTCAGCCACCGGGTTCAATCTAAGCAACTATGAAGAGCACCAACTATTACAATACATTCATTGCCGTCTCGGATGATTGTCCGGCTGCTGCTGCCATTGTTCCCGAGCCGAAAGGAGGGCGCAAAACGGTGGCCTTACAGCAATATGAGCTGATTGCAAAGACCCCGTATAAATATACACAGGATGATGTGTTGTTTATGGTGCACGCGGAGCGTCAGGGTATAGACGTGCATGATACCGCCGCGCGTGAAGCTTTTTTCTCCAAAGGCCAGGCCTGCCTCCGGGCTTCTCCGTTGGGAAAGCGTTATGGCTGGGGCGTTCACTGTAACGAACAGGGGAAGGTGGCGCTTTATGCTGTGGATTCGGCGGAGTACAGCCGGTTTATTAAAGATAAAACGCTCACGCAGACAAGGGCGATGCGGACAAAGCGGACTTTGTGAACACGCACCATCATTCCAATCCGGTACAGGTATAGCCACGGTTTTGTAAGGCAGCGATTACCACAGGCTCGGGCAGCATGGGGGTTTCAACCCGGAGGATGCAGTCGCAATCCTCCAGGTCAAAATTCCATCTTCCGTTTGTGCCGACAAGATGATCCAGCGCCGGCTTTACGTTGCGTATATCGTCTTCGCTTTCCAGCGAGGTGCTGAATACCAATACTCTTTTCATCTGTTGCATTGCTTTCAGGATTTGTCTAAAATTCTACCGGGATAATATTCCTGTGGAACGAGACATCCCTCACGTTCTTCCCTCGAGGGGAGACGACAACATTGTTCTTCTATCATGCACATTTCTGTGGTGTACTATTTTTCATCCCTTTATAATACAACTAACCATTTGCCGCAATAGTACAGGGTATCATCAGGTGTATGCACTGATCGTCCCCCGTTGAAGGGGGAAAGAGGGGGATGTGTTGCCATGTATAAGGTTTCATGCTATCAGACAGATTATTACCGCTCCCAGAAATACGGCGGCTCAATGCCCAGCGAACGCAGGTACACATATCCCTGACCGCGGTGGTGTATTTCATTGTCTATAAAATATAGCAGACTGGAATAGGCGGGGCCGCCGTATTGGTTGAATGCGCGTATTTCTTCCTGGAAACGGGTAACGGGTATTTGCGGCCAGTAGCGGTTGATCTCTTCGGTAGCTTCGTCCCAGAATGCCAGCAGGCGTTCTTTACTATTGCCGTGGTTGAGGTGTTCGTTCAGCGGGCTCCAATCGCCCGTTGCCAGTCCTCGCGCGCCGGGACCGGCGATGCCGAGCAGCTCCGATACCATATCCGCAAAGGTGCGCATCCCACCGATGGAATAATGGAATAATTCATGCTCGGGGAAGGCTTCGATTACCCGGCGGGTGAGGCCCCGGTGTCCCTGCCAGTGGGCCAGCAACTGGTCTGTTGTGATTACGGGGTTGAGGCTGGCGTCTTGCGACGGTACTGATGTTTGTGGTGTCATCTTTGCAGTATTTAAAGGTGAATATTGAATGATACTGCAAAGGAAAGACGGGTGTGTGACAACATTATGTCAGCAGGGATTTCTGAGTTTGTGAATTGTTAGTAACAACTATATTCTTGTGTTTCACTTTCTTGTTTTCTGGACAAAAAAAGAAGCCCTCCAGTCACCGGCTGCGATCCAATCGGCTAAAAAATGATTCCGCTATACATCCTATATACTGACAGATCGTGTAGATACGCAATAATTAAATCCCGCAGTTGCATGGAACTTGATTACCCCCGCACTATTTAACAGACACAGTTGGTTATGTCGTCCTGCGGTATTTATCTTTGATGAACGCAACCAGCGGGCGTTGGTCTTCCGTGCCGCTGACGACCATGCTTTTCCATAAGGAGTCTATGACCAGCAGTACAAAGCGGGTTTCCAGCTCCGGATCCTTATAGCCCAGCCCGGTGAAGGCAGTGACCAGCAGCGCATATACCGGCTGTATAAAATGTTCATGGTGCTTCCGGGCTAATGGTGTATCGAGCAGGCGGTATTGCAGCTTCCAGAATTCAGGCTCCAGGGATACCAGCTTTTCAGGAAAATCGAGTATGGTGTGTATGAAATCAAGCGGATCTTGCTTCCGGAGCATACCCCGGTTATGAGCGGCCACACGTTTATAACCACTCTTGATCACGTGGCCGAGCAACTGCTCCTTATTGCCGAAATGTCTGAATATAAGCGCTTCCGATACGTTTGCTTCCCGGGCAATCAGCTGGGTAGCGGTATGCTCATACCCCCGTTCAGCAAAAAGTCTCAGGGCGGCCACCGCAATATGCTCTTTACGGTTCATCGGCGTTTATTGTGGTATAATCAGTTTTTAGCCAGCCGGGAAAGCGCATCTGCAATACGCTGCATGGCGGCTTCGAGCAGCTCCATGGAGGTGGCGAATGATATCCGGATGCAGCCGTCGCTGCCGAATGCTGATCCGCATACGGTAGACACATGGCCCTTGTGCAGGAGGTACATGGCCATATCTTCATCATTGCGGATCACTGTTGTGCCGTCGGTCATCCCGATAAAATGACTGATGTCGGGGAAGGCATAGAAGGCGCCCTGCGGCTGATTGATGCGCACACCAGGGATGTTGCCCAGCGACTTCACCACAAAATCCCTGCGCTGCCGGAATGCTTCCTGCATGAGCCTGGTGGGCGCCATATCACCGGTGAGCGCTGCAATAGCGGCGCGCTGTGTGATGATGTTTGCGCCGGATGTGATCTGCGCCTGGAGCTTTTCGCAGGCTTGCACCAGCGGTTTGGGGCCGGCCATATAACCAAGCCGCCAGCCGGTCATGGCAAATCCTTTGGAAAAGCCGTTGACGACTACTACGCGGTCTTTGATATCCGGGAACTGGGCAATGCTTTCATGACTGCCGATAAAATTGATATGCTCGTATATCTCGTCGCTGATGATCATAATCTGGGGGTGGAGCGCGAATACGGCGGCAAGCTGCGTTAGCTCATGGCGGGTGTACACGCTCCCCGAAGGATTGCAGGGCGAGGAAAATATAAACAGTTTTGTATTTGGGGTAATGGCTGCCTCCAATTGATCTGGGGTGAGCTTGTAGTCGGTCTCGATGGTGCAGGGTATAAGCCTGACGGCGCCTTCGGCCAGTTGCACCAGCGCGCTGTATGTGACCCAGTATGGGGTAGGGATGAGCACTTCATCGCCCGGATTTACCAGGCTGAGTATGGCATTGGCCAGGGATTGCTTGGCGCCGGTGGAGACAATGACTTCATCCGGCTGGTAGCGGAGGCCGTTGTCGCGACGGAACTTTTCACAGATCGCCTGCCGCAGCTCCGGTATACCGGCCACGGGGGGGTATTTGGTATAGCCGTCCTTCATCGCCTGTGTAGCCGCGTCAATGATATGGCCTGGTGTGCGGAAGTCCGGCTCTCCCAGGCTCAGGTCAATGATATTCGTACCCTGAGCCTTCAGTTCACGGCTCAGCTTGGCCATTCGTATTGTCTGCGGTTCGGTAATGAGGCTCAGGCGCCGGGCTAATTCCATAAGTCAGTTAATAATCAGGTGCAGTGATGAGCAAATGTAGCAAGAAAGAGCAAATCAATCAGCTGATGGGAGACCAGTTGATTGATTTGCGGCACAGACCCGGATTGCAGTACGGGCTACAGATACCGGAAATAGGCCATGTAGAGCGAAAGCAGTATGATAATGCCGATGCTGACCGATAACAGGATGATCGTCCTTTTGTAGGCGCTGTTGATGGCGCGCATCCGGTGCAGCTCGCTCAGGTTATTGATGATGTTTTCGGTACGGGAAAAGGCAGTTTCTCCTTTTATCACATAATCATAAGCGCCGTACTTGAGACTGTCTACGGCGACTTCGATCTTGTCCTGCCCGGAAAGCATGATCACCTGCGCATCCGGGGCGCGCTCCTTCATCTCCTTCAGGATCTCCACACCGTTTTTTGCCTTGGGATTGTGGGCGCTCAGGTGATAATCCAGGATAATGATTTCGGGATTGAGGTGTATTTTCTGAAGGGCTTCTTCTCCGTTATCAAAAATCAGTATTTCATATAGGAAACGTTCAGAAAGGTAATCTTTCAGCATTTCATTCTGAATAGGCTCATCGTCTACCAGGAAAATGTATCGCTTTTGTCGGGCCATGGTAATTATTTGAATAAAAATTTTCAGAAAAATAGAGAAATTTTTCTAAATACAAAACAATATGCTGTATTTTTCTTCTGGTCGTTTGTTTGGCGACGGTGTGCGGGTATCGTTTCGCTTCAGGCGACGGTCATTCTTAATAGTTGTGGTAGCCCCAGATCATGGCGGCTCGGAAGCCGCCATGACAGGAGTTTTTAAGGGTCAGGCCCGCCATGACATCATTTAATTCACCTGAACAATCAGAAACTTCAGGTATTGGGTGGCGGGTATATGCCATACGACCGGGTGGTCGGACGCCTGCGTCTGCCAGGTGACCTGGCGCAGCTTTCTTTTAGCGTCTTTGGCTGCCGCCCCGATGATCTCGAGGAATAGCGCCGGTGGAATCAGATTGGTGCAGGACGCCGTTACCAGGAAGCCGCCGGGTCTGACTAATTTCATGCCGCGCAGGTTTATTTCCTTATAGCCTGTAATAGCTTTCTGGATATTCTCCCGGCTTTTGGTGAATGCGGGCGGATCGAGTATCACGACGTCATGGTGCCGGCCTTCCTTCGTCCATTGTTTCAGTACGTCAAATGCATTGACCGCTTCGAACCGGCAGATATCACTATGGTTGTTGAGCGCTGCATTGCGCCGGGCGGTAGCTATGGCATGTTCGGAAATATCCAGCCCAAGTACGCTTTTGGCGCCGTAATGTGCCGCATGCAGGGAGAAGGTGCCCGTATAGCAGAATGCCTCCAGCACATCTGCTCCTTTTGCAATATGCCGGATCGCCCTGCGGTTGTCCTGCTGATCGAGGAAATATCCTGTTTTCTGTCCGTTCTCTATATCGACATGGAATTCGAGCCCGTTTTCTTTAAGGATGATATTGGTATCAAAAGGGCCAGACAAAAATCCTTTCTGCTGGGGGAGCCCTTCCAACTCCCGCACCGGCACGTCATTACGCTCATAGATCCCTTTGGGCTTGAAAATATCTTCCAGTGCGGCCACTATGGCATGTTTCCAGCGGTCAATGCCCAGCGCCAGTGTCTGTATGACAAAATAATCGTTGAATTTGTCAATGATCAGGCCGGAAAGATTGTCTGCTTCGGAGAAGATCAGCCGGCAGTTCTCTGTGTATCCTAATTGTTGCCGGTAGACCCAGGCGGCGGTGATACGTCTGTGAAAAAAATGATCGTCTATGATCTCATCCTTATCCCTTGTAATCAGCCGGATCCTTATCTGGGAAGCCGGATTGATATATCCTTTGCCGATAAAAGACCCGTTGTAGGAATAAACCTCCACGATATCACCAGCCCCGGCGTTTCCCTCATGATCTCCCAGCTCATTTGCAAATATCCATGGATGCCCGTTTGCGACACGGTCGCCTGCCTTTTTTATCAGAAAAAATTTCGCCATCCGGCAAAGGTAAAAGAATTGAGCATGTATGCCTGCTCTCGTTTACGATGCTAATTGTTGCCCCGGTTTACGACAGTGGTGTTATTTGTATTTTAAGACATAACTTTGTTCTGTGCAGGTCCGGCCTGCTATAAAATTAATCTTATGAAACAGTTTTTCAAGATGTTTTTTGCCTCGTTTCTGGCAATGGTAGTAGCGGGCGTAATACTGATTATCGTAGCTGTATCGGCTGTCGTAGGGCTTGTTTCGAAAGCCACTACGAATGACAAGAGCGCGACTGCGCTTTCCGGTAATGTGCTTCGTATAGACCTGGATAAGCGACTGCATGAGCAGGGGGAAAATAATTCGCTGGCGGCATTTGGGGAGGGCAGCGGCTTTTCTGCAGGGTTGTATGATGCGATCAAAGCCGTGGAAGCGGCTAAAACGGATGCCAATATTAAAGGTATCTACCTGGAGCTGGGTCAGCCGTCGAACAGCTGGGCTACGCTGCAGCAGCTGAGATCCGCATTGCTCTCATTCCGTTCTTCCGGGAAATTTATTTATGCCTATGGAGAGTCTGTTCCGCAGCGTGCCTACTTTATTGCGACGGCCGCAGACAGCATATTCCTGAACCCGGTAGGATATGCCGAATTGAACGGTCTGTCCACTACGCTTGCCTTCTTTAAAGGAACCCTGCAAAAGCTGGATATTGAGCCGGAAATATTTTATGCAGGCAAGTTTAAAAGTGCTACCGAGCCGTTCCGGGCCGAAAAGATGAGCGAGGCCAACCGGGCGCAGGTTGCAGCTATACAGCAGCATATCTGGGGTGAATTCCTGACAGCGGTGGCCGGCCGCAGAGATATGGATACTGCCACGGTGCATCAATGGGCTGCTACCGGCGCCATACAATTCCCCGGTGATGCCCTGCGGTATAAGCTGGTCGATGCTTTGCTGTACCGTGATGAGGTGGAACAGATTATCCGTGCCCGTACCGGACAGAAAGAAGACGAAAAGATCAAGTACGTAAAGCTGGATGATTATGCCCAGGCACAGGTACGTAATCCGAAAACAGGTGACACGCGGATTGCTGTTCTTTTTGCCGAAGGCGCGATAACTGACGGGTCAAAGTCTGAAGACTATCAGATCGCTTCGGAAGATTTTGTAAAAGCGATACGTACCATACGGCGGAACGATAAGATAAAAGCCGTGGTGATGCGCGTCAATTCTCCCGGAGGCAGCGCGCTCGCTTCAGAAGTGATCCTGCGTGAGCTGAAGCTGCTGCAGGAAAAAAAGCCATTGATCGTTTCTATGGGCGATGTGGCCGCATCAGGCGGATATTATATTTCCTGTGGGGCAGACAGTATTTTTGCCATGCCGACCACCATTACCGGCAGCATCGGGGTGTTTACCATGTTGTTTAATATGGAAGGTCTGCTGAAGAATAAGCTGGGTGTTACTTTCGACGAAGTAAAGAATGCTCCTTATGCCGATTTTCCCGCAATGCACCGGCCGCTGACGACAGACGAAAAACGCCGCATGCAATCGTATGTAGATACTATATACTCGCTTTTCAAGCACAGAGTGGCTACCGGCCGGAAGTTGTCGCCCGGGCTGGTTGACAGCATTGCCCAGGGCCGGATATGGAGTGGTGCGGACGCCTTGAATTACGGCCTTGTTGACGGTCTGGGTAATCTTGACCGGGCGTTGGCCAGCGCTGCATCCAGGGCAGGTGTGAAAGATTATAATATCGTAACTTACCCGGAACGTGTAGATAAGCTGGAAAGCCTGATGCGCCGCTTTTCGGGTAATAATTCCATGGAGATTGAAGCCCGGGTCCGGGAAGTGCTTGGTATTAAATATAACTGGTACCGGGATATCAGAGATTTGCAGCAGATGAACAGGAAAATGATGATGGCATTGCCTTTCAGGCTGGAAGTGAAATAAACGATTCAACAAATAAGCGATTTCGTGCAAAGAGAGCGTATTTCCGTATTCGATATCTTAAAGATAGGCATTGGCCCCAGCAGTTCGCATACGCTTGGCCCCTGGCGGGCAGCTCAGCGGTTTACAGAGAAGTTACGTATGACCGGAGACCTGGACAAGGTAGTGAAGGTACAGGTGCTGCTCTATGGCTCCCTGGCAAAAACAGGCGTGGGGCACGGTACGGACGTTGCCGTTATCCTGGGTCTGGCCGGTGAAGATCCGGTAACGTTTGACGTGAACCTGATCGATACCGCTATACAGGAGATCGGAGCCGGAAAGAAGATCCTGCTCGGCGGGACAAAGGAAGTTACATTCCGGCCGGACGCAGACGTCATATTCCTGATGACGGAAAGTCTGCCGTTCCACCCCAATGCGTTGAGTTTTTTATGCACTTTGTCTGACGGGCGCGAACTGGCAGAAACTTTTTATTCCATTGGCGGAGGCTTCGTGGTGAAAGAAGGAGAAAGTAGCAGCGCTGCACAGTTGGAAGAAGACCTGCCATTCCCGGTAGAAAAAGCTGCAGACTTGCTGCACTGGTGCATGACTACGGGTTTGAGCATTGCTGAAGTAGTGCTGGAAAATGAACATTCCTGGCGCAGCGAGGCGGAAACCAAAGCCGGTGTGCTGCGTATATGGGACGTGATGCGGGAGTGCATTTACCGGGGAAGTCATATTTCCGGTGAATTACCCGGTGGTCTGCATGTGTTGCGTCGTGCTGCCGGCCTGAACAAAAAACTGCTGCAGGGAAAAAGTTATAACAGTTATCATGAATGGGTAGAGGCTATACGCCAGGGAGGCGCTCATTTCAAATACACCCTCGACTGGGTAAGCTGCTTTGCCCTGGCCGTGAATGAAGAGAATGCGGCGTTTGGCCGTGTTGTGACGGCGCCAACGAATGGAGCAGCAGGCGTAATACCCGCCGTATTGCAGTACTTCGTTACATTTTGTGATGGCTATGACGAAGAAAAGATCATTAATTTCCTGCTGACTGCATCGGAGATTGGAAGTATCTTTAAAAAAGGTGCAACCCTTTCCGCGGCGATGGGCGGATGTCAGGCCGAGATCGGCGTATCATCGGCCATGGCTGCGGCCGCATTGACCGAAGCGATGGGAGGCAGTGTACGCCAGGCGCTGATGGCTGCAGAAATTGCCATGGAGCATCATCTCGGGCTTACCTGCGATCCTGTGGCCGGACTGGTACAGATTCCCTGTATCGAGCGGAACACAATGGGAGCGATCAAGGCAATTACGGCTTCTCAATTGGCCTTGCAAAGCAACCCCGACAAAGCAAAGGTGTCGCTCGATGCCGTCGTCAACACCATGTGGGAAACGGCGCTCGACATGAATCATAAATATAAGGAAACGGCAGAGGGCGGATTAGCTGTAAATATTCCGTTGGGAATGAAAGAATGCTGATCATTTATACCGCCAGCTTCAGCGCTTCATTGACAAGTGCGGCCATGTTCTTTACATCCTGTAAGTAGGGAGTTACTCTTAGGTTGTCACGCTTAGGTTGCCACGGGGTCGCCCTGACTGATCCACAATACAAAGTCAGGAAAAGCTAATGTATGGGTATTCTTACCCAATTTTTACTACAAAATACTGCCAGGATAGCTTTTTTTGCTTTATCAGCAGTATTTTTGTCTGAGGGCGCCGAAAAAAAATCAGTAAATCCCTCAATTTTTATAGCATTATCAATAGTACTTTTGCACGTATGTTGTTTTTTTAAAGAAAAAATATAAAACCCTATGTCTTTCCAGTTTTCCTTATTAAAAAAATCCCTTACCAGATTGATGTGTGCAGGTATCCTTACCTGTGCCGTTTCTTATGCTTCCGGCCAGGCGACCATATTGAACGGTGATGGCACAAACCTGACAAAATTCTGGTGTCATGACGATACGCTTCATCGGATTGTCGGAGAGCCGGCAGGTGGCAGCTTCACCGGATGTGGTGTGATTGAAACTAACGGCGAATGGTTTTTCAATCCTTCTGTTGCGGCAGCCGGGGCAACCGGAGGATATAACTGTACTCTTACCTATACACCTGCGGTGGGGAGCCCGACATCGGAAAGAATGGATGTTTACAATAAAATTGTTATTACATTACTTGAAGACAGTATTATTACCTGTGACGGCAGTTTTTTCCTGTTCGCAGATATACAGCCCGTCGGGCCATATACCTGGGAGTGGTCACCAGGCGCTAACCTTGATGATTCTATACAAAAAGGTACAGGAGGGGTAACGTACGAAAATTCGTATTACGTGTTTAGTACCATCAATACCTATAACAACTGTGGCAGCAGGGATACGGTGTTTGTCTATTATGAAGGAGTAAGAGCCGAAGCATCAGCATCAAAAGATACAGTATGTGTGCATGAAATCGTGAACTTCACTGCTGATTTCCAGGATCCGACTTATGGTTATACATGGAATTCCGGAGATGGGGTAACCGGGACCGGTACCAGTTGGCAACATGCATATATCCAGACAGGAAAATACGATGCAACACTTATTGTCAACAATGAGCATTGCAAGGATACAGCAACCGTACCTGTTGTGGTACGGGATTTTAATATAGAGCTGACTGCAAGTGCGATGCGGGCAGACCGGGGCGCGCCATTTACATTACAAACCGCGGCCGGAGAGCCCTACCGGGTTACGGCCTGGCGTCCTGCCGAAGTGGTCGGTGATCAAACGTCTTATGCCCAGCAGATAATCGCAGATACCACCCGTACCTATACGGTGGTCGGCGAATCCGCTTACGGCTGTATAGACAGCGCGGAAGTGACGGTGGATGTGAACCCGATTGTATATATACCTTCTTCTTTTTCGCCGAACGGTGACGGCCGGAATGATTTCTTCCGTATCGTCAACTGGGGGGATCCGATCACCATTACCCAGTTCCGCATATATGACCGCTGGGGACGTGAGGTATGGGCTGCAACCGGCGCCAGTGCCTTTACCGGCTGGGACGGCACCTACAACGGTACGCTTGCAGACATGGGGGTGTATTACTATGTATTTGAAGGGCAACTGCCTTCCGGAGTTACTACAGCCCAGCGGGGGGATGTTACGTTGCTCAGGTAAGTAACGGGATTATTCCCTTTTCTGCCGCAATACCTTGCAGCTTGTCTTCAGCTTCTTCCCGTCTATAAGCCCGTTGAGTTGTTCCGCGGGTTGCGTAAGCACTGTTTTGTTGCCGCAATCGTACAGTTCGGTGAGCGGGTCTTTGTCTATAATCAATTTATAGAGATCCTGAACCGGAGGCGCCTGCTCCATGGCTGCGTATGCTTCATAGGTCAGGTTGAGGAATGCAACGTGCAGACCGATGCCCCTGTTGTCGAGCAGGTAGCCTTCATGCAGCCGGGTAGGAAGGGGGAACCCGTTTTCCGTACGGATATCCCCCGGGTGCGGATAAGATACGATCGTTGCTTTATCCTCCGACAAGATCACCGGCACGTTCCGGCTATAGTCTGCCCTGGTTTTGTATACCAGCGCCGGAGGTCCGGGGGTGAACTGCGGGGTAAAGCTATGCTTTACGGTATCTGCCTGTCTGTGTTGTTTGTCGTTATCTTGTGCCAGCTTGTTATTGTTAGCGCAGCCGAAGCATGAAACCAGCGCCAGCGGGATCAGAATTTTCATTTCCCTACGGTGATTTTTTTCGTGATCATTTCTTTATCCGCCTGCATTTGAATGAAATATATACCGTCTGCCAGGCTGATTAATGGTATTTCGATCCGGTGTTCCCGGCCGGTTGGATAAACAACCTGTACCCGTTGCCCCTGCATATTTACCAGGGCAACCTGGCTGATATTATTTTCATATCCGCTCAGGTCAATGTGTACAACATCCTGAGCCGGGTTAGGATAGATGGTAATCGTACCTCTTCCCATATTTTCAGGCACATCCGCCGCGTCGTTCCGGGTGATATTCATATCAAGCAGGTAAGTCCCGGTTGAGCCGGAAAAATAAGGGGCTACATGAAAATGGACAGTACCGCCGCCGTTAATGACAATATCACTCGCCATCACATCGTCATATACGTCCGACCAACTGACACCGTCTGTTGAATAGGAAAACAGTGCATCTGCTGTGTACGTCTGGTTGTTGCCGGCATCATGAAGCCTGGTTTTGATCGTATAATTATAGCCGGAGGGCAGATCGATCTTATAAAAGTCATTGTCAGTACCAATATGGAAGTTGGAGCCGGTTGTGCTTTTTAATACAGTATTGCCGGAGAATGTGAGCGGCAGATTATACGCCTGTGATGCGGTATTGTTTACTTCGTAGATATCCGGTTCGATCGGGGGGGCCTGTACCGTGATGCGAACCGGGTTTTGTGTGTAGGATGAACCGGCGATCCACCATTGCGGTGCACCGCTGAACTGGAAGAGCGCTATAAGCAGGTAACTTCCCGGTGGTACGGAAACAGAGTTGGTGCTCAGTGTGAGGTATGGGGACTGGTATGTATAACCAGCGGGTAGTCCGCTGGTCTCGTCATATGCATCTATCAGTTGTAAAATAGCTCCGTCATATCTGCATATCGCAACGGCAAGCTTACCTACAAATGTGGAAAAGCCATCATTGACAAAGTTAAGGTTGACTGATGCGGGCCGGTTCTGCGTAAGGGTAGTGCCGGGGGTTATGGTGATAGAGTTGTTCACTTCAATCTCGGCGGCGTATATCACATCGATCTGGATCGGATTCTGGTAGCTGCCGGAAGAGACCTGCGTCCAGTTACCTCCTGCAGGGCGATAGAGTATTGCGATATTGTATGTGATGCCCGGCACCATACTATTCATCCGGGGAGCCTGAAAAGTAATGCTGTATGGATGCGTATTGCCGGGTTGTAGTGTGTATCCGTATTTTACTTCGATGGAATCGATCAATGTATTGCCATCAAAAACGGCCGCACAATAATCTCCCTGGAAAACGGTTGAACCGTTATTGACCACATTCATGCTGATTTCAATGGGGTCTCCGTAGTATAATGTGCTATATGGTGATGAATATACCGGCTCACTTAATGCGAGGTCGTTTGTCACTGAACCGCCACCTGACGGGGGCGGTTCGATGCCTATGATGGCGTGCTGGTCGAAGTTAAAACCGCCACTTCCGCCGCCTGTGCCAACACCGCTCGGGTTCAGCGCATCAACAGCAAAATACCCGTCGTATGCGCCGCCCCAGCCCCAGTTGAAATGGAAATAACTGCTGTTATCATAACCGTCGCATACAAAAGCATGTCCGCCGCCGGAGCCGAAGCCGGCATACAGTACAGGGCGACCGGCATTCAATTCCGTTTTAAGCAGGTTGACCCATTGGCTTTGTGTGTATTTGCTACGCTCTACGCCTTGTAATGAAGACTTGTATTTAAAATATTTCTCAAGGGCATATTCAGCGCAATGTTGTATAGGGCTGAGCGCATTGATCACAAAAGCGCCGCTGGAGCTCGGACTGTAATTCATGTCCACACTTACGCCGCAATGATACATCAGCTTGGCTACTTCACTGTTGTTGGATCCGTTGATCGTATTAGGCATGGCGCTCCATTGGTAGGTCGTTGCCCCGAAATTGGCTGAGAGGGTTCCATAATACGGATGATTGTACGAATGGAATCCCGCGCCGGTTGCCGGATATGACCAGAATTTCATGATCTGGGCCATAGCTGTGGCCACACAGCCTGTTACGGAGCCGCCCGGGCATAAGGTATTCTCATGAGGGCCCTGGTTCCATCTCGTCTGTATCAGTGGCGCAACCGCAGTGGTCTTTTCCGGATGATCGGGTGTGCCGCCGTTCTGATAACGTGTCCAGGCCAGCCGTACTTCCTGCCTTGCCTGCAGGTTATGCGCTATAATATAGCGGATCTGGTTCTTATAAGATTCAAGCCATTTCCTGGCATTATCAGGCATGTTTTCCGGGTCGAAAGCGCCCTCATCGGAGTAGCCGAGCACCGGTATCACATTGTCATCGCCGGCTACAATCACAAAGCCCTGCGTGCCGGTATTAAAAACATAGAAGAACACCTCCGGCGCTGTCCGCGCCGTCGGATTGACTGCACGGGATGCGGATGTATAGACCAGCTGAAGGTCTCCGGAGCGTTGCAGCGCGGCTATGTTTGTTTTTGACGCAAGGAACTGTTGACCTACATGCTTCGCAGTTTGTTCATCAATCTGTTTGGCAAAGACCGTTACACAGGAAAGCAGCAGCAGTGAAAAGAATAATAGTTTTTTCATGACTTAACGGTATTATTATTGCCCGCAAAGATATATCATTCTATTCAGGATGGTTTTGTCTTTTTTTATTCCGATTCCTGCGGATCAGCCTGCGGGCGTATGTTGCAGTATCTGCGCCGGTACTTTCTGCTGCCGTTAATATGTAAAATAGGCATTTATCAGTACTCCGTTGTTATATTGGAATACTTCATGCTGATTCACGAGCGCTCCCTGCTGCACTGTCTGGTTCAGATAGCCACCCTCCAGCCGAAATGATCTGTTGAACTGGTAACCCAGTAACATGCTGATACGGTTCTGATCGAAGACATTCTGCTGCACATTTTTACCGAATCCTATAAATAACTCGTTGAATGCCGCGGCATACCAGGTATTGTCGCCCTGCAGATGCTTATTGAGCGGCACGGACGTCCGTAGCTGGTAGCGGGCACGATTTGTATAGATCCAGTCTGTGATCTCCGGATTGGGCGCCTGTTGATCGAGTTTCCCGCCAAATCGCTGCTCCAGGCGGATGCGGTGATTCAGGTTGATGCGGCTGATCTTGTCATTCCACATCAACTGCTGGAAAATGCGCTGTTCGGGTACCGGGTACGGTCCGGCAGGATATGTGCCGTAAGGGTATGTTGTAATGTACGCATATCCGGCCATGACGCTGATGCCGTTAGGGAAATGATGTTGGAGACCGGCTCTGGCCAGGCTTTGCTGCCAATTGGTTACAAGTCCTTCCCGCCTCATTTGATATTCCAGCCAGAGCGAAGTGCGGGATGCCAGCGTTATACTGCCGAACCCTGCGATCCACCCGGTTGTATTATAATCGCTGAGCCGCCGCGCTATTGTGGAAAGGGGTGAAAAAATGATCACCATCGCGGATAATAAAAGCAAAATCCTGCCATTACGGAGATACCTCATGGTTTAATTCTGTTTCGATTTTATGTTAATAAAAAATCAGATCTGTATATGGAATGCGAATACGCAAGATAGTCGTTTTCGATAATCGTGGCCGGCCGGCATATTTTTTTATAAGGTTTTTAACAAGCGCATGAATAATTGTAAAAAGTTTTTTCATTACATTAGCTTATAAATTATCTGGTGTATGGCTGCAGTTGTTGAAAAAGAAACGATCCCCGATCTGAATATTATCCCTGCTTTTGTGGATAATACCGAGTACTGGCAGAAAGCACTATCATACGCAGTACGGCTGGGGAATGAATTTAAGGGCAAAACCCGTATTACTTTCGAAACCACTCTGGGCCCCAGGATGGTAGAAACGACCGTGTGGTCAGTGGCCGGAGGTTTTCTCCAGTTGAAAGCAGGCATGTTTTTGCCGCTTAAAAGTATTATTGACGTGCAATTTTAAAGAAGGCGCGCATCACTGTATTTCTGTTGCGCAGCAGGAATGCTGCGCAACAGAAATATCCTATGTTCCATTTTTAATTTTAATGTTATCTTTGCCCTGCAATAAAACATAGCCGGCATTTGCCGGTAGTTTAGCCAATTTTAAGCCCCCTTTGGTTTTCTTTTATGAGCAGAGAAGAAATAATTGAACGTATCAATGCCTTTATGGTAGAGGATTTTGAGGTGGATGAGCAGGCGATACGTCCTGACGCAGGTTTGAAAGAAACGCTGGACCTGGATAGTCTTGATTATATAGACCTGGTAGTGGTCATTGAGCAGAATTTCGGTTTTAAAGTAAAGCCGGAAGACTTTCAGCAAATGCATACGATACAGGATTTTTACGATTATGTAGCCAATCGCCTGCAGGCGCCCAGTCATGCCTGATCAGCCCGCTTGGGAAGGCCGTTCCCGCGGATCTGCGCGGGGATACCATTTTTTTGTCTGGCTGCTGAAGACGGCGGGCATTCGCGCATCTTACCGTTTGCTTGTATTTGTGACGTTCTATTACCGTCTGTTCGTTCCGGCCGCTATTCATCCGTTACGTTATATTTACCGTGAAAGGATGGGGTATAATGCACGTGATACCCGCCGGCTTATCCGCAGGAATCTTATAATATTTGGCCAGACCCTGATTGATAAGATCGCTGTGCTGGCAGGCGTAAAGCACCGGCTCAGCTTTACGCACGAAGGCGGCGAAAATCTCGACAACATGGTGGCTGACGGCAAGGGCGGGCTGATCGTCAGCGCTCACCTGGGCAACTGGGAAGTGGCCGGGCATCTGCTCAAAAGGCTGAATACAACGGTAAACATCCTGATGTATGACGGCGAAGATGATGCAGTCAAGAATTATATGGAGCAGTTTGAATCCCGCCGTTCGTTTAATATTATATACGTCAGGGAAGATATGTCTCATATCTATGAGCTGAACGCTGCCCTGCAGCGCAATGAGCTGATCTGCCTTCATGCGGACAGATTTCGTCCGGGCAACCGGACTATATCCCGTGATTTTTTGGGTAAAGAGGCTTTATTTCCCGCCGGGCCTTTTATCTTAGCATCAAAATTGAAAGCTCCTGTGTCTTTCGTTTTTGCATTCAAGGAAACGGATCGCCACTATCATTTTTATGCGGAGCCTGCACAGGTGTACGCGGGCCGGGGCACTATTGGTATGGAGACGATGCTCGGCGATTATATCCGGCTGATGGAACAAAGACTGAAACAGTATCCGGAGCAATGGTTTAATTATTTCGATTTTTGGGCAGATGGATCAGACTGAAATATTACCTTTTATACCCCAGCGCCCGCCGTTTGTAATGATTGATACATTAGTACAGGCCGGCGAGGATATGATTGTTACTACCTTCACGGTGCGGGAGGGGCACATGTTGGTGGCTGACGGTTTTTTTACGGAACCCGGCCTGGTGGAAAATATGGCGCAGACGGCTGCGGCAGGTACGGGGTACCGGGCGCAACAGGAAGGCAAACCGGCGCCGGTGGGCTTTATCGGCGCCCTCAAAGGCTTGCAGGTAAATGAGCTCCCCCCGGTAGGCGCAATGATCCGGACGGAAGTGCACTTTCTGCAGCAGGTGATGCAGGCACATCTTGTAACAGGAAAAGTAATGCTCGGCGACCGGGAGATAGCGTCTTGTGAATTTAAAATATTTTTACAACCTGAATGAATCTTAAATATTGTTTGAATGATACAAATGCCAGGAAAGATGTATTCCGTTCAGAAGTTGCAAACATCCCTCTCTCATCTCCCTTCAAAGGGAGACGATTGTGCTGTTTTGCTTACCATACTTCTGTATGGGAATGATGTGATCGTCCCCCTTCGAAGGGGGAGAGAGGGGGATGTAGCAGTAAAACATTATTTCCCTGTGCTGTAAACAGTGATTGAAAATAATTTTAAACAAACTCTTAAAAACAGATACCTATGAAAAAATGGCTGCTGCTGCCCCTGTTCGTTAGTGTTTGTTGTGTTCAGGCACAAACCAAAGCGGATGTTTTTGATGAAAAGAATGAGATTACCTGGCTGGGGCTGGATTTCACACAGGTGAAATTTATCGGATCTGCTGCACAATGGGGAGATGCAGGTGAGATCAACAATGAGCAGTTGCAGGAGAAATACTTCCCGTCGTGGAACCAACTGTTTATCAACGAGCCGAAAAAATTTGATGTAGCCGGTGCAGTCAACCGTTCTGAAGTCGGTTATGCACCTGAAATCACTGAGAAAGCCAACAAAGCGGTAAAGGGTAAAAATTTCTTTTCGGAAAACATGGACGATTACAGTCTGCTGACCGAAGAAAAGATAGTTGCCCTGGTGAAGAAATATGACTTTTCAGGAAAGTCTGGTATTGGTCTCCTGTTTTTTGTAGAGGGAATGAGTAAGGCAAAAGAAGAAGCCTCTATGTGGGTCACTTTTGTGGATATGAAGAGCAAGAAAGTATTGTACACCGTTCGCCAGACCGGTAAGTCGGGCGGATTCGGCTTCCGTAACTATTGGGCCAAACCATTTGCGCTCGTATTGAAAGATATGAAGGGCAATTATAAAAAATGGAAGAAGAATAGTTGATTTATCTACCAAACTAACCATATTTTTTGCATCAGACACTCACACATACCACAGAGCAGGAAGTGAAATTCAGCGAGGCAGACCCGTTGGGTATCGTATGGCATGGCCATTTTATCCGGTATTTCGAAGATGGACGCGAAGCCTTCGGCGAAGCGTATGGATTGCGGTACCTGGATCTCTACCGCCAGCAGATTGTAGTGCCTGTGGTGCGGATCAATTGCGATTATAAGCGGATCCTGCGTTACGGACACCGTATCCGGCTGGAAACGACTTATCATGATACGCCTGCGGCAAAGCTGTTGTTTCACTATGCTATTTATGATGCGGCAAAAAATGAAAAGGTAGCTACCGGCAGTTCCGTACAGGTGTTTATGCACCGTGAAAGCCTGGAGCTGATGCTTACGATACCCTCTTTTATGGCTGAGTGGAAGGAGCGATGGCTGAGAAAAAAATGATCCCTGTATATGCGATAGCCACGCATGCTGTATCTGCATTGGGCGCTGATACGGATATGCACTGGCAGGCGGTTTCCCGGATGCAGACAGGCATAAGGCGTTATGAGGATGCGGCATTCAGCGCCGTGCCTTTCTGGGGATCTATGCCCGGGCCCGCGTTCTGGCAAATGATACAGGCGCAGACAAACATTGTGAGATCGCTGACGGCGTTCGAACGTCTGGCTTATTATTCTGCCTATCAGGCTTTGCAGGATACGGATATAGATGTAGCAGATGCCGGTACCGCATTTATTCTTTCTACTACAAAAGGGAATATAGAATTGCTGGAGCAGGGTAGTGAGGATCCGAGGCTCCGGTTGTCATATAGCGCTGACGCGATTGCTGCATCATTAGGGATGAAGACGAAACCTCTGGTTGTTTCCCACGCATGTGTTTCGGGTGTTATTGCTCTCCAGTACGGATTGCAGTTGATCCGGTCGGGACGTTACCGGCGTGTTATTGTCACCGGATGCGACCGTTTTTCACGGTTTGTGCTGAGTGGATTCCGGTCTTTCCAGGCAGTGGCGGATGAGTCGTGCCGCCCTTTCGATGCTGAGCGGAAGGGGATCAATCTCGGAGAAGCCGCAGCGACGATCATCCTTTCCGCCGATCCGGGAGACGCTCCGCTGGCCAGGCTCGTGGCGGGCGCTACATCCAATGATGCCAATCATATCAGTGGACCGTCGCGCACAGGCGACGAACTGGCTATGGCCATCAGCCGTTCCCTGGAGCAGGCCGGTATTCAGGCTGGGGATGTCGATATGGTATCAGCTCATGGTACTGCTACCATTTATAATGACGAAATGGAAGCTAAGGCTTTTGATACTGCAGGGCTGATCCATGCACCCGTCCATAGCCTGAAAGGTTATGTGGGACATACGCTGGGCGCGGCAGGTGTGCTGGAAAGTGTGCTGGTGATCGAAAGCCTGCGCCGGCAACAACTGATCCCTTCTGCAGGATTCAGTAGTATAGGAGTATCGAAACCGATACAGGTAACACAGGCAATGCAGCCGGCAGATATCAGGTATGCACTGAAAACCGCGTCCGGATTTGGCGGATGTAATGCGGCGGCGGTGTGGGGAATTATTAATTATTAATGGTTAATGGTTAATTATTCATTAACCATTAATAATTCATTGATTTTGCTTTACAAAAACAGCAGTGATACTCTTTCCGGAATTTGAGATTGTCCTGATCCAATAACTGCCGGATGGAAGGTGTGCGATATCATAATAATATACCGTATTCCCGGGTGCCGGAATAGTTGTCTGTTGGATCCGTCGCCCTGTCATATCGTACAATTCGGTTTTTTGGATCGGTTCATTATCGCTTAGCTGCAGCAGAATAAAATTTCTGGCAGGATTGGGATATGCTTTCAGTGTGGCAGCGTTACTTGCTTCGTCTGCTGTATTGCGTACGGATAGCCCGCTCTTTGTGATGCCCAGATATTCGTTTACGGGTGGGTTTTTTATTGCCGTTTCACTGCCTGCCGCATCCGGCCACACAATCTTAATGGAGTCTATTGTTGTATTGCTGCCCAGGCCGAACAGCATGGCAAACGGCTGCTGACCTCCGTTATTACCCCTGCCGGAATATACTTCGCGCATACGCTGCATGCCTCCGCTCCAAACGTAGATGCGTGCGCCTATGGAGCTTTTATTCACTCCGGGGGGGGCATATAGCTGTATCCCTACCCAGTTGTTGTTTTGCCCGATCTTATTCTCTGCCAAATGCAATGCACGTGGAGAAGCGTCATGACAAAACAACAAATCGTCATCGCCATCCAGGTCATAGTCCAGCGCTTCTATTGCATGAAGGTTCCGTGTCTCGGTGCGGATCATTCCCAGATCTGCGGTTATATCTGCGAATGTATTGTCATTTTGCTGCCGGAATAAATATATACGGGCAGCTGCAGCTTCATAATATCCCTGAGCCATTGCCAGGTCTGCAAATCCGTCATTGTCAATATCGAGCCACGAGACATCATAATCTCCATTATGAGAGGGGTAAGGGCTTTTCTTGATTGTCAGATTGCGGTCCGGGGTCAGTCTGTATCCCTCAGGCGCTCCTCCGTTTTTAAAGATGGCAGAACGACCTTCATTCGCATCATTACCGCCATGTACCAGTGCGAAGAAAAAATCCATATCGCCGTCATTGTCGTAGTCTTCAGGGGCCGGATGCCATAAGCACATCGCCTGTCCGTTATCGCCCGGCAAATACCTGGTATTATAACCTGTCTGGGCTGCAACATTAGTAAACGTTCCGTTGCCGTTATTCTTCCAGAGTTGTCCGCCGGTTCGGCAATAAGGCGCAGTGGCGATATCCGGCCAGCCATCATTGTTCCAGTCGGTAACGCTGCATCCGTACATTGGCTCTGTTTGGGTAATTCCGGACTGAGTAGTTACGTTGGTAAATGTGCCATCGCCATTCCCTTTCATCAGGTACCCATGGTCCCATACATTCTTTGTATAGTCTTTGAACCAGGTAGCAATGAACAGGTCAATATTTCCGTCTTTGTCATAATCGAGAAAGCTGAACCCGGTCACATTTATCAGTTCCAAACCCTGCATGCCTCCGGGAACTATCTGGAATTTTCCCGTGCCGTCGCCCAGTAACACTTCACATCGGTCTCCATGATCCGTATGCTGCTCCAGGCGGTGATAATAATTTCCCCGAACGATATCTACATGCCCGTCATTATTTACATCTGTAATCGCTGCAACGATAGTGCCCCGGCTTACCGTATTATTATCAGGCATTCCATTTACGCCGGACTCTGATGTTGCATCTATAAATATCCTGTCTTTCGGGTTGGAGGATTCCGGACGCTGCATGTTTATATAGGTTCTGAGGGCGTTCTCCGAACCAACGCCCCAATCCCCTTTTAATGCCAGTATATCAGGATACCCGTCATTGTTTATATCTGAAACATACATGTTAAAAGCCCGGAGGCTGTCCAGCCCGGTTTGTCCGGTGGCCAGCGACATCCAATCTGAAGATTGTGCGGAAGTAGTTACCGGTGAGAGTATCCCTGATATTAATAATGCGGCTATTACGGGGATTATTTTCATAAAGTGTTTTCTTGTTAATGGGTATGTTGCGGATTTGATTTTGGCCGTTGACGGAATCTCCGGGTTGCACGGACAGCCATATCTGTGTTACAGTGTGACATACTCCGATCCACCGGGTGTGCTAATAACCGGGTGGATCGGATTTTGCGTGATTTATTATTATGGCTTTAATGCTGTTTTACTATTTTCTCGTGTGTGAGCAAAGTGCCACTGCTGTCTGTGATGCGAATCAGGTAAATTCCGTCTGCGTAATTGCCTATATGGAGTGTTTGGGCATTTGTCTGGTGCTGAAGTATGCGCCCGTCAATACTACTCAATATCGCTTTAACAGGCACCGGTGAATGGATGTACAGCATATCCCGGGCAGGATTGGGGTATATCCGTATCTCCATGTTTAATGCTGCAAGTTCATGTGTGTTATTAACATCCGTTACATTGTACGCCGCGGATGTGCTGCTGCATCCGTTGTTGTCGACAATTGTCACGCTATACCCTCCGTTGGATAAAGGTTGGTATGTAGCGTCTGTTGCTCCGGGTATCCCCTGGTTACCTGTTTGCCATTGGTATGAATCATGTCCGGGCGTTGTCCGGAGTGTTTCTCCATCCCAGGTTATATCTGCAACAGGTAACGGATGTACCGTTACTGTTACGGCGTTGGTGCTGTCTGCACAATTATTTACCTGATTTCGGTCAGCAACTACTGTGTAAATACCGGTTTGTGATATTTCCAGAAAGTATGCTTCTGCCAGCGGAATTGTAGCGTTACCGTTTTTCCAGCGATAAGTTAGTCCTGTGTCCTGACTTGCAACCTGGAGCGTCACTACACCTCCTTCACAGAATGATGTGTCTCCCGGTGTCAGAGATACTGCCGGACGATCATAGACAAATACGTCTATAGGCATAGAGCTATCAGCACATCCTGTAGCGTTATTGGTTGCTACTACTTTGTACGAGCCTGTGGCAGCAGCTACATAAGTGTTTGTATTAGCGCCTACATTTATTACACCGTCTTTCCACTGATAATTAATACCACTCACGCTGGTGGCAGTCAGTGTTACCGTTTCGCCGGTACACACATCTGTAGCTCCGCCGGTGATTACTGAAACTACCGGTAGCGGGTTGACTGCAAGGACGGTAGCCGGAGTGGATGTAGCAGTACATTGTGTTGTTGTGTTGGTTACTGTTACGGTGTAATTGCCGGCGGTTTTTGCATAGTATGTGTTGCTGTTGGAGCCTACATTTATGCTGCCATGCTGCCACTGATAGTTTACGCCACTGCCGCTGCTCGCTGTTAACAGCAGGCTGTCGCCTTCACATATGGATTGGTTGCCGGTATTCGTTGATGTTGCTGTTGGCAGCGTGTATACTGTTACTTGTCGCGAAGTCGTGGCAGAGCAGCCGGAAGCTGTGCCCGTTACCGTATACGTCGTGGTCGTTGCCGGTGATACTGTAGTCGTGGCGCTGTTGTCCCCCGATGGAGACCAACTGTAGGTTGTAGCGCCACTTGCCGTTAGTGTGGCGCTTTCCCCTGCGCAGATCGATGTAGTGGCGGGGGTGATGCTTATGTTTGGCAGCGATGTCACTGTCAGGGTTGTGGCCGGTGCGGAAGTGGCAGAGCAGCCGGTTGATACGCTCGTAACGGTTAAAGTATAACTGCCGGCTGCCTTTGCATAATAGGTAGCGCTGTTTGTGCCTACATTCGTTGTGCCTTGCTTCCACTGATAATTTACACCGGTGGAACCACTGCCGGTAAGCAGCAAACTGTCTCCTGCGCATATCGCCTGATTGCCGGTATTGGTTGAATTTACTACAGGCAGTTCATGTACTGTGATGGTTGTATCACGCCAGTCGCTGTTCCCGCCGGCGTTCACTGCGCGCACCCGAAGTATCCCGCTCGTTGCGGATCCGGAGAAATTCAATGTATTGGTTGGCGCAGTTGTAATGTTGCTTCCGGGAAAAGTAATTCCTGTTCCGCCCGCATATTCCCATTCGTAAGTTGTTGTGCCCGCTACTGCCGGTATGGTATAGATAACTGAGGATGCCTCCCGGCATACTTCAGGTGGAGCTGCTGTAAACAGGGCTGGTTGGTCAGGTAATACGGGAGCTATCGGTGTGATCTTCCACAATTCATTTCTTATTGCAAATGTCGAGGCAGCATTCGTGATCCCTTGTCCTCCCATTTGCCAGAAGTTCCAGGATGAGTCCACCCATGAATTTGATTGTGTTCTGCCTCCGGGATAGGAGACATTGCCTATTGAACTATAAGTGCCGACTGGTCCGAGTCCTGCGGACACAGATTTTTCACCAAACATCCATGTCCAGGTATCGTTATCCGGATCATATTTCCAGACATCATTCAGTCGTATCAATCCGCCACTTTCTCCATAGCCATAACCGCCGAATAGCCATAGGTTGTTGTTTTTGTCAACCCATGTAGCGGTTTGTGCGCGGGCACCGGGATAATTGGTCTGGCCGGGTACTCCTCTTGTACCATATATGCCTGTATTATTGGCGCCAATCGAGCTATCGCCGCTCACCCATGTCCACATATTATTTGACAGATCGTATTTCCATAAGTCATTTAGATAAAGCCCGGCGGAGGTTTGCCCTCCAAACATCCAGAAAGTCCCGGTGTTGTCTTGCCAGCAGGAGGCGGCGCCACGCGCCGGAGGGTAATTACCGGCATCAGGTGTCCCTTTAGTGCCATAATTCCCGGTGGGGGTAGCATTAATGGCAACATTATCCCCGTCGATCCATCTCCATAAGCCTGTCTGCATATTATACTCCCATAAATCATTCAGATAGCCTATGGTGGTATTTTGGGCATATCCATATCCACCAAACATGTAGAGCAATCCTTTTTTATGATCAACCCATGAAGCTACCGAAGGGTAACCGCGAGAGCCTGGTTGATTGGATGCTGTGGCAGTCCCTTTTACGCCATAATCCCCGACCTGATTGGTTAATTGATGTTCTCCGTTAAGCCATGTCCACATGTTATCGTTCACGTCATATTTCCACAAGTCATTTCTTCTTTGTGCATTTGAGGCAGCGCTACCCCCTCCAAATACCCATAAATTGCCGGCGCTGTCAATCCATTTGGCACTCTGCGTCCTCGAACTGGGGGTGTTATCTGCTGCCGGAGTTCCTTTGATTCCCGGAACAGCTGCTTTATTCCATCCGGTAGTGCCGTGCATCCATGTCCAGGTATGATTGTCCGGATGGTATTTCCAGACATCATTATAACTGTTTCCTACACTATAAAATCCTGCGAACAGGTAAAGCTCACCAGCCTGGCCTGTCCAGGTAAATGCATCTGCTCTTTGCCCGGGGTGTACAGATGTGGCAGGCCCCGGTACTTCTTTGGTGCCGTAAGCAGCATTGGTATTAGTGCCGGTTATTCCCGCTACCCATGTCCATTGTGTATTGGTATCGGTTACCTGTGCAACAGATGTTTGCATTAGAAAGCTTGTGATAATAAAAAATAGACTTTTTTTCATTTTGCGAGTTAATTGCGTTATATAAATTCGTTTCTACAGATAACAGGCGGATTCATAGCCATTGTGATAGTAAGAACAAAGATGTTTCTTGTATATTGAATACATTAGAGCGTATCCACTTGTTTTTATAAGAGGTGTAAATACTTATTTTTAAATGGCCAATGTGATGAATGATATTTTTTGGATATAATGAGTAATTTAGTTTCTGCTCATTGTTATTTCTTATGTATTATCTGCGGAAACGGAGTGTCTGGAAAAATTCATTTTTTATTATTTTCCTGTTGTTGTTAGTTAACACCAGGGCGCAGCATGACGTAATATCTTTATCCGGTAACATGCCCGATATGTATGATCGTAATAATGCTACACAGCTTTATCGGGAGATCACGCATATAATGGCTTATTCGAAGAACAATCAGGATAGCGCTATACAGTTTATTGAACAAAGAGTATCCGAGTCAATCATGAAAGGGTACTATGAAGCAGTTTTTCAGGGATCCTTCTATCTGGGGGTATTGTATATTTATCGCGGGGACTATGACATGGCGCATGAATGGTTATGGCGTGCTCTGGTGTATAGCGAAAAGTCTACTAATGTGTTTGTAAGTATGACGCGTACTCTGAACAATATTGGTAATGTTTTTCAATTCCGTGGAGACTACCGGCAGGCACTTGAATATTATTTTAAGGCAATTGCATTTGCTGAAAATGGACAGACATCGGAATCCCGGCTGATCAATCCTTTAATACGGCTTTATACGAGCACTGCTGCATCGTTAATGCAGATCAGAGAGTACCCACGGGCATTGTACTACCTCGACAAGGCTGAAGAACTTGCTGAAAAAACGGATCATATAAACAACCTCCCTGCCGTCTATATCCATAAAGGTATGTTGTACCGCTATACCGGAGACTTAGATCAGGCATGGTCGTACAGCCAGCAGGCATCGTCTCTGGCAGTAAAGTTTCAAATGGAAGAGGTTCAGTTTATGGTGCTGCAAAATCTTGGTGATATATTATTGCAGCGTGCAAATATCGATGAGGCTATTGACCACTTTAACAGGGCATTGCAGGTAAGAGGGAATGTGAACCCCTATTACAGGGCAGGAGTATATATTTCTTTGGGGAAATTATACTTTTTAAAAGAGCATTATGACGAGGCGGAAGTTTATTATAAGAAGGCATTGGAGATAGCTTCTGGTGTGAAAATTCCGGATCACATGTTGTCTTTGCACAATTATCTTTCAGAACTTTATATGGCAACAGGACGCTATGCACTGGCTTTGAAACACAGGAATGCTGCATATGCATTGAATGATAGTCTGCTGAATAAAGATAAAATGCAGGCGCTAAATCTGCTTGAAGTAAAATACCGGGTGGCAGAGAGCCGGAAGGATGTAGTCCAGAAGCAGTCACTTATTAATGAGCAGAAGAGAAAGCTTGCGCAACAAAATATGTGGATTGTTGTGGGTGGAGCAATTGTAGTGGTGCTTATTGTATTGTTGTTAGGGTTTTACAGAAATTACAGACAGCGGCAGAAGCTGTATGCCCAGCAATTGTATAGCATGCAACAGGAAAAAGAAATAGAGCTGCTGCATGCTATGATGCAAGGCGAAGAAAAAGAACGGGTTCGGTTTGCTCATGAACTGCATGATGGGATCAGCAGCCAGTTGTCTGCTATAAAACTATGTGTAGATGTAGCAAGGGAGAAGTATGACTTACATCCTGTGGGGAATGATCTGGATCAGATAATGCAGATGCTGGGTGAAACATCTGCTGATGTACGTAAGTCTGCACATAACCTTATGCCGGACGGGCTGATACAACAGGGATTGGAAGACGCTACGCGGAAGTTTTGTTCGCTTGTGACGAAAGGGGATAGCCTTCAGATTGAGGTACAGGTATATGGAGATATGGGAGGGCTTGATGATACATTAGCCCTGTCTGTTTACCGCATAGTGCAGGAGCTTATTCATAATGTTGTAAAGCACGCCCGGGCAACCCAGGCTATTGTTTTGTTTAATCGGATGGATGAAAAGGTTTGTATCACCGTAGAGGATAACGGTATTGGCATAGACTGCCCGGCGTCTGATGATGGTGTCGGGTTGAAGAGTCTTCACGACCGTGTACAGGTGCTGAGTGGAAAATTGATCGTTGAATCTGCGTCTGGCAAGGGTACAACGATTTATATGGAGTTACCGGTTGTGCCGCTGCATGCCGTGTAAACAAAAATGTAGCCATAGTTAGCGGAACCATGGCTACAAAAATCATCAGATACTGCCTGATTTATCGGATCAGGTGGAAGTTCCCACTTTGTTTATATGGTTTTCCGTCCAGGCTGTATTCCAGGAGATAGACGTATGTCCCTTGTTGTGCCGGCATGTTTTTATGAAGCCCGTCCCATCCTTTGTATTTATCGGTACCCTGGTAAACAGGTTCTCCCCACCGGTTGTACACGCTGATCCGGAATCCTTCCAGCCGGCTTATGTTTCCTAATACGCGGAATATATCATTGGCTCCGTCTCCATTAGGCGTAAAAGCATTGGGTAACCATATGTCACAGAAAATTTGCTTTACAATGATCGTGTCTGAATGATTGCCACATTTGTTTATCGCTGTTGCAATATATGTTCCTCCGTTGCGGATGTATATATCAGTACCTGTATGCCCGTCCTGCCATATCACGGAGTCTGTATTTAATGTCCATGAGGTAAGGTGGAGTTGTCAGCTTCC
The DNA here is from genome assembly GCA_964527735.1 of uncultured Chitinophagaceae bacterium. Lineage (GTDB taxonomy): Bacteria > Bacteroidota > Bacteroidia > Chitinophagales > Chitinophagaceae > JBEBVQ01. Next base: position 44 of record CAZGPG010000012.1, on the reverse strand, counting down.
CCAAAGTTTGCTTAATTCAAAAGTAGGCTTTCGTTGTTAAAATC
>CAZGPG010000011.1:0-111095 GCA_964527735.1 uncultured Chitinophagaceae bacterium | reverse complement strand
ACAGTTCAAATGGAATGACTTAATTTTAAACGTTACTAACTGAGGGAAGCTTTCACTTTAGTTTAAAAATTCCTTAATTCAGGTACAATTAGTAACTTTATACAGCCTTATTTAAACCGATATTGCTATTAAATATATCATTTTATGCTTAATCGTTTCCATTTCGGAGAAAATGGGTGCCATTAATGCTACCCACCAGTACAAACCGGCTACTTAGTCACTCTTAGTCACTCTTAGTCACCAAACCCATTCCTTTTTCAGTAATGATATATTCCTGCCTGGGACTGGTGGTTAATTCTGGCAGGGTCATGGATATCAACCCGGTACTAATCAGAGGTAGCAAATGCCTTTCAAAATTACGGGTGTGGTTCGTTAGTCCGATATGCGAAAGGATATCTGCGCGTTTCCTGGGAGTGCGGCAGAACGCTAATATCTCCAAAGATAATGCTGATAAGTTACCCGCCTGCTCTGGCTTTACTTCAGGGGCAACCTCAAATTCCGGATGTACCGGCAGCAGTGCCAGGAAGTAAATATAATCATCGTCAGTTTCAAAGACAGGTACAGGCGATCCATTGTTTCGCATGCTGTCGTAAATGGTTGGGAAGCCGGTAGCACGGCCTTCGGTAAGGTCCAGCTCTTTAAGGAAATCGCCCACCCGCCGGTTCCGGTAGTTCCGGGCAACGATCCTCCGCTGCTTGAGCATTTCGCGGTTTACAGGCGGCAACGGACCCGGAAAGCTCAGCACTTCCATCCGCCGGGGGAAGATGTTGATCTCTACAGGATTGTCCAGCTCGTAGCTCCGGTGATAAAAGGCATTGGCTACCACCTCCTCTATAGCGGCCATAGGATAGTTAAAAAACCTTCCCGCCTCCGGTCTGTCTGCATGCTTGGTCACCTTTTCGCGGACCACGTTGGTCTCTATGTATGAGAGCACGTTTTTAAGCTGGTGATGAATAGGGCCGGTAAACCGTTTCTCCGTAAACTGCTTCCCGGATTCATCGGCATAGGTAATCACATCCGTAACGGCACCCCGGAAAAACCGGTCCGGCCGTTCGGAAAAGAACAACAATCCGGCATTGAGCGGTAGTAATGCTTCGGGCGGGCCTGCGGCGATACGCATCTGCACCGCCAGCTCCGGCAGGCTCATATGCGCGGCTTCGTTGCGCAGGTCGCTCCGGACGGCTTCAAGAAACTCCCGGATCAGGGCAAAGCTCAGGTCGTCTATAGATGCATGATGATGAACCCGGTCGTCAAAAGGAATACGCTTGGCCATTTCAAGTAAAAACCGTTCTTCCTGCTGATTGGCAGCCACCGTACTGGCGCCCCTCCTGACGTAATATCGATTCTGCCCCTTCTGCCCGAGTGTGGTTGGCACTTTATAAGGCCGATTGTCTCCTTCTCCTCCCGGTACCCATATAACAAGCAAATGCCGCCCATTTATCACATACGGTTGAGACACCGGTGCATAAAACGGCTGGACCCTGTGAGAAAGGTTTAGCAGTTCTTTTTGGATACGATCCATGCTATCCGGCGACAATCCTGCGGGTGGCAATTGCGGACGCCCGTTATTTTCTTCCACACCCACAAAAATGTATCCGCCGCCCCAGTTATTGATATCATTGGCAAACGCGCAGACTGTACGGATGATTTCCTCAGGATTCCATCCTCTTTTCAGCTCGATACGATCCCATTCAACCGTTTGGCCGTGCAACAAGTCTTGTATGTTAACAGGCAATGCCATTTTTCTAATTAATATTCAGACGTTTATTCCGGAACTCAAATATCGGATAAATTTAGTAGCAGGAACGTTCAAAAACATAACATAAACAATATTCTTAAAGTATAAGTGTTTTCACGGAAGTATGGTTGGTAAAATCATTCGGTGTATCCCACCAATAGCTTTTCAAGCAACAGCAGTACGATCCAAGGCGCCAGTTTGGGTAATCTTTACTACCATACCAATACAACATTCAAAATTATCGCTCAAAATATTTGCGTAGCTAAATAACTACACTTATATTTGTAGTCAAATAACTACACAATGAACCTAAGACGGGACGTATTCCAGGCCATAGCCGACCCCACAAGAAGAGCCATCCTGTTACTGGTAGCTACCCAATCCATGACCGCAGGCGCCATAGCGGCCAACTTCAACACCGCCCGCCCCACCGTTTCCAAACACTTACAAATACTCACCGAATGCGAATTGCTGGAGCAGGAGCAAAACGGCCGGGAAATCTACTATCACTTCAACGCAAAAAAAATGAAGGAAGTAGCCGACTTTATCGAACCCTTCCGCAACATGTGGGATGACCGGTTCAATAAACTGGAAAGCATCATGAAGCATTACCCATCAAAAAAATAGCACCCCATGGAACGCAAAACAAAAGTCCACGCCGAAGACGGCAAACAGGAACTGGTCATCACCCGCGAATTCGATCTGCCCCTGGCACTACTGTTCAAAGCCTATGCCGAGCCCGACATCGTGGCGCAATGGATGGGCACCAAAGTGCTGAAACTGGAAAACAAACCGCACGGTGGCTATCAGTTCGAAACATCAGACCCGCAGGGAAACGTCGTATTCCGCGCCAATGGCACCGTCCATGAGTTTGTCACCGACCAGAAGATCACCCGCACATTCGAAATGGAAAATACCCCCTTCCCCGTGCAGCTCGAGTACCTCGCGTTCGAGCCGCTCACCGACACCACCAGCAAGTTCACCATGCATATCGTTTACAAATCCGTCGCGATCAGGGACCAGGTACTGCAGCTCCCCTTCGCGCAGGGCATCAACATGGCGCATAACCGGCTGCAGGATATCGTCAACAAACTAAAATAACACATCATGACAAAGCGCAACAAGATCATCTATTGGGTCGCCACGGTCTGGCTGGCATTAGGTATGACATCCACCGGGATCGTACAGTTAATCAAAATGGGAGAAGAGGTAACGATGATGAACCATCTGGGTTATCCGCTCTATTTGCTGACCATACTGGGTATATGGAAAATCCTGGGCGTTATAGCCGTGCTGATGCCTAAATTCCCTGTGCTCAAGGAATGGGCTTATGCGGGCTTCTTTTTTACCGCGTCGGGCGCCGTCTTTTCGCACCTGGCCGTCGGGGATGGCGCCAAAGAGTTTTTCGGCCCTGTGCTGCTGATCGTGCTGACGGTGGTATCCTGGTATTTCAGACCGGCAGACAGAAAAATTATTTCCGTTAATTTTAATAAATGAACACAATGAAAAAGAAATTGTCAGCAGCACAGCAGACAGAACTCCTCAGCACATTAAAGTCCCGTTTCGAGAAAAACAAGGATCGTCATAAAGGTCTCGCATGGGACAAGGTACAGGCCAGGCTGGAGGCGCATCCCGCAAAGCTCTGGTCGCTCCATGAAATGGAAATGACGGGCGGCGAACCGGATGTAGTGGATCATGACAAAAAAACGGGTGAATACATTTTTTACGATTGCTCACCCGAAACCCCCAAAGGCCGCAGAAGCTGTTGCTTCGACGACGAAGCGCTGGAATCAAGGAAAGAGCATAAACCGGCATATAGCGCTATGGGCATGGCCGGAGAAATGGGCATTGAGCTTTTAACCGAAGAAGAATACCGGGAGCTACAGCAACTGGGCAAATTCGATCTGAAGACCTCAAGCTGGGTGCAGACGCCTGCCGATATCCGGAAACTCGGTGGCGCCCTCTTTTGCGATCGTCGTTACAACACTGTTTTCCTGTATCACAACGGTGCCGAATCCTACTATGCCGCCAGGGCATTCCGCGGCTCACTCAGGGTCTGAAAAATGAACTGGTATGACTTTTATACATGATAGGGATAACACCCAATTTCAAAAACATGTATTATGAGTCAGGAAAACGTATTTGACCAGGAAGCCCTTGAAAAGCTGAAAACGCTGGTAGATAAAATCGATGTCTGTATGTTCTGTTCAGCTATTGGCGATGGAACATTGCATTCGATACCTATGAGCCGGCAGGAAGTAGATGATACGGGCGCGATATGGTTTTTGCTTTCAGCCGAAAGCGAAACCTGCAGGAATGTTATAGAAGACCCGAGGGTACAGCTTTTATATGCGCATGTAGGCGATTATAATTTCCTTACAGTCAAAGGGAAGGCCACTATCAGCCACGACAAAGAACGCATCGAAAAATATTGGAACAAGTTTGTGGAAGCCTGGTTTGAGCAAGGCAAAGAGGATCCCAATATCCGGGTAATGAAAGTGGAGGTGGAAGACGCGCATTATTGGGATAATAAAAGCAATAAGTTCGTTACTTTCATAAAACTGGCCGCAAGCGCCATAACAGGAAGTAAAATGGATCTTGGAAGAGAAGGCGATATAAGTATTCCATAGGCTTGACAGGCTCACCTCGACAGGCCCGGTGACCGTTTTTTAATAACGGTGGCTGAGCCTGTCCAAGCCAGCTTTTAAACATACAAGAACCTTAACGTATCAGCGTTACATCCCCCCGGAATGTCTTTGGCTCATTACTGAGCGGCATTGTTACAGACACGATGTAATAGTACACCCCCACTTCAGCCGGCCGGCCGTTGAAAGAGCCATCCCATCCACCCCGTGGATCTGTAGTGCTGAATACCAACTGACCAAAACGGTTGAACACTTTAAACTCTGTCAGTTGTTCAAACTTGAGATTAGCAATACGGAAAACATCATTCCGTCCATCCCCATTTGGCGTAAATGCTGTAGGCAACACTGCGGTTGAATTATATTCCACACGAACGCGAACCTCCGCAGTTGCTACGCAACCAAATTCGTTTGTGGCCGTAACCTGGTACACCATATCCCGCAATGGGTTGGCCCGGGGCCTTGCCACATCTGTGCTGCTCAATGCCGTACCCGGTGTCCACAGCCATTTTACGGCTTCACTTTCTGTAAAGAGCTGTACAGAATCACCGTATTGTATCACGGTATCGGCAGGAGCAATCCTGTCGAATGTCATGGACGGCTGAATGATGATCACAACGGTATCTTCGGTGGTACAACCGGCTCCGGGCGTACTTACGCGCACCGTCTTCGTATGCGTGCCCGGCGCTCCCATAAAACGGTTATCCGCATCGTGGTCATTGCGCAACCCATCTGCGGTCAGCCATTGGTACCGGTAATCCACGCCTTCCAGCTTCGCTGATACAGATACGGCCACCGAATCACCGGCACAGCCAATAACATCACCGGCGATCACTTCCGGGTACTGTTCTACAACCGCCGTATAGTAAACCTTCCGCGGCGGACAAGTTGCCGGCGCTCCGGGCAGAAAAGCGGTCAGGGAATAGGTCGTTGTTTTAGTCGGATGGTCAATGATCGTCATATCCGAAGTATCCGATACAAGCTCCGGTCGCGACCATCTGAAATCCAGCGTCGGGTCTACGGTTGCCGTTACGGTGACCTCTTCTCCCGGACATGTCGTATCCGGCGCAGAGATACGTACATCCAGAGAGTCGTGGATAATCGCAATAATTTCGCGCAGCAGTACATCCTGCTGACCGCTGCCCGGCATACCTCCGGGCACACAGGCCGACTGCTCTTTACCCCACACCTGGATCACGGCCTGCCGCGTTCCGGTAGCGGCAGACGCTGGCAGCGGTTTGATCTCCAGGTATGCTTCCTGCTGGTTCGCCGGGATCTGAAAGGGTGTGTTTATAAGTTCATAGTCTGTCCCGTTCACCGCCGTGCCGGATATAACCAGCCGGAATGATTCAGGAAGCGGTGTGGCAAAATTTCTCCTGAAGCTGATCTGAGCTGTATGGCATCCGCGCACCAGTTCTATCAGGGTATCGTTACCACCCGGCAGATCTCCCATATCCATGTTACAGGATGCAAAATCTCCCGCCACACCCCCTCCGGAAAAAACAAACTTACCGGAAGTAACCGTGGTAACCTGAACGGTAGTGTCTCCAATGACCCCTACCCTGACGGAGTCGCCGAAGTTGTAATAGATCTTATCGCACACGATCGCCATGCCGCCCGTCAGGCTTCCGGGAGCTGTTACGGGTGCGCCTGTCAGCCGCCATTCTTTTACCATCACGCCATTGGGATCATACTTCCGGAGCCACTGCTCCGGATGCCCGGTTCGCAACAGGTAGAAATGATCATGATTATCTACGGCTATATCATAAGAGCCACGCCCTACAAACCCGGGGATGACCGTCAGCAGCGTAGCATCGCCGGTACCATTGTATTTCCATACTTCGGCATCCGAAATACCGGCAACGTCAAACCCGTATATCACACTTTTACCGCCGCCAAAATTATTTACGGTGCTGGGCATCTTATGGCCAGTATTCACCCAGTTGGCGCCATTGTGGTAATAGATATTATGCAGCACACCTCCGCCAAACCCTGCTCCATATGTAGTATAGAATGTAGGCGACGGACCCGGCACATTGATGTTATTGCCGACAGCCAGTCCGAAGCTCCAATTGGGATCCCCGCCGGGGAATGCAATGGTATTTAATGAGGGATTGGTAGCAGACAGCGGCTGGGACGGATCCCAGTTGTAAATCTTATCCCGTGCGGAGATGTACACCAATCCGCCTGTTGCGCCGCATACCGGAAGCTGCGCATACGTATATGGACTAACAGCACACAACACAAGCAGCAGCGCGGTTGCCGCGCTGCTTTTCACAATCCTTTTTACCTGCTGAATATATGCTCCTGTTAAATTCATCATCATTCCTTAATCAGTTTCAATCTTACTATCCGCTCTCTATCCTGAATTTCCACGAAGTAGATACCTGGTGCAAATGCTGTCATATCCAGATCAAAAACAGTGCCGTTCAGCACATGCTGTTGCAGCACCTGTCCGCTGATATTCACGACCCGTAAAAGCGCATCCTGAAGCTGATGTTCAGAGCGGATCACAGTATGATTACCTGCCGGATTCGGAGCAATCAATATTGCATGACCGCCATCCAGGCCTGGTACCGATCCTGATGTTAATTCAACCGTGACACAATCAGACGTGTCACTGCAGCCATCTACCGTAGCGACTACGGCATAGCTGCCACTTGCAAGGGGTGTATATTCCTGATCCGTAGCGCCATCAATTGCACCATTATCACTGCAGTTGATCCAGACATAGCTGTCGGCATTACCGGCGTAAAGTGTGTTTTCCCGGTTTTCGAGCGTAGCCGCAGGAGTTGTATTTACCGTGAGATCCAATATAACAGTGCTATCGCAACCACTTTGATTCGTAAACGGCACCACATGAATACCGGAAGCATGATATACTGTTGTATCATTCCACACCAGGCTGTCGCAGACAGTCAGCGTAAGGAAAGTATTGGGACTGGTTGTTCCGATGGTGATGTCGTAGCTGTAAATGCTATCGCAATTCGAGACAGAAGTGTATGTCTGTGTGTATAGACCGGATGTTTTGTACGTAACACCGTTAAACGTAACCGAATCACAGTAATGACCTGTATGTACCGGGAAATAGTATCCGTTGGTAATCGTCAGATTAAACGTTACAATACTGTCGCAAAGTAATGTATTCACGAAGGTTTCCTTGAACGTACCACTACTTTTGTATGTCTTGCCATTGTAAACAAAACTGTCGCAGGAAATTTCATTGAAAGTGCTTCCGGTAGCACATTCCGGGCGGATTTTCAGAATGAAAATATCACTTTGTCCTTTAGGAGTATTCTCAAGAACATCCGGCCCCGGATCAAAATCTACCTTTCCCTCTGCCGTTCCCACAATGAACATATCCCCTGACGAAGCCTGAGCAATGCCTGTAACCGAAGAGCTCGCAGATGCATCTGCGCCACCAGGTATGAGCAGATCTGCAAAAGTGCCATCTTCCACCTTATACCTTGCTACAAAATAATCCTGAAAACCATGCGGCATAAGCTCTACCGTGTTAGGAGGACCATAGGTAAAATTGGTTTTCTCCTGGAAATATCCGCCCACAATTACATGTCCTGCATTATCCAGCAGCACCGTGTTTCCATCGCTGCTTTCCGCTGTAGGCATGGTATTGACCCACTCAAAATCCCCTTCTGCATCATATTTTAACAGGAAAGCGGCCCTGCTACCCATAGAGAGTCGTAATTCGGCATTCGGGGGATTAAAATAAACGCTTCCATTAAAGCCTCCGGTTACATAGACACTTTCTGATGCATCTACCGCTATACCATAGGGGATATCCGAGTTGGCATCTCCTATGCCCCTGCTCCATACATGATAGCCATCCGGATCGTATTTGGCAAAGAAAATATCGGCCCCACCCTTAGGCGACAAGCTTGGGGCAACAGAGGGAGTATTATTATCGAAATTTACAGTGCCTTCGTAAATCCCCGTAATATAAACATTCCTACGCGCATCAGTAGCTAATGCATAGCCGATATCCTGACCTGTACCGCCAAACTTGCGTGCCCAAATACAGCTACCGGTTGAGCTATATTTAGCCATATATACATCAGTGCCACTCCCCGTAAGATTTGCAACAGGAGTACTTCCACCGTTAAAGTCCACAGTACCATGAAACTGGCCGGTGATATAAACGTTTCCCTGATTGTCTACCGTCATACCCCGTGCCCTTAAATTTGTCTGGGCAGCGTTTCCTTTCATACATTTTGCCCAGACATAATTGCCTGCTGTATCGTATTGGGCCAGAAAGATATTCGTGGATAATGCATTGTTGGTAGACAAATTATTGGTAACACCCGGATCCGGATTAAAATCAACATTCAGGCCACGGAACTGGCCTGTAAGCAAAACATGCCCCGCATCGTCTACTGCAACGGTAACACCTGCGTCAGCATTGGCTGCGCCGATATTGAACCCCCATCTGTAATTCCCATCCGCGTCATATTTTGCCAGAAAGATATCCGTAGCACCTTTGGATACCAGTTCCCGTACACCCGGTCCGGGATCGAAATCTGTTGTGCCCCAAAAGCTGCCGGTAATATAAAAGCTCCCTGTTTTATCTACGGCAACAGAGCTCACATTCTCTGACATAGTGCCGGCTATTTCTTTCAGCCATTTGATATCCTGGGCAAAAAGCAACGGAGTGCCCGATACCAGCAATGCACAAAGAAATGCCGGTAATACGCTGCGATAAAATGTAAATTTCTTTAACCTCATCTGTTTCTGTGTTAAGGATCATTTCCGGCAGAAAATCCGGCAACAACCCGGTTTAAAATTTGTCTATTGCAAATTTCCTTATAAAGAAACGCAGCACAATACGGTGATCCCCGTATTTAACGTGGGGGAATTACCCCATTTAACAAGAAGAATTGAAAGGAAAAGAAAATATGAATGCGGAATCCGGAGATATACTACTCTACCAATCCGTTTTTAAGCGCAAAACGAACAAGCCCTACCACATTGTTAATATTCAGCTTTTGCATGATGTTAGTCCTGTGGGTATCAATCGTTTTGGGGCTCAGGAACAGCTCTTCGGCAATCTTCGTATTGGATTTCCCGTTGGCGATCTGGACGAGGATCTCTACTTCCCGTGCGGAAAGCTGATCAAGCGCCGAATCCCGGTTTGCGGTAAGCTTTTCCACCGGATCGGTCATAGAATTTAACGAAACGGTAATCTCGCTGCTGAAGTAAAGCCGCCCGTCGAGCACAGTATTGATGGCTTCCAGTAAGGTCGATTTATCTATGTTTTTCAGCAGATAACCGGAAGCGCCCACTTCGACCATCTTCCGGATGATGGATTTCTCATCGTGGGTGGTAAGAGCAATGATCTTAATGCCCGGATGCTTTTTGATGATAAACGATGCCGTATCGAAGCCGTTCATCAGCGGCATTTCAATATCTACCAGTACTACATCTACGGGCGTGGTTTCGAGAAATTGCAGAGCTTCTTTGCCATTATTGGCACATCCGGCAACGACAAACTGCTCTTCTGTTGCAAACAACGACTTGAGGCCGTCGATGAATAACTGATGATCGTCAACGATAAATATCCTGATCTGCCGGGGCATACGCAATATTACGGATTGTTGGCGGAAAATGCTGCACGGGCGGCGGGTGTCCAGATTTTGCGCTGTCGCGGATGTTTCCAGCGCCTGTATTATCTGACCAGCACTACATCTCCTTTTCTTGTCCAGGTTTCATCACTATTTATCAGCCCGTAGCGTATCTGCCAGAAATAAGTACCGCCTTCTGCCGGTTTTCCTTTGTGCAAACCATCCCAGCCTTTAGGATCATTTCCCGAATACACTTTGTTGCCCCAGCGGTTATACACCGCCATTTCTTTTATGATAATGTTTGGGTTAGCTGTAACGAGACGAAAGTAATCGTTCTTACCGTCGCCATTCGGTGTAAACGCTGACGGTATCGTCACTTCAGACGGTATGTCTTTTGTCATCACCTCGTACGTACACGTGTCTGTACAATCCCCGTTCCTTACCACACAATGATATATCTGCCTCCAGAGCATTGGCTGCAGGTCAAGTGCGGGGCAGGACACGCAGATCAGGGAATCTCCGATATACCAGTCCGCCTGCTCAGCATCTGCACATGCAGACAGTTGGATCTCGGATTTGTACGAAACAGTCAGTGATGTATCTGCAAACCGGGTAACAGGGAAAGGCAGAATGACCACTTCGGCACTACGGGTTGCAGTCCCGCCTGCATTAGTGACGGTGAGGGTAACGGGGTACGTGCCGGCCGCTTCATAACAAATACGTCCGGGCGTCGCTTCCACAGACTTCGCAGGATTAGCTCCCGGCAGGATCCATTCATAAGACTGCGGGTAATTACGCGTTACTGCCTGAAGACTGATGCAGCCCCCGGCGCATATACGCTGATCCGGCAAAAGGATATCATCGATCTGCGGCGCACAAAAACGTACTTGTATCGTATCAGTGAGTATACCGCAGGGGCTTTCTCCGGATACCCAATATACACCCGGTTGGATCACCGTGATTTCATGTGCTGTTGTCCCGGTGCTCCATTGTACCGATTGCAAGATACGCGGCACAGAGAAGCGTATGTTGTTCGTTTCATTACACACCAGCGTATCATCCGGCAGTCCCGGGTGATAATCTGTTGCTGTCTGTATGGAAACTGTATCACTAAAAATGCCACAAAGATTCTCTACCCTTACCCACCACCGTCCGCCATATGTGGCAGCAGCCGTATGCCATAAGTGTTCGAAACCTTAAGTCTGCTTAGTTTTGCTTTATGACATCGAGCAAACTTATAGGATTAATACCCCAAGGAATATTTGAAGAACTATCGGCATCAACAGGAGTAGATGCACAAGTCAAGAAGTTATCGGGAGAGGTTATATTCAAATTGATATTGTTTTCTATGTTGAACGCGGAGAAACCGAGTTTGCGTGTGATGGAAGCTTTCTTGCAGTCGGCACAATTCAAGTCGTTCACAGGTTACGATATATTGGATGGGAAATACAATTCGATAAGAGACCGCATTTGCACAATGAACGCTGACTATTTTGCACAGCTCTTTGAGCAAGTATTTCAGATTTACAACAAGGAGCTGAAAGAAGAAAAAGCATTATCCAAAGTGGATAGCACCTATGTGGCCCTGGCATCCAGGCTATTCTCTATTGGCATGGAGAACGGCACAAGAGATAAGCGTTTTGTAAAATACAGTATCAATCTTAAGGGCAGCCTCCCTTCTTCCGTCAAGGTTTTTGTTGACCAGTCCTATGTAAGCGAGGATCTTGCCCTGGCAGATGTTATCAACGATACAAATATTGGTGAGGGCAATGTTGTTGTTTTTGACAGGGGTTTACAATCGCGTAAAGCATTTGACGAGTTTAGCGATAGCCAAAAGTTATTTGTAAGCCGCGCCAATCCCAATATAAGATGCAAAGCAACTATTCAAAACGAGGTAGGGGTAAAAGCAAAAAGAGCTACCGTTACCATTGTCAGCGATGAGGTAGGCTACCTCATGAGCAAGAAACAGAAAAAGACAGCACATCTTTACAGGGTGATTAAAGCTGTCATAGACAAGAGTGGGGAGCCAATCTGTTTTGTAACTAATATTTTGGATGAAGATGCTTATCTGATAGCTGCATGGTATAAACAACGATGGGAAATAGAAATATTTTTTAAGTTCATCAAACAACACCGGAATGTAAATCATCTGGTATCAAGAAATATTAATGGTATCAAAGTAATGATTTACATGACTATGATACTGGCTATTCTTATTATTGCCTATAAAAAGCTAAACAAAATAAAAGGGTTTAAAATAGCCAAATTGAGATTTGAACTGGAGTTGGAAACAGAAATCATGAAAGCGGTAGTTATCCTATGTGGAGGTGACCCGAAAAACGCACCACATCTCTTTAATTCTCCATGACAGGTTTCGAACACTTATAGGTGCCACCCCGGGCTAGATATATATTACCCAGGGCGTTGCCCCGGGTAATATATATCAAAGGCTTTCAGCCTTTGGTGGTTATGCACTACAATTACAACAGTATCCGCCCTGAAAGCTCATTTCCAATTCTCCTCCGGCATAATGTCCTGTATGCACTATAGCAATACCCGTCCCCGCCCTGAAAGGGCCATATATACACAGCACAATGCATCGCGTTGGGATTATTATGTACCACTATCCGCCTGACACGTTTTTTATTTAGAATTCAACAACGCTGGTGTAAAGCTTGATTGGTGCGGCAATCCCTTAATTTTATTTAGCTTCGTTCTGTTGCTTGTCCTTGACAGTGATTATCAAACCCGAAATTGTTGTTTATGCGGTGGATACTTCATCTTGTCGTTTTATTAAGTATTGCTGTTTTTCCTGTAAAAGCGCAGTATAATATTCCTGAAAACAATGTCTGGGTTTTTGGTGAAAATGCAGGCCTGGATTTTAACAGTGGTAGTCCAGTGCCATTTATTACTTCCGGTCATATGCTGTCAGGCTCTGCTTCAGTAAGTGATGAACAGGGAAATCTCCTGTTCTATGCTACGGATAAGGAAATAAGAAACAGGATGATGCAGGTTATGCCCAATGGAACGGGAACCCAATCTAACTTGTTGACTCCGCGTGGTACTCTGATTATTCCATTTCCGGGTAATCCGGAATTATATTTTGTATTCACGGTGATCAATCAGGATAATCAACAACGCGGCGTAACCGGGGAGCTCTATTATTCTTTAGTGGACATGCGACTGGACAATGGTCTGGGAGACGTGGTGGCCGGTCAAAAGGCGATACGTATAGATTCTTCGATGGCAGGTAATATTCTCGCGGCACGAGGGATAGACTGTAATGTATGGTTGATTTCCCATGCTCAGGATACGGGGATATTCAAAGTATATAATATTACTGAAGCAGGTATCGACATCAGCCCTATAATTTCGTATTGCGGATCATTTCATGGCCGGATGAGGCATAATGTGATAATGTCCTATCCATATTTGGGTGACATGGTCATCAGTCCTGATTACCTGCAGATAACAATGGCCATATTGGCGGACAGTAACTATTCAATGGGGTTAGAGTTGTATGATTTTTATCCGGCTTCAGGGCATGTGTCTAACCCTCTATTAGTTCATTATGGAAATGGAGAAGCCAGTATGAGTCAAGCTGTTTGCTTTTCACCCGACAATAACAAGCTGTACACTTTTGAAAATGCCATCGTACAATATGATCTGCGGATACGCAATGCGACTGCTATCAATGCTTCGCGGCAAATTGTGAAGGATAGTGTTTCTATTTCTGACATCTACCCCTTCATGCAGTTGGGGTCTGATGGAAAAATATACATACCCGGTGATAGGAGATCTATTTATCACAACAGACTACATGTTATTGCTCAGCCCAACCTAGACGGACCTGCTGCAGGATTTGAGTGGGGAAGTGTAGTCTTGTCTCCCGGATCATGGGCCGAGTACGCGTTACCCAATACCGTAGTGAAAGCAGACATGGATAGGGATACTGTTGTAAACCATCACATCGTTACGGTCTGCGGCGAGGATAGTTATGCATTAGATATACCCGGGGATGCCTGGAATATCCGTTGGTCAACCGGCGCTACGGATTCCATGATCCTGGTAGATCGTGAGGGTATGCATGTAGCTACTTATGATGGGTCCTGCAAGCGCTATATAGACAGCTTCGATGTCCGGTTTATAAGCACAACAGAAGCATTAAGCTTCGTCCAGGACAAGGACAGTATTTGTACAGGTGAAACGGTCACCTTTACGCCATTTGCGCCAGAAGTCACAGAAGGCAATCTGATGTGGGAATTGGGAGATCAACAGTTGGTATCATCTCCGGGAGAAAACATACAGTTCCGGTTTGATAGTGCCGGAACTGTTATCGTTAATCTCGCTGCGTCACATCCGTCCTGCTCCAATCTGTTGTCTTACCGGGATTCGGTATCGGTATTCTCATTCCCTCCAGTAGCGCTGATAGAGGATACTTCCTTTTGTCTGGGTCATACCCGGCTTGTGCTGGAAAACCAGTTTCCTGTCGCGAATGGGTCGCATTATTTGTGGAGTACAGGTGATACAACGGTGCAGATATCCGTCTCCAATCCTGGTATCTATACATTACTGGTCACTGTTCCGCCGCATTGTACAGCATCAGATATGGTTACGGTAACGCGCTCCTGTTTCCTGAATTTGCCCAATGCGTTTACTCCTGATGGAGATGGTATTAATGATTATTTCCCCGGCCTGCTTGCTACATCCGGCATCCGGTATTTTGAAATGAAGATTTATAACCGCTGGGGAGTTGTCCTGTTTGAAACGAAAAGCCATGTGGTTAGAAGCTGGGATGGGAAATACAATAGCCAAATGCAATCACCCGGGGTGTATGTGTATGATATCAAAGTGATCTTTGATAATGGAGTGGAAGAACATCACCAGGGGAACTTTACTCTTTTACGCTGATTTTTTTCATTCTAAAACCTGAACAATATGAAACACACATTAAGAATGTGTCATTAATGGCACCCGGATCATAGTCAGCATCCCTCCCGCTTCCGGCGATTCAACATTATAAGTGCCATGCAGCAACTGTACCCGGTAACGGATATTCGAAAGGCCGATCCCTTCATGCGGCAGGCCTTCCGTTCGGGGCATCCCTACCCCATTGTCTTCCACCATCATGATCAGCGTCTTGCCAGCCGTATAAACCTGTACATTCACCTCTGTCGCCTGTGCATGTTTTACGATGTTGGCAATCAGCTCCTGGAAGATACGGTAAAGACTGGCTTCCTGCTGCGGGGCAAGCCGGGGCGCCTGCCCCCGTTCGAAGCTGAAACGGGTATCGGTATGTGCAAATGTTTTGCCCATCAGATCTTCCATCGCATCACAAAGGCCGGTAACTTCCAGCGCCTTGGGTATCATCTGGTGCGAGAGGGAGCGCAGTTCGCGGTAAGTCTGATCGAGGGCTTCTGCCGTATGCTCTATAGCATCGAGCGCATCCGGATCCAGGGAAGAATTTTTCGGGATATTGATCAGGTTGAGGCGCGAAACGGTGATCGCCTGGCATATCCCATCGTGCAGTTCGCGGGCAATACGCTTGCGTTCATTTTCCTGCACTTCGATCATATCCTGCGACCAGGCTTCCTGCTGCCTGATCTGCTTCAGGTTTTCCGCCTCCCGCCGCTGCATTTCTTTTCGGGCCTGCCGCATACGCGCGATCACCCATACACAGCCCAACAGAACGATAGCGGCCAACGCCACCCCCAGCCAGCTCCGGAGCCTGTATATCTCATTGCGGGCATTCAGCTCTTCCAGCGCACGCTGCTGTTGTAATTGAATGATCTCATTCTCTTTTTTATCTACATCATGCTTCGCATTCATGTCAGCGATCAGCCGCTGCGATTCGGTATGGTAGATACTATCGTTGAGCGCCTGCCCCTGACGAGTATACATCAAAGCTGCAGGGTAATCACCTCTACATTCGGATATCCTCCCCATCAGGAGGAACACGTTTCTTTTTACATATAGATTGTCTGCTTTTTCACAACTTGCCAGCGACATCCCGGCGTAAGCCAGGGAAGAATCCATCCGTCCCAGATCAAGATAATCGTTGGCTACGTTATACTGGGCAAGGGCGAGCCCTCTTACATCGGTAATCTCCTCCTGCAGCTTCACCGTTTTGAGATGATATGCCAACGCTTCAGATGTACGGCCCAGTGTTCGCGCGCATGATCCCAGGTTGTTATAATTCAGTGCGGCACGCCAGAGGAATCCGTGCTTTTCATTGATCTGCAGCGCCTGATGATATAATGCGATCGCATCTTCTATCTTACCTTCACCTTCGTATATCACGCCGATGTTGTGTAATGTTTCGGATATCCCGGCCGGATCATTTTTTTCTTTCCTGATCTGAAGTGCATTCTGATAATATTGCAATGCCCGTTCCCAGTTGCCTGTATTGTAATGAATGATCCCTATATTGTTGAATGATTCGGCCACACCCAATTCATCACCGGATATTTCCCTCAACCTTAATGACCTCAGAAAATACCTGAGCGCTTCATGATAATTATCCCGTGATTCATAGACCCGTCCTATCCCGCTCAATATGGCTGCAATCAACCGGATGTCGCGCGGATCGGAAGCAAACCACAATGCCCTGCCGAAGTTATACAACGCCATATCCGGCTGGCCGGTAGTGAGCAATGCACCGGCCAGGTAATAATGTGCGAGCGCCAGCAGCGAATCATTCCGCACTGCTGCTGCCAGGCGCAGCGCTTCTCCGGAAACAGATAAAAGCTGATTGCCGGCGCCACGGGATTGCCATATCCGCGCCTCGTGGAACAGGCTATCAAGCGTATGCCGTTCTTCCGAAAAGCTTTGTATCGTTTCCAGGCTTTCAGGATACGGCGTCTGCGCCCCGGCATTGCAGGAAGGCCACAAACAGGAAAAGAAAACGAACAGTAAACAAACGTGTTTCACCTTATTTCTTTCAGGTATCAAAGCATGAAGGTCGCAAATTGCGGAAAATCCGTAAGATCTTTTAGTTGTATTTCAGGTGAGGAGTATATCATCAACTGTTCATTGCTCTATTTCAATACCGTATTTATACAGCAATCCCGGGACGCCCGCAATTGAAAACTTTGCTTTTTTGATCCGGTTGATTTCAGGGTCAATGGAATAATTATAAGCAGTCCGGAAATCGGCTTTTTCAAGTATTGTACGATCAAAAACGGCTTGTGCTAAATTACAGTTGTCAAAAACAGCACTTGTCAGGTCGCTTTCTGCAAAGTCCGTTTCCTGTAACTGCACATTTTTAAAAACGGTGTTTCTGATTTTTGTTTTAAAGAATGAGGAGTGATTAAGCTGACAGCCCTCAAACGAAAAGGAAAGGCCAAAACCACTACAGGCATCAAACCGGAGCCCCAGCATCTTGCAATCCCTGAACCTGATGTTGTTCAATACTGTCCCACCGAGTTTTGCCAGGCTCAGATTGCAGTCGTTAAACGTACAGTCAATAAACTTTATGCCGGAAAGATCACCACCGGAAAAGTTGCAGTTGCTGAACGTGCAGTTTTCATACTCGCCTTTTATCAGCGGACTTTGTGTGCAGTCGTTTCTGTCAAAAGTTTTGTCTTGTATGTACGTTTCCTGTTGCATCGGTGGTGCAATATGCAGGAATTTTATGAAAAATCGATTGTCGCCAGACAAAACAGAGTCTAAATAAATCATTTCCATTAACTTAGAGGAAGTCATGCTGATACAGTATGGCTATTTCAAGACGAATGCTTTATCTGATGGCGAAGAAAGAACTGCAAGTCCTGGTTGCCGAGCAAAAAATACTCAATCGCATTTATGTAGTGCGTGGGCAAAAAGTGATGCTCGATCGTGACCTGGCAGAAATGTATGGAGTGGAGACCAAACAATTAAAAAGACAGGTAAAAAGAAATACAGAACGGTTTCCCCGTGACTTTATGTTTACGCTTACCAGGAAAGAGTTTGAAAACTTGAGGAGCCAGATTGGCACCTCAAGTTGGGGAGGCACAAGATATCTGCCCATGGCTTTTACCGAACAGGGTGTGGCGATGCTATCCAGCATTTTGAACAGCCCGACGGCTATTGCGGTTAATATCCGCATTATCCGCGTCTTCACACAGCTCCGGGAACATGCCCTTACTCATAAAGATATCCTGTTAACACTTTCACAACTGGAGCAGGAAGTTAAAAATAACAGCAGGGACATTGAAAATATTTTTACCGTCCTCAAAGAACTGATCGGGAAACAAAGCACTCCCAGAAACAGGATCGGGTTTAAACCTTATGATGATGGCGCCGGATGAATTAATCACGGATCAGATGTTTTATGAGACTTTCACAATGTGAATACACCAAAAAAATTTGCCCCGAATAAAAACTCCCCCTATCTTTGCATCGCAATAACCCCAAAAGGGTCAGTAACAAAATGAACACAACAACCAACCAATACACAAACAATCGCGCTGCATCAGGGATGCTGTGTTGTTGTTGTATGCTTTCGCAGGAAAGGTGTATCGGTTAGATCAAGACATTAGATAATTACAACAATATCTGAAAGCTCCTCCGGTACCAACCAGAGGAGTTTTTTTTATACAGCTTACACAAGAAAATGATGAAAAACATATTGACACAAACAACAGCAAACAGTAGCAGCATAATGGCGTGTTGCTGTTGTTGTATGCCTATACCCTGGTACTGTCGTATGTAATATCGTCTTTGTAAAATTAATGAAGAGGCCTTACGACAAAACCGTAAGGCCTTTTTTAGTACCGCATATTTTGAAGCAACCCCGGATTAACCACGAACTAAAATGACATCGGAACCAATCATTCTTCCAACGCTGGCAGACAAGCTCGCACAGACAGGCGAAAAGATCGGCAATACTCCGCTTTTGCCGATCCGCAACCTGCATCCGAATAAAAATGTACACATCTATGCCAAAGCCGAATGGCAGCAGTTGTCGGGCAGTGTAAAAGCCCGTGCGGCCTTCAATATCATCCGCCGCGCCATTGAACAGGGGGAGCTGGACGAAAGCAGAACGTTGCTGGACGCTACCAGCGGCAACACAGGCATAGCCTATGCT
Source organism: uncultured Chitinophagaceae bacterium (assembly GCA_964527735.1). Taxonomy (GTDB): domain Bacteria; phylum Bacteroidota; class Bacteroidia; order Chitinophagales; family Chitinophagaceae; genus JBEBVQ01. The sequence continues at coordinate 92,072 of CAZGPG010000011.1, read as the reverse complement.
GCCGTCGGGAAAGAGCTGGGTATATCCGTTGCATTGTGCCTGCCCGAAAACGCTTCAAAGGAAAGAAAGGAAATCCTGGAATCGCTGGGCGCAAAGATCATCTTCACCTCAAAATTCGGGGGCACCGACGAAGCTCAGGAAACAGCAGCACAGCTTGCGCTGCAACATCCGGACAAGTACTTCTATGCCAGCCAATATACGAATGACCAAAACTGGAAAGCCCATTATTACGGCACGGCAGAAGAGATCATACGTGAGGTTCCTGGTATCAGTTACTTCGTAGCAGGCTTGGGCACTACCGGTACTTTCATCGGTACTTCAAGACGGCTGAAAGAAATAAACTCTTCTATTCAGGTCATCTCCCTCCAACCCGACCTGGCATTGCACGGACTGGAAGGCTGGAAGCACCTGGAGACAGCCATCGTCCCCGGAATATACGATCCCCATGTGGCAGACCGGAATATTGAGATCGCTACGCCGGACGCCTATGAGATCATTAAACGGTTGTATGAATCGGAAGGGCTGTTGCTCAGCCCGTCGGCTGCGGCAAATATTGCCGGGGCTTTGCAGATCGCCAATGAAATAGAATCGGGAACGATTGTTACCATCCTGCCGGACAATGCAGACAAATACAGTGAAGTCATCCGTCAAATTCTGTAAAAACCATGCTACTCATCAACGACACGATCAAAGGACAATTAATTGACGACGCGCTACGGACGTATCCCAATGAGTGCTGCGGCTTCCTGCTGGGCGGCGACAACAGGGATGAACGCACGATAGATGAAATCATCGTGATCAATAATGCCAAAGAAGGAGATAAGAGAAGAAGGTTTGAGATCACCCCAAAAGATTATCTGAAAGCAGAACAATATGCCGAGACAAATAACCTGACCCTGCTGGGTGTATATCATTCACATCCCAATCATCCATCGATACCCAGCGAGCACGACCGGGTTGTGGCTCAGCCGTTTTTCTCTTACGTCATCATTGCCGTCGGGGAAAATGAATGGGTCTCCATGCAGTCGTGGCGCCTGAATAATGACTTTCAGTTTGAAGAAGAAAAAATCCTGTTTATCAATACCGTTCATTCATTATAACATAATAAAACAACAATGGCTACGATTATCATTCCAACACCACTTAGAAAATTTACCGGGCAGCAATCCCGGGTACAGGTCGGCGGCAGCACGATCAAAGAAAGCATCAGCGAGCTGGTGCTCAACTTCCCCGATCTGAAGAAGAACCTTCTCGATGAGCAGGAACAGATCCGCGGATACGTCAACATATTCGCTGGCGATGAAGACATCCGCAGCTTACAACAGGAAAACACCCCGGTGAGCGCCGGTACCGTTATCAGTATTATCCCTGCCATCGCAGGAGGAAGCGGGCTTGAAGACATACAGTTCAGCAAAGAAGAGCTGGCGCGGTACAACCGTCATATCATCATTCCTGATTTCGGTTTGGATGCACAAAAGAAACTGAAAGCAGCCAGAGTGCTGATCGTTGGTTCGGGTGGTCTGGGCAGTCCTGTTCTTCTATACCTTGCCGCTGCCGGAGTAGGCACCATCGGTCTTATTGATTTTGACGTGGTGGACGACAGCAATCTGCAACGACAGGTGTTGTTTGGGGTGGAAGACGTCGGCAAGCTCAAAGTAGATGCGGCAAAAAAGAGGATCCAAAGCCTGAACCCACACACAAACGTCATTACCTACAACACCCAGCTTACGTCGAAGAACGCCCTGGAGCTGATCAGTCAGTACGATGTGGTGGCAGACGGCACCGACAACTTCCCCACCCGCTACCTGGTGAATGACGCCAGCGTGATCGCCGGGAAGCCCAATGTATATGCCTCTATCTTCCAGTTTGAAGGACAGGTATCCGTTTTCAACTACACCAATGCCAAAGGGGAAACCGGGCCGAATTACCGCGACCTTTACCCCACTCCGCCCGCACCGGGATTAGTGCCAAACTGCGCGGAAGGCGGCGTATTGGGCGTTTTGTGCGGCATCATCGGGAGCCTGCAGGCCAACGAAGTCATCAAGGTCATTACCGGTATCGGTGAACCGCTGAGCGGGCGCTTCTTCGTATTCGATGCCCTGACGTTTGAAACAAGAACACTGCGCATTTCCAAACAGGCAAGCACACCGGAGATCAAAGAGCTGATAGATTACGAGCAATTCTGCGGGGTAAAAGTCGTGGAGAAAAAGATCAAGGAAATAACTGTTGACGAATTTGTGGCTTGGCAAAAAGAAGGAGCAGACATCCAGGTAATAGATGTGCGGGAGCCGGCCGAATACGCGCAGGTCAATATAGGCGCGCTGCTGATCCCGCTGGCTACGGTAGCAGACAGGGCGGACGAAATAAGCCGCGATAAAAAAGTGGTGGTGCATTGCAAGATGGGCGGACGGAGTGCCAAAGCTATCCGTGAGCTGGAAGAAAAATTCGGCTTTGACAATCTCTATAACCTGAAAGGAGGTATAACAGCCATCCAGCAGGAAACGGATCTGCTGCAGGAAGTGGTAAGCAACGTTTAACCTGAATATACGAAGGTGCTGTAGCCGAGTGGTTCAGGCACGGCTCTGCAAAAGCCGGAACACCGGTTCGAATCCGGTCAGCACCTCTTTTTTAAACATCAATTTTTAATCACTAAAAAACACAAACAGTTATGGCAACATTACGTTTAGGGGACATCGCTCCCGACTTTACCGCCGAAACAACAGAAGGCAAAATCAATTTCCATGAATTTCTCGGCGACGGCTGGGGCGTGTTCTTTTCCCATCCTGCTGATTTTACGCCAGTGTGCACTACAGAACTGGGAGCAACCGCCAAGCTCAAAGATGAATTTTCAAAACGCAATGTGAAAGCAATTGCACTCAGCGTTGATCCCGTGGATCAGCACATTGCATGGACAAAAGACATCAACGAGACACAGAATACGCAGGTCAATTTTCCCATTATCGCAGATGCAGACAGGAAGATCTCCGAATTGTACGATCTGATCCATCCCAATGCAAGTGAAACAGCTACCGTACGTTCTGTTTTCATCGTCGGTCCCGACAAAAAGATCAAGCTGACAATCACCTACCCGGCGTCAACCGGCAGGAACTTCAACGAGATCCTTCGCGTAATAGACAGCCTGCAGCTAACTGCCAATTACCAGGTAGCGACACCGGCCAACTGGCAGCACGGCGAAGATGTGGTGATCGCGCCGGCTATTAAAGACGAAGACGTACCGGCCAAATTCCCGAAAGGGCACACGAGGGTAAAATCCTATTTAAGGTTAACGCCGCAGCCTAACCTGTAATGCTGAAAAGGTACGGTGGTCGCATGAATGTTGTCCACTGTGTCATGCAGAACGAAGCGGATCGGAGTGAAGCATCCCACATAATATGTACCGTATTGTGTGGGATCCCTTCTGCTGTTGGGATGATATCGTTCATTAATTCGTCGAAAATATATGCCATTATGAGCAATCAGGACACTTCAAAATACTACGTTGATGAAAATGTGGTACGGATTACAGCCGCACAGGCAGTGATCATAACGATTATTACGCTCGTCACGCAGTCGCCATTGCCTGCATTGTTATTGGCCGGGGATTTTGCTTTACGCGCATTTACATCCCGGGTCTCGCCATTAGCCGTTGTATCAAAAGCAATAACCCATAGCGCCGGCATACAGCCCCGTCCTGTTTTTGCGGCTCCGAAAAGATTTGCAGCGGGTATCGGTTTCGTTTTTGCATTGGGTATTTCCCTGATGCTGTATTTCCAGCTTAGCATCGCTGCTTATATCATTGGAGGGGTACTTGTATTTTGCGCCGTACTGGAATCGGTCTTCAAAATATGCCTGGGCTGCTACGTTTATAATTGGCTGGTTGCGCCTTTATTATCCGGCAGAAACTAAACTATTAAATCAATGTGACAAATGTGTTGAATGTGACGAATGTGTTTATAACATTTCCCACATTCAACACATTTGTCACATTAATTTGATCAGTAAACACGCTATTCCACTTTCTTCAAAGTCTGTTCTGTTTCCTTTCCTCAGTTGTTGTTCAAACAAAAAAACATCCTGCTATCAACAGGATGTTTTTGTATTGTGATGTGTTATTTTAGATCTTGACTTTCTGCTCCCGGATCTTACCGGCAAATGCACGTTGTGCCATGAAATACATACCAAACAGCAAGCCACTGCCGATCATATCCCCAATGATGGAATTACGGTAAAACGGCAGCGCCATTACGTAGCTCTTCACCAGTCCGGCCCAGCTATACCCGTTCCAACCTTCTATAAAATAGCCGAAATTGGAAACAAGGAAGAACAGCGTGGAACCGCCGAGTGTAAAAAATACTATGTTGACCGGCTTTAAGTTCTTCATGAAAAAGCCCAGCAGCGTTACGGCGATCAGCCCACCATAAGTGAACAATTGTGCCGGACCATAAAACCCCGGGGTAGCAGTAAACAACTGGAAATATACATCGCCCAGAAATTGTCCCAACAAAACAAACACAAAGGCATAACGCTTGTCTTTGAGAACGGCGCCGGCAAAAAGCCCCAGTGCGGCTACCGGAGCGAGATTATACCAATGCATTTCGGCATTAACCACCCTTGCAGTTGCAGCCATTAAGATCAATCCTGCAGCAATAAGTACTTGAACGTGTGATTGTTTCATTTTCTTTCTGTGAATTCTGGTACAACAAAAGTACAATTAATAAGACAATTATTGGACTATACGGGCATTTTCAAATTCCCGAATTTTCAAATTTTCAAATTCAACCTATCGGCTATAATTCGGCGCTTCTTTGGTGATCACCACATCATGCGGGTGACTTTCGGCCATAGAAGCCGCTGTGATGCGTATAAACTGCGCCTCTTCCTGCAAGGCTTTGATATCTTTGGCTCCGCAATACCCCATCCCGGCACGCAACCCACCGACAAACTGCTGTATCACCTCGCTCAACGTTCCTTTATAAGGCACACGTCCAACGATCCCTTCCGGTACGAGCTTCTTGATGTCTGCTTCCACATCCTGGAAATAACGGTCGCTGCTCCCTTCTTTCATGGCTTCCACGGACCCCATCCCCCGGTATGATTTAAATTTACGGCCTTCATAGATGATCGTTTCGCCCGGGCTTTCTTCCGTACCGGCAAATACCGAACCGGCCATGATGCTGGATGCCCCGGCTGCAATGGCTTTGACCATGTCGCCTGTATAGCGGATGCCGCCATCGGCAATAACCGGCACACCCCGCTTTTTTAATGCTTGTACTGCTTCCATGATGGCAGTAAGCTGTGGCGCACCGGCGCCGGTCACCACGCGTGTCGTACATATGGATCCGGGGCCTACACCTACTTTCACTGCATCAGCTCCGGCCTCTGCCAGGGCAAGCGCTCCGGCGCCCGTAGCTACATTACCGGCGATCACCTGCAACCCTTTAAATGTTTTCTTTACCAGCTTTACCATCTCCAGCACGCCCTTGCTGTGACCATGGGCGCTATCGAGCGTCACCACATCCACACCGGCCTGCTTCAGGGCTTCCACGCGCTGCAATGTATCGGAAGTAATGCCTACGGCAGCTCCGACAAGCAGCCTTCCCATCCCGTCTTTGCTGGCATTGGGAAAACTTTTCAGATTAATGATATCCCGGAAGGTGATCAGTCCGATCAGCCGGCCGGACCTATCCACGATAGGGAGTTTTTCGATCTTGTACTGTTCAAGTATTTTTTCCGCTTTCGACATAGTGGTTGTCTGCGGCGCCGTGATCAGACTATCCGTTGTCATGATTGCCGAGACCTTCTTTTTATCATTTTTCTCGAAACGAAGATCCCGGTTTGTGAGAATGCCCACCAGCTTTTTTTGCTCATCAACAATGGGGATACCGCCGATACGGTTATCCCGCATCAGCTTTCTTGCTTCACCAATAGTAGCGTCAGGCAATAAAGTGATGGGGTCTATGATGAGCCCGCTTTCAGAGCGTTTCACTTTACGGACGTATTCTGCCTGGTTCTCGATGGTCATATTCTTGTGCAGCATACCGATGCCGCCTTCCCGCGCCAGGGCAATGGCAAGCATATCTTCCGTAACCGTATCCATCGCTGCGGACACCATCGGAATGTTTAACTGTATGTCTTTGGTAAGTCGTGTAGCAAGGCTTACTTCCCTCGGCAGGACTTCTGAGTAAGCCGGGACAAGGAGTACATCATCAAATGTAAGCCCCTCTCCGTAAAATTTGGATTTTGCAGCCATGTGCAAAGATATGGAGCGGAATTGAAAAATTAAAATACCGCTTTTCTTAACAGCAAAAACAGGGGCATGCAGCCCCTGTTTTTCATCACTCAAAAAATCATTCTAAACTACTTTTTGATCTTGGCGCTCGCGATCTTCTCGGAAAATTCTTTCCCTGCTTTGAATTTCGGCGCTTTGCTGGCTTTGATTTTGATCACTTCGCCAGTCTGGGGGTTACGGCCGTTACGTGCAGCACGCTGTGCTACAGAGAACGTACCGAAGCCTACCAGGGTAACTTTATCTCCTTTTTTCAAAGTAGATACAACGGCGCCTGTAAACGCTTCCAGGGCTTCTCCGGCTTGTACTTTAGTAATGCCTGCATCTTTTGCAATCTGGTCAATTAATTCTGCCTTGTTCATAAATTTTTGAATTAAAAGGTTTGTGAGTTGCAATTTTACAACAATAATACCATATTGCACAAAAAAAGTATTGATAATGTTTTAGAAGGAAAAAAAACTTTTCCCCATAGTGTGGGATTCTTTCCTTGTAGAATGGCGTGCCGGTGTATCTTTTTCATCATGCGGAAATCCTGGCGACACACAATCAGCAAAGCAGTATACATTACAATTAATTCACAATATCAATAAAAAAAGCCGGACAAAAAAGAATATTTCTTTTGTCCGGCCTGGAGGTCGCGAGCGGATTCGAACCGCTGTACGAGGTTTTGCAGACCTCTGCCTAGCCACTCGGCCACGCGACCTTATCTTTATGAAATTTTAAAAGAACGGTACAAGCTGTATGCCTGTTTTAGTAAGGACGGCAAATGTAGGAACAAAATTACTTCTGCACAAGCCTTCCATGAAAATATAAAAGCACAAGCAATCTTCTCCGCTGCGATAATCAACAGAAACTTAAATCCATTACTTTTACACCCATGTTCCCCGATTTCCGTTATATAGCAGCCCTGCTTCCGGGCGTAGAGCAGCCATGGGAGTGGCTCAGCATTTTCAAGACTTTCGGACTGTTTGTGGCGCTCGGCTTCCTCGGTGCCGCCTGGACTATGGTCATTGAATTAAAGAGAAAAGAAAAACAGGGGCTATTGCTGCCCGAATTTACAACCGTGGAAACCGGGAAACCCGCCTCTGCCATGGAGCTTTTCTGGTCGGCGCTGATCGGTTTTATACTGGGATATAAATTCGGCGGCGTATTTGGCAACTGGCAGGAGGTCTCTCCCAATCCCATGGGCTACCTGTTTTCCCTGAAAGGAAGCATACCTATCGGCATCGTCGGCGCCCTGCTGATGGGATACAGCCGCTATTCCGAAAAGAAAAAACAGGTTTTACCACAACCAAAGACAAAACAGGTAGCCATCTATCCCCATCAGCGTGTCAGCGAGATCATCCTGCTTGCCTTCATCGGCGGGATCGCAGGCGCCAAGATATTCAATGCATTCGAGACCTGGGAAGATTTTATCAATGACCCGGCAGGCAACCTGCTGTCTTCCAGCGGCCTTACCTTTTACGGCGGACTGATCACAGCCACGGCCATGATATTCTACTTCTCCAGGAAGCATAAGATCGGATTCGACCACCTGTGTGATGCCATTGCTCCGGGTCTTATGCTGGCCTATGGGATCGGACGGCTGGGATGTCATTTTTCCGGCGACGGCGACTGGGGGATCTATAACAGCGCATATATCACAGATGCCAGCGGCGCCCTGAAAGCAGCTACCCAGGCTGAATTCCAGGCTATGTTGCAGTCCTTCCCCGCATATTTCACCCGCGAGTTTGGCAGCATTGCCGCTGTGCCGCACTTGTATGCACCGGCGCCGGGCTGGCTGCCCGACTGGCTTTTTGCCATGAATTACCCCAATAACGTGAATAATGAAGGCGTGCTGCTTACCGGTTGTGCCGGCGACTATTGCGCCGTATTGCCGGCAGGCGTATTTCCCACACCCGTTTACGAGGCGATAACCTGTACCCTGCTGTTCCTGGTTTTATGGAAATTGCGCAAGCTCATAGCCCGTCCCTTTCACCTGTTCGGCATCTACCTGATCATGAACGGCGCAGAACGCTTCTTTGTAGAAAAGATACGGGTGAATTATAAATACGACTGGGGTTTCCTCCACCCTACCCAGGCAGAGATCATATCCGCTTCGCTGGTACTTGCCGGGATATTAATATTGGTATTTTACGGTAAAAAGAAGATAAAAACACTGTAGAGACGCGATAAATCGCGTCTCTACGGGCATACGGCCATTCAGAATATCTGCATAAGCAGTAATTGCAACAGCCCGATCATAAACCCGATCACCCCGCCGATCAATTCGATAAAACGGAATTCTTTACTCATTATCTGCACCAGTATCTCTTCCAGCTTGTCTGAAGAAAAGTTGCGGACTTTCTCAACAACGATCTTTTCTACATCAATCTGGTCGCCCAGGTTGCTGGTATATTTTTCTATGATCTCGGGCAGTAGCAGGTCTATTTCTTCCATCAGGCCTTCCTTGATCTTCTCCAGCGTCCCCTGCCCTACAAACATGGAAATGACCGGCAGCTTCTCTTTCAGCTTCTCCTGTAAAAAATGATCCAGGTGCTGCTCAATATGCGGGCGAACAACCGACAATTGCTGCGGGTCCTTCAGCCGTACGGCGATCTCATCGAAATGCAGCAGTTCGCGCGCAACGAGCGCACCAAGGCTTGCTGCTATCTGCTGCTGCCTTTTCGGGAAAATACCCTGAATCTTCATGCCCAGTATATTTACCGGGCGCCGCGGATGGAAAAGCATCTTGATGGCGATCCAGTTGGTAAACCATGCGATCAGGGCAGAGATTACCGGCAATAACAATAATACAGGTTTATCCATTGGGATGGACTTTAAAAAGGCTGCAAAGCTAAGGCATTTGACGAATGCTTCATATATCGGAGCTTATAAAATGCAATGCACTGTCTTTACAGGTTTAACAAGTTTTTGCCGGCGGTTTTTGTACTTTAGCTGGTTACGTAACGTATTCATGAGCCTGAAGCAAATCCGGGAAAAAGCCCGCTACCTGTCCCAGTACATCCCATTTACGATCAATACTGTATTATGGATACTGGCGGTCTGGCTGTGCTACCGCCTATTATATACTGCGCCGGCGGAAGACCCCGGCGCTGATACAGACTCTTTCCGTGCGCTGGTCATTCTCATGGGAAAGATCGCATACTGGTTTGTAACTGCCCTCGCCGGCGTATCCGTTATCAGTGCCTTGCTTTCATGGCTGCATTATCTGTGGCTGCAAAAAAAGAAAGGTCATCTCCTCGATCTGCGTTTTACCACCGAAACCAAAGGGAATAAAAGCCCCCGGCTATATCTCGATGCGCAACTGCAAGGCACGCGTAGGCCGTTGCTGGGATTTGTAAAGGGCAGGTTGTTTTATGACGACCACCGGATGACCGGCAAATTCCCGCTCCTCTCCAATAAAAGACAGGAAAACAGCCTGCGCCGGACAGCCATCAGCGGCCGCAGCCGCCTGCTCCTGCCCGATATCCGGGAATATCAACTACAGGGCGGCTTCATCTATTTCGAAGATATGCTGCAATTGCTGTCCCTGCCGGTACGGCAGCCACTGAGCGGACAATTCTATCAGCCTCCGATGCTTACAGAAGCGGCAGAACGGGAGGCTTTCCCCAAAAAAACGGAAACCACAGACGTACAGATCGAGCAGATGCGGCGGGTGGAAGGAGAATATCTCAACTATAAAGACTTTGAAGCCGGCGATGATGTACGGCGCATTGTCTGGAAAGTATATGCCCGCAACCGTGAACTGGTGGTCCGGATCCCTGAAATGTTTGAGCCGTATGCCTCTCACCTGTACTTTTATGCTTCTTTTGAAGCGTCCGTAAAAAAGCAATGGCTCGGTGAAGGCTACCTGAGGGAGATGCTGAATTATTACAAAAATCGCGTGTGGACAGTTTATGATACGCTGGCGAAAAAAGAATGGGAAATGCGCTATATCCCGGATCAGCAGTTCAGCCTGCCCGAAGATACAGATGCTGCCGCCAGGGCAGCCCGGATCATCAGCAACAGCGAATGGCAGCAGGATACGCCGGTGAGCAACTATTTTAATGCACGGCAGGGAGCGGTATTGTGCATCTCTTCACTGACCGACCCGCAGGAGTTGGAAACGTTGCTGGCCCAATGTGACAGCAGCACGGTCGTTTACTATGTCAGACTATCTGCAGTGTTCCGGCATTTTGCTGCCTGGGGATGGCTCAAAAGGCTGATATTTCTTCCGCCTGAGGACCGGCTGTCGCGGCTGAGGGCTACCTGGATGTTCTCACCAGTGCGTATGCAGGTACGTAAACGGGAGCGCGAGATCGAGCAATTGCTGAAGCGGTCGCACGTCACTACCGGGGAGTTGTAGGTTGATCTTTCATGCATACCTTTGTTCGTGCGTATCGTAGTCGGTATTACAATAAACAGCACGTTCCCCGGTTATGCTTTCTTTTACTCAGACATACTGGCTGATCATTTACGAGATCCTTTACATAGCGGTGCTTGTAGTGGTTTGCCTGCGCATTATCTACGATACCCGCAGCAGCAGCAAAACATTAGCGTATATGCTGCTTGTTATTTTCCTTCCGCTGGCAGGCATTCTGATTTATTTTTCTTTCGGTATCAATTACCGCAAGCGAAAAATCTACAGTAAAAAGCTGACAGATGATGACGAGCTGGCTCAGCAATTAAGGGCGGATATTTTCAGCCATTCCAAACGTACTTTTGAAAAAAGCAGTGCGTTTCTTCAAAGCAACAGAGAGCTGGCTTACATGCTGGCCAAAGACAGCCAGAGCGTACTGACCGGCAACAATGCCGTAAGTCTGCTGGTAAACGGCGAACAAAAATTTGCCGAAGTGCTGCGTGCATTGGAGCAGGCTCAAAACCACATTCATCTCGAATACTATATTTATGAGGATGATGAAACGGGCAGAGCCATCGAACAAGTATTGATCCGGAAAGCCAAAGAAGGGGTGGATGTACGTTTTATATACGACGATTTCGGGAGCCGCTCCATCCGTAAGAAAATGGTACGCCGGCTGAAAGAGGCCGGTGTAAAGGTATTCCCGTTCCACAAGATCATTTTTATCGCATTGGCCAACCGGCTCAATTACCGTAATCACAGGAAAATAATCGTCATCGACGGATACATTGCATTCGTGGGCGGGATCAACCATCTCCAGGTTTGTCAATAGGTGTTTTACTGTTATAACATCTCCTCACACCTATATCCCGTCGTATGCAGCTGGCGGATGATCTCCGCGGGATCAACATCCTTCCCTTCTACCCGTAACACCTTATCACAATCCTCAAGATCAAAGCTGATCCTGCTGCCAGGGAATTGTTGCTGCAACTGCATAGTCAGCAGCTCCGACTGACCGGTATCAATAACATTGGTACTGAATACCGCAACCTCACTTAACATCAGGAGTATTATTTATTTTCTTCAGTAACGATGAAAGAATAGAGATGCTATGATGTGATTCTTTATAAGAATTGTCATAGCTTTATTGCTAATTGCAAAATTAGTTCTTCAAAATATAGCGCCTGATTGCAGAAACAGCCATTTATACGGGGTATTTGGGACAGCCAAGGCTTTATTGCAACGTGCATAAAACATTATTTAAATAAGCACATTGTGCATTTAATATTCCATTAAAGCCGATTTACTTGTATTCAAAATCTGTTTTATTTAGTTGAATAAAAGTAAAATACAAAATAATTAATTATAATTACATGCGTTTTTTTATTCTGTTTATTTTATATTTATGGACATACCAAGCCAAAGGCCAGGCTATTATAAGCCGGGATACAATATGTGCAAATGAAACGGTACTATTTACGATTGACACCACTTATATCAATCACATTACATATGCCTGGGAATTTGGTACGCCCAGCATGACTCCTATCCTCTCAACTGCTATTCCTGTACCTGGCACCGGAATTATCGGATCGGGACCTACCGGCATGTTTTCCACAATTGGGAGTGTGGCAATGGCTTATGATAATGGAAATTACCATGGTTTTGTTACCAGCGCCCGGAACTTCTCCCTGCAAAGGCTCGATTTTGGAGCCAACCCAAATGGTACGCCTACCATTACAAATCTGGGGAACCTTGGAGGAGCCATCACGTCCATCGTACCATCGCAACCGAATATGGAAACCATAGAGATTATTAAGGATAATGGGCAGTGGTATGGCTTTATTATAGACAAAGATGCCGTAATCAGAGTGGAGTTTGGCACTTCAATAACCAATAATGCACCTAATGCGGTGAGAATGAGCTTCAGTAGTGTCATGGAATATGGTATGCAGCTGACTATGCTTAAGTTTAATAATGAGTGGATCGGTTTTTGTGGAAATACCGGTCGGGCGTGGTGGTCGGGAAGCGTACTTAATACCAACTATATCCATCGTTTTGATTTCGGGTCCTCAATCACTAATGTACCTTCGGTAACTGTTTTGCCAAACAATAACCTATTGAGTGAATGCTATTATTTTACATTGCACGAAGATCGCGGCAACTGGCATATGCTGGTAGCTAACTATTACGGTGTACATGGTAACTCACTGGCACGTTACGACTTTGGAACTAACCTGAAAAATAATAATCCTGCATTGACTAACCTGGGTGTTATTAATGGACTAAATAAGCCCAGAGCCATAACTACTGCTAAAAGCTGTGATACCTTTTTTGCTGTTCAATTGAATGAGAACGGAACCGTAAATGCCCTGGATTTCAATAACGATATTTCAAATGTCCCGACATCACGTTTTTTGGGTCAGGTATATGGTTCGTCAAATATGTCTACCCAGATGTATAAGCCTTATTGGTATCGTGATACGCTCTGGCTTATGACTGGTAATTTTTCGAACCTGACCAGTGCAAATATTTTCCGTTTCCCCCTTTTACATATTCCCTCCGGAAATGCAGTTATTAATCATTATGACCCCTCCATAACATACACTTTTTCTACACCCGGGGTATATGATGTAACCGTTTATTGTGATCAGGGTGATCAAAAAGCCCCCTTTGCTTTCTGTAAAAAAGTGGTAGTTCTGCCGGGGACTCATAATTTTTTGGGGCCGGATACAGTACTGTGCGATGTGGCTTCTTACACGCTTGACGCTACACAGGCCGGAGCTACAGCTTATTTATGGAATACTGGTGAAACAACACCAGCGATAACAGTGACAAGTACAGGCCAGTACTCCGTTCTGCTGTCAGGTATTTTGTGTAGCTCATCAGATACTGTACAGGTTGGATTTTCATCCACACCTGTTGTGGATCTCGGCTCCGACACCTTAATTTGTGCAGGTGATATGATATCGCTTCCCAATACAGGCACCTATATCAATCCCAGGTATCTGTGGAATACAGGCGCAACGACTCCGGGTATTACCGTAAACCACTCCGGCCGATATTATCTCCGTGTTACAGATGAGGGCTGTTCCGCTACAGACACGATTGAAGTAACGGTTAAACCTGTTCCTGTAGTTGATCTTGGCCCTGATACCAATTTGTGTGAAAGCGCTTTGCCGGTGACCTTACGTACTCTGCAACCGTCCGGCAGTCTGTACCGTTGGAGCAATAGGGGGGCGGCAGATGAAATGATAGTGACTGAGAGTGGTACCTACTGGCTGGAGGTTGAAAGGAATGATTGCAAATCCGCAGATACTATTGTCGTAACAGCTATACCCGACCCTGCTGTCTATATTGGTGCAGACAGTAGCATATGCGCTCAGTTTCCACTGCGTATTGGAGACAGTATTCCAGGGGCAAGTCATGCCTGGAGCACGGGAGCAACCACTCCGTATATATACGTTAGTGCGACAGATACCTACATACTGTCTGTCAATTTATTGGGTTGTATCGTCCGGGATACGATCAGCATAACAGCGTTTCCTGCTCCGGAGGCAGATCTGGGTGATGATCGTTCTATATGTCCCGGACAAACCATTACCCTGGATGCTACTCATGACGACAACAGCACTTATGCCTGGAATACGGGTGAAACAACAGCTCGTATATCCCTGGAGCAGGCTGGTTGGTACCATGTTACGATTACAACGGAATATGGTTGTTCGGCCGAAGACAGTATATTAGTAACTGCGGCCTCATTACCGGTAGTATCTCTTGGTTCGGACACCACCATATGTGAAGATGCTGTATTTCTTATGACACCTGTCCATGCTCATGCAGATTCTTTAATATGGTCCGACGGTTATGTTGGATTTTCACGTACAGGCCTGAACGGTACATACATCGTAACGGCAGTCAATCCTTGTGGTTCAGATACCGATACAATAAGCATAATTCCGGAATTTTGTGGTATATGGATTCCCAATGTGTTTACACCTAATGGCGATGGCTTGAATGACATATTCAGAGCGCTGGGTGACCTTGGCAGATTACAGGACTTTCAATGGTCAATTTACAATCGTTGGGGAGAAAAGATTTTCCACACACACGACAAATATCATGGATGGAACGGCAGATATAAAGAGACAGATGCTATGGTAGGTACTTATGTATATCTGCTGACATACCGGATCGGTGAGCAATCCTATAAGAAGAAAGGCTCTTTTCATCTGTTACGTTGATGACGATACGGCAACCTGGCCGTTATCCGGTATATCTTTCACCAAATCTAAATAGTATCCTGCAGTTATTAATTTGCTGCAGGCTTAGAAAGCCTGCATCTCATAAGATTGATTTTTTAAAGAAAACTAATAAATACGATCCTATTTTTGTGCCAATATTATCAAAAAAGAAAAATGGTACAACTCGGTATCTTACTCACACAAGGACATCGTCTTTTAAGCGTTGCCGCTATCCTGGATGTTTTTGAATCTGTGAATCAGCTTTATGAAACTGAACGCAAAACGCCCTTTTTCAATATTTCGTATGTACATCTTCCCGATGCTGTCCGGAACGTTTATTCTGCACATGACGCATACACGCCCGATAATGCACCGGGATTAGACCTCATCCTGATCCCTGCATTTGCACCACAGGATATAGCGGCAGCTTTATCAGACAATAAATCGTTCATTCCCTGGCTCCATATGCAGCGACAGCGGGGAGCGGAGATCGCCAGCTTTTGTACCGGCGCCTTTCTGTTGGCGGCTACCGGGCTGCTCGATAAAAAACCAGCTACCACACATGTACAGGCGGCTGATATTTTTGCAATGACATTCCCGGATGTGCAGCTCAAACCCGGCGAAGTCTCGACATCCGCTCAGGGAATATACACCAGCGGCGGCGCCACCAACAGCTTTCATCTGATGCTGCGCCTCCTCGAAAAATATTGCGGACACGCTGTTGCCATCCGGACGGCCAAATATTTTGCCATTGATATGAACCGGGAGCAGCAGACTTACTTCAGCACATTCCGTCCGGTAATGCACCACCACGATGCATTAGTGATCGACCTGCAGCGCCGTATAGAAAATCATTTTGACAAAGCCGGTACTGTAGAAGAACTGATGACCGAAATCCCTGCAAGCCGCCGTAACCTGGCCCGGCGCTTTAAAGCGGCTACCGGCATTACACCTATCGAGTACCTGCAGAAGACCCGGATAGAAGCAGCCAAAACGACCCTGGAGCAGACAGACCGGAGCATATCCGATGTGATGATGCTAACCGGTTATAATGACCTGAAAGCATTTCGACAGCAGTTCCGGAAGCATACCGGAATGACACCGACCGAATACCGGGAAAAATTTTACCGGAAAAAAACAATTGAACTGGAACATACAGACGTACACGGGTAGGGGCGAATTGCATTCGCCCCTGTACATTAAAAATTCAATTGACACCCACGGGCGAATGCAATTCGCCCCTACAGTGCATTAAAATACATAGTATTTTTAAAAAACACTTTGTATTTTGGCCGGCAGATATAACCGAAAATGGATCAAAACAAAACAGTTTCCCTCTTCAGCATTCCTGTAATTGTTGCTTCTCTTGGATATTTTGTAGACATATACGACCTTTTATTATTCAGTATTGTACGGGTAGAAAGCTTACGTGATCTCGGCCTGACGGAAGCGGCTATAGCTACTGAAGGCATGAGCATTATCAGCTACCAGATGTTCGGTCTCCTGATCGGGGGAATTCTCTGGGGCGTTATGGGGGACAAAAGAGGACGTCTGAGCGTCTTGTTCGGCTCGATATTGTTATACTCCGTGGCTAATATTGCAAACGGTTTTGTAGAAAACGTTACGCAATATAGCTGGTGCCGCTTTATTGCCGGTATTGGTCTGGCCGGCGAGCTTGGCGCCGGCATTACGCTGGTAAGCGAACTATTGCCGAAAGAAAAGAGAGGCATTGCCACCTCCATGGTAGCAGGCATAGGGATCACAGGCGCCGTGCTGGCTTATTTTATTTCCGAACAATTCCATTGGACGACCTGCTACTTCATCGGCGGCGGCCTGGGGCTTTCCCTCCTGCTGCTGCGTGTATCGGTTTTTGAATCCGGGATGTTCAATACTATCAGGCACAGCAATGTCAGAAAGGGCGACCTGATGCAGTTTTTCAATAACGCAAAACGATTCAGGAAGTATTTGCTCAGCATACTGATCGGAGCGCCGACCTGGTTTGTAGTCGGCATCCTGGTATCATTTTCGGATACCTTCGCCAGAGAAATGAACATGACCGGGGAGGTTGATCCGGGTAAAGCAGTGATGTACACCTATGCCGCGCTGGCTGTAGGGGATGTAATAATCGGACTGCTGAGCCAGTTTTTAAAAAGCCGCAGGAAAGCATTGCTGATCTTTTACGGATTCACGGCTATTGCCATGTACCTGTTCTTCACACAGCATAATGGCACCGCGCAGGGGATGTACATTCATTGCGCCATATTAGGCTTCAGCGTGGGCTTCTGGGCGATATTCGTAACGATGGCGGCCGAGCAGTTCGGCACCAACCTGAGGGCTACGGCAGCTACCACCGTCCCGAATGTGGTTCGTGGCACCTTACCGCTCCTGACGCTTATGTTCAAAGGGCTGCAGCCGGCATTCAGCTACCTGGATGCGGCCATTATTACCGGCGCGGTTACTATGATTATTGCTGTTGTTGCAGCGCTGCTGAGCGAAGAAACGTTCGGCAAGGATCTGAACTACGTGGAAGAATAATATGCTGAAATGTTACCGGAACACTTTGTAAAATCGTGGCGGAAGCATATCTTATTTGTTTGCCATCCGGAGCTGGCGGAATAAAGTAAAACCGTGCTTTATGAAAGAGAATGTTTTTACACTCGGAGATCCGCCGCTCCGGTCCCGAAAATGAATGGGCGCCCACTTGATACGTTCCTGGCGGTTGATCATTACCGATACGCAGATATTGGCAAGATGAAAATAATCCGGAACACGATCCGCAACAGGAGCAAGCAGATCCTTATGCATCAGGCGGTACGGCACATTGGGGTCCCGTATCCATTGCCCGGTGGCAACCCAGGTAAATAAGGCAACAAAACGGGAAATCATCCAACGTTTAGCACCGTCGTCTCTCGTTCTGCGATATCCGAAAATCGCGCGGTGCGTACGACAATGTTTCAGTAATCCCGGGAAGAATTCCGGCGCACACTGTCCGTCCGAATCAATCTGGAATATCCAATCGGCGCCGGCCTCCAAAGCAAGCTTATAGCCATAGATACAGGTTTGCCCATGTCCGCTGTTGGATTTATCTACCAGCTTGATTTCAGGGAAACGTGCTGCATAGTCACGCAATATGTCTGATGATTTGTCTTTTGAGCCATCGTTCAGGATGCAAAACACATACGGGAGTTTCGTTTCCTGCAATGCCCGGCGCCATTCTTCTATAACATTACCCAGCGCTTCTTCTTCATTGTACACGGGCATGATCACCCAGAGATTATTTATTTCCATACCGCTCTTTAAGAGTATTAAAGGTGAGTAAGGCACGCTCAATAACCTCGTCAGTATTATAGTATTTATACTCGGCGAGGCGACCGCAGAAATACACATGATGTTGCGCCGTCTCCTGCACCGCAAGCTCCCGGTATTGCTCGTATAATGCCTGGTTGTCTTCGCGAGGTATCGGATAATACGGATCCCCTTCTGCGCGCGGGCGTTCATAAGAAATGACGGTATGAGGATGCTGCTGCCCGGTAACGTGTTTTATTTCTACCGTACGGGTATAATCAAAATCATTGGGATAATTGATCTGTACGCAGGGTTGTTCGTATTCTTTAGCGAGTTCTTTGAATTCAAATTCAAGTGAGCGCCAGGGTAATTTGCCGAAGCGATGATCGAAATATTCGTCAACAGGACCGGTATATATCGTTGCCACCCGTGGCTTAACAGAATGTTTTACACTTTGAAAATCCGTATCCAGGCGTAATTCAATGCCAGGGTGCGTGATCATACGGGTGAATAACTCAGTAAAACCATTGGCGGGTGTGACCTGGAATTGATGATCCACATAACGGTCATCAGTACTGAGCCGTACCGGTATCCGTCCGCAGACCGACGGCGCCAGATCGCGCGGGTGTATATCCCATTGCTTCCGGGTATATCCAAGATAAAAGGCCTCATACAATTCCCGCCCAACACGTGACAATACAAACTCTTCTGAGTTGGCGGGTTGCTCCACCGGCTCTCTGAGCGATTCAAGTAATTGCAATGCCTCTTCGGCGGTCATTTCCGGCTTTTTGAAAAACTGCCGTAAGGTATCCAGATTGATCGGAAATGGGAACAGCTCACCTGCAACAGAACTTTTGACAATATAATTACCCGGTATCCATTCGGTAAACCGGGACAGATAGTCAAGCAGTTCCTGTTTGTTAGTACGGAAATAATGGGGCCCGTACTGATGGATCAATACACCGGAATCGTGATGTGTATCATAACAATTGCCGGCAAGGTGGCTTCTTTTATCTATCACCAAAATCTTCCAGCCAAGCTGCGTAGCAGCACGTTCGGCAATCACACACCCTACGGGACCGGCACCCACAACAAGTAAATCATATTTGTTGTTTTCTTCAGCAGATTCAAGGGGCATGTGTGCAAGTACTTTTGATATTATTATACATGGGAGGGTAAAGGTAAACGAAAAAATCTTTCTCTTCAAGCGGTTCGGTTCTGCATGGTTTCGGCAAAAAAAACCGAAACCATGCCAATCCTATTGCATTGATATAATGTAACAGGACAAAATTATCGTTGTATGCCCTGTTGTTCTTCGTGAAGGAAAAACTTACGGAAACGTTCCCCTTGCGGATTTCATCTGTTCTGCCTGTGCAGCAAGCTGCCTTGCCTGCATATCTCCGGGAGATACCCGCAATATTTCGTTGGTCATGATCAAAGCGCTGTCCGGGCGTCCGATGGAAAGATAATAACGCGCCATCACTGAGTTCACAAGTTCATTTTCAGGATCAGCAATGCGGTAGCTACGGAATTTTTCAATAGCCTCCGCCACCCTGTTTTCTTCCAGCAGCTTAAATCCGTGATAGTCATCCATAGACGGCCTCCGCACTACAACTGTCAACGGCAGACCTTTTACTGAAGCCTGGTATAAAGTGTGTTTCAGCAGCCAGCTGCGATTCTTTAAGCGGTCATCGGGGATCAGTGCCCGGTGCATTATCAGATAGTCCCACTCCTTATAGCTGCGTTCGCGAAAACGAATGTAATCAACAGCCACATTGGGATTCTGCTCCAGATAGGCGGCAGCAATACGGGAATGGTTTGAAAAAACAAAGACAGTATCCTTTGGATCAGCTTTAGGAAGTTCATTCTGAATAAACCACTCTACGGCATCTTTCATACTATTATAGTAAAAGTCCATCTCGTAATTGTCGTAGGCTTCTTCCATTCCGCCGGCGAACGTGTTATAATACGTAGCCGTCTGAGGAAATGTCTGTACGGTAAATACCAATGGCTCCATGAACCCTATAAAGATCAATCCCGCTACGGCATAATGCGCTACCGGCTGTTTTGCCCGATCCCACAAAGCATTAATCCCATATGCAGCGATAATGGCTGCACCGGGGAAAATGAATAACACATGACGCCAGGCGTGATACACGTTCGACTCTTTATAAATAATATAAGCGACCGGGAACACAGTGACGAAAACAATAAACAAGGTGAGTATAAACACTCTGTCTTTTCGTGCCTTCAGCAAAAACACAGGCGCCAGCAGAAGGCCTGCCAATAGAATATAGCTGTTGGTAATAAAGAACATCTTTATCAGATAAGATGGCGGCAATTGATCAGAGAAGATGCGTTCGCCTTCATACATCTGAGCCAGGCTCATCTTAAAATTCGACAGTTCTTCCAGGGCTTTCAATGGGTTGGCGATCGGATTTTGCAAGGCATATGGCCAGAGCAAGCTCGCCCCGAAATAGCCAAGCAGGCTCACAATCACCATTCCGCGGATTTTCTTCGATACATCATTCCGTTGCTCCTTAAAAGCAAGATAGTTAAGCACGAAGTATGCAAACAAATACGGGATCAGCAGAATACCCGCCACCCGGATATCTATGGCAGCAGCCAAAACCAATGCCGGCGCTATATAGTTCTTCCAATTGACGTCGGGTAGTTTATGATAAAAACGAATCAGATAATAAATAGCCGCGATGTATGCTGCTGCAAACGGGATGTCTTTAGGGTTATTCATGGACTGCCCCAGGAAAAAAGGCGCCAGGAACATCAGCCAAATCGTGAGTACACCCATTCGTTTCCCTCCGATCTGAACAGCTATTCTTGCAGCAAATAAAATAGCCACAAAGCCCGCCCAGGCATTCAATATGTGACGTGTTGTGTAATGTTCAAAAGGACTTATTTTGGCAACCGTCACCGCAATCAGGTCGAATAAACCTCCATAATTATGCAACACGCCGTCCCTGTCCAACTCCGGCGGTAGTTTCAGCGCGCGTGTATCCGCGCCAAAACTGGTGTAATAGCTAAGGATAACTTCACCGAGTGCGTTTTGGTCGAACTCATCCCCTGTAATACCGAAGCTGAAGCTCATGATAGTCATTAAAACAAAAACAACCCACACACTGATCGTAAAAGCACGCGTCCATAAACGGGCTGTAGTATCAGAAGCTGACGTTACCGGAGGTATAGAAGATTGCGAAGCAGGGATATTGGTCACTTTTTTTCTTACAGACATACTACTGTTTTCATCATTGAGGGCTGAAAATTAAAAATTAAAACCTAATTCGCTGTCTCTTTTCAATTTTCTACCTTCCATTTTTTTGCCACCCGCAGGGTTTGTGCTACAACTGAGAGACATATCATCGCCATACCCGCATAAAAACCAGGGTGCAGTTCCTGGTTCTCCCGGAAGAAAATAAACGCCAGCAATATGCCATAGACCGGTTCCAGATTGACCGAAAGCACCACGGTAAAGGCGCTTAGCTTCTTTAAAGCATTCAGCGCCAGCGATTGAGCCCATACCGTGCAACACAGGCTCAGCAGGATCAGCCATATCCAGTCCGACGACAGCGGCAGCAAATGCAGTATACCGGAGGTATTCTCCGGGCCGATCCAGAATTTTTCAGACCCTGTAACCACGATGACTGCCAGCATGAGGGAAATCAAAACCCAGCCGGAAGACATCTCATAAAAAACCATGGTACGGGCGGGATACTTGTTGGCAATACGTTTATTCAGCATGGTAAATACAGCGCTTAAGGCTGCTGAAATTACCCCCCAGAGAATACCTTTCGCATAAAATGCCTGGAAGCTGTATATCAAAACTACGCCGCCAATAGCCAACAGGCACAATAACAACTCTCCGATATTGTATTTGCTCTTATTGACAAGCGGATCGAGCAGAGAGACAAAAATGCCAGCCGTGCTCAGGCAAACCATGGCAATAGAGGCGTTCGCAAATTTGACCGCGCCATAAAAAGCTACCCAGTGCAGTCCCATCAGGCAGCCGATCATGATAAGCTGCAGCATATCCCTGCGTTCAACGCGTACCCATTGCTTCCGGAGGTAAAGGATAACGATCATGATCAGCGCCGTCAATCCCATCCTGTACCATACCAGCACCGGAGCATCGAGTGATATGGCACGACCCAGCACACCTGTAAACCCCCAAAGCAGCACCGCAAGGTGCATCTGAATTAAAGCATGCTTCATGCGAAAGACCGCAGGGCTACCTGATTTTTTGTAAAAGTAGAAAAGGAATCTCAAATGTAACGGACATCGGCATGATTGTTTATTTTTCCGGATAATATTGCAGCCGCACATGAAACAACTGCTTACATCCGGTATTATCTTCCTGCTGCTGTGGACAACAGGGTGCATCACACCACGCAAAGGGCCGCACAAGGCGTTGGCGGCGGCTCATTCATTTGCGCCTTTCGATGTGCTGATCGTTCCCGGCAGTCCCTTTAACGGCCGTTGGGATACGATCATGAAAGCCAGGGTATTATGGTCCTGGATATTGTATAAAAACGGGATTGTGAGGAACGTCATTTATTCCGGCGCCGCGGTTTATACGCCCTATAAAGAGTCCCGCATTATGGGACTGTATGGGATGGCGCTGGGTATTCCTGCGGAAAATATTCATTACGACACACTGGCAGAGCACAGTACCGAAAACATTTATTACAGCTATCTGCTGGCTCGGCAGCTGGGCTACCGGAGTATCGCGCTGGGTACTGATCCTTTCCAGTCTTTTACCCTGCGCGGATATATCAGGAAACGATTCTCCACCCCCATGATGCACCTGCCTTTTGTGGTGGACTCTCTGGAGGTATATAATCATCTGGATCCGGCTATCGACTTTCTGCCATTAAAAGAAAAAAGCTGGACAAATCTGAAACAACGGAAATCATTTTTCAAACGTCTTGGCGGCACCTTCGGGCAGCATATCCCCTGGCATGAGCACCCGGAAGGGCGGATAGCGCCATTAGGAAGCAGTCCGCCTCCTGGTAAGTGACAATATGATGTACGTCAGCAGAAAGGCGACAGCCCCCAGGGCAAGCGCCAGTACCGTACCGCCGAGGAAAAAAGCGGCGCCTTCCCTGGCAACTTTTTCCACGGAAATGTCCTGCCAGCGGATCAGCCAGGTAGTCTCGCCCAGGAGCCATTTGCCTGTGAATATGCTGGCCATCAGCCAGAAAGGCGTGATGGGGAAAATACTGATGTTCGCCGCCAGAAGGAACAATGCCTTGTTGAGCCGGAACAATAAAGCCAGTGGAATACCGATCGCCAGTTGAAAGCCCCATACCGGCACAATGCCCATGAATACCCCGAACCCTACGGAAACAGCCTTACGCATATTGCTTTCTTCGGGGTGTACGAAGATCGCCCTGAATATACGTTTCCACCCTTCCCTGCTGAACAGCATCCGGATCAGATCGCGCGGCTTGATATACAGCAGAGCGATCAGCACCAGTACTGTATTCAGTATGCTGATACGGGTAAAATCTTTAAACGGCCGGAAATGAGACACGCGTTCCTCTTCGGGCGGGTAATACACAGACACAGGCACGGATACGACCGGTACCCCACTCCATGCTGCCCGTACCAGTATCTCGATCTCAAACTCGTATTTCCCGGTAATGTACTTTTTCCGGACCAGCGGTTTCAGCGGGTACAGGCGATAGCCCGACTGGGTATCAGACAGCCGGATACCCGTATTCACCCAATACCAGAAATTGGAAAAACGGTTGCCGAAGCTGCTTTTTACCGGTACGTTATCCACCTCCATATTACGGGCGCCGACGATCAGGGCGCCGGGTGTTTCTTCCAGTTTTTCCAGGAAACGCAGCAGATCGTGCGCGTAATGCTGTCCATCGCTGTCCATCACGATCGCATATTCATAACCTGCGCGGTAAGCTTCCCGGAGGCCGGTGCGCAGGGCAAAGCCTTTGCCCCGATTAGGCTGATAGCTGATCTGCCTGATAGCCGGGAAACGTTTGAGGACATGCACTGTATCATCGGTAGAGCCATCGTTTATGACCATGATATGCGAAGTATATCGCAGAACGGATTCAAGCACAGGCCCGAGCGTAGCTGCATTGTTGTATGTCGGTATCAGCACGCAGGCAGCGTACTTGTCAAAATCCCGTTGGTGAGGGGGAGCGGATGGTATGGTTGTCGTTTCGGATGGCACAATGGGGCTGCAAGATATTATATAGTACGGTATTGTGCAGCATTTGCTGGTACGATTCCCAAAATAATCCTTTGTAAAATTTTGAGGAAAGCATTAACTTTGCCGCCCCAAACGGGATGTAGCGCAGCCCGGTAGCGCGCTTCGTTCGGGACGAAGAGGCCGCTGGTTCGAGTCCAGTCATCCCGACTTCGCCCGCCATAGCTTTAGCGACGGCGGGCTTTTTCTTTTCCACACAGCGAAAAAACATCAACTACCGGAAATTATTTTCTGTCTATGCCGATAGCCCCACTTTTCCATTGCGGTTAAAACTTCCCCCAAAGTTTTACTATAAGAAGTCAATTCATACTGTACCGTAACAGGTTTGGTATCGCAGACCCTTCGGCTGACCAAGCCGTTCATTTCCAATTCCTGTAATTCTTTAGACAAGATCCGTGGAGATATCCCCGCTTCTCTCGACAACTCGTTAAACCCCTTTTTGCCACTTCGTAAAACAGAAATCAATACCAGTTTCCATTTCCCACCTACTACATCCAATGTATCCCTGATAGCCATTTTGGCTTTTGCACAACTTTCTACCGTATGTTTTTGCATATACTACCCTTTTTGTAAGTACTATCCTTTTTGTAACAGATAACAAATGTATAGTTTTTCGTGGGAAATTTGCATCAGAATTTTAAACTAAAATCTTATGTCACAAAAAGGAATCAAAATCACAGGATGGACACTTACCATCATTTTAGGGCTTTTATTTACGATGAGTGCCTTTATGAAACTCACACAAAACGAAACGGCTTTGGCACAGGCTTCTTCGTTCGGGCTTGATGCCGCCACCTATCAGTTCATTGGGATTATCGAAATCGTCACGCTGATACTCTTCATTATTCCAAGAACAGGAATTTTAGGCACCTTGTTATTAGCAGCATATCTGGGCGGAGCCATCGTAACGCATTTGCAACATCAACAATCTATAGCAATGGCGGTTATTATTCAAATCCTGCTTTGGATTACTGCATTTGTCCGTTTCCCTGAATTGAAACAAAGACTTCTTACAACTAAAAAAACACAACAACTATGATACGCAGAACCATTTCAAAGATAACCCAAAACCATTGGCACAATGGATTTTTGGGGACAGGACATCGGGCAATGGCAGTATTGGACGGTGTAAGTAACAAAGACAGTGACCCTTTCATTTTATTTATGGACGATAGTCTGAATCTTCCGGGCGGAGAACCTGTAGGTGGTGCACATCCGCACGCAGGATTTGAAACGTTGACTTTGGTTTTGGAAGGCAATGAAAAAGATTGGAAAACGGGAAGTTTTGAACTGATGACCGCAGGAAAAGGCATTATCCATACCGAAGAAATCACATCGGAGCAGCAGCTCCGTATTCTGCAAGTGTGGTTGGTGCTGCCGCCCGAAAAGCGATACACGCAGCCTTTCTTACAAAAAATACTATTGGAAGACGTTCCAAAACTTAAAACCGATGCATACGAAATCCGTGTGTACAGCGGAAGTAGTAATGGATTTACTGCTCCACTCAAAAATCATACGCCTTTTACTTTGGTGGATTTCAGGTTAGACAACCATGCTGTGGTAACACAGGAAGTTCCATTGCACTACAATGGTTTGGTATATGTATTAAAAGGCAGTGTGAAAGCAGGCGACAAAATCATCAAAGCGGAACAAGCAGGATGGCTTGACAAGACAACCGAAAAAGGCAACAGCCAAATTGAGTTCGAAGCTTTAGATAACAACACGCATTTTGTATTGTATGCAGGACAACCGCACAATGTCCCGGTAATGCATCATGGGCCTTTTGTAGCAGATTCGATGGAAGATATTGCAAGACTGTACAAAGAATTTCGTCTTGGAGCATTTCCTCATTTGAATGATTTGCCCGAAGAACAAAAAGTCACTTATGTTTCTGAAAGGCAGTAAAATGTATACAATCACCTGCGGCCGTCCCCAGTAGCTCCCTACTTACAGCGACGCAAGGTTGTCAGGAATCGGGCATTGGAACGGAATATTTTCCCGATGTACAATTTCCAAAAGCCCCTGAAGCACTTAATCAGTTTTTCCGGCAGGTAAGCCCCGATTTAGGCACAATAGATTTTGATGTAAAAGGCAAGGTAAATATACACCCTGTAACATACAAACTGAATGGGATTGAGATAGCAGCCAATGTTTATACGCCTGCAAATTATGATGCTTCAAAGAAATATCCCGCAGTAGTGATAGCACACCCTAACGGTGGTGTAAAAGAACAGACAGCAGGATTATATGCACAACGTTTGGCAGAGGCAGGCTATATAACCATTACTGCCGATGCAGCCTATCAGGGGGCAAGTGATGGCGAGCCACGTCATACGGATAAACCTCAATACCGCACTGAAGATATTCACGGTATGGCAGATTACATTTCGCAGTTTAAAGGTGTTGATACTTCAAAAATTGGATTGCTTGGTATTTGTGGCGGTGGCGGTTATTCCTTAAAAGCAGCCCAATCCGACAAACGGTTTAAAGCTGTTGCCACATTAAGTATGTTCAATTCAGGCGAAGTAAGACGAAATGGTTTTATGAACTCACAATTAAACACCATTCAGGAACGCTTAAAACAAGCCACAGAAGCCCGTACACAGGAAGCCGCAGGAGGTAAAATAACTTATGCAGGTGTGGTGAGCATAACAGATGAGGAAATTACAAAAACCTCAACCGACCTGTATCGTGAGGGATATGAATACTATTACAGAACCCACGCACACCCAAATTCAACCTTTCTATACACTATGAGTAGCTTGCTCGACCTGATGACCTGGGACGCGACAGACCAGATTGAACTGATTAACCAACCTTTATTGATGATTGCAGGAAGCAAGGCCGATACAAAGTATATGACAGATGAAGCATTCGCTAAAGCCACCAATGCTAAAAACAAGGAACTGTTTTTGATTGACGGAGCTACGCATATACAAACCTATTGGAAACCTGAATACATAGCACAGGCAGTAAACAAATTGGTAAACTTCTATCAGACGAACCTATAAAACTTAGAACAATGAAAATTAATGTAAAATATATTCTGCCACTTGTAATTACATTACTCACGGCTTGTAACAACAATCAAAAAATGGAAAATACAAAACAGCAAAATGAACCTGTTTTCCCGAAAGGCGAAAAGGTTACCAATGATAATTTTACAGGGACGGTTTGGTTCAATTATATGGCAGAAACCGACACCATTCATAATGTAAATATCGGTTCAGTAACCTTTGAAGCAGGAGCAAGAACCAATTGGCACTATCACAAAGGCGGTCAGATACTTTTGGTAACAGAGGGAAAAGGTCTATACCAGGAAAAAGGCAAACCGGTTGAAATCATTGAAAAAGGCGATGTAATGAAATGCCCGCCTGATATAGAGCATTGGCACGGTGCTTCGCCTGATGAAACAATGACACATATTGCCATAGGAACGAATACCAATATTGGCGGAGCTGTTTGGTTGCAACCTGTAACCGATGAAGAATACAACAGCAAATAGAAAATAAACAGCGAATAGGGAGTAATTATTTATCTGCCCCACCCCGAATGCGCTTTGCTGACATTCGGGGCGGAGCAGCGTATAGTAATCTGCTGATCAATTGTGTGGACCATCTGCCCGCAGGCCGTATATTACCTCCGTGCTATTTCTTAATGATCTTATCTATCCTGATCAGCTTGTTTTCTTTATCCATAATACGCAAGATATAAATACCTACCGGAAGATCGTTTAAGGAAAGGCTTTGAGCATTATCAACACGCATAACCTTTCTTCCCTCCAACGTCGTCAACACGACATTGACCGCTACAGGGCTGGTGATATATATAACACTGCTGGCAGGATTGGGGTGGATTTTTATCCTTGTCTCTATGCCGCTCTTATCATCTATGCCCACATTGGTGACGGTATAAAACGCAGAAGTATCTGAGCATCCATGCTCATTAGTAACGGCAACCTGGTAGCGGGCGTTTTCCGTTACCAGATATGCGCTGTCCGTTGCACCATCAATCGAAACTCCATCTTTTATCCATTGATAAGTAGCAAATCTCATAGTAGTGCTTAACACAAATCCATTCACACTAATAATTGCTTCCGGATTGGAAATTTGAAGATACAGAGTAATGGTACTGTCACAGCCGGCGCTGTTTGTCAATATTTGTTTATAGGTACCGGCGGCAGTATAAGTCTGACCGTTAAAAGTGAAACTCCCGCATCCCTGCTGCTGCAGCGCAGAAGAAGACGTATCGCTGCAGGCCAGTTTTAATAAGTAAATATCCGTGCTTCCTCTTGTCATAAAGTTAGCCGTACCCGGGCCCGGCTCGAGGTCTGCCGCTCCTGCATAATTTCCGGAGGCATAGATATTTCCCAACTGATCACAGGATATCCCGTAACCCATATCCGACTGAGTGCTGCCTCCTAAACTGCCCGCCCATTTATAATGACCGTCCGGATTGAATTTAGCAATAAATGCGTCCCGGCTTCCGGAAACGGCCCGGAGGGTGTCGGCTCCTCCGAAGATGGCCGTATCAGCAAAATAACCGGTAACACATACCATTCCTCCTCTCCCGATGCTGATACCATAGCCAACCTCGTCACCTTTGCCTCCTAAGGTTTTTGACCATAAATAATTACCTGCGGAGTCGTATTTGACCAGGAACATGTCATAATTCCCGGCAGATATGACGGAATCCGATTTCATCGCTGCGCCAGGCGTGGATGTGGTATCATAGAGATAGGCGGTGTCTGAGAAATAGCCGGTAACATACACATTGTCTCCCTGATCCATAGCGATGCTCATGCCATTATCATCATGCTTGCTTCCTACACCTTTGGCCCACAGGTATTTACCGTCTTTGTCGTATTTTGCCACAAAAGCGTCATTTCCAATAGGCCCCCTTGCCTCCAGGATGGCTATGCCGGTACCCGGGTCGAAATCTGCCCAATTGGTAAAGTATCCCGTGACATAGGCATTACCCGACTTATCCAGAGCGATACCATAGCCATACTCTTGGCCGGCACCATCGCTTCCCATGCGGTTTGCCCACATATATCTGCCCACAGAGTCATATTTAGCCACGAATATATCCAAACCCGGATTAAAAAAGTTTCCCGGAAAAGCCTCTATGTAAGCGGTATCTGCCGGCGCCGGACTGGGGTCAAAATCTGTTTTGCCGGAGAACGCGCCGGTAATATACACTTCCCCGCTTTCATTTACTGCAATACCCCAACCGTAGTTTTGCATGGAGCCTCCGATATTGATGGCCCATTTATAGTCACCCGTGCTGCTATATTTAGCGACAAATATGTCAGTGAAACCCGCTCCTGCCTGTAGTGTATCTCCACCCGCCGGGTTAAAGGCTGCTTTTACGTTAAAATATCCGGTAACATACACATTACCGCCGCTATCTACGGTAACGCCCCTTCCATAGTCAAATCCGGTGCCGCCCATTTGTATCGCCCACAGATAGTTCCCGGCTGCATCGTATTTGGCCAGGTAGATATCAGTGCTGCCATAGGACCTGAATGTATCAATACCCCTTCTGTTGTTAAAATCCGCAGTGTTGCTAAAAGTACCTGTTATATACACATTCCCGTCCTTATCTGTCGCCAGGCTTCTGCTTTCGTCGTTCCCGGTTCCTCCCATACTCTGTACCCATTCCAGCTCCTGGGCATTTGCCGCAATACACGCTATAAGCATATGCAAAACAAGCAGTTGTGTCTTAAATAGTCGTTTTTTCATTTTGACTTTGATTTTGATTGTTTAATTTTAGTTTTTAATTCCGGTCATTATTTATGCTAATAGCCTCTGCCATACAAATGTCTTTTGAAGAATGCTAAAGAAATAGACTGAATCCAGTCATTTTTCTCCGCTAATATGCCATTAATTTAACAACGAAGCTTTATTTCCATTGTATTGGTTAACTTTAACATGGCGCAATGAAGTTATCAGCGAATGAAGTTATCATCATTGTGCCATAGCCCCTCTTTCGCCCGGCAGGCCCCGTATTTAAATGAATCTTTGGTATGGAAACATCCCGTCTTTTTCGCCATGCTCTGCTCTGCCTTGCTTTTTTTTCCGCCGTTGCTTTACATGCCCAGAAGCAGGACTATTTTGCCAATATGCTGAATAGCAATATTTTGCCCAGTTATAAATTAGACAATGCCACTATTCAGGAATGGATGGAACAGGGAAATAAACTAATCTATCAGGACCCTGACAGTGCAATGACCATTTATAAAAAGGCTTTGGATTACAGCCTGCTTAACGGCAACCATAGCGGCATATGCAAAGCTTTATTGAATATCGGATCTTGTTATGGTGTAAAAAACAATTACCGGCAGGCAATATATTTTTATAAAAAAGTACTGCCCTATTTTTCAATGCCCCTTGATAATTATGAAAAGGTGTTTATTGATTTTAATACCAACATGGGGGTTGCTTATTATAAGTTAAGCAAAACCGACTCCGCACTCATCTATCTTTTAAACGGGCTGAACATCGCCACCCGGATACAAGACACGGCCAGAATGATCCAGCTTTATGCCAATATATCGGGCATTGAGGTAGGTAACAACCTGTACAAAAAATCCATGCAGTACGCCCGGGAAGCGATTGATTTATCAATTCATAAGAAGGACAGCTCCTGCCTGTCCCAGCTATATGGCATCATGGCCTCGGCCTGGATCGGCCTGGGAGAAAAAGATCAGAGTTTAAGATACATGCATCAGGCATTCGGGGTGGCAACGGAAGAGCAACAGAAAAAAAGCATATTAAGCAAGATGGGGGAAATTTACCTGGCCAATAACATGCCCGATTCGGCTATATACTACCTGAACAGATGGCTTGCCATAGTACAAAAAACGAAAGCGCCCGTGTCGATGGACATATATAGCAATTTAGGAATTGCCTATCATCTGCTGAAAGAGGATGAAAAAGCTCTGAATTATCTGGAGCAGGCACTTCGGATAGCGGAAAATCCGAACAGGGGCGATACAGCAAAAAATATGAACCTTACCGTAACATGGTATGTTATGGCGGATATTTTGCGGAGCATGGGCCGCTATAAAGAAGCTTTGGATTACCTGTTCCCTTATACAGATTTAAGAGACAGCTTATTAAGCGCCAATAGAAATGCAGCGATAGATTCTTTGGATGTAAAATACCGGACCGCAGAAAAAGATCGTGAAATATCGGCCAAGCTGTTATTGCTGGCAAAGGAACAGCAAAAAGTGACACAGAGAAATATCTGGCTGGGTATTGCCATATCCGGCGCCCTTATAGTGATTGCCATAAGCTTCATATTTTACCATAATCTCCGCAATAAGCAGAAAACCCAATTACGTCTGCTACAGCAGGAAAAGGAGATAAACCTCCTCAAAGCCAGTATGAAAGGCGAAGAACGGGAACGCACCCGCATTGCCTACGAGCTGCATGACGGCATCGGCGGCATGCTGGCTGCTATTAAAATGAATTTTGGCGCCGTAAAGCAAAGATATGAGCATCTGTATGGATTGGACGAGCTGTCTCCGC
The DNA here is from genome assembly GCA_964527735.1 of uncultured Chitinophagaceae bacterium. GTDB lineage: Bacteria > Bacteroidota > Bacteroidia > Chitinophagales > Chitinophagaceae > JBEBVQ01. Next base: position 60,133 of record CAZGPG010000011.1, on the reverse strand, counting down.
TCATGAACATGCTGGAAGATACGACTGACGAGCTGCGCAACACGGCACATAACCTGATGCCGGGGATACTGGTAAGTCACAGCCTTGCAGAGGCTTTGCAGATATGGTGCAGTAATGTTAACGCAACAGGAAAGCTGCACATAAGCCTGCGCGTTACCGCACTCGACAATCCATTGCCAAAAGATCTGGAGCTGATGCTATACCGGATGATACAGGAGCTGATACAGAATATTATCAAACATGCCTTTGCTACAAAAGCAGAAGTAGATCTGGCCCATCGTGACGGGGAAATTCATATATTCGTGGAAGATGACGGAGACGGCTTCGCCAAAGCCGATAATAACGAAGGCTTGGGCCTGCAAAATCTTCGCTACAGAGTACAGGCTTTACAGGGAGAGATGTATATAGACACGGAGGAAGGTAAAGGAACGGCTGTCAGTATCAGACTCAATGATAATAAGATAAAAATGGCATTCGCTTCATGAGCATAAGAATATCCATAGCTGACGACCATCCCATGATTATTGACGGGCTGAAAAACATGCTGGCCAACTATAGTCATCTGTCTATCTGCAATACTTACCCTGATGGCGAAAAGCTGCTGAAAGGGCTGGAAAAGGAAGTACCCGACGTATTGCTGCTGGACATACAGCTCCCCGGTAAAACCGGTGATCAGCTGGCCCCTGTTATCTTAAAAAAGTATCCTTCCCTAAACATACTCGTGCTTACCAATTTTGATAATGCCATTTACTTAAACGCCGTCATGCAGCACGGAGTACAAGGCTATCTGCTGAAGACCACAGCCTCCGATAAGCTGATGAAAGCGATTGAGATCGTTGCAGAGGGGAAAAGATATATAGACCCTTCTGTGACTGAAAAAGTAAAAGAGCTGGACAAAATACGAAACAGCCCGGTCAACACTTCTTTAAGCGCAAGAGAGAAAGAGATCCTGCAATACATCGTAAATGGCGCTACTACAAAAAAAATTTCGGAAGAGCTCTTCCTGAGCTACTATACAGTAGAAAACTATCGCGCGCGGATACTTTCAAAGCTTAATGTAAAGAACGTAGCCGAGCTTATCAAAGAGTCATTAATATTGGGTCTGGCAAAATAATATTTTAGCCAAATGCAAATGAGCTCTGTTTTCATGGCTTTTCGTTTTCGAGGGTTTTCTTGAATGCTGCGAGCGTCTGGAAGACATTTTTATGTACGATCGGATCGGAAATCCACCGCGGCATTGTCTTGTTCTTGTCCGAAGTGATGGTATAGGTTATTTTCAGTGCTCCGGGATCTGTCTGTTCTATCAGCCATTTACCCCGTGTGCCGGCAATCCTTGTCACGCCCTTATATACAGGACACCCGGAACCAGTTTTACTCTCAAACATCACAGCTACTGTTTTATGATCAGCCGTTACCGGCTTCACATGGTATGTCAGGCAGCAATCCTGGTCGTCCATCGGCCAGGGGATATCGTACCGGATATATGTCGTCCATAATCCGGCATTTTCCACCTGCACCGTGTACATGCTGACATTGCTGTTCCAGTTCTTGCCCTGTGCGGGGTCTTTTAACAGCCGGATGACAGACGCCGCATCAGACCGCGCATAAAAGACCGCCTGTATCTCACGCACCTGGTTATTACTTCCGGCAGATATCCAGCGCTCATACAAGGCAATGGCCTCATCTTTCTTTACCAGCTTAAACCCATTATTGCTTGCCGCTACCGGCACACAAACCCACAGAGTCATCAGCAATATCCCCATAAATATTTTGCCATCTATTCTCATAACACACGATTTAAAAAGATCAGGCCACACGTTGCGAACCTTCTCTTATATACAGGTGACACTTCAGAAAGCACATGCCCTGTTAAAGCTGTCTAAAAAACATAGATTTGCATTATAAACAGGGATATATGCTACATCAGATAACGGGTGCAGATCTGTTCACGGTCACATTTGCGTTGTTTGCCGTGATTGATATCCTCGGCTCAATGCCGGTGCTGATCGGGCTGAAAAGCAAAATGGGGAATATCCATGCGGCACAGGCAACGCTGATATCGGGCGGACTGATGCTGCTGTTCTTCTTTATAGGAGATAAACTGCTCAGCCTGATGGGGGTTGATGTCAGCTCATTCGCGATTGCCGGCTCGATCGTCATTTTCATTATCGGCCTGGAGATGATCCTGGGTATTGAGATATTCAAAGGAGACAGCAATACGAAAAGCGGCGTAGTGGTGCCGATCGCTTTTCCGCTGATCGCCGGCTCGGGTACGCTTACTACCATTATGTCGCTGAAGGCCGATTACAACCAGTTTACGATCCTTGCCGGGATACTGATCAACCTGCTGATCATTTATATCGTCCTGAAATCTCTCAATTTTATTGAGCGGCTGCTCGGCCCTTCCGGCATTGCCGTTACCCGTAAGTTCTTCGGGGTCATTCTTCTGGCGATCGCCATCAAGATATTCCGCAGCAATGCGGGATTCTGATACCGGAGAATATTGTACTTTACAGTAGTTTTTGAACCCGAAAAATCACCTTATGAAAAAGACATTAATTGCCCTGATCGCAGTATGCATCATGCCATGTGCTGCCATGGCCCAGTCGGAATATATACAGAAAGCGATGGAGAAGAAATTCGGCGCTGCCGGTCTCGCCAAATTAAACGAGTGGGTGGATGATCAGGTATTGAATGTAAAGATGGAGGATACTTACACATTTCCCTATGCCATGAATATGCATATCATTACATACAAAAAAGGAGTAAAAAAAGATGAGGCGGATATCAGGTATTTCTTCAATCCGGACAAACAGTATTTTGCATCTGAGGCCAGTGATCAGAAAAAGAAACAGGAAACGCTGATCATTTACGATTACCAGGAAAATGCCCTGCTCATGCTTCAGCAAAAAGAAAAGACCGGACTTGCATTCAATATCAATGCGTTTATGAGCAGCGAAGCCATTGCCAACCGGGAAAGAGAAATGCAAACGGCAGCAGAGCAGACATCCGTTTCCTGTAAAAAAACCGGGGAAAAGAAGCATATTCAGGGTTATCCCTGCGAAGCATATATTTGCAGTGACGAAGAAAAAAATACCCGGACGGAAGTATGGATCACCGACCGGATACCGGTAAATATTGTAGCGTCAAAAGTGCCGGGAACAATCACACATTTGTTCGGCGGCGCCCAAAATCTCGAAGGGCTCCTTATGGCAGGTAATTTTTACCGCAATGATCAGCTCGAAAGCAGTGTTGAGATCACTTCCGTAAACGACAAAGCCGATCTCTCTGTAACTACGGCCGATTATACGTTCAGTAACCGGTAAAACGACCCCGGGTACGGATATTGTAGATGTAGAGACGTAGCATGCTACGTCTCTACATTCAATATTATTTCTTCATCCCCATCTTATCTCTCAGATCAGAAGGGATACCCTTTTTGTGCAGCAGTATGGCGGTAGTCTTATATTGGACAAATGCTTTGGTCACATACAGATAACCTTCATAATCGTTTTTGTCGCCCCAGGAATTCTTTACAATATAATACTCCCTTCCGTTCTGATCCTTGGCCAGCCCTACGATGTGCATACCATGATCATCGGTAGTTGTATAATTATCAAATGCCGTCTGGCGCATCTCAGACGTGATCTTCCGTTCAGGCTGAGGTCCGTTGAAAAGGTTTTTTCTTTCTTCCTCCGTCATATCTTCGTAATCCTTTTCAGGTACATACGCCACACCATTCTTCCAGCTAAAATATTTTTCGCTGACGTCAGTGGCCCAGCCCACGGTATATCCTTTTTCAAGCGCATGGTCGATCGTGGCAGTGAGGTCTTTCATCTTCACATTATATACCAGGTCAAAGCTCCAGTTGTCCGGCACCATCATCAGGGTCTTTTCATAATACGGCACATTGGTTACGGAAGCCAGTTCTACATAATTTTCCGCCTTAAGGCCGATCACCTTTTCCGCAAAAGTCTTGGGTGTGTATTCCTTGCCTTCATAAATGAATTTTTCCGGTACTTCGCCCAGATAAGTGTCCAGGACTGCCTGGAAAGCTTTTTTCCAGTTGGGTGTCAGTTTGCCATTCGGATTTTTCACAATAGCATCGAGCATACCTTTTAATACCGCCTGCATCTCTGCAAATCTGTTGTTACTGGTTCCGTAATTCAGTCCGGTATATAATTCATAGGGTATGGCGCCATACTTTGCATACATGTTGATCACGTCATGAAAAGCTCCTCCGTCGCCCCAGGTAACAGCGCCGTGCATGCGTACATAATTTTCGGCCTTATCAATATAAACACAACGGGCCGTATATATTTCAGCAATCCGCACAGGCTTCTTGCCCATACGGATCATCTCACTCTCCAGAAACGAATTTCCGCTATAGCTCCAGCAGGTACCGCTGCTTGCCTGGTTCTTTACGCTGGTGCGCTCAATATTGATCACATCAGTAAACACAAACTTCGCAACGGAACTGTCACTCTGGTTACCGGCCACTTTCCGGACAAGATCATCCTGGGCTGTCGACCATAAAGGCAACATAAACGACAGTATAATGAATATCTTCTTCATGTATAAAATTGTTTTAAAGCGCGAATATACAGCATCTCGCAACGAATGCAGACGGGATAAAGGGGGGGATATTTCTCATATGGCATTTATACTCATTGTCCGGTCACAGAGTTGCTTTGGTTTTTATATATACTCCCGTTAACTTTGCACTAATTTTTCAAACTAATTTAAAATCAATCATAAAATGAGTAAAGTAAAAGTTGCCATTAACGGTTTCGGACGTATTGGCCGGCTTGCCTTCCGCCAGATACACAATATGGAAGGGATTGAAGTTGTTGCGATCAATGACCTTACCAAGCCTAATGTGCTGGCTCACCTGCTTAAATACGATACCGCACAGGGGCGTTTTGATGCAGAGGTGAAACATACGGAAGATGCGATCAGCGTTAACGGCAACACCATTAAAATATATGCTCAGAAAGACCCGGCACAAATTCCCTGGGGTCAGCACAATGTGGACGTGGTGCTGGAATGTACCGGTTTCTTCACCGATGGGGAAAAAGCCAAAGCCCACATCACTGCCGGCGCTAAACGTGTTGTGATCTCCGCACCGGCAACCGGCGATATGAAAACCATTGTTTTCAATGTGAACCACGATACGCTTGATGGCAGCGAAACGGTTATCAGCTGCGCTTCCTGCACGACCAACTGCCTGGCTCCGATGGCAAAAGTGCTCAACGATACTTTTGAGATCAAAGCAGGCTTCATGACCACCGTGCACGCTTATACCAATGATCAGAATACACTCGATGCACCACATCCCAAGGGCGATCTCCGCCGTGCACGCGCTGCCGCTGCAAACATTATCCCCAACTCTACTGGCGCCGCCAAAGCGATCGGTCTTGTATTGCCGGAGCTGAAAGGTAAGCTGGACGGTGTGGCACAACGTGTTCCGACCGTTACCGGTTCCCTTACCGAGCTGGTTACCGTTCTGGGTACAAAAACAACAGTAGAAGAAGTGAATGCTGCTATGAAAGTTGCCGCAAACGAATCTTTCGGATACAACGAAGATGAAATTGTTTCCAGCGATATCATTGGCATTGCATACGGCTCCCTGTTTGATGCTACACAAACAAAAGTGCTTACAGTGGGCGACCAGCAACTGGTAAAAACCGTAAGCTGGTACGATAATGAAATGAGCTATGTAAGCCAGCTCGTCCGCACGGTGAAATTTTTTGCCGGGCTGATTGATAAGTAATCTTTTTCTGTCTTGATAAAGGCCTCTTTTGAGGCCTTTTCTTGTTTTTAGTAAATCAATTCAAGTCTCCATTTCAATTTTATTCCCATGAGCAAATTCTCAGAACATAATTTCAATCATCAGAAAGCATTGATCCGTGTAGATTTCAATGTGCCCATAAAAGACGGTGTTATCACAGACGACACACGTATCCGCGGTGCGCTTCCCACTATCAAAAAGGTATTGGCCGATGGCGGGAGCGTGATACTGATGAGCCATTGGGGACGCCCGCTCAAAGACATCTCCAAAAAACCGCACCTTACACTGGAGGATTTTTCCCTGCGGCCGGTAGCAGTGCATCTGTCTGAATTACTGGATGTATCTGTATTGTTTTCTGAAGACTGCATCGGCGAAGACGCCCGTAACCAGGCGGCCGGCTTACAGCCCGGGCAAGTGCTGCTGCTCGAAAACCTCCGGTATTATACTGAAGAAGAGAAGGGAGATGCCAATTTTGCCCAAAAGCTGGCGGATCTGGGCACTGTATATGTTAATGATGCCTTTGGCACAGCACATCGTGCCCATGCCTCTACCGCGGTCATTGCACAATGCTTCCCGGCCGGAAAGCGTATGTTCGGGCTGCTGATGGAAGCTGAGATCACTGCAGCAGATCAGATATTGCACCATGCCGGAAAGCCGTTTACAGCGATTATCGGCGGCGCTAAAGTTTCCGATAAAATAATGATCATCGAAAATCTGCTGGAAAAAGCAACTGATATCATCATCGGCGGTGGTATGGCTTATACCTTCTTTAAAGCGCAGGGCGGTAATATCGGCACATCCCTGTGTGAGGACGACCGGATCGGCACTGCAAAGGAATTGCTGAAGCGGGCTGAAGAAAAGGGCGTGCAGATCCACCTTCCGGCAGACAGCATTCTTGCCGATAAATTTGCCGCAGATGCCAATACCTCCTCTGCACAGAACCATGATATACCGGACGGATGGATGGGGCTGGATATCGGGCAACAGGCCTGCGATACATTCTCCAACATCATCCGGGCGTCCAAAACTATTCTCTGGAACGGCCCCATGGGTGTGTTCGAGATGGAAAAATTCCAGCGCGGCACAAAAGCAGTAGCAGAGGCAGTAGCAGAGGCAACCCAAAACGGCGCTTATTCACTGGTTGGCGGCGGTGACAGTGTCGCTGCTGTAAACAAATTCGGCTATACGGATAAAGTGAGTTATATCTCTACCGGTGGCGGCGCCATGCTGGAATATTTTGAAGGGAAAGAGCTGCCCGGCATTGCAGCTGTGACGGCCCCGTAAATGCATCCCTGCATGTTGCAACAGTTTAATTACGATCAGCCTTTTACACTTGAAAGCGGCGCCGTATTACCGGAGCTGACCATAGCGTATTATACCAGCGGCGCCCTGAATGAAGACGGAAGCAATGTGGTATGGATATGCCATGCCCTTACCGCCAACGCTGATGCTGCCGGCTGGTGGCCGGGTATTGTCGGGCAGGGCTGTATATTCGATCCGGATAAACATTTTATTGTCTGTGCCAATATCCTGGGCAGTTGTTACGGGACAACGGGACCGCTGAGCGTTAACCCGGAAACCGGCGAACCTTATTATAGCACCTTCCCACTGATCACGATCCGTGATATGGTGCAGGCGCATACCCTGCTCCGGCAGCATCTGGATATCAGGAAGATCGGGGTACTCGCTGGCGGCAGCATGGGCGGCTACCAGGTATTGGAATGGGCATTGACAGAACCTGAAATCATAGAACGCCTCTTCCTGCTGGCGACCGCTCCCGCAGAGAGTGCCTGGGGCATTGCCGTACATACAGCGCAACGGTTGGCCATTGAAGCCGATGGCACCTGGCAGAAGCCGGCGCCTGGTGCCGGCGCCAAAGGACTGAAAGCAGCCCGTGCCATAGGCATGCTCACCTACCGCAGTCCGGAGCTCCTGATCCGGCAGCAGTCCGATCCGGATCATCAGAAAACAGATGGTTTCAAAGCGACGTCCTATATCAGCTATCAGGGTGACAAGCTGGTAAACCGGTTTAATGCATACAGCTACTGGTACCTCACAAAAGCGCTGGATACACATAACATAGCACGCGGACGGCCCCATGGTGTATTGAAAACCATACAGCACCCTGCCTTGCTGATCAGCATTACCAATGATCTGCTCTGTCCCCTGTCAGTTCAGCGCGATATGGCTGCGCAATTACCGGAATGCCGTCATGTAACTATTGATTCTTCCTACGGTCATGACGGCTTCATCATCGAGGCGGAAAAGATCGATACCGCATTCAGGGAATGGGATGCAGACTATTGAGATATTGGATCGAAATCTCTGTAAAAGCCTTGGGAAAGTACTTATTACCGTTTTTTTAATCGCTCATCAACAGTAATTTTCTCCCGTGCTGTTACTTGTATAGATTCAGCATCGGGATGCGCGGGATTGATCAGGTAATTCCACTGGCCGCTCATAATGGCAGATGGTACTTTCAACGCCAGATGCTCCCCCGATCGGATAAAGCTGTCGCCAATCGATTTTAATACGGCTGCAGACGGATAACGGTTCCATCCGGCAGGGAGATCGTCAGGATCGATGACAGGAAAGGAATGCCCTGGCAGTTCAAGTGTAACCTGGCAGAAGGCCATACGGAACTGAAGCGCATTATTCACAATATTCTCAAGGAGGGCCAGCGCTGCCGATTCCGAAGCATACAGCATATACACACCGGGACTGTTCCACCGGCCGCCGCTTTGCGCAGCGCCATAACCGGACAGGTCGTCAATAAAGCGGCATTTGCTGATCCTGTATAGCTGCATTACGAATAAGTACCGTGTTCAATACTCAGTAATTGTTTCAGGAGCATATCGATACCGATCGAGGTATCCAGGAAAGACTTAGGAGATTGGTGCCCCAGAGCTACAGACGGGGTATCCATCCACTCCCGGAACAGCCCCATATCCTCAAACACTTCTTCCCCGCGGGCATACAGCCGCGCCAGCTCGATCAGCCGCTCTGATTGATCCGGGTTAAGCTTGTGGCGATCCTGGTAGCGTCGGAGCGTGCGGTCTGAAGTATGTACCAACCCCGCCATCTCGGCTGACGTAAGACCGGCTATCTTCATCAGCCGATCCATAGATTTTTTATATATACCTTCGCGGATAACAGTGATATAATCATATTCTGTAGCCGCCTTGTTCATTTTTAATGAGGGACTGATACCCAATAACTCCATTGGCCGGGCGAGGCCTCCATCAATGCAGTCATAATCGAAATCAGTGGTAGTGCTCACATAGGCGACCGCAGGTTCTTCTGCTTTGCCTGATTTTTTGGAGGCAACCGGGTATTTTTTTTTATTTTTTTTCTCTGTCGCCATAACAAGGACATTTGTCCCAAATTTACGGTCATTTTTCCGGATAAAAAATTTTTCTCTCAACCCGGCACAAAATAATAAAGGTGGCAGAATGCATAATTTAAATGCAATCCGCCACCTTTTAATGTGACAAATGTGTTGAATGTGACGAATGTGTCATCACATTTCCCACATTCAACACATTTGTCACATTTAACCAATCATTTAAACGCGTTAATGCCCGTTACATCCATCCCGGTGATCAGCAAATGGATATCATGTGTACCCTCATAGGTTACAACCGACTCCAGGTTCATCATATGCCGCATAATGCTGAATTCGCCGGTAATACCCATACCACCGAGTATCTGCCGGGCCTCACGGCTTACTTTAAGGGCTATATCGCAGCTGTTGCGCTTCGCCATAGATATCTGGGCCGGCGTAGCACGGTCTTCATTTTTGAGCACCCCGAGGCGCCAGTTGAGCAGCTGGCTTTTGGTGATTTCCGTGATCATCTCTGCCAGCTTTTTCTGAGTAAGCTGGAAGCCGCCTATCGGCCTGTCAAATTGAACACGCTGCTGGGAATAACGCAATGCCGTATCATAGCAATCCATAGCACAGCCCAGAGCGCCCCAGGCAATACCGTACCGGGCGCTGGAAAGGCAGCTCAGCGGCCCTTTCAATCCTTTGATATCCGGGAAGATATTTTCTTTCGGCACTTTCACATTATCAAATACCAGCTCGCCGGTAGCAGAAGCCCGCAATGACCATTTACCATGTGTTTCCGGGGTGGAAAAACCTTCCATGCCCCGCTCTACGATCAGGCCTTGTATCTCTCCATTTTCATTTTTCGCCCAGACCACAGCAATATCTGCAAAAGGCGCATTGGATATCCACATTTTAGCGCCGTTGAGCACCACATGATCCCCGGCATCTTTAAAATTGGTCTCCATACCGGCCGGGTTAGAGCCGTGATTCGGTTCCGTAAGGCCAAAACAACCCATCCACTCGCCTGTTGCAAGCTTGGGCAGATACTTCTTTCTCTGTTCCTCGCTGCCAAACTTATAAATCGGGAACATAACGAGCGACCCCTGGACCGACGCTGTAGACCGGATGCCGGAATCTCCCCGCTCCAACTCCTGCATCATGATGCCATAAGAGATGTAATCCAGCCCTGCCCCACCGTATTCCTGAGGGATCGTAGGACCAAAGCAGCCTAATTCGCCCAGTCCCCGGATAATTTGTTTGGGGAACTCAGCTTTCTGCGCATAAGTCTCGATAATGGGAGATATCTCTTTTTTTACATAAGCACGCACAGAGTCACGGATCAGCTTGTGTTCATCCGTTAACAATTCGTCAAGCAGGTAATAATCAGGGTGTTGATACAGATCTTTTTGCATATAAATGTTAAAGATTGGAAAAAGAAGGCCACAAAGGTAGCAATTTTGACATTCCTGATTAATTTTGCATCCGGTTTCAGACAATATTTCCCTTTCCGGATTGATTTATAAGGCTATAACTTATTTCCATATCGCGCGCTCCGCCATACAGGGAGCGACTTGGCAGGATTTTATTCAGTTTTTACACAAAGGATGTACTTCCCGGCAGAAATCATGGAACATAATTTGTACGAAGAAGATAAATAATATTTTCTTAAAAAGAGGAAAAAAGCAAACTATTTTATCGCTTTGATCGTCTTTATAAAGAATAACCGAACTTAAAATTTAAATTTCTATCCTATGAGGCAGCTAAAAATTGCTACCCAGATTACCAACCGCGATTCACAGGCAGTAGAAAAATATCTTCAGGAAATCAGTAAAATATCCATGATCACCCCGGAAGAAGAAACTACCCTGGCGCAGCGTATCCGCATGGGCGACCAGTGGGCGCTGGAAAAGCTGGTGAAGTCTAACCTCCGTTTTGTGGTATCAGTGGCCAAGCAGTATCAGCACCAAGGCTTATCGCTCAGTGACCTGATCAATGAGGGCAACCTCGGCCTGATTAAGGCTGCACAGCGTTTTGACGAAACCAAAGGGTTTAAATTCATATCTTATGCCGTATGGTGGATACGTCAGTCGATCCTGCAGGCACTGGCCGAGCAGGGACGTCTTGTACGCCTGCCCCAGAACAAGATCGGTACGTACAACAAAGCTAATAAAGCATTTATAGCATTCGAGCAGGAGCACGAACGTGAACCTTCTACCGAAGAACTGGCCGAGATACTCGAAATGAGCGAAACGGAAGTCACCAATATATTCACCAGCAACACCCGCCATACTTCACTCGATGCACCCGTGCACGAAGCTGAAGACGTGGCTATGGGCGATCTGCTCGAAGGCAGCGCTGATACCGATGAAGATGTAATGAAAGACTCCCTGCGCGCAGAAATCCGCCGCATCCTGAAATCACTCAGCATCCGCGAAGCCGAGATCCTGGCTGCTTATTTTGGCCTGGAAGGAGATAATGGCCCGACTATCGAAGAGATCGGCGATAAGTACGACCTTACCAAAGAACGTATCCGCCAGATCAAGGAACGCGCGATCAAGCGCCTTCAGAAAGCGCGGTACAGCAATGCCCTGAAGGTGTACCTGGGGTAAAAAATGTATTATTCTAAACAAACTGCCGGAACAAATGAATTTACATTGTTCCGGCAGTTTGTTTTAATCATTCTTTAAAGAGGACATCCGGAACATTGACCGGATCCACTATAAAGTTGGGGAACGTAAGTATAACTTCTGTCCCCTCTCCTGCACTTATTGTGACAGAACCACTGTAATGCTCAACAATTTTCCGGATATTTCTCAAACCCATCCCGTCGTCCGGTCTGCCGGTATCGAATCCTTTTCCGTCATCCTTTACCCGGACCACCGTCTCCGCTTTGTCAAACCGTATATAAATACTTGCATGAGTAGCATCGGCATGCTTGATTATATTCTGAATCAATTCGCATACAATTCTGAATATAACAAGTTCATGCTCCTTTGATACTCCGTCGCTATATTCTGTATATCCTACCGAAACTTCTACGGGCAGGTTTCTGTTTATATACCTGATGAATGCATCGAGCTTCTGCCTCAGGTCAAAATCTTCCGCATTCAGATTATATGCAGACTGGTAAAGAAGATCCCGCGCAGACGACAATACCTGTATGATTTCTTCCAGTCCGGACCGGACTTCTTTATCTAAATGAATCTTTTTTTGCCTCATGAATTCCTGCCGGATCACTTCGATATTTCTATTAAGGCCGTTTTGAAGGTAATTGGCAATGTAAAGTCTTTCCTTTTCTTCTGCTTCTGCCCGGGCCTCAAGGATGCGTATTCTTTGTTCCTTGTCCGATTGTTGTAAAGTACGCCGGAGGAGCGAGATTTTCCTCTTATTACTTTGGTAGTACAGGATTGAAAATACCGTGACTGAGCAGATCAGTAAAACGATCAGGGTAATCAGAAAATTTCTTTTTTTAAGTATCTTCCCTTGTTCCAGTATCCGGATCTTGCCATCAATGAGTTCCTTGCTCCCTTTAGTGATATAATAATCTTTTTTTAGATTATTTAACCGTCTGTCTTTTTCCTCACGAAGCAGGCTATCCTTTATTTTCCAATGCTGTTTCAGAAATCTGAAAGCATCATTATGATCTGATGTTATAACAGCAGCTTCTGCAAGCAGTCTGTAAGCTTCCTGCATTCCGGCAGAGAACTGAGGGACATAGACAGTATCGGTATAGGGCCTCAGAAGTTGCCTGATTTTCTTTGCAGAAACAACATCTCCCGAAGCGAGTAATTGCTCACTTCTTTCAAGCACACTGTCTGGCGGATATGGCAACCGTGTTCCTGTCTGCGCATCTGAAGATAAAGACAGCGTGCAATGAGCACAGACTGTCAGTATCAGCGCACGGATATTCACAGAGATGGCCATGTGTTTATTTTTGATCTTCGGCATCCCCAAGCATATTCAGTTCCAGCGCCATCTTTACAAGGCCGACCGTATTTTTAGCCTTGAATTTTTGTAATAATTGTATCCGGTACTTTTCTACTGTCCTGAGGCTTAGAAAAAGTTTATCTGCAATTTCCTGGCTGGTGTATTCATCAACAATCAGTTTAAGCACTTCCTTTTCCCTGCGGGTAAGGGACGGCGACGACGACGATTTTTGCTTTCGTAACCGGAGCATATTATTAAACAGCTCATCTTTCAATGCAGGGTCTATATATTGTTCATTACGGGATACCGATTCAATAGCAGAGATCAGGGATCCCTGATCCGTATTCTTGAGAAGATATCCTTTGCATCCGTTTTGCATCATACTTCTCACATAATAGGGCGTGTCAAAGCCCGTGAGCGCAATAATCCGGATCCGGGGATATTGCTTTACCACCATTACAGCCGCCTCATCACCAGTAACACCGGGCATCTGGATGTCAAGCAGCAGTATATCCGGTACAGAATATTTCAAGCCCTCCATGAGCGCTTCGGCATTCTGATACGCTCCCGTTACCTTTATGTGCGCGTATTGCGAAAGCATATTCTTAATGCCGCTGATAACCATAGGATGGTCGTCTGTTATAGCTACGTGAATCATATCAGGTCATCATTTTATCATTACTCAGATCAAACTCCAGATCCACGGTACTGCCAACCGCTTCCTCATATTGCATTTCCATATTTCCGCCAATTTCGTATATCCGGTTCTGAAGCATATGCCATTCGGCATTTGCATCTCCCTGTGATCCGGTATCGAGATTCAATATACCATTTGTTTCAATTGTGACAAAGAGCGAAGGATACAACCAGTTAAACTGAATGTCCATTTTATCAAGCTGTGCGCTATGATGAAAAAGATGCATAACAATATCCTGCAATATCACAAAAATTGTTTTCTCCAGCCTGGAATGCAGCTCTACTCCGCTGCCATAAGACTGAAAGCTTATAGCCGCATTGTTGGTAGAGGAAGTGTATTTGCAAAACAATTGGAGCGCCTCTTCTATACCGCCTTTCAGCAAAATGTCCGGCATAAGATTATGAGATATGGTACGGATGCTTCTGGCGGTGTTGTCCAACAGGCTCATTACTTCACGAAGCTCAGGATCATTCATCAGGGCTTCTTCCTTTCCTGTAAGCATACTGGCATTCATTTTTGCAACAGACAAAAGGCTTCCGATCCCATCATGCAATTCCTGTGCGATACGATTTCGTTCTATTTCCTTTCCTTCCAACGCTGCCTGATACCTTGCAAGCTCGGTTTCCTTTTCTCTCAGGAGGATCATTCTGTGCAAAAGTTCTTTTTTCCGAAGCATATTCTTCCTGTAAAAGAACACAAGGAAAAAACCGGATATGCCACCTGCCCCCAGCAGGTATACAATCCTGTTTTTATCTGCAATTGCATGGGTTATTTTGATGCGGTCAAGCTCCTGCGCTGCAATCCTTTCTTTTTGCTGCGTTTTTACGGTACGCTCCTCCAGTATGGATATAGACCTCAGGAGATCCTGATTGAACAAGCTGTCACTGATCGAAACATATAGTTTGAAATACCTGTATGCCTCTCTGAAATTTCCTTCATCGGCATACATCTGCGCTAGTCCCTGATACGGCTCTCTCAGAAATACTTTCATCTTCAGCTTTCTCGAGAGAGAAATGGATTCTTGCCAGATCTGCGCAGCCCATTTTTTTTCACCAAGAAGGTACAGACTTCCTGCAACCGGAGCCATCAGACCCAGGCGGTGACGGTCTTCTACCTGTTTGTACGAAAGCGCCTCCCGGTAATACTGTTTTTTAAGATCCGGATCATCATGCACAAAAAGAGCCCTGTTGCAGAGTGTTATGAGATACAACGGCGTGTCGTGAATTGCTTTGGCTATATCGCTTGCTTCCAGATAAGATTGCAGCGCTCTGACGGAATCTCCTTTTGCACGATAGTAGTTACCCATCCGGTTCCACGCATTTCCCAATTGCACGGAATCCTTCTCTTTTTCCGCCCACTCTTTTCCCTTTTTAAGGTAAAACAATACATTGTCAGAATTGCCCAGCTGCAGCCAGATCGCAGACATATTGTTGTAGATGTAGGCCCTGGATATGTTTATATCTTCATACCGGTCAAGGAGGCGCACTGCTTTATAACCATATTCCGCAGCTTCTTCAGGAAGGCCCTGCAGAAAAAAACAACCGGCAATCCCGGCATAGGCAGGTATATGCCAGGACGACCCCTCAGGAAGATTGGAGAGCATCAGGTTAAAAAAGCTATCGCTGGCAACAAGTCTGTCTCGCGCAAACTCCCAGACAGCTAACCTGAACAAGGAGGTGCCGATACCTTTTTCAAAGCTCAGCTTCCGGCTTTGTTCGTATGAATGTGCCATTATAGTGATCGCGCTGTCTTTATCCAGCGAGTACAGCGCTTCCGCATACCGGATCACTGCGAGCACTTTAGCTGAATCATTACCGGCAGACATGATCGCCGGCAGATACCTGGCTGCAATTGAATCCTTATGCGCAAAAGAAACCCGCCAACCGAAGACGGCCAGATAAATAAATACAAGTACTACATATTTCATGCTGTACGGCAAATATAACATAGACAACAGATGGAAAAACCGGGTGTTTACCCTGTATTTTGAAAGTGTAGGGTAAACCCGCATAGGATCGTATCGGGAACAAAAATACTTTTGTAAATACAGGGGAGGCCCTAATATCGAGCTCAATATTAAACCCACCTCTTTACGCTACTTTTTATCATCCTAAATCAGACTCTAATGAAATTATTCAAATCTACATGTTTTATATCTGTGGTACAGATGGGATTGGGGCTGCTTTTACTTGCAGGCGCATACCAGACCCAGGCCCAGAAATTTGAATGGGCGCGCAGCTGGGGAGCTACCACTACTACAGCCACAACCCCTACAGTGTGTATAGCAACAGCTGTAGACAACGAAAAAAATGTAATCACTGTCGGACATTTTCAAGGCGCTATTGACATAAACCCCGGAAGCGGCACATTGAATCTTACGAGCGCCGGACAAAACGATATCTTCGTTTCTAAAATAGACTCTAACGGCGATTTTAAATGGGGCTTCAAAATAGGAAATAATTTTGGTGATGTTGCAGGTGATGTCACAACAGACGCTGCAGGAAATATTTATCTGATAGGTACGTTCTTTTTCGGAGACGTAGATTTTGATCCCGGTACGGGAACACGGATCCTGACTGCCGACAATGCAGATATTTTCATTGCAAAGTACAATAAGAACGGAGAATATGTAAATGCCGTCAGGATCGGAGCCGCCAACGGCCAACAGGGCATGGCTATTGCGGTAGATGATGCCGGATATATATATCACACAGGCAATTTTACAGAAACAGTGGATTTTGATCCCGGACCGGGTACATTTAACATGACGGCTACCGGGAGCAACTCACAGGATATCTACATCAGCAAGCTGACGCCGTCCTTCAATCATGTCTGGAGTAAAAAAATGGGGTCATCCGCGACAGGAGAATTTGGCAACTGCATCAAACTGGACGGAAAAGGAAACTTATATTTTACCGGATCTTTTTCAGGCACAGTGGATTTTGACCCGGGCCCCGGCATTTATAACGTACAATCCATTCACCAGGGAAACGGGTTTATCAGTAAATTCGACACAGCCGGCAATCATTCATGGACTAAGAATATAGGCGGGACAAACAATAATCCCGACCAGGTCAATTACGTTGCAATAGATGCAGTAGGCAATGTATATGTAACAGGCGTTTACCGGGACAGCGTGTTTTTCGGAACCCGGGCGAACGCTACAATAAAATACGCCGGGAAAGGCAATACAGATGGATATATAGCTAAGCTCGATCCTGCCGGCAATTTCCTTTGGGCCCATCAGATTGCAGGATCGGGAAATGATCTCGGTAAGGCTGTGCAAGTTGACATCGCAGGAAATGTCTACGTTACGGGATATTTTGAAACATCCGTAGACCTTGATCCGGATCCTGTCGCAACCAAGATCGTTCAGGGAGTCAACAACAGCCGCGATATATTCATACTTAAGCTTGATACGGACGGCAACTATTTATGGGGAGAATCTATGGGGAATACAGAAGTAGATATTGCCAATGATATTGAACTGGACGAGACCAGTACCATGTATGTCGTTGGCCAGTTCCGGAAAGAGGTGGATTTCAATCCCGGAACCGGCATATATGAGCTTACGGGAGTTAATGGCGGCTCGGCTTTTTTGCTCAAGCTCCAACTGGACTGCGCCGTGTACAAGGAATTTAACGAAGAAACCTGTGATAGTTTTACTTTCAACGGGAAAACATATACACAGACTGGCATATACAAAGATACTTTTGCCGGTAGGATACCCACCTGCGACAGCATTACCATCTTAAACCTGATCATTCATAATTCCACCAATAACCCCGTTGTCAGCGGGCATTATTGTGATTCGGCAACATTTAACGGAGTCGCCTATTACACTTCCGGCACCTATGTACAGCATTACCAGACAGTCAACCAATGTGACAGCTCGATCACCTATGATCTCACGATCGGCACGAGCCATGCGGGCGCACTCACAGTCAGTGCCTGCGATAGCTTTGTATTGAATGATACATTGATCTATAAACAATCCGGTGTATTCCTGGTGACCTTTACCAACCAGACGGAATGCGACAGCACCATCGTGCTGAACCTTTCGATTAACCAGGCTCCGGAGGCAGCACTTACAAAAAATGGCAACCTGCTTACCGCCACTACGGGATCTGAATGGCAATGGCTGGATTGTGATGCCGGCATCACGATACCCGATGCAACCGACCAGGAGTATGAAGTTACCGAAACGGGCCGGTATGCCGTAATAGTCAGCGATAACGGATGCAGCGATACGTCTGAATGTGTTACTGTAACATTGGAGACGGACAAGGTGAATGATATAAAAAAGGGAGTATCCATAAAATTACACCCTAATCCTGCCTCAGATTTCATTACGCTAACTGCGTCCGGAGATCTGTCAAATACGCAGATCCGGATTTTAAGCATCTCCGGTC
The DNA here is from genome assembly GCA_964527735.1 of uncultured Chitinophagaceae bacterium. Lineage (GTDB taxonomy): Bacteria > Bacteroidota > Bacteroidia > Chitinophagales > Chitinophagaceae > JBEBVQ01. Next base: position 41,978 of record CAZGPG010000011.1, on the reverse strand, counting down.
AGACAATTCCGGCCCATACTACAATTAATAACCGGACTGCCCGGTTAAACATTGAAAAACTAAATCCGGGCGTCTATTTTGTAGAGGTAAGTAACGATCATCTTACAGAAGTGATTAAATTTATAAAGTAATACCACAATAAAGCGTTTTACGTGAAAGGATGTCCGGAAAATACAATCATTGTAAAAACCGGGCATTCTTTTATCCTTCCAACCGGCGAATTATATACTATTAACCCGACGCACCATTATGCACAAAATATTTACATCTGTTATTCTTTCCTGGCTTCTGTTCGTACCTGCTGCAGCAGAGGCTCATAAAAAAATCAGGACTGTTGATTTTGCAGAGAACAAAGGCCAGTGGCATGCGGAAGTATTGTTCCGGGCAGAAGTTCCGGGTGGCCATATGTATATTACCCAAAATGGATTTCTGTACAACTTTAGGTAACTATATACAAGTTTACACAAAAAAATAAGCCGGGCAAATCACCCGGCTTATTTATTACATTTGTTGTTCCACCAATAAATGTAATGTTATGCTTCCGTTTGAAGATTTCAAGCACCACTATGAAAAATCTGATTTTTTACGATGTGCACAAATAATGCACTCCTTCATTGATGAGCGGTTGAATCACGATTTTCCCTTCCCGGTTGCGTTTCTCTCCAGGATTGAACATCTTGTGAAAGGTCTACATCAGAATGGATTTCCTGCACCCAATCATTTAGAATTTCATAAAATTTGCCTCCAAATATACGAGGGGTTGCTGAAGTGGCCGGGGAATCCTGAGATGAACAATTAGATATGTTTCCCCCATCTGAATTCATATCTGAATTTTTAAAGTAAGGCATAATTAGTATATTTGTGCTATACTTTTTGATTGGTCATGGACTGGTAGTAAGGTGAGATGTATAACCAGTCCGGAATAAGGCAAATATACGTATTTAAATAAAAACAGCCCCATATACTGGGGCTGTTTTTATTTTGTTGCTTTTTCTATTTCTTCCGGCGTGGCTCCGGACTTCTCTGCAATTATTTTTAGCAACTTTACCTGTATTTGCATGCCCTTTAGTAAACTTCTTTGGTTTTTAACCAATTCAGGGATTCCAAATATCCAACGGGTAATGAATACACCAATAAGAAATCCTACGCCTGACCCTATAAGATTAATGAACCATTCGCCTCTTTGTAAATCTGTCATGGTTATTTTTTTATGGTATTTTGGTTGATATTGCTTTAATGATTTTGATATTTTAGATTAACCTTCATATTTATCTACCAGTTCCATCCACTTTTTCATAGACTTATAATCACATGGCATTTCCACCTCATGCTGTATACCCTTATGCCATTGAATTCCATATAGATTTACGCTATCGTACCGATACTGATAGTATTGCGGATAATCTGCTTGTAATTTATTATAGCAAATTTCACGTATGTCACTGTGATAGCTTGGTCTTTCTACTTCAAATTTCACCTCAACAATTCCCCAATTTGTTTTTGGGTTCCCATTGTTATCGGTACTTCTTATCGTAGTGTCTACTTGAAAATAACAGGAGAAGCAAACGCGTTCATCTGTTTGTGCAGGTGGTGGCGTACCTGGCGGCTGTGGATTGTCGGGATTTTTTGAACAGGCTGCAAAGAGGATCAGCAGCGCAATAGCTGTGTGCTTCATTCTTGTGGTTTTTTGGAGCGTTAAAAAAATAGCGTAGCCGAAACTCTAATGCTGCTCCGGGATAACCACATCCCACTAACGCAATAGATACAGCTACGCCATTACGGCGTATCATATCCATACGTTGCGTTAGTCTGCTATTGTGGTTATTTGAAGCAGCAACTATATGTAACGATACTACATTCTTACAGGGCAAATATAACAATCCCCTTTATTTTTCTCCTTTATTTTCTTTAGGGTTATAGTCAAGGGCTGTTTTTAGTTTTTGGTCGAATGGCGACAATCGCGGCGGCTCCTCTCTAAATTCTAATTCAAGTTGGGCTGGTTTTTTATGGTATTTCTGCTCAAAAATAGAATTAAATTGCTCTTTGGATTGAGATATTGACATAAGTGTAGTGATCTCAATAATTTGCTTCTTTAAATGTTCCCTACCTATTTCCGGGGTTAGTGATTGATGCCATTTATACCTCCAGTTACCCTTGTCTGTTTTCCCTGTTTTCTCTTTTATCTTTTCAATAACACCTTCGGGTAGAAGATCATATACATACTTAGTAGTGAGCTTGCCTATAAACGAAGGCTTATTTTTTATGTATTTTGGAATGAACGGTAATCCCCAAAGACGATAGACCTCTTTGTAAAAATCATCCGTAAATGTCAATTGCCATTTTACGATCTCTTCTGAAATGTATGCTGAGAGTATTTTTTGCAGCTCGAAGCGCTCACGATTGTACTGATATCCGGTAGCCTCATCAACCAGCGCCACAATACCTATACGAGCAAACCCACGAATTAATATTTCGCATTGATCTGCAATTATTTTTTGCCGTGTAGATAGTTCAATCTGATTCCTCGCCTCTAAGAATCCATCGCATATATCTGCCAGTATAGTAGCTTCATAACCATTTATTTTTTGATCCCCCTTATAACAAATAATAGGTGTATAGTGGCCCGGCTCTTTGTCCTTGTAAATGAATGATTTAAGAGTTTTTTGCTCTAAATATCGGGCTAACCTGGCCCCGGATGTCTGCTTGCCATCATCAGATTCATCTACCATTTTTAGAGCAGATTGCATAGCGCGGCCTGATAAAACACGTGTGCCGTCCTCTAAAACATAGCACGGGATCACAGTGTCGCCTAAAACTATTTCTCCTTCATGTATTACTTGTTTGCTCATTTTATCAGGTTTTTATAAGTTAAACGGTTGGCGCTATTTTTCAGCAGAAGATTAAAGCGTGAACTATCAGAAATTTGACGGCTGTTATAACGGAATGCAGCTTCATTCACGTATTTCTGCATGTGCTTCGGTGATGCGTAGTGATATATACCTATGATCATACGATCCAGTAAAGAAAATGCACCTTCGGCGGTATTGGTATGAAACACCCCGTTTACATATTCTCCCTTGCTGTGATCAACTACGCCGTGCAAAGAGAATATTTTACCCACGTTGGTATATACGGTGGCTGAATCGGTCATTAAAACAGATCCGCTATCTACATGATCCTGTACCATGTCTTTAACGCTATCTCCCTTCTTTATGACTTCAAAACGAAGTTTACCACCTCGTTCAACGTACCCCATGATACCGGTTTTGTTATCATTTTTCCCGCGCTTACCTTCTTTGATCTCCTTGCGTTTCTTATTGTTCATGTTCTTCACCTTCCCACCGGCATAGGTTTCATCTACTTCAATCATAACGCCTTCACCGCCGATCTTTTCATCACCGCCATCATTTTCGTTATTCAAGCCAAAGCAATTACGGATACGATGATTCATGAACCACGCTGTTTTCTGGGTTACGTCAATATCGCGGCCTAATTGCAATGAAGATATGCCCTTTTTATGAGCAGTGATGAGGTATATTGCCATGAACCACTTTTGCAGTGGCACTTTGGTGTTATCAAACAGGGTGTTTGTACGTACATTAAAGTACTTGCTGGTATTCTTGCAACGGTATTTATTCCCGGCACATTTATATACCTTTGATGTGGGATCAAACGGAGAAACTACATATCCGTTCCAACGTAATTGCTCTAAATGATTGATGCAGGTTTGCTCATCAGGGAAAGCCTTTATCAGTTCGATTATTGATTTGAATTCTGTGTTTATCATACTACCTCTGCTTTGATATTTCAAAGATAGTATTTATTTACACAAAAACCAAATCTTTTTGTGTAAACTTGTATATAGTTACCCAACTTTATTAATACGGAAGATTTAAACAAATGGCATGGACATACTTCTGCTGAAGCCCCCCCAATCCGGCAGCATGCGTACCGGGTGCGTTTTGAAAACGCGGCGCCTAAACCGGTCGTCCGGAAAGAAAATCCACTGAGCTATTATCACAACTACTTTATCGGGAATGATCCCGCACGTTGGGCCGGGAATGTCAGGTTGTTTCGTGATGTTTTTGTTCAGGGTATTTATAATGGCGTTGACCTTAAAGTCTACAGCAGTGGATCAAAAATACTTAAGTATGACCTGGTCGTTGCAGCGGGAACTGATCCGGGGCAGATTGCCTTATTATTTGATGGCGTCATACCACAACTTACAGCAAACGGCAAGCTCCGCATTAAAACTTCTGTAAATGAAGTGCTGGAGAATGCGCCGGTCACATACCAGATCATTCAGGGCAAACGCATTCCGGTTGCTTCGAATTACGTGCTTAAAGGCAATCGTTTGAGTTTTGCCTTTCCGGAGGGATATGACCACAATTACCCGCTCATAATTGACCCTGACCTGATCTTCGCTACGTTCAGCGGCAGCAACGGCTCGGGGAAATATGCACACTCCACTGCCTATAACCAGAACGGATGCCTGTATACAGCGGCAGTAGCAACGGATGGCTGGCCGGTTACGACCGGGGCCTACCAGACCACCTATCCAAGTTATACTGCCGCGATCAGCAAATTCAGCAAGAACGGAGACTCTCTGATATACGCTACCTATTTCGGAGGAACGGGACAAGGAATTGTACACCCAAATTCAATGATCGTAAATAATCTTGACGAAGTAATACTTACCGGCTGCGTATCCAACCCTGCCATGCCGGTCACCCCCAATGCATATCAATCTGCAATGAACGGATTCAATGATCTGTATGTGGCCAAATTCTCTGCAGACGGCAGTAACCTTATCGGCTCCACGTTTATCGGCGGATCATCAAGAGAGTCCATGCTGATAAACAGCGGCACTCAAAATTATACAAGTATCGGCACGAATAATGAACTTAATCCCGCCGATATTGCGGTTGATAAGGCAGGAAATATCTGGGTCACATCCAACACCGAATCCGGCAATTTCCCGGTTACGCAGCTCGCATATAACAGCACGTTGTCCGGCGGGTATGATGCCGTGGTATTCAAGATGACGCCGGACCTCAGCACATTACAATACAGCAGCTACTTCGGCGGCAGCGGACGTGACGGAGGCATAGGCATCTCCTACAGCCGGGAACTTGACAGAATTTGTGTTGTAGGCGTCACTGGCAGCAGCAACTTTCCGGTAACAACCGGCGCATTCCTCACCACACGTCCCGGCAGGCAGGAAGGATTTGCCATGCTTATCGACAATCAGACAAACCAGCTCATCGCGTCCACTTTTCTGGGTACCAATCAGGACGACGCAGCGCTCAGAGTGGCGTTTGACTGTGAGGGGCATGTTTACGTATCCGGCACTACCCAGGGCAATTACCCTATAACTACTCCCGGAAGTCACATGACAAACGGAAGTATTTTTATCGATAAGCTAAGGCCGGACCTAACGGCTTCCCTTGCATCAGGACGAACCGGCTCAAACGCATCCGGCGTCATCCCTACATCTATGATGGTAGATCTGTGCGGCAACCTCCTGGTGGCAACGCTTGCCAGTAATACACCGCAAAACGGCATGCCGCTCACGCCGGATGCATTCATGTCTGCAGCACGTCCTTTCTACTTTGCGGCGTTTACCTCTGATATGGATAGCCTTATATTCGGCAGTTATATGGGCACAAACATGGATCATAATCATCCCGGTGTTTCCAGGATGGATCCGCAGGGTGTCGTGTATCACTCAGTTTGCTCCGACCAGCCCGCCTGGCCTGTAACACCGGCAGCCTTTTCAACCGTCAAGTGGAACACCGGGGTTGATAATGTCAGTTTTAAATTCGACTTCGGTATTGTACCGGAAGTAACAGTCTCACAACTCAGCGGCGGCGGGGCAGGCAGCAAAGAAACCCATTGTGTCCGCGGATGTAAATCCGCCTTCCTCCGTTTTGAACGGAAAGCACAACCCAGACCATTAACAATAAGATATCAGATAGCTGGCGATGCCATCAACGGGACCGATTATCAATGGATCCCGGACTCCATTGTGCTCGCTGCCAACCAGTCTTCCGTTTCACTGGAGATCAAGCCATTACCGGTAAATACTCCATCGGTACCCGATCCCAAACATGTGATCATCAATACCTATTCATTATGCGGATGTGAAAAAATCATTGCCCGCGATACAATATGGATATATGATTCACTGTATGCGCACATTACAGCGTCTGCCGGCGTGATCTGCCCCGGAGATGAAGTAGAACTGACGGGGAACATTGCTCCCGCCCTACCCTTCGCATGGTCTCCCGAGAATCTTCTCGACAATAAAGATTCTTTATCCGTCAGGATAAGACCCACGAAAACCACAACCGTTTCACTGACGGTTTTCCAGCCCGGCGCTCCAATCACCTGCCCACCAAGAACGGTATCTCATACCATAAAAGTAGAGCAGTATCCCGTTGTACGTTTACCCAAAGACACTACCCTATGTCCCCTGCAGGACTCTCTGCCGCTCACAGTACGTGCAACACCCACCAGCCAGGAATATACATTCAGATGGCTGGTTCCGGAAGGACATTTCAGATATGAAGAGGGTGCATCCAACTTCTTTTTTGCCGAACCGGGCACGCACCTTGTGATTGCAGAAGCAGTCACATCTGCCGGATGTAGCGGACGTGACAGTTTTACTATAACCATTTTGCCTCCGTTCCAGTTTGATCTGATCACCCCATACGATACCGTAATACAACTCGGGGATTCCTTCCAGTTTTTCCCGGTAGGCGATGCAGTATCCTGGCATTGGTCGCCCGGCACTTATCTCAGTGGCATTACAGAACCGAGCCCCTGGGTCAAACCGATGGCACCGATAACTTATACACTGACCGGAATCAACCGGTATGGATGTGAAGGATCCGCCCGGGTATATGTGGATGTGTTTTACGAATCCGGATCCGTATTTCCTACGGCATTCTCTCCTAATGGAGACGGGCTGAATGATCATTTTAAAATTCTGCACCTTCGTTTTGACAAACTGATCCAGCTCCAGATATTCAACCGATTCGGACAACTGGTCTTTGATACGTCGGATCCCTCAAAAGGATGGGATGGAACGTTCCAGGGGGCGCCGGCGCCTGTCGGTACTTATTTCTACCATGCTACGGTAGAGTTGCCTCTTTCCGGCGGACAAAAAACCTTTCGCGGAGACGTAACCCTGATCAGATAAAAGCAGTACTAAACATACCCTGGAGGCAAATACACATATAATCCCGATCTCAATATGCGATTTGATATAAATATGTTTTCATTTTAACCGAATAAAAACCACCGAAACAATTACCTTTGCAAAAATTTTTGCTGAATGAACCTGCATGAATATCAAGCCAAAGAATTACTGAAACGCTATAACGTACCGACACAGGAAGGCATCGCTGTTGACAATACTGACGAAGCCGTAAAAGCATATAAAGAAATCGCCGCCGCCACAGGCAGTAAGTTTGCCGTGCTGAAAGCACAGATACATGCCGGCGGACGTGGCAAAGGTACTATGAAAGAGGTACCGGAACAGCACGGTGTAAAAGTGATCAAAAGCGTTGAAGATGCTGCAACCGTCGCTAAAAACATACTTGGCAACACACTGGTGACCATTCAAACCGGTGCGGCAGGTAAAAAAGTAAATAAAATACTGATCGCCCAGGATATGTATTATGACGGGCCGGGCGAAAGAAAAGAATTTTATCTCTCTATCCTGCTCGACCGTGCAAAAAAACAGAACGTCATCATGTATTCTACCGAAGGCGGGATGGATATCGAAGAAGTAGCACACAATACACCGGAAAAAATATTCAGGGAATGGGTAGCTCCGAATCTGCCCCTGCAGGGATTCCAGGCGCGCAAGATCGCCTTCAACCTTGGCTTGAGCGGTGTCGCTCACAAAGGTATGGTGCAGTTCGTAACCAACCTGTACAATGCATATACCGGTCTTGATTGCGCCATGCTCGAGATCAATCCGCTGTTCAAAACGTCCGACGACAAGATCGTTGCGGTAGACTGTAAAATGGATCTCGATGACAACGCTCTGATCCGCCACCGCGACCTCGCCGATCTGCGCGATAAAAGTGAAGAAGACCCCACAGAGGTAGAAGCCGGTGAATTTAACCTGAATTATGTAAAGCTGGATGGTAACGTAGGCTGTATGGTTAATGGCGCCGGGCTTGCCATGGCAACAATGGATATGATCAAGCTGGCAGGCGGCGAGCCGGCCAACTTCCTGGATGTAGGCGGTACCGCCAATGCACAGACGGTAGAAGCCGGGTTCCGTATCATCATGAAAGATCCGAACGTAAAGGCGATCCTGATCAATATCTTCGGAGGCATCGTTCGTTGCGACCGTGTAGCTGCCGGTGTTATCGAAGCTTATAAGAACCTGGGGAATATCAACATCCCGATCATCGTCCGGCTGCAGGGTACGAATGCCGAAGTAGCAAAAGAACTGATCGAAAACTCAGGCCTGAAGGTACAGTCCGCCATCTTGCTTAGCGAAGCGGCGGAGCTGGTACAGCAAGCTGTTTCTGCATAGGTCTTTCAACAATATGACAAATGTGTTGAATGTGACGAATGTGTTTATCACATTTCACACATTCAACACATTTGTCACATTAGTTAGTCCTTCCTGGCATCATACAGCAGGAATTCTACTCTTCTGTTGGCCTGCCGCCCGTCTGTGGTCGCATTACTTTCTAATGGCTGTGAAGCTCCCAATCCGTTAGTACGCATACGGTTGCTCAGGATGCGGTTATCCACCATCAATTGCCTGGTATTTGTAGCCCGGCTTTCCGACAACGGCCTGTTTACATCATCACTTCCGATACTGTCCGTATGCCCATTGATAATAAAATGAATGCGGTCGTACTTCTGCAGTACAAATGCAAATCTTTTAAACGACGGAAGTGCCTCCTGCTTGATCTCATCTTTACCAAAATCAAACATGGCCAGCTCGGGATAGATCACCCTTACCGTATCTCCTGATTTAGAGATTTTCGCATCAGGTAATTCTTTCTTCAGTTTTTTATAGAAGCTGCTTACGTATGGCCCGGTAGCAGCATTTTTACTGCTGCTGCAGGCAATAAAACCAGTTATAAAAAAAACTACGGTAAATGCTAAAATAATTTGTTTCATATGCTTAGTTTTAAAGATTAACAATTCATGTTGCCATAGTATCTATAAAAACCGTACCTGTATATTTCCTGCTTGTTATCACCTTTCACATAGCCTATTACAATCAGATAATACAGCCGGACGGTGGAATAAATTCCGGGCAAAATACAGACATGCCAAACATCACAATTAACTCAAAGTAAACTATATTGCAGATGAATCGTGTCTTTAAAATCACTGCATGAAACAACTTCTCGGATTAATGCTGATGATCTTGCTGGTATTTCCGGCAACAGGTCAGCATAAGGAATCGTACACCTATTCTGTTTTTTCTGATTTTCATAAGTTACCGTCCAACACTCAGGTGGCTCCGGCATCTTTTCCTGAATATATGACAGGCTGGGTCAGTCACCGGGACCGGATAACCGGTATGCACCGCGATATATACGGTCCGGCGATCCCTATACCGGGAAATTCACTTGCAGAAAAAGCCGCTTATTGCCTGGAACAGATTTTACCGGCAGCGGGCATTTCCAAAAACGGCTGGGAACTCACTGGTACCAGTACTGCGCCTCATGCCGGCTATGCATATTTTGAGCAGTTTTTCTCCGGACATAAAGTAGCCTTTGCCCGCCTGACACTGCGGTTTACCCAGGACGGAAAACTTGTCCGTATAAGAAATTACGCTTACGGTGAAGCCGTTGCCGCCAATACACCGGCCATATCTCCGGCAGCAGCATTGGCTACGGCAATCGAAAATATAAGCAACTTCCTGATTTCAGAACAGACGACCGAAGACTGGGAATGGTTTCCGGTACCTGCCGAATATGGATACGCCCTGCAGCCTGCATGGCCTTTTACGTTAGGCGGCACCATCAATGGCGCAGAAACACACCTGACTGGTTATGTCGACGCAACAAGCGGACAATTGCTGTATCGTGACAACGAAGTAAAGGACAATCTGGACCTGACCGTACAGGGAGCCATCCATCCGCTGACTCCATCCGATCCGCCACTTATGGAACCACTGGCCAACCTCCGCGTTACGATTGGGGGCAACCAGTATTATACAGATGCAGCCGGAGTGCTTGACATTCCGTCGCTCGATCCTCCCAAAACAGCCACCGTTGCATTGAGGGGCAGATGGGCCAGGGTACGTGATGCACAAAACAACAACAATAACAATACCCCGTCATTTACCCATACTATTTCAGCAAACGGAACTACCTATACATTCCCTGATGTGAGCCCATCCGCTACCCGTTTTGTGAACGCCTACTATCATGTAAATAAGGTACATGATTTCATGAAGGGCTACCTGACCAATTTTACAGCGTTGGATATTCCGATCAATACCAATGTGGATGTATCCGGCACCTGTAATGCTTTTTACAGTGGGGGCCCTAATACGCTCAATTTTTACCAGGCCGGCAGCGGATGCAACTCTTTTGCTATGTGCGCCGACATTGTATATCATGAATATGGCCATGCCATTGCCCAGAATTTCTACAACTGGCAGGTAGGAGACCGTATGCGCAACGGCGCCCTGAATGAAGGCCATGCCGATATCTGGGCATTGGGCATTACGCATAATCCGGTATTGGGCAGCGGCGCCTATACCAGCGGCAACGGATTTATACGCCGGTATGATCAGGATCTGAAAGTATATCCGCAGCATATACGGGGCGAAGTGCACGCCGATGGCGAAATTATTGCAGGAGCCTGGTGGACACTCGGTGTTTTACTGGGAGACATTCCCAAAATGATGGAGCTTTTCACAAAGACCTGGTACGATACACCCGATGGACCCAATGGTATGGAAGGCGCTGTATATCACGATGTGCTGATCTCTGCCCTGCTGAATGATGACGACGATAATGATATAAGTAACGGTACGCCGAATATTGATAATATTATCAACGCCTTTGCCCGGCACGGCATTTATCTGCTGTCCAATGCCGTAGTAGTACACGATGAAGTACCAAATCAGCAGGCAAACGCCGTCGCTGCCGTAACCGCAGAAGTACAACTACCACCGGATAATTTCCCTTTATTTAAAGAATTGAAGCTCTGTTACCGTTTACGGGGAGATACGGCATGGACCACAACAGATATGATAGTGTCTTCAACCAATAACATGCTGTTTTCAGGAACCATACCAGGACAGGCGGCAGGCAGTATCATAGATTACTATTTCGCTCTGTACGATTATACAGGCACATCTAATTCATTTGCTCCTGCTGACTTTAACCCGACACTGCCCACATCACAATCCACGATTCCTTATCAGTTTGGCGTAGGTATAGGATCTGTGCAAAGATTTAATTTCGATGAAGAACTTACCGGATGGCAGATCGGTCATGCCCCAGGCGACAATGCTACCGCGGGGATATGGGAACAGGCGGTACCTGTGGGATCTTATCTGAACAGTGTCATGGGCAGGCTTGAGTGTCAACCCGATGCCGACCGTACCGGAAACAGCGAAGGAAAATGCCTGGTTACAGCAAACCCTGCATCCCTTACAAATCCGACCAACATCAATGAGGCAGATGTTGACAACGGCTCCACCAGTGTTATTACACCCGTATTTGACATCAGCGGTTTTCAGCATCCGGTGATATCCTATTACCGGTGGTTCTCCAACAACCGGGGAAGCAACGCACGTACCGACCCATGGCAGGTACAGATCAGGACCGGTGACACCCCGTTCTGGTTCCATTCAGTAGAACAAACCTACCAGGCAGATCATAACTGGCGCCGACGGATATTCTCCGTAAATGAATATTTGCCGCAGGCCACATCAATACAACTTAAATTTACAGCTACTGACCGCGTTATAGGTAGCTTGCCCAACCAGGGACAAGGTACCGTTGAGGCAGCGATAGATGATTTCTACATATACGATCTGGGTGAAGAAACCGGTATCAATGATATGCAACCGGAGAAACAGGTGAATATATATCCCAATCCCGCAGACGACCAGGTGGAGATTGCACTGTATGATGGTGTCGCCACGGGCACGATTACGCTATATGATATTACCGGACGGCAGCTAAATCAAACCAATGTTATACCGGGGAATAACCGCTATACCATGTCTACCGTACATTTGCCCGCAGGCCAGTATCTGCTGGTAGTGCAGACCGGCAAACATATATGGACTAAGAAGCTCAGTGTACAACATTAGTACGGGGTTCGATCAATAAAGAATCACGAAAACAGCCATCAGTATATAAAAAACGATCAGGAACAGTGTAATTGTCCGGGGCTTGATAAGCGTATTTTTTTTCGATAACTTAAAAATCATTGTTCATCCTATTTTGAACGTAGTAATCTGCCGATCACTTCTTTAGTTAATCAAAATGTATATGCACAACATACCGCATTCTGCCGGTATAATGATTTATTAACGCAACGCTAACATTTTTATTGTACTCTTTTTTACAGCGGCGGGGCATGTAATACACACAAAAGCTGCGTAATCAGCCTTCCTGGGTAAGACAAAATAACATATGTAAAATTTACTACTTTCATTTGTAATTTTTCTCTGTTACTTTTGTAGTAGTAATCAAATACAACCCAACAAACATGTCACACGAATCAAATCATGACACGGCACACTATTCTACGGAGAACAAGCCCAAGGCGGCGTTAAGTTCCGCATTCTGGTTTGTGCTGATCCTGGCAGGACTGTTTATCGCGGCCGTTAACTTTGTAGCTGTTATGGGGCATGATGACGGAGGACACGGTGCACATGACGCACATGCTCCGGCATCGCATCATGACGCGTCTCCTCACGGAGGACCGGATGCGCACGGCAACGATGCCCATCACTAATTGCTGCGTGGCAGCCACTAACGTTATATAATCCTATGCAAAAAAGTGATACGATCGTCATCACAGGTGCTGCCGGCTTTATAGGCAGCTACCTGACCGGTTATCTGAACGGGCTGGGATACGAAAACCTTGTGCTGGCAGATGATTTTGCCGACGAAGCCAAAGTGCTGAATTTAAAGAAGAAAAAGCGTATACATAAAGTGCACCGGGATCAGTTTTTTGACTGGTGCCGGCGTCATCCGGAGACAATCCGGTATGTATTTCACCTGGGCGCCCGTACAGATACTACGGAAATGGATTATGCGGTGCATAAAAAGTGGAACCTCGATTATTCAAAAGCAGTATGGGAATTATGCGTACAGGAACAACTACCGCTGGTGTATGCCTCGTCTGCAGCAACTTACGGTGACGGCAAGCTGGGATATCAGGACGATCATGCACTCCCCGCGCAGCTGCAGCCTCTAAATCCGTACGGGGTCTCCAAAAACGAATTTGATATCTGGGCGCTGGAGCAAAAACACGCCCCTCCTTTTTGGGCAGGGGTGAAATTCTTCAATGTATACGGGCCAAATGAATACCATAAAGGGCGTATGGCATCCGTCATTTTCCATGCCTATAACCAGATCCTGAAATCGGGTACCGTAAAATTGTTCCGTTCGCATAACCCGCAATACCCCGACGGGGGCCAGATGCGTGACTTCATATACGTGCATGACGTTGTGCTCATGTGTACCTGGCTGATGCAGCAGCAACCGGAAAGCGGTCTGTACAATATCGGCACAGGTCAGGCACGCACTTTCAACGATCTGGTCAGAGCGATTTTTACAACGCTGGGATTACCCGAAAATATCGAATACATAGACACGCCGGAAGATATCCGGGATAAATATCAGTATTTCACGGAAGCAGACATGCAGAAGATCCGGAATGCCGGCTATACAGAACCCTTCTATTCTCTTGAGGAGGGCGTACAGGAGTACATAACGCAGTACATTAAAGAAGGGAAGTATTATTAAGAAATGTGTGAAATATGACAAATGTGTTTGAGCACATTAAACACATTTGTCACATTTCACACATTCCCATACCGCGGATGATACCGTTCCAGCGTCTGACGGAGATAGCCTTTATCGAGATGGGTATAAATTTCTGTTGTGGTAATGCTTTTATGCCCCATCATTTCCTGTACGGCCCGGAGATCGGCACCGGCTTCCACAAGATGTGTTGCAAACGAATGGCGAAAGGTATGGGGATGAATACTTTGGTCGATACCTGCTTTGACGGCCAGGTCTTTGAGTATCATAAATACCATAACACGCGAAAGTCCTCCGCCCCGCCGGTTTAAAAACAATATATCTTCGGCTCCTTTGGCTGGCATCACCCGGCTGCGTATGTGCTCCCGGTACAACCGGATGTGCTTTACCGCCTCGCTGCCTACCGGCACAAGCCGCTCCTTATTCCCTTTACCCACTACCCGCAGGTAACCGACATCCAGATACAGGTTGGAGATAGCAAGATTTACAAGCTCGCTCACCCGCAACCCCGAGCTGTACATGGTTTCGAGCATCGCCCGGTTGCGCTGGCCCTCGGGCGTGCTGTGATCTATGGCGGCAAAAAGCTGCTCTATCTCCCCGATGCTCAGCACAACTGGCAGACTCCGCTTTAGCTTGGGCGCTTCCAGCAATTCGGATGGATCCGACAGGATCACACCTTCCAGTATGAGATATCCGAAAAACGCTTTGATCCCGCTCAGTATACGGGCCTGGGAGGATGCCGCCAGTCCCAGCTCATGTACCTGCTGCAAGAAGGACTGCAGCTGCTGTAAGGTGATGCTTTTTATATCTGCCGCCTCATCCTGCCCGCGTATGATATTGCGCAACAGCAGCACATCATGCATATAGGCATTTACGGTATTATCCGACATAGAACGCTCCAGCCGGAGGTAAGCCTTAAAGCCTTTAAGATATGCGTCCCAGATCATGAGAATTAATAATGGTTAATGGTTAATGGGGCATTAACAATTAACCATTAATCATTAACCATTAACAATTAAGCTAATTGCCGTATTCGCTGAGGAATTTAATGCGCATCATCTGGAGGTGCTCCAGCGTTACGTTACGGTCTTTAAATTCCTCGTATGCAGCCTGGAGATCATCATCGTGATTACTGCGGAAGTAGTCAAAAATATCTTCCTGCTCATATTCATCCAGCTCCTGCTCCAGACAATAATTCAAATTCAGTTTTGTGCCGCTGGCTACGATCGTTTCCATTTCTACCAGCAATTCCTGCAACGTGATGTTCTTATTCCGGGAAATAGTCTCAAGCGGGATCTTCTTATCAATATTCTGAATGATAAAGACCTTCATCCCGCTTTTATTCACCAGGCTCTTCATCACAAAATCATCCGGCTTCACAATATCATGTTCGCCCACATACCTGGCGATCAGATCAACGAACTTCTTTCCGTAACGTATGGCTTTACCTTTGCTGACACCCTGTATTTTTTCCAGCTCTTCCAGGGTCGTGGGATAATTGATCGCCATATCCTCCAGCGAATTTTCGAGGAAGATCACAAAAGGAGGCAGGTTCTTCTCCTTGGCCACTTTACGGCGGAGATCCTTCAGCATATCATACAGTACAGGATCTACGGAGGCCGGGCCACCGCCTGCGTTTGCCTCATCATCGTCACCGGTAGGCTCCTCGTACTGGTGATTGAGCGATACCATGATCGAGAACGGCTTCTTCAGGAACTTGCGGCCTTTCTCTGTAATCTTAAGCAGGCCATATTCTTCAATATCCTTCCGGATCAACCCTTCGAGCATCATCTGACGAATGAGCGAATTCCAGAAGTTGGCGTCCATTTCCATGATTAGTCCGCTACCAAAGGATTTCAGCTTGTCGTGCCGGAATGTGGTGATCTGCGGATTAGGCTTGCCGAGAATAACATTCACGACATAATCGATATTAAACCGTTCATCAAGTTCTGTGATGGTATCAAGCACAATCTTGGAGCTGTCGCGGACTTCCAGCTTTTCCTTTGGATTAAGGCAATTATCACAACAGCCACAGTTATCCTGTTTCAGTTCTTCCCCAAAGTAATGCAGGAGCAGCTTACGGCGGCAAACGCTGCTTTCCGTATAGGCAACCGTTTCGGAGATAAGCTGTGCTCCCATTTCCCGTTCGCTGAGCGGCTTATCGCGCATGAGGTGCTCCAGCTTCTGCACATCTTTATAAGAATAATACAGGATGCATTTGCCTTCAAGTCCGTCGCGGCCGGCACGACCTGTCTCCTGGTAATAATTTTCCAGAGACTTAGGAATATTGTAGTGGATCACAAAACGGACATCCGGCTTGTCAATGCCCATACCAAAGGCAATGGTCGCCACGATCACATCAACATGCTCCATCAGGAACATGTCCTGTCTCTTTGCACGTATGACTGAATCAAGGCCGGCATGATAGGCTACAGCCTTAATGCCGTTTGCCTGCAGTGTACTGGCCAGCTCTTCGGTTGTCTTCCGGTTGAGGGTATATATGATGCCGCTCTTATCCTTCATCGTGTTGATGAATTTGACCATATTACGCAGCACCTGCTCCTTTCTCCCCTTGGGGATGATCTCATAATACAGATTGGGACGGTTGAAAGAAGCGATATAAACATCCGGCATGCGAAGGGCCAGGTTTTTTACGATATCGTCCTGCACCTTGGGGGTCGCAGTTGCAGTAAGCGCAATGATCGGCAACTCGGGATTGATCTCGTCGATCATATCCCGGAGTTTGCGGTATTCCGGGCGGAAGTCATGACCCCATTCCGAGATACAATGCGCCTCATCGACCGCGATAAATGAAATCTGTATATCGGAAAAGAAAGCAATATTTTCTTTTTTTGTGAGTGTTTCAGGAGCTACATACAGCAACTTGGTATGACCGTTGGTCAGATCATCCTTTACTTTTTTCTGCTGCGCCCGGCTCAGTGTGGAGTTGAGAAAATGCGCCACATGGTCGCGGCTGCTGTATCCACGAAGCAGATCCACCTGATTTTTCATCAGAGCAATAAGCGGGGATATAATGATCGCCACACCATCGCTCACCAAAGCCGGTAATTGATAGCATAAAGATTTACCACCGCCTGTCGGCATGATCACAAACGTGTCTTTTCCTGACAGTATGCTTTTAATGATTTTTTCCTGCTCCCCCTTGAACCCTTCAAACCCGAAATGTTCCTGAAGCGCTTTCTTCAGATTTACTTTTGACTTAGCGGGAACGATACCAGCATCCATAAACATTATTTTTTACCAAGGGTATTTTTTCTAATTCATCCGCAGGATATTTGGGTATTTACTTGCTCTTCCCCGAAAGGTCTGCGAATTTACGACATACAAGTTAAATAAAATCAAGTAAGCATACAAATAATTTTCAATCAACGACCATGCAGATATACTAATTAATCGCCAGGTAATGTTGCCTGAACTCATAATCTTTGCCAAGAAACTCCGTGAGCTGGTTGAAATGGTGGGGATTAAGCATAAAATCAGCGGCGTTGCTGTCGATGATGACTGTTTTACAGTAATCCTGCTTCAGGAACTGCTGATAGGCCAGCTGCAAGCGCTCCAGATAATCATCCTGTATGTGCTGCTCGAAGCTGCGACCCCGTAACCGGATGTTTTCCTGCAGCTTTCCGACAGGAGCATGGAGATAGATCAGAAGGTCCGGTGGCGGCAGGTTCGGATCCATGATATCAAACAGCTGCCGGAAAAGATTGTATTCGTCGTTTTGCAGGTTAACCCTTGCAAACAGCTTGCTTTTGATAAACGTAAAATCCGTTATAACGGTATCATGAAACAGCTCACGTGCCAATAACCCTTTCAGTTGTGTAAAGCGTCCGGCAAGAAAAGCCAGCTCAACCTGAAAAGCATACCGTTGGGGATCCCGGTAAAAGCGGGATAGAAATTCATTTTCTGCAAAGGCCTCCGGCAATAGCTTTGCGCCGTAATGCTCCGCGAGTAACTGCGCCAGGACGGTTTTACCCGCCCCTATATTCCCTTCAATGGCAATATGCCGGTAATTCATTTTGTACGATTATTTTATTGCCTACACAACTTCTGCGGAAACATTTGCGCAGCAAAAAACCGGACTAAAAAAGCCCGGTTTTTGTAGCACGTACGGGAATCGAACCCGTCCTTCCTCCGTGAAAGGGAGGCGTCTTAACCGATTGACCAACGCGCCATTCCCTGATTGGGCTGCAAAGATACACAGGGTTTTTGTCTCTGCAAATTTTTTTGATAGTTTTTTATGCTTTGAGCATAGCATCAATGATACCCAGAAATTCATCTGCCTTCAGCGACGCTCCGCCAATCAGCCCGCCATCCACATCCGGGCAGGCAAATAGTTCCGGTGCATTCGAAGGTTTGCAGCTACCGCCGTATAAAACAGGAAGAGCACTGGCCACTTCATTTCCGTACTGTGCGGCAATCACGCTGCGGATATGCGCATGTATTTCCTGCGCCTGCTCCGAAGTAGCTGTACGCCCAGTACCAATCGCCCAGATCGGTTCGTAGGCAATAACAATATGCTGCAGCTGCGCAGCATCCAGATGGAATAACCCTGCCCTGATCTGTGTTTCTACATAAGTCTTTTCCGTACCGGCATCACGTACTTCAAGCGGCTCACCGCAACAGAATATCACGCGCAGGCCGTTTGCAAGCGCCTGATCTGTTTTGCGGGCCAGCAGTGCATCATCTTCACCGAAATACATTCTCCGCTCCGAATGCCCGATGATCACATATGCAGCTCCTACGCTCTTCAGCATAGCAGCAGATACTTCGCCGGTATAAGCGCCGGCAGCTTCGCTATAGCAATTCTGCGCAGCAGCAGAAAAAAATGTCTTTCCATCCAGTTGAGCCACCGTTTGAGGCAAATGCGTAAACGGTGGAGCAATCACAACCTGCTTATCTTTACTGAGCACCGGCGCACCGGCCAGAATACCATCCACCAAAGCTTTACCCTCGTCCAGGGTAAGGTTCATCTTCCAGTTGGCGGCAACAATTTTTTTACGCATGGTTTGTATTTTATTGATTAGCTAATGTGCTGATTAGCTGATGAGCTCATGATCCTTCGCGACAGAAATTAGCTAATCAGCACATTAGCTAATTGGCTCATTAGTCTGACCCATTAAAAAAGCTCCGTTGTTCCTGTGTCTGCTCAAAAACATGACGGTACATCCTGACAGCAGCATCACTCAGCACGACATCCCGCCGCGCCATCATTTTGCGGGCGGCATCCATGGCCCTGTCGAAAGAATAAGTGACCATCCCTTCGCTTCCTCCCCAGGAAAAAGAAGGGATAAATTTCTCAGGGAATCCGCTGCCGAAAACATTACAGGAAACACCGGCTACTGTGCCGGTATTGAACATCGTATTGATGCCGCATTTGGCATGATCTGCCATCATCAGCCCGCAAAACTGCAGACCGGTAGCGACAGACTTATTATTGTATTCATCCCAGATCTTGACCTCGCCATAATTATTCTTAAGGTTAGAGCAGTTCGTATCAGCGCCGAGATTACACCATTCACCAATCACTGCATTCCCGAGAAAGCCGTCATGCCCTTTGTTGCTGTTGGCAAAAAACACAACGTTATTGATTTCACCTCCGGCTTTGCATCCGGGCCCAAGCGTTGTAGCGCCATATACTTTAGCGCCCATCTTCAGCACGGCGTGATCACAAACCGCTACCGGTCCCCGCAGGAGACAACCTTCCATCACTTCAGCATCCTTACCGACATATACCGGGCCGGTCTCCGCATTGATGATGCAGGGACGTAATACAGCGCCGGCTTCAATGAACAGGTTTTCCCGGCCGGATACCGTTACATAATCCGGGGCAGAAGCGGAAGACCGCCCGGCGGTAAGCAGATCGAAATCGCACCTGACGGCCTGATCATTCATCGAAAAAATATCCCAGACATGCTCCAGACGATGCACTGTATCCGTCCACTCCGTGGCCTGCAAAGAAGAAAATATGCCGGGCAGTGCGTCAAAGCACAATTCCGGAACACCTGTAAGCCTGGCGGCCACCACTACTCCACCCTGAACGAGCGCATTGCCGGGTTTCAACGACATAACTGCATCCGCCAGCCCGCGCGTGGCAAACAATGCAGCATTCACAAGCAGGTGATCCGTACCGTCAGGCAAAGGGAACAATTCCTGCAGGTATGCTTCGGTACATGTTGCAGCCGGCGCATCCAATATCCGTTCCCAGCGTTGGCGCATTGTCAGGATACCACAGCGGATATCCCCCACCGGGCGGGTATGCGTAAACGGCAGCAGACGGTACCTTACTGCATCATCAAACAGAATAATGTGCATGAACGAAACGGTTGACCCTGTTTTGGATTTTTCTTCAAAAAAGAAAATCCCGGTAAAGATCGGGATTTTTATGCCGGAAGCAAATCATGTAATCAGGTAAGATTACTGTTTCTTTTCGTAGCGTTTCTTGAACTTCTCGATACGGCCTGCTGTATCAACGAATACAGACTTACCGGTATAGAAAGGATGGGAGGTATGTGAAATTTCCACCTTTACCAGCGGATATTCATTACCGTCTTCCCATACGATGGTTTCTTTGGATGGAGTTGTGGAACGGGTTACAAAAGTATAGTCGTTAGACATATCTTTAAACACGACCAACCGGTAATTTTCGGGGTGAATACCTTTTTTCATTTAAAAATGATTTGTGCATGGATTTTGCCATGCGTGTTACAATTGAGGTGCAAAGGTAAAGAATTATCCGACAATTTGAAAATTTGGAAATGTCCTTATCACTGTTATCCGGGGAACCATGCAGAGCTTATGTTATCTCCCGTCTGGTTGCTTCGGTATCCGTACGCCCGGTTAACAGACGTTTATCATGCTGACGAAGGAAGCATCCCACATAATGTTTGATTTACAGTCTTTTGTGGGATCCCTCCTTCGTCGGGATGACAACGTTGTGGCTACGATAACATGAGCATTTTCAAATTATATCATTATCACTGCAATAATCCCATTTCAATGGCCTTACGTACCAGTCCTGCCGTATTTTTCACTTCCAGCTTCAGGGAGAGGTTCAGGCGGTAATTCTCTACGGTACGGAGGCTGAGAAAGAGCTTTTCTGCAATTTCCTGGTTGCTGTGCTCGTTTACGATCAGGCGGAGAATATCCTTTTCCCGGGGCGTTAGTGCAAACCTAGAGGATGTCTTCCTTTTGATCTGCTGGCGGAACTGCTCCACTTTTTCGCGCATCAGCGGCTTCAGGAAGACCTCACCCGCATATACTGTTTCAATCGCTTCTATCAACGTTTCCTGGTCGGTATTTTTGAGCAGATACCCCAGCACACCGTTCTGCAGCATGTTATTGATGTAAACCATATTATCAAAATTGGTCAGGGCAAGGATACGGAGGCCCGGGTATAGCTTCAGCAGCACCGGTGCGAGTTCGTCGCCCGGCTGCCCGGGCATTTGTATATCGAGCAACAGCACATCCGGGAGGTCCTGCTTCAATCCTTCCTGTAGCGTTGCCCCATCCGGGTACGTTGCCGTAAGGATAATATGATCGCAGTTGGAGAGCATATCCTTCAACCCGTTGATCACCATCGGGTGATCATCTGCTATGGCAATTCTGATAGACATTTGCTGTTTGGAATACGAAAACTACAGGCAAAAACGTGTTTTAAAAACGGAAAATAATAAAATCCGGTGAAAAGTCGTGAAACTTATCCAAAGATCCTTGCTGTCCGCAGCTGTTCAGGATAAATATAAATGCTCCCGGAGCCGGATAACAAAAGAGGCTGTCACCTTATGGACAGCCTCTCGGAAAAATCAGAACCGGGCAGGGACACCTAATACTGATCCTGCTTTGTAATACGTTCTACTTTGATCAGCTTACCATTCTTAGAAAATACATGCAATGTGTAAACACCAGATGATAATTCAGATACAGAAAGTGAACCTGCATTTTCTTTCGACTTCACCAGTCTGCCATCTATCGAGAACAACGAAACATCTACAAGCACAGGCGCCTGGATGTATATCACATCAGAAACGGGGTTAGGATACAGCGTTATACCTGCCTGGGCTCCATACTGTCCAACAGAAATGGTCCCCGGCACCTTGGATGACATTCCTTCACAATCGTTGTGGTCCGTCACAGCTACCGCATACTCGCCTTCTGTTATTACATTATAAGTTGAGGAAGTAGCTCCGGGTACTGCCTGGCCATTCCAATACCATTGATATGTTTTATAAGAGCGGGAGGTCGTAAGCTCTGCTCCGTTTCTGACAATTTCAGGTATCGGGAGCGGATAGACATTCAGCAAATGTGACCCGGAGGTATCCGAACAGACTCCTTCCGTCATAACGAGCCGGTATGATCCGGAATCCCTGGCTATGTATCGTGCACTTGTTGCTCCTCCAACTACCTGGTCATTCCGCAGCCACTGATATGCGGATGCCAAACCAAAAGCGTCAAGCATAACAGAGTCGGTTCCGTAACAAAAATCATTCTCATTACCGGCATTAAAAAATGATACCGGTGCAGGCAATACGGTCACCTCCAGCGAATCGCTGTTGGCACATCCGTTAAAGACGCCTCCCGAGTTATCCTCAGCACGTAAATAATACTTCGTCGTAGCCGTAGGGCTAACAAGCAATGAATTACCTGTTATATTTCCAGGCATCCATTCGTAAGTATACCCGGTATTACCTGAAGTTACCCTCACGGTAAAGGAAGCGCCGCTGCATATAGTAGTATCGCCGACAGAAAGACTTATGACCGGCGACGGATTTACAGTAGCTCTTACAGGGACCCGTACCGCGCTTTCACAACCAATCGAAATTACCCAGTCTTTAAGATAATTCCAGACATTCCTGGTTCCGACTCCTTCTTTAACGGTCAGAACGCCCTGAACTTCCACCGGGAATGTGACATTGCTCCGCTGAAAAATGGGAATATTGCCGCCCGGTCCGTCTACCACCAGTTGATAATCGTTCCCTCTCGGGATCACAAAGCCTAACGGAATACGGTTCAGCACATTTATCGTCATACTCATCACGGCGATCGTTTTAGTCTGAAGCACATTACCTGCTGCATCCAGAAGTTTAATATAAAGATCTCCTGCGCTGCCATTTTTCGGCACAAGCGATATGGTGTCGAGACGGAACGTATTCAACGCATCAAACTTCAGCCCCTGCATGGCCACACTGCTATTCAATCCGTCCGCAACGCCGCCTGGCCCGACGTGCACTCCACTCACCAGACTACTGTATGCCGTAGCGTAATAATCGGTCGGCGCATACAAAGCCGGCGTCACAAAGCGCCTGCCTATATGTACAGGCGTACCACCTGTAGCTGCTTCATACCAAAGTACCGAATCGCCGGCAGACGCTGTAGCATTAAGCTCCACAACGCCCGGCCCACATCTTGATCCGTTGGAAACGGATGGAGCCGGAATATTGGAAATTGTAATCGTCAGCACATTAGAAACGGCAATATCCACGCCATTGCATCTTAATACAGCCCGGTAATCGGCATCTGAGTAAAGCAGACCCGTGATATATGCAATATCATTTGCTCCATTTATGTCCTGAAAAGGAGCGCCGCCACGCCGTTCCTGCCAGTGAACAAATGTACCGGCCGGCAAATTCTGCAATTTAAGATGCGCCTGGCCATTCATACAATATTGCGTCTGGCCCGCTACTGCGTTAAGCGTCGGTATGGCGAGTATTTTATAGCTGTATGCAATATGGCTGGCCGCGCCTGCAGACGGCTCAATATTTACATTAGGCAATGAGCAGCCGTTGGAAAAATTAGCTGTATTTACACCAACGTTGGGCACGGTAGCATTGTCTTGTGCAACAACAAAATAAATTATGGAATCCCCTACTTGTATATTACCCCCGAAAAGACGGCTGTAATCAATACTAAAGGTAAAGGCCGGTGCAGTACCTGTCGCTTCCACATATTTCCATCCATCAAATGCTGCATTGTTCTGAGCCGGGTAGTTGCCAAATACATTCTGATCGGCAGCCCTCTTATAATACAGCCTGGGCGCCGTCCCCGTTGTTGTATTTACACCATTGGCGCCACTGATATTTACTTTCACCAGACCGCCGTCTGTGCAATAAGTAACCGAAGGCATTACCTCTGTCAATGCAATAATCGGAGGCACGTTTTGCGGACGGGTACCCTGAAACTGCAAGGCGCCGGCATCAGGCGTTGCAGAACGTGCAGCGCCACTGTAATCTGTAGTAACAGATATCGGAAGCGTTGCTGCGGCCAGATCTTTTGCATAGGAGCTTCCGCCTGGCAGACTTGTACCAGGCAGTGAGCCGGCAACCAGATTATTTTCCTGGAATGTGTGCTGCTCCCTCTGAGGGCCGATAAACAGGCGATACTTACTGCACTGACTGTTGAAGCTCGGATCATTGTATATATGCCTGTCCTGATTTTCAGTAAGCCCTCCCGGACCAAAACCATTTCTCATGAATGAACCGGCAACAGCAGAAGCTTGTTCATGCGCTTCTACATAGTAGAAGTTGTACGGCCCTTCGGGAACGTAATACACATTATTATTCAGATGGAGCCCGTCATGCGGGGTATTACCGGGAGATGACAAGGTATCCAGTATATTAGACATCGCGGGCCTTTGAATGAGATAACCGGCAGCTATTGCTGCGACTTTTGAAAAATTCGTAGACGCCACATTCAGGTGGATGATATTGTTACGTATGTCTGTGCTGTCATTTCTCAGGTGCGTATATATACCGATCGCTTCCATACCCGTAATCAGGCCATTGTTCCCGAAATGGATAGTATTGTAATAGATATTGTTTTTAGGATGGTCCCAACGGTTTGCATATTCACGATTTACATGCTGGTAATATGAACCGTCAATACCTATCGCACGCTTGTTTGTCTCGAATCCGGAAAGGACATTATTGTAGATATAGCCCTTCCCTCCATAAGAAACTATCCCGGTGATGTTTCCGTCTGTACTATTAATACCAGTAATAATGTTATTATGACAGAATGTTAATGACGCAGGGTGCGGAAAATCAATCGGATGTCCCCAGGCGCTGAAAAAATCCATTGTTTTACCAAAACTAATAGCTGCTACATTCCCTTGCGCAATCGTAACATTTCTTATTACATTGTCAGAGATGCTGACCTTATTTCCACCGGTGGCATTGATCGGATAAACGCTCCCCCGCTGGGTATTCAAATCCCTGAATACATTCCGAAATACCTCATATTCACCATTATTACCCGGAGCGCCCAGACCATCATCATATAATACTCCCGGGAATGAGATCCCTAATATACCTCCGATCCAGTTTACATCCTCCACGATGTTATCAGTAATAACAACCCGGCCACGAAGATGTGCGTGGGTGGCATCCATATTATAAAGCTGGAGTGACTGGGAATTGTTTAGTGTGACATCACGCGAAATATTCCTTATTATATTTCCTGTGAAAGTCACATCCGACGTATCGGGATTACTGGCTGTAAACGGAAGCACGTCAACATTCACTACTTTATCATAGTGGAAAAACTTCAGACTCCCCTGCCATTCATATGCAGCAGCGGTGCGGAGATTTAGCGAGTTAATAAACCGGTTGTCTCTCACCCGGATATCTCTGATGATACCCAATTGTGAGACCAGGGTAGTATGTGCTGTATTCCCGTTTGCAGACGTAAACTCAAGGTTTTCGAGCGTATTGTTTTCAACAATGAGCTTAGACTTCTCTTTTAACATTGAATAAATTACATGCAATGCCGAACCCGAAGACGGATTTCGCATTTCAAACTTATTCTGCGCACAAGTAAATGTTGCATTTCTTGTCTCCTCAAAATGGATACCATATGTAATGTTGTTTGCCGGCGCAGGTGTATTTTTGTTATTGAATTCATTTTCACGGACCTCTATATTATTCTGCCAGCGGAGGCCAATGCCTGATATCACTACATTGACAGTCGTACCAAATTCAATCAGATTACCAACGATCCGGTTATCCTGATCATACATAGCGCCTGTACCGGGATCATTATACCCTCTCAACAATAACCCTCTGATTGCGTTAAAATGATTTCCACTAAATGTATTTCCGCTGTTAGTACCCGCTCTGCCTGTGGGCGCTACCGCCTCAGCCGATACCAGCGGATTAGCAGTCAGGTTGTTGAAATTGATGGTATTATGACCGGCATATATTGCGGCAGCATTAACAGTAGAAAGCGCCCGTCCCATTGAAAAAACACACTTTCTGATCGTATTGTTGTTACAACCGTCCATAGTTCCGCTTTCAAGCCTTTTAAGCAACGCAACGCCCCATATCATCTGGTTGGCATTTGTTGTGTTGGAAGGATTCTCCTGGAAGTGGATGCTGTCTATGGTCAAATGGTCAACCCCCAGCAGGAAAAGGATTGCCTTGGGCGTTGTCGCCGTACCGCCGGTGTATCCGCGCAATACATTACCATTCCCGAATACTGTTATGGTATTCGAAGCGCTCAATGTTGCATTCAATGCAGCAGACCCCAGGCGAAGCCCTCCCGAAGGCACGACTTCCTCTCTTACCGAAGTTCCGTCGGGCAGCCAGTTGATTGTTACCGGACCGCTTACGCCCCAGTCATTCAGTGCCAGGACGACGGCCGCCATGGTAGGATAATCTCCGGGCACGTTATAGCTTCCTGAAAGCTGTGCGTCTGCTCTCCACACAGTCAAAAAGCATAACGTTAAACAAAAGATGTAGCTAATTCTCGTGATCATAGATACTGTATTTAAGTTGTTAATTTATTTTGCAATTTTCAAAGCACTCAACGCACAAGCGTAAGATCTCCTTTAAATGTTTCTGTTTTTCCGTCCGGGAACCGAACCTGAATATGATAGAAGTAAACGCCTGTTTCCTGCGGGATGCCCTTCCAGGCGCCATCCCATCCTTTTTTACCATCAATGGTCGTAAAAACAAGTTCTCCGAACCTGTTGAACACATGGAAGAATTCAAGTTCCTGAAAGGTAAAATTGGCAATACGGAACTCATCATTCAATCCGTCTCCGTTAGGCGTAAACGCTGACGGAACAAATATCAGCCCCCTGACATCTACCACGACCAGTATGGAATCATGACTGATACATACACCGCTTCTGCCTTCTACCCTATAAACGATATTCCGCTCGGGGGAGATCAGCGGATTTGCTACAGAAGCATTATTCATCCATGTATCCGGGGTCCAGCGATACTGATCTGCCCCATAAGCTTCGAGCTGGTAAGACATTCTATACGGGACAGTAATTTCCGGAGCCTGTCTGATGCGGACCTGCTTAAACGAATCTACTCCGACAGATACAGCAAAAGAATCAACACACCCATACACATCAGTCGTCAATATGCGATAGTGTGTTGTCGCATCGGGCGTTGCGATTGTTTCCTTACAATCCACACAGCTTAAGAACAAGGGATCATTCCAAAAGCCGTTGTACCATCTGGCACTGAAAGCAACACGATCCGGCCCCTCATCCTTCACATACAGCAAAACCGACTCGCCTTCGCAAATCACAGTATCCGCGGTTACCACATAGTCATGAACCGGTATGGTCACGTGCAGCGTATCAGAAGGCGTGCAGCCATTACGACCTTCGGCAGTTACGATGATAACTGAGCTTTTCGCCAACCGGGTACGAACAGTATCCCCGGCATCACCCGGTTCAAAAACACTACCGCTCCAGCTATACGAAAAGTCCTGCTCCGGCGCCATCGTCCATGAGAACCTCATTCTCGGAAGCTCATCAATCAACATAGCCTGTGTTGTGACATAAGGCCCGCCGGTACAAATATTACCGCCATAATTGTAAGCGTACATCGTAGCAGGATAATCGGTAGCGTAATAACTCGTAAATACAGGCGTTGTGCCAGCCGTGTTTGCGTAGCATATATCAATTATCAGATCAGATACGCCATCCCAGTTGTAGGAGTGGTCAAATTGCAGATCAAACCAGCCACCTTGCGACGATACTAAAACCGGAACGGATGAAGTGTAAACAGGAACTCCTCCGGAGGTAAATTGTCCGCCTTTGTCCAACGGATCCGAAGTACATCCGACTGAGATCGAAAAATGTTCAAAACTTGCAGTGCCGGAGAATGCCGGGATATAAAAAGCGATCCCGTTCAATGTTCCGGGAGCCATACCGGTACGATACAAATCAGCAGACCGTAATAAATACTGGTGCCTCGCAGTATAATAATTGCCATTGAACGGCGTACTATATACATTATTGCCCGTCGTATGAACCCCGGGAACGGGAATAATCTCCGTAGTATCATCGGATATCTGCAAAGGCAGGGGCGCCAGACCGCAGGGTGCAGACAACAAGGGCCGTGGACCGGATGCTATTGCCGACAAGGTGAGCATGCTATCGGGATGGCATACCGTCAGCTCGCCTGAGGGCGTCATCTCTATCTTGTTCTCTGTAACAAAAACATCCATCGTATCGCTGGTACCGCAACTCCCTACCGCATCATAACCGGCTACATAAGTAGTGCTGCGCACAGGCCGTACAACAGGGTTGGGACAGCTTGTACAGCTCATGCTGGACAGATCGTCCCCTCCCGGCATAACAGACCACCGCACGTTCACAGCGCCGTTAGACATTATCTCCAAAGCTTCTCCCTGACATATTTCCGCCCGCACATAGGTTTCCTCCTTTTGCCGTATATATACGGGTATCACGAAAGTCTGCGGCACAATCACCCCGGGCGCCCGGCAGGTAGAGTCCAGTACTCTAAGGGTGATCATATACAAACCGGTATCCGTGCCTGTCCAGGAAAAACATGTCAGCACCGAATCAGTAAGCTGATTGACGGTTGTAGCAACAGAACCGGGCATAACCGTTGCATGATCGCTTTCCACATGCAGCAGGGAGCCTGCCAGCCCGGCAATCGTTTTAATGCAGAATCTGAACGGTACATCCAGGCATGCCTCAATCGTGCCATTAACATTTCTGGCCCGTGTTACGGTTGTAGGGATTACATTAAGATCAACAGGCGTGTTCTGGCACGCAATAACCTGAAACTGTACATCTCTCATTACAGAACCGAGCTTTACACCATTCCGGAATTTATTGATCCTGATGCTGACCGTATTCTTGCTGATGGTTGAAGGGGTAAATGAGAATATACTTGTAGTTGTATCAAAACGGAAAGGGGTACTCGATTCGAAAGGATAAGCCAACCCATAGGGAGTAGTATATATTTGATCCACAGGCGTATACTGAGGTCTGCAGTTTCGGCCAAGGTTAGCCGGAGTGGTAAGCGACCCCATACCTATATATCTTGGATTAATAAACTCATAAACAAGTCTGTCGCCATCAGGATCTACCGGCCCTCCGCTATAATTCATCGGCACATTAATACATACGTAGGGGATGGGCTTAATATTGAAATACGGCGATGAAAAGCTTGCAGAATTGTGATTGCCAAATCCCGCAGAATCCAGGTTGTTCAATGTAGCCTCAATGTACATATTGAAATTCTGCGCCTGTGCAAGATTTGTCGAAGCATTACGGGCGTGAACGGAAACGGAAAAAATCCAGTTGTCACAACGTGAAGGCAATGTCAGATCTCCGATATACCACCATTCCCTGAAGCCCGGAATTACAGCATTCCTGTCTTCACATTTTGTCTGTACACCAGGGCAACCAGTATTAATGGGCGTACCATTCGGCATATTCCCGGGGAGCAGGCTCACCTTACGCATAGACATGCTTCCATTATACCCGTTGCATGGGTTATAATAGCAGAGGAAAAACTCATCAAGCGCATGAAAAGAGCCGCTGCAATCGTCAAAAAATTTAAACGTGAAGCGATAGGTGGAATCACGGAGCCATTCGTAAATCAACTCGCTGCCGGCAACATGGGTAGCATGTGCATTATTAAGCGGTGCAAACCCAACTGCTAAAACAATAAAAAGCTTGTATAGTTTATTCATCGGTTATTTTTGTGTCCCACTGCTACATGCAATAATAGCAGGGTTTTAAATACTATCTTTAATTACAAACACCCATTTTTTTTTGCATTTTTACCAATGAGTCCATCGGTAAAAATACCGGGGTATACGCTACCGGATCAACGTAACATTGCCATACTTTGTAACCTTCAGGCCGGAAAGTGTGGTTGCCCTGATCAGATACGCATATACGCCCTGTGGCTGGTGAACTCCGGAATGAGTTCCATCCCAACCATCATTAAGTAAATTAGTCTCAAATATTTTCTGCCCCCAACGGTTAAACACCGCAAATGATTCCAGGTGTACCAACCCTTTCACAACAGGCTTTAATGTCCCGTTGATACTACTGCCGGGAATAAAAGCATTAGGCAAATCAATCAGAGATTCGGGATGGACTTTTATATAAATGGAATCTTTTGCAACGCAACCGTTTTCACTGCCGCACAACAGATAATAATATCCGCTGACATCCGGAGCAACAACCGGAGTGGCCGTTTCCGGGTTGTCGAGCCCTGTAGACGGCGTCCATAAATAACGGAAACAATATCCCCCGGGAACGAGCTGGTATGACTCCCCCGGGAACACGTGACCCGTATCCGGGAGCGACACAAAAAGATCAGGATAGACAAAGACCGAAACGGACTGAGTATCACGGCATCCGTTACTGTCTACCGCATAGATATAATAATCAGTTTGCTGTTCCGGGAATACACGGGGCGTGATTGCACGCACATCGTCAATAGTCTGCCGGTATCCCCACTCCCAATACGATGCAGGACCGGAAAATGAAATATTCACAGTATCGCCAGGGCAAATAGCCGTATCCGGAGACACTTGGAGAAAGCGGGTAGGTACAACGGTAATTTTCATTGTATCGCGTACTGTACAACCTCCGGAGGTGCTCACTTCAAGTACCATCACCCTTGTTGTATCTGCAATAAATTGCGGATTGCGGACATCCGGCCTGTCTACCCCACCCGCCGGGCTCCACGCGAATAACAATCCACCCGGAGCAGCTGATGTTACTTCAGGGTATATTTTAAAATTGTCGTGAGCGCAAACCAGTGTGTCTTCAGGTAATCGCAGTTCCGGGTATTCCTGCACTTCTGCCCAAAGCGTCCTGACACTGTCACGACACCCGGGATACGACGCCGTCAGCACATAAGCTCCGGAAGATACGGGAGTGATCACCGGTGTCATTGTATCCGGGTAAGCAATGCCTGTTAGCGGAGACCACCGGTACGCATACCTTTCATCTCCGGCGACAGAAGGAACAAATGAATCTCCTGCACAAATGATCGTATCCGCAGGAAGCAGGTCGAATCCTCTAAGGACATCAACGTGAACCTGTTTGGATGTGCTGCAAAACAGATTCTGATCATTGAACTGAACAGTAACAGTATAAGTCACCGGATCCAGGATATCAGCCGTTGTAACCGCAGCATTAGGATTACTTAATCCTGCAACCGGCGACCATTGTAATGTATAAGGCAAGACAGGATTATTCAGCACTTCTGCCCTGAGCTGAACCTGGTGATTCCGGCAGGTGGTAATCGTGTCGGGCGTTACCCTTACATCCGGAGCAGGTAATGTAGTTACCACAACCGTATCCCGGTTACAGAAAGGCATTCCGGTTGCTGTATAAATGGCAGTTTGTAAGGGATGTACAAACGGGTTATCACAGCTTGTACAGCTCAACCCATTAGCCGGATTTCCCGAAATCTCCGTCCATCGGATGGGTGGCCACCCCCCGTTTGCATACAGTTGTATCGTGTCGCCGGGACAAATCGCCGTATCCGGAGAAACGCTTAATGCCGGCCATATATATAACGGCACGGTGAACACCTGAGCGGTGAGCACTCCCGGAGGTCTGCATGTAGAATCTTTTACGGTAATGAGCAGTATATGTAGCCCCGTGTCTGTGGCGCCGGGAGTCCAGGTTATACATGCTCTGATTTTATTTGATACCTGTCCCTGATAACCTATATCCACATTACCCGGAAGACTGATCATATGGTTATCGGCCGCAACCAGCACAGCTCCCGGATCCATAGGCGCATCAATATCTATACAAAACCGGAGCTCCGTTTCCACACACCCTTCCACGCGCTCCTGGCGGGCCATCCCGTTAACAACCGAAGCTGAATCCGTAATTGCACGTATGGGAGAGGTATAACAGTCGTTGCGCACAATGATTTGTATATCCCTGATTACTGAACCGATTTCTCTGCCGTTTCTGTATTCGCGAACCCGTACCGACACAACTGCAACTTCCGACTTGTTGGGTCTGAAAAAGATACGTCCTGTCAAACTGTCCAATACAAAAGAATTGCTGGTTGAAAAGGGGTTATCCGGTAATCTGTACCCACTCGCATAACTATATTCCGGAGCGCTGTTGGGGAAGACAATGCCACATCCCTGCTCTGTGGCCGTACCTGTCCGCGGAGGAATATTTTCGAAAACTAAAAAATCACCATCACGGTCAATGACACCATTGTTGTACGTAAACTCGCTGCCCACACACACATAAGTAAGTGGCGGAATTGTAAAGACAGGAGAACTGTTCTCTCTGGCGTTAAGGTTATCCAGGGTCGCTTCCAGATACAGATTATTACTGCCCAATCCTGTTCCGACCAGATTGCCAATTGCGTTGTTTCTTGCATTAATACTTACAAAGAAAACCCATTTATCACATTGCGAAGGTAGTTGCACTACGTTGTCATACCGGTATTCCTGGTAACCTGGCAGGCTTCCGCCTCTGCACCTCGAGGGATATCCCGGACAACCGGCGCCGATCTCTACCGGATCATCTACCGGGTACAAAGTGATGCTCATGTCGGAACTATTACACCGATTTTGTATGCAAACAGTCAGCGTATTGGGGGCAGCAATACCGGCGCAATCCCTGTAAAATTTAACAGTCAGCCTATAGTAGTCTCCTCCCAACCATTCATAAGTAAGTTCGCCCCCGGCAGCATGGGTTGCATATACCGTACCCGGGCGAACTGTAATTAATACAAACAGCAATATAAAAAGGTAAAATTTATTCATTTAGATACAACTTGGTCAGAAATACGCTAACAGCAAAGATATCCGGACTCCATTTTCTAAACATTGAATTTTATACCAAAATGTGATACGTATTTTTACCGGAATAGTTAGGTATAATTACCAGTTTTGATGCCTGTGGCGTGCTTCTTTGACGTATCTTGCATACAAAAGAAGCCATAGTTGACGTTCCGGTTACCTTGTGCCCGCAGCCTTTTAATATTATTATTATGGCTACTTCCGACTGTGACGAGCGCCCGGAATCAGTATGATTATGCAACTATTGATTCTCCCGGGAACAAAAAACATATCGACACCTCTTTTTCATCCGCTGTCGTATATGGTACGGAAACATCTCAAAGACAAACAGATAGTCTGATCTTCCTTTACCGGAACCATCCGCACGAAGACACAAAAACAAAAAAACAGCCTGCCTCTTTGTCGGCTTCCGTATTGCTGAATATGAGCCGCCTGTATATAAACCGGGGAGATTACAACACCGGACTACAGATATTAAATCAGGCGCTTGAAGTCATTAAAAGCAATAATATCCCGGTGCTTGCTCCTTATGTATATAATAACCTGGGAAACATACATTTCCTGCTCGGTCAGTATACACTTGCCGTCAACCGTTATCTCCAATCTGCGGCTTCCGCCTTGCGCTCCAGTACAGAAATAAAAGACCATATATCTACGAATATCACCCGTGTTTTTGACTTTTTTAGCAGGCACACCAAAGGCTATAACTATCTGGTTCTGGCAGAAAAAAGTCCCCTGCTTAAAACGGATGATCCATTGCGGGGAAATATAATGATAAGTAAAAGTCTCCTATACCTGGAAAAAGGAGAAGTTGGCCGGGCGGAAAAAGAACTTAACAAAGCTTTTAAATGGGGGAAGACCTGTAATGATCCTGTAACGATCCGTAAAGCGGCACATATGCTCACATCGTTATACACAAAAAGCCGGCAATATCCCAAAGCCGCGGTATACCTGAAATTACTCTCGGAAGACACAACTTCTCTACCCTTGTCAGAACGCGTGGAAATATTACTGTCTGCCGGAAAATTGCATATTGCCAGCAGGCAATATACCCGGGCAGGCGATATACTTGAGCAGGTTGTAAATACGGCAGAGGCGCCTGAGGTGTTTTCAGAAAAACTGGAAGCGCATCATATCTTATCTCAACTTTATGCCGGTACCGGACGATACAAAGAAGCTAATCATCATAGCCGGATACACACACAAGGCATACAAAAGATCAAAAACAGGGAAATCACAGATAACCGGAACCGAATAGAGGCCAAATACAAAATCATCCAGAAAGACAAACAAATCTATCAAAATCAACTCCGGATCAACCAGCAGCAAATTGCCATTGATAAAAAAAATGAATGGATCCTCATCTTCAGCTCTTCAATATTAATATTAGCGATCACAGGGTTTGGCGTATACAGAAACAACCGTCACAAACAGGTCATTGATCAAATGAAAGCATATATGGCCGGAGAAGAGAAAGAACGTAACCGGATAGCCCGCGACCTGCATGACGGAATTGGCGGCATGCTGGCCTCGCTGAATATGCATATTTCAGCCCTGCCATCCCATCATCAAAGCCTGCAGGCAGCTCCGGATTTTTCGGAAACCGTAGAACTGCTGCATGAAACGGTCCGCGAAATAAGAGTTACTGCGCATAGTCTTATGCCCGAAACGCTGTCGCATTATGGTTTTGAAAACGCCATGCGCATCTTTTGCAGGGAGACCGGGCAACGCACCGGCGTACAGATAACTTTTCATTGCCTGAAATACGATGAAGAAACGACGGTAGACAATCAGCTGTTATTGTACAGAATACTGCAGGAACTGGTACAGGATACTATCAAACATGCACAACCTGCTCAAATACTCATACATGTCAATTTCTACATCAATACCATTGATGTGCTTGTAGAAGATGATGGAGCAGGTACACATATCACATCTCCCCGAAACAGGATAGCATACGATGATATACGTCAAAGATGCAAAGCGCTCAATGGTAGTATAACCATAGAATCCGCGACAGGGAAAGGTACCAGCATATATTTACAATTCAATAACCACAAAAAGAAAAATTGATTACATGAGTATTTCGGTAGCCATAGCTGATGATCACCAGATGGTCATTAAAGGGATTCAGGTTATGCTCCAAGATTCAGCGGAAATAAAAATTACTGATGTTTATCATAATGGAGAGGCCCTCATGGAAGGTTTAGCGATCAACCAGCCGGATGTATTAATTCTTGACATCCAGATGCCTGGCGCGAGTGGCGCGGAACTTACCCCGGATATCGTACGACTGTACCCGGATATCGGTATACTGGCATTGACGAACCTGGATCAGAGTTTTCACGTAAAAAAAATGATATCTAATGGAGCCATGGGTTATTTGCTTAAAAGCGCTGGACAGGAAATACTCTGGGAAGCCATTAAATCCGTACATCAACGCATTCAGTTTATTGATCCCTCACTCAGAAATCAGCTCCTTCAGGATATGTTTATTTCTGAAAAAAATAAACAAAGGCAACCAGAGCTAACCCCGAGAGAATTTGAGATCTTACAACTCATCGGAAATAACCATACAAGCCAGGAGATAGCAGATAAACTATTTCTTAGCAAACGGACAATTGATTACCACAGGGTTAGCCTGCTGTTCAAATTCGAGGTTAAAAATGCGTCCGGGCTTATCAAAAAAGCGATTGAACTCGGCATGATTACCCCTTGAGTCTGCCGCAATAAAAATCCCTTTAATAAGGAATATTCCCGTACAAGGGGCAGTTAGAGAAGAAAGAGAAGTGCTACACATATGTATCCGTACTCAACTACGGCATAATATATAATTTATTCCGTCGTCATTACTGTAATTAATGTAACTTGCAAACATAGCCCCTATCTGCACTTACGTGCAGAGCCCGAATAAATGACTGCCTGCTCTGAAACAGATATTGCAAATAGCACAACTAATACTCTTGTTGCTGGTATGGCCGGAGCATCCGGTAAAGAGTCAGCACGACATCAATACAGAGTCTCCCGTAACATTGCCTATAAATACACTGTATGACACCTCGTCTCTCCTCCTCGCTCCCAAATACATCAAGCCGCTCAGTATAAGTCCGGATACTGCGGAGATGTTGCATCGTGAATTTATGCGAAATACCGAACGGTACGGATTTTCTAAAGCGATTACCACATTTTCGTTGGATCTAAGCCGTATTCTTGCCGATCAGGGGTCGTATACATCAGGAATAGCCGTACTTATGTATGCCCTGCCCTATGCGATGCAATCTCCGCATACACGGAACATGGTAACTCTTTTGCATAACAATATAGGCAACATGTACCTCCTGATGGGAAAATACATGAAAGCAACCCAGGCATACCATCAGGCAATCCGTTTTGCTGAACAAAATCCGGCTGCATTCGGCATTGAATATGCTTATGCAAATATGGTAGGCATCTTCAACCTGTACAATAAGCACACAGAAGGCCTTTATTATCTGGATAAGGCAGAAAAACTGGCAATACGGCGAGGGAATCAGAATCTGTTGGAAAATATTATAATCAATCGCGGCATCATATACATGAGGCAGGGAAATACAATGAAAGCGGAACAACAATTCCTTACCGCCTTAAAATGGGCGCAAGACAATGATCGTCCGCAATTGCATTCTCATGCTTTGAAATACCTGGCCAAACTTCAGCTCGAAAACAATCAACCGGAGAAAGCACTACCATATATTGAACAGGCCTTCCAGGACTCTCTGGACAATTCCTATTATGAGCAGCTTTACACCCTGATAACACTCGGAGAAACCTACATGGCGCAGCACCGCTACAAAGAAGCTGAACAGATCCTGTTAAAGGCGCTCACAGAATCTGAAAAAAAACAAATGAATGCCAAAAAAGCAGCCCTGCACCAACTATTATCCACATTATATAACGCAACCGGAAAATACAAAGAGGCATACGAGCATAATATGGTTTTTGCCCGCGCTTTGAATGAGCTTAAAAGCCTCGAGATCGCCGACAACCTTAACGAACTTGAGGTCAGGTATAGAACTGCGGAAAAGGATAAGGAGCTCCTGCAAAAACAAATACAAATCACACAGCAGGAACAGGACCTGAAAAACAAAAATATATGGATCATCGGGATCAGTACAACTATACTTATATCGCTCTTTTTGTTTACCGGCGCATACCGCACCAACCGTCACCGACAGCAGATCAGCCAGCTCAAAGCGTCAATCAGCGGCGAAGAAAAAGAACGAACCAGAATAGCACGAGACCTGCATGACGGTATAGGAGGTATGCTGGCCTCGCTGAAAATGCATTTTTCTACATTACCCGCCAATCATCATACGCTCTCAAAAGCTCCGGATTATCAGGAAGCCATGCAGATCCTTGATGAAACAGCTAATGAAGTACGCATAACGGCACACAACCTCATGCCGGAACTACTGATGCGCTACGGATTTGAAGAAGCCATGCGGATTTTCTGTACAAAATCTGTCAGGGGAAGCAACCTTTCAATCAATTTTCAGTGCCTTGGCCTGCACAACCCACTGAATAAAAACATCGAGCTATCTCTCTACAGAATGGTGCAGGAACTGGTACAGAATATCATCAAGCATGCCGACGCTACCAAAGCGCTGGTACAGGTTAACCTGTTTGAAAAACAGCTCGATATCATGGTTGAAGATAACGGAAAGGGCATTAACCGGTCTACCCGCACAAAAGGTATGGGACTGGAAAGCCTCCGGCAAAGGGTAAAAACATTAAAAGGGAATATTGAGATAGATTCAACGCCAGACAAGGGCACTACTGTATATTTACAATTTGATATTGATAAAATAAATTTTTCCTGATGAGCATTTCAGTAGCGATCGCAGATGACCATCTGATGGTAATAAAAGGCATACAGGTCATGCTACAGGCAAGCGAAGACATAAAAATTACAGACATATACAACAACGGCAAACAACTCCTTGATGGCTTGCAGAAAAGGCAGCCGGATGTATTACTGTTGGATATACAAATGCCGGATGCCAACGGAGAAGAACTTACACCGGGTATTATATCAGCATGGCCTTCCATTTGCATACTTGCGCTCACCAATCACGACCAGAGTGTTCATGTACAGAACATGCTTAAAAACGGCGCACTGGGGTATCTGCTGAAAAGTACAGGCCAGGAAACCCTTATTGAAGCAATTCGCTCCGTATATAAAGGTGTACAATTTGTGGATCCCGCGCTCAGGGCACAGTTTATACAGGATATATTCCTGCAGCAGAAAAAGAAAGCAGAGATTCCGGTGCTCACTCCGAGAGAACATGAAATCCTGCAACTGATCGGCAACAATTTTACAAGCCAGGAGATCGCAGACAAACTATTCCTCAGCAAGCGCACTGTAGACCACCACAGGATAAGTCTGTTATTAAAATTTGATGTAAAAAATGCTTCCGGCCTGGTAAAAAAAGCTATTGAACTGGGATTGATAAAATAACACAGCCTTGTAAAACAATGTGCTTACAACGAGACTACTCCACCAATCCCATCTGCATGGCTTTCTTGATCATACCTACCATATTCTTGGCGTCCAGTTTCTGCATCAGTCCAAGGCGGTAATTCTCCACGGTACGATGGCTGAGAAAGAGTTTCTCAGCTATTTCATGGCTGGTATATTCTTCGGCTATCAACTGGATAATATCTTTTTCACGCTGCGTTAGTTCAAGAGAGTTGGATATCTTATTACGCATTTTCAGCGTGTCCTTTACCAGGGTATCTTTTACTTCAGGCGATAGGAACTGCAGACCGTGATAAACACTTTCTATTGCCTCCAGCAACAGCGCATGCTCCGACGTTTTCAGCACATATCCGGTAGCGCCGCTGCGC
The DNA here is from genome assembly GCA_964527735.1 of uncultured Chitinophagaceae bacterium. GTDB lineage: Bacteria > Bacteroidota > Bacteroidia > Chitinophagales > Chitinophagaceae > JBEBVQ01. The sequence goes on along the minus strand of CAZGPG010000011.1, from coordinate 2,994 downwards.
AGCAGCGTTCTGATAAAAAAGATGCTGTCATGGCTCGTCAGAATAAGAATCTTTACGGAAGGATATTTACGTGTGATGATACGCGTTAGTTCATCTCCGGGGATATCGGGCAGGTGCACATCCAGCAGCAGCACATCGGGAACATTCTTTTGCAGGCCGTCCAGCAGCGTCTGACCATTGGGATACGAAGCTGTCACTTTGATATGTCCGTGTGCTTCCAGCGCATTTTTCAATCCGTTGAGCATCATGGGATGGTCGTCAGTAATAACAACGTGTATGCATTTCATGATAAAACACAAGTTAGTAACTTTTACTTCATCATGTAAAAATTTCAGAAATTAAACTCATGATCTAATTGCATCAAACCAATTCAAAATTAACAGATAAGTATTTACACTTTCCACAAAAACAAGTATTTACACTCTAATGTAAGGAATGGGAAATGAACAACTTGCAAAAGAAACCTATAGATCATCAGTACTATTCAATCCAAATACAAACAATGAAAAACCAATTTTACTTAATACGCATTGTAATTTCATTATTTTTTTTACTCCTACTTTCGAATACACATGCCCAGATTCCTGCAATCGAATGGGACAAAACGGCAGGGGGCAATGATGATGACCTGTGCATGGACATCATACAAACCGCAGACGGAGGCTATGTAGCAAGCGGACGATCAAGATCCGGTATAAGTGGCGATAAAACTGAAACCTCGCGGGGAGGCATCGACTACTGGCTTATAAAAATTGATCCGTCAGGCACTACAATACAATGGCAAAAACGACTTGGCACAAGCGGTAATGACATGCCGGCCGGCATCGTGCAAACTCCGGATGGGGGCATTATGGTTTCCGGCCAGTCAAGCGGGGGGATAAATGGAGACCGTACAGTGGCATCATACGGATCAATAGATTACTGGCTGCTCAAACTGGACATTACCGGAACACCGGTCTGGCAAACAGCTTTTGGCGGCTCAAACAATGACATGGGCTATAATATGACGTCCGCCACAAATGGTGGTTTTATTATAGGAGGAGCATCGATGTCCGGGACAAGCGGCACACGCGCAGAGCCCAACAGAGGGGATTATGACTACTGGATTATTAAAATGGACAGCTCCCGCAATATACAATGGAATAAAGCAATTGGCGGCAGCGGCTGGGAGCAGTTAAATGCCGTTATCGAAACCCATGACAAAGGGTTTATCCTTGCCGGCGCTTCCCGGTCAGGTATATCTTTCGACAAAACTGATACGCACCGGGGCGGACTTTATGATTATTGGATTGTCAAAATAGATTCTAACAGGAACATTCAATGGCAAAAAACAATCGGCGGCGCCGGGGATGATTACCTTCATAGCGTTCAGCAGACTTCCGATTCCGGATACATACTGGCAGGTCATTCCAATTCAGGAATTTCGGGCGATAAAACAGACGCATCCCATGGAGGATCCGATTACTGGATCATCAAACTGGATGCTGCAGGAAACATTACATGGCAGAAAACAATTGGCGGCTCGGGAGATGAAACCATCTTTTCTTCGAACGCTGCCAGGCAAACATCAGATGGAGGGTACCTTGTTTCCGGGACCTCTAACTCCGGAATTTCCGGAAACAAAACAGAACCTTCAAAAGGAGGTACAGATTATTGGCTGGTAAAACTGGACAACACCGGGAGTATTCAATGGCAAAAAACAATCGGCGGCTCCGGAAATGATGATGCAAGAGCCTTCCAGCTTACAGCAGACGGAGGATGCATTATCGGGGGATTTTCATCATCGCCCATCTCCGGAGATAAAACAGAAGCAAACAGAGGGGGAGATGATTTCTGGATTGTAAAACTGTTACCTCCCTGCGACACCACAAAAACTTACGTTACTGACTCTTTTTGCCTTCATGCCGGTTATACCCTGCCCGGAGGCAGCATTGTCGCTACTCCCGGCATATACTATGATACCCTGACCACCTCGGACGGTTGCGACAGCATTATTGCATTAACGTTGACATACATTGACGATAGCATCAGCGCACGGGTAAAAAACATACTCGGACCGGACACAGTTCTTTGCAAGGGCGATTCGTACCTGCTTACGGCTCCATACCCGGGAGCTACCACTTATCAATGGAGCAGCGGACCTACTGCGTCCTCCGTTACAGTGCATCAATCCGGTGAATACCATGTAGCCATCACATCTCAGAATGGCTGTAAGGGATATGACACGATTAATATCACATTTATGCCGCCACCGGTTATTGATCTCGGTAATGATACCGGCATATGCGATAAAGACATTCCCTTTGTGCTCACGCACCCTGCGCCCGGACCTGGGGCAACACATTACCTGTGGAGCAACGGCCTGTCCGACACCATGATGAATGTGACCTACACGGGCCTGTTCTGGTTGCAACTGACTACCAACAACTGCACGGCAAGCGATTCAATTTATATAGAAGTTGTAAAAACACCCGGGATATTTATCGGGAATGACAGCATTATATGTGAGCAGTTTCCGCTGCGCATCGGCTACGAAATCAATGGAGCGGATTACCGGTGGAATACAGAAGCGAACAGTCCGTATATCAACGTCAATACAACAGGAGATTATACGCTGACCGTTAACCTCAACGGATGCATCGTACACGACACCATCCATATCGAGGCAATGCCCCGGCCGCTCATTGACCTGGGAGATGATGGCGACATATGCCCTGAAGAAACCGTAATCCTGGATGGAACATCTCAGCCGGGCAGCCGGTACCGGTGGAACACAGGAGACACTACTGCCGTACATGCGGCAAATACAGCCGGCACATATTCTGTTACCGTAACATCCCGACATGGCTGTACCGGCGACGATACAATCACTCTTTCTTTTTATCCCAAACCTGTAATAAAACTCGGCATGGATACCGTAGTATGTGAAGAAACGCCACTCTGTCGGGTTCCCCGAAGTTCGTGAAATCTAAAGTAAGGTAAACCCCTTAACTT
>CAZGPG010000010.1:13215-135993 GCA_964527735.1 uncultured Chitinophagaceae bacterium | reverse complement strand
GATACAGCAATTGCTTGCCGAAAAATGCAGGACGGATGACGCACGCCGCTATGTGGCGGAGATTCGTTTTCATACCCGGATCGAGCATGTACGACAGGTACTGACGGAAACACATGAGTTTACATCCATTCTCGGCAGCAGCGATTATTTCCCGAATGATTTTACAGACAACATACAACGGGAGCTGAAGCTGCTTTCCGTTTCCGGTGCATTGCTCAGCGCAGATCAATTGCTTGCCTTTCTGAAGCTGGCATACAATACGAGGGATATCCTGCTATGGTTCAAAAGACATAACAGGGTGTTCCCTGCACTGTGGGCTATTGCGGAGAAAACGGATTATCACGGCGGGATTGCGCAATTGATCAGCACAGTGATAGATGATGCCGGCCAGGTGCGTGATAATGCATCCCGTGCTTTGATGCAGATCCGGCATGATATTGCAGCGAAACGGCAGGAGCTCAGGAGGGTATTCGAGCGTGTATTGCGCAAGCTCGGCAAACAGGGATACCTGGCCGATATAACGGAAGGATTCCTCAATGGCAGGCGCATGGTAGCTATCAATGCCGAACATAAACGGGTAATGAAAGGGATATTGCATGGTGAGAGCGACACCCGCCGTATTGTCTTTATTGAGCCGGAAGAAACGATTGTCTTTAATAACGATCTGCTTTTGTTAGAACAGGCAGAGCGGAAAGAACTGCACCGGATACTGTCGGAGACAACTGCGGCGCTTTCGGTATGGCATCCGCAATTGGAGCAGTATTATCATCTCTGCGGGATATACGATTTTATCCGTGCACGCGCGTTGCTGGCGGCAGAGATGGATGCCCGTATGCCGCGACTGAGCGCACATCCGGGCATAAAGCTGGTACGGGCATTTCATCCGCTGCTGTTGCTGCATCATAAAAAGAACAGTAAACAAACGGTGCCGCTTGATATGACGCTGGACAAGCAAAACCGTATCCTGATTATCAGCGGTCCGAATGCAGGAGGCAAGACCGTGTCTATGAAAACTGCCGGTTTGCTGCAGCTCATGGTGCAGGCAGGGTTGCTGGTGCCTGCCGACGAAACATCCGAATTTGGTATTTTCCGGCAGATCATGATCCACATCGGAGATACGCAGTCTATAGAACACGAGCTGAGCACTTATAGTGCGCACCTGCGGGACATGAAATATTTTATGGACTTTGCCAACGGGAAGACGCTGTTCTTTATCGATGAGCTGGGAAGCGGGTCGGATCCGGGACTGGGCGGAGCATTTGCAGAAGCCATTGTAGAGCAGCTTGCATCCAGGCATGCGTATGGTGTGATCACTACGCACTATCTTAACCTGAAGGTAATGGCCGGGAAAGTATCCGGGATCATCAACGGCGCCATGAGCTTTGATGAAGAAAAGCTGGAACCCCTCTACCGTCTTGCGACCGGCAAGCCCGGTAGCTCTTATACGTTTGCCATTGCGCAGCGCAGCGGTTTGCCGGAGCATATTATCAACCGTGCCCGTAAGCTTGCCGATGGCAGGCACTTCCAGCTCGACAGAATGCTGCATCAGACGGAGCAGCAGGCGCTGCGTCTTTCTGAAAAAGAAAAGCAGGCTGATCTTATGATGCGGGAGCATGAGCAGCTCCGCAAGCGCTACGAAGCCCTGACGGATAAGGAAAAGCTGAAGCAGCATTATAATACGCTGAAGTTGCAGAACCAGGTGAAAAAGGAAGAGCTGGAATATCTGCGTGATATGGAACGGAAGTTCAGGCAGATCATACAGGACTGGAAACGGTCGGAGCATAAGCAGGAGGTGATCGAAGCGGCTGAGAAAATATTGTTTAAAAAGAAGCAGGTACAGGCCAATGCAGCTATGGCCAGGAAGGCAGATAAGCATTATGTGGCGACCGGCGCCATCCCGCAGGTGGGAGACATGGTGCGGCATAAGACGAATCACCAGATAGGCCGTCTTACTGAAATACGTGATAAGCGGGGTGTTGTGCTGATCGGTAAAATGCCTTTCAAGGTGGAGATTGAAGACTGGATTTCCGTGCGGAAAAAAGATGAATGAGTTTCCGGGAATGATCATTCACCGGTGTTGCTGTTTGCTTTCTGTTTTGTAATTTTCGTAAAACTTCCCCGTTATGCAACCTCCCGTTATCCGCTGTTTACAATCTGATGAGATGGATTTTGTGATGGATCTGGCTGCTGCAGAAGGCTGGAATCCCGGATTGTCGGATGGAATGTCGTTCCATCTATCGGATCCTGATGGCTTTTTTGTTTTGGAACGTGAAGGCACGGCGGCAGGATGTATTTCCGCGGTCGCCTATGATGATGACTATGGGTTTATAGGGCTTTATATTGTCCGTCCGGAATTTCGCGGACAGGGATTGGGCATACAGTTGTGGCGCCATGCGATGCGGTATCTGGGTAGCCGGAATATCGGCCTTGACGGAGTAGTCGCACAACAGGGAAATTATAAAAAGAGTGGTTTCGTTTTTGCGTATAATAATATCCGGTACCGGTTTTTATATGCAGGCGGTTTTGAAAAAGCCCCGGGAGTTTACGATCTCCATGAGATACCGTTTGACGGGGTTGCTGCATTCGACAGACGGTGTTTCCCCGCCTCCCGTACCCGGTTTCTGGATGCCTGGATCCGTCAGCCGGGGCATATCGCTTTAGGGTACAGTTCGGACGATGGTTTGTCCGGCTATGTTGTGGTGCGTACATGTGCACAGGGGTATAAGATTGGCCCGTTGTCTGCAAATGAAGAACGCGTTGCGGATGCATTATTCAGAAGCGCTGTCGCGACATTACCTGCCGGATCTGAAATATACCTTGATGTGCCGCAGCCTAATACCCGGGCTATGCAGCTGGCGGCCCGTTATGGTATGGAGCCGGTTTTTGAGACTGCCAGGATGTATAATCGTAATGCGCCTGATATAGATATCAACGCAGTTTTCGGAGTAACTACTTTTGAACTGGGGTAGTACGGTACGGGTGCATTTTAAATCTTCGCACAGCAAAATTCCATACGCAGCGGAACATCCCTCTCTATCTCCCTTCGAAGGGAGACGACCGCTATTTCCTGCAATCAGACCATGAAAAGAAAACGGCGCAAATTCCCCCTTTGAAGGGGGCGCAGGGGGATGTTTTCCCTTTGAGGAAAGAAGAGGCTCCGGTTTTATCCCAGATCCGGGTTCATAACATGGAGCGCGAATTTGAAGTGCACTCTACTATGGATACCTTGTTTGTATCTGAGGTAATGTTTAAACGGTTTTTCGGAATATATAAGCCGCTTTGCTGAGCGCTTCATAGAAAGCATCTTCATTGATACCGAGCGGTATTGTTTGATGCTTTGCCCAGGCAATCAGGTTCTCTGTTGCAATATTACCTACCAGATCATCTTTAGCCATGGGGCATCCGCCGATCCCTTTCATGGCGCTGTCGAAACGCCGGCAGCCGTTGTCCCATGCAGTCGCAATTTTTTCTTCCCATTTTTCTGCCGTGGAATGAAAATGCGCCCCGATCGTAATATCCTTAAACTCCGGTATGAGATGACTGAAGATATATGAGATCATGTCCGGCTCCGCAACGCCGACGGTATCAGCCATGGAGATGGTCCGGATGCCGAGCTGATGCAGCCTGCCTACCCATTTGATGGCCGTTTCCGCATCATAAGGATCCCCGTAAGGATTGCCGAACCCCATCGAGATATATACGACAAGTTCTTTGTCTTTCTGCACACAGAGGTTTTGTATGGCTTCCACTTCTTTGAGCGATTCGGCAATCGTTTTGTTGGTATTGCGCAACTGAAAAGTTTCCGAAATGGAGAAAGGGAAGCCGAGATAATGTATTTCGTCGTATTGTACGGCATCTTGCGCACCGCGCAGGTTGGCGATGATGGCCAGCAGCTTTGTACGGCTGCTGCTCATATCCAGCTGCGGGATCACTTCTTTCGTGTCTGCCATCTGCGGTATGGCTTTGGGGGATACGAAAGACCCGAAATCAAGCACATCAAAGCCCACACGCAATAAGGTGTTGAGATAATCCGCTTTATCGGTTGTGGGGATAGGCTGCTCCCATCCCTGCATGGCATCGCGGGGGCATTCTATAAGTGTGATGGCGTCGGGCATGGCAGATGATGTTTGAATAAACAAAGATAGCATGTAGGGGCGAATTGCATTCGCCCTGATGAATGGCGTATGTAGGGATGCATTACATCCACCTGATTATAAAAGGAGGTCTTCACCCATAACTTTGTTATTTTTGATGACACCAGCGATCTGCGCCAAAATTTGAAGTCATGCCGAATGTTCATTTAAAATTATTGCTTGTTGCTGCTATACTGATCCCTGCGGTCTTGTCTTGTAAGACGGCGCAGCGTGCTTCTACCGGGCAGGAAACGGCGGCTGTAGTATCGTCAGCTCCGGTTTATAAGGCTAATATGTCACCACAGGCAAAAAGGTTATTGAAAGACCTGGAGGCAGAGGACCTGCACCGTCAGCCCTTTGTGCCGTCTCCGGGATTGCTCGATAAATATGGTCTGCAGATTTCCGGCGATATCTATTTCATTCGGGGAATGATCAAAGTAACAGAAGGGTTTGATAAAGCTGAAGCAGAGCAGCTGGGCGTCATCCTGAATCCGCCTGCGGGCAGGATCATTCCGGTGTCGGTACCGGTGCAGCAACTACCGGCATTGCTCCGGCAGGAGGGGATTGAATATTTTGAGATGTCGGGCGGTGGCAGGCCGGCGAGGTGATGTATCGTGCGCCCCAATCGTCGGCTCAAATATCGATCTCTCTGGTAACGAAAAGGTAGTGAAGAATTAAACAAACATGGAGTAAACAGATTATTTTTTTATGATCCGGTGTGTTGTTATTGTCCCTCTGGTGTCTGTCAGGTGTATCAGGTATATGCCGGCAGCTACCCTTCCCATGTCGAATACCAGTTTGTCTTTGTCACTGCTGTGATATCTTACATGTACTGTTCGCCCTGTCAGATCAGTCACAGATGCAGATACGACATGGGTTACCAGGCCGGATGACTGTATAACCACGTATCCTTCCGTCGGGTTAGGGAATACTTTCGGCGAGACGTCTGTAACTATTGCTTCCGTTATGTGAGAAGGGAAATTGTTGATGAAAGACGGTTTATTCACTGGTGGTGCATATATTGCTTTCTGATGGCATCCGGCATCCGGCCAGCGGATTACGACAGAGTCTACCTGACTTACATTGCCCAGTCCAAAGTTTAAGGTGAAAGGCTGCTGACCCGTATGCTGTCCCCTTCCCGCCATGACTTCGCGCATTTGCATTTTTTTGTCATAATACACGGATACCCGCGCGCCGATTCCGCTTCTGTTGATCCCGCTTCCATCGTATGGCGTTACCTGTACCGATATCCAGTTGTTATGATTGCCAATGTCGTTACGCCACAGATCAAAATAACTCCCTCCTGCACCTAGTATCAATATATCATCATCGCCGTCAAGATCATAATCGAATGCTTCAATGCCCAGGGAGTTTTTCAGTTGAGGGACCAGAAGCCCCAGGTCTTTCGTAGCATCTTTGAATGTCCCGTCCGGTTGTTGATGCCAAAAATAAGTGCGGTCGGTATTCGGCCCGTAGGTGGACTGTACCATCACCAGGTCTTTTAAACCGTCATTGTCAAAATCCAGAAATACAGCGTCGTAATCACCCCTGTGAGCGGAGGCCGGGGGAGATACTGGTAGCAGAGACTCATTGATATCGAACCGGTAATTATGCTCCGGGCCCTGGTTGATAGCGATTGTGGAACGGAACTGGCCTGATGCATTGCCTCCGTGTACCACTGACAGGAACATGTCCATATTGCCATCGTTATTGACATCCTCCGGAATCACCGCGAATGTGCAAGCGGGTTGTCCGGCCCCTGTACGGTATAGGTTATACCCTGCAGTGGATGCCGCATTTGTAAATGTATTGTTACCCTCGTTCTTGAACAACTTTCCTCCGGTGCGGCAATAGGGTGCTGTAAATATATCCGGATAGCAATCGTTGTTCCAGTCTGTCGCAGCAGCGCCATACATAGGTTCCGGATATCCACCGATGCCACTGCTTTGTGTTACATCTGTAAATGTACCATCGCCATTCCCCTTCAGTAGTCGCCCGTGATCCCATATGTTCTTTGTATAATCCTTAAACCACGTCGGGATGAACAGATCCAGGTTGCCGTCACGGTCGTAGTCCAATGCTGTCAGTGCCCGTACATTGATCAGCCCCAGCTCAGAAAGTCCGTTGTTGGCTTTCCATGTGAAATTGCCCGTACCATCACCCAGGTATATTTGTGCGCGGTCATTTGGTAAGGAGTAGTGTTCCTGCCGGTGATAATAGTTCCCTGTTACAAGATCTATGTTTCCATCATTATTGAAATCTGCCAGAGTGAAACAGTTCGCATTATTCCCCGTATCCGGTGGCACTATATTGACCAGTGATTGTGTCGTAATATCTATGAATCTGCGCATCTTCGGATCTCTGCTTCCCGGAGCTTGTGTATTGAGGTATAGCCTTATTGGTTTTCGTACCGTAAAAAGATTTTCTCCCGTCGGTATATACACCGCAATAATGTCCGGATAGCCGTCATTGTTTATATCCGCAATGCTGATATAATGTATGTTTGTTGTGTCCGTAAGTCCTGACTCTTGTGTGGGAACACGTTTGAACCAGTCCGAAGATTGCCCGGTTGCATATACGGAGATACATAACATAGCTATTAGCGTGGCCAGATTTATTATACGTTTTTTCATTGGATTTTATATAATGGTATAGTGAAAATGCCGGATAGCTATGTTTGTTTAACTATTGCTGATTTGAGCAGATCATTCGCTTCTTTCCGGCTTTTTTCAACCTTATCGCAGTAAGTGAAAATTTCCTTTTTGTATATATGGCTTGCCATTCATGTTATACCGCAGCAGATATACATAAGTCCCTATCGGTGCTGCTGCGTTTTTGTGGTATCCATCCCATCCCTGTGTCTTGTCGCTGGTTGCAAAAACACGCTCTCCCCATCGGTTGTAGATGCTCAGAGACACATCCTTTAGTGGTTCTGTGTTACCCAGTATCCGGAATACGTCATTATAACCATCGTTGTTTGGCGTAAAGGCATTGGGTAGCCATATTTCACAGAAAATTTGCCGGACTTCTATCGTGTCTGACACTGTGCCGCATTTGTTAATGCCGGTTACAATGTATTGTCCTCCGTATTTTACCGTCAGGATTTCATCCGTGCTTCCGTTCGACCACCACAAAGAATCTGTGTTTGTATTTCCTGCACGGATCGTCAAAGGTGTTTCTTCACAGACAGTGGTGTCTGCACCCAGCCATACTGTTGGCTTGGGATGATAACTCAATTTGGTGGTGTCATTGCTTACACACTTATATTCTGTGATTACCGTTACGCTATAAGTTCCTTCTTTTGTAACTGATATGGAACCCGTCGTGTCTCCTGTGTTCCATATATATCGGTTGTTTCCTTCATGGCTTGCATTCAGTTTTATCTCCTGCTCCGGGCATATATCGCGGGGAGAGGCGATAGAAATGTCCGCAGGAGACATTGCAGTAATCATAACTGTATCCCGTACCCGGCAGCCACTCAGATTTACTTCCAATATATATCGTCCGCTGCTGTCAATGTTGATATAAGGTGTTGTTGCTCCTGTGTTCCAGGTATAGCTTGCTCCGGTAATGACCGTCCCGATTTGCAGTGGGATTTGTTCGCAGATTATGCTGTCCTTACCGATATCTATAACTGGCGTCATTATTATATTTACCTGAATGGTATCACTACCTTGACACCCGTTTATATCTGCATGCAGCCAATATTTGCCTTTCGTTGTTACCTGTATTTGCGGGAGGTTTATCCCTGTACTCCATAAGTATTTTGTGCCCGGAGGAAGGTGTGCGACGCTGAGTGTGAACGGGAGATCTGTATGGCATAGCGATGTGTCATTCCCCAAGTCTATAATGAATTTTGCATCGGTAACCATTATTGTATCTGTGTTGCTACAGCCGCTGTCAGATACCATTAGCCAATAGCTTCCGGTTTGTGATATTGTGATTGCAGATGATATGTTTCCTGTGTTCCACAGGTATGCAGGATGCTGATAGCTGACTGAAGATTGCAGCGTGATTGGTTGTTCGCATATCGTCGTGTCTGGCCCCAGATCTACAACTGGCAGGGGTTTTATGGTGACTGTAGTGTACGTCGTATCGCTGACGCAGTCCAGGTATCTTATTGCCCGGACGGAAAATGTACCTGTGGCGCTGAACCGGTGATCCGGAGACATTCCGCTTCCGGTTTGAGGGATGCCGGCGCCGGGGTCTCCGAAATTCCAGATGACCGAATCATGAAAAGCGGAAGTGCCGTTAAGAGAAAATATTGTAGTATCTCCCAGGCAATGACCGGCATAACTTATGCCTGGCGTATCACGGAATGATGCAATAAATGTGGGCAGTCCCAACATGCCGTTTCTACTCTGCAGGTCAATGAAATTTGTCTGGAAATTACAGCCTGTACCCCGTATATCCGGATTCAGGATGGCGGAAAGCCAGGGCTGGCTGTATTGTGTGATATACAGTTTTCCGTCCGGACCCGCCTGTATCGCTCCTCCCCGGTAAGACAATATTCCCGAAGCGATTCCCACTTCCTGTGCTGAAGCAATGATGCCTGCTGGAGATCCCGCAGTCAGATCCCATTGGGTAATGCTTCCATTGTATATATTGACGCCATAGAGTAAATTGTTGTTTATTGAAAAGCTGATCCCATAAGCCCAGGCGGGTGTGTGCATGATACCCAGCTGTGTCGGGTTGGAAAGTATGCCTGTGTTGTCGTTGAAATCGAATAGCCAGAATCCGTTTGCCCACATAGCATTAGCTACACGCCTGCCGTCGGAAGATACTTTCAGGTATCCAAGTCCGCTTGCAAGTGGGGAATGTCCCACATCGCTTGTGACAGGGTTGTTTATTCCGCTGCAGTCAATAAGGTAGGATCTGTAGCGACCTGTAAGTTCCTGGCAAATCACCCACATGTAAAGCCCGTTTGCATGTTTTACGGCGGCGATTTTTTCCGTGGATGCGGTGAATAATTGTGTGTTTTTGGTGCCGGGGATTACATCTCCCTCGTTATTGTTCAGGGTCATGTCTATTTCCGACCAGCATACCGGAATGGGAGGGGGATTGCCTGTATGCTGGTCATGACTACCTACCGTAAAAATATAATAACGGTTTGCATTGCCGGGATTGGGAATGATCACGGCTGATGATGTAGCTGATGCATGTCCCAGTAAACCGGAGCCGTTTGGCATGACGGTATGATTCCTTGTCCACACACTGTTCCCATCTGTGTAAAACAAAAGATTTCCGTTATTATCTGAAATGCTGGCACATCCCTCATTTGTATTCATCGCACCATTCGTAAGTGTAGTGGGGGAGCCGCTGTTAAAATCTACACCCGCATTGCTTCCGAAATACCAGACATGGTTTGTTTGGGGGAAGCCATTGTTAGAAAAGATGCACTGAAAAAAAAGGATTAGCAGAAAAAATTTATTTGACATAGTGCGGTACGTTTTATAGTAACTCTTTACTGAGATAGTATTATGAGCTTTTCTTGTTTCATTAATATGCCCTGAGGGGTCATAATCCGGATCAAGTACAGGCCGGGTGTCAGATTGTTTATGGACAGATCCGTAACATTGTTGCGGTGCAATACTGTCCGGCCCTCCTGATTGTTTATTGTAATAATGACCGGAACCGAAGCTGCCATTTGTGCAATACCTGTAGCCGGATTGGGGAAAATACGTACCGCTTCAGCCATGCCTGTGACAGGCAGTCCGACGTTGCGGGTCTGATAAGCGGTGCTGCTCCCTGTACAGCCGTTGGAGTCTGTTACGGTTACGTTGTACGTTCCGTTTTCAGATGGGATATATGATGCCTCTGTAGCATTGTCTATAGCCTGTCCTTCAAAAAACCACTGATAGCCGGCATAGCGGGTGCCTGTATTTAATGTTGTGCCGTCCCAGGAGATTTTGGGTGCTGGTAATGTATGCACTGTTACGTTCGTTATATCTGATGTGTCCCGGCATCCGGGTATAACAGCCCGGCTCACGATCACTCTGAAATTTCCGGTTGTGGAAACCTGGTAGAATGAAGTAGTAACTCCGTTTACAGGCATGCCGCCTTCCAGCCATTGATAAGTCAGCCCCGTATCTGCCGATACACCACGAAGCAGCACACTGTTGCCTTCGCATAATGCCGTGTCGGCCGGATCTATATGCACCGCCGGAAAGGGGAGTGCGGTGACAAGCATACCGGTGGATGATGTGTCGGAGCAGTTGTTGCCATCGGTGGCAATGACCCGGTAATAACCTGAAATTGCAGCTTTGAATGTCTGGCCTTGCCCGTTAGGGGTATTTTGATTTAACCACTGATAGGAGAGGCCGGAGCCGGAGGCGGTCAGTATTGCGGTGTCGCCGGCACATAAATAGATACTGCCGGAAGGTGTTATGGATACTACCGGAAGCGTATCAACAGATACGGTCGTTATGCCGGAGGTGTCGGAGCACTGGTCATTGTTGGTCACCACTATCTGGTAGTTTCCTGCAGTTTCTACCTTTAAGCCGGATCCTGTATGTCCATTCGCTGTGCCGTTGGTGAGCCATGTCCGGTTGAGACTTCCCGATTGTGGCGCTTCCAGCATTATGTGGCTGTTTTGGCAGAACGATACAGCGCCTGTGGGTTGGATAACTGCGGTGGGTCGCGGTTTTAAAGTAACTGTGACCTGGGCTGCGTTATTGCTACACTGTGTTATATTATCCGTTACGGTGACCGTATAGACGCCACCGGTTGTAATCGTGTAAATGGAGTCCTGATGGGCAACGGGATTACTATTGAGTTGCCATTGGTATTGCATGTTGCTGCCGGCAGGGGCTTTCAACTGGAGGGATTCCCCCTGGCATAATTCAATGTTTCCGGAAGGTATGATAGTCGCATTGGGCAATGAATGGACAGTTATGGATTCTGCAGCAGATGTGATCTGGCAGGATGCGCCATGAGAAATGGTAACCGTGTAGTTGCCGGAGGTGGTAACGACGAGTGAATCGTCCGTTGGTGTCAGGGTAGTGTTTCCGTTTTTCCATTGATAATTAAACCCGGCTCCGGTATTTGCCTTTAATACTGTTCTGTCACCTGTACAGAAAGCCGCCGCCCCGGTATTGGTAATCGTGGCAATGCAGGGAATTTGTGCAACGGAAAGCATTGCGCTATCCTTACATCCGTTAAACCCCGTTACCACTACCTTGTATATGCCGTATTCGTGTGCGTGTATAGTGTCTGTGATCACGGGCTCAAAGCATTGAATGCGTTGATTTGCAGCATCTGATACATACATCCGTCCTTTGTCCGTGAGCCAGTTGTTTCGGGGACTATTCAGCGTGTTTGCTGTTGAGCCCGCAGTGCCTGTCCCGAGCAGCAGTGTGCCTGTTGTTGCTCCCTGGGCCCATTTTACGATCCGGTTGTTGGCTATGTCTGTAATGTACAGGTTTTTTGATTTGTCTAAGGCAAATCCGCCGGGTGTATTTAGCCGTTCAAGTCCGGTGCCAGAATTTAAGGGAATACCCGCCACCGTAATGCCGGGCGTAGCTTGGTCACTTCCCGGCGGGTATTTTATAATACAGTGTCCTGTCGCCGCGCTCAGATACATACTGTCGTCATAAAACATGACAATTCTTGGCTGATAGGTATTCGGAAAAGCGACTGTTGTTCCGGAAGTAGCGCCGGGAGCCCATTTCTGAATACGCCGGGTTTGTGCCCCGTAATCCGCTACATACAGCGTATCATCTTTCACATAAACGTGAGTAGGAAGGTGAAAGCGATCTGCGGCGTTTCCAGACAACCCGGTTTGGCCGGCTACGGTTGTTCCCGATGTAGCACCGTATTCCCATTTCTGGATGCGGTGATTGTTATAATCTGCAACATAGATATTTCCCTTCCCGTCTGCGTGCAAGCCGAATGGAACATTGAACTTATCGTTGGTATTGCCTGAGGAACCCGTGATCCCGGCCACAACTGTGCCCGCTGTTTCGCCCAGAATCCATTTCACTATGCGGTGATTAGAGGCATCCGCGATGTACATTGTATCGTCTATCAATTGGACGTAATTAGGCGTGTTAAACTGATCCAATCCTGTTCCTGATCCATTTCCTCCGGCTACGGTGATTCCATCAGGATTCCATCCGGCTTCTTCTGTTTTTAAAAGTATCCCGTCCCGGTACCATGCGATCCGTTGCGCTACCATATTACCGGTAGTCACGGTTAACATGGTTGGTAATGCACCCCCGGACGGATTCGCCAACAGGCTGACAGGGCATTGTGCTGCCGTCTGTTTGGCGCCTGCGATAAATAGTACTATAAGTAAAATGGGAAGGACATAAGTATGCTTCATAATTTCATGATTTTTTATGAATAACCAATTTCATTTTCTATGGCAAAAATATAACACAAAATATTAGTTGACAATAGCATAAATATGCTATAACATATATATGTGATAATCAAATGAGTTTTTATTGATTGACAGAACGGATCGTTATATTTCGCCTCTGAGTACTTTGCTGATCATTTCGCCCTTACTGTTTACGTGCATTTTTTTGTAAATGCTTTTTATGTGGGTTCGTACAGTATCTATTGACAAGGACAGTCTGTCGGCGACAAGTATATAGCTGAGCCCGTCTGTAAGGGCCTGGATAATTTGTTTTTCACGGATGGAAAAAGTTTCTTTTGTATGGCTCCTGGCAGGAGAGAAGTGTTCTACTATTTTCCGGGCAATGGAAGGCGACATATAGCTTCCGCCTGCCCGGATTTCAATGATGGCCTTCAGTACTTCTGCCATACGTGTTCCTTTTAGGATATATCCTACTGCACCATTGCACAGCGATTTGAAAATACGGTCGCTGTCATTGAATACCGTCAGCATGATAATATCGGTATCCGGCAATATAGCTTTGATTTTTTTTATTCCGTCAATACCGCTCATGCCCGGCAGGCTGATGTCGCATAGGATCACATCGGGATTTGTGCAGGCGGAAGCTGTATCAAGAAACGTTTCCATGCTGTCGGCCAGCAGCACAATTTCTACTTCTTTTCTGCGGCCGAAAAAGTGTTCCAGGTTTTCCCGGACACTTTCGGTATCCTCTATTACAGCCAGTTTAATAACCTCCATACCTCAACTGTTTTACTTATTACAAAAGTGAGGTTTTTTTAATTAAAAATAATTCACATAAATATGTGAGGCTTTCCTTTCTGCACTGTAATGGTAAATTGTCCGTCGGCATTGTAATGCTGCATGGAGGCGCCGATCCATCCGGCGCGCATCTGCATGTTTTTCAGTCCCTGTCCTGTAATTCCCGGTGATTGTTTGCCGACGCCGTCATTCGTGATACAGAAGAAGAATGAATCGGGGTCGACATACCGGTAAGTGACCGATACTTTTCCAGCCTTTGTGTGCTTGATAATGTTGTTGACAGATTCTTTGAAGATCAGGTATAACTGCTGGCGGATCTCGGCAGGGATCTTGATCCGGTGGGTAGGAGCGGCGGAATCAAGACTGAATTCGATATTCATAGGAAGGAGCAGTTCTTCTGCAAATTCCCGCATTCGTGTAAGCAGGTTTCCGGAAAAATCATTCCGTACATCAATTGCCCACAGAATATCACTCATGCTGGTTGTGGCATTCTGACTCAGCTCAGATATTTTCTGAAGACGGACTTCTTTTTCCAGATCTGTGTTGTCTTCAAAACGCAAATTGTCGGAGAACATAGATATCCCGGCCAGCAGTCCTCCTACTTCGTCATGGAGGTTACTGGCAATTTTCAGCCGTAGCCGTTGCATGTTCTTCAGGTTTCTGTATTTCACTGCAAAAAAAACCGCGATCATGACCCCTGTAAGCAGGAGCAGCGTCAGATAGAACCACCATGTGAGGTAAAAAGGACGTTTTACAATCAGGTTGAAATTCAGGGTATTCTCTGCGGGGACGCCTTTGGGATTTATCCCTTTTATCGCTACTGAATACTGTCCGTATGGCACACGGCTCAACCGCAAAACCGGAGGCACTCCTTCTATTGGGACCCAATAGTCGAAAAGTCCTGACACCTTGTACGCAAAACTGTTGGCAGCAGGATTGGTATAGTCTGTCAGACCCAGGTTAAAGACCAACGCAGCATCAGCGTCGCTCAGTATAATCTTTTCGCCGTTCCCTTTTATATTACTGACCATGTTAAAGCCGGGTCTTTCGCTTTTCCATTCCGAAAGCGGGGAAAAGAACAAGGAAAAAGAACTGCCCGCATTCTTTGGTACATGATCCGGATAAAATGCGCTGATCCCATTCACTCCTCCAAAATACATTTTTCCGTCCCGCGCCTTCAGAAAAGAACTTTTGTTAAATTCATTGGCACATAAGCCGTCGGCGGTATAGTAATTATGAAATACGTCTTTTTCCGGGTCATAACAACTCAGCCCGTTGAAAGTGCTTATCCATATACGTCCGTCATTCTGCTGGAGCATACCATACACAATGTCATGGCACAGGCCGTTTAGTGATCTTGTGATCTGTCGCACCTGCTTACGGTCATTGCTGAGCACAATGATCCCGCCACCGTTGGTACCCATCCACAGTCGGCCGGAACTGTCTTCGTCTATACAGTAAATATCGTTATGCGGTAAGGCGGGAAGAGTATTTTTATTCAATCTTGACACGATGCCTTTATCAATGTGTATCTGGAATAACCCATTATCCGTAGCTACCCAGAAATTTTCGGGGTTGTGACCCTGGATAATCTGGTGCACCACACAACGCCCAATGTCGTATTTGTCGTGTTGATGCCGGATAAACGTACGGTGTACCGGATCAAAATGGAGCAGTCCGTTATTACTGCCCATCCAGATAACGTTGTTTTTGTCACGGAATAAAGAGAGGATTCTCAGATCATTCTGCGTGCCTGGTGCGCCTATCCTGTCGTAGAAATCTGTATCAAATGACTTCTTTCGTTTGTTAAACCGGTGCAACGGGAATATATTTCCGGAAGATATGTATATGTAATCTTTTCCATCGTCCAATAAGGCATATGGGGTGACTGTTATGTTGTTTTTGAATGTTACAGGGTAGCGTGTCCATTTTTTTATTTTTTGATCATAATGATAAAATCCGTTAAACCCTGCGGCATACAGGTCGCCGGAGCTATCTTCGACAATACCCCTCATTGTAGCGGAAGGCGTTTCATTGTATAACGCTCGCTCAAATAGCCTTTCTTCAGGTGTGATTTTATTAAATCCCCGGTTTGTCCCAAGCCATACTACGCCTTCGCCGTCGCGGTATAGAAAAGGGTGGTATGAGCCGGCTTCAATGTGGACATACCAATCAGGGGCGGGCTTGTCTGTGCTAAAACATTCTAACAATCCGTTCATGTAAAGCACGAAAAAATGATTGTCCGATTCAGCCATCATTATAACTGCTTCATCCTGGCGTTTGGCGAGTTGTTCGGTAAATGGGGTGGTATATATAGCACCGGTTCTGGAATTAAGGAGGATGAGGCCATTGGTGGAAGTCCCGATGGTCAGAGTGTCCCCGCTACATTTTAAGTAAACCGGGTACATTTTTTTTTCGGGAAGCAAGATGGGTTGAACTGTTTTTTTATTCAGATTCAGCCGGTATATCCTGCCTGCATCGAAAGTGTATAGATATATACTATTGTCAGCACCCTGGATGAGTGATTTGATCCAGTTTTTTTTGTCCTTATGGAAGGACATTCGTGCTATGACTTTAATTGTATGATCTTCATTAATCCGGGCAATGATCCCGCTCTGATAGGCAACATATGTGCCGCCATCTGTTGAGAGCAATAATGCCGTGACACGGTCCGTGCTCCATTCGTGATGACCGCCAAGAAGAAGAATTTTACTCTTATCCCGCTCTATGAGGTATAAGCCGTTATCGGTTCCTGCCCAAAGTTGATTTTTCTGCTTTTCATAAGCCAGGTACGTGATGTGCATATTTCGGAGTACGGGGTACATGCGGGCAAACATGTATCCGTCATAGATATGCAATCCCTGGTTAGTGCCGATCCACATCAATCCCTGTCCGTCTTTCACAATAGAAGTAACCAGACTGCCTGAAAGCATGCTGCTTCCGTCGATGACTTCTACTTTTGCTCTGGCGACAATCATACTTATCAGAAAGAGCAGTATTAATGCCGCGTGTCGCAAGAGACGGTTATAAGAATGAATGAATTGCATAACATAAATGCTAACTTCGGTGTCAAAATAAAGTTTTTTCGGAAAAGCGCAAGATGTTATTTCCAATGCACTGCAGCTGGGCGTAATTCTGAGCCCGCCTGCAGGCAGGATTATCCCGGTGTCGGTACCGGTGCAGCAACTACCGGCATTGCTCCGGCAGGAGGGGATTGAATATTTTGAGATGTCGGGCGGGGCCACACCTGCAAAACATGGGGGCGGGTAAATATTTGCCTCACAATGTTTATACTTTCATTTTTTCACTCCTTCCCATATCCGGTAGATCAGCCTGTCTTTTTGCCTGCCGATATAGGAGAAAAAGGACGGATATTGCTCCCGGTACAGGCGTTGTTGCAGCCAGTCGCGGTAAAAGAAGCGGTATGCTTTCACCAACGGATTCCGGGAGACTTGCCCGGTAACAAAAAAATACTGCTTTTCGTACGGATGCTCCGGCATGTATTGCAACTGCTCCAGGATCGCTCCCGGAACCGGTGCTGAAAAGTTATGAGCCAGGAACGGCAGCATGACCCGGAACAGGGAAGTAAACCGGTGCCTTTCGGCGAGCGTCAGCAATTCCTGCCAGTTGATCCGGTGAGCGGCTTCCCGGCAGATCGTCACGGCATCCGCTACCCAGCGGATGGCAGGCTTGGGATCGCGGGCATGCGCCAGCACGTGAAACAACAAATGTGTGGGCGCCAAGGTATGGACCCGGAAATCTCCATCCAGCACAACACTTTCCCGCTGCTGCCAGAAAAGATCCGTTTTATCGTCGTGCAGATGCTCGTGGAAAAGACTGTGGTGCACATCAAGCTCAAACGGGAAATCACCCCGGAACACCTGGCTGTGCATCACGTTGTACAGACCGGCAAAAAAGAAAGAGCTGCTTTTCATCTCCGGAACCAGTTGCAGCTCTTGCTCCAGGAAGGCACACACTGCCCGGAACTGATGATCGCGTACCAGTAAGTCTACATCCGCACTGTGTCTTGCGCCGGGGTCGTTGTAATAACCAAGCGTCAATGGCAGCCCTTTGAGCAGAAGCGTTTCGAATCCATTGTTTTCGAGCGACTGAATTATATGCTTTGCAACATCGAGCAATTGCCGGTTGTGCTGCAGGGTTCGCTGATAATTGTTCTTGAACAATAAGGCAATGAGATCGCCGGTGGGCTCCAGGTTACGGAACACCAACGGTAACAGGCGCTGCGAGCAGGAATCCATATCTGACCGGATACGCTGTGCAAGTGTAGCCTCTTGAGACCTGTCTGCCGGACGGTTCCTTTTCCATTCATCCCAGGCCGTCACCGCTTCGGGTAAAGGGCTTAACGCTGCTTTCAGCAACAGTGTCTGCTGTTCGTCGGGCAGCACGTGAGCGTAATGAGGTGTCTGGTCCATCCGTATTGTTTCAGTTTTCTCTTGTCCCGGTCTGCATACCCTACATGGTGTGGTACAGGCCTTTTCGCCGAGCAGTTGCACATGCGTACCGGTTTCCGCGATTTCCAGCACATAGATCCGGTCGGCGTGCATGATGGTGAGGCGGTGCGCGATAATGATCGTAATATACGCACGGGCAATACTGATCTGCCGGATGGTCTGCACGATCTCGTGCTCAGTCTGTGAATCGAGGGCGGAAGTCGCTTCATCGAAAAGTAGCAGCCGGGGTTTGCACAGCAATGTCCGTGCTATGGATATCCGCTGGCGTTCCCCGCCCGGGAGCTTGATGCCGCCTTCGCCGATAATAGTATCAATGCCTTACATACCTGGCTGGCAGTAGCCAGCAGCAAGGCGGCAAACAGGAGCCGCCGGTGCCGGCTGAGGTATGGCAGGAGTAGCTTCAAAGTGTTTTATTTTATTAACAGAAAATACGGTTTTCTTGTGTAATATTGGTCTTGCAATGTTCCGCTAATGTCTTTTATATACCAGTCTTTCGGGCTTACCTTATTGAGCGAAATAGTTTTTCCTGAACTCTTTATGCCGATGCCGGCGGAAGGTCTTGTGCCTGATGTAACCATACGTGTGGGTAAAACTCCGGAGCAGGAATCTGTATCCGGTACGAAAACTCTTTTCTCCGCATATAATGCTGCCGAATTCTGGTTTGTCAGCCCGGATATCGCCAGATATTATGTGAAAGACGGTAAAGAGATCATTATAGAATCGTTGGGTGGCAGTGAGGAAGAAATACGTTTGTTCTTTTTGAGCAACGCGCTGGGAGCACTGTTGTACCAGCGTAATCTCATTCCGCTGCATGCTTCCGGTATAATAACAGCGTCCGGTGATGTTTGCCTGTTTACAGCTCCTTCCCGTACTGGTAAATCCACCTTGCTGTACATGCTGATGCAAATGGGATACCGTCCGTTTACTGACGATGTCTGCGTGCTGCAGCCGGATAGAAAAGATGGCGCAGATCCGGTGTTTTATGCTATAGCTTCCTATCCGATGATGAAGCTGTGGGGAGAAACACTTATGAAGTTTGAAGCTGCTGCGCCGGCAGCACAAAGAAAGTTGCGCCCGGATGTAGACAAGTATGGAGTTGATTTTCATCCGGCTTTTTTTACAGATAAGGCAAAGGTGAAGGGTGTCATTGTCCTGGAAGAAGATCAGAAGGGTAATGAGATTGGTATAGAAAAACTCTCAGCGATCGAAGCCTTCAAGGCAGTGGAAAAGAATGCCTATCGCCGCCAGTGGGTAGATGGGATGGGTAAATCGGTTACATATTTCAGCCATGTGGCATCGCTTGTTAATCATGTGCCCGTATACCTGGCGAAGCGCCCGGCACAGCAGGATACCATTCGCTCGTTTGCCGAAGCGGTTCATCAGATGATTGAATCCACACAGCTCGCAAACAACGAAGCAAAAGAACATCACTCATAAATAGGAACAACATTCCGGGCGCCGGTATGCCACAACCGGGATGCTGTTATGTGTGCTATCCTTCCTGTTTTTTCGTTATTATGATGTGGGATTGGGATGATACCAGCCCTCAAGTTCATTTATAAAAGGGGTTGGTCCGCCTGTGATGGCAATATCTTCAATTTTCGGAGACTGCCAGGTCTGTTTGCCGGATTGCAGGTCTTCTGTGCTTGTGTGTGCCATGTTTGTTTGGATTTTGTTTGTTATAGATAATTTCATAATAAATAATTTACTTTAGGAGATAGTTGTTTTTTGTTCGGAAAAGCGGATGATCCATAATGTATTTCTGATGACACCAGCGTTAAGATATCGCTCAATGTCTGCCGGTTTGCCATATATGATCTTGTGCAGTTTTTTAGTATGGATCAGGTGTTTCAGCCGTTCCGGTTCCCGGTAATGGGACAGGAGGATGGGCAGGGCGCGATGGTTCTTGTAGCGGTAGAATACGAGTGACGATCCTTTTTTGTTTTGCCGGAGGCGGACCTTGTCGGGCAGTATGCCTTCGGTGGCTTTGCGGAAGACATGGCGACTTTGGGGAGCGTCCTTATGGAAGATGGCAGGGATGGTGAGTACAAACTGCAGCAGGCGAATATCTGCAAGCGGGTAGCGGGTTTCCATATGGTTGCGTAGTGCGTATAACCCCTCGCTTTCCATCCGCAGGCAGGTGTATGGTCCCGTGACCCGCTCGGAGAGCCGCTGTTGGTGGTTTGGCCGGAAGGGGAGTATTTTGGCATGGAGGAATCTGCTTCGCTTGTATCCTGGTTGTAAAAGATTGTTCTCTCTCAGTTGTGATACCAGATCTGCCGGTGCAGGGTGGTAGATATATTTCCGGACCAGGTAGTTTGCGATCCCCTTAAGTCTTGATACCGGCTGTTCTCTGACCAGCGACCATACCTGGGCATATGCTTTCCTTGCAATGAGGTCGAAAAACCAGGCGCCCCCGGAGGAAGATACCAGCTCATCACCGGGAAAGCCGCTCAGCATCGCACGGATGTTCTGCTTTTGTGCCTCCCGGCGGAGCGCTTCCGCCCAGTAGCAGTTGGTATCCGATATGCCGCCATGCACTTCCGTGGCATAATCCATCTCGTCAACCGGGTTGTCGAACCAGGCACGGGTAAGCTTGTGTACGTTCTGGCGCGGAATATTGGCGGCTCCGATCACAGCTTCCTGTTCGGGTTCTTCATCTACCCACTCGTCGTCGAATGCTTTGGCTGCTTCCGGCATGACGTAGGAATAGGTATGCAGTCTGTCCGGCTCACTCTGTAATGCCCGTGCCGCCAACATAGTGATGGTAGAGGAGTCAAGGCCTCCGCTGAGCTCGCAGCCAATGTTCCCATTTGTGCGCAGCCGGCAGCGTACGGCTTCAGCCAGCAACTCCCGGAAATGACTGTAATAATCGTCCTCGGTTTTTAATTCAGGATATGTGCCGGGCTGTAAGGTCCAGTAAACATGCGCTGTAAGGCGGTCATTCTGCCATACGCAGGATTGCGCGGGCATTAACCGGGTTACGCCCTGGTAACAGGTCTCCGGTATATTATTCACATACCGGGCAAGCATACGGGCGAGGTAATCTTCGTTTAATTGATGCCGGCAAAGGCTGCGAAAAGCGTTGATGTCTGAAGCGAAAAGGAAAAAATCTTCCGTTTGTACATAGAAGAGAGGCTTTATGCCCATATGATCACGGGCGAGGAGCAGCCGTCGTTCTTTTCTGTCCCATATGGCAATGGCAAAGTCGCCGATCAGGTGCTGTGTAAAGGTATCTTTCCATTTGATGAACGAATCGAGGATGAACCTGCCATCGGGTATACGGCTGATATCACCAGTAAGGTATCCCAGTTGCAGAGCCAGCTCGTCCCGGTTGTCTAAGCGGGCGATGCAGGACAGTACATACCGCTGCTGCGGGCACATAAGCGGCAATTGTTCATAGCATGCTTCGGGTGAATTGTACAGCAGCCGGTTACCAATGGCGGCATGTACATCTATATAGCGGTTTTGTACGTCCGGATGCCAGAAGTTGAGATCGCGTTCCATTGCGAAAACTGCTTCTGTTGTATCAGTGTTAGTATGGCGTGCGATAGCTCCGAAAATTTGTCCCATTGTGCATGTATCAGAATGTAGCAAAAACAGTGTATTCATTAGGGTTGCAGAAACCGGTCACCATCTTGCCGCAACTGATGCTCCATGCATGCCCCTCTATTTTTTCCTGGTCATTTTTCCTGAATCCTATATATATTTCGGAGGGTATACCGCGCCGGTTTAACAATAATCTCGCTTGGAGTACCTGGTGGTAGCATACATTTCGCCATGGCGTGTATTTGGCAATGGACTGAATGGCGCTGCTGATGAGTTGTATGGTTTTTTGCTGGTACGGTCCAGATCGTCCTGCCGGTGTGTTTTTTGTTAATGATATATTGAAAATAAAACCTGTTTTTTTGTATAGGCCGTCGTTGTGCAACAGGAAGGATGTGTATATGGATGAAATGAAGACTTCAAAAAAAATCCATTTGCCTGCAGCCGATAATCTCCAGAACAGTCTGATTTTTTTCATAATGGTAAGCTTTGCTGTAAAATTTTTTTATCCAGCATGTCGTTGATACAGGCCATACTTTCTTTAGTACATTGCTCTTTGCTTACATCATATTGTTGCATCAGTGATTCAACCACATCAGCTGGTGTGTGCGGCTTGGAGAAGATTTCAAATATTGTGGCGGCAACGTTGTTCAATGCATGGTATTTTCCATTTTCGGGATTCATAATTACCATATCATTCCCCAGTTTTGAATAAACGACCAGAGGCGATTGTATCAGTTTTGTGTCTGGTAATTTGTCATTCGTATTCATGGGGCGAGAATGGTATGTATATTAAATAGTTTAGTTTAAGTAATGAACAACAAAGATGAATATCATATTATTGAAACTCAATTTCTTTTTTTGGATTTTTTTAAAGTCTAATAAGTAGCTTCGTTTTTTTAATATACTGATAATCAATTATAAAATGTTGTTTTTTTTATAAAATTCTACAATTTCAAACATTCATCCGCATTTATGTTATTGCCGCTGTATTTCGCACTGGCCAGTCAGCCCAATCCGGGGGCAAGCATAAACGAAAAACTACTCATGCATGCATATAAAAAGAGGGTGTATCAAAGATCTGATACACCCTCTTTTTGTATTTATTTTATGAACTATACCCCTGCCAGTACCTTCGGTGCGGCAGACAATATCTCATCATTCGCCTGGTCGGCATATTTGTCAAAGTTGGCGATAAACAATTTCGCCAGCTCTCCGGCTTTTTTATCGTAGGCTTCCTTGTCTTCCCAGGTATCGCGGGGATTCAGGATCTCAGCAGGAACACCGGGACAGGATTGGGGCACCAGTACGCCGAATACGGGATGCGACTCGAATGTCACTTCATTCAGCCCTCCGTTCAGCGCAGCGGTGATCATGGCACGTGTATATTTCAGATTCAGGCGTTTGCCTTTACCATAAGCGCCGCCGCTCCAGCCTGTGTTTACCAGCCATACGTTTACGTCAGGATGCGCTTCCAGCTTTTCGCCCAGCAGCTCGGCATAGCGGATCGGGTGCAGGGGCAGGAACACGCGTCCGAAACAGGCGGAAAACGTTGTCTGCGGTTCGGTAACACCTACCTCTGTGCCGGCTACCTTGGCAGTATAGCCTGAGATAAAGTGATACATGGCCTGCTCCTTCGTCAGTTTACTGATCGGGGGGAGGATACCGAAGGCGTCACAGGTAAGGAAGAAGATATTTTTAGGATCGCCGCCGTAAGAGGGATCTTTTGCATTTTCAATATGGAAGATCGGGTAGGCGGCACGTGTGTTTTCAGTGATCGTACCGTCGCTGTAATCTACCGTATTAGTGCCTTCATGGAATTTGATGTTCTCCAGCAGCGCGCCCGGTTTGATGGCGGCATAGATCTGGGGCTCTTTTTCAGCGCTCAGATCAATACATTTGGCATAACACCCGCCCTCGAAATTAAATACGGATCCGTCTGCCCAGCCATGTTCGTCGTCGCCGATCAGCGCGCGGTCGGGGTCGGCGCTCAATGTGGTTTTGCCGGTGCCGGAAAGGCCGAAAAAAAGCGCTACATCCCCGTTTTTCCCTTCATTGGCGGAGCAGTGCATACTCAGCACCTTATGGTCGTGCGGGAGGAGGAAGTTCAGTACGCCGAATATTCCTTTCTTTATTTCGCCGGTGTAGGCGGAACCGCCGATCAGGATGATTTTGCGGGTAAAGTTAACAATCGTGAAATTTCCCTGGCGAGTGCCGTCCGTAGCAGGATCGGCCAGGAAGTCAGGCGCCTGGAGGATCAGCCAGTCGGGTGTTTGCGTTTCTATTTCCGCTTCCGTAGGGCGCAGGAACAGGTCATTACAGAACAGGTTGGCCCAGGGCATTTCATTGATCACCCGGATATTGAGCCTGTACTTGGGATCGGCGCAGGCATAGGCATCGCGTACCCAGACCTCTTTGCCGGAAAAATAGGCGCATACCCTATCATACAGTTTGTCGAAAGCTTCGGGGCTGAACGGGATGTTCACATCACCCCAGTCAACTGATTTTTCGGTAATGGCATCTTTTACGGTAAATTTATCTTTCGGCGAGCGCCCCGTGAATTTGCCGGTGCTGACACATAACGCGCCGGTATCGTTCAACACACCCTGACCCAGTTCAACGGTTTTTTGGGTCAATTCTTCACTGGACAAATTCCAGTGGGCAACAGATACATGGAGACCCATTCCGGCCAGATCTGCCGATGGGTTTTTCTTACCAGATTCCTGCATAGAGAAATTTTTGAATTAGATGGCAAAAGTACAACGGAAAACCATTCCGGACTTATTTTTTCTCCCGGAGTCGTCCTGATATTTGTCATATTTCTCCCATTTTGATCCTACAGTCCGTCAGGATGATTTTTCTTTTGTATTTTCATCCTTCCTGTGTTACCTTTGCGCAAAATTTCAGGGTCGCATAATGAATTTTAGGCAACTTTACTCCCGCGTCGCACTGCTTCTGTGTGTGTTTCTGTGCTTTGGCATCAATTCTTTTGCTTCGCATACGCCGGATGCGCATGAGGATGGCGGGTTTAACGCATCTGAAGTGATTTTTGGCCATATCCGTGATGCGCACGACTGGCATTTGTTTGATGTGAACGAGCATGCGGTAAGTGTACCTTTGCCTGTTATTATTTACAGCAAAGACAACGGATTGTCCGTCTTTTCTTCTGCACAGTTCGGGCACCACGGGCACCGTTCGGTATATAAGGGGTACACGCTTGATGACGAATCCGGCAGGATCATTTCTGAAAATCCGGGTGAAGTGTTTTATGACCTTTCCATTACAAAAAATGTAGCGTCTCTTTTGCTTTCTGTGGTGCTTATGTTGTGGATCATGACCCGTGTGGCTGCCAAATATAAGAAAGCGGGCGCCACGACGGCGCCGTCCGGTTTTCAGAATGCACTTGAAACAGCTATTATTTTTATACGGGATGAGGTGGCCAAGCCTAATCTCGGGCATAAGTATATGCGCTTTATGCCGCTCTTGCTTACCATGTTCTTTTTTATCTGGATCAATAATATACTGGGCCTGATACCGGGAGGCGCCAATTTTACAGGGAACATTGCGGTTACCGGTTGCCTGGCGCTGATCACCTTTATTGTCATGGTGGCGAAGGGCAACAAGCACTTCTGGGGGCATTTGTTCAATCCGCCGGGAGTACCGCTGGGTATTAAATTCCTGCTGGTGCCTATTGAGATCATTTCACTGTTCATTAAGCCTATAGCATTGATGATCCGTCTGTTTGCCAATATGCTGGCAGGGCACATAATTATTTTGAGCATTATATCTATGATCTTTATCTTTGGCGCCCTGAGTACGGTAGCCGGATGGAGCTTTGCGCCGGTATCGCTCGCATTTACAATATTCATGTTTTTCCTGGAGCTGCTCGTCGGAGCCATTCAGGCATTCATATTTACAAATCTGACAGCAGTATTTATTGGTCAGTCAGTAGAAGAGGGTCATGCGCACGAAGCAGATCATGCGCATTAATAAAGTGTTTTTTTAATTTAAATCCATATACACATGTCCTTGTTAAACACAATGCTGTTGGCAATTGATGGTACCGCCGCTGCCGGTGGTGCAATTGGTGCAGGTATCGCTGCCCTGGCTGCCGGAGTCGGTATCGGCCAGATCGGTAAAGGCGCCGTTGAATCTATTGCCCGTCAGCCGGAAGCTGCCGGAGACATCCGTGCAAACATGATCCTGACTGCCGCCTTCGTAGAAGGTGTGGCGCTGTTCGGGGTTATTGCAGGTCTGCTGGCTGTAGTACTGTAAGTACTTTATAAACTGCATCCGACGCAAAGGGCAGAGGATGCAGTTTATTTACCTGCTTCGGATTAGATTTTAAAGACAACCTGATAGTGTCAGGAAATAAATAATTAAAATAAAAAAAACAGATCAGTATGGATTTGCTGACTCCCCAGCTGGGATTATTTGTATGGACGCTGGTAGCGTTCCTGGTCGTTCTATTCATCTTGCGCAAATTTGCCTGGAAGCCTATCCTGGATATGCTTGGCGAACGTGAGAAAGGAATAGCCGAATCTATCGCCACGGCGGATCGTGTAAAGAAGGAAATGAACGAGCTGCAGGCTGAGAATGAAAAACTGCTCATGGAAGCCCGTGCAGAACGTTCTGCAATGCTCAAAGAAGCCAAGGATGAACAGGAGCGGATCATTAGTGAGGCTAAGGAAAAGACGCGGCTGATCACTGATAAGATGCTGGCAGACGCAAAGCAGCAGATTGAGCACCAGAAGCTTGCAGCTATCACAGAGGTGAAGAATGAGATCGGTACGCTTGCTGTGGAAGTAGCGGAAAAGATCCTGCGTAAGCAACTGGCTTCTGCGACAGAACAAAATGAATATATCAACTCCCTGACGGAAGATATCCAACTGAACTAATTCTCATTTACGCCACTTATGCAAAACCCTCGTCTCGCTGCGCGTTATGCGAAATCGCTGCTGGATCTGGCCATCGAGCGTAACAGCCTTGATGCTGCCCTTGAAGATATCCGGCTGCTGGATAATATCTGCCGTCAAAGCCGTGATTTCGAAAATATGCTGCGCAGTCCGGTGATCAAGGCCGGGAAAAAGCTGCAGATCATTGATGCCGTTCTGGGAACCAGTATCAGCGCATTGACTAAAGGCTTTATTACCCTGCTGGTCAATAAAAGCAGGGAAGCATCCCTTCCTGAAATAGCGTCTGCATTTATCAGCCAGTATAAAGAGCTGAAGAAAATAAAGACAGTAAAGCTTACTACTGCATCCATGGTCGGAGAACCGGTAAAAGAAGCTATTCGTGCCCGTGTTGCTGCCGGATTGCCGGGCCATACGGTGGACCTCAGCGCCCGTGTCGATCCCGACCTTATCGGGGGCTTTGTGCTGGAGATGGAAGACAAGCTGTTTGATGCCAGCATCCGGAAAGAGCTGAACGATATCAGGACGCAATTCCTGGGAAATGCTTATGTGAGTGAACTTAGATAAATTGAAATTGGTACTCATTAAAATTGACTCTATAAATAAATAATCATGGTTGAGATTAAACCGGATGAAATATCAGCGATACTCCGCGAACAGTTGAGCAACATTGACGGCGGCGCAAACCTCGAAGAAGTAGGTACCGTGCTCCAGGTGGGCGATGGTATTGCACGCGTGTACGGCCTGAACAGTGTCCGTCAGGGCGAACTGGTAGTTTTTGATAATGGCGTTAAAGCCATAGCCCTGAACCTTGAAGAGGATAATGTGGGCGTGGTACTGATGGGCGAGAGCGGCCAGATTAAAGAAGGCGCTAAAGTACGCCGTACGGGCCAGATCGCTTCTATCAAGGTAGGCGAAGGTATGGTGGGCCGTGTCGTGAATACGCTCGGTGAATCGATAGACGGGAAAGGTCCTATCTCCGGTGAGCTGTATGAAATGCCGCTGGAGCGTAAGGCGCCGGGCGTCATCTTCCGTGAGCCGGTAAAGGAACCGTTGCAGACCGGTATCAAAGCGATCGACGCGATGATCCCTATCGGCCGCGGCCAGCGTGAGCTGGTGATCGGCGACCGTCAGACCGGCAAGACCGCTATCTGCGTGGATACCATTATCAATCAGAAAGAATTTTATGAAGCGGGCAACCCCGTATATTGTATCTATGTGGCTATCGGCCAGAAAGCATCTACCATAGCAGGTGTGATGAAAACCCTGGAAGAGCACGGCGCTATGGCCTATACGGTGATTGTAGCCGCTTCCGCTTCCGATCCTGCTCCGTTGCAGTTCTTTGCCCCGTTTGCCGGCGCCGCCATCGGTGAGTTTTTCCGGGATACGGGCCGCCCTGCGCTGGTGGTGTATGATGACCTGTCCAAGCAGGCTGTCGCTTATCGTGAAGTATCGCTGCTGCTGCGTCGTCCTCCGGGCCGTGAAGCATATCCCGGCGACGTATTCTATCTGCACAGCCGTCTGCTCGAACGTGCCGCCAAGGTCATTGGTAATGATGAGATAGCCAAAGGTATGAACGACTTGCCCGAAAGCATCAGGCACCTTGTGAAAGGGGGCGGATCGCTGACTGCACTGCCGATCATCGAAACACAGGCGGGCGACGTATCCGCATATATCCCCACTAACGTGATCTCCATTACCGACGGACAGATATTCCTGGAAGGTAACTTGTTTAACGCCGGTATCCGCCCTGCGATCAACGTAGGTATCTCGGTAAGCCGCGTGGGGGGTAATGCCCAGATCAAATCCATGAAGAAGGTAGCCGGTACGCTGAAGCTCGACCAGGCGTTATATCGTGAAATGGAAGCCTTTTCCAAATTTGGCGGCGACCTCGATGCTGCTACCAAGAACGTAATTGACAAAGGCAGCCGCAACGTGGAAATCCTTAAACAGGCACAATATGCGCCATTTTCGGTAGAGAAACAGATCGCGATCATTTATCTCGGTACCAATAACCTCATTTCGGGAGTACCGGTGAAGCATGTGAAAGCATTTGAAGAGGCTTTCCTCTATGAAATGGAAGTGAGACTGCCTGACGTGCTGGCCGAATTCAAAAAAGGAAATCTGCCGGAAGAAGGTATTAATAAAATGGTGAAGCTGGCTCAGGAGATGATCCCACAGTTCAAAGGATAGTCCCCCGCCGGTTTAATTTTTCGAAAAGGAGCAGCTCATCAGGCTGTTCCTTTTATTTTTCCGGCGCCGGATATTTGCCTGCCGGCACTTTAATGGATTATAGTGTTCCGGTAATAAAATTCTCCGACCTTTGTTATCCTTATAAGTTCTATGTCAAAACAAGAGCGGATCATTCTTTTATTGCTGTCAGCCATCAACTTCACCCACATCATGGATTTTATGATCATGATGCCGCTGGGTAATTTTCTGCTGCCTTTTTTTGGGATCAGCACTACACAGTTCAGCCTCCTTGTCGCTTCCTATACGCTGAGCGCCGGTACGATCGGTTTTTTCGCCGCTTTCTTTGTAGACCGTTTCGACCGGAAGAAAGTATTGCTCACCGGTTATACCGGCTTTATAGCCGGTACAATATGCTGTGGTATCGCGCCTACCTATGAACTGCTGCTGAGCGCCCGGA
Source organism: uncultured Chitinophagaceae bacterium (assembly GCA_964527735.1). GTDB lineage: Bacteria > Bacteroidota > Bacteroidia > Chitinophagales > Chitinophagaceae > JBEBVQ01. The sequence goes on along the minus strand of CAZGPG010000010.1, from coordinate 107,158 downwards.
TATTGGCCGGAGCGTTCGGCGGGCTGATCGGCGCACAAGTGCTGTCTATCGTTGCTGATATCTTCCCTTACGAAAGGCGCGGTGTGGCAATGGGCTCCATCATGGCTGCCTTTTCGTTTGCCTCCGTGATTGGCGTGCCCTTCGGACTGTATCTTGCCAACCACATAAGCTGGCATGCTCCTTTTATCCTGATAGGGGCTTTGGGCATTCTTATTGTATTGCTTGTGGCACGCTATCTTCCACCCATGACCGGTCATATCAAAGCGCCATTGCCGGGCCTGAGCAGGGGCCGGCAGATGATGCAGGTGATCAGGAATATAGTTTCCGATAAAGCTCAGTTGAATGCACTCCTGCTGATGGGAAGCCTGATGATGGGTCATTTTATGATCATTCCGTTCATCAATCCCTATATGGAATTTAATGTAGGCTTTACTAAAGATCAGACACCGCTTATCTACCTCGTGGGCGGCGCGCTGACGTTTGTTTTTTCTCCCGTGATCGGCCGCTGGGCTGATAAGTACGGGAAGATGAAAGTGTTCCGCTTTTTTGTAGTGGCCTCAATATTCCCCATTTTCCTGATCACGAACATGCCTTCCATCCCCTTTTACTTTGTGCTGATAGTGACAGGGATCTGGTTTGTATTGTCCACCGGCCGCAGTATACCGGCACAGGCCATCATCAGTAATGTGCCCCCGCCGGCACAGCGCGGTAGCTTTATGAGCTTTAACTCGTCTGTACAGCAATTGTTTACGGGTGTGGCTTCCCTTATATCGGGTTGGATCGTTTATGCAGATGCGGATGGCCGGCTCCATAATTACCAGTGGGTAGGTTATCTCAGTGTTGCTATTGTATGCTCCTGCCTGTTTACCGTTGGGATGCTCAACAAACGTGTGCTGCAAAAAGAGCGGGAAAAAGAAGCTGAAACAGCTTCGGAGGTTTCACCACAAGCCGGCAAGGGCTGACCTGTCTTCACTGCGTCACGGCGGACGATGGAATAATATACTTGTATTAACCCCGTGAAATTATGTAATATTGTACTGAAGAAATCTGCTGTAGCGCAGACATACATTTCATGCAACTATACCTGTTTCGAGACCCCGCCGATACCACCGAGCGTACCATGTTTATGCGTAAAGCCACCCGGCGCAGCATCAAGGCGCTGCGTGTGCTCGCAATCATTGCACTCGCTTCCAGTATCATCCTTTTATCTTTAAGCACTGTTATACCGCCAGGTGTCGTTATTGACAATCATGAGGAATTTAAAACACTGTACCTCATACTGCTCGCAAACACTGTGATATTTCTGCTGCTGCTCCGGTTTACCAGGTCATTCCATGTACGGAAACGATTTTTGCCTGTACGTTATCTGCTGCTGGCATATAGCCTTGCGGTGATCGCGCACTTTATGGGGGTTTCCCTGCTGGCACAATATAACCCGTCCAATACGCTGACCTATCTCCTGGCAGGATGTTTTTCTATAGCAGTGCTCGTACTGTTCTCCTTTCGGGAGATATTGTTTATTGCCGCCGCCACCTTTATTATTTTCGTTGTTTCGGTGCGTTTCTTTCAGCACGATCCCCAGATACTGAAGCAAAATTATATCACGGGTTTTATGATCGTCCTGATGATGTTTCTTATATCGCGGATCTGGTTTTCGTACCAGTACGATTATTACCGGCAAATCATCATCATTGAAAATAAAAACCGGCAGATCCGGTTTATCAACACACAGCAGACGGAAATGCTGTCTATTGTGGCGCACGATCTGCGCAGCCCGCTCAATAATATTGCGGCTTCCATAGACCTGCTCAAGACCGGCATAGAAGATCCTTCTGAATTTTATTCCATGATCGAAAAGGCATGTAAGGATGCGGATTATTTTATTCATGACCTCATGGAGGTAGCGCGCACCCAGCCGGGCCCGTTACAAACAGCTCCGGCAGCAATAGACCGCTTACTGAAAGACACCGTACAGACATGGCAATTGCAGACCGGTAACGAAAAACATTTTATCACGGCATTGCCCGATTTTTCTGTCACCGCAGATGTACATGTGCAGAAACTGCAGCGTGTGCTGAACAACATGATACACAATGCGGTAAAATTCACTGCTCCGGGCGGGACTATCAAGTTGATGCTGAATGCTAATAATGAAATGGTACATATAGCCGTAGCCGACAACGGCATTGGTATCCCCGAACACTTGCTTCCCACCCTCTTTGATCGCTTTACGAAAGCGGGAAGGAATGGATTGAACAACGAAAAATCATATGGTCTCGGATTAAGTATCTGTAAGGAAATCATCGGGCAGCATCATGGTTCCATACGGGTAGACAGTGACGAAAATGCCGGAACCACATTCCATATTATCCTGCCCCGCCATCATGATCAGGCGCTTGCCGGTAAGGTGTGAAAGAATACTGTTTTGCGGAACTGCGGAACAGCCCTGTCCTTACCCGGCGAGCATGTAATTGTAAATGCCTGTTTTACAGCATCACGGATATTGTCAGAGATATGATTTTTTTGATTGCGCGAAGTTGTCCTGTCTCTGCTCACAAGATAGGCCGTATCTTCCGATAAAGTAAAAATGACGGGTTTACGGACCATGTGCAGATTGTCCAGCACGTTATGATACAGATCCATTTCCTGTATACCGGGATTCCGGTAATTCAGGAAAACAAGATCAGGATCTGTTTCCGATATCAATTCGTCAAGATGCTCTGAAGCAACAGAAGTGTATACGCGGATACCTCTTTCTTTCAGGAAATCCCGGTCTGTTGCAAGATACGCTTCATCATCACCTATCATCAGTATTCTTAAAGCCATATAACTGCGATTTACATTCCGTTTATAAGACGGAAAAAATCATGCCATCGTCAGCTTACAGCAGTCTGCAGCACCGTAACCATATTATCTGCCTTGATTGATTGATATTCCATACGTCCGTCTTCTATTTTCCTCCTGACCAGGTATATATCCTCATCTGCAAAATAGTATACAACAGGTATGTGCCGGCAATGATTGTGTGTGCTTATCTCGTGCATAATCCTGGCAGTGATCGGGGCGCCCGCATAAGTGTTGATGATAATGATGCCCGGGTTGATCTCCTGCAGCGCTTCCGCAAATGCCTCGGCAGTATTTACCGGGTATACCGTTAAACCCTTACTCTGTAGTAATGATGTGCACACGGCCAGTGCATCTGCATCGCTGTCTATCATCAGTATGGCCGGATTTTCCATAATCTTTCTATGATCGTATTATACACAAACAAAGTTTGAGCCGTTTATATATCCGTAATGCCCTTTAACAATACGTTAGCAAATTTTAAGAGAAAAATGAGTTTTAATAAATCAATGTGATAATACACTGATAAATACGTGCCCCCGCAGAGGCATTGCAGGATCATGAAAATTAATCTTTAACGTTAAGCAGGAGCAGAGTGCTATTATTTTTAATTAATTTATTTCTAATTAAAAACGAATAAAATGATAATATATTTATTTATAAGTAGTGATAATGGGAATTTAATAATTGACGGATTGCGATTGTAGTGGTATGTTTGTTGTGAAATGTTCATCCAAGTATGATACCCGACATTTTACTGACGCTTTTCCTGGTCGCCCTGAATGGTTTTTTCGTTGCTGCCGAGTTTGCTATCGTAAAGGTCAGGTCTTCCCAGATCGAAGTAAAAGCGGTTGTAAACAAGCGGCTGTCGGCTGCCGCTAAAAAAATTGTAACCAACCTTGATGCCTACCTGGCTGCCACGCAGTTAGGTATTACCCTGGCCAGTCTTGGGCTGGGCTGGGTGGGCGAAAAAGTCGTAGCTAATATAATACTGCGCATATTCAATGTATTTAATCTCAATCTGGGAGAGGTAACTGCAAAGAATGTTGCCCTGCCTGTAGCGTTTATTACGATTACGATCCTGCATATCGTATTCGGTGAACTGGCGCCCAAGTCTATTGCGATCCGCCATCCCACCACTACTACATTTGCGCTTGCCTGGCCATTACGTATATTCTATTTCATATTCCGCCCTTTTATCTGGGCACTGAACGGGTTTGCCAACTTCCTGCTCCGCCTGATCGGGATCAAGCCGATGCACGGTTCGGAGATCCACACGGAAGAAGAGCTGAAAATGATCATTACAGAAAGCCAGGAAGGCGGAGCTATCGAAGAGACGGAACGGGAGCTGATACAGAATGTTTTTGATTTTGACGATCGCCGTGTAACTGATATCCAGACATTACGCAAGAACGTTTCGGCGCTGCATACGGCGCTTACGGTGCGGGAAGCCATAGACATTGCCGTAACCGAAGGTTATACCCGCTACCCCGTGTATACAGAAACGATTGACGACATCAAAGGGGTCATCCATACCAAAGACCTGATGAAGCGTTTTATGGAAGACGGAGGGCGTGAAGCGGCTATCATTCCGCTGATACGGAAAGCCTATTTCATACCGGGCAGCATGAAGATCAAAGACCTGCTCAAAGACTTCCAGAAAAAACATATGCAGATGGCGATTGTCACCAACGAGATCGGTGATGTGGCAGGTATCGTCACCATGGAAGATATTCTCGAAGAGCTTGTTGGTGAGATACAGGACGAATACGACAATGAAAAGCCGTATGTAGAACGGATAGGGGATAGTATGTTTATTATCACCGCCCATCGCAATCTTTCGGATATTAATAAATATCTGCCCTATCGGCTCGAAGAAAGTGAGCATTATGATACCTTATCGGGGCTGATCGCTTACCTTTTCCCTAATGAGATCCGGGAAGGCGATGTGCTTCCGATCGGGGCATACGAGGCCAGGATATTGAAAATGTACCGGAATTCCGTTGAAACACTGGAGTTGAAATTAGCCAATGAACAGGACGAAACTTAATCTCTCCCTGCGCCCGGTAAGGCAAGGCGTGCGTCTTGCGTGCCTTGTGCTTTTTGTTGCATTGATGAGCAGTCCGGCTGATGCACAGGAAAAAAGCAAAAAGCCACAAGAAATGCAGCAGACTGGAGCCGCACAGGAGGAAACGACTGTGCTTAACCTGATCAACAAACACCGCAGCAGTTTGGGTAAGCCTCCTTTGGTGATGAATGAAATAATCAGCAACGAGGCTCATGATCACAGTGTTCGTATGTCTCAGAAAAAAATCGCGTTCGGTCATGCGGGATTTGATGACCGTATCGGCAAGTTGCTGAAGCAATTATCTGCTACCGGGGGCGCCGAGAATGTAGCCCACAGTCCCCAGGGTGCCGCATCAGTGGTGCACAACTGGCTCAACAGCGACGGTCACAGGGAAAATATTGAAGGAGACTACAGTTACGCAGGCGTGGGTATAGCGCAGGCCAAGAACGGATACAGGTATTATACGGTTATCTTTATTAAGAAGAAGTAAATGAATTTGAAAATTTGAAAATGTGCTAATTTGAAAATGCCCATGTGATATGAGCCGCAGGCTCCATTTTCAAATTGCCTCATTTTCAAATTTTCAAATTATCCTTTATACTGTCTCACGATTTCCTTCAGTTCGTTTAATTTCAGGAGCGCTTCAACGGGCGTGAGTGTATTGACATCCGTATTGTCGAGTGTTTGCTGTACCCGCCGCAGATCTTCGGCCAGCCCGTCAAATATATTGAGCTGGAAATTTTGTGTTCTGGTGATCTTTTTGACCTGCTGCATGGAACCACCGGTAGCGGCGTGCTTTTCTTCCAATGTGGCCAGCACTTCTTCTGCACGCTCCAGCAATGCCGGCGGCATACCGGCCATGCGCGCCACCTGGATGCCGAAACTGTGCCTGCTGCCACCCGGCGCCAGCTTCCGGAGAAAGATCACTTTATTACCTGTTTCCTGGTGGGTGATATGGTAGTTTTTTACACGAGGCAACTGATTTTCCAGTTCGTTCAGCTCATGATAATGAGTAGCAAAAAGTGTTTTTGGTTTTGCCGGATGATTGTGCAGGTATTCCACAATAGACCAGGCAATGGAGATGCCGTCATAAGTGCTCGTACCCCGCCCGATCTCATCGAGCAATACCAGGCTGCGTTCGCTGATGTTGTTGATGATCCCCGCGGTTTCATTCATCTCCACCATAAAGGTACTTTCTCCGCCGCTGAGGTTATCGGAAGCGCCCACGCGGGTGAATATCTTGTCCGTCATGCCGATTGTAGCCGCGTCTGCGGGTACGAAGCTCCCCATATGCGCCATCAGGGTAATGATCGCCGTCTGCCGCAGCAAAGCGGATTTACCGCTCATGTTCGGACCTGTCAGAATGATCAGTTGCTGCTGTTCTTTATCCAGCAAAGTATCGTTGGCCACATAGCTTTCTCCCGGTGGCAGTTGCTGCTCGATGACCGGATGGCGTCCGTTTTTAATATCCAGCACCGGTCCGTCCGTCAATTCCGGCCTGTGATAATTGTATTGCCTGGCTACGGCGGCAAATGAACCGAGGCAGTCTATTTGAGCTATGATCTGTGCATTGACCTGTATATCGGCAATGTATGGCTCAATCGCGGCCAGCAGCTCCTGGTATATTTCCTGCTCATAGGCAAGGATCTTTTCTTCGGCGCCCAGTATTTTTTCTTCGTACTCTTTCAGTTCAGGTGTAATGTACCGTTCTGCATTAGCGAGTGTTTGCTTCCGGATCCAGTCTGCGGGTACTTTGTCTTTATGGGTGTGCGTTACTTCGAGGTAATAACCGAAAACGTTGTTGTAGGCAATCTTCAGCGAAGTAATGCCGGTTTGCTGCGCTTCCTTCTGCTGTATCTGCATCAGGTATTCTTTGCCACTGCGGGAAATATGGTGCAGCTTGTCGAGGTCTTCGTGTATGCCGTCACGGATGAAATTTCCTTTGATCGCCAATGCCGGCGCATCTTCGGAGATTACCGCGCAGATACGTTCGCGGATCTCTGCCAGTGGTTGCAGCCGGCTGGTGAGCCGGAGCAGGTTTTCGTCGGCTATACCGGCACAGACTGTTTTTATTTCTTCCATAAGGCCGATGCCCCGCCCCAGCTGTAATACGTCTCTGGGGCCGGCTTTGCGGAGCGGTATCTTGCCTGCCAGCCGTTCCACGTCGCCGGTTTGTTTTATCAGCCGGACAAGAGATTCCGTCAGTTCGCCGTCTTTGATGAGCAGCGCTACGAGGTCTTGCCGTTGTTGGATCTGCCCGATGTCCGCCAGCGGAAAGAGCAACCAGCGTTTCATCATCCGGGCGCCCATTGGGGACAGCGTGCGGTCTATCGCCTGTAATAAGTTAACACCTTTTTCATCGCTGCTGCCGAGCAGCTCCAGGTTGCGGATCGTAAACCGGTCCATCCACAGGAAGCCGTCCGGCACGATACGCTGCAGGTTGCTGATATGCCCGAGGTTGGCGTGCGCGGTATCTTTCAGATAATGCAGGATGGCGCCGGCCGGGAGGATGGCGGTATGCAGGTCTTCAACCCCAAATCCTTTCAGGGATTGGGTGGAGAAATGCTCAAGGAGAAGATCGTGTGTGTACTGGCGCTGAAAGATCCATTCGTCCAGCGCAAACGTGTATATTTTATTATCTACCTGTTCGCGGAAGCGTTTCAGATGCGCTTTCGATACCAGCACTTCCGAAGGCCGGAAGCTTTGCAGGAGTTTGTCTGTGTATTCGATGCTTCCCTGGGCTATAAAAAATTCACCGGTAGAGATATCGAGAAATGCGGCGCCACATTCCGGATCGCCGAGCCACACGGCGGCAAGGTAATTATTGGTTTTATGCTCGAGCAATTTGTCACTGGTAGCTACGCCCGGCGTAACCAGCTCGGTAACACCCCTTTTTACAATGCCTTTAGCCGTTTTTGGATCTTCCAGCTGATCGCAGATGGCTACGCGATGGCCTGCTTTCACCAGCTTGTGGAGGTAAGTTTCCAGGGCATGATGTGGGAAACCGGCCAGCTCTATGCTGGCGGCAGCGCCATTAGAGCGTTTTGTAAGGGTAATGCCCAGTACGCGTGCCGCGACAAGGGCATCCTCGCCAAAGGTTTCATAGAAGTCGCCCACGCGGAACAATAAAATGGCATCGGGGTACTTTGCCTTGATCTCCCCGTGCTGTTTCATTAATGGAGTTTCTTTCTGTTCTTTCTTCGCCATGCTACGCAAATATAGCCCGCTCCAAATCTTTTATCCGTATGTTTTATTCAGATGTAATCCACACAGCCGGCAGAGGGTCATTTCCGGAACAGGAAATCACCGGAAAACGCAACGTCATGTCTGCCTTTCCAGCGCATATGCTGCCATTCGGATGTGACGGTGATCAACGCGCTGCGTTTCCCGTCATTGATGCGCAAGGGGAGGGCAAAGCCAGGTACAGCATGATTAAAACGATAAAACAACTGTTTGTCTTTAACGAAATATTCCAGTTCGGGTATCAGATTGGTTCGTAAGAACTGATCAAATAAAGGAGTGAAATTGTAACCGGCAAACCGGTTGATAAATGTTTCGATTTCCGCAGATGACAGTGTTTTATGATAGAATGCCTGGTTTAATGACCGGAGTAAGGAGCGAAAACGGTCATCATCATCTATCAGCGTACGGATCATGTGTACGACGGCAGCGCCTTTATCATATTTGTCGCCCGATCCGTGATCGTGCACACCGTATTGCCCGATCACCGGGCGGTCGTTGCGGATGTTATTCCACTCGCCGCGGGTATAGGTAAAAGCTTTTTCTTTTCCGGACAGGCATTCGGCAAACAGCGCTTCTGTATATGTGGTGAATCCCTCGTGTATCCAGTTGTCGGCCACGTCTGCGGCGGTAATGCTATTGCCAAACCATTCATGGCCGCTTTCGTGCACAATGATAAAATCGAAGAGCATACCCACTCCGGTCCCGCTTCGGTCATTGCCTTTATAGCCCATTTTGTATTCGTTGCCATAGGCTATGGCGCTTTGGTGTTCCATGCCAGCATACGGCGCTTCCACGAGTTTGTATCCGTCTGCATAAAATGGGTAAGGCCCCATCCAGTACTCGAAACAACGCAGCATGGGCTTTACGGCGGAAAACTGCTCGTGTGCTTTGGCTTCGTTATGACGCAAAGCGTAAAAATCCAGATCCAGCCTGCCATTTTCTCCCATCAGTGTATCATGCCAGTGGATATAGTCGCCGATGTAGAAAGTGACATTGTAGGTATTGATCGGTGACCGCACCCGCCAATGCCAGTTGTGACTGTCGCTTGTTGTATCGTGCGATACCAGACGGCCGTTGGAGATAACAGGGTAGGGGCTGTTGGTGATGAAATGGATGTCCATTCCCTGGTCCGGTTCGTCCGCCTGGTGATCTTTGCAGGGCCACCAGGTACTCGCGCCGACCCCCTGGCAGGCCACTGCTGTCCAGAGTTTGCCGGTACTGTCTTTTGTACGGATAAAGCCGCCGTCCCAGGGCGGCATTTTGGCCATTTTCGGTCTGCCATGATAAAAGGCAGTTAAACGGTGCATGGTGCCTGTGTGCCACTGATGAAAGGGGTAAATAACCCACCATACATTCCCTTCTTTTTTTACTTCCAGCTTTTTGCCCTGGTATAGTATGCTGTCGAGCAGCATCGGTTCCTGAAGATCGAGCTGCAGGCTGTCGCCGGGCGGGGCAACCACACGCAGGATTATTTCGTTATAGCCGGAGATGTGCTCTGATGCGGTATCTGTTTCTATGGTAAGCCGGTAATGTTCTACATCCCACCACGCCCGCCCGGGACCATTGCTGCCTCGCAGGGAATCCTGGCGGGTAGCGGCCAGAGCTTGTGTCAGGCTTAAGATAGTCAGTGCGATGAGCAATAGGACGCAACGATTCATGAAAGCGAAGCTATTACATTATGTAAACAGTTGGAAATTTGAACACTTGAAAATGAAAGATGGCTGTTATCAGCCGGCTCATTGAGCGAAGAAATAGCTCAGGTATAAATAAAAAAAACCTGGCAAGTTGCTTATATCGCGCCGCTACGACCACCTACCCTTGCTACATTCCTGTCCTGGGGGATTCAGCAGGAGCTGGCCGTATAAGACTTGCCAGGGCGGCAAAGGTAAGAAAGATGCGGGAGATTTTGCAAATGAAATTTCAGATATGCACTACAGTACAGCTTTGCCGGATGTTAGCGGGAATATTCCGCACAGCGTAGGGGGCATAATCAGTGCATCCGGTCTCCACGCGGTGTCAGCTGCTGCAAGACCTCTCCTTCGGTCTGCAGCCACTGCTGCCAGGCTGCGCGCACTTTATCAGGAGGGAAGTACTCATTGGCAAGATCTATGAACAGGCGGTAATGACCAGCTTCAGACACCATGAATTTGTAGTAAAAGCTACGCAGCGAAGGGTCTTCAAGTCCTTCGGAAAGCAGGCGGAACCGTTCGCAGCTCCGCGCTTCGATCAGGGCGCAGATCATGAGCTTATGGAGTAGCTTCTCGTCGGCCGAAATGCCTTTAGGCTCATGTTGCAGAAGGAGATTTACGTAGTCATCCTTTCGCTGACGCCCAAGCGGATATCCTCTTTTTTTGAGCTCGGCCCATACCATCCGGAAGTGGCCCCATTCTTCTGTGACGATGGGAGCCAGGGCATTTATCAACTCTGCTTTTTCAGGATAACGCTGGATAAGGGATATACATTGTGTAGCTGCTTTCTGCTCACAGAAGGCATGGTCTGTCAGTATTTCTTCGAGCGAGACGGCAGCCAGATCCGTCCACCGGGGGTCGGTTGGCATTTTCAATCCCAGTATGGTATTTTCGGCAGTGCTCATGCCGTAAAGATAAGCAGGGTTTGATACAGGTGCGGCATTACCTGGCGATCACTATTTCAGTGTGTACTTTTTGGGTATGGTAAAAGGGAAGTCGACAGGCTCATCTATTGCCATGCTGTTGAAATTCATGTCAAGGTAATATTGGTCTTCACCAGTAAGAATATTGATCACCCTGCTGACGGGGAAGCTTTGATCGTTGACAAGTGTATAGTTCCCAAACTGCAACATCAGAGAGGTTTCCGGCATGGTATTTTGTGTGCGTACCTGGTTGCTGCGGAGTGTAGTGTCTGATTTATTGTAGGCGATCAGCTGGTGATAGCGGTTGTCTTCGAGCTGTAAAGACCAGGTGCCTCCAAAGTCGGTAGCATCTGTCGGTATCCCGCCATTGCTGACCAGGTTACCGATGATCAGGTTCTGGAGCATTTCGAAGTCAATATCTGCCGGGAGGAGTTTTGATGCTTCGGACGCAGGGAGCATTGTTACTTCACGCTGCAGGTAGTTGATGAGTTGGATGCTGTCTGGTGTGATTATAATACGCGCTACCTGCACCAGGCCTCCGAGGGCAGATACGGATGCCCATATTACACTGTCTTTCTGCATCCGTATGCCTGCTGTAAATTCATGTTTTTCCGTACCGCTCTGGAAAAACATTTTTGCCTTGCCTGTAAATGTGTGGTAATGGATTTTCCTTTCTTTCAGCGGAAGCAATATACTTACCAGGGCTTTCTTTTCTTCATTGAGCGCAGGATAGGACACCGGCAGGGAACCCTTCACACTTTCCGTTACTGCAACACTATCCACCACTACGTCTTTCCGTACCGGTTTTTTTCCGGTTTTACACGAAGACAGCGCATATACTGCTGTCAATGCTATCAGCAGTCCTTTCCATACCTGGCCACTACTCATACAGTTTCCTGTCCTTTATTTTTTTGTCGAGTTTATCATTTTCACTGCCTCTCTCCTTTGCTTTTTTCCAGTATTCTACAGCCTGGGAGATATCTCCCAATTTGTACCGGATATCTCCCAGGTGATCCCACAGTGTACCGTCGGCAGTATCCGTATTGCTGTCAATCGCTTTACGGATATAGCTTTCCGCCTTTTCGTATTTCCCCTGCTTGTACAGGATCCATCCATAGGTGTCGAGGAAAGTAGGTTCATCCGGCCGTATGACCAGTGACTGGCGCGACATGCGTTCTGCATCCCCGAGCCTTACACCTCGTTCGGAAAGGTAATAACCATAGTTATTCAATACGGTGGCATTGGCGGGCGCAAGGCGCAGTGCGCGCTCGTAGCTGCTGTCCGATTGTTCGTATTCGCGCAGCAGATTATACACATCGCCCAGCATGGCATAAATATCTGCCAGCATCTCAGGCTGATCTTCCGGCTGTAGCTCTGCTGCACGGTTCAGCGCTTTTATCGCCTCCATGTATTTTTTGAGGTGAAAATGTCCGATCCCGTTCAGGTAATGTATGATCGCCTGAGTGGGGAATAATACTATGGCTTTTTCGCTGTACAAAATCAGTGAATCTGCAGAAGCCCGGTCTGTATAGTTGAACAGCAGCTGCTGCCATACATTAAACCGGGAAGGATCGGCATCAAGCGCTTTTTTGTATTGGATAAGCCCTTCTTCCCGTTTGTCGTTCAGCATCAGCACATCTCCGTAAAAACCGAGTATCTGACCGTCGTCAGGGTGTTGTGCCGCCAGTTGTGCGGCCAGGTCAATGCCGTCCTGTCTGCGGCTGCTGTCTTCGCTGGTTTCCTGCAGGTAGGGCAGCAGCAGGCTGATCTGGGTTTCTGCATCCAGTTCCTTATTAGTGATCGCTTTCTTTACGTATGATTCGTATTTATCCAGGTCTTTTTTCTTCTTATAAAAAAGCGCAAGGGACAACTGGGTACCGGGATCATCAGGGAAAAGCGTTTCCATTTTCCTGTATACTTCATCGGCACGCGACTGCTGATCGTTATTTTCGTATAGTTCGGCAAGGATCGCATAATACCGCGATTCTTTCGGGTTTTTGTCAATCAGTTGGCGGATAATGGCAGTTGCCGACTCCAGGTCGTTCATCCTGAGATATATCTGCTGTTTTTGAAGCAGCATATGCTCATCTTCTCCTTCTTTTTCGATCAGCTTATCCAATACCTGCAGCGATTCCTTGTATTTACCGGCGCGCTGGTAGAGCCGCGATGAGAGCAACAGATAATCCTGGTTATGCTTTTCATCTTTTGCAAGCTGATCAAACACTTTAGCCGCTTCCTCAAACTGGTTGCGCGCAGCCAGTATATGTGCATACTGCTCGCGATACCACTTATTGTTACCATCCAGCGACAACGCCTTTTTTATATTGTGAAGCGCCTGATCAGTTTTACTGTTTTTGAAATTAAGCCGGGCCAGGTCGTAATATCCTGCCGGCTCATCTGGCTTCAGGCGTGTAAACTGGAGCAGCAATTGCTCGGCTTCCCGGTCATCGTCTTTTATCCGGGCCTTGAGGGCATCAAAATACAGGTCATCAGCTTTGCCGGCAAAGGCAGGTGTTGCCTGTGCAGATGCGGCCTTACTCTTCCCTTTGCGTTTCTTCTGTGCTAATACTTCAGCGCCGGGCATCAGCCAGACACACACAAGCAATCCTGCGATCCATATAGCTACCCTGGTCCGTGTGTTCATATTGCTGTCGAGAAATCCCCCAGGCTGAGTTCCTGCGGCTTTCCTGTGTAAGATACGTTTTTACCCAACAGCGTGTTTTCAAGCTGGGCATTTTTAACATTTGTATGCTCCCGGATGATCGTGTTAATAATCCGGCTGTCGGCTACCTGTACACCTGTTTCGAGCGATACGTGCGGGCCTATGACAGAGTTGCGCAACACTACATTTTCTCCGATAAAGCAGGGCGGTATGATCACGGAGTTCTCGATGCGGGCAGAGTCTGAAACCAGTTTTTCATGATCTTTTTTGATTTCAAGAATACGCTGGTTGGTGTAAAGCGTCGCATCTTTATTGCCGCAATCGAGCCATTCTTCAACTTGCCCGGTATAAAACTTAACGCCATGCTGCAACATATGCTCCATAGCGTCGGTAATCTGGTATTCTCCTTTCAGTTTAATGTCTTCATCTATAAGTCGTTGCAGCTCCTTTTTCAGCCGTGCACCGTCTCTGAAATAATACACACCTATAATTGCCAGGTCAGAAACAAAATCAGCCGGTTTTTCCACAAACGCTTCAATCGCCCCTGTGTCATCCAGCTTCACCACGCCAAAGGCAGAAGGATCATCTACTTTATGGGTCCAGATAATGGCGTCTTTATTTGCGTCAATGCTGAAGGTAGCTTTGAATAAGGTGTCGGCAAATGCGATAAATACATTGCCATCAAGACTGTCTCCTGCTGCGAGGATGGCATGTGCCGTACCTAATGGGGGCTCCTGGTAACATATTTTACCGCGTGCTCCCAATGATTCGGCCACGCTGAGCAGATGCGCTTCTACGTCGCTGCCGAAAGCGGGGCTGGTGATAAAAGCAATTTCTTCCACTTTTTCATTGCTGGTAGCCAGGATGTCCTCTACGAGGCGTTGTACCACAGGTTTCCCCGCTACGGGTATCAACGGTTTGGCGGTTGTCAGTGTATGCGGACGCATGCGCTTGCCCATTCCGGCCATTGGAATAATGATGTTCATTTGTATTTGCTGTTTATGTTTTTGTTCGTTATCAGGGATGTGTTCGTGCAGAACCGGATACATCCCGGTGTATATCATTATTGTACTCCGGAGTGTCCGAATCCTCCTGCGCCCCGCTCTGTTGCCTCAAGAGCAGCAACTTCATGCCAGGATATTTGCTGATATTGTGCAATGATCATTTGTGCAATCCGTTCTCCATCGTTGATTTCCTGATCTTCAGTAGACAGGTTGATGACAGGTATCATGATTTCTCCACGGTAGTCTGCATCGATGGTTCCGGGTGTGTTGACCAGGCTGAGCCCTCTCTTGATAGCCAGGCCGCTGCGCGGCCGTATCTGTGCTTCGTATCCCTCCGGTAGGGCAATATACAGACCGGTCGGGATCAGCACCCTTTCAAGCGGTTTGAGCATTACCGGTTCCTGCAGCCAGGCCCGGATATCCATTCCTGCAGATCCTGCGGTCTGGTAGGCCGGCAGGGGATGCGGCGATTTATTGATGATTTGTACTTTCATAATAACGCGGGCAAAGATACTAATCCATACAATTAGTCAATTTAAATAATTTCATCTTTCACAACCGGGTGATATTAAGGAGGAGCAGATAACGCTAACTCTTTTTTAACTTTCAAACACGAGCCGGATATTAAACCTGTGTGTGCGGATACAGTCAGAGCATGAAACAATATCAGTTATGAAAAGAACGATCATGATTTGTATGTTGCTGGCCGGGATGGCCGGAACTACATTTGCCCAGACACAAAAACCGCAGGTGGAAAAAACAAAGATCACCGCCGAGCAAAGAGCGGAACGGCAGACCGAACGGCTTGCCAAAACACTTTCCCTGACGGAAGATCAGAAGAAATCCATGTACGACGTGAACCTTGCGGCAGCGAAAAAGATGGAGTCCCAGCGGGACGATAATAAAGAAAGCTGGAAAGCCGTGAAGCAGGAAAAGGAAGGACAGTATAAAAGCATTCTGACCGCGGAGCAATACCAGCAGTATACGCAGCATAAAGCAGAAATGCGCAAGAAAAAACATGGCAAGCAGGGAAAGCATGGCAAGCCACATTCGAAGGGCAGCCAGGAAATGCAGCACAAAGCAGATAAATAACCCGTGGTAGGGGCACCCCTGCGTGGTTGCCCTCCAATGCGTAGGGGCAATCACGCCGGATTGCCCCTGCGCATTTTGTATATTTGCCCCGTTTTTAAATTATGGGTCAGAAAAAATTAATCCGGTTTAATGCGATCAAATCGTTTCCCAATGTGCTGCAATATCCGGAAGGTATGGCAGGAAAGTGGAAAGGTTTTTTTCAGAACGATCATCCTGTGGTCCTGGAGCTGGCCTGTGGCAAGGGGGAGTATAGTGTGAATCTCGGAAGGCAACAGCCGGACCGCAACTACATTGGCGTAGACATCAAGGGGAACCGCATGTACATCGGCGCGAAGCAGGCGCTGGAGGAGCCGCTTAAAAACGTTGCTTTCCTGCGTACGCACATCCTGCAGATAACGGATTATTTTGCCCCTGCGGAGGTGTTGGAGATATGGATCATCTTTCCCGATCCTTTTCTGCGGGAGTCAAAAGCTAAAAACCGTCTTACCCACCCGCGGTTCCTGCATCGCTACCAGCAGATACTGGCTGCCGGTGGACGCATCAACCTGAAGACCGATTCGCGGGAACTGTATGATTTTACTCATGAGGTGATTGCAGAGCAGGGATGTACAATCCATGAAGATATACAGGACGTTTATGGAAAGGGTAAAAATACCGGCGCTCTGGCGATACAGACGCACTACGAAAAAATGCACCTGACGGAAGGCAGGACGATCTTTTTCTTGTCTTTCTCCCTGCCTGAGACACCGGTAAAAATACCGGAGAAAAAACAAAAAGCGGATGTCGTTGCAGGAGCATGAGGATTATTATATCCTGCCGGATGGCAGGCTGGTCTTTACAGCCGCATACCTGCTGCGGAGGGGATATTGCTGCGGCAACGGCTGCCTGAATTGTCCTTATGACTACATCAATGTGCCGGAGCCGAAACGTTCCCGTTTATTATCTTTACGTAATAACGATAAGCCGGATGAACAGGCAGGATAATATTTACGAAGTGATCTATGATATTGTGCGGCTGATACCCCGCGGGCGCGTCACCACTTACGGCGCTGTTGCCGCCGCCATCGGCCTGGC
Organism: uncultured Chitinophagaceae bacterium; assembly: GCA_964527735.1. Lineage (GTDB taxonomy): Bacteria > Bacteroidota > Bacteroidia > Chitinophagales > Chitinophagaceae > JBEBVQ01. Next base: position 90,560 of record CAZGPG010000010.1, on the reverse strand, counting down.
ATCCGGCGCAAGGATGGTAGGGTATGCCATGAATGCCGTACACGGTGTAAAGCCCAAAGTGCCCGCTCACCGGGTAGTCAACAGAGTGGGCATGCTGACCGGGAAGCATCATTTTGTGCCGCCCGGCCGGATGCAGGAACTGCTTGAGAAAGAAGGTATCCGCGTTGTCGATGATAAGGTTGTGGATTTTGAGCAACGGTTCTGGGATCCGGGACGAGAACTGATTCATTGAAAGTGAATGCGCCGTTATTGACTATTTATTGCCATAAAATTTAACGGTTTAATCCCGGAAATACCTGATAATTTTGTGTTTCATACATCTCTATGAGGCAGCTTCTGTTTTTAACCCTGTTATTATCAGGCGCCCTGACAGTCTGGTCGCAAAAAATACCCGTGTACACATCCGGAGATCTGATGTCGCGCGTGGAGCAGGGTGATACTTTGTATATCGTCAACTTCTGGGCTACCTGGTGCGCTCCCTGTGTTAAGGAGCTGCCGGTCTTTGATACATTACAGGAAAGATATCAGGAGCAACCGGTAAAGCTGATCCTCGTAAGCCTTGATTTTAAGGATGATTATGAGGATAAGATCACAAAATTTGTTGCCCGCAGAAAGCCGCAGCCTGAAATAGTATGGTTTTCGGAGACGAACGCCAACGTATTCATTCCGTGCATTGACGACCGCTGGTCGGGCGCGATACCGGCCACGCTGATCATCCGCGGCGAACAAAAAGAATTCCTGGAACAGACTGTATCTGTGACAGACATTACGGATATTGCAGACCAGTGGTTACAATAATACCGATGATTTAATTTGAAAATTTGAAAATGAGACAATTTGAAAATGGAGCGTGTGACTCACATAACACGGGCATTTTCAAATTTTCAAATTCCCAAATTCCCACATTGAAACGATCCGACTTTGAGCCTGCTGCTGCCATATAAGCGATTGAACCGTTTCATCCGGAATGAGACGCTTGAGCCTACCCTCAACTGGGGTATCCGCATGGGTATCGCCTCGGTGGTGCCGATCGTGTGGGGTGTGGCTACGGGACACCTGGAAGCCGCCAAATGGATTGCGCTGACGGCAGAATGTATCTGCTGGGTGGAACTGCGAGGATCTACCGGCCTGCGCCTGCGTGTACTGACCGGAGGCGTCCTGCTTGCCTTGTTCTTTACCATGCTGGGATCCATCACAGGCGGATCACTCTGGCTGAGCCTGCTGGCGATGGTTTTTGTGGGCCTGCTGACGAGTCTTTTCAAAAACCTGGGTGACCGAGGGAGTGGATTGGCCATTTGTGTGTTTGTCCTGTATATCATCAGCAATGCATACCCGGTAACCGATGCTGCCGGACTACAGCAGCGTATGCTCTATGTTTTTACGGGGGGCATGTGGAACCTGGCGGTAGGCATGGTCGCGTCTGCGTTTATCCGCGTACAGGAACCGTACCGGCGCTCCATAGCACTGATATGGAAGGCAATATCAGGACTGGTTGCTTCCGTTGCCGAGGGCTGGGACGGTAAGAAGCCCCGTAACGGCCTTCACGATATTTATATCCGGGAGCAGGTAGTACGGCGTGCGATAGACAGCTCTTTCCAGTTTTACGAATCTTCTGCCGATCAGGTGACCCGGCAGGACAGCCCGGAATATCCTTTGGCGCAGACGCGCAAGGCCACGGCACTGGTCGCTACGCACGTTATTGCAATAGGAGAAGAGCTTGAAGCGGTGACAGTCAGGTCATTGGATGATAATGTACGCCTGAAGCTGTATGCTCTGTTTAAGGCGATGCAGCAGATGGTGGACCGGATGTCGGTTTATATTCTCACGTTGAAGCCGGAAGAAGAAATACTGCTGCACTCCCGCATACACCGGTTAAACAAGCTGGTGATGATGCTGCGCGATTATCCCCTGGCTGTGGGTAGCGCCCAGCAAATCGCGGTGCACCGGGTGGTGCAGCTCACGGAAAGAATGATCCGTCTGGTGGAAGCATCTATGAAACGGATGCAGGAGATCGGTACGGAGCTCCCTGTTTACCGGTCTTACTCACTAATAAAGACTTTGTATGTATTGCATCCACGTTACCTGATACGTAATCTGCGGCTGCTGTTCAGCTTTAATACGTTTATGGTGCGGTATGCACTCCGTACTGCGCTGGCCGCCACGCTGGCATTATCCGTTTACAAATGGTTTGATATTGATCGCGGATACTGGCTGCCACTAACGGTCATTATTGTAATCCAACCCTATTTTGGCGCCACCCTCCGGAAGGCGATAGATCGTATCATTGGTACGGTGCTTGGCGGATTCGCCGGCAGTCTGATCCTCCTTTTACCGGCGGGTCTGCATATGCAGGAGATTATGCTGTTTTTTGCAGCGATCTTTACGGTCTATTACCTCCGGCGGAAATATTCGGTGGCCGCTTTTTTTATGACGATCACACTTGTGTTGTTGTTTGCGGTAGATCAGACCTTCAATCCCGACCTTGTGTGGATACGTGCATTAAGCACCCTTGGCGGCGCGACGTTTGCAGTAATTGCAGGGTTCGTGCTGTTGCCTGATTGGGACAGCGAGTGGCTCCCGTCGTACCTGGCTGCCGCTGTGAGCAGCAACTACACCTATATGAAAGCAACGCTTTTCCCCGACCGGCAGGAGCTGACCTGGACACGCTATAAGCGCAATGCAGAGATACGGAACAGTAATCTGTTCGACTCCTTTATCCGTTATATGCATGAACCCGCCATTCGCAAAAAGCAATTCGTGCTATATTACCAGATCGTTACGCACAATATGCGTCTTACGCGGGAACTGAATAATATTAATATTGAGGAAGATAGCAGAAATGATCAAACCGTTGCGTCTGTAGTGCCGGAAATACAGCAGCAGCGGATCATGGATGCGATCACACTGTTCAACAGAATTATGGTGGAGGTGCATGAGCTGGCGCCGCAAGATCCCACCGGCCTGCTCGAACCGGCAGAAGGGGTGCAGGTAAGGCCTTTAACTGATAGCCAAATGGTGTACCTTAACCGTATGATTATTGAAATGAATTCCATGAACTATGAACTTGAACGACTAAACACATCCAAAAACCATATCAGATAACGGGCAATCACGCAGGATTGCCCCTACAGTATCATTAACCCCATACCTGTTGTTTATCGGGCGAATGCAATTCGCCCCTACGTATACAATTCATCCCTGAATCCATGAACTACCTCGGACACGCGCTGCTTTCTTTTGATGATCCCGACATCCTGACGGGGAATATGATCGGGGATCATGTAAAGGGCAAGCTCATTTTAGAGAAGTTCCCTGAAGGTATCCGGAAAGGGATCGAACTGCATCGCAGCATTGATGTATTTACAGACACGCATCCTGCTATTGCACGTGCCAAGATATGGTTTCGCCCGGATTACGGGTTATATGCCGGCGCATTGATGGATAGCCTGTTCGATCATTTTCTGGCAGGGGATGCACGTTATTTTAAAAGCGAAAATGACCTGCTTCAGTTTTCATTACATACCTACCAACAGCTTGAATCCCGCCAGGATTTCTTTCCTCCTTCCTTTGCCCGTTACTTTCCTTACATGAAAGAGCAGAACTGGCTTTACGGCTACCGTACGCTGAAGGGAATGGAGCGTGCATTGGAAGGACTTTATCGCAGGGCTTCCTATATGCCGCCTCCCGATAAGGCTTATCGTACTTTTGTGACACACTATTATTCCCTTGCCCAATGTTATTTTGAGTTTATAGATGATATGGCCGGGTTTGTTAAAATAAAGTTAAGCAGTTAGTCCCCCCGTTCACTCAATTTTACCTTTGTATGAATACCGGCAAAATATGCGACGTTTTTTCACCGTTATAATCCCTGTTTGTTTACTCATTGCATCTGTTGCCTGTAATTCGTCTGAAGAACCGGTGGAAGCCGGCAGCGGCGAGGCGATGCCTGACAATACCGGCACTTTCGGCAGTAGCATCCGGCTCGATTATGCAGATACCAGCAGCGAAGCCTGGAAGGATGTCCGGGCGCAACTGGACTCATTTTACGGGGTGCAGGTAAGAGCGGGTTTCAATGGCAGCGTACTGATCGGGTATGAAGGCAAAGTATTGTACGAACGTTATTTCGGCGCTGCCAACCGGGAGGCGAAAGCTCCGCTCGACCAGGATGCGTCTGTGCAGTTGGCGAGTATTACAAAGACTTTTACCGGGGCTGCGATATTGTATTTGTACCAGCATAAATACCTGAATATTGATGATCCGGTCAGCCACTATCTGCCATCTTTTCCTTATGAAGGGATCACGTTGCGGATGATGCTGAATCATCGTTCCGGTCTGCCCGAATACCTGCATTGGGTGCCGCAATATGTTAAGAACCGCAGTACGCCCATATATAATAAGCAGGTGCTGTCGCTCATGGCAAAACATAAGCCCCCGCTGCAGTTCCGGCCCGACACCCGGTTTAAGTACTGCAACACCAATTATGCGATGCTGGCCAGTGTGATAGAAGCGGTGAGCGGGATGCCTTACAAGCAGTTTATGGAGCATTATATTTTTGAGCCGCTCGGTCTGAACCATACTTTTGTCTTCGACCCCGCCGATGGTCTGCCCGATGCTGCTACGATCAGCTATAAATACAATTGGACCCGCGATCCGGTGATGTTTGCCGATGGGGTGTATGGCGACAAAGGGATATACAGCACTGTTCAGGATCTGTATCGCTGGGATCAGTCGTTCTATCAGAACAAGCTGCTGGATAACGAAACCATGGAGCTTGCTTACGGCCCCTGCTCATTCGAAAAGCCCGGCGTCCGGAATTACGGTCTCGGATGGCGCATGCTTTGCTACCCGGACGGGTACAAGGTCATTTACCACAATGGGTGGTGGCACGGGAATAACACCTGCTTTTACCGGTTTATCAAGGACAATTTCACGATCATCGTGCTGGGCAACAAGTATAATAAGGGTATTTACAAACAACCGCCGGTTTTATACAGCATTGTGAAGAAAACGGAGCATACGGGTGATTTTGCCGGTGATGAATAAAACCGTTTGGTAGAGACGCGATTCATCGCGTCTCCACTTGCATCGCGTCTCCCATAATTCATCGCATCTCCGTTTTATTTACACTCCCCGTCCGGCAGGCAGCTTTGTCCTTCTGTAACCTCCAGTGTGATTTCAGGATTCGCTTTGCTCCATTCGTCATAGGCCTTTTGCAGTGTTTCGAGAAATGCCTGGCTTTCCTGTGCGCCTGATACGGCATACTTTCTGTTGAACACGAAAAACGGTACGCCACGTACGCCGATCTGCTGTGCTTCAGCAATGTCTGCGCGGACGTCGTCAGCGTATGTTCCGTTTTCAAGAGCGGCTTTCAACGCTGCGGGATCCAGGCCAATCTCTGTGCCCAGGCTGATCAGCGTCGGGTAATCGTCAATGTTTTTTCCATCGGTAAAGTAAGAACGGAAAAGCATCTCTTCAGCTTCGTGCTGTTTGCCGTTTTGCTTTGCAAAATGAGTAAAGCGATGTGCATTAAAAGAATTGGCTACGACAGATTTATCAAATCGATAGGTTAGCCCGCTTTGCCTGGCCATTTGCGTTACCTGGTCGTTCATCTGCCTGGCCTGCTCCACGCTCATGCCTTTGTGCTCAGCCAGGAAATCGTTGATATTTTTATTCGGATCCGTTTTTAATTCGGGCGAAAGCTGAAAGCTCTTCCATTCAATTTCCACTCTGTCTTTCTGGGGAAACTGAGCCAGCGCCGTCTCAAACTTCCGTTTCCCGATGTAACAGAACGGGCACATGACATCGCTCCATATTTCTACTTTCATTTTATTTGCCATTGCAAGATTGTTTACTGGTTTCGTTTTTTCTTTTTCATGATGGTCCACTTGTCCGCACGCCGCGAGATGGCTGAGCATAAATATGATCAGGGTAAGATTTTTTACGTTCATCGGCTATTTTTTATTTGTATCGGATTTCGGGAGCACAGGCGCCTTCCGGTACCGTCCCCAGGCAATGAAAAATGCTATCACTGCTAAAATTACATTAAACCCCAACGCCTCATACTCTCCTTTTGCTACATGATACAGAAATGCCAGTACCATTATAATGAAAATACCCAGAGCCGCCAGGGGCGTGAGCACGGGTTTGATGCGTAACAGGGCGGGCAGTATAAGCCCTATGCCGCCCAGCAGTTCCGAAATGCCAACGAACCTCACCATCCCGGCTGAAACATCGTTTACCCAGGGCATTGCTTTGCCAAGCTCTTCAATGGGTTGGGTTGATTTCATGATGCCTGCCATCAGGAACATAGCCGCTAATATTACCTGTGCAATCCACAAGGAAATATTTAATGCTTTTGAAGATTTATTTTGTGTGGTCATTAAGCGTAAAATTGATTGTCAGAAAATGAGGTGATTTCTTTGAGAATACAAAAATACGTACTTTTGCTATACTTTAGTAACTACTATACTAAACTATAGTAATATACTTTAGTATAGTACAGTAAAGATAATAACACAATGAACAGGGCATCACAATTAGAGCAGGTAAAGAAATGTTCCGGTACTTTTGTTCTGGCCGTAAATGATACGCTGAATGTCATCAGCGGAAAGTGGAAACTGCCGATCATAGGCTCATTGCTTTATGGCAAAAAGCGTTTCAGGGAGCTGGAAAGGGATATTCCCAGGATCACGCCCCGTATGCTTTCCAAAGAGCTGAAAGACCTGGAAGCGAACGGGATTGTGACACGGACGGTTTACGATACCATACCTGTTACGGTAGAGTATGAATTAACCAAGTCGGGAGACTCGTTGAAGGTTGTCCTGGATGTAATGGTTGAGTGGGGCCTGCAGCACCGCGGGCGCATTTTCGGGGGAAAACAGTAGAGACGCGATACATCACGTCTCTACTGTGTGGTTTAGAACTGTTCCAGGCGGCTGAAAAAGAAATCGCCTTCGATCCGGGCATTCTCGTCGCTGTCGGATCCGTGTACGGCATTTTCACCCAGCGATGTGGCGTACAATTTACGGATGGTACCTTCGGCAGCTTCTGCCGGATTGGTAGCGCCGATCAGCTTGCGGAAATCAGCTACGGCATTGTCTTTTTCCAATATAGCAGCAACAATAGGGCCGCTGCTCATGAAAGCTGTCAGCTCGCCATAAAAAGGGCGTTCCTTGTGCACTTCATAAAAAGCGCCGGCCTGCTGCAGGCTGATCTGTGTATATTTCAGTGCGATGATCCGGAACCCGGCAGCATTGATCATTTGCAGGATGTTGCCGATGTGGCCGTTGCGTACCGCATCCGGCTTGATCATGGTAAATGTACGGTTTGACATAAGTGTTAATTGTCCTTTTGGATTTTATGCGGCAAAAGTAGGTATTTGTTTAAAAACGAAAGTTTAAAGTTGAAAATGGAAAATGGAAAAATGCATAGTTTTGACGGATGATGCGTTTTCTGATCCCCGCTATAATCATTTTATGCTGCTTCGCCTCCTGCCGGCCGGAAACCTATACGCCGCGGCCGCGTGGTTATTTCCGTGTCAGCTTTCCGGAGCGTGATTATCAGCGGTTTGACAAGCCAGACTACCCTTATGGCTTTGAATACCCGGTATATGCAACGATCATACGCGATACGGTTTTCTTTGATGAAAAACCGGATAATCCTTACTGGATCAATATGAACTTTCCTGATTTTAATGCCCAGGTATTCCTGACCTACAAGGAGATAAAGCGGGGACAACCTTTTGAAAAGCTCATTGAAGATGCGTATAAAATGTCTTACTTCCATGACATCCGCGCTGATTATATTGCAGATCATGCATTTAAGACACCTAATAATGTGCACGGGATATATTACAACATAGGCGGTAATGCAGCATCCAATGTCCAGTTTTACGCTACGGATTCCGTAAAGCATTTCCTTTGGGGGGCGCTTTATTTTAATGTTACGCCTAATGCAGATTCGCTGAAGCCGGTAAATGAATTTCTCCGCAAGGACCTGGATCACCTGATCGAAACCCTGTATTGGAAATAGGGGATTAATGAGCTAATTAGCTCATGTCTGTCGCGGGGAATAATTAGCTGATCAGCTAAATTGTCACATTAGCTAATTAAACCGGATGCCGTACCTTTATATGCTCAAGCAATCGCTTATAATTTCTTTTTCATGATTTTTTCTTCGAAGCTGATAGAAGATGCTGTGCAGGAGTTTTCCCGCCTTCCGGGGATTGGCAGAAAAACAGCATTGAGGATGGTGTTGCACCTGCTGAAGCTGGATACGCAGGAGGTTGAGCAGTTTGCCGGCGCTTTGTCGCGGATGCGTAATGAGATCCGTTTTTGCCGGGACTGCCACAATATTTCCGACGGGGATATGTGCAGTATCTGCAATAATCCCGGACGCAACCGGAGCCAGGTGTGCGTGGTAGAGAATATACGGGATGTAATAGCCATAGAAAGTACGCAGCAGTACAGCGGCCTGTATCATGTGCTGGGCGGCATCCTTTCTCCGCTCGACGGCATCGGCCCCGACCAGTTGTTTGTGTCCTCACTGCACGAGCGGGTGGCGCATAAAGGCGTGGAAGAGCTGATCATGGCATTAAGTCCTACGATAGAAGGAGATACGACGGTCTATTATATCGCCCGGCAGTTGAAAGACCTGCCGGTGCAGATTACAACCATAGCCCGCGGCATTGCCTTTGGCGGCGAGCTGGAATACACGGATGAAATGACCCTGGCGCGCTCTATCGCAAAAAGATTGCCGGTAGAGAATTATGTGCAGGTAGGGTAGGGGGTTATTTATGCCGCGCAGCCAGCACATCGCATACGTCCTGCAATGATACCTCTTTTGCCCGCAGCAATACCAGCAGGTGAAATAACAGGTCGGCCGCTTCATTCAGAAAGTGCTCCCGGTTGTTGTCCTTGGCTTCGATGACGACTTCTACCGCTTCTTCTCCTACTTTCTGGGCGATTTTATTGATGCCTTTGGCGAACAATGATGCGGTATAGGAATGCTCCGGGTCTGCTGCTTGCCGGGATGCGATGATCTGCTCCAGCGTGAACAGAAAATCCTGGTGTGTGTTTGTTTCAATAAAACAGGTATCTGTGCCGGTATGGCAAACCGGGCCGGATGGTGTTGCCTGTATCAGCAGGCAGTCCCGGTCGCAATCTGTCCGGATGGACTTTAGGGCCAGGTAGTTGCCGGAAGTATCTCCTTTGGTCCACAGCGTTTGCCGGGACCGGCTGTAAAATGTAACCTTTCCTTTTTGCCTGGTCATATTGAGCGCGGCTTCATTCATATAGCCCAGCATCAGTACCTGTCGGGTATGTTCGTCTTGGATTATTGCAGGTACAAGCCCGTCGGGATATTTTGAGAAATTGGGGTTCATATTCTTACGTTTATTTTTTGTGTTTTCAGGTATTGCTTTAGTTCGGGGATGGTTAATTCTTTATTATGAAAAATGCCTGCGGCTAATGCAGCGTCTGCTTTTCCTTCGGTAAATACGTCAGCGAAGTGAGCCATGTTACCTGCGCCTCCGCTGGCGATTACAGGTACATGCAGTGATGTGGCAATTGTCCGTGTGAGTTCAAGCGCGAACCCTCCCCGTGTACCATCATGATCAATAGAGGTCAGTAGTATTTCTCCTGCGCCGCGTGAAGCCCCTTCATTGACCCAATCTATGGTTTTGATACCGGTGGCGATGCGTCCTCCATTGACGTGTACAAAGTGATCTGCTTTGTCCGGGTCGTATTGTGTGTCTATAGCAAGCACAATGCACTGGCTGCCGAAGCTGCGGGCGAGTTCGGAGATCAACTTTGGTTGTTTTACGGCTGCGCTGTTTACAGATATTTTATCGGCGCCGGCGCTTAACAGTGTGTGCACATCGGAAACTGAAGATATGCCGCCGCCTACCGTAAACGGAATGCTGATCTCCCGGGCAATGCGTTTTACAAGTCCGGCAAAGGTTTTCCGTTGTTCGTGCGTTGCCGAGATATCGAGGAATACCAGTTCGTCGGCGCCGGCATGAGTATAGTAATCGGCCAACTCCACGGGATCGCCCATAGCACGAAGCTGCTCAAACCGGATGCCTTTTACGGTTTGCCCGTTGTGGATGTCGAGGCATGGGATAATGCGTTTGGTAAGTGTCATGATGATGATATAAACGGGTGGATGTCTTTTGCTGTAATCGCGCCTTCGTAAAAAGCTTTGCCGATGATAACACCTTTGCAGCCGGCACGGGCAACGGATATAATGTCGGTAACAGTTGCGATGCCGCCGCTGGCGATCAGGTGGATGTCCGGGAACCGACTACATAATGACTGATACAGATCAGTGGCCGGGCCGCTCATCATACCGTCTTTGCCCACATCGGTACAGAATATCTGCCGCAGGCCGGTCCGGTTGTATTGATCTATAAAATCCTGTATGGTCATTGCCGTGTCTTCCTGCCATCCGTGCACGCACAGATTTTCGTTGCGTACGTCGGCTCCGAGTAATATTCTTTCTGCGCCATATTGCTGCGCCCATCCGGCGATCAGCTCAGGGTCACGTACCGCCAGGCTGCCGATTCCTGCTATTGCGGCACCTGTATTGAATACCCGGCTGATGTCTTCATCTGTCCGGATGCCGCCGCTAAAGTCAATACGCAGGTTGGTATTTCGGGCAATAGATTCCAGTATATGCAGGTTGGTAATGTTGCCGCTTCGGGCGCCGTCGAGGTCCACGAGGTGCAGGCGTGTAAGTCCCATGTCTTCAAATTGCCGGGCGACGGTAACGGGATCGTTACTGTACGTTGTTTGTTGGCTGAAGTCTCCTTGTGTAAGCCGGATGCAGGAGCCGTTGATGATGTCTATAGCAGGGATGATGTCAATCATAATTTCAGGAAATTGGATAATAATGCTGCTCCGTCTTTACCGGATTTCTCGGGGTGGAATTGTACACCGTAGAAGTTATTTTGCTGTACAGCAGCGCTGTACGGCCGGGTGTGTTCGGTGGTAGCAATGGTCCACGCTCCCGGCGGTACATAGTAGCTGTGTACATAGTACATGTAGCTACCCGGTGAAATGCCCTGAAATAAAGAACCTTTCAGCTGATCTATCCGGTTCCATCCGATCTGCGGTATTTTTTCTTTCCCACTGAATTTTTGCACGGTTGTATTGATGATCCCCAGACATGCTGTGTCATCTTCTTCCGAATGATTGCAGAATAATTGCATGCCGAGACATATGCCCAGTACAGGTTGTTGCAATGCCGGGATCAGCCGGTCGAGCTTTGCCCGGCGCAGGTGCTGCATGGCGGCGCCTGCCGCGCCGACACCGGGGAAAATAACCTTGTCGGCAGCGCGTATTATGTCCGGGTCACCGGTTATTACGGGTGTGACACCCAGGCGCTCCAGTGCGTATTGTACGGAGCAGGTATTCCCGGCATTGTATTGTATGATGGCGACGGTCATTGAGTTGTGGATTTTCTGTTGTTGGTTTACGGGCGAATAATTATTCGCCCCTACTCATAATTCTATAATGTTCCTTTGGTGGTTGGTAATTGTTGTTTGTCAGGATTGCGTTGTATGGCCATTTTGATCGCGCGGGCGAGCGCTTTGAATATAGCTTCTATTTTATGATGTTCGTTGGCGCCTTCTGCTTTAATATTGAGATTACAGCGGGCTGCGTCGCTGAATGATTTGAAGAAATGAAAGAACATTTCTGTAGGCATATCTCCGATGCGCTCTCTTTGGAATGCAGCTTCCCATTCGATCCAGCTTCTTCCGCCGAAGTCGAGCGCTACCTGCGCCAGGCAGTCGTCCATGGGCAGGCAGAATCCATAACGTTCCAACCCCGCTTTGCTGCCGAGTGCGGTATGGAAAGCTTCGCCGAGTGCAATGGCAGTATCTTCTATCGTGTGGTGTTCGTCAATATGGAGATCACCGCGTGTGATGATGGTAAGATCTATGCCGCTGTGCCGGGCGAGCTGTTCCAGCATATGGTTGAAAAATCCCAGCCCGGTATCAATCTTGTATATGCCGTTCCCGTCGAGGTTCAGTATGATCTCAATATTGGTTTCTGTTGTTTTCCTTGTGTGCAGGATAAGACGGTCGGGTAAACGGAGCCATTTATAAATGGCATCCCAGTCTTCAGTAATTAATGTGGTCTTTGTTTCCCATCCGGTAGGGTTGTCATAGTTTTTCAGAAAAATGGATTTGGCGCCCAGGTTTCCGGCCAGTTGTATATCGGTGATCCGGTCGCCTATTACATATGATGCCGCGAGGTCGTATGATCCGTCCATGTAGGCTGTCAGCATACCAGTGCCGGGCTTGCGGGTCGGCTTTTGCTCGTGCAGGAAGGAGCGGTCAATGTGTATCTCTTTGAAGCGGATGCCTTCATTTTCCAGCATCTGCAATAATTTTTCCTGCACGCGGTTGAAGTTTTCTTCCGGATAAGAAGATGTGCCGAGCCCGTCCTGGTTGGTGACCATGACCAGTTCGTAATCCAGCTCTGTGCTGATGCGGTACAGGTTGCGTATTACGCCGGGTAGCAGCTCAAGCTGCTCCAGGTTGTCGACCTGGAAGGTGACGGGCGGTTCTTTGATGAGTGTGCCGTCACGGTCTATGAATAGTGCTTTCTTTTTCATGATTGGTATGTTGTTAATGCTTGTATCAGCTTGTTGTTTTCTTCCGGGGTACCGACGGTAATGCGCAGGCATTCGCTGCAACCGGGCTGGGTACTTCTGTTCCGTACGACGATACCTTGTGCCAGCAGGTACTGATACAATGCGTTGGCTCCGGTAGTACGTACGAGTATGAAATTGGCATCAGAGGGATAAGTAATTTCGATGCAGGGTAATTGCTGCAGTGCTTCTGAAAGGCGGATTCTTTCACTGCATAGCAATGTTATCCACTGTTGTACATCCTTTTCTTTCTCAAGCGCTTTCAATGCGGTTTCCTGTGTGGCTGCGCTGATGTTGTACGGTGCTTTGATGTTGTTGAGCACAGATATGATGCTTTCATCAGCAAAGGCCATCCCCAGTCTCAGTCCGGCCATGCCCCAGGCTTTTGAAAATGTTTGCAGCACTACCATGTTGGTAAATTGCCGTAGCCTTCCCACCCATGAGGGAGATTGAGTGAAGTCTATGTAAGCTTCATCAATCACGACAAGCCCGCTGAAGGATTCGAGTATGATTTTTATGACTTCCGGATCCAGCAGGTTTCCGGTAGGATTGTTTGGCGTGCACAGGAAGATGATCTTAGTGTGCTTGTCCGTCATTTTAAGCAAGGCCGCAGCATCAAGCTGAAAGTTTTCTGTTAAAGCAACTGCTCTAACGGTAATGTCATTGATGCGGGCCGATACGGTGTACATGCCGTAGGTGGGCGCCGTGACGACTATGTTATCTGTGCCGGGTATGCAGACGGCACGGATCAGCAGATCTATCGGCTCATCGCTGCCGTTGCCCAGGAATATTTTTTCCGGCTCTATTTGCTTAAGCCGTCCGATCTTTTGTTTTAGTTTCTTTTGCAGCGGGTCGGGGTAGCGTTGGAATGATGCGCCGGCAGCACCTCCTGCGGAGTTTTCATTGGCGTCGAGGAAGACGGAAGCATCGCCATCGTATTCGCTGCGGGCGGAGGTGTAGGGTTTCAGGTCGCGGATGTTGCTGCGGAGGAAGTCGCTGATCTGGAATGGTTTCATTGATTTTGTTATTTTCTGCTGTTGTTTCAATGCGGCAATGGCTTCGACAAGCTCAGCCACCGTTATTTAATGACGGTGGCTGAGCTTGTCGAAGCCGATTGTGTTTTAATTCTTACTGTTATAGCATTGGCATGCGCCTCAAGTCCTTCTGCCTGGGCCAGGCAGACAACGGTATCTGCTATGTAACCAAGCCCTTCACGGGTGATTTTCTGAAAGCTGATTGTTTTCATAAAACTGCTTACCGATACGCCGCTGTATGCTTTTGCATAGCCATTTGTAGGCAGGGTGTGGTTGGTGCCGGAGGCATAGTCTCCGGCGCTTTCGGGTGCATAGTTGCCCAGGAAGACAGATCCGGCATTGTAAATCTTTTCTGCTATCGCATCTTCGTTCCGGCAGGCGATGATCAGGTGCTCCGGTGCGTATTGGTTCAGCAGCGCTATGCCGGTGGGTATGTCCTGTACGAGGATCGCTTTGCTGTGCGACAGGCTGGCTTCGATGAATGGACTTCTGGGTAATGTTTTCAGTTGTGATACAAGGGATTCCTGCACCTGCTCCAGTACGTAGCTGCTGTCGCTAACGAGTATTACCTGGGAGTCTGCTCCGTGCTCTGCCTGTGAAAGCAGATCGGCGGCTACAAACGCCGGTACGCAGGTGTCGTCTGCCAATACAGCTACCTCAGAGGGGCCGGCCGGCATGTCTATAGCGATACCGCGAGACTGCAGGAGCATTTTTGCAGTAGTGACGTACTGGTTGCCCGGGCCGAAAATTTTATTTACCTGTGGAATGGATCCCGCACCATAAGCCATTGCTGCTATGGCTTGTGCACCGCCTGTTTTAAAGATCTGTGTAATGCCCAGTTGTCGTGCGATGTAAAGCAGTGGTGGCGCTATCTTTCCTTCCGGATCCGGAGGTGTGCAAACGACGATCTCTTTGCACCCGGCAAGCTGAGCCGGTATGCCCAGCATCATCAGGGTGGAGTATAAGGGAGCGGTACCGCCGGGGATATACAGCCCGACTTTCTCTATGGCAACGGGCCTGCTGCTGCACTGTATGCCGGGCATCGTCTCTATCGTAACGGCGCGGGGGATCAGCGCAGTGTGAAATGTGCGGATATTGCGCATGGCAACATCAATAGCACCTTTAAGCGACGTGCTGATGTCGTCTGCTGTATCCCATTCTTCGGGGGATACGGATAGCGACGACAGGCTTTGTTTGTCGAAACGGGCAGCGAAATCCAGCAGCGCCTTGTCGCCTTCGTTCTGTACGGCTTCGATGATCTGCAGCACTTGCTTCTGTATTTCTTCATGAATATCCGCAGGACGTTTCAGTAAGGAAGGCCAGGTCTCCGGGGGGGGGTATCGGATAATGGGTATCATGCGATCATTTTTTCGATGGGCACTACAAGAATGCCCTGTGCGCCTTGTGTTTTCAGGTTTTCAATGATATTCCAGAAGTCGTTTTCCTGTACGACGGAGTGCAGGGAGCTCCAGCCGGGCTCTGCCAGCGGCAGGATCGTGGGGCTTTTCATGCCGGGCAGTATGCGGCAGATGCTGTCGAGCTTATCGTTGGGAGCGTTTAGCAGAATGTATTTGTAACGGCTCGCGCTCCTGACGGCATTGATGCGGAAGAGCAACTGGCTGAGCAGCTTGCTTTTCTCTTCGTTGAGATCCGGGTTGCTGATCATGACTGCTTCGGATTGCAGTACGACTTCTGCTTCCCGCAACCCGTTCGTCAGCAGGGTGCTGCCTGAGCTTACCAGGTCGCATATAGCGTCTGCGAGACCGATGCCCGGCGCTATTTCTACTGAGCCGCTGATCTCGTGTATCTCTGCGGCTACCTGGTGTGCATCCAGATATTGCTGCAGTATCCGGGGGTAGCTGGTGGCGATCTTTTTCCCGGCCAGGGAGCGGATGCTATCGTACGGATCGTTGCGGGGTACGGCGATGGAGAGGCGGCAGCGTGCGAACCCAAGCCGTTCCGTTACAGTTACCGGCTTCTTTTTTTCCAGCACTACGTTTTCACCGGCGATGCCGATGTCGGCCACGCCGTCTGCTACATATTGCGGGATGTCGTCGTCGCGGAGGAACAGCACTTCAAGCGGGAAGTTGGTGGCGATGGTGCGTAGTTGGTTGTGCCCGTTTTGAAAGCCGATGCCGCAATTGCGGAGCATCTTTACCGAGTCTTCGTACAGCCTGCCTGATTTTTGTATGGCGATTTTCAGATTCATTTTTTTGTTTGGAGATGTAGGGAAATAAAAAAAGGCTTACCGGTATGGTAAGCCTTTGAAGAAGATTTATGTACGAATACACTACACAATATCATCCCAGCTTACCCGTTGGATAAGATGATGGTGATGATGTATGTGCAGGTTGATGATCATGTGCTGATTGCTGGTGCAAAGGTATGGACGGAGTTTTTGTTTTTCCAAAAAAAGTTTTTTTCGGGGGGCAGGATGACCTTTAGTTACCCCAGGCTGATGTTACCCCTGGTGCCCTGCCGCAGACGATTGCGGTCGAGCCCGGGATGACAGGTACTAAGGATGCGCACGAAGATGGTCAGCGCTACCGGTTAATTGTGGATATCACCCATGTCGCCAGCACAGCTACGCCAATCACCAATGCGGCCAGCGTATTGTATCTGATGTGGACCGACTGTGTGTTTTTCAGGCTGGGATACAATGCATAGCCTATTAGTAACCCGCCTATCAGGCCGCCCAGATGGCCGGCATTATCAACGCCGTCTTTCATGCCCGCCGCCAGCTGGTAAAGGACATACAGCGCCATGCTGGGCAGCGCCACACTACGCATCTTTGCCCCGGTAAGGCTGGTGGTCAGCATAGCCAGGAAGACACCAAACATTCCAAAAATAGCACCGGAGGCGCCGGCGCTTATTATCTGCGGATGTATATACATGCTCAGCAGGCTGCCGGTGATGCCCGACAACAGGTAAGCCGCCAGGAAGCGTTCCCTGCCCAGTAACGGCTCCAGGGCATAACCGATAAACCCCAACGCCAGCATGTTCGAGAGCAGATGCACAATGCCAATGTGTACAAATACCGCGCTGATCAGCCGCCACCACTCACCGCCCACGATGGCCGGGCCAAAATTGCCGCCCCATTCATAGATCACCTTGCCGCCAGGCTCCAGGATGTCTGCACCCGTTACGACCATCAACGCAAACACCAACATGTTACTGATGAGCAGGAGCGGTGTAATGAAATAACCTTCCACGGGCAGAAATATCTTCAGCGGATTGTCGCGCCTGCCTATTTGGGCGAACCGCCGTGGAGAAAGGATATCGTTGGAAGGGTGTGCAAAGTGGAAGGGGCGCGTTTGCAATACCTCAAACGCATATTCTTCCGTTACATGCTGCTTTACGGTATGAAAGGCAGAGAGGAAATCCGTCACATTGGCCCTGTTCTTTTTCCGGCCAAAAAGATCGGTCTTCGTATTGTCGCTTCGGACCATCAGGCTGCTGTTTTCCCAACGTACTACCACTTCCTGTACTTTGCCGTTCCTGGTTTTATCCGTATGGGCGATGATGCCGTACCAGCTCAGGTGAATGAGCTTCCAGCGCAATTGTTCTACAGTCTCCAGTACGGCAATGATGGTCGCCATGGGCGGCATGTCCTGCAACGGGAGAGATGTTATGTAGTGTGTACCGGTATTCATATTTGTATGGCAATCGACGGCCTCGGTAAGCATGCTATGTCCTGTCGGGCAATACGGCAGCAGTGCCGGCGGGAGCCGTGTCTATTTCTGTACGAATTTAGGTAGTATAGTCAGGATATAAAGTAATTTGTTCCCAATCTATGAACGGCGGGCGAGAGATAGGCGAAGCATTTTGCGGGTTCCTTCCATGCCGTCGTGACCTGTAAGAACGGACTGGAAAAAAGCCTGAAAAGGGATGTTACTTTGCTGCGGTAATAGAATAATTGGTGCTATGTTGGATTGTGATTTGACTTTTGTGTTTGACTATTACCTATTTCGTTGCCATTCTACGAAGTCCCTTTTTTTACATCTGTTATGTTAGGGTGTTAAATCTTGCAACTTGGTTTTTTTGCTTCCGACTTCGGACTAAAGGAAGAGCGGTTGAATAACGTTGATTTTAAACCTATCGAATTCGATAGGTTTAAAAATGAAGCCGGGAGCAATTATTTTGTGTTATCTCCGTAAAGCTGAGCAATATGGAAAGTATCAATGCGCTGCGCGTGGTAGTGGGGATTACGTCAGGGGTGAACATGTCTAAGTATAATCTTTTGTCTGAAATATTGTATATTTGTACTACTATAGTAACAGTTATTGATGATTTTTTTATTTAACTACTATCATGATGTCACTTATTTCTCCCTCAAAAGCACAGCAAAAACTGGCCCGGCGTATCCGGGAACGACGACTGCTTTTGGAGCTTACCCAGGAGGGCCTTGCCGAACGGTCGGGGGTTCCGTTATCTACACTGCGAAAGTTTGAGCAGAGCGGGATTATTTCTCTGGAGTCCTTTTTAAAGCTGCTTTGGATAGTGGGCGGATTAGAGGAGATCGTTGATGTGCTGAAACCTGCTAAAACCAGTTTCTCTTCAATAGATGATGTGCTAAAGGATAATAATGTAAGCCGTAAAAGGGGACGTAAAAAATGATTCAACCTGTCACAGAAATTAAAGTCGGGTTGGATTTCGGTTCAGGGAATCAACCGGTAGGACGCTTAGCCATACGTGACCGTATTATTTATTTTGAATATAATGATGCATTTATACAAAAGGGGATTGAAATATCACCTTATCGCCTGCCTTTAAAAAGAGGGGTAATTGAATTGCCTGCAAGGCCTTTTGAAGGTTTGGCCGGTGTTTTTAGCGATAGCCTGCCTGATGGATGGGGACGACTGCTTTTTGATCGGATGATGAGCGGCTATGGCATGTTGCCATCCGGTATTACGCCTTTAGACCGCCTGCCCCACGTAGGTTTTTACGGAATGGGGGCATTGGTTTATGAGCCCGACAACAGCCTTCCGGATGTGCATGAATTAATAGATCTGGACCAATTGGCAACACATACGGAGGACGTATTGGAAGGAAGTCCCGAGGCAGTTATCAGTGAGCTTTTATCTTTAAATGGTTCTTCTGCCGGTGCACGTCCAAAAGCGCTTATAGGAGTGGATCGTAACCGGAAAAATATTTCGCACGGGGCTAAGCAGCTCCCTGATGGTTTTGAACCGTGGATCGTGAAATTTCCAAATACCCGGGACGGTTCTGATGCAGGCGCTATTGAGTATGTGTATGCTTTGATGGCTAAGGAAGCCGGGGTAAATATACCTGAGGTGCATTTTTTCCCGTCTCAGAAAGGAAGTGGTTTTTTTGCCGTAAAACGTTTTGACAGAGCAGGGAAAAAAAGGCTGCACATGCACACCGCAAGTGGATTACTGCATAATGATTTCAGAACGCCCTCTTTGGATTATGAAGACTTACTCACATTGACGGGGGCATTAACAAAGGACATTCGTGAGGTTGAAAAAATGTATCGTTTGGCTGTTTTTAATGTGCTGGCCCACAACAGAGACGACCATGCCAAAAACTTCAGCTTTTTAATGGATGAATCAGGAGTATGGAAACTTGCACCTGCTTATGACCTTACTTTCTCAGGCGGTATAGCCGGAGAACAAAGTACAATGGTTATGGGTGAGGGCAGGAACCCGGCGATAAGGCATCTTTTGGAGTTGGGTATGGAGGCTAAGCTATCCAAAGGTTTGGTTGCGGAGGCCATAGATCAGACGAGGCAGGCATTGGATATATGGGATAGACTGGCGGGAAAATATGGAGTGTCAGAAAGAAATGCAGCTTTGATTGGAAAGAGATTGAGTAGTATGAACGGGACAACGCCCCGGGTGCTTTGATATATGCCCGGAGCGTTATCACGGGTACCGGAAGCAGATAATATCCCATGTGCCCTCCCGTAATTTCGTTATGGTACATTCTTTGTACATTAACTTCCGGCAGCCGGCACCGCGCTGCCTGAAAAGCCTATGAGAAAAATATTGTCGTCCCTTGTCGTTATTCTGGTAATCGGTATAACGTCATTATACGCCCAGCAGCAACCATATGCCCATGAATGGCGCAAAGCCGATTCTTTGCTCAACTCCGGTCTGCCCCAATCTGCGGAAAAAATTATCCGGGATGTCTACAGGAAAGCGCAGACTGCAAAACAGGATGTACAGGTCATCAAGGCACAATTGTACCTGCTGAAGGCCATGACCGCACACCAGGAAAATGCAGACTCTGTCTGCATTGCTTTTGCCATACAGGAGGCAAATATGACGGCCTTTCCATACAACGCCATTTGGAATAGTATTGCAGCACAGCTTTACTGGAATTATTACCAGCAAAACCGGTGGCAGATATTACAGCGTAGCCAGGTAGCAGATACGGAGGAAACTGATTTTTCTTTCTGGAGCGCTGATCGTTTTTACCGGGAGGTCAGCAGGCATTATCTCCGTTCGCTGCATGATGGTGAACAATTGCAGCGGATAAACATCACGACGGTAGATCCGCTGCTGGTAAAAGGGGAGAATACGGAGCAACTGCGCCCCACGTTGTATGATCTGCTGGTGTTTCGTGCGATTGATTTTTTCCGGAACGAGGAAAAAGGTGTTACCCGTCCCGCATATCGTTTTACGATCAATGACCCGGCAGCTTTTTTGCCGGCAACCCGGTTTGCGCAATATAAATTTACTACACAGGATACCGGCGCTTTGCATTTTCAGGCGTTGAAGCTGTATCAGGATGTGCTGGCACTCCACGCGCAGGATAAGACACCGGCTGCATTGATCGATGCGGATCTGCAACGGCTGCAGTTTGCCTATGATTATTCCGTATTGCCGGATAAGAAAGACTTGTACCTGAAGGCGCTTGAGGCTGTTGCCGCCCGCTATCCCGAAGAACCTGCCGCAGCAATGGCTTCCTTCCATATAGCTGTATTGCTTGCAGGGGAGGAGTATGCGAACCATCTGGGCGCAAATAAACAGGCACAACGCGATCTGCCGGATGTGCGCACCAGGCTGGAACGTATTACAGCCCGTTTCCCGAAGTCGGAGGCTGCGATACTGGCACAGGGAAAGTTGCAGGAGATTGATCGTCACGAACTAAGCCTGCAGGCAGAAGAAATAGTGCTGCCGGGTGCTCCTTCGCGTGTCTTGCTGAAGTACCGGAATGTGCCTGAAGTATACTTCCGTGTGGTGTCTGTAGCCTGCGACAGCGGATTGCGTAAGCTGGCGCAAAGAGACGAGGCATATAGCCGGTTCCTGCTGGGTCGCCCGCCGTTGCATACATGGTCGGTGGCGTTGCCCGCTACCGGTGATCTTGAAGCGCATACTACGGAGATCAAAACGGATGCGCTGCCACAGGGATGTTATGTACTGATCGCTGCGGAACAGGAGGCGCCGGAGGCAGCCGGGCAGGAGGTGAGCATGGTAGGATTCCAGGTGTCGCAGCTCAGCCTGATCACTACATCTCAGGGCGATGAGGCCGGCGGCTTGGGGTATGTGCTCGACCGTAAGACCGGCGAGCCGGTGGCAAATGCCGGGCTTACGTTTTATGAACAGGAATACAACAGGAAAACGTATGATTATACCTACCGCCAGACGGGTACGGCTACCAGCACCGCCGATGGCTCATTCCGCATGAGCAACAGGCACGCCGCCCGGATCGTTGTCCGCCATAAAAGCGATCTGCTGTACCAGGACGGATATTTCTCCGGTGGACGACAGCCGGCAGCACAGAAAGGATATACGCGCACATTCTTCTTTACCGACAGGAGCATATACCGTCCGGGACAGACGATTTATTTTAAAGGGATCATCGTTGCTACGGATAGTAATGGCAGGAGCAACCGCGTCGTGCCGGGGCAGGCTACCGAAGTCAGTTTCTATGATGTCAACGGCCAGGTGATACATAAGCAGCAACTGACGAGTAATGAATACGGTTCCGTGCATGGCTCGTTTACTGCGCCCGAAAGCGGACTTGCCGGCCAGATGCGTATCAGTAACGGATCAGGGAATTGTTATGTTTCTGTAGAAGCATATAAGCGGCCTAAATTCCGGGTGCTGTTCGATACATTGAAAAGCGCTTATTCATTGAATGATGTTGTGCCGCTCCGGGTATATGTACAGGCATTTTCAGGTAACCCGGTAGACGGCGCCACGGTAAGCTACCGGGTAGTGCGGGTAACAAGATTTCCCTATCGCTGGGCGTTTTACGGATACGATTTCCCCCGTACATCGGAAATGGAAATCGTACAGGGCGCCGTTACTACAGGCCCGGATGGCAGAGCTGAAATTTCTTTTATAGCACTTCCGGATCTGTCGGTAGATACAGCCACGCAACCGGTATTTACCTATATGGTCTATGCAGACGTAACCGACCTGAACGGGGAAACGCGCAGCGGCAGTTATTCAATGTCCGCAGGATACCGTTCGCTTCAGATTGTGACCTCTGTACCGGAAAAAGTGCAGCCGAAGGAGCTGGATAGTATCCGGATAACAACGCAGAGTCTTAACGGAGACTTTGTCCCGGCAGAAGTCCGCGTTCGCGTATATCGTTTATCTGTTCCTTCTGTACATTACCGGAATCGCCTCTGGCCACAGCCGGATCAATATGTGATGGATGAGCAGACATTCCGCACACACTTCCCGCTGGATGTGTATAAGGATGAGCAGCTACCGGCTAACTGGAAACCGGAACCGGTTGCCGTATTTGATAGGTCGTGGCGTACAACTGCACAGGGTAAAATGCAGGTTCCTGCCGGTACCTGGAAGCGGGGCGGCTGGTATCTGCTGGAAGCGGAGGTTGCTGACAAGTCGGGAAAAATAGTGCGGGAGAAAAAGTATATTGAAGTATTCGACCCGAATACAAAAGGCTACAGCCCTTACGAAAAACTCACGGTACAGAACGGACAATCGTGGCAGCCCGGACAGCAGGCGCGCGTATCGCTGGCTTCGGGGATGGGTGATATGTACTGGATACGGCGCAGCCAGTCGTCGGGCCTGCCGCAGTTTAGTATTGTACAGACTACAGGGAACAGGTCATCTGAATGGGTGCATACGGTATCGGAGCAGGACCGCGGCGGGATAAGCCTTTCCTGGATCGGTATCCGGGAGAATCGCGTATATGAAGAAACGGTTTTCCTGCCGGTGCCCTGGGAAAACAAAGAGCTGGATATAGCATGGGAAACCCACCGGGATAAATTGGAACCGGGTGCAAAAGAAACCTGGACGCTTACTGTGCGTGGGGTGCGTAAGGAAGCTGTAGCAGCGGAGATGGCGGCTGCGCTGTACGATGCTTCCCTGGATGTGTTTAAGCCGCACGGCTGGCGGCTGCCGGGATTGTACCCGGGAAATTACCGGTATGTAAACTGGGGTAAGTATGGTTTCGGCATATCATCCGGTTATCCTGTAAGCAGTCGTTTGGGCATCTCTCCGGAAGCTTACCCGAAGCAATACGATCGTCTGATTGATATTGGGCCTGCGTACCACCGGGGTTATCTTACACGTGCCGCCGGGATATCTGATAAGGTATTGTCTGCGGCGCCGGCTGCTGCGGCGAATAAAGAAGCAGCGCTTAGTGATGCGGCTGCAGAAGAGGAGGTCGCACAGCAGGATGCTGCCGCGGAGCCTGCACCTGAACAGGAGGAGGCTCAACCATCGCCGGATATACGTACCAATCTGAATGAAACTGCATTCTTCTATCCGGATCTCAGGACGGATAAGGAGGGTAATATCCGGATCTCTTTCACCATGCCCGAGGCGCTTACCGAATGGAAGCTGCTGGCGATCGCGCATACGCAGGATATGCGCCTGGGCACATTTGAGGGGCGCGTGATCACACAAAAAGACCTGATGGTGACGCCGGGCTTACCCCGTTTCTTCCGTCAGGGAGATAAGGTGGTAGTTAGTACAAAGATCAATAACCTGAGTGATCGCGCACTGGACGGCGTCGCTCGCCTGGAACTGATCGATGCACTCACCGGAAAAGAATTAATGCTGCCGTTCCGCCTGCAGCAAACAGACAAATCATTCCGGACGGAGCCGGGAGGCAGCACATCTGTATCCTGGGAGCTGCATGTGCCGGAAAGTCTTTATCAGCCGGTGACGGTGCGCATATCCGCCCGTGCCGGGAATTTTACCGATGGTGAAGCGCATACGCTCCCGGTTGTAAGCAACCGCATGCTGGTGACGGAAACGCTGCCCATGTGGATAAACGGATTCGGCACAAAATCGTTCCGTTTTGATAAGCTGCTGCAATCGGGCAATAGCAGTACACTGGCACAGCATCGGGTTACGGTGGAGTATACCGGTAACCCTGCCTGGTATGTAGTGCAGGCTTTGCCTTATCTCGCTGAATATCCGCATGAATGTGCCGAGCAGGTATTCAACAGGTATTATGCCAATGCACTTGCGGGGCATATCATCAATAAGGCGCCGGGTGTGAAAAAAGTATTTGACACCTGGAGGACGGAGGATACTGCAGCACTGTTGTCTAACCTCGAAAAGAACCAGGAGCTGAAAACGGCCTTGCTGGAAGAAACGCCCTGGGTGCTGGAAGCGCAAAATGAAACTGCGCAGAAAAAACGAATAGCGCTGCTTTTTGAAGCGCATCAGTTGAGCCGTAATATTGACGCGGCACTGGTCAAACTGGATAAGATGCTATTACCCGAAGGGGCATTCCCCTGGTTTTCCGGCAGCAATCATCCGGACCGTTATATTACGCAGTATATCACGACCGGTATCGGCAGGCTGCAGCGGTTGGGTGTGCAGACCAAACAGTCGGAGCGTATTGTGGCGCAAACGCTCTCCTGGCTCGACCGGCAGATACTTGAAGACTATAAAAAATTACAACGATCGAAAGCGGATATGGACAAACAGCAGATCAGCAATTTGCAGGTGCAGTATCTGTATATGCGCAGTTTCTTTACCGACCGTCGTATTCAGGATAAGGAAACGCAGGCTGCTGTGGGTTACTATCGGAAGCAGGCGGTAATATACTGGTCTTCTTTCAATGCATATATGAAAGGTATGATCGCCTTGTCCCTGCACCGGGACGGAGATATAAAAACAACACCGGTCATTATTCAGTCGCTCAAAGAAACCGCTGTCCGGAATGAGGAAATGGGTATCTACTGGCTGCAAACCGGCCGCAGCTGGTGGTGGTATGAGGCGCCGATCGAAGCGCAGGCATTGCTGATAGAATGTTTCAGCGAAGCAGCAAAGGATACGGCGCATATTGACGGGATGCGCCTGTGGCTGCTGAAACAGAAACAGACGCAAAACTGGCATACCACAAAGGCCACTGCCGATGCCTGCTATGCCTTCCTGCTACAGGGTACGCAATGGCTTACCTATGCGCCTGAGGTCACCATCCGTCTGGGTGCGGAGGAGATCAGCAGCGCTGCACAAAAACAGGAAGCCGGCACCGGATATTTCAAAACGGCTTACGGCCGTGAGGAGATCGCGCCGGATATGGGTAATATTACACTTACCACAGCGCCGGGAAAAGGGCAGGAGAAAAATGCACCGCCCGGAGCTGCATCGTACGGAGCCGTGTACTGGCAGTACTTTGAAAACCTGGATAAGATCACATCTGCGGCTACAACGCTCGAAGTACGGAAACAATTGTTCGTATCGCGCAATACGGACAAAGGGCCGGTTCTGGAGCCTGTAGGGGAGGGCGCCCGGCTGCATGTGGGAGATAAGCTGGTGTCGAGGATTGAGATCATAACAGACCGGGATATGGAGTACGTGCACCTGAAGGATATGCGCGGCGCCGGTTTTGAGCCTGTAAATGTCCTGAGTGGTTACCGCTGGCAGGGTGGGCTGGGATATTATGAAAGTACCGGTGATATTTCTTCGAATTTCTTCATCAATTATCTCCGTAAAGGAAAATATGTTTTTGAATACCCGATGTTTGTGACGAATAAAGGTGAATATTCGATAGGTATCGCGACGATCCAGTGTATGTATGCGCCGGAATTTTCCGGCCATAGCCAGGGTATCCGGGTCCGGGTCGAATAATGACACGCTAATGACAGTGTGCCGAAGCGGTCATTGTGTGATTTCAGGTAGATTGATGTAACTTCGCGCTCGTGACCATGGTAAAAGATACATATCAACCCAATAGCCCGCTGGGGCGTTTTCTGGGGCAGGATATCCAGGTACTGCAGCGTGAGGTGTTACTGGAGAGCCAGATCATCCATGTTGAGCATATGGAGATCGGCTTTGCAGACCGTGACATCCCGGAGGAGCATGGCCGCCTGTATCTTTTCCCGGTTGATGACCAGCAGTTTAGCGTTCAGTTGCTTTATCTGAAGCATAACGATATGCCTTCTGATACGGCCCGTGTTTACTGGCTGCACTTCCAGCCGTCTTTCTTTGATCAGTACCCGCCCGAAACATTAGTGGCGCATGTGCCTTTCCGGTTCGACAAGACCACCGAACAGCAGTTTTCCATTTGTACACAAACGGAAACATTGCTGGATCAATTGAAGCAAGCTACGGCGATCACGGGATTTCTGCAGTCCCTGCACCAGACGGAGCTTGCATTGCATCTGTTGCGGCGCGCACTTGAAAAGATCCTTGTACCTTTTGATGCCTGCCCCGTACCGGCCTGCCGTTTCCTGGCTCATGACAGCGAGCGCGAAAAAATATTCGATGCACGGTATATCCTCGAAACGCAGTTCGAGCAATCGCTGACGATCCGGGAATTGTCCCGGAAAGTAGCTATGAATGAATGTTATCTTAAAAAAGGATTCAAGGCATTGACCGGTAAAACCATTCATGAATATCAGCGGGAGCTGCGCATGAACAAGGCACGGGTGCTGCTCGCCCAGCCGGGATATTCCGTATCCGACGTGGCCGCCGAGCTTGGCTTCAGCAGTATTTCCCACTTCAGCACGGCGTTCAAGAAAGCCACAGGCATCAAGCCGTGTGAGCTGCTGAAATAAAAAACAGCTGATCAGGATCTAAGCCAGTCATCGTTATCGTCTTCCTGTACTTCGATCCGGCTGATTATGCGGTTGGCGCCTTCGTCGGAATAAATGCCGTAGCCGTTCACAAATATACCTTTCACGCCGTCTTTCTTATGCGTCATAGCGTACAGGATAGATTCATCCGCCACATCATTCATCCCCGAAAACCGGTATATTTTATCAATAACGATGTCTTTCAGATCTACCGGTTCTCCACCTTTTTTATAAGAAAGATTTTCTTCCAGGAGGTTGAAATCCTCAGTGTATCCCCGTGCTCTCAGCACAGCGATAACGTTGACCATGGGTTCTTCAGTATGGAGCATCCGGGCGTATTTAGCTGCCTAAAGTTAAGCAGTTTTTACATGAATTACAGAAACGCAGAGACGCGTTGCCGTTATTTTTTCCGGCTGAAGAAATCTTTCAGTTCCCGGCTCATTTTTTCTGCGCGTTTCTTGAGTGCGAATAACTCTTCTCCCATATTCTGCGCCATGTCATGAATGCTTGGCGGATTTCCCGAATCCATATCATTAAGCTGTTGCGGTGTCTTTGCGAGCGGTACTACCACCCAGGCTACGATATATACCAGGATCCCCGCGCCACCGAATATCGCAAACAGGGCAAAGATCAGTCGTATGATCACGGGGTCTATATCAAAATACCGGCCAATCCCGCCGCATACGCCACCCAGCATCCTGTTGTGCGGATCCCGGTATAGCCGCCTGTGCGCGTTGCCGCTGCTTGTTTTTTCTTTGTTTTTCGTTCCGGTATAATGTGCCGGCACGTTCGGATTGATATAATTGTTGTGGTCGCCGAGGTCATGCGCCGGACCCAGTGTTTCTTCCACTTTCCGGACATCGGCGAGGTCAATCGCCGGTGAGCCGGCCTGGAGGCGGAAGCTGAACAGCTCCGCGATCCGGTATTCAATGTCCTGGATGATCTCGTCTTTCCCTTCTTCGTTTGCAAACTGCTGTTCGAGCGAGGTGATATACGCTTTCAGCGACAGGTAGGCGTCTTCTTCTATCGGGATGAGGCGCCCTGCTATGTTAATCTGGATGATGCGCTGCATAAAGGTGGATTTGTTATGGTTCAGTAATATGGTCAACGGTATGGCGCAGTTCCTGCCATGCGGCAAGAAGCTGCATATAGAATTTCAGTCCAGTGCGGGTAAGGGAATAGTATTTCCGTGGCGGACCGGCGGGTGATTCTTCCCAGCGGTAATCCAGCATCCCGGCATTTTTTAGTCGTGTCAGCAGTGGATATAATGTGCCTTCCAGCACTACCATCCTGGCCTTCTTCAGTTGTTCCAGGATGTCGCTCGGATACGCCTCTTTCTCTCTGCGGATGATACCCAGAATGCACAACTCCAACAGTCCTTTACGCATTTGCGATTCCGTATTCCCGATAGTCATACCCTTATGCTTATTTTACAAATGTAGGTAAAGAATGGTACTATACAATGCAAGGTACTGTTTTTAACAATTATAATTTGAAACAAGGGTGGATTTGGCTGTAACCGGAGGCGTGATGTGCGTGTGTTTTTCGTTTGAACATTGTTGTTCCAGTGTATTTTCGTATTCCTGCATTTGTTTTTTCTGCCTTAATTTTTTAAAAATGTTTAAATTGGCTTTTTCTGACTTGCTCAAAATCATTCCCGTTTGAAGAAATGATACATGTAAAATTTTGCGTCTGGAGTATTATCCTGCTTGCCATTAACATATCTGTGCTCCATGCAAAAATTGAGGTGCTGCAAAAGGCAAAGGGCTTGTCGAATGACAATATCACCGGGATTGTAAAAAGCCGTGAGGGTTTGATGTGGGTCGGTACGGCAAACGGTTTGAATATGTATGACGGATATCATTTTACCAGGCCGTACCATGAGTTGAGCAAACTGGTAATCACCCACCTGGCATATCAGGAAGCGCAAAACACGATATGGGTTGGTACTGATAAAGGGCTGTATGCTATTGAAGATGGCGGGAATCTCAGGTATCTGGGTGCAACAGAAGAATGGAAAGGCGGCCGTATCACCGCTTTATTGGCAGCGCCGGGTAAGGCTGTATATGTAGCCTACCAGACAGGCGAGATTGCGGTTGCAGATCCGCTAAGGAAGGATGTAAGCCTGAAATTCAGACTGCGGAATGAGGGCGAGCGTATCTGGTTATATGCCCGGGACCTTGCCTGGGAAACAGACTCCTCACTGCTGTTTTGTACCTATTATAATTCAGGGCTGTTCCGGGTATCGCTATTGTCAGGAAAGGTAGATACAATATCTGTCGGTTACGGATATAGCGATGTTCCTTTTTTTACGGAAAACTATGGAGATACCGTCTTTATTGCGTACAGGAACTACTTGTCCTGTATGCACCGGGGGAAAGAAACGGAATATCTTGTATCGCGGGCGGTGGCGGAGGGAAATGGATGGTCTGAAGAGCCATTGTTATTTGATATTTGGGGACGTGTGTTATATGTGTCTTATGGGCCTAAACAGCTCATGTCTGTAAATCTGAATACAGGACAGGTGGAAGATATTGCAGGCAAATACCCGTTATTTTTAAAAACACACAGCCGTATTTCCTGTGTTTTCATGGATGAGGAGGGGATACTGTGGGTTGGAACCACTAGCGGCATTATAAAAATACAGGAAGATACAGAGCTTTTTGAGCCTTTATTGCGCGATCTGTCTCCTCCGGCTACTATGCGCGGTATTATTGCAGATATAGACGGGAGCATCTGGGCCGGCGGCGGTTTTGGGTTGTATTATTTTTCGCATCCTGAGGGAGTATGGGAACGCCAGGAAGTGATTGACTATGATTCGAAGAAAATTCCCGCTACACCTTTTGCCCTGTTGGATGGGGGCGATGGGTATATTTATGTAGCATCTCATTTTATACCGTTTTACAGATTTGATAAAAAAAGGAGAAGGTTTGAGATAGACTTTTATAGCAGAAACAATCTTAAAAATATCACCCGGACTTATGCTTTGTGCAGTGATGGCAATGGAGTGATATGGATCGGTTCCAATAATGGCCTGGTTAGTTACCATTTATCCACCGGAGCTATTGTGCATCATCGCAGCGATAAGTACAATGTAGGCAGGTGCATTGTGCGTCATATTTCCAGGGCAGCATCTCCGGATCTGCTGTGGGTATCTACAGACAATGGTGTATTCCTTGTCCATACGAAAAAAGGCGTATTGAAACATATGCATATGCAATCAGATCCGGCGCTTTCCAATAATGATATCTTCTTTGCAGAAGAAGATGCGCACGGGCAGCTATGGATGGGCACTAACGGGAGCGGCATAAACATCATTGATCTTTCCGGGGGCACAGCCACTGTTCTGAATAAAGGCGGGGACGGTATCTGCAGCGATATCGTATACGGCATGTTGAGCGATGGGGCTGGTAACAGATGGTTTAGTACTTATAATGGCTTGAGCCGGTATAATGAGACAAAAGGGCTTTTTTCAAACTATTACATTTCGGAGGGGTTAAACAGTAATGAGTTTAATCAGTCTTCGTTCTTTCGCGCTCCCTCGGGCAAAATGTATTTTGGAGGTGTAAACGGAATTGTTTCCTTTTACCCGGAACAGATACCTTCCGGGGTGTCGTCTGTGCCGCGGTTGTTTGTAACTCCTGTTTCAGGGTGGGCGGAGAAGGGAGAAAAAAGATTTTCGATGCAACATTTCAGAGGAGAGGGAGAACAGCTTACCATGTATTCTTCCAATGCGCCGCTGGTGTTCAATCTGGGACTTAGTGATTACAGGGATCCGGAAAAAAATAGTTTTTCATACCGGATCCGGGAGCTGTCCGGTGAATGGGTATCCCTTCAGGGAAATCCTGTGATCCGGCTGGGCGGGATGCCCCATGGGCGCTATACGATCCAGGTAAAGGCAATGAGCGCGGGGGGCACGCCGTCTGCCAATGAATTGCTGTTTCATCTGGTTGTAAAACAACCTATATACAAGACCTGGTGGTTTTACCCTGTTTTGTTTCTTATTGCAGGCGGAATGATCGTGTTGTTTTTCTATGTGAAGCTGCGGAACATGAAAGCCCTGGAACGGCTGCGGTTGCAAATTGCCAGCGATCTGCATGATGATGTGGGCAGCTTGCTTACGGAAATAGCCCTGTTTTCCGGCAACCTGAGCATCAGCGGGAACGTGGGCGAGGCAAATGAGAAGAAATTGGATAAAATAGTGGCACTTAGCCGGGATGCGACATCTTCCATGAGTGATATCCTCTGGGCTATTGATGTGCGTAATGATTTTCCGGGCAGCCTTTCGGATCGTATCCGGGAGCACGCAGAGGAAGTCTTTCTCCCGGCTAATATAGAACTTCATTTTTCTTCTGAAGCCGTATCGCACAAACAGAAGATGTCCGCGGAAATCCGTCAGCAGATATATCTCATCTTCAGGGAGGCTGTGCATAATATTATGAAACATGCCCGGGCCACAAGAGTAGATGTTTCTTTTCATTATGATCAGGGAGACTTTCATCTGAAAGTGATGAATGACGGAGTAGAAAAGTGCGCGCCCGACCGCTCGTCAGGCCAGGGTTTGAAAAATATGAAAATGAGAGCAGCGAAGGCTGGTGCTGCCATGTCTTATGAATGTGGGAATGGTCGTTTTAGTTTGTATGTAGGTAAGGGCGGCATCCCATGAAAATGGTAGTGACAGTACGGCCCGGAATAACAACCTTTACCGGTAAACCTGTAATAACAGATGAATATGAAGATGGCGATCATTGAGGATGCAAAGAATGTACGAGAGAATCTGCATGAGTTTTTCGGGAGCCAGCAGATCGCTTCAGAGGTGTGGTCGGTTGAGAGTATGGAGGCTTTTTTTCAGCGGATTGAAGATACGGGAGTGAAGCCGGATATGATCCTTTGTGATATCGGATTGCCGGGCATGAGTGGTATTGAAGGGATCAAGAAGACAAAAGCGATGTATCCGGAGATGGATATTATCATGCTTACGGTATTTAATGACAGTGACCGGATATTCAAATCTCTTTGTGCCGGAGCATCCGGTTATGTATTGAAAGGAACTCCTTTGCTGGAGCTTCTGAAAGCAGTGATAGAGATCAGGGACGGAGGCAGCTACATGTCGCCGTCCATAGCCCGGAAAGTGATTGATTATTTTGCACCTTCCAAACGTAATGAAGAAGAAATTCTTTCTCCCAGAGAGAAACAGATTGTACAGGGCCTTACAGAAGGGTTGAGCTATAAGTTGATTGCCGACCGGCTTACCATGTCTATCGGTACGGTGCGTACGCATATCAAGAACATTTACAAAAAGCTGCACGTAAACAGCAAAACTCAGGTCATCTATAAAGTGATGAAAGGTGAGATTTAGCGCTGTTATAAATTAATATACACACTTCGCCATACATGCTGCTTCATATGTTTATGGTATTGTAAGGGGTTGTATAGTCAGATACTTTTGATGCAGTTTAAAAAACCTTTGCGGAAGGTGATTGAGACATCCAACGTGTAAGGGAATTCATTCTTTATTAAAAAAGTATCATGAAGAAAACATCTTTACTCTTTTTTATTACTGTCTTATATCTGACCGGTGGCATATCTCTGCTGCAGGCACAGGTTACAGACACAACCGCGCAATGGGCCTGGATACATGGTGATACAGTGACAAATTTGCTTGGCGTATATGGGACAAAGGGTATAGCCTCAGATACTACCCGTCCTGGTGCGCGTAATGGTACTATAAGTTGGCAAGACAAGAGCGGAAATGTGTGGCTGTATGGCGGGGCGGGATATATTACCGGATACACTACTGCCACTCAGTATTTAAATGAATTTTGGAAATACAATCCGGTTTCGAATCAATGGGCCTGGGTTGGCGGATCACAAACCCGCGTATTATCAGGTGTGTATGGTCAGAAAGGTGTGGCTGCTGCCACTAACTATCCACCGCCACGTACCAGTGCGGTGAAATGGACGGACACGGCAGGCAACTTCTGGATGTTTGGAGGGTTGGGCTATGGAGGAGTCGGTAGTACTGCGATAGATTACGGTGATTTATGGAAATTTGATCCTGTTAACGAACTGTGGACATGGGTGGATGGGGATACTGCGGGAGTGACGACTGGTGTTTATCATGGCCCGAGCATGCGTCCTGGTGGGCGAAATGCTCCTGCGACCTGGGTGGATAAGGAAAATAATCTTTGGCTGTTTGGTGGTACAGGCTATGCAAAAGCGACTACCAGAGCTGTATTGAATGATCTATGGATGTACAATATTGCCACAAATACCTGGACATTTCAGGGAGGCGATTCTGTGGTAAGGGCTGCCGGAAGGTATGGAGCGGCTCCACAGTGGCCGGGAGCAAGAACAGGTGTGATCCTGTGGCAGGATGATCAGGGTATTGTGTGGTTATTTGGCGGATCAGGGCATACAACAAGCTCGGTCACTTCAACCGCCGGGCCCTTGAATGATTTTTGGAAGTTCGATCCCGCAACAAAGACCATGACCTTTATAGGGGGAAGTACTACTCCCGGAGCTGCAACTTCTTATGGTATAAAAGGGGATACCGCATTGAGCAATAATCCGGGAGCGAGGTTTTCAGCGGCAAGTTGGGTAGATGCCAACGGGAAGTTTTGGTTGTATAGCGGCGCCAGAACAGGCACTGACCGGTATACGGACATGTGGCGGTATGATCCTGATATTGATCGGTGGGCATGGTTAGAAGGATTTAATTCAAATGAAATGAATGGTGTCTATGGAGCAAGAGCTGTACAGAGCGATGATGTGTATCCTGGTTCCCGTTATCCGGGCAGTTGGTGGACAGATCGGGATGGAAACTTTTGGTTGTTTGGCGGATATGGTTATGGTGCGACCGGGAGAACAGCTACTACATCTGTTAATGATCTCTGGAAGTTTGCGCCCCAACAGCCAGTCAATCCATGTCCCTTACCTCCGGCTGTTATTGCTTACAGTGGCTCTACTCATATTTGCCCCGGCGATAGCCTGATCTTAAAGGCGCCGGTTATGGCCGGCTTGCATTACCAGTGGAAGCGGGGCTCCGCGAATGTAGGTACTGATGATTCTGTGCTGGTGGTTAAGGATGCCGGAGATTATTCTGTAGATATATATACCTCGCCGGTTTGTCAGGCATCCGCGCCCCAGGTTTCTGTCACGAAGTCCGGGTTGTCTGCTGCAACAACGCCTTCTGCAGGTACGATCGGTATCTGTTCGGGAGACAGTGTGGTGCTGCGGGCACAAAGGGGTGTGGCGACCTCCTGGCAATGGAGGAGTGGCGCAGCTTCCGTTGGTACGGATTCAAATTATACAGTAAAGACCATGGGCAATTACACGGTCACGCTTACAGAAGGCGCATGTACATTAGTGTCGGATACTATCCGGGTAAATGTGGCGTCGCTCCCTGGTTCAGTTACTGTTCCGGCAGGCGCTCAGTCAATATGTTCCGGAGATAGCCTTGCTGTATCTGTAAATACTCCCGGTAGTTCACCGAAGTATTATTACGTGTGGCGAAACGGAACGACGCAGGTGCAGGGCGATGGCCGTGAAAATAAATTTCACCAGTCAGGTAATTATACAGTGGAGGTGACAGACAGCGCAACGGGTTGCATCAGTATTTCCCAGCCGGTTGTTCTGACGGTCCATTCTTTGCCGCCTGCAGTAATAAATACATCTGGTCCGCTTGATTTCTGCGCAGGAGGGAATGTTTTACTGAATGCAGGTTCTTTATCCGGGCATACCTATGAATGGCGCAAAGATGGAGTTGTTTCCGGAGGGCAGGCCACGTATACTGCTGATCAAACCGGCGCATATACAGTCCGTGTTACGGATGGCAACAATTGTACAGACAGTTCGGCCGCGGTTTCGGTATTGGTACACGATCAGCCTTCCTTTGTGCTTATTCCTGGTGATACTGCATTTTGCGATGGAGGAAAAGCACGTCTTGAAGTCATTACCACGGATACGGGACTTTCATTCGAATGGTATCGCGACGGTATAATGATATCTAATGCTTCGGCATCATTTTATGAAGTGTTTGAGGCCGACCGTTACGAAGTAGTTGTAGGCCGGACACATATTGCTTCCTGTGCTGATACAGCTGGCGCCGAAATATTTGTACACGATCTTCCCATGCCGTCAGTACATTGGGACGGAAGCGAATTAAGCACGGATTCAGGCTATGTAGCCTATCAATGGTACAGAAACCAGCAGAAGATAGATGATGCTGTAAGTATGATCTACCGGCCGTTACTGGATGGCGTGTATACGGTTTCTGTTACGGACTCCAACGGATGTATGGGTGTTTCCGATCATCAGGAAGCTAAGCATGTCAGTGTTGGCATGGACGCCCGCCCTGCATTCCGGATATATCCGAACCCGGTTGTTGACTATCTGAATATAGCAGTACAGACACCCGTATCGGTGCGTATCATAGCAATGGATGGACGTGTGGTGTATACTGGTGCAGAAGTTATGGGGCGTATTGATATGCGGGGAATGACGAATGGCGTTTACTTTCTGCAGGTGACGGATGAGTCGGGCCGTTATCTGTTGTTCAGAGATAAATTTATAAAACAATAGCATCTGCATGCCCGTGGTAACATTGATTATACCTGTTGCCACGGGCATATAATATCTATCGACCTTATCAATAACGGCATATGAAAAGAAGTGTTATCCTGATTCTGCTAATCCTTTGCTGCAGCACTGCCGGCATTTGCCAGAAGGAAAATAATAACTGGACATTTGGCTGGCACGCTGGTCTTGATTTTAATACAGTGCCGCCCGCTCCGTTTGTTTCTGCTATGGGGAATACCATTGGCCCTGCGTCCATACCGCCGGGTATAGAAGGACAAGCCACGGTGAGCGGCCGTACGGATGGACGTTTGCTGTTCTACAGCGATGGCTATAACGTTTGGAACCGTAATCACCAGGTGATGCCGAATGGAAATGGCGTAGCAAACATGGTGCCTAATTCCTGGAGTACGACACAGGGGGCTGTTATTGTTCCTGACCTTTCGGATACCAACCGTTTTTTTCTCTTTTCATTGGGCGATATAACCACTCCTTACCGTATACTTTCGTATTCCGTGGTGGATATGACTTTACAGGGAGGACTCGGAGATGTAGTAACCGGGCAAAAAAATATTCACCTGGA
Source organism: uncultured Chitinophagaceae bacterium (assembly GCA_964527735.1). Taxonomy (GTDB): domain Bacteria; phylum Bacteroidota; class Bacteroidia; order Chitinophagales; family Chitinophagaceae; genus JBEBVQ01. The sequence continues at coordinate 54,727 of CAZGPG010000010.1, read as the reverse complement.
TTCGCAGCTTGCTGAAAAAATGATATCGGTTGGCGGTACTGATTGTAATGTGTGGGTTATTGTACAGAGCAGGTTCACCAATACATTCAAAGCATATGAAGTGACGAGTGCCGGGGTGAATAGAGTGCCGGTAGTTTCTAATGTTGCAGTTGTGTACTCAAACAACGGTTATGCACCTATCGGGATACTGAATGCTACCCGGGATGGCAAAAGGATTGTATCATCCTATTTTGATGCACCTATATTTAATCCCGGCAGACCTGTAGCAGAGTTGTATGATTTTGATGGAGCAACGGGTGTTTTGTCAAATCCCATCGGTGTTACTATTTCTGACAGCATGAATAAAAGATCTGTTGGTGTTGGTTTTTCGCCGGACGGTAGTAAATTATATTTGACCGACTACCCGAATGGATGGCCCTTGAATAATCCCGAAAGCCGTTTGATTCAATATGACCTTACTAACTACTCGGCAGCAGCTATAATGGCCTCCAGGGCAGTAATCGCTTCCGTGCCCAATAGCTTGGGCTGCCATGTTGCCATGGGGCCGGACAATAAAGGCTATGTTTCATTTATGAAGTTTATAAATCCGAATAACAGAGGCGGCGGTTACCTGCATTGTATCGAATATCCTGATAGGCAAGGATCGTTGTGTGGATTCTCGAGTACGCCCGTGGCCCTTCTGCCTGCAGTAGATTCCGCATCGAGTGGATTGCCTAACTGGGTTGTGTATCCAATCCGAGACACTGTTGTTCAGGCAACAACACTCTGTGCCCCGCTGGATTTTATGGAGTTGAAATCCGGTCTGGCATCTGCTGCATATTATTGGAATGACGGTACAACAGATACCGCCTGCCGGATAACCGGCGCGGGTACCTATTGGGTGCGGGCGGTATCTGTTTGCCAGGTACGTATTGATACATTCAATGTAATACCCAATCCGGATAAAGCAGATCTGGGGCCCGACAGGGAAGTATGTGAAGGTACGCCGGTTGTGCTCGCACCGGCAGGCAGCTTTGTACATCCGCAATACCGGTGGAGTACCGGAGACACTACAAGCAGTATTGCGGTGACATCATCAGGCAGCTATACGGTCCGTGTTTCCGTAAATGGCTGCGCCAGTGAGGATACAATAGAGGTTAATGTGCTGCCGTCGCCGGTTGTGGATCTTGGAAGAGATACGGGTGTATGCGATCATGATATTCCGTTCTTGCTTGAGAACAGGGTAGCACAGCCGGGCGCTTCGTGGCTGTGGAGCACGGGTGTCAATACAGCATCGTTATCAGTGACCCGCACGGATACTTACTGGCTCGAAGCTGATATCGGCGGATGTAAAGGCAGTGATACTGTATTTGTAGAGATTGTTCCGGCGCCGTTTGTCAATATCGGTAATGACAGTACGATCTGTGAGCAGTTTCCTTTACGCGTGGGGGCAGAAGTGTATGGAGCGGATTATAGCTGGAATACCGGTGCGTCAGATCCTTATATTTCAGTAAATAGTTCGGGGACGTATATCCTGGAAGTGAACCTGAGCGGATGCAGGGTATATGATACGATAAATATTGTTGCCATGCCCGTTCCGGATATAGATCTCGGAGCAGATGATGACATCTGTCCGGAACAAACGATCGTGCTGGATGCAACCTACCAGCCGGGAAGCCGTTACTTATGGAATACAGGAGATACCTCATCCACCTATGAGGCAGTTGCTGCAGGTGTATATCAGGTTACGGTTACTTCAACGGACGGGTGTGTCGGTGCTGATGAGATCGTTCTGTCATTCTATCCGGATCCTGTTGTTTTATTGGGCGCCGATACGGTAGTCTGTGAAGAGACACCGTTGTACTTGTCCGCTTCATTGCTTAACGTAGACTCCCTGTTGTGGTCGGACGGGACAACCGGACAGACTGCGATATTCAGTCACGGAGGTATATATACGGCTACAGGTTTTAACAGGTGTGGTTCTGTAACCGATACCATTGAGGTCAGGCAGATATTCTGTGATATCTGGTTGCCTAATGCCTTTACACCTAATGGAGATGGCATGAATGATGTTTTTCGTGTGTTGGGTAACATCGGTCGTATGGAAGGTGTCGGACTGTCTGTATATAATCGCTGGGGACAGCGGATATTCCATACACAGGATAAGTATGCCGGTTGGGATGGGTTTTATAACGGCGTGGCTGCACAATTGGGTACGTATGTGTACGTGCTACAGTATAACATTGATGGTCGTCCCTACCAGCAACAGGGTAATTTTCATTTGCTGCGGTAGGGACAGAAAATATTACTCTGCCCGGTCAGTATAAATAAGAATCAATAGGATGAGATATATGTTGCGTACAGCGCTGTTTATGTCAGCGCTAGTCACTGTTTTCGATGCGTATCCGCAAACCGCGGGTTGGTTTACACGAATGCCGGCGAACCAGTCGGGGCTGCTGGATTCAACACGTGTTCATTTTGTAAGTGTGGCGGATGTAAATAATGATGGGTATCCGGATGTATTGCTGATGTACTCGGCAAGCGGTATTTACCAGGAGCGCAGGCCACTGAAGCTGTACCTGAATACGCAGGCTCCGGGGAGTAATGATCCCCGGGACAGGCGTTTTATAGATGTTACGGCTCAGTCTATGCTGAATATCGCTGGCAACGATACCGGACAGAATGCAAATTGTTATACACTGGCAGACTTTAATAACGACGGAAATATTGATCTGGTTACGGGCATGTATTATCATCGTATAGAGCAGTATCCGCATCCGGGGGATCGCGCGCAGGTATACCTGGGAGATGGAACCGGGAAATTTGTTCATAAACCGGGTAATGGCCTTACAGAACTGGGACTGATTAATTATCGTGCTTTCAGCGCATTGGATTATGACCGTGACGGTAATCTGGACCTTTTTATTCCAACCTGGTTTAAGGATTACACGCGGAATATATGGGATTACGGCAGGTTGATGAAAGGGCGCGGGGACGGTACGTTTGAGGATGTTACGGTGCAAAGCGGCATTAACGGCTTCCCCGAACCAATGTATGGCGGGGCAGCGACAGACTGGGATAATGATTGCTATCCGGACATTTTTACGGCTCCCTATTGCCGTACAGGAGGGAATCTTTTTAAGAATAAAGGCGATGGTACTTTCAGCAATGTCTCTGCCGCTGCCGGCTATAACCTGCTGCGCAAGGGAAATCTGCAGGCTTCCTGTACGTTTGGCGTCTATCCTGAAGATGTCAATAACGACGGGAATATGGATGTGTTTCTCGCCGTTGTTCATGGCGGTAATGCTCCCGGAGAATTCCGCTCGACCATTGCCATTAACAAAGGGCCGGATCATAATTATACGCTGGATATTAATGAATCGTTGCTTCCGGTATCTCAGCCGGCGTCGTCTCATCGCGGAGATTACGATGCCGTATTCCTGGATTTTGAGAATGATGGTCTGAAGGACCTGGTAATGGTACAGTCTACCTATATGCCTAACACAGACCGTACCTATTTCTGGCATCAGCAGCCTGACGGGACATTTAAGGATGCGACACGCGATCTGGGGCTATTGGTGCCGGCACTGAAGAACTCGCTGGGCATTGAAGCATTCGACTATGATCTGGATGGAGATGACGATCTGCTGATCCTTGGTACCGGCGGCAGCTATTTTGATTTGTGGCGTAATAATGCGGACAATATCAGCGGCAATAATTACCTCACGGTTAACCTCCGTCCTCACACAGGCAGCGGTATTAACTTCAGCGCTATCGGTACGCGCGTATATGTATATTATGGAGGTAAGATGCAGATGAAGGAGGTGATGGCAGGGCGGGGCATGCACACGGGACAGCAGCCGTTTTTACTGAATTTTGGCTTAGGTAAAGCGGCTCATGCAGATTCAATAGTGATCCGCTGGCCGGATTCGTTGTGCAGCGAAACTGTGTTATATAATGTGCCGGCTAATCAGGTAGCGTCGTACAACCGTTTTCCCATTCACGTGCCGGGTGAAGACCGGGTGCCGGCAGTGAAAGTGTTTCCGAATCCGTCAGCCCGTTATGTAATTTTGCAGGAGGATGGTTTGGTGAGCCGTACGACGTCTCTTTCCGTTTCGGATATTATGGGAAGGGTAATGACAGTGAAGTGGCATTACAGCGATAGCGATAAGATGGTTTGTGATCTGGGCGGATTACCTCCCGGACGATATTATATCCGGGTTACGGATACGGAGGGCCGGGCTTATATTTATCCGGTTGTACGGATGTGACACGGGAACGTGTGTATTCGGCGCAGGATACCGGAATCGCTGTCAGAAAACAGCTCAGGGGTATGACTACGCCGGTCGTTTTGTGAAACAGCAGTAAGCAAGCCGTATTTTATTCTGTTTAGATCTTTGCTTGTCCGGAGAAAGCTTTATCTTTAAGGAAGCAGATCAACTTTTTTGGATATGGCAGCGGATGAGGATAATGATATATTCAGTGATGATCCGGAAGAGCAATTGCGGATTGAAAACGAGATACTGAAGCTCAAGCTCCAGGCGGAGCTGGGCAGCGGTATGGATACACTGCCGGATATCCCGCCTGAAGTAGAAAATGTTTTTCTCAAGCACGTACTCTCTTTTGCGCATATGCAGGAAAATGCGGAGACCGTTTCGGTATACCAGCTGATCGGCGCTCCCGATTTTAAAAAGCATGATACCCTGACCGACCGGCAGCTGCCGAAGGAGCTGGACCGGATAGAGCAGCTTATGGCACAGCATAATGTCGTGATCACTTATGGCGGCACATATCCTCCGCGCGATAAATACTATTTTATCACAGAAGAGCTGTTCCCGGAAGAGATCCTGTTCATGAAAATGCCGGATATGGTACTGCATTTTGTGTATGAGGATTTTCATCCGGATCATCGCCAAAGTGTATATGATATTGCTGTTTCATTTATTGAAGACTGGCTTGAAAGAACTGTGGATGGCGAGTTGTGTGAGATAGCGTTGTCGCTCACTTCCCCTGACGGGCGGGTTTATGACCGGGAGGATGTCATCCGGCAGGCGTGCCTGATGTTTGAATCGTTTGTCCGCTTTGAAGATGCGACATACGATATGTCCGTCGCGCTGTCGGATCCTGACGCCGGAGGACTGGTAACGGGGACGATCCGTTACACGGCTATCCTGGAAAACGGAGAAGCGATACCGGTGGCGGGGCCTTTACGTATATACCTGCAGCATAAAGAGTCATACGGTTGGGAGATAAGCTTTTTTCAGTGGCCTGGCTTCGAAATAAATTAGCGTGCATGAACACCCCTCACATGCTCCCCTGAAGGGGAGACGATTACATCGTTGCCGGCTGTAAGCATCGTATGCACATCGCAGCGGCCGTCTCCCTTTGAGATGAGAGAGGGATATGTCTCAACACCCCTCACATGCTCCCCTAGAAAGGGAGACGATTACATCGTTGCCGGCTGTAAGCATCGTATGCACATCGCAGCGGCCGTCTCCCTTTGAAGGGAGATGAGAGAGGGATGTGTTTCAACACCCCTTACATGCTCCCCTGAAAGGGAGACGATTACATCGTGGAATATTAAATGACCTCAATTAATGCAAGGTGGCGAGTATGGTGCGCGAAGCCTGCTCGTCAAGATGTAACTGCTGTTTCAGGTCTTCAAGCGAATCAAAACGTGCTTCATCCCGCAGACGGGCAATAAAGCGTATTTCCAGATCCTCTCCGTAAATATCCCGGTCGAAATCAAAAAGATGTACTTCTATACGCCTGATATGCGCGGTTGTTACCGTCGGGTTATAGCCTATATTCAGCATCCCGTTATATTGTTGCTCCTGCCATATTGTTTGCACCGCATATACGCCGGTGGCAGGGATCAGTTGCTCGCTGCTGTCAGGCGCTATGTTTGCAGTAGGATAGCCGATGGTGCGTCCGCGGCGTGCCCCGTTTTCCACTTTCCCCGATAAGCTGTAGGGGCGCCCCAGCATATCTGACGCATCCTTTACATTGCCCGAGAGCAGCGCCTTCCTGATCTTGGTGGAGCTTACTGCGGCATCGTCAATCAATTGCGCCGGTATCTCATGTACCCGGAATCCGAAAGTTTCCTGTAATTCTTCCAGAAGGCGGATGTTGCCGGTACGGTCGTGCCCGAAATGATGGTCGTACCCGATAACTATACCTGCCGGCCGGAAATGAGCTACGAGAAAGTCGGTTACATACGCACGTGCGGTCATGGCAGCGAACTCCCGTGTAAACGGGGCGACAACAATATGCTGTATACCCGTAGCGGCAATCAGCTCCAGCTTTTTATCAAGCGGGGTCAGCAATTGCAGCGGCTGATCAGGAAACAGCAGCTTGCGCGGATGCGGCTCGAATGTGACCAGCACACTTTCCCGGCTTTCGGCCTGTGCATGCCGCACCAGCTTGTCCAGGATCACACGATGCCCCAGATGGACACCATCGAAGGTGCCGATCGTAAGCATGGTATCCCTGAAGTCAGGCAGCTGTGCTATATCCGTAAATATGCTCATTTTACGCGGCGCAAAGGTAGTACGAAATAGCCAGATACGACCGGCTGATTCCGGATGCGCTGCTATGATGTTCCGCATCGTGTAATAAATCCGGTATTTTCTCCGTTATAGACCGTGGTTTTTTCAGTATAAGGCCCTTATAATATAAATTCTTGGAGCAAGCATATACAAGCAGAGCAAATAGCTGTTATTTTTGCCCGTAATATTTGAAGAATCCAATTATATATAGATTAATAATAATTCATGAAAAATCTTTCTTTAATTCTGAGTATATTATCCCTGGCGGGGGTAATTGTTATTTTCGGTATGCAGTCGGGGGGCGGTAAAAAGAAGGCTGCGGGCATTATCGGTACAGCTTCAGATCTTCCTGCCGGTACAGGGCGTATTGCTTACGTGGATATTGATACGCTTGAAGCTCATTACGATTACCTGAAAACAAAAAAGGGAGAATTTGAAAACCGGCAGCAGCAGATGGAGTCTGAACTGCAACGCTCAGCGCAGCAATTGCAGCATGATTATATGGAGCTGCAGCAGAAAGCGCAGGCCGGCACGTTGACCCAGACGGAAGGCGAAAAGGCCCAAAAGCGCCTGCTGCAGGGGCAGCAAAGTCTTGAAACAAGAAAACAATCGCTGGCAGAACAATTGATCAAAGAGCGCGATGAATTTAATGAAGAGATACACAACCTGCTCGACAGCTTTCTTACAGAGTATAATAAAGATAAAGGCTATGACTATATCCTGACCTATACCAAGTCGGGGCAGATCATGTATGCAGACAAACGGCTGAACATCACGCAGGATGTCATTGACGGCATGAACGCGATCTCCGGCAGCCGCAACGGTACGAAGGATGTAAATCAGTAAGCTTATCCGTTCGTTCATTCAAAATTAATCTTCATCATTTGGAACAACCCTCATCTTTCAGACGATCATTAACTTTACTTGACGGCACGCTCCTGGTCATTGGTTCAATGATCGGCTCCGGTATTTTTATTGTTAGCGCCGATATTGCCCGTAACGTAGGCAGCGCAGGATGGCTGATCGTGGTATGGCTCTTGTCCGGTTTTATTACACTGGCTGCTGCGCTGAGCTACGGTGAGCTGAGTGGAATGTACCCCAAGGCCGGCGGACAATATGTATATCTGCGTGAGGCTTACGGGAGGATGTACGCCTTCCTCTATGGATGGGCGCTTTTTGCCGTGATACAGACGGGTACTATTGCCGCTGTAGGAGTGGCCTTCGCTAAATTTGCCGGTTACCTGATGCCGTCTATCGGAGAAAACAATGTATTGTTCGGGGATAAAAGCGGGTTTCATATCACAGCAGCACAGTTTGCCGCTATCGGCATCATACTTTTGCTGACGTATATCAACACGCGGGGCGTTAAAAACGCAAAGTGGATACAATTTTTCTTCACCTTCGCCAAGCTTGCTGCTATGGCGGCACTTATCATCTTCGGCTTCGTACTGGTGAAAAACGGCGGCGCCTGGAATTTTAACTGGGATGCTGCCTGGATGGCAAAAAAAATATCGTTCACTGCCGATGGTATCAGCCATGAAGGGTTGACCCCGGCCCTGCTCGTGACAGCGATATGTATGGCAATGGTAGGAGCGCTGTTCTCCAGCGATGCCTGGAATAATGTGACGTTTATTGCCGGCGAGATAAAAAAACCGGAACGGAATATAGGGCTTAGTCTTGCCATAGGCACCCTGGTGGTGACCCTGCTGTATGTGAGCATGAACCTGCTGTACCTGAACGTGCTCACCGTTACCGAAATTGCCCATGCGGAGCACGATCGCGTAGCCCTTGCCGCCAGCCTCAAAATATTCGGGAGCGAAGGCACCGTCTTCATTGCGCTGCTGGTGATGGTGGCTACGTTTGGCTGTAACAACGGATTGATCCTGTCCGGTGCGCGTGTATATTATACAATGGCCAACGACAACCTGTTCTTCCGCGGGGCAAAACGCCTTAACCGGCAAGGGGTGCCGGCTAAAGCGCTGTGGATGCAATGCCTGTGGGCTTCCCTGCTTTGTCTGAGCGGCCAGTACGGCAACCTGCTTGATTTTATCATCTTCACGGTGCTGCTTTTTTATATGCTTACAATAGCCGGTATCTTTGTCCTCCGGAAGAAAAAGCCGGATCACCCGCGTCCTTACAAGGCATTCGGGTATCCGGTGATCCCATTGATGTACATACTGCTTGCCGCTTTTATCTGTATTGTATTATTGATTTACAAACCCAGCTATACATGGCCCGGCCTGATCATTGTACTTGCCGGTATCCCTCTGTTCAAGCTGCTGGAGTCGCGCAATAGCAAAGTACAGAATGAAGTTTAATACCAACGAGCCGGAATAAATATGGACAGAACAGACCTGGAGCAATTATTTGGGCGTATGCAGGAGCTGCATGTGCTGGTGGTGGGCGATGTGATGCTGGATAATTACTGGTGGGGCGATGTGGAACGTATCTCGCCGGAAGCACCCGTACCCGTCGTGGCACTGCAAAGGCGGGAAAGCAGACTGGGTGGTGCTGCGAATGTGGCGCTCAATTGCAGGGCGCTGGGCGCACAGGTTTCTCTGGCAAGCGTTACCGGCGATGATGCTGAGGCCGAAACCCTGCAGCAACTGCTGCAGGAAGCGGATATCCGGACGGAATTGCTCATGCGCACCTCCCGGCGTATCACCACAACCAAGACACGTGTAATGAGCCGGAACCAGCAGATGCTGCGTCTGGACGCCGAGATCAACGATGATATAGATACACAGGATGAACATCCGTTTATAGATATCGTGCTCAAATTCCTGCAGCGGGAAAAGCCGCAGATTGTAATTTTTGAAGATTACAACAAGGGTGTGCTGAAAGAGAATGTGATCCGTCATATTCTGGCGCATTGCCGGGAAATTGGTATTGTGACGGCTGTTGACCCGAAGAAAGCGAATTTTCTGGTTTACCGGGATGTAACGATATTCAAGCCCAATCTCAAAGAAGTACGTGATGGACTGGGTATCTCCCTGACCGAGATACAGGAGCACGCATTGAACCGTGCCCATGAACTGCTGTATGAGCAACTGGGCCACCAGGTTTCCTTTATTACCTTATCCGAGCATGGTGTTTTTTATAATGATGGCCATACCAGTGGTCAAATCCCTTCGCACCGGCGGAATATAGCGGACGTGTCGGGGGCCGGCGATACGGTTATCGCCACTGCAGCGATGGTATATACTCTGACGCAGGATGCCGCGCTTATGAGCGCTATATCCAATATCGCCGGTGGCCTGGTGTGCGAAGATGTGGGAGTAGTGCCGGTGCGTAAAGACCTGTTGCTTGAAGAAGCAGTACGGTTGTTGAAGCAATAGGACAAAAACAGCCTCCTGTATGTGTCAGCGATTCATACAGGAGGCTGCATTGTATGCCTGCGATCTAAAAGTTGAAACCGATCCTTCCTGCGATCAGGTTATAGGCGCCGCCGGTCATAGCAGTAGATTCATACCGGACACCTATATCAAGCGCTCCAAACTGTACACCCACACCCGGTGCATAGGTGAACCCAGTGCTGCTGAAGGAGGTAACTGTGCCGCCGACTGCTGCATATGTGGTAAATGACGAAAAACCAAGTTCTCCCATCGCATACAGGTGTTTCAGGAAGATATACTTATAACCGGCTTTCACAGGGATCTGTACGCCGGCTTTGGGCGTTGTACCTGCGATGCTTTTGGGGATATACACCAGGCCGCCGCTGGTCAGCGTCACAAACCCTGGTCCGAGATGGTAAGCTGCGCGTAGCGTTATGCCGCCGGCGCCGCTGTATACATTACTAATGGCGCCGGAAGTGACACCTCCGTCGAAACCGAATCCAAAACTGAATTTTTTGGACAATTTCTGGGCATCTGCGGTGCCCGACAAAACCATACAGGTTAATAGCAGAAAAATGGGGGAGTTTTTCATGAGGTATGTGTTTAATGTGTAAAATTACATTACCCCTGCTGCCGGCCAATACCACAAAAGCGGTATTTTTCATTCGGTCCGGGATCGGACATTCGTTTTTATATCACTGTTGTCCGGGAAATTATCACAATACCGGTTCTTGCGTAGAGACGCGATGCATCACGTCTCTACGCTATTGCGTTACCACAAGCTTTCGTCCCGGGAAGATAGTGGTACTGGTAAGCCCGTTCATCTGCATCAATTCCTCAACCGTGAGCCCAAAGCGCTTTGAAATACTGAACAACGTATCTCCCTTCCGTACCGTATAGGTCTTTCCCTGTGCGGGAGCGGATGGTTTTTGTGGGGCGGGGGAATGAGATGATGTCATCCGTTTTTCCATCTGTCTTCTTTTGCCTTTCCGGTCATACCGGTGGAGATCGTACCGTTCGATCAGGTTGATCAGTAACTGCGGATAGTCCGGGTTGGTGGCATAGCCGCATTTTTTCAGTCCGTGCGCCCAGCCTTTGTAATCTGTTTTTTTCAGCTTGTACAGTGACTGATACCGCGGACGTCTCAGAAATTCGGAATGGTCGTCGAAAGAAGCTTCCGGTGTTTTATATACACGGAAGCAATCGTTCTTCCGGTCATCATCACGGTAGTATTTTTTCCCTTTCCAGTCGGGCGTGCATTTGATCCCGAAATGATTATTGGCATACCGTGCCAGGGCGCTGTTGCCATTGCCGGATTCCAGCAGTCCCTGAGCCAGGGTGATACTGGCCGGGATACCATTGGAACGCATTTTTTTGACAGCTACCCGGCTATATCGCCGGATGTATTGTTCCGCTGTGTATTGCTTGTATACGCCGCCCGTTCTCCGCTCTGCCTTGCGCTCTACTTTGCGGTTTGCTTTTTTTATGGCGTGTTTTTGTGGACTGCAGGAAGCGAGGTAAAGCAGCGCGATTACGGCGGCTATAAATATGGTGTGAAACTTTGCCAATAGCGTGATCTCAAGTTACCTGATGCGTGCAGTCGATACAAATGTAAGTATTCAAATTATTTTATCCGTATAATGTGAAAAATGTATTGAATGTAAAGACGTATCCGTCACACTCAACACATTCTTCACATTCATTTGGCCGGTTATTGAGGTGGTCATTTGACTGGTGTTATCGTATACCCTTCCTGCCTTAGTAAAGATATTACGCCATTTTCGCCCCCGAGATGGCCGGCGCCTACTGCAAAGAAAACAACATCCTTTTTCATCATTTTTTCCATACTGCCCACCCATTGGCGGTTCCGGTCATCAAGAAATATGTTCAGGACCCCGTCCATGCCTTTAGCATTCCCGATCAGCCGATGTAACCCTAACAGGTCCTGAGCCCGGTAAAGGGTTGTCATTTCACGATATTGCATCCAGTCCTGCCCGGGATTTTCAACCATATTCATAATAGCGGCCACAACGGAATCAGCGGGGATGTTATTGATAACGGCCAGTTGTTGTTCGGGTGTTTCCAGTCCTGCAACCTGTTTGTTGTCTTGCTGGGCCTGTCTCACGATTTCGTTTTCATACGAGAGGAATGAGTCGCATACACCCCCTTTGGTGAGGAATAATGCCTGTAAGGCAAAAGGTTTCATCTGGTCAAACATCGCCAGGTTGCCTTGCAGACTGTCGGTAATATATTTATCCAGGCGGGCATATTGCTCCGGAGTAAAATGATCACGTAGTTTTTTGCCGCTGTTGTCTATTAATCCCATAGCCACCTGCATTAAAACGGCAGGGTCGTCCATGTCCATCTCAAAACATACTGTTTCGCTCTGCTTTAACGCATTTTCCATAGCTGGTGTCCATACATAATCCTCCTTGCAGATCATATGCATGGTGCCGAACAGCCAGGAAGCCTTTTGTCCGGGTTTTTCGATGCGCCATAATAATGACATGCCATCATCTCCCGGCATTTTTTCTGACTGTTTTTGCTGTGCGGAGCAGGCCGTCTGTAAAAGGCTCAGCAACAGTACTGAAAAGATGGATTTTTTCATAATAAATTATTGTTATTGTGTGTGTGAGTATAACCTAAAGATAGCAATAAAAATGGATTAAGCAGATCCGATACCTGCATTATTCAAAAGCCATGGTAAGCAACGCCATACCCACACCGGTTAGCATAGCGCATACTTTTTGCCAGCTAAGCATGTGCTGCCGGGTGCCGCTTTCAAAGAAAATAGTAGTGGAGATGTGGATAAATGCACCTGCTACAACCGGCAGCAGGATCGTTGCCATCGTAGACATGGTTACATACTGCTGCTCCATAAAGTACGCGAGCAGGGCGGCCAGGGGGGTGATCAGCGAAAAAATAATCAGGATGATCCAGGCTGTCTTTCTGCCTTTCAGAGCAAGGGCCAGCGAGCCAACGAGCATGGCTTCGGGCATCTTATGTACTGCCACGGCCAGGTAAAGTGCGGGGGTAGTGGTACCCATAGTATAATTGAATCCCAGCGGCAGTCCTTCCATGAATGCATGCAGACTCAGACCGGCCAGAACAGGCAACAGGGCAATGGAATGTCCATGAGGATGTACGTGCATATGCCCGTGTTCGGCGCCATGTGTCAGGTGCTGGATCACCAGTTGTAAGAAGAAACCGGCAAGTAAATAGATGCCTGCATGGTGGTGTAATTGCTCAAATGATTCCGGTAAAAGATGCAGCAGGGTAATGCCCAGCAGGAACGATCCCGAAAATGCCAGCAGATGATGCATGCGTTCCTGGTTCACCCATTTTATCCATAAAGGAATACTACCTGCGGTAAATGTGACCAGCAGCAGTAAAAGGCTATACCATATATGCATCGTGCGACGAGTTAAAAAGACAAACGGCAAAATTAATTCCATTTTTTTGAATTATCGTAATAATGTTGCATTTACATGGCCCTCTTCCCTGTCTTTTTTTATATTATTTTTGCGGCCTAACCGGACTCCGATTTACCCATGTCAGACCAGAACCGTTATAACCTGCGCGGCGTATCCGCACAGAAGGAAGATGTGCATCGCGCCGTTGCGCATTTGGATAAAGGGCTTTATCCTAATGCCTTCTGTAAAATCTACCCTGATTACTGGGGCGGCGATGAGGCCTACTGCAACCTGATGCACGCAGACGGCGCCGGCACCAAATCTGTGCTTGCCTACCTGTATTGGAAGGAAACCGGTGATCTGAGCGTATGGGAGGGTATCGCCATTGATGCGATCGTGATGAATACCGACGACCTGCTCTGCGTGGGCGCTACCGGGCCGTTTACGTATTCTTCAACAATCGGACGCAATAAGAATCTGGTACCGGGTGAAGTTATTTCTACGCTGATCAACGGAACTCAGGCCTACTTTGATCGTATGCGGGAGTTTGGTATCGACATCCGTTTCCTTGGCGGAGAAACGGCGGATGTGGGAGATGTGGTGCGCACGGTGATCGTAGATGGTACGATGGCCTGCCGGATGCGCCGCGACAAGCTGGTGACTACAGAAAAGCTGCACGCCGGGGATGTGGTGGTATCGCTGGCAAGCTATGGCCAGGCGACATATGAAGATGTGTACAACAGCGGTATGGGCAGCAACGGGCTTACCAGTGCACGGCACGAGCTGCTGGCGAAAAAATATGCCGGGCTATATCCGGAGAGTGTAGATCCCGCACTGCCCGACGAGGTTGTTTATAACGGGAAATACGACTTGACGGACGCTACCGGAACATCCCTGAATGTGGGGCAAATGATCCTTTCGCCGACACGCACTTATGCGCCGGTAATATTAAAAGTGCTGGAGCGGTATTTTGATAAGATACATGGTATCATCCACTGCAGCGGGGGCGGACAAAGTAAATGCCTGCATTATTTACCTGCGCCGCTCCGGGTAGTGAAAAACAACCTGCTCCCGGTTCCGCCATTATTCCGGATGATACAGGAGGCTGCCGGTACAGACTGGAAGGAGATGTACCAGGTATTTAATATGGGGCAGCGCCTGGAGCTGTTTACAGATAAAGCCACGGCGGAGCAGATCGTGCAGATTGCCGCTGATTTTCATATAGAAGCGCAGATCTCCGGTTATGTGGAAGCTTCGGAGCACAAGGAAGTGGTGATCGAGAGTCCGTACGGCAGTTTTTCTTATCGCTGATAGCAACAGGTATAGGGGTATTGTACCCGGAGGACGTTTTATAATTTAATGATATTGTTGATCAATAACTTCACAACTATATGAACCGATTCCGTATTCCCCTGCTGACTATACTCGCTGTATCTGTCTGCAGTATTTCCTTTGCGCAGGAGCGCCACCGCGAATTCGGCAAAAACGTGCTTGCCGTTGCGCCTGTTGCCATTACCGATCAGGGCGTTGGCTTTGGGTTGAGCTATGAGCGCAGCCTGGACGACCGCGGTATGTTCAGCTTCTACCTGCCGGTTGCCTATTCGTTCCAGGTTCAGGAAGATTATTACTGGGCGCCGGGTACGTACAACCAGACGGAGTATATGATGTATGCCTACCCCGGAGTGAAGATCTATCCGACCGGTGCATTCGGTAAGGTACGTTATGGTATTGGTCCTTCGCTGGTGGTCGGAGTCGGACAGCAGTATGATAATAATTACTATTCCGGCGATCCTTATATTTATCCCCCCCAGCCGGGTTATGGTCAGCCCAATTATGCAAGTCGTTTTGTGTTGGGGGCAATAATCAACAACTCACTGAACATTAACCCAACGGAACGTCTGTATCTCGGCATTGAGCTGGGACTGGGGGTTACTTACATGAATAAATGGGATAGCTGGAACGGTCGTACCCAACCGCTGGCTCAGGCGGCATTCCGGATCGGGTACCGGTTTTAGATTAATGTGGCGAGTAGTCAGTATCACGGATTAGGCGGATTAAAGGATTCCACAGACTAAAATCTGTGCCATCCGTGTAATCCCAATAAATCCGTGATGCTGACGATAAAGTATCCTACCGCACCAGGATCACATCCCCCTTCTCTACGCGCTCTCGTCCTTGTACATCCTTCACCCGGCATTGCCAGAAATAGGTAGCTGAAGAAGCTGCCTGGCCCGCAATATGTCCATCCCAGCCAACTGCCGGATCGTTTGTTTCAAAGACTATATTGCCCCATCTGTTGAATACCTGCAGGTGATACTCCGCGATCAGCCCGGCATCCTGCAATACCGGCCGGAAGATGTCATTCTTGCCATCATCATTCGGAGAGAATGCGGTGGGGAAGCCAATGATGCCTTTGCATCCACGCACGTACACGGAGTCTGTAATACTACCACAATCGTTGTAGGCAGTGAGGATGTAAGTGCCGGGTGTGGAGACGGAGATCTGTGGCGTTGTAGCGCCGGTATTCCAACGCAGATTGAATCCTTCTGTTGCAGTCGTGAGCGTCACCGGTTGCATCGTGCCGGAGCGGCAGAGGTCTGTTGCTCCGGTGATGACCAGCGGCGGTTGCGGCGGCTGTATCATGGATACGGTAATGGATGCTGATTCACTGCCGCAATCATTGCTTACGACACAGGTGTATATCCCTGCTTCCGATACGCTTTGTGTGGATTGTGTGTTGCCGGTGTTCCATTGATAAGCAAAACCGGCAGGAGCCGATAGTATGAACACTTCTCCTGCACAGATCGCAGTATCATTACCGAAGCTGAATGATTCTGGTGGGTCTTGTACAATGACTGTTGTGGATGAGGTGTGTTGATCGCACTGACCCTTTGCCGTCACCGAATAGCTACCTTCGGATGATGTGCGTATTGAGTTAGTCGTATCACCTGTATTCCATTGGTAGGATCCAAAGCCGGGCGTGGCTTCCAATGTCACTGTATCCCCCGTACAGATAGAATAGCTTGCAGATAACTCTGTCCATGAGGGATCGCTTGTTTCGGTCACTTCAAATGAAGTGGATCGGCTGTTGCCGCAGCGATGCGTGATGGTTAATGAATAAATACCCGCGGTCTGTACTGTTGTGCTGCGGGTAGTTTGACTATTGCTCCACAGGTAAGTAAAATCCCCCGCCGGTCCTGTTACGGTCAACGGTTTCCCGGAACAAACAACCGTATCCGCAAAAGCAAAATCAGGCAGGGTAGTGTCTGCTATGCTCACCCGGAAGGTGTCAGAGAAACTGATGCCGCATTCATCGGTAAGCGTTACCCAATAAAGATCTGCATTGCTGATCACAATAAAATCGGTAGCATCACCATTACTCCACTGATACTCTATGGCTCCCGGTGGTAATGTAACAGGTACAGTGACCATAAGGCTTGTGCCGGGACAGATGGCCGTGTCTGTAATATCGAAGAACGGAATGGGCGTGTGTTTGTCACGTACATTAAAAGTGTCCGTCCTGCCGCTGCCGCAGATATTGCTGATGCGCAGCCAGTGTTTGCCGGGCGTGTTGACGACTAAGGTGTCTGCTGTGGATCCATCGCTCCAGAGGTAGGCATGTCGTCCGCGGGGAGCTTCTTGTACGACGTATGATTCACCGGGACAGAGCGAGCTATCCGGGAGCATGAACGGGAATGAAGGTGCATCTGCATCTGTCACTACGAAAGTATCTGCCAGTGTGCTGCCGCAGTAGTTGGATGTCTCTAACCAATACTGACCCGGTGCGGTAATGCGCAGACTATCTGCTGCGGAGCCGTTCTGCCAGCGGTAAGCAAACTGACCTGCCGGGCCACGGACGGTAAACGGGCTTCCGATGCACATGGCAGTATCGGGGATGCTGAAAGCAACAAGTGGTGTATCCCGGTTTGTAACGGTAAAGCTGTCGGTGAATGTGGCACATCCGTCTGAGATACGGAGCCAGTAGCTGCCGGGTGTGGATATTTCCAATGAGTCATCTGTAGAAAGGTCATTCCACAAATAGCCATACCCCGGTGGTGCATGGATGGCATAAGACATACCGGGACAGACGGAGGAATCGGGTATGGAGAACGGAGCCAGTGGAGGCGGCGCTCCGATGTAAATCGTATCGGTATAGTTGCTGCATCCGAAGTCTACGGTACACCAGTAAGTGCCGGTATCCCGGACTGTGAGGAAACGGTTGGTGTCGCCTGTATTCCAGAGATAAGAGAAGAAGTGATCCTCACCGCCAATGACTAAGGAATCGCCACAGAGTACCGTGTCGTTGCCGAGGGAAAACTGAGATAAGTTAATAATGTTGTTGGTATCACGCACGAGGGAGATATCGTCAATAAATGGATAGACAAAATATCCGGTAAATGAACCATTAGAAATAGTATGGGGGGAAATGTATGTAACATTTAACTGACTATAGTGGTCAAAATTTCCAATAACCATATATTGCTCTCCACCGGTTGCAGTGAATGTATCAGACAACTTTAAATAAACAAATGAGTCCAGATATGGCATATCCCAGTAATCAAACCGTATCTGAGGTGTGACATTTATTCTCCCTAAATTACTATAGTCCCTTATTTGTGTATCTGAAAAATATACACCTAAATTGGTGAGAATATCGGCATTCGAATGCATGGTAGCATGTTTAATATACCCAACATACATGGTGAAATAGTAGGTTTGCCCAGCTATCAATGGTTCGATAAGATTTGTTTGTTGGTATGTTCGAAAAGTTCCCAATAATGTATCTTGCCATTGAAAAGGTGGATACCAGTATGGACTAGTGTGTATTGTCATCCAGGCAGCACAGCGACCAGTTCGGGCTATTTGAACACCTGTGATAAAAGTATCTTTCCAAATAACATTTCTTTCCGCATTGGCCTTAATCCAGCAGGTATTATTATCATTAAATGATGTGTCATTAAACGAATCAATAGATCTGTAGCCTATTTCAAAACTTGGGTTGGGGATTAAGTTGAAATTTGCAGGTAATTGTGCAAACGCAAAGAGGCTTTTAAGAAAGATAAAAGAAAAAAGAATACATCGTTTTACTCCACGCAAAAAATTAGAGGCCAGGACAATTCTTCCCCCAATAATAAATTGATCAAGTGTTTGTCCTGGCCTCATAAATTTAATACTTTTCAATCTTGCCTGAACATACTTCTCCATCTAACTCAGCTTTATAGAGATAAATGCCAGAAGTAAGGTTAACGATGTCGAAAAATACAGATGAACCGTTAGTTTTTGTAATCACTTTCTTTAAAATCGTTTTTCCGGTAATATCCTGAATTGACACATAACCTTGCTTAGTTCCCTCCCAAACGAAGTTAACTAAATTCTTCGTGGGATTAGGATAAACAGTAAGATTGAGAACTCCATCTTCTAAAGGAAGCCCAACTGGTTTCCAACTTGTACCATATATCCCGTCAATTATTTTGAAATAGGAATAATTTCCTACGTAGCCACATTGTTGCGTTTTTATATGGACTGTTACCTTAAATACATAATTATTCTTAACTGTATCATATGCTGTTGTGAAATATTTGTAGCCTATGCCGCTTATAAGGCTATAAAAATCAAAAGAATAGTTTGTAGTTAATGATATGTTTCCACTACCCGCATAATCAACAATTAGAGGTAATATTTCGCTTGTATCAATAAGATTAATTTGCGATACTACGATATAGTGGCTATCAATAGTTGCAGGCGAACGAGTAGAGTCAACATATACCCCCACAGAATTTGCACCTAACCAGCCGAGAGAATCTGGGGGGATAGATGTTATCACTGGTTGAAGTAAATTTGGGAAAGCCAAGGATGTATTACGAGGTTGTCTTGGATTCCCAACTGTTCCAATCATCCTAAAGTCTACAAACGCAATCGCACTCTTAACATCAAACACCTGATCTTTACTCGCCGGCACTACATTACAAGGTCCCGCGGCGCTCACTGTTACCTGAACGATTCCCGGATTGCCACCGAGATATGTTTTGAATGCCGGGACGTCATAGATTTCAATACTATCCGTAGCCGCTACGGTTCTGCTGATAGGAGATGTGAAACCTCCGTCAAACCCGTTAACTACATCGAATGTGCCTTTTTGGAGCGTAATCGTGAAACTGTCGCCGGGTGTACCATTAAAAGTTGTCCTGAGCGTAAGGCTTGTATCATTGCACATCCATACCTCCGGCGCCGGGCTTAGCTCAGCCAACTGGAATGTATCATTTACCGTAAAGTCCAGATCGGCGATCGGCTCGCCGTGCCTGATGCGATATACCTGACTAAGCGCTTTGGGCGGCAGGCATGGGCCTTGTGTAGTAACGGTAACGCGCAGGTCGCCGCGGTATATGGTGTCGTCCGGGTAGAGGTAATCAGCGAATTGCGCTGCCAGATCCAGGGGGAAATTACCGGTTGCTATAGATGCGGAGTCGAGGCTGCCACTGTCGGTGAAGACACCGGCATTCCATGTGCCTTTCTCCACCCGTATATGATATCCGGATATCGTACCAACTGCCGAGGGTGAGAGCGTCAATGAGTCTTCACTTCCGCAAAGGAGTATATTTACCGGGTCAGTTCCGTTAGCGATACCGTTAAGCGTGTATGCGAGACTGTCGGCAGGTGTTGCTTTTTCCAGCATATAAGTTTGTATGCGGGGAGCGCTGACCCCGCAAGAGCCTTTAGCCATGACGGATACGCGCAGCGCGCCATAGTACATTCCACCGCTTTGCGTCAGATAAGTTGGAAAGTGCTGTACGAGGTCTGCCGGAAAGGCTGTGTCTGCAAGTGTGTCGCTTTTAGGGTCAATGTTCGGGTCAGGGGTAAAAGTAATACCGTCAACTTCGAGCGTGCCACGTTCCAATACAACAATAAAGCTGTCATAATGGTCCGAAGCCCGTGGAATGAGGGACAGTGTATCCTGACAAAGCCGGATACGCGGCGGGGTGGCATGATGTTGATGCCCGTTGAGTGTAAAAGAAACAGAGTCCGGCGTACGTAGCTGTCGCAGCCGGAATGCAATTGAATCGGAATAGGAGCCACATGAATCAAACGTAATTGCCGTTGCCTGCACATAACCTGTGTAGCCATTGAGGAAGCTGCCGCTCAGTGTCCGCAGGTTTACTTCGGGTATTGTATCGGCAGTAAATACCGAAGACAGGTACGAAGTACCTGACTTTACAAAAACATTGCCTCCCGCCAGGGAGCCGGTATCAAGCCGGATCTGATACCCTGTCATGTAACCATTATCTGCTGCCTGAAGTTTCAGGTCGTTTGAGCCGTTGCATAATACAATGTCAGGTATCCCTGTCTGATTGTTGACTTTCAAAGTCAGATCCGAGACTGCCGGTATCAGGTTCACACGTATGACCGTTGTGGTGCCTCCGCCCCCGCAGGAGTTATTATAGGTAACCCGGATGTCATATTGGCCGGTTTTTCCGGTCAGATAGTTACACGTTCCGGTACCACCCAGACCGCAGAGATTGCGGGCATCCAGCGAATCAGGCAGCCGTCCCTGTTTGACGCCGGAGTTATAATAGACAATCCCCTCATTTCCCGGAGCCGTAATTCTGATCTGGTAGTTATGATAGGATGCGGATCTCCTCATAACAACCGGTTTGCAATTATAGGCCGTTACGACACCGTGAGACGGATCCAGGTACACTCCGTTGAGGGTAAACGCAATAGTGATCGGCGCAGTCGGGAACGAACTGATGTCTTCTCCTTCCACATGGTTGCCGAAGTAATAAGCGCCGTTCCGAACACAGGAGGTAGTAGCTCCACTGACAAAGGTAGCACCGACTACCTGGCCCAGAGGAAAAGAAAAATAGATGGATGTGGCGCCAGGGTTAAAATAATATATGTACCCTGGAGTAAACCCAACGACTCCTTCTGCAAAGTAAATCATCCCATTCTGTCCATGTGCCAGGCTGCTATTCAGCCCTACAGTCGTACTGATCGTATTGAATGTAGATGAACCTTCCACCACGTATCCCAGCGCAGAGCCCGTACTGACGTACCAGCGCCTTTCGCCGTTATAGGTCACCTGCTGCATACATTTGTTGTTGCCGGAAGAAAAAGTAACACCCGTGTAGGTATATGCCGGTGTGGCCGGATTGGTGAGGTCGTAGGTAACAAGCTGATTGCTGGTATTGACGAACGCAATGCTCTTGCCATCTCCTGAGATATTCATCCGCCCCGTACAATTCGGAAGCGAAGTAGTGATAGTGGTGGCTGAGCCCACAGTGCCGGTATAAGACACCGTATAACGGTTGAGCGTTGTCCCGAAATTCAGGTGATAGATATAGCGGGTACCATCCTCGTTGAGCGGTGCCGCTAACGCCCCGTACTGCCCCGCCGCTCCGCTGGCTCCACCAAAAATGCCTGTCGGTGCAGTAACCGTCGGCAGGGGTGTGGTGGTGATATTGTTCACCACAGCGGAAGCATCCACGGTGCGGAAGGTAACGGCATGGCCGTGCGGTGTCGGTACGTAGTACACATCCAGTATGCCATATTTCTTACAGGCGCCGGGTATGGCGAATGCCTGCACGGCCCCATACGCATCCAGGACGACCCTGTTCGGGACGTTGTCGTAAGGGAAGGTAAGCCCGGCGTACATGCTGAACAGTACTTCCGCATTGGTGGAATACACGGTCGGGAAAAAATCCGTCGGGACCGATACGCCCCCGTAGGTGCTGACCGTACCATTGTTGGTATTCAGCCGTTTGTTGCCGTCCAATGGCCAGTACCGGTCCTGGGCCACAGCTTCCTGGTTCATGATGCCGGGCGTCAGCAGCAGCAGGGCAACGCTCAGATGTCTGATCTTGTTTTTCATAAGAATCAATTTTGGGGTTAAAAAAATATGTACAACCCGTATGCTATGCCACTGTCCTGCCCGGTCACGGGTATCAGTCTGCTGTATTCATTGCTGATAAATGTTCAGGCTTTTCTCCGGATGTGAAAATAATCCCGGCTACACCGGTGAGTATGGCGTTTTGTGACCAATATGTAGTGATTTGTGACGAATGCCTCGCGTTTTGTTGCAGCAGTCTCGCGTTTTGTGACCTGCGATGCTAAAGCCAAAGGGTTTTCCTGATGTTACGCGGTGTATAGCCAATGGTCTGCTGTATCTGCCCGTACATGCGGGAGACATCCCCAAAACCGGCAGCAGCGGCAATGGCTTCATTGGTAAGCTCCGTGTCATTCAGCAGCATATATACTACTGCGCTTACTTTATGATACAGGATGACACGGCTTGGAGCAACCTTTAATATGTCTTTACAATCCCGGCATAGTGTGCTCCGGTTGATATGCATGTGGCTGGCAAGGTCTGTTATATTGTCGGCCATGCATCCTTTGTCGAGCGTTGCTGGTAATCCCTCCAGGAAGTGTTGTACACGGGCGATCTGGTTGGCAGCAGGTGGCTTACTGAAATCGTATCCGCTATATTGCCTGCTCCATTGATAGAGCAGGGCTCCCAGTTGTTGTCCGGTGGCATCTTCACGGCAGGCAAGAAGGCTTTCATAAACCGGGGTGGCGCCTTCTTCAAAGACAAAAAGTTTCCCCGGCGTGTATTTCACCCGATACAGCAGTACACGATAAATATGCATCGTCTGGCTGTCGCCGTTTTCCGGCTCTGTCACGTCTATGTGCGCAGCTTCTCTGTGTGCAAAAGATTCACTCAGACAATAAAAATGCCCCCGGGGTATTACAAACAGGCATCCGGGTAGGATTTCGTAAGGTGTGTGATCAATCCGGATCTGACCGCCTGGTTCCTTGAAAATCAGCAAACGGGTGTGTTCAACAATCTGAACACCCGAACCGGCGGCGGCGAAATGAAGCGTATATTGTAAAGATCCGGTATGTTGTGACATATCTTCTCTTTTTGGGGGATACATATACACACCGTTACTTTCAGCTACCTCTCCCGGTTTTAAATAGTAAGAAATATTGATGATCTCTCTCCTTCAATCATATAGTAGCTCTAATATATCTTTCTATTAATAACAAAATTATCTGAAATGATTTTATGATTAAGTATTGTGTATTGGACTTTGTATGTGAGATAAAGCAGTAGTCAGTATCACGGATTAGGCGGATTGCCCGGATGGCACAGATTTTATTCTGTGGAATCCTTTAATCCGTCTAATCCGTGATACTGACAATGAGCACATCCGCTAGCCGGCTAATTGGTCCGCTTTACGTAAAACCTGCCGGTATTTCCCTACATTAGCAGGCAGGTTAAAACATACGTAACAGATAAACCCGTCTTGAACCTCCCTTTTTTTATAGCGCGCAGATACCTGATCCGGCAGAAAGGCACATTTTCGTCTTTCATCATCCGGCTTGCCATGCTGGCTACGGCCCTGAGTGTGGCGGTTATGATCATTGCCATGGGCATCATTACCGGGTTTCAGCAAAGCATCCGCGAAAAGCTGTTCAGCTTCTGGGGCCATGTGCATATCGTACCGCATAATGCCAATCCTGCCAGCCTGATCTCGGCTACCCCCATCAAATACGACCCGCATTTGAGGCAGCAGGTGCAACGTATGCCCCATGTAAAGCAGGTGGCTCCGTTTGCACTCCGGCCGGCAATCATACAGGCCAACGGGCGGATGGAAGGTATCCGTCTGAAAGGTATCCTGCCAGATTACCGGTTCAGCAGGGGGATCGGGTTTTCAGGAGGCAGTATCGACTTTGCGGATACGGCTTATGCACGGGAAATATTGATATCGCAGACCATGGCCGACCGGCTCGATGTACATGCCGGAGATGATCTGATGCTGTATTTTCTTGAGCCTGGCGCCAGCTTCCCCAGGGTGCGAAAGCTCAAAGCCGCAGGTGTTTTTCATACGGGTATGGATGAGGTGGATCAGTATTTTGGCGTGTGCGACCTCAGGCTGCTGCAGCGGGTCAATAACTGGGGAGCCGACGATATCAACGGCTACCAGGTAGAGCTGGACGACCCTTTCCTGGCAGATACCGTGGCGCTGGCTATTTACGACCAGTACATCATGCCGCCCCTGTATACCGAATCCATTAATTCGATCTACCAGAATATTTTTGACTGGCTGAACATGCAGCAGATCAATGTGAAGATACTGATCGTTATCATGGCGGTGGTAGCAGTGATCAACCTGTCGGCAGCACTCCTGATCCTGATCGTAGACCGCGCCCGGATGGTGGCGCTGCTCAAAGCGCTTGGCATGCCGTTTCATCAAATCCGTATAATATTTATCAGCCTTGCCGGGCTGATCGGTTTTGCCGGCGTATTGGGCGGTACGCTACTCAGTCTCGCCCTGGCCTGGCTGCAGCAGAAATACGGCTTCCTGCGGCTGCCGGAGTCTACTTACTATATGGATCGTGTGCCGGTGGAAATCGTATGGTGGCACGTAGTGCTGATCAATATATTGTCACTTGTGCTTTGCGTGCTTTGTATGTGGCTGCCTACGCTGTATATTCGCCGGATCCATCCGGCCAGGGTTTTGCATTTTAAATAATCCGGAACTGAGATCATGAAACCTAAATATTCTGAAATTTGACTGCCCGGGAATTATACAGGGCCATTTGCCGTGAAGAAACAGATCTTCCGCTCTTCCTCCACGATTGGTGGCTGGACGCAGTATGCAGGCAATGGGATGTGGCGATAACCATGAAAGGGCAGCAGGTGGCCGGCGTATGGCCTTATCCTATAGAGCAGCGTCTTCTTATACCGATGATACGTACACCGAAACTGACGCCTTACCTCGGCCCGCATGTCTTTTTCCCGGACGATATCAGGGAAAGCAACCGCGACCGTTTTGAGCATGAAACCATCAATGAGCTGTTACGCCGGCTTCCCGATCCTTATGTCTGGACGCTGGCCATGCCCCCGGGTTTGAAGCAGGCCGGTCTGTTCCGTTTTTTTGATTTCCGGTCGGAAGTCAGGCAGACATTCCACATAGATCTGTCGCAGGATGAAGCCGAATTGTTGGGTAATATGAGCGAGTCCCTTCGGCGTAATATCCGGGCAGGTGAAGCCGGGATAACTATAACGGAAGAACCGGATGCTTTACATTTACTGCACAGCTATCAAAAGGTAACACTTGAGGATAAAGGCCGGTTGCAGCACCATAGCTTTGAGGATCTTAAGCGCCTGTTTGATGCATGTATTCGTCATGACAGCGGCGTGCTGTGGGCTGCAAAATCAGGCGACGGGGAGATCCAGGGATTGATCCTGCATGTGTGGGATAATGAGCGCGGATACTATCTGATGGGCGCCAGAAATCCCGCCGGGGAAAGCTACCGGGCGATGTCTGCATTACTCTGGCATGCCGTCCGCGAGTCGAAAAAGCGGGGTCATAAGATATTTGATCTGGAAGGAAGCATGGATCCGGGAGTCGAACGTTTCTTCCGGAATTTTGGCGGGCGGCGGGAGCTGTATATGGTTCTGCATAAGAACCGGAGTTTTATCTGGAAGATATTAAAAGGAATGTGACAAATGTGACGAATGTGATAAATATATTATCTCATTAAACACATTTGTCACATTAAACACATTCCCCACATTCCCTGTATGCCCCAGTGCCATTTTGTCAAATAATACAGCAATGGCAAAGTAATTGCACCAGGTTACAGACGGGATTATTCAATCAGAATTACAATAAGGAATATTTATGAAAGGACAGGGATTTGACAAAGATCAGGACAATATGTCGTCTGCTGACGAAAATGCGGAAACAGGTGAAGATACGCTGGGCGCTATGCTGAATACGGATGACAGTATTGCTGGTACTGCAGATCCGGATGTGCATATGCCTGAAGACGAAATGGCGGCAATCAGGACAGAGCGTGACGAAATGCAGGATAAGTACATCCGGCTGGCAGCAGAATTTGAAAATTTCCGGAAGCGGAATGCACGGGAGCGGGTAGAGCTGATACAGACCGCGGGCCGGGATGTGATCCAGTCGCTGCTTGAGGTGCTGGATGATATGGATCGTGCCGCTATCCAGATGGCATCATCAGATGATGTTGCTGCCAACAGGGAAGGCGTGTCGCTTGTTTTTAATAAATTACACAGCGCATTGCAGAGCAAGGGATTGCGCGTTATGGATTGTGCCGGTGCGGAGTTTGATCCGGAACTGCATGAAGCGGTAGCGGAAATACCTGCTTCTTCGGAAGATATGAAAGGGCGTATTGTGGATGTGCTCCAGAAGGGGTATTATCTGAATGAGAAGCTGATCCGCCATGCCAAAGTGGTGGTGGGGAAATAATTTTAATTAGCTAATCAGCTAATGTTTATTACAAATAATTATTGACTGTAGTTAGTATTATTTGTTTATCGCTGGGCATCAGCTAATCGGCACATCAGCTAATTAGCACATTAATAAATGAATATGTCAAAAAGAGATTATTACGAAGTGTTGGGTGTGGCGAAGGGCGCATCGCAGGATGAGATCAAGAAAGCTTATCGCAAGATCGCTCTGCAGTACCACCCCGACCGTAATCCCGGCAATCAGGAAGCAGAAGAAAAGTTCAAGGAAGCTGCCGAAGCCTATGATGTATTGAGTAATGCGGACAAGCGGGCACAATACGACCGTTTCGGCCATGCCGGGATGGGCGGAGCTGCCGGCGGTGGTTTCGGTGGTGGTATGCGTATGGAAGACATCTTCCAGAATTTCGGTGACATCTTCGGTGATGACATGTTTGGCAGCTTCTTTGGCGGCGGGCGCCAGGGCGGCCGCAGGCAGGGTAGCCGGGGGGCCAATCTGCGTGTAAAGCTTAAGGTGAGCTATGCGGATATAGCCAATGGCGCCAATAAAAAAATAAAGGTGAAAAAACATGTCACCTGTCAGCAATGCAGCGGCAGCGGTGCAAAAGACAAAGGCTCGGTACAGAGCTGCGGCACCTGCGGCGGAACGGGCCAGGTGCGACGTGTTACCAATACTTTTCTGGGGCAGATGCAGACGGTAACCACTTGTCCCGGCTGTAATGGTGAAGGAAATACGATTACGGCCAAATGCGGCGGATGTAAAGGCGACGGACGCGTATATGGCGAAGAACTGATCACGCTGGATCTCCCCGCCGGTGTACAGGACGGTATGCAGCTCAGCATGAACGGGCGTGGTAACGCCGGTGAACGGGGCGGCGCTTCGGGAGATCTGCTGCTTGTCATTGAAGAAGAAAAACATCCGCACCTGAAACGTCATGATCTGGATGTGGTGTACCAGCTTCGCGTTTCTTTTCCGGATGCCGTGCTGGGTACACAGGTAGAAGTGCCGACCATTGACGGGAAGGCCAAGATCAGGATCCCGCCGGGCACACAGGGCGGTAAAATATTCCGTCTGAAAGGGAAAGGGTTCCCTGCATTCCAGTCGTACGAAAAAGGAGATGAGTTGATAGAAGTGAATGTCTGGTCGCCGCAGCAACTGACGGATGAAGAGCGCAGCCTGCTGGAAAAGCTGCAGCAATCGCCGAATTTCCATCCCGATGCACCTTCTTCCGCAGCGGAAGATGACGAGAATAAAGAAGAAAAGAGTTTTTTCGATAAGATCAAGGATGCCTTTAGCGGATAGGTACGGGGAGTGATCTCGTTTCTCTTTTTCTGAGTGTACATGGGTCCGGCAACGAACATTTATGGGATGCAATTTTTTGCAGATCAGTCTTTCCGGAAAAAATGGTAAATTGTTCGCTATTCAGACAATTCTAAATCCGCCTTGTTCCCATTCAATAATATGAGATGAACAGAGATAATATATCCTGTCCTGAAATATTCTTTCAGATCTTCTCCGGCAAAACCCGTTGGCTTCTTTTTTTTATACTTGTATCCTCTCTGCGCCTCGGTGCACAACCGGATCCGTTTGCCGGACTGAAACATCTGCCCGATAATGAGAAATTTACGTCTGCCACAAAGATTTATTCGGCTTCGATAAAGCCCTTGGATTCTGTACAAGCCATCGCTGCCTTACAGCAGCTTATCGATCATGCAAGGATAAAAAGAGACCGGGTGCTCGAAGTGATCGGCAACGGACTGATGGGCATATATTATGAACGCCGTTGCATGGATAAAGACCGGGGAAAGGTATATTACCAGGAAGGCCTCGGGCTGAGTCAGACATACCATATTCGCACGGCTGAAATCTGGCTGAACCATCAACTTGGGATGCTTTATTACAGCAATCGCCAATACCCGCTTGCTTTTGAACATCTGTTGCGTGCCCATGCCGCAATGCAAATGCTCGGATATAATAATATTCCGGATGCGACACGTTATTTATTCGAATTGGCATATGTATATTACGAATTCGGAGACTATAAGGAGGCGATTGCTTATCTGCAAAAAGTGCCTGCATATGACAGCACTTCAGATGATTTATGGCATCACATGTCGGTGAATAATACGCTGGCACTTGCATATCAACATCTTTCGATGATAGATTCTGCAGTCATTTATTTTTATAAAGCTTTCGATATTGCCGCCAAAAGACAAGACACTGTCTGGATCGGAATAATCAGCGGCAACCTGGGCCATATCTACTACAAAAACAAAGATTACGAAAAAGCCTTTCCACTGTTGGAGTATGATCTGGAAATCAGTAAAAAATATGAAGTGTGGAGCAGCGTGGTAGCATGTTATCTTACATTTACAGAGGTTGCAATTGACTGTGACAGCCTGCGGTTAGCCCGCAGGTATATTGATTCTACGAGGATATACATTCCACGAACAGGCGACGATTCTGTTTTCTACAGTATATCACTGCGTAAAAATCTTTCCAATTATTACAGGAAGATCAATAACATGGAACTTGCATATGCATATCTGGATACATTCGTAAGGCTAAGGGACAGTTTGAACCTTCAGAAAGACATCCGTATGCTGGCGCAGGTGGAAGGTAAGGTGCAGACCGAACGGCATCTGGCAAATCTGCAACTGATTAAAAGCGAAAAAAGCAGGCAGATCATGTTGCGCAATGCTGTTGTGGTGGTATTGGTCCTCTTTATCATCATCGTGCTGGAGGTATTATACCGGATACGGATGAAACAGAAGAAAGACCGGAAGATCTTCCTGCTCGAGCGGAAACGTGCGCAAGACGATATCCGGAATGCCAATAATACGCTTGATTCCTATATAAAAAGCATTCGCGAAAAAAATCAGTTGATCGAAGGTTTTAAAGAAGAGATCCAGAAACTGAAAGATATCTCAGTTCAATCCGTCAGCGAACAGGAAGAAATGATCGAAAAGCTGCATTATGTCACTATTCTTACCGAAGCAGACTGGATTGAATTTAAAAGATTGTTTGTAAAAGTTTATAAAGGTTTTTTTGATACGCTCGATGCAAAATACCCTGATCTTACCCAGGCTGAAACAAGACTGCTTGCCCTTACCAAACTGAAGCTATCTGTAAATGAGATGGCTAATATGTTAGGTATATCGGCCGATGCTGTCCGCAAAACCCGCTTGCGGCTAAGAAAAAAAATAAACCTGCCGGAACATATTGATCTTGAGGATATCGTGAATTGATGTTGTCTTTAAGATACAA
Organism: uncultured Chitinophagaceae bacterium; assembly: GCA_964527735.1. Classification (GTDB taxonomy): domain Bacteria; phylum Bacteroidota; class Bacteroidia; order Chitinophagales; family Chitinophagaceae; genus JBEBVQ01. The sequence goes on along the minus strand of CAZGPG010000010.1, from coordinate 24,902 downwards.
GGTTCTCTAAAAAGTCCGTCATCTACTTTTATAATTGCTAAGCTTACATCAAAGAACGTTGTCATCCTTCCTTCGTGCCAATGACACATGGTTTTATTGTTTGATAATCAATGTTTACTTTTCTCATAGAACTGACTACGCAGCTAAACGCAACCGTCATTGCGAGCGGAGCGAAGCAATCTCACTATGATCATGGGATTGCTTCGGCTGCGCCTACAATTGACGTATTTCATAAGTTGCTCGTTATCAAACACCCTTCTCTATCTCCCCTGAATGGGAGACGATCACATCGTTGTCGCCGATATGCTTCGTTAGCACGACGTAGTGATCGTCCTTCCTCGAGGAGGGAATGAGGGAGGTGTTCGCTACTACGGAGCCATTATGCGACTCCGTCATTTTTATTATTGTTTGGGGCACCCAAATGAAAACTCGCAATGACGACGCGGTAACCGGCATGCATCATGCTCAAATCCGTACCAACCCCTATACTGTCATTTCCGGATGATTGCGCCAACGGCGAATAAGGGTTCAGGATGACAACGTGGACAGATTCATGCGCTACGTCATTATTTCCATACGAATGTAGCACGCTGAATGATTCGTCAAAATGATGCTGTTTTCCTTTTAGACAGCCCCCTGCGATATTACCTCTTTCTTTTCACGCTAATGATTCGCCCCTACGAGAGTTGCTTTTCTATGTTGCATGATTTATGTATATGTGTATATGTTTGATTTTAATTGATATATTTCTTGTCCCGCTTTTGTCTTGTGCTATGTCCTGCTGTTGTCTTGTGTAAAATGAGGATTTGATGATGTAGAAACTGATTTTTGTTTGGGCGCTGTTGTTACGCTTTGCGCAGTGCCCTTTGGTCAGTTTTTCAATCATCAAACTAATGAGAAAAAGGAAAGTATTATTATTTGTTTTATTGTTTGTGATTTCCGGATTCAGGGGATGGTCCGCATCGGGAGATACAACCTGGGTGCAGGCACATGACAATGTATGGCTGGATTGGTATAATGATTTTGATGCAGATGTTTCCTTCCCCGGAGATAATGTTTCCTACCGGAGGATCCTGATGGTATTTACACTTGGTAAATACATCTGCCCGGACAACCCGCAATATTGCAGCGATTGGGATTATACGGTTCGTACATATATTATGACCCCCGGCGGGGATACGTTGCAACTGGGTAAACTGATCACACCATACGCTAAAGGTGACAGGATGCCGGCTGATTGGAAGGGCGAGTATGTATTTGACGTTACGGACTATTACCCGGTATTAAAAAATACCGGTAAAGTACGGGTACATTACTCAGGCTATTCCGGCGGTTTTACAGCCAACGTACGATTTGCGTTTATTGAAGGTCGTCGTACCCGGGACGTGGTACGGATAGATCGCCTGTGGCATGGCGATTTTAAATACGGTGATGCCGCCGAACCAATTGAGTCTGCAATAGCTCCTGTTCAGCATACAGTACCTGCGGGCACAACGCAGACCGTATTGAAATTTAATATTACCGGTCATGGAGGTGATGATGTGAACTGTGCTGAATTCTGCAAAAAGCATTATCGGGTACTGGTTAATAACGTCCGGATTGATGAACGTGCGATCTGGCGCGACGATTGCGGCCTCAACCATTTGTATCCGCAGTCAGGTACATGGATATATAGCCGGGGTAACTGGTGCCCGGGCGACCTGGTATTATCCAACGAACATCCGCTGGCCGGATTGAAGCCGGGTGATCCGTTCAGCGTGGATATTGATTTTGATCCGCACCAGTCTACAACCAATACCCCCAACAGGTATCCGGCGTCTTATCTTATTGAAGGTACGCTTTTTCATTATGGTCCTGTAAATAAAAGTCTGGATATTTCGCTGGAAGATGTCATTGCCCCTACGGATGAAGAACGATATTTCCGGGAGAATGCCCGCTGCGGTACTCCGGTAGTACGTGTGAAAAATACGGGAAATACACCGGTGTTTGCTATTCATTTTGAATATGGAGTAAACGATGTCTATTCCGGTTATACATGGGAGGGATTGCTGGATTCTGAGGCAGAAGCAGAAATCGCTTTGCCCGAGCCTTGGGAACTACGTGTTGTTTCGGGAAATAATAACCGTCAGAAATTTACAGTAAAAATAAAAGAAGTGAATGGCAAGAGTGATCAGGATATTGATAACAACGAACTGAGCACTGTGTTTACTGCTGCACCGAAATGGCCTGCCCGTTTTGTTGTTTCACTCAGAACAAATAACTCAGTTACTGCCGGTGTCAGTCAGTCCGGTTGGGCAATATACGATCTGGACGACCATATTGTCAAAGAGCGGAAGAACCTTGGCCCCAATACAAATTATACCGACACCCTGTCGCTCGGTCCGGGCTGTTATCGTTTGGAAGTGCAGGATGCAGGATGCGACGGGCTTTCGTGGTGGGCTAATCCGGGCGCCGGTAAAGGGAGTTTTTCTGTCCGTGGCGTACACGTGTCCGGTCAGTTTCCATTGAATGGGTATTTCAATGGTGATTTCGGCTGTGGTTTTACACAGTATTTCACGACCGACTGGCCGACCGATGTAGAACGGGTAATGCCGGGCAGTAAGGTCTTCATGAATGTATATCCCAATCCTGCGGGGGATCGTGTGCATGTGTCTGTAAACGGCGCGGATCAGGGTCATGGAATGATCAGCATACGGGATGTATACGGGCGGGTAATAGCCCGTGAACGGTATGCCGGATACGAAATAGTTTTTAATACATCTGCATTTGCCAACGGCACTTATATGATTGCGTATACCCGTGAGGGGGCGGAGCCCGTGCGTATGCAGGAAAAGTTTGTTGTCAATAATGTAAACTAATAATCAATGATTCATTAACTAAAAACAATCTTATTATGAGACGGATCGCTATGAATATTTATTCCGTAAAACAAACAGACAGCACCGGTTGGCGGAAGAAGTCCGGCCTGTGGATGATTGTATATCTGTTGTGTGCCTTACAACTCCGGGCAGATTATGTGCCGGTGCCGGTTACCGGTTTTAATCAGGATGTCGTGGCTAATGGAGTGGGGCCGGCGGCCGGTTCTACAACATCCGATGTAGATGGCGTCAATTATGCCTTTGTAGCACCTGACTACAGGCGGGATGCTACCGGTCCTGCGCCAACCCGTTATCTTCCGGCCAACGGTATTGTTAATAGCGCCGCAACGAGCGGATTAACTTACCAATTAGGCGGATATAGCGATAGTAATGCACTTCGTCTGCCCACTGCGGGCATTGCGGACTCATTGGTATTTGTTACGCCCCGGTCCGCGGGAGAGGTGTTTATACTGGCTACATCGGGCAGCGGCGTCAGTGTTATCAGGTGTGTGGTCAATTTTATGGACAATACTTCGCAAGCATTCGACAGCGTCGGTATTGCCGACTGGTATGGCGGCAGTGGTTTTGCGATACAGGGTATCGGGCGGGTTAATCTTACTAATAACGGACTGGAAGGGAATGCAAATGATCCGCGGTTGTATGAATTAAAGCTGGCATTGAATAATGTTAATCTGACGAAATCTATCCGTAGCATCACGATACAGAAAACTTCCGGCGCCGGTGTGGTGATTGTTATGGGTATCAGCATTAATAATGCCACGTGTTACATACCGACAGGATTTACTGCTGACAATCTACGCGCAGATGGCGCAGATCTGAAATGGACTCCGCCAGTTCAGGGTACGTCCACTGGTTACCAATGGCGGATCGTACCGGCAGGCGGCACAGTTACAGATGTAGCTGTCGATTCGGGAGTTGTTGGTACTGTAAATATGATAAACATTGCTACCCTGGCGCCCAGCACCGGATACCAGGCATATATCCGTTCTGTTTGCGGCACTGCAATAGGTGATACCACCAGCTGGGTAGGCCCGCTGAGTTTTACCACTACGCAGATCCCGGTGACTACATTCCCCTGGACGGAGGATTTTGAGACAGGTGGTGCAGGGTGGACCTTGAGTAATGGTACACTACTTAATAAATGGCATGTAGATACGGCCGCTCATAACGGAGGTGCACGTGGATTGTATATCTCCAACAATAACGGCGTCAATAATGCATATACTACCACCAGCAATGCTTCCACGGTACATGCCTGGCGGGATATCTCTTTCCCGGCGGGATACCCGATCATTGAGCTTTCATTCGACTGGAGATCCCGGGGAGAGAATAATTATGATTATATGAGGGTATGGGTTGTGCCCGCCTCGTATATGCCCACCCCGGGTACAGCTACGGCCAATCAAATAACCGGGAACAACGAGCGGACACAATTGGGTGCTAATTTCCAGAGTGGGACCAATTTTGCAACGGCCCGTTATACCCTCCCTCCTGCGCTGGCAGGCACCACAGCCCGCCTGGTATTTGAGTGGCGCAACGATGCCTCAGGGGGGACGCAGCCGCCTGTTGCAGTTGACAATATCATGATTGCAGTAAGCGATTGTGCCGCACCAATTGGTTTGACGGCAGTCAACATCACGCACGACAGCACCGATATAGTCTGGACACCCAGTGGTTCAGCAACTTTATGGCAGATAGAGTACGGGCCTGCCGGATTTGCCAGAGGCAGCGGCACCTATCTTATGTCTGGCGACACCTCCGTTGGCGTGGGCAGCCTTATTGATAATACAAGTTATGATGTATACATCCGGTCTGCATGCACGGCCACCGACAGTAGTCTTTGGGCCGGGCCGCATACATTCCGGACGCTGTTGCTTCCCTGTACCGGCACGCCGGATGCCGGAGTGCTTTCGTCCGGTATGAGCTATGCCTGCAGTACCGAAAGTTTTACCCTGAAGACACAGGGTAGCACTACTGCTTCCGGCCTTGATTATACATGGCAATCAGCCCCGGCAGGTACCGGTACATGGACGGATATGGCCATTGTGGCCGACACGCAGCGCACGGTTACCAACCTGACTGCTGGGACAGATTACCGGTTGATCCTGACCTGTGTAGCTACCGGTGACTCAGATACAACGAATATTATTTCAGTAGGCTCAAGGGCTTGCTATTGCTCGCCGGTAATTCCCAGCTGCGGCTCATGGCGGCTCAGTAATTTTCAGTATGGCGGTATCAACAGCTCCTTTACCGGTTGTGCCACATCGGTTAATGCGCAGCGTAATTTCCTGGACCGGGTGGCCACGGTGACGGCAGGGGTACCTGAGCCGGTAACAGCGAGCGGTAATATGTGGACGGAAATGTCGGTATATGCTGATTTTAACAACGACGGAGATTTTGACGATCCCGGAGAATGGCTGGTTTCAGGATCGGGGCCGAAAGATGCTTCCGGTAACTGGATCAACTGGAACACGAGCATTACCGTTCCCGGTTATGTTCAGTCTGGCAATTACCGGTTACGGGTTATGGCTGTCTGGGGTTATGAACCCCGCGTTGGGGAGGCCTGTGCCGATTACAGTAATGCAGGGATGGGTAAGCCCTATGGCGACTGGTATAATTACACACTCACGGTAATTAATAACGCTTCCTGCTACCCGCCTGTAAACGTGGCGGTTTCTAATGTACAGGCATACACAGCGGATATAGGATGGGCAGCGCCGCCATTGACAACCCCGCAAGGATATGAGTGGCGTGTTGTCGCGCAGGGAGATCCTGCCACAGCCCCGGCTATAGATAGCGGAGGCGCCAGTCAGTTTTCCGCAGTTGCAAGGAGACTGGCCGCAAACACACCGTACAGCTTATATGTCCGTTCAGGTTGCGGCGCTTTGCCGGCTGATACAAGCGTATGGAACGGCCCTGTGGATTTTACAACACTACAAGCGCCATGTGCCGGTGCTCCTGCTGCTCCGATGATTACAACCGTTGTCTTGCCTCCCGGAATATGTAGTGGTGAGTCTGCCGTGCTCGATGCGATGGACATGTCGCCAACTCCTGTAAGCGGTATCAGTTATCAATGGCAGCAGTCATCGAAGGCTGCAGGGCCATGGACAGATGTCTCTGGTGGCAGTGGCGCCAATACACTGAATTATACCACAGACGGACTTACGGATACTACCTGGTTCCGGGTAAAAGCCACCTGTACATTCAGCGGCGATTCCTCATTTAGTATGGCAGGAAATGTTTTGGTGATGGCTAACAAACTGCCTTACACCGAAGACTTCGACCTGATCAATAATGATGCAGTACCCGAGTGTTATGTGAAAAACAGTCATAATGGTTCATGGAGCGTACGGAATGATTACCATGCAGCAGATGGTACGCCGCTTACGGCAATCAGGCTCGACTTTCCTGCGACATCTTCATCTACTTATCCTTCCAAAAATGCCTTCTTTACTATTCCTGCGTTGGAATTGCAGGTTGGGGGGACGTACGCTGTTTCCTTTAAATATTGCCGGGGACGGCAAAACTCTACGACCAATACCGGTAATCTTTATGACGAAAATCTGAAACTGTATGTAAATACCACTGCGCCGGGAACTACAGTAGCCAATGTGACGGCCGGCACGATCCTGCTTGACTATGTGATCACGGCAGACAGTGTACAGGATACCCTGATCCTGTTTACACCAACAGTATCAGGACCACACTATTTTTCCTGGTATAGCAACACACCCAGGCCTGGCTCATCTATCAGGGGAGGAACGGTTGCTGTAGATGATATACATATTTCGGATTGCTCTGCTCCTGTTATTACCGGACAGCCCGGATCAACTGTTGCATGTATGGGCAGAGATGTATCGCTGATGGTACAGGCAACCGGGGCAGATATATCTTACCGGTGGCAGAAAGACGGAGTGGATATCCCCGGGGCTACAACGGCCGGATATCAGCTTACCGGTGTGAGTGCTGCAGATGCGGGTGCTTATACTGTTGTTGTATCGAACATGTGTTACGAAACACATTCTGCCGCTGCTGCCCTTACTGTTTCGGCAGTCCCCGATGCGACGATCCTCACTACACCTCCCGTGACGATATGCGAAGGTGAAACGGTGATGCTTGAGGCAGACCAGGGAGCCGGACAAACGTACCAGTGGATAAGAGACGGAGTTGTTATTTCCGGTGCAACCGGCAGCGACTATCCGGCAACGGATGCTGGTAATTATGCAGTAATCGTCACGTTAAATGCCAGTTGTTCGGATACGTCCGATCCACTCCAGGTAACAGTTTACCCTTCACCTGTTACGAGGATTACCGCAGCGGATTCAGCTTTGTATGCCGGCGGTGGTTTTGCTTCCTACCAATGGTATCTTGATGATGTGGTTATACCCGGCGCAACAGATTCAGTATACAGACCGGATGACGACGGCATTTATTCTGTCGAGGTAACTGATGATAACGGCTGTTCACTAACAGTGGAGTACGAGTACAAACTCAGTGTACGTGCATGGTTGTCTGTTTCAGAGGAGGTTCGTGTCTATCCCAATCCGGCTGTTCATACGGTTCATATCGAAAGTCCCGTTACGGTCAGAGTGATAGTATACAGTGCGGATGGCAGAGCATTGATGCAGGAGGATAATGTGAGCACACTGGATTTGCGTCATTTGCCTGACGGAATATATACGCTTCGCATAATGACTCATACAGGAGTGCCGCTAAAGACTGAGAAATTGATAAAACATACGCGATGAATATTTCATGCTGATATCATCCCGGTGAAGCGTTGCAACCGCGACACTTCACCGGGGATTGATAAAACCTATAACCTAAAATCATCTGGCTTATGAAAAAGTATTTATTTATTTTATGGATCGTACTTGCAGGTCCGGGAGGTCTTTATGGGCAGATTTTTTCAGCCAGCCTTACCGGCAATCCTGTGAATACGGCGGGCTGGACCGCTGCTTCAGTCAGTTCCGTTTCGGGGAATGAGTTTGTATTAACCAATCCTGTGGGGAACCAGGCGGGATATATCTATTACAGTACGCCACAGAATCTCACCGTATGTGCACGGTTTACAGTCGAGTTTGAATTCCGTATATCCAACAGCTCCAGTCCGACAGCAGACGGACTGGCATTCTGGTATATCACAAATCCGCCGACGGGTTTTATTAGCGGAGGCGGGCTTGGCCTGCCCAATAATCCCAATGGATTGCTGCTGCTGTTTGATACATATGACAACAACAGTACACCGGACAATCCGATCGTCGCCCTCCGCGCCTATAATGGTACCCGCAACTATGAAGAAGGATCTGCTATCGGCCGATTGGGTACAGACCTGCTCAGTCAGACATGGGTTAGAGATGGCGCCTGGCATAAATGTGTGCTCATTTATGAAGGCGGGCTTGTAACGGTATTTCTCGATGGCAGGACCACACCTTCCATTGCTGCTTACTATCCGTTGAACCATACGGGATATTTCGGATTCAGCGCGAGTACCGGATCTTCCTGGGCGAGACACGCGATCCGCGAAGTGTATATCAATGGAGCGCCATTGCCTCCGGCGCCTTCGGTTGTCTCTCCGGTTACTTATTGCCAGTACGCCGATGCCGACACATTGATTGCCATAGGTGATGACCTGCATTGGTATACCTCGGATACCGGCACTACACCGGTACCCGGGCCACCGTTGCCGGATACAGACGTGCCGGGTGTTACCACATGGTATGTGGCTTCTGGCGGGCCGGGAGGCTGCGAAGGCTATCGGGATTCAATACAGGTGACTGTCTATCCCAAGCCGGAAATGCCTGAAATGGAATACATTCCTGCTTATTGTGCCGGCGAACCGTTTGTGCCTTTCCAGACCCTCGGGCAGCAACTCATCTGGTACAGCTCAGATACAGCCCTGTATGGTACCCCCGATCTGCCGGTTGTGAATACTTCGGTGCCAGGTGTCTATAGCTGGTATGTGAGCCAGCGCCGGGATGGTTGTGAAGGATCCCGGATCCCGGTCACAATTACCGTACATGAGCATACCACAGCAGGCTTTACTTATGAAATGGATCTGCGGTGCAGCCGGGATGTGATCACATTTACCAATACATCTCAGGGAGCATCTTCCTGGATGTGGTCATTTGGTGATGGCAGTACAGGTAAGAACGAACATCCGGTGCATACATATGTTCAGCAGGGTGTGTACGATGTTACATTGATGGCGTACACATCGGAAGGTTGTGTGGATTCGATAACCCGAAGCATCGATACCCGGCGTGAGATAATACCCCTGAAGCTGCAGGTATCACCGGATACCATTATCCCTTATGGCAAGAGTGTGCAACTCCACGTGGCCGGCGCCGGTTATTACTCATGGTCTCCCGCCGGCAGTCTGGACCGCTCTGATATCGCTGATCCTGTGGCGATGCCAAAGGAGCCTACTGTTTATACTGTTACCGGCCTGGATGATGACGGTTGCAGGGGAATGGCTTCCGTACGTGTGGATGTGGACTATTCTATGCAGGAAGCGATGCCCAACGCATTTACGCCAAATGGTGATGGAATTAATGACCGGTTCCGTCTCTTGCAGATCAATCATCAGAAGCTGATCAGCTTCAGCATATTCAACCGTTGGGGGCAGGAGATATTTTCCACAACAGATCCCGCCAATGGCTGGGATGGTACACTTAACGGTATACCACAACCTATTGGCACTTATATTTATGTGGTTCAGCTGGCATACCCCGATGGACAGAACCGGACATTGCAGGGTAATGTGGCGCTGGTGCGGTAAAGCCGGGAAGTAATGATCCCTGCGGCTGTTTTCTGTGTTTATACAAATAGACACAGGAAACAGTCATTTGTGACAGGACGATCCAGGATGCCTTTGAACGTGGGGGCTCTGATCTTTTAAAGGGCTACCGGATCAATATTAAGTCGCCTTTAAATTCTTTTTTGATGCCTTCAACTCCTCCCTGAAACTGAATATAGTACATGTATGTACCTGTTTCTGCGGGCTGTTGCCGGTATTGTCCGTTCCATCCGGCAGTAATATCGGTTGTAGTATATACCAATTGGCCCCAGCGGTTATAAATGGACATCATGTAGCTCCGTACGGGGCAATCAGGTTGTACTACCGGCCGGAAGAGATCATTCAACCCGTCTCCGTTCGGTGTAAAGGCGGTAGGCATCTCTATAAAGCAATCACAGAGCTCATCCGTAAGTATCTGCATCGTATCACTGAATGAACACTGGTGCTCCCGGACGGTGACATAATATTGTCCGTAGCCGGATACATTTATGGAAGGCGTTGTTTCTCCTGTGCTCCATAAGATATCCGTATGACCGGGAGCATTGGCATGCAGATCAATATCAATCTTTTTACCGAAACATATCGTATAGTCGTTTCCGAGATCCTGCTTGTGGTATATGTATTGTACCTGTATTGTGTCGGATGCAATACACTTGTCTTTTGCTGCAGTAACAAAATATTTCCCTGTTGTGGTGACGGTAAAGAAGCTGTCTGTGCTTCCATCCTGCCATGTATAACTGACGTCCGGTACAGATACTGTGAGTGTGATTGGTGCCTGTGCGCAGAGGATGGTATCCGGCCCCAGGGAAAATGTGAGCGGCTCAACACGGATGATGCGGAAGCTGTCCTTGCGTATGTTGCACCCGGTTCTGCTTGTTACATAGTATTCGCCGGCTTCTGTAATCCATTGTATCTGCCCGTCGTACTGGTCATTCCATTGGTAATGTTCATACCCGTCGGGAGCGTTTAGCATTGTGCCTGCATCTTCGGCGCATAGTATAATGTCCGGGTGCGTTACGAAGCTGGTATCTGCGGGGAGGGGAAATACAACGTCATTCGGCAGACCCATATAAGCATGCGTACCGGAAAGTAATGGTATGGCGGCATGTTGAAAATCACATGCACTTCCTGTTTCATTCGGCCGGTTGATCCGGCTCATAAACTGTTGCTGGTTGTGGCTGGCGTATATAGTGTCGTTGTACAGCTTGATATACCGGCCAACCTGATTGGTGATATGCGTAGCTGACTGTACGATCGTGGCAGAGTCGAATACGTCAACTGCGTATTGCATTAATTCCTGGCTGCGTGAAACGGGTGTGCCGCCGATAATGCCATACTGAGGAGGGTTGGCAGTATAGAGCTTTGAATTGTCCGGCGAGAAGGCCAGACCGTATCCAAAAAAGGGCGTGAGTTTTATGGCATCAGATATCTGCCCGGTAGTCGGATCAAATCGGCAGAGCAATGTTCCGGTCTGCACTTCATCTGTCGTGATAGAGTCGGACTGGTTCGAAGTAATGGCCAGCAAGGTTCTGTCCGGGGATATTGCCATTGAAGCATGGTAGTATGAACGCCATCCTGATATCTGCGTGCCATCCTGATATAAAGAAGGTACGGGATCGATCCCTGCTGCGGTAATACGCCACACTTTAAATACCGGCCGGCCTTTGAGATGCGTCAGCAGCCAGATGTCACAATTGTTGCCGGGTACGGCGATCATGGCTTCGCTCAGGCTGTCGCCGTCAAGCAGGATGTTCTTTCTTCCGAATACCACATCTCCCAGCCCATTGTCCAGGGCAGTGTCTATAACGGAATAATATAATGCCGGAGTCCGCCCTTCCGAATTAAGGGAAAACAGGTAATATTTACCGGGCGAGTCAATAAACGGTACAATACATTTTCCCTGGACCGTCGAGCCGTAGATGTCCCCCTCAAGGTATATGCCATTGGGCATCAGGGTGTGGTTCCTGTTCTATGCCGGCGGCGGCAGCATCTGGAACCGCAACCACACC
>CAZGPG010000010.1:0-13205 GCA_964527735.1 uncultured Chitinophagaceae bacterium | reverse complement strand
CAGATGCTGCCGCCGCCGGCATAGAACAGGAACCTGCCATCGTGCGGAGAGCCTATAGATGCACATCCCTCCCGTACATGCTGCCCTATGGGGAAATGGGTCACCATGTGCATATCTGTCCGGGCGGGTACCGCTCTTCCTGTATAAAAGTGCATGCCGCCCTTGTATCCGAAGGCCCACGCACCATTTGCCTTCAGATAATCTTCCTGCTGATTGTAATGTTGCCCCCTGGCGGCCATACACCATGCCCCCAATATCAATATCACTAAAAAGCCCATTTTTTTTTCCGGCATGACAATATAAAATTAAGCATTGGCCATTATAACCCTCACGTCATTGTCCTCCCCGTCCCATTACAAGCGAAGCAATCTCATCCTTTAATGAGATCGCTTCGCGGTTCGTTTTTGCTCTATTGCTTAATGAGCTTCTCCCTTTGCAAGACCTGCCCTTTATGATCTGCAACAGAAAGTATATAATACCCTGCCGGCAGACTGCTTACATCTATATGACCGGGGTTCTCTTTCCGGATCAGCAATGCTCCGTCTATGCCGGTAATGGAAACTGATAAGTCTGCCGCAGCATTCATGATGTACAGTACATCCTTTACCGGATTGGGGTATATGCTGATTGCCTTATTCAGATACTGCTTAACGGATACTGTACGTGCTTCGGAAGTGTTCTCACAGCCATCATTATTTGTCACTTTTACGGTATAGCTGCCACCCTGGCCAGGTGTAAAAGTGCTGTTGGTAGCGCCATTGATGGTGTTCCCGTCACGATACCATTGATAGCTGCTGAATGTGCCGGTACTTAATACGCCGCCATTTTCTGTGATGACCGGCTCCGGAAGCGGGAATACGGTTACGGTAAGTATTTCGGAAGTATCCGTACAGCCCTGGTAGCTGATGACCACCTGGTAGTCGCCGCTTTCCGAAGCAAAGAGGGTATCGTCTGATCCGTTCGCTACGACTTGTGCATTGTGTGTCCAGGTATAGTTGGCTCCGGATATGCCCGGTGCACGCAGCAGGACGCTGTCGCCTGTACAAAGGTCTGTGGATCCGTCTGTGTTCAGCGTCAGTACTCCCCCCGCTGCTTTGGGTACCCCGGTAAACTGTAATGCGCCGGCATCTGCGGGCGTGGCGCGTGCCGTTTCATTGAAGTCGTCGGTCACGGCCGGGTCTGTGGTGGTCACGGTAAGGCTTTTCGCATATGCGCTTCCTGCGGGAGCGTACAGCCCGTCTGAAGTTGCCGTGAGATTGTCTTCTGTGTAGGAGCTGCTCTCTGCAGGGGCCATGAACGCTTTATATGCTCCGCAGCCGGAGTTGAAGGCCGGGTCGTTACCGATGCCATATTCATTCACTACAGCTGCCGGTGCAATCCCCTCAGCATAGATGTATGTATTGGCGGCATCAGGCGTATAATATACGTTGCCGTTGCTGTTTGTATCAAGATTTGAAGGCACGACTCCTGCTGCCCCTGCAGTGCGGCGCAGCGCGGATACGATACCATCCGGTCCGGCTTCGGCATCAACGTGTATGATGTTATTTCTCAGGTCTAATTTTCCGATACCCGCACCATACAATACACCTGCTGCTCCGAAAGAAGGCATAGTATTGCCGGAGCTGATAAATACTGTGTTATGATAGACCCGGGCATCGTTGCTGCCGAGCAGGCTAATTCCGACAATGCCTGTGTCATTATTTGCATTATTTGCATGTAGTCCGGCGATCAGGTTGTTGTATATTATGACCGTATCCCCGCCGTTAATACCGATCCCCCTGATGGAGTGAGCAGATGAAAGACTTTTGCGCGCATCCAGTTCCTGTATCCTGTTCCTGTAAATACGGATCTCACTGCCCCCGAGCACCAGGATGCCGTTTGTAATACCGGAAGTATGACCGGTACTGTTGTTATATGAAGAGTCTATCGTATTGTCGTGAATATACAGTCTTTGACCAGCCGCATTATTGACGGTAATACCCTCGATGAGCGAGTTGATATTGCTGATCTTGTTGTGACTTACGATCGAATAATTGTTGCCATCATGCCCGGCTTTGCTTACGTTGATCCCTGTAACACCGAAACTGTCTATATGACTGATTTCATTACCTGATATGTATTTTACAGGATATGGCGCACTGGTAGCGCCGATTGCATCATTGATGCCGAAAAACAATGTGTTGCTGGGACCCGCGAGGTAGGTTGCGTAAAAATGATTCCCGGTGACCGTGTCCCGTACGGTGGCGTCGGCTGTCCCGGTACTGTTGATACCGTATATGTAGTTGGGGCTTGTGAAAGAAGTCCCTTTAGGGCTGAAGATACAATGACCTGTTATTCTGTTATTCCTGATTCTGACGGTGCCGTTAGCCAGCGCATTGTTGGCGCTGCTGATGAAGGTGGCGTTCAAACTGGTGATCCATGTATCATGGAAGGTATTGTCGCTGATGTTTAAATGGAGCAATGCACCTGAGTGCCCGATGAGGGTTGTATTAGCGGCGCCGATGCCTCCGACTGCAGTGATCGTATTGTCCGTGACGGTCAGGCCGGATGTTGTGCCTCCGGTGATGGTAGAGCGTATCCCGTAATAGACAGGTATCGTGCCGGCACTGTCGCAGATAATGGTTATTTCATTGCCTGTTATCGCTGCAATGGCGCCGGTAGCATTTGCGTGGTATATGCCATGTAATGATACCCGCAGATTGGGAGCGCCTCCTCCGGCTATATTGTTTATTTTGTTGCCGCGGATCACAGCATTATTATGATACAGCAGGTAAATGCCTGATGTTGTCTGTGGATTTCCGGATACAGCAATATTCACATTGACGCCGAAATTTTCAATGGTATTGCTGTCAATGACTGCATTCTGGTCATACAGGCTGTATGGGGTAGCCGCATTAAATCCGTTCAAAGATATGCCTGTCATTACGTTTCTGATCGTATTGCCGGAGATGGTTATGTCATTGTGCGCATCTGTTGCGGATGTAATGGTAAGCGCTGTGGTATTGCCGGATATGTGGTTGCCTGCATAAATACCGACGACTTTGAAGCTGTCTTTCACCATGGTGATATTGCAGTCCCGGATCGCAACATGCTGACAGCCGTCGAAAGGCGCCGTATTATTTCGTTTCAGCAAAGCATATCCCCATTCCATTTGTTGTACAGTGGTTGTATTGGCGGTGTTTTCCCTGAGATCAATCCCCTGTATGGTGATATAGTCTGATCCCACGAGCTTGAATATGCCGTCTGTAGTTCCCGTGCCGGGTGTAAAAGCAGTGATAAGCGGATTGGCGCCGGTGCCGCTCTTCTGAATGGTAACGGGGCGGGACGCCGATGAAGAAGCGCTTCCTGCATTCAGTACAGCGCTCCCCAGTACAATGCCGCCGGCAGGCGCAGTTTCCGTATGTCCGGCTGCAACATTAATAATAACGCCGCCCGTGCTTACACCCTGGGTATTTAACGCCTGGACCGCTGAGGCAATGGTAGCGTAGCTGCCTGGTACTGTAACAGTGCCGTTCAGCTGCGCTTGTAAATCTGTATTGTATATAGACAGGAGGCCTGCAATCATGCATATTTTGCTTAAAAAAGATCTGAAGGATAAAAATGACAAAACCATGCTGCTGAAAGTTTAGAAGATGAAAAATGAGCGCGTAATGCGCTGAAAATATTTGTCATTCAAAAGTAGGCCCGCGTCTGTAATAACCGATAGGTATTTATACGGGTTTGACTATGGGAAGAAATTCCTATTTTCTCATTCCCCTGATTTAATAGTATGTTTACTAATGCACTGTTACCTTTACAGGGTTATTATGGGGTATATAGACATGGTGCGAAACTGGTATATTCACGGGTGCCTGCTGTTGTGCATGATATGCCTGCAGCAGGTTACATATGCGCAGCCTGTAGCCATAGAAAATGCCCAGTTCAGACTGCCCGAATATCAGAAAACATTTCAGGAGGATACACAAACCATTGAAGCCAGAGTGGCAGAGCTGAAAAAAATGCAACATCAGTTCCCCGACAGTGCCATACAATCGTACCGTGAATTGTTAAAAAGCAGTCTGCAGCAAGGGCAGGTATTGACATCGGTAAGAGTATTGCTGCACTTTGGGGATTTCTATACTGGCCTGGGTATGTATACGGAGGCGCAGCAGACACTACGCTATGCACTTACGTACTGTAACCAGACTGCTTCTACTCATCTGACGCCCTATATTTACAACCACCTGGCCCATGTATATCAGATCAGGGGGGATTATGAAATGGCAATTCTCTATTTGTATCAGGCATTGCTGATTAATGAGGAACAGCCTGTTATCAGCAGGAGCTATATCTATAATAATCTTGCGATAGTATTGATGGACGTAGGAGCAGACAGCAGTGCATGGTACTATCTGGATTTAGGAGAACAGTATGCAAATCAACTGGAGAACCATGAATACCTGGGTGGTATTTTGCTGCATAAAGGGATCATACGCGAGCAGCAAGGCAAGCACGAAGACGCAATGCAATATTATGAGCGTGTGCTGGAACTCACCTATAAGCATGATCTTCCGGCCCTGAGATTCTCTGTGCTGGCCAGTATGGGGCGTATCCGGATTTTACAGGAACAATATGCGGCAGCATTTGCATTGATCCGGTCTGCACAAGCTCTTGAAAAATATGTTGCCCCGGTAAGTTATAATAATTCGATCGTGCTGATGGGATCAGCTTACTTGCTGATGGGCCGCTATGAGCAGGCAGAGCATTTTTTACAGATTGCCTTAAAAAATGCAGAAGAAAACCGGATCGCCGGTGATCTGACGTCGGTGTATAGCAATCTTTCTGACCTCTACGCGCGCACCGGAAGATACAAACAGGCATATCAATTCCAGCAACAATATGCCCGGCTAAAAGACAGCCTTCGTACACGTGAATCCATGGATAATATTAACAAGACGGAGGTCCGGTACCGCACTGCTGAGAAAGATAAAGAGATTGCGTATAAAGAGTTGTTGCTTGCACGGCAGCAAAGCAATACCCGCATTGTATGGACAGTTTCCCTTAGTCTTTTGCTGATTCTTGTTGTGCTTTATGTGCATAAGCAACGACTGCAGCAGACAAAAATAGCTGCGTTAAAGCAGGAGGAAAAAGTAAAGTCATTGCACGCATTTATCAAGGGAGAAGAAACAGAGCGCGGTAAGATGGCCAATGAATTGCATGATGGTGTGGGTGGCCTGTTATCAACCGCGATCATGTACCTCGATGAGTTGCCGTCAAAATATAGCGTATTGAAGCAGGCGCCCGATTATAAGGAAGTAGTGGATACGGTAACGGAAGCTCTGGAAGAAATCCGTAAAACAGCGCACTCACTTATGCCGGAACTGGTCATCCGGTACGGATTGCCGCATTCTATCCGTCTCTTTTGCAGTAAAATAGAACGTGGTGGAAGACTACGTGTGGATTTTCAATGTTATGGTTTTAATGAAAGGCTGTCTCCTGTTTTTGAATTGTCCATTTACCGGATCGTGCAGGAGCTGATGCAGAATATCATCAGGCATGCAGATGCTACAAAGGTGCTTGTCCAGATAAGCGCTCATCATGAAATTCTCAGTATAACGGTAGAGGACAATGGCGTGGGTATTTCTGATCATTTCAGAGAAGGCATGGGACTGGAAACGATAAGGGCAAGGGTTGTTGAGATGAGTGGTTTGTTTTCCATCAGCAGGATACAGCCAAACGGTACAAATGCGTATCTTGAGTTTGACTTACAATTGCAAAAAAAGCAGGCGACATGACGATTTCCGTATCTATTGTAGACGATCATCCTGTTGTGACGGAAGGGCTGCAACGCATTCTGAACGGCTGCGAAGGAATTGCGCTTCAGGGAGTGTATATCAATGGTAACGATCTTCTTGCAGGGTTGAAGGAAGGCGTGCCCGATGTGTTGCTGATGGATATTCAGATGCCGGGTATACATGGTGTGGAACTGGTGCATCATATCCGGGAGGCGTATCCCGGTATTGCGATCATTGCGCTCACTAACCTTGACCAGGCAGCCGTATTGCAGGAGATGCTGCATACCGGCGCGATGGGGTATGTGCTGAAAAGCGCAGGAAAGGAGGTGTTGCTTCAGGCGGTGAAAGAAGTGTATTCAGGAATGCAGTATGTAGATCCGAAAATGAAGGAGATCGTATATAACGAAGCTATTGAGGTAAAGAAGCGATCTGCCGCATTGCCGGTGCTTACACAACGTGAGAAAGAAGTATTGAGACTGATCGTTGAAGGAAATACAAACCAGCAGATTGCTGAGATGCTTTTTTTAAGTCAGCGTACCGTAGAGCACCACAGGGTGAATATTATGTTTAAACTCGATGTTAAGAATACAGCATCTATGGTGCGTGAAGCGATCCTTATGAAGCTCATAGATTGAATTTATGCTCGGAACAAACCGCTAAAAATCTCTTAAATACCGGGCAATACATGTTTTATTACCTGTTGTATGCTTAATTTTACAATTGATCCGGTGCAGACGGATTTTTAATTAAATTCATTATTGAAAAAGGGTTACTTTTTCACCCAAAATGTATTAATCAGTGTACGATCCGTCAGGTACAGAGCAGGAGATGCTGGCAGGGCTGGCCCAAGGCCGGAGGGATGTAGCCGAAATGATATACCGGCAGCATTACCCGCTTGTTATCAACTGGATCGGGATAAATGGGGGTTCCGAGGCAGATGCTGCTGATATTTTTCAGGAAGCGATGGTGGTGTTGTTTGAAAAAGCCTGTACAGATGAGTTTGTATTGACGTGCAGGATCGGGACGTATCTCGTAGCGGTCAGTAAACGGCTCTGGTATAAAAAAATACAATCCCGCCATCGTAACCCGGCAGACAGCCGGTATGATCCGGAAACAGACGATCCGGGATACGGGGTCTGGGATGATGATCTGGAGGTCCACAGGGAGCGGGAGCGTCATTTCGGGCAGCTGGATATCGCGTTAGACAGGCTGGGGGATCCGTGCAGTACGCTGCTGAAAGCTTTTTACCATGAAGGTAAAAGCATGCAGCAAATAGCGATAGCTTTCGGGTATACCAACCCCGATAATGCCAAGACGCAGAAATATAAATGCCTTGCGAGGCTGAGGAAGCTGTTTTATGGGGTACGGGCGAAATGAATGATGTTTAATTCATCATTCATAACTCATAATTAATAATTAAATTGTTATGTCTCAGGATGTTCACATAGTGATGTTGGCCGAAGCCTGGCTGGCGGGGACGCTTACAGAAGCGGAATCTGTTGACCTTGAGGTTAAGATGGCGTCGGACCCGGAATTTGCCGCTGCTTTTGGTGAGCAGGTGGATCTGCTGCGCTCCCTGGCAGGCGCCGGCAGGACCCGGAAGTTTCGCTCTTTACTGCAGGAGGTGCATAAAGATGTGCAGGCGTCTCAAAAGAAGCGTATCAGCATCCCCTTCCGCAACCATTTTCTGCGCACCGCATCCGTTGCCGCCGGTGTGGCATTGCTCACCGCGCTGCTCACGGTATGGATATTACAGAGTAATACCGTGGTCCGGAAAACATCTTCCTACCATACCCTGGTTAACATTCAAAAAGATATAGCCCGCATCAAGAATGCCCAGTACCAGCAAAATCTGACGATCAACCAGATCCGGGATACACTGGAGCGTATGGGGCCCGATGCTGAAGTGAGCTCCAGCGGCACCGCTTTTGCATTGACCAACAACGGGTATCTTGTTACCAACTATCATGTGGTGAATGGCGCTGATTCTGTGTATATCCGTACACGCGAAGGCCGGTATTACAAAACCTATACCGTTGCTTATGATGAGACAACGGATATCGCATTGCTCCGGGTGGAGAAAGAAAACTTCCGTTTCGGAAAGGGAGAAGTGCCTTATCATTTTGCACCTGCTAAATCTCCACTGGGCGCACGGATATATACGCTCGGTTTTCCACAGAACGAGGTTGTTTATAATGAAGGTTATGTGAGCGCCCGTAATGGCTTCCGGGGCAATACGGACCAATATAGGCTCGACCTGCCCGCTAACCCCGGGCAGAGCGGTGCGCCGGTATTTGATGCGCATGGAAATGTGATCGGCATCGTTACGGCACACGAGACGGAGAAAACGAATATTACTTACGCGGTAAGCACGAATGCACTGCATACACTGCTGGAATCCCTTCCACGCCAGATGAATATACAGCTCCCGCGGTACAGCAGGATCGGCAAATTATCGCGCGAGCAGCAGATCGAAAAACTGCAGGATTATACCTGCATGGTGCAGGTGTATAAGTAGGGGCGAATCATCATTCGCCCGATATGCCTGCTGCTAATATCCGTTCTGCCACATCCGGGTCATCCGCACGAAACCAGATGAAGTCCTTGTCTTTTTTAAACCAGGTCATTTGCCGTTTGGCATAATTACGCGTGTGCTGTTTGATCTTTTCAATAGCCACAGGCAGCGTATATGCTCCATCCATGTAGGCAAAAAGTTCCGAGTACCCTACCGTCTGCAGGTTCTTCAAATGACGCAGTGGATATAGTCGTTCCGCTTCCGGCAACAAGCCCTGCTCCATCATCAGGTCTACACGCTGGTTGATGCGCTCGTACAGTATTTCCCTGGGCAATTCCAGCGCTGTTTTAATGGTGCGGAACGGCCGTTGTTTTTTTACCGCCGTTCTGAACCGGGTAATGCTCTGTCCGGTGCTGCGTATGAATGACAGCGCCCGGATCATTCGTGCGGGATTATATATTTCTCCCTGTGCATAAAAATCAGAATCTTCCTCCATTACGGCCTGCTGCAGCCAGCTCAAACCGTGGGTGTTGTATGCCATCTGCACTGCATCTGTTACTGCGGGGTCTGTTTCCGGCATTTCATCCAGTCCTTCGCAGAGGGCTTTAATATACAGGCCGGTACCACCACAGGCTATTGCCGTATGATGCCGGGAAAATATATCGCTGATACAAGCCAGGCCAATGTGTTCATAAGCTGCGGCACTGATATCTTCCGTTACCGGAAAAGTATCGATAAAATGATGTTTGACGCCTTTTTGTTCTTCGGGTAAAGGCTTGGCAGTACCGATGCTCATCTCCCGGTAGCATTGCCGTGAATCGGCAGAAAGGATCTCCGTGCCCAGACGTAATGCAATATCCACAGCTACGGCAGATTTTCCTACAGCTGTGGGGCCTGCGATCACCAGCAGGGTATGGGGGAATGATGTTGTGTCCATAATGTTTATGGGCGAATAATTATTCGTCCCTACATGAATGTATCGGGATCGTCGCCACCGCCGGCCGGCTCTTCTCCTTCACTGCCGAAACCTTCGGCCATCTCATCTGCGCCGAGGTCGTATTTCTCCTCGATCTCCATCAGCTTGTCTGCATGAATGCCTTTGATGCCGTATTGCGACGGCCCGATGCCTTCCTTCCGGACACAATGCGGATAGATCAGCTTCGGATTTTCGTCTTTGCTCACACCGATCAGCTCTACAAGAAACAGCCAGTGTTTTACAGGGTCATATTCATAGACAAACTTCTGGCTGGGCTTGGTGACCAAGGCAGATACCGGAGTTTTTGCCATCGAAAGAGCAGGTGCATCCTTTTTGTTGACCAGCACCTCGGAGGATATCTCCCGCCCACGCTGCCAGCGCTCATCGCTCTCGTAAAATGAAGCGGCGTGCTTGCCGTCAAATTCATAAGCTTTGATAATAGCCTGATGCAAATCCAGAAATGTTTGTCCTGGTTGGATCTCAATATCACGGTAAACCAGGTCGTCTTCTTCCCAGTATATCCTGAAACGCAATAATGCCATGGCGTAAAAATAACATTTTTTGGAAGATGAGCTTTTGGATGTGCCGGTAAAAGATACAAATCCGGGCGTAATCTTATTGTTATCATAGCAGAACCGGTAATTTTATTTCTTAAGACAAGATATATTTGCAATCTTGCAGCCTATGTCTTCTTCCATCCTGTATATTTCCTACGATGGAATGACCGATCCGCTCGGGCAATCCCAGGTATTGCCCTATCTGGCCGGTCTTGCAGCTAAGGGCTACCGCATATCGTTGCTTAGTTGCGAAAAACTCCAACGCTTTACAGCCCACCGGTCCGGTATTGAATCATTCTGTAAGAAGAGTGATATCGACTGGCATCCTATCCCGTACACGGCTTCTCCGCCCGTGCTGTCTACGATCAAAGATCTTTCGGCCCTGAAGGCCAGGGCGGCGGCTTTGCATCGGGAACATAGGTTTGACGTAGTTCACTGCAGGAGCTATATTGCTGCGATCACAGGGCTGTGGATGAAACGTACATTCAATACCCGTTTTATTTTTGATATGCGCGGGTTCTGGGCAGATGAACGGATAGACGGTGGATTGTGGAATCGTTCCAATCCGATGTATAGCATGATATACCGCTACTTCAAGAAAAAAGAAAAACAATTTCTCCGCGAATCTGATGCTATCATTTCTCTTACCCATGCAGGTAAAGAGGAGATAGATAAATGGCATATTCCCGGTATGCCGCATATAACAGTGATCCCCTGTTGTGTGGATACGGAATTATTTGATCCGGGGGCGATAAACAGAGAAAAACGCCAGGTCTTAAAACAGCAGGCCGGCATTCCGGATAATGCTACCGTCCTGGGATACGTCGGGTCGCTGGGCACATGGTACCTTTTGCCTGAAATGCTATCGTTCTTTAAAGTCTGGCTCGAAGAACACCCGCATAGCGTTTTGTTTTTTGTCACTACCGAACCGCCGGAAATGATCCTTACAGAGTCTGAAAAGCAGGGTATAGCGGCTGAGTATATCCGTATTGCCAGTGCCGGCCGGGCTGAGATGCCGTATTATATTTCGCTGATGGATTACGGGTTGTTTTTCCTGAAGCAGGCATTTTCCAAAAAAGCATCTTCTCCGGTAAAGCAGGGCGAGCTGATGGCGATGGGCGTACCGGTGATCTGCAATGCCGGTGTGGGGGATTCGGACCGTATCGTACAGCAGTATCGTGCCGGTGTACTGGTGGATCAATACAATGAAGATGCGTATCGCAAGGCAATCAGAGAAGCGCTCCGGACAAATTTCGATCCTGCTGCCATCCGTGCGGGGTGTGTAGATTATTTTGATCTGGAGAAAGGGATAAGTGCTTATGAAGCGGTTTATGAATCTGTCCTGTGAAAGAATTTACTGCTTCGTTTTATCTGTACTAAAGGAGGGAAAATAATTGTTCCGGAAACTGGCTGTACGGCGCCGGATACATTAAATGCAACAGCATGATATTTAAAATAATATTGTTATATTTAGTGTTTAACAGGTCATACTATGCTTGAATTGGTAATCGAATCCCGCACTGCCGCTTTGTCTCCGGAGATGAAGGTAAAGCGTATCCTGCCCTTCCGGTTGAGGAGAATGGTCGGCCCCTTTATTTTTATGGACCATGCCGGGCCTGTAGAAAACATAAAACTACAGGAATCATCCGGTATGGATGTCCTTCCTCATCCGCATATCGGCCTCTCGACCGTCAGCTATTTATTCGGCGGCCAGGTGACACACCGCGACAGTTTAGGCGTAGAGCAGATCATTCGTCCGGGTGAAGTAAACTGGATGACAGCCGGTAGCGGGATTGCCCATTCCGAAAGATTTGAGGATCCTGCTTCGCTGGCTGGTGGTCTGGAAATGATACAAACCTGGGTGGCCCTTCCCGAAAAAGACGAAGAAGCAGCCCCTTCTTTTATGAATTATACGCCGGAACAGTTGCCCGTTTTCACCGACAAGGGCATTTGGATGCGGCTCATTGCAGGCAGTGCGTATGGGCTTCAAAGCAGTGTGAACACCAATTCCCCGTTATGCTATCTGCACGTAGTATTGCAGGAGGGCGCCCCCTTTGCCCTTCCGGATGAACATTCAGAGCGGGGCTTCTATATCGTCAAAGGATCCATAGAAATAGCAGGAACCACATACACGCAAGGCAAGATGCTTGTATTCACCAAAGGGGTCGATCCGCGCATCATTGCTAAGGAAACGACCACATTGATGCTCCTGGGCGGCGAGCCATTGGGCGAACGCTTCATCTGGTGGAACTTTGTCTCCTCGCGAAAAGAACGTATCGAACAGGCCAAAGAGGATTGGAAACAAGGCAGGTTCACTTTGCCGCCCAACGATAATGAAGAATTTATACCACTCCCCAACGATCATTCAAGACCTGCAAGCAGTGCGCCACCGCCTGAGCCGCTTTCATGATCATTGATCGCCTGTGCAGGCATGAAGCATTCAGGGTGAATTATTAGACGCATATTCAATGCGATTTATTAACAAATAAATGATTAATTTAAAACGAAATATTATGAACAGTTTAGAAAACAAAGTGATCATCATCACCGGTGCGGCTATGGGGCTTGGCCTTGCAACTGCAAAAGAGCTTGCATCAAAAGGCGCGAATCTTACGCTTGTAGATTACAATGAAAAAAGCCTGGCGGAAGCAAAAGATGAAATCAATCAGCAGTCTCCTGCTGCAAAAATCATTACTGTGGTAGCGGATGTATCCAATGAAGAGGCCGTAAAAAACTATATTGATGAAACGGTAAAAGCTTTTGGACGCATTGACGGCTTGTATAACAATGCGGGCATTGAAGGTAAACAGGCTGGCATGACCGAATATGATGTAAACATTTTCAAAAAAGTGATTGACATTAACCTGATGGGCGTTTACTACGGAATGCGGTATGTTATTCCCGTAATGCAGCAACAAAAATACGGGCGGATCGTAAACGTGGCTTCTGTAGGCGGCATACGCGGAGTGTTGAACCAGGTGCCATATGTCGCCAGTAAACATGCGGTTTCAGGGATGACGAAAAATGCTGCGCTTGAGTACGGCCGGGATGGGATCAATACCAATGCTATTGCGCCCGGAGCCATACTGACACCGATGGTTGCCGAAGCTTTCAGACAGGTTAATCCGGATGACCCGAAGGCGGCAGAAACAGAATATGCTCAACGTAACCCTGCTAAACGGTTGGGATTGCCGCACGAAGTAGCTAAGGTCGTAGCATTCCTTTTGAGTGAAGAAGCCTCTTATGTGAATGGCCAGACAATCGCCATTGACGGAGGGGAGTCAAATATTTATGGAAACGTGTAACCTGAAAAACAAATAACAACCAAAACAAACGGCCTGAACGAAAATGCAGAAGGATAAAGAGAGCGGGGAAGAGGGCGA
>CAZGPG010000009.1:0-137128 GCA_964527735.1 uncultured Chitinophagaceae bacterium | reverse complement strand
GAGCGACAGCCTTCCAAGCTGTAGGTCGCGGGTTCGAGCCTCGTCTCCCGCTCATCGGATAAAAAATTAGCTGATTAGCCAAAGTGCTGATTAGCTAATTGTGTAATTTGAAGAAGTTCTTTGTGTTATATGACAAAATCATCAGCTAATTAGCTCATCGGCATATTGGCTTATTGAATAAAAAGCTGTTGTAGCTCAGTGGTAGAGCACTTCCTTGGTAAGGAAGAGGTCGGCAGTTCAATCCTGCTCAACAGCTCTCTGTTGCTCTACCTGGTAACAGGTATAACAGGAAGTATAAAAACAAAATAATGGCCTGACCGCCGTTGACTATAGCGATTTTAAGCAAAACAAACAGTAAAATTTAAAACATCTCTTAAAAAACAAAATAACAATGGCAAAAGAGACCTTCAATCGGGAGAAACCCCACGTAAACATCGGTACCATTGGCCACGTTGACCATGGTAAAACCACTTTGACCGCAGCGATCACTACTATCCTTGCCAATAAGGGTTTGGCGGAAAAAAGGGATTATGACGCGATTGATAACGCCCCTGAAGAAAAAGAACGTGGTATCACGATCAATACCTCACATGTGGAATACCAGACAACCAACCGCCACTATGCGCACGTTGACTGTCCGGGTCACGCCGACTATGTAAAGAACATGATCACCGGTGCTGCCCAGATGGATGGTGCGATCCTGGTGGTTGCCTCTACGGATGGTCCGATGCCGCAAACTAAAGAGCACATACTGCTGGCCCGTCAGGTAGGCGTTCCCCGTATCGTTGTGTTCATGAACAAAGTAGATCTGGTAGATGATGCTGAAATCCTCGAACTGGTTGAAATGGAAATCCGTGAGCTGCTCAGCAAATACGATTATGATGGTGATAACACACCGATCATCAAAGGTTCTGCTACAGGCGCGCTCGCAGGTGAAGAAAAATGGGTAGCTGCCGTTGACGAACTGATGACTGCCGTGGATGAATACATTCCGCTGCCTCCCCGCCCGATAGACCAGCCGTTCCTGATGTCTGTAGAAGACGTGTTCACGATCACAGGTCGTGGTACTGTAGCTACCGGCCGTATTGAGCGTGGTGTTATCAAAGTAGGCGATAACGTTGAGATCGTTGGTTTCAATGAAGAAGCGCTGACTTCTACATGCACTGGTGTGGAAATGTTCAAAAAACTGCTGGATCGTGGTGAAGCCGGTGATAATGCCGGTCTGCTGCTCCGTGGTATTGAAAAGAAAGATATCCGCCGTGGTATGGTGATCTGTGCTCCGAAGAGCATCACTCCGCACACTGAATTCAAAGGCGAAGTATACGTACTGAGCAAAGAAGAAGGTGGCCGTCACACGCCGTTCTTCCAGAAATACCGCCCGCAGTTCTATTTCCGTACTACCGACGTAACCGGCGAATGTCAGCTGCCCGAAGGTGTGGAAATGGTAATGCCTGGTGATAACGTAAACCTGACCGTGAAGCTGATCGCTCCGATCGCCATGGAAAAAGGCCTGAAGTTCGCCATCCGTGAGGGTGGCCGTACCGTAGGAGCCGGACAGGTTACCGAGATCATTAAATAAGACCGGTAAACGCCGTTCAGAAATAAACACACACAAACAGTCGCTGCATGGCGGCTGTTTGTGTGTTAAAAAAAATAAATCCGGACGGAAAAATAAGATGTTCTTTCAACAAGATTTTTTATCTTTGCATTCCGAATTAAAAAGTCAAAAGGTTCCGCCCTTTGACTTTTTAGTTTAAGGACCCGCTTACGGGCATAGTTCAATGGTAGAATAGAGGTCTCCAAAACCTTTGATCGTGGTTCGAATCCGCGTGCCCGTGCTGATATAATTGACTGGTTGGCCAATTATAAATACTATAAATATGAGTAAAGTCGGAACTTACATACAGGAATCGTACGACGAGCTGGTACATAAAGTAACCTGGCCGACGTGGGAGGAATTACAGCAGACTACCGTCATCGTGCTGGTAGCCCTGGCAATCATTACATTGCTGCTCCTGGGTATGGATACCGTATCCGAGCATGTACTGAAGGCTTTATACGGATTGTTAGGCAAATAAACAGCGGGCAAATCATGAACGAAGAACCGGTAATAAACCAGGATGCGCAGCATTCGCAGGAGATTCAGGATACCAAATGGTATGTGCTCCGTGTAATAAGCGGAAAGGAGAAAAAGGTGAAGGAGTATCTTGATAAGGAGATCAAGATCAGTGGATGGTCGAAGGCTGTGATGCAGGTGTTATGCCCTGTGGAAAAGGTTTTCAAGGTGCAAAGCGGCAAGAAGGTATTGCGGGAAAAAATACTTTTCCCCGGCTATCTGTTGCTCGAAGCCGCCGAAGGCAAGCTCAGTGATGATATCATACAGACGATCAAGAATATAACAGGCGTTATTCATTTCCTCGGGAAAGATAATCCGACACCACTGCGTAAATCCGAAGTCAACAAGATGTTTGGTAAGATGGACGAGGTCAGCGAGCAGGATATCGGCTACGCAGATCCGTATATCATAGGCGAAACAGTCAAGATCATAGACGGACCTTTCAATGATTTCAATGGCACTGTAGAAGAGGTAAATGAAGAGAAGAAAAAGCTGAAGGTAGTGGTAAAGATCTTCGGCCGCGCTACGCCGGTGGAGCTAAGCTACATGCAGGTAGAGAAGGTCGCCTGATCAACTTTTTCGAATAACTTATAATAAACGGTGTGTTCATTACGGACACACCGTTTATGATTAGGAGCATGTTACCCAGGCCGGCCGCCCAAAGGCCGGTCATCCCGGACTTGCTCCGATCCTCCGTTATATGACGGTGTATTAAAGTATCGTTTCACTTCCGACGATGGCGGGTCAAGCCCGCTGTTTTATAAACTTTACCTATGACATATTTCTAATGAAGTCGAAACTATATCGGAACTTTACTATCAAAATCAGCAATAATGGCTGCTACAGAAAAAAAGACCTTTCCTGTTCTGAATATGTCCTGTGCTTCCTGTGCCAGTAATGTGCAGCAAGCGTTGCAGCGCACGGATGGCGTTGTTGAGGCAGCGGTAAATTATGCGGGCGCTACGGCTGCGGTTACTTATGATCCGGCGGTCACGGATGCCGCCCGCCTCCGGTCGGTAGTACAGGGTGCAGGCTATGATCTGATGATCGAGGGAAATGAAGATACGGATGCCGCTCTGGCAGCTATACAGAAGGAGAAAAAGAGATCCCTGAAGCGGAAGACCATAATGGCGCTTGTATTATCAGTGCCGCTGATGGTCATCGGCATGTTCTATATGGATATGCCCTATGCCAATTATATCATGTGGGCATTGGCGACACCGGTTGTATTGTTATCAGGCCGGCAGTTTTTCAGCGGCGCTCTGAAGCAGGCGCGACATCGCACAGCCAATATGGATACACTGGTGGCGCTTAGTACGGGCATTGCTTATTTATTCAGCGTATTCAACACACTCTTTCCCGGGTTCTGGCACAGCAGGGGTATCCACCCGCATGTTTATTTTGAAGCGGCCGCAGTTGTGATTGCTTTTATCCTGCTGGGTAAGCTGCTTGAAGAAACAGCGAAAGGTAATACAGCTTCCGCCATAAAAAAGTTAATGGGGCTGCAGCCGAAAACAGTGACTGTTGTAGACGAAAACGGAGCATACAGTTCTGCGCATATTTCGTCGGTGCAGCCGGGTGATATATTAGTCGTAAAGCCGGGTGAGCAGATTGCAGTCGACGGTATGGTTGTCGCCGGCAACTCTTATGTAGATGAAAGTATGATCAGCGGAGAGCCCGTGCCTGTTGCAAAAAAAGAAGGAAATACTGTATTTGCCGGTACGATCAATCAGAAGGGCAGCTTTCGTTTCCGGGCCGTTAAAGTGGGTGCAGATACCATACTGGCGCAGATCATCAGAACGGTGCAGGATGCACAGGGCAGTAAAGCGCCGGTGCAGAAGCTGGTGGACAGGATTGCAGGCATATTTGTACCTGTCGTGATCGTGATCGCGATTGTCAGCTTTTTTGCCTGGATATTGTTTGGTGGGGACAACGGAATTACGCACGGTCTGCTCGCATTTGTTACCGTGCTGGTGATCGCCTGCCCTTGTGCGCTGGGGCTGGCCACGCCTACGGCTATTATGGTCGGGATTGGCAAAGGAGCCGGCCTTGGTATTCTGATCAAAGATGCCGAAAGCCTGGAACGCGCCCGGCAACTGGACGCTATAATTCTTGATAAAACGGGCACCATCACAGAAGGGCGCCCCGAAGTGGCGGAGGTGCAATGGTTCACTTCCGGAACAGAGGCACTGCGTGATATGTTGTACAGCATTGAATTGGCGTCTGAGCACCCGCTTGCGGAAGCGGTTGTCCGTCACTTTAAATCCGTAGCGCATAATGTGGAGGGAGTCATTATCCAGAACATCACCGGCCGGGGTATCGAGGGCTGGTATCGCGGGGAGCATTACACAATAGGTAATGAAAGCCTTATGAAGGAGCGGCGGCTGACGATCCCGCAGGACGCACAGGAATGGATCGCCGGGAAAGAAAATGAGGCGCAGACGGTTATCCTCTTTTCCGATAAAGCAACGGTGCTGTGCGCGCTGGCAATTACCGACCGGATAAAGCCCGGTTCTGCAGGAGCAGTGGCGCAATTGCAGGCTAAAGGTATCGAAGTGTATATGCTTACCGGGGATAATGAAGCAACGGCACGTGCTGTGGCCGGCATTACCGGTATACGGTATTACCGGTCAAATGTATTGCCGGAAGCCAAGGCATTGTTTGCACGCGAACTGCAGCAGCAGGGAAAGGTCGTAGCTATGGTGGGCGACGGTATCAACGACAGTAATGCGCTTGCGCAGGCAGATGTGAGCATTGCGATGGGCAAGGGGAGCGATATCGCTATGGATGTGGCGCAGATGACTATTATCTCTTCCGACCTGATGCAGATACCACGGGCAATCCGGCTGTCGCGGTATACCACAGCCACGATCCGTCAGAATCTGTTCTGGGCATTTATCTACAACGTGATCGGCATTCCGCTGGCAGCAGGTGTGCTTTACCCGGTAAACGGTTTCCTGCTCGACCCGATGATCGCCGGCGCAGCCATGGCGCTCAGTAGCGTGAGCGTGGTGGCCAACAGCCTCCGGCTGAAGCTGAAGAAGGTATAAGACACTTGCAGGTTGTTTATTCCATCCGGAATTTATCGGGTATCTTGATTAATGGGACAATGGTTCTGAAATAACTATAGGCCCGACCGCCTTCCCGGGTGAGGGGTAATGGGTTGTTACCCTTCAAACAGGCCCATCTGGATCGCTTTACGCGCAAGACCAACTGCATTTTTTACGTCCATTTTAAGGAACAGGTGGCTCCGGTGTTTTTCTACCGTATGAATGGTGATCTGCAGTTTCTTTGCAATCTCGGCACTGGAATGCTCCATAATAATAAGCTGCAGGATTTCCATTTCCCGTTGTGTCAGGGAGATCCCACCTGCTGGAGCTTCTTTTTTTATGCGTATGTTTTCCTGATCCATCAGTTCTCGTATGGATGGAGTAATGTATGATTCGTTCCGGTATACGGTTTCTATAGCAGTTACCAGCTCTTCAGATCCGGTGTTTTTCAGCAGGTAGCCGCTACACCCTGTACGCATCAGTATCCTTACGCGATGAATATTATCTACACTCGTCAGGCAAAGGATACGGACTTGCAGATACCGTTCTTTAATAACCGGTATCAGTTCTTCAGCTGTATAGTCGGGCATTTGCACATCCAGCAGCAACACATCAGGAACAGACTGGCGCAGGCCGGCCAGCAGGCTTTGTCCGTTGGCATAGCTTGCGCTAAGCCGTATAGACGGATGATTGTGCAGCATATAAGAGATGCCGTCGAGTACCATGGGGTGGTCGTCGGCGATGCAGATGTTAATCATGTTGTTCGGCAGTTATGGCATGAAAAGGTACGGAAAGGTAAAATGTGGTACCCTTTTCTTTCCGGTTGTAAATTTCTATCTGGCAGTGAATCACCTGTGCCCGCTCCCGCAGATGCTTCAGGCCGGTTCCTGATTGTGATTCGTAATCGGGAGGTAACCCGCGGCCGTTATCTTCTATCGTGACCATCAGTTCCTGGTTTGTAACGCTGCTGTCGATCAGCACATGATTTGCATGCCCGTGCCGGTGTGCGTTGTGCAGCAACTCCTGTACGATCCGAAAAAGTGAAAGGCTGGTAGCAGGTGGCAAATCAGGCAGATTGCCGGAATGCTGGAATGTTACTTCAAATATTCCCGGCCTGCTTACCTTTAGGCAGTAGGATCGGAGTGCGGGGATCAGACCTTTTTCCAGCAGTTGTTCGGGTACGAGATTATGGGAAATATGTCTGAGTTCCCGGTATGCATCTTCGAGCAGGGAAATGCCCTGCCGGTATGCGTTTTCGTCTATGGATTCCTTACCGCTTCTCAGATCAAGATGCATTCTTGCCGAGCCAATCATACTGCTTACGCCATCATGAATCTCCCTTGCAATGCGTTTTCGTTCCTTCAACTCCCCTTCCATTACCGATTGCAGCCGGGTGATCTGCTGTTCTTTCTTCAGGGCTTTTATAGCGGCGGCCTGGAGTTTCTGTTTATGCCGGTTATTGCGGTAAATAAGCCCGAAAACAATGCTGATCAGTACTGCCGCTGCAGACAGGGATGCGATCCAGAAATTCTTATGGCGGATGTCATTCTGCTGTGTCATCACCAGCAGGGAATGTTCTGCTAATTGTTTGTCTTTCTGCACAGAATTATACCTGGCTTCCAGTTCGTTGATGTATTCCTGTTTTTCCCTTGTCCAGATACTTTTATGGGCTTCGATAGATTGCTCACGGTATTGATACGCTTTCTGAAATTGCCCTGTGTGATAGTATAGGTCTGCCAGCGCCCCGTAAAAATCAGGAACGTGTCGCAGGGCGCCGAGTGTGTCTTGCAAGGCCAGCCCATGCAGCAGGGATGTCTCGGCAAGCGTGGGTTTACCGGTAGCACGGTAAGCAAGCCCGAGCCGGTAACATACGTTCATCCTGTGATCTTTGTGATCGTTTTTTGTGAGATCCAGCAATCGTTTGAGCAGCATTATAGCCTTGTCCGGATCTTTACGTTGATTGAGGTGGAAACGCGCGAGACTCAGCATGGCCGGTACAAACTCCCGGTCTTGCCCCATGTCGCGTACCCGGTTCAGATAATACCGGGCAGAATCGGTATTGCCGGTATTCATATAATGCCCTGCCAGATTCAGATATACATAGGCGAGGACACGTTTATTATCGCTTCCCAAAGACAGTTTGAGGGCTTTCTTGAGGTAAGTGAGCGATTGTTTCTCGTCGGCCATATATAACCATAAGCCGGCAATATTATTATAGATCACTACAGCTTTCGGAGATGTATTAAGGTTCTGTTGTTGTAATGTATTCAGCGACTGGTAGGCATAATGAGCGGCAGAGTCTGTTTCGGAGGAAAACATGAATGCCCCGGCTATGCCGCATTGCAGCATGGCTTTATAGATATACGTTTCCGTATCGTTGATCGCGGTATCCGGCATAATGCCCATACTGAAGCTGTATAATGCAGAATCATATTGTGCACGTGACATGTAAATGCTGCCCATATTCAGGTATGCATGGCTCAGCCCTTTGGTATAACCTGTTTTATTGCTTGCAGTGATTGCCTGGTGGAGCAGCTGTTGTTGCTGATACTTTTCACCGGTATCTGCCAGCCGGATGAGACTGTCTATGTATCTCTCCGTTATTTTATGAACCGGAATCTGCTCCTGTGCATTACTGTTTATGACAGCAAAAGGGCCTGCTATTATGCATATATATATGATCAGACTCTTCATGATCCGGGGCAATACACTGTCAATACTTGTTTATAGGTACCCTGCTTGTACGTCATGATATTGTAAAATGTAGGTGGACAAATGCCGGGTAGGGTTTTCCGTAATACATCACATGAAGGGACAGAATAGCTTTGCCTGAATTACTTTCTGTAAAAGTAACTGATTTCGTTAAAATCCATGTCTGCAGATTGCAGACAAACGATCAAAACATACTGATTATGATAAAGAACAACTATTACATTTTACCCAGCCGGATAGTGCAGATCGCTTGTCTGGTTGCCGGGTCTTTACTGTCTGTTTTATCCGGTTCGGCGCAGACGGATTATAACAAAACACCGGAGTTTCTGAATGCGAATAATAACTGGGTGTTTGGCCAGGGCGCAGGACTTAGTTTTAGCAGCGGTACTGCCCAGCCGGTACAGACTTCCGTAACGGGTAATGAAGGATATGCTGCTGTTTCTGATCCGGCAACCGGCAACCTGCTGTTTTATACCAATGGCGGATCGGTATGGAATGCGGCTCATCAGGTAATGCCGAACGGAACCGGTCTGCTCGGCAATTCACGCCGGGATGTGATATATAGCTCCATGCAGGGAGCATGTATTGTACCGGTAATCGGAGTACAGGATAAATATTACCTGTTTTCCCTGACACACGAAGGAGATATATATCCTGCACCTACAAAAGGGTGTTTGTTTTATTCTGTTGTGGATATGGCGCTTGATAATGGCAACGGAGACGTGCAGACAACCGGCAAGAATACCATCTTAGATACCAACAGACTGAGTGAGGCTATGATCGCCGTGCCGGGTTGTAATAATGATGTGTGGCTAATTGTGCATACGTATGAACAAACGGCTACCGAGCATTTTTACAAAGCGTATCACATTACGGATGCAGGAGTTAATC
Organism: uncultured Chitinophagaceae bacterium; assembly: GCA_964527735.1. Lineage (GTDB taxonomy): Bacteria > Bacteroidota > Bacteroidia > Chitinophagales > Chitinophagaceae > JBEBVQ01. The sequence goes on along the minus strand of CAZGPG010000009.1, from coordinate 128,359 downwards.
CTGTTCCTGTAATTTCGAAAGGGAAGATAAAGGCGTATAACAGCTATATGTCGGTATCTCCGGACAGGCGGAGTATCGTACTCAGCCTGGCTTACGCACAAACGCCGAGGATGAAAGAGTTTGTACGGTTTGATCCGGCTACCGGCATTGTTTCCGATCCTGTTCAGATACCCTCTTCGGGCTGGGGAAGCTGGGGCGGCTGTTTTTCTCCCGATAACAAAAAAGTGTATTTTTTACATACAGATGGATTTGCCGGGCCGGTATCACTTCTTCAGTATGATGTTTCCAATTGGGATTCCAGCGCTATTGAACAAACAGGACGGGCTATAACACTACCTTCCGGAGGGTTGGGCATGATGCGCCTGTATAATGATACCATATACGCTGTTGAATGGACGAATACAAATAAAGTACATCGGATCAATAAACCCAACAAACCGGTGGATAGCTGTGATTTTGAATTTTCTGCGATCACATTGACATCTACGAACACGGGCCCCAGTCTGGGTACAGAAACGGTTTGGCCTTTGCCGACAGATACGACTTATGCCGTATGGGATACGCTGTTTTGCGAGGAGCTCCCTGCTGCATTCAGCCTGAATGCCGGTATCAATTCTGCAGCATTTACCTACCAATGGAGTACAGGCGATACTACACCTTCGATTGGTGTGTTGCAGGTGGGCACATACATCGTATATTATACAGACGGTTGCTCTGCCCGTTTTTCAGATTCTTTTGAAATAAGTATTTCCCGACCGGTTGTCTCAATCGGGGTGGACAGGGATATATTACACGCTGTCGGCGGCTCATTTGCTTCATACCAGTGGTATCGTAACGATACGCTGCTGGCAGGTGAGACGAATGATACGCTCGTGGTAGAGCAAAATGGCCGGCACACGCTCGAAGTTGTGGATGACCACGGATGCAGCACGACTGCAGAATATCGGGTGAATAATGTGGGGATTACGATTCTTTCCGGAAATGGGATCAGCATTTATCCCAATCCCGTTGCCGATAGGCTTCATATCCAAAGCGCAGAACCTGTAAACGCTTCTCTGAAGGATATAGCGGGACGGGAGCTGATGTCGCTCAGCGGATCGGGGCATTTCAATATGAGTGGATTTGCCGGCGGCATATATCTGCTTGAGCTGAAAGACCGGAATGGAAAAATTACCGGTACAGAGCGGATTGTAAAACAATAAAATGCAATTTTGTACATCCTGCCATGTCCTGCCGGTCCGGGACATGGTAGGATTTTTTTTAAGAAACACGATTAGGGGCATTTTTGTCTAACTTGTTTTCATGAGCTATATCAATTACAACGGTCAACTGATGGCTGCGGGTGATATCCCCGTTCCCTCCAGCAGCCATATGCTCCGGTACGGCTTCGGACTGTTTGAAACCATGTTGGTACGCGATGGCGCTATCGCGTTGGCAAACTATCATTGGGAGCGGCTGTTTGCCGGCATGCAGCAATTACAGTTCGGCACACATCCGTTTACTCCGGAGCAACTTACAGCAGAGGTCTTTCGGTGTGTGGAACGCAATCGTATGGAACGGCTCGCACGCATACGCCTCCAGGTATATGCAGGGCTGGGTGGGTTCCCGGAAGGCATGGGCCGGTCGCCCGGTTTCCTGATAGAATGTGAAGTACCCGATCCGGCGTTGCTGAAGTTGAATGAGCGGGGGCTGACAACAGGTATTGCAGAGGGATTGTGCAAGAGCAATGATACCCTGGCTAATCTGAAAACTACCGGTGCTCTGACGTATATGATGGCAGCGCTGCAGGCACGGAAAAATGGCTGGGACGAAGCCTTGATCCTCAATCCGTACGGACATATTGTTGAAAGCTCCATCGCCAATATCTTTTGGATAAAGAAAGGATTATTGTATACTCCCCCGCTGAGCGAAGGATGTGTCGCCGGCGTGATGCGGCAATTTATTATAGATACACCGGGCATTACGATTATAGAACAGCCACTTACGCGGTCGATGCTCGACTCCGCCGATGAAGTTTTTCTTACAAACGCCATAAGAGGCATCAAATGGGTGGAAACCTGCTATGGCAATACATACACCAACGATAAGACCGTGGAAATCTACAGGCTCGTATGCGGTAATCAATGACAATTCGTTGCCATTGAATGGGTGTGTGTCCTGATTTCTGCTATTCCATTTACCATTCTTTACTTATATTTACGCGATATAACTACATAGCATGAACCAAAAAGCATTACCCCTCCTGCTGCTGTCCTGTATGATGTGGGTTTTTTTCGGCGCCTGTAAAGACGAGCAGAAAGACGCCTACGCAAAAGACGAAACCAGTTCTACTTATTATCCCGTAGGGGTTAAAAAATATATCACTTATGATGTAGATTCCCTGGTATGGAATGATACTACCTGTGAAGAAACCTACCGCTCTGCAAGAATACGGTATACAATTGCAGATTCCTTCCGCGACGCCCAAAACCGAAAATCATTCCGTATTGAAACGATGTTGTTTGACGATACCCTTGGCTGGCAGCCCCGTACAGTGTATTATGTGACACCTACAGAGACCGGTGTGGAATTTATGGAAGGCGGTAACCGTTTCATAAAGCTGTCTTACCCTGTGGAAGCCGGCAGAAGCTGGCAGGGCAATGCGTTGATCCCTGTCAATGATGCTGATCTTGTTTACCTGTCCGGCTGGAATTATCGCTACCAGGACGTGGGCGTGCGGCTCAGCCAGGGCAACAAGCATTACGACAGCACGGTTACGGTATTACAGGTAGACGAACAAGTGGGTGATCCGGATAGTGCTCCGGAAGAAGCCGCTTCCCGCCTTTATGGCAAAGAGATTTACGCCCGGAATGTGGGCATGATATACCGTGAATACACGCGTTGGAATTACGATCCTGCAACGACGCAATGCAAAAAAGGTTTTCGTATTGTCATGCGCGCGGTAGACAATAATTAAAATAAAACAGGACCGTATGTTCAGGCGAGGGTTGTTTTGTGCAGTGGCTTTGATAATGATGGGAGGAGCAGCCTTACCCCAGGTGCCGCAGACAGCTTTCCGTGTCGCGTTTACAGACAAGACGGGAAGCCCGCAGCTTACGGAAGCTGCTTCCTTTTTATCTTCCCGTTCGCTTGACCGTCGCCAGCGGCGAAACATTCCTGTAGATGATACAGACCGGCCGGTATCGCCTGTGTATATAGACAGCATTGTGGCGCTTACCGGGGGGAAGCTGCATGTTACCTCGCGATGGCTCAACCAATGTGTCGTTTTGCTGGAAGACTCTTCCCGTATCCTGTCACTGTCGGGTGTGTCATTTGTGCGTTCCGCACAGCTTGTTGCCTATTACCATGGCGGGCTGCATATTCCTCCTCCTGATCCACACAGGCAAAAATATGCGCTGGAAGCGGTGGTGTCTTTTCCTGCAGCTTTGCTGAAGTCGACGGGAAACGCAGATTCTTCATTGTATGGATATACATACGGACAGACGAACATGGTGAATGGCCATGCATTGCATGAGCTCGGCTATCGCGGGCACGGAATGCTCATAGCTGTGCTCGATGCAGGATTTTCGGGAGCGGAAACACACCGCGGTTTTGACAGCCTGCGACAAAACGGACGGATCGTGGATACGCATGATTTCGTGCTGAACGATGATGAGGTCTATCATCACGATGGTCACGGTACCAGTGTGCTGGCGCCCGTTGCCGGGAATATCCCGGGGGAATACCTGGGAGCGGCGCCCGATGCGATGTATGCGTTGTACCGCACAGAGGATAATTATTCGGAACAGCTGATTGAGGTAGATAATCTTATTGCCGGTACAGAACGTGCCGACAGCATCGGGGCAGACATTATCAACGTTTCTCTGGGCTATAATATTTTCGATTTTCCTGCCGGAGTGAATATTGCAGCGTCTGAGATGGATGGCAGTACAACGATTTCCGCACGTGCGGTCAACATGGCCGCGCAAAAAGGTATGCTGTTTGTCGCCACTTCGGGCAACGAAGGCTCCGTGGGGCTGCTTACCCCGGGTGAGGCAGACAGCGCGTTGACGGTAGGCGCAGTAGATGCCGGCAGGAATGCCGTAGGATTCAGCAGCTGGGGGCCTAACGCTTCAGGACGGGTAAAGCCGGATGTAAGCGCCCTGGGCGGTCCGGCATTGGTATTCAATAGCAGCGATATTGCGGCGGCGGCAGGCACTTCGTTTGCAGCTCCCCAGATTGCCGGCTGGGCGGCCTGTCTGTGGCAGGCGCGTCCGGATATCAATGCTTCGGATATACGGGACGTGATCGTCCGTAGTGCCGATCTTTATGCAGCTCCCGACCGTCAGAAAGGATACGGGATCCCGGATTTCCGGATCGCAGGTGTATTACTGAAGGTGGTGGATACGGTAAAAACGCCGCAAACCTTTGATCTTATAGCGTTATGGCCGACGATTTTCCGTGAAGGAGAGATCGTGCGTATCATCCTTGATCCGCCTGTTGCGCAGCAGATGCGGTTCGGGCTCTTTGATATCAGTGGCCGGCTGCTGTGGCATCACGAACAATATTTTCTGCCGGGCAGGCAATATCATGAATTATCGCTGCCATCCCGGCTTCCTGCCGGAATGTACCTGTTTCGCGCAGCAGGCAACGGTCAGGCCCGTACGGTGAAGATGGTGCATTATTAGTCGTAAGTCGTTAGTATCAAGTAGCAGGCTGTTTTGAATTATTTGGTCGTTAGTATACTCCCGACTTGCTACTTAATACTTACGACTTGTTACTAACCAACGTCCAGGCTTCAGGTTTGCCGTCGAACAATGCTTTAGTCATTGCCCAGGTATCCCGGAAAAGCGCTGATGAGCGGTATGCTTCGAGGTGTGTTTCGTTTTCCCAGATGCTGTATGTAAAGAAGATATTTTCCCTGTTTTTATCCTGCCATAATTCCAGGTGCCGGCATCCGTCCGAGTTTCGGATAAGCTGTTCCCGTTCTGCAAACAATTTCTGAAAGGCATCAATATTTTCCTGCTTAAAGGTCATTTGTACCAGGCGTACGATCATTCAAAATAGATTTTTATGGTATTGTAGAGTATTTGCTCTTTGTAATTGAGTTGCAAACCCAGGAGGTCGGCCGCATTGGCACGGTTGATCGCTATTTCCATATAGCCGGATTTATTGAACCGGCATAACACATCGCCACCGGATACGTTAAAATAATAATCGCTGAGCGTATTGATCTCCTCATCCCGCATAAAGTGGATACCGAAATTCCTGCCACGGCAGACTTCTTCAAAGAGGCTGCGGGTAAGGTTGAGCACAACGTTGCCGAAGCGGTCTATATAGATCACATGGCATTCAATACTGTCGGGCAGTATCACCGGTTGCCAGTGCCGGGGGGCTACGCTCATGCTGCACATTTCGTATACCTGCGCTGTACTGCCGTCAAATACGGATTGTACTGCCCGGCCACAGGCTTCGACCCAGTTATGGAACCGTTCGGGAAATGTAAGGTCATAACATTTCCAGACATGATCCAATTGTTCGCCCACCGCCAGCGCCAGTATGCCGTTGTCGGGAGCCAGGAAGAAATGCCCATCCTTTTCGCATAGCAGCAGTCGGGGCCGCCTGTCGGAGAAAATATCAAACAGCACGATGTGCACCGTACGGAGCGGGAAATGACGCCAGGCTGTCTGCAGCAGGTAAGCAGCCTGCTGCATATGGAATGGCTCCGCCAGGTGTGAGATATCGGTGATCACTGCTCCCGGAGCCTGCTGCAACAGGATACCCTTGACGGATGCCACGGTCGCATCCTGTAAGCCAAAGTCGGAAAGCAGGGTGATATTCTTCATGTCGGATCATACAAAAATAATCCCTTGCAGCGGATTGCAAAGCATGTATTTAATTAGCTGGTTAGCTAATGTGCTGATCAGCTAATGTCTGTCGCGCGGGATCATTGACTAATCAGCTAATGATCACATCAACTGGTTTTTAATGACCTTACCGCCTGTTTTCCGTCTAAGTTTGGGTGTAATTCAACTTGTCGCATAGAGAAGGGCATTATAATAATAAGAACACCTCCCTCATTCCCTCCTCGAAGAGGGACGATCACATCCTATCCCTGACGGAGGCGCCTGTATTACAACGATGTAATCGTCTCCCATTCAGGGGAGACGGAGAGGGGTGTTCCTGCCGACACAAAGGCCCACATATTAAAGGGCTAAATAAAAACTGCGACAAGTTGAATGGCACCTTTTGCTCCTTCCGGAAAATATTCTGTATTATTGAGCGTTATTATTCTGTACCCTACCGATGGTGAAATCTTCATACACAGGATTTTTTTTCGCGCTGCTGTTTATACTGCCTGCGCTGTTCAGTTCATGTAAAAAGGAGCAGCTGCTCACCAGTGGCGGGCAGCTGAGCTTTTCGGTAGATACACTTATGTTTGATACCGTATTTACAGCACAGGGTAGCTTTACGCTGGGGCTTCGTATTCATAACCGCCAGGGCCAGAAGATCAATATCAGTTCCGTAAGGCTTGAGAAAGGCGCCCGGTCGCCGTTTCATCTCAATGTGGACGGCATACAGGGGAATGAGGTCAGAGACCGGGAGGTGGCGGCCTACGACAGCATCCATGTGTTTGCCACCGTCAATATAGACCCCACTGATGTCAATTCTCCTTTTGTGGTGGAGGACCGGCTGATCGCAACCCTCAACGGGCGGGAATATGCTATCCCGTTTATCGCTTTCGGGCAGAATGCCTATTATATCGTGAGCAGCATGATCGGAACCGGCACCCTCCGTACCGATAAGCCTTATGTGATCATCAACAGCGCCGCGGTTGATGAAAATGAGGTGCTTACGATACCGCCCGGCTGCCGCATCTATATGCACGCCGACTCCCGCCTGTTTGTGCTGGGGCGGCTGATCGCAAAAGGCACGAAGCAGGATAGCATTATCTTCCAGGGCGACCGGCTCGACCGCAGCTATTTCGGTCATGTGGGTTATCCCGGAGAATGGGGGGGCATCTATTTCTTTGAGCAGAGCTACGGTAATGAAATGGAATGGGTGGTGCTGAAAAACTGTGGTAACAGTGCCGGAGGGGCGCTTCCGGCAGCGATACAGGTGACGGGCAGCCCTTCGGCCGTCGCAAACGTACAGCTTACGATGAAGCACACGATTATTGAAAACTCGATGGGTTACGGAGTGGCTTCTTTCCAGGGGAATTTTGTGATGGAGAACTGCCTGGTGCAGGCTACGGGCGCTTCGGCCCTGGCGATCTTCCAGGGTGGGAATTATACCGTACGGAATTGCAGCTTTATCAACTATTTTCCGCCAAGGGTCAGCCATACCGAATATCCTACGGTGAGTGTGCTCAGCCATCTCGACACGGGAAATAAATTCGAGCATTACATTGGCGCCGATCTGCGTGCCGAATTTACCAACTGCCTGATTTACGGTTCGCTGGAAGAAGAGCTTGTGGTACGCAGGAAGGGTAGTAATGTGTTTGATGTCCGTTTCGATCATTGCCTGCTGAAGACCTCCCGTAAGGCCGACGTACTGACGCCCGATGCCGTGCAGGTGCAGTGCAAGTATAATGAAGATCCCCGATTTGCGAATTATAAGGAAGAAAATTTCCGCGCTGCGGATAATAATTCCCCATTAGTGGATGCGGGTACGGGAAATATGGCCGGCACGGATCTCGACGGCAAACCACGAATGGCGGGGCGTATCGATATTGGCTGCTACGAATATCAGTAGGTCGGCTTTGACGTTTAACGGTAAACAGGAATGATTTTATTTTATTTTAAAAAGTAGTAGTGGTAATGGGCGGTAATACCGTTTTCTTTCTGCTAATGTTTTATATCTTTGGCACATCTTTTGTCATTTAACTAATCTAAAAAAAATCAGGCTATGAAATCAATCCGTAACATTGCGTTTTCAGCATTATTGACATTCGGCGCGTTCGGCGCAATTACTTACACATCTTGTAACAAAGACGAGTGTAAAGACGTGGTTTGCCAGAACGGCGGTACATGTAACGAAGGGAACTGTGACTGTCCTACAGGTTATGAGGGTACAAGTTGTGAAACTAAATCCGTGACAAAATTTGTTGGTACATGGGCAGTTTCAGAAGATTGCAGCAGCACACCTTATCAGGTTACAATTACTGCTGATCCGAGCAATGTGAGCGGTGTTATCGTTTCTAATCTCGGCAATTATGGTTGTAATGTAGGTGGTACCATTGCTTGGGATGGCTCCGTTAATCAAACTACCATCACTATTAAGGATAACAAATGCAATACGCAAATGGATGCCACAGGCACAATTAACAATGGTGTAATTACCATTGACTATACTGCTACTTATGGTGTTTCTGTTGATAATTGCACTGCGACTTTAGTTAAATAGTTTTTTAATTATTAAAGTTAGCCGGATGATCGAACAGATCATCCGGCTTTTTTATTTTGTAATAAGCGTATCACTATTGGGAAAAAATATCAGGTATGCTTCTGCTCCCACGTAGCGAAATTCATGGGGTACGCAATAGTAGGCCCCCTGTTGATAAAAATGACTGAAACAATCTACGGATGTACATTAAGCCATGATCTTAAAAATTCCCCGGACAACAGTGATTAGTCACATTATGACATTGTAACCTATGAGTACTTGTTTCATTTCCTATAGTGCGGCGTAATACGTCTATAAATGAGGAAGAAATCAAGAATCAGCTGTACGAAAAAAGCTGCTATTTATGTATAAAATAGCAGCTTCTTCAATAAAAAGGTGGTAAATTATCTTTTACCGGTATTTTGTCCTTGTTGTTGTGACTCACCTTTTTTACCAGTGTTTTGTCCTTGTTGTTGTGACTCACTGTTTTTTCCTGTGTTGGTAGGAGTAGTAGGTTTTGCTTCTTCTGCAGCGGGTGCTTCTTTCGGGGCAGTAGTTTTTGAAGTAGTCGTTGTCTTCTTCGTCGTAGTTGTTTTACCCGCTCTTGCAGCCAGTATGGAATCCGCTTTTTCCAGTGCCAGGGCATGGATGCGGGCTTCGTTCTGTTCTTCCAGCTCCATCTGGATCTGTGCTACACGTTCGTTTACAACGGAGTCCACGTACGCTTCGGTGTACCCGCCGGTTTCCGTATTACAGGATGCGAATGCAAGCAATCCGCCTGCCATTAAAAAAAGAGTCTGTTTTTTCATTGCGCAATGATTTTATGTTACAAAAGTAATTTAATTACACTAAAAATCGTTCCAACACTGGTAGAATGTTATAACCAGGATAAATTATCCGGTAAATGTAGAGACGCGATTTATCGCGTCTCCCCCATGTCGTAGGGAGACGCGATAAATCGCGTCTCTACGTGGCGAATGTCATAAAATAAAAACGCCCGGAATAATTCCCGGGCGAAAATATGTTTTTGCTGCCGTTTATTTCTCGGAAAAATATTCCTTGATCTTGTCCTTATGGATAATACCTTCCTTAAAGGTATAGGCGCCTGTCTTCGGGCTGCGTACTGCCTTAATCACTTTAGTGTAATTCTTTGATTCGGCGGCCGCCTTGGCGTCCTTCTTGATCGCGGTTTTAGCTGCTTTTGCCATAACGGTAAATTATATTGTAATTATTTAATTTCTTTGTGAAGCGTTACCCTTTTCATGATCGGGTTGAATTTCTTCAACTCGATACGCTCCGGGGTATTCTTTTTGTTCTTGGTGGTAATATAACGGCTGGTGCCGGGCATACCGCTGTTTTTATGCTCGGTGCATTCCAATATTACCTGAACCCGGTTTCCTTTCTTAGCCATTGCTGTAAGCTTTAATTATTACTGGATACTATGATTAAATTTCCTGTCCCTGGGCGCGTAATTCTTTTACGACAACATTCAGCCCTCTTTTATTGATCGTACGGATCGCATCGGCAGACAGCTTCAGCGAGATCCACCGGTCTTCTTCCACCAGGAAGAAGCGTTTGGTCTGCAGATTGGGCAGAAAACGGCGCTTCGCTTTCTTGTTGGAGAAGGATACTTTATGACCAGTCATAGGTTTTTTACCGGTTACCTGACAAACACGTGCCATACTTTTCTTTTTTAGGACTGCAAAGGTCTTGTTTTTTTATCGAACTGCAAAATATTTCAAAAAATAATTACGGACTTCGGAGATGAGGGGGATCAGGGATGAGGGATCAGGGATGAGGGGTGAGGATTGAGGGTTCACCCCTCATCCCTGATCCCCGTATATATTATTAAATCCTTTCGTTACTTTTGCAGCCTTTACCAACACTCTGTCTTATATCCATTATGATCCCCCTAAGCGGAAAAAAGCTTGATCTTGCTGCATTTGAACAAATCATTCTGCAACAGAAACAAATCAATATCAGCGCGTCCGCATTGAAGGAGGTACGCCAAAGCTATGATTTCCTGAAATCGTTTTCACGGGATAAGCTGATCTATGGTATCAATACCGGCTTCGGCCCGATGGCCCAGTACCGGATCGATGACGCAGACTGCCGCGCTTTGCAATATAACCTGATCCGCAGCCATAGTTCGGGTATGGGTCAATTGCTGGAACCCCGTCATACACGCGCACTGATGCTGGCACGGCTAAACACGCTGCTGCTCGGCTACTCCGGCGTACACACGGATACGGTGACTTTGCTGACAGCGCTGATCAACGCAGAAGCCTATCCCTGCATTTATGCACATGGCGGCGTGGGCGCCAGCGGCGACCTGGTGCAACTGGCGCACCTGGCGCTGGGACTGGTCGGTGAAGGGGAATTTATTTATGGCGGCAAGATCGTGAAGGCTGCTTATGTGTATAAAAAGCTGGGATTGCAGCCGTTAGGTATCCATATTCGGGAGGGGCTGGCCATATTAAACGGCACTTCAGCCATGACCGGCATCGGAGGGGTGAATGTGATCATGGCGCACCGCCTCGTGATATGGTCGCTGTTGCTTTCGCTGATGGTAAATGAGCTGATGGAGGCATATGACGATCATTTCTCCGAAAACCTCAACCAGGTAAAGCAACATAAAGGGCAGCGGCAGGTCGCTTACTGGATGCGCGTATTCGGGGAAAGGAGCAAATTGCTGCGCAAACGTCATGAGCATCTCTACGAAAAGAAGATCACGGATAATGTGCTGGCTGATAATGTACAGGAATATTATTCGCTCCGTTGTGTGCCGCAGATACTCGGCCCTGTGCTGGATACCGTGATCAATGCCGAAACGGTAGTGACCGACGAGCTCAATTCAGTGAATGACAATCCTGTGATCGACCGCAAAAACGGGAATGTATTTCACGGCGGTAATTTTCATGGCGACTATATCGGGCTGGAGATGGATAAGCTCAAGATCGCCGTTACCAAGCTTTCGATGCTGGCCGAGCGCCAGTTGAACTTTATCCTCAATCCTGCGCTGAACCGGAAACTGCCGCCTTTTGCCAATGCGGGCCGGCTGGGACTTAACTTCGGGATCCAGGGGATGCAATACCCCGCTACCTCCACCGTAGCCGAAAACCAGGCGCTCAGCAATCCGGTGTATATACACAGCATTCCCAATAATAACGACAATCAGGATATTGTGAGCATGGGCTGCAATGCTGCCCTGATGTGCAGCCGCGTTATCGATAATACCTATGAAGTGCTGGCCGTGGAAGCGGTGGCAATCGCCCAGGCGATAGATATACGCGGTATTGCCGGAAAGCTCTCTCCGGCTACCGCCTGGTTATATAAAGGCATCCGGGCGCATATCCCGTTCTTCAGCGAAGATTTTTCACCATCGCACAACCTGCGGCAGGTAAAGGAATGGCTGGCGGATACGGATGTAATCACACATTTTAAACGACAGCTTACCGAACTGGAAAGCGATAAAACATTGTAACGCCATGCAACCATATGCACTTGTTACCGGTGGATCGCGGGGTATTGGCCGCGCAGTATGTCTGCGGCTTGCAGCAGCTGGCTATCCTGTTTTGATCAATTACAAGGGGAATAAAGAAGCTGCAGAAGAAGCCGCCCGGCTCGTTCGTGCGCAGGGTACAGAAGCAGAGACTCTCGGGTTTGACGTCGGTAACCGTGAAGAAGTAAGACAGGCGCTCGGCGCCTGGCAGGAACAGTACCCGGATAAGATCATCGAGGTATTGGTGAATAACGCCGGTATCCGCCAGGATACACTGCTGATGTCGATGACAGACGAGCAATGGGATAGTGTGCTGGATACCAGCCTGCAGGGCATGTACCACGTTACCCGGCAGGTGCTGACGCCTATGCTGATGCACCGTTATGGCCGGATCGTAAATATGGTATCGCTGAGCGGGCTGAAAGGAATGCCCGGACAAGTGAATTATTCTGCCGCCAAAGGTGGTATGATCGGCGCTACCAAAGCACTGGCGCAGGAGATTGCCAAAAGAAATATTACAGTAAACGCCGTAGCACCCGGTTTTGTGAAAACGGATATGACGGAAGAATTAAACGAAAAAGAGCTGGCGCGGCTTATTCCCATGCAGCGTTTCGGCAACCCGGAAGAAGTAGCGAACCTGGTCGGATTCCTGGCTTCCCGGCAGGCCTCCTATATTACCGGGCAGGTGATATCGGTGAATGGCGGGTTGTATACGTAGCTAAATGTGGAAAATGTGTTTATCACATTTCCCACATTCAACACATTTGTCACATTGATTTGAACTGTTTTTTAACATTTCGCGACAACAATCCACGTACCATTTTTAGCACAGCATATGTTGTTGTTTTTCTTATTCCGTTATCTGGAATGATTTTTTTATTGCATATGGTCGGGATGATATTTCACAGATGTTTTATCTAATATTTTGCTAATTAATTAGTTGGAGCGGGTCAATTTAACCTGATATGATTTAACTTTTTTCCTATTTTTTGAAAAGGAAATTTGTGGTAATTTTTATCCACAGTGGGCTGGATAACTTATTATCCCGTGTCCGGTTTTAAGATTTATTTTCGCTGAACATCCTTATTAAAACCTCCACCGATAATATTTACCCATATGAGTGAAACAAAAAATAAAAAGACAAAGGGACTTTCTTTCCCCCGCCAGTACACACGGGAAGGTGCAAGCCCTTATGATATGTTTGAGTACGATTACCGTACTTCCGTGATCCGCAACCCCAACGGCGAGAAGGTATTTGAGATGACGAATGTGGAAGTGCCGCGTCACTGGTCGCAGATCGCTACCGATATCCTGGCGCAGAAATATTTCCGTAAGGCAGGCGTGCCGCAGCCGGATGGCAGCCTGGGGCGTGAGTCTTCCGTGAAGCAGGTAGCCCACCGGCTGGCTGACTGCTGGCGGAGCTGGGGTGTTCGTTACGGTTATTTTGCTTCCGAAAAGGATGCACAGGTATTCTACGAAGAGCTGGTGTACAGCATTCTCCTGCAGAGCTGTGCGCCCAACTCTCCGCAATGGTTCAACACCGGCCTGTACAACAGCTATGGTATTGACGGCAAGGCACAGGGGCATTATTATGTAGACCCTGAAACCAATACGCTGGAGCGCTCCAAAAATGCTTACGAACGTCCTCAGCCTCATGCTTGTTTTATCCTGAGTGTGAATGATGACCTTGTCAATGACGGGGGGATCATGGATCTCTGGGTACGTGAAGCACGTATCTTTAAATACGGTTCCGGCGTCGGCACCAACTATTCCAATATCCGCGCTGAGGGTGAGAAGCTCTCCGGCGGTGGTACTTCCAGCGGTCTGATGAGCTTTCTGAAGATCGGCGACCGTGCTGCCGGCGCTATCAAAAGCGGCGGTACCACACGGCGTGCTGCCAAGATGGTCTGCCTCGATCTCGATCATCCGGAAGTTGTTGATTTTATCGACTGGAAGGTAGAAGAAGAGAAAAAAGTAGCAGCGCTCATCGCTGCCGGGTATGCTTCCGATTATGAAGGAGAAGCCTACAAAACCGTTTCCGGTCAGAACTCCAATAACTCTGTACGGATACCTAACGAATTTTTCCGTCGTCTTACCAATAATGAAGATTGGGAAATGACCGGGCGGAGCGATGGTAAAGTAATGCGTAAAATGCCGGCCCGCGAAATATGGGAGAAGATCGCTTATGCGGCCTGGCGCTGCGCCGACCCCGGTACGCAGTATGATACCACGATCAACGAATGGCATACCTGCCCCGAAGGGGGCTCCATACGGGCATCCAATCCCTGCTCGGAATACATGTTCCTCGACAATACGGCATGTAATCTCGCCTCGCTCAACCTCCGCAGGTTCTTTAATGAATCCGACAACTCATTTGATGTGGAAGGCTTTGAGTACATGGTACGCCTCTGGACCGTTGTGCTGGAAATATCCGTGCTGATGGCGCAATTCCCTTCTCCGGAAGTAGCACAGCTCAGCTACGACTACCGTACGCTCGGTCTCGGTTTTGCCAACCTCGGTTCCATGCTGATGGTAAGCGGCATCCCGTACGACAGTGAAGAAGCCCGTGCTATAGCAGGCGCCATAACGGCCGTTATGAATGGTGTTGCTTACAAGACATCCGCTGAAATGGCAAAGCATCTTGGCGCCTTCCCGCGTTTTGCCGAAAACCGCGAGCATATGCTGCGGGTAATGCGTAACCACCGCGCTGCAGCCTATGATGCTTCCGATGCTTACGAAGGGCTTGAAATAAAACCCGTAGGCATCAATGCAAAATACTGCCCCGACTACCTGCTGAAAGCGGCTACCAAAGCATGGGATGAAGCTGTGCAGCTTGGTGAAAAATATGGCTACAGGAATGCCCAGGCTACTGTGATCGCACCTACCGGTACGATTGGTTTGGTGATGGACTGCGACACGACCGGTATTGAGCCTGACTTTGCCCTCGTGAAATTTAAGAAGCTCTCCGGCGGCGGTTATTTCAAGATTATTAATCAGTCTATTCCTGCTGCTTTAAAGAATCTCGGCTATAAGCCGGAAGAGATCGATGCGATGGTAAAATATGCCAAAGGACATGGTTCCTTTGCCGGGTCGCCTTATATCAACCACCAGAGCCTGAGCGAAAAAGGCTTTATTGCCGACGAGCTGAAGAAGCTGGATACAGCCGTGGAAAGCGCTTTCGAGATCGGCTTCGTGTTCAATGTGTATAATCTTGGAGAAGAATGTCTCCAGAGACTGGGCTTTAAACCGGAGCAATATTATGATATGGAGTTTAGCCTGCTGCATGAGCTGGGCTTTACAGATGATGAGATCGAAGCGGCCAACGATTATGTATGCGGTACGATGATGATCGAAGGCGCTCCACACCTGAAGCCCGAACATCTGCCCGTCTTCGATTGCGCCAACAAATGCGGTCGTAAAGGAGAACGCTATATCCATGCACATGGCCATATCCGTATGATGGGCGCCACGCAGCCGTTTATCAGCGGCGCTATATCTAAGACCATCAACCTGCCCAACGAGGCTACGGTTGAGGAGATCAAGGACTGCTATCACCTGAGCTGGCAACTGGCGCTTAAAGCCTGTGCCCTGTATCGCGACGGCTCCAAGCTGAGCCAGCCGCTGAGCAATAAGAGTGATAAAAAGAAGAAAGCGGGAGATGAAGTGCAGGAAAGCAAAGCGGAAGAAAGCGTAAGCATCAACGCCGGCAATATTGTAGACCTGGGACAGCTTACAGTGGAAGAGCTGCTTGAAGAAGTGAACAAACGTGTACAGGCCAGTCCCGATACACAACTGAAACGCCAGCTTAGCCGCATTGTTGAGCGCAAGCAATTACCGGCCAAACGTCGTGGATACACCTACAAAGGCAAAGTCGGCGGCCAGCCGCTCTTCCTGCGTACCGGTGAATACGGCGACAGTACGCTCGGCGAGATATTTATAGATATGGCCAAAGAGGGCGCCACGATGCGGAGCCTGCTCAACAGCTTTGCTATTGCTGTCTCCGTAGGGCTTCAGTATGGTGTGCCGCTGGAAGAATATGTTGACAAGTTCATCTTTACCCGGTTCGAGCCGTCGGGTGTGGTAGAGCATCCGAATATCAAAACGGCTACCTCCGTGCTGGATTATATTTTCCGTGTGCTGGCCTATGAATACCTTGACCGGGACGATCTGGTGCATGTTCAGGATCCGGAAAGAATGGCCGGACATGACGAGGAAGTCAGGGCGTCTCAGCAGCAGCTGTCGCAGGTGCGCATTACGGCGCCTCAGAAGATGCAGCCTGCAAAAGACGTAAAGATCACATCGGGCAAGCCGGTAGTCGCATTCAGCGCCGGCATTTCCGCAGATACTAAAAAGCTGATGGGCACCAGCGCTGATGCGCCCGCCTGCCGGAATTGTGGTAACATTACTCTGCGCAACGGCACCTGCTATATGTGCCCGAACTGTGGTACAACAACGGGTTGTAGTTAATACACAGACAGAAATGTAAGCCAGGAAGCCCTGCAAGAGCAATGTCTCTGCAGGGCTTCCTGATTTTCGGGTACGTACGTTCCTCGTAGAGACGCGATTCATCGCGTCTCCGCTATCGTTGTACAGGAGGGAGACGCGATGAATCGCGTCTCTACGAAGATTACAAATGATCCAGCAAAAATTCTATCGTGCGTGGATAGAAAAAATGCTCCAGCCGATGGATTTGTGCGGCCAGCGTATGCACATTATTTTCAGCGGGGACAGGACAACGCGCCTGCAATACGATCCGCCCGTCGTCATATACTTCGTTGACGTAGTGAATGGTAATTCCTGATTCTGTTTCTTTCGCAGCCAGTACTGCGCTGTGCACATGATCACCATACATCCCTTTGCCACCGTAAGATGGCAGGAGCGCCGGATGGATGTTGATGATCCGGTCGGGGAATGCACGGATAACGTCATCGGGCAGCTTCCACAGAAATCCTGCCAGCACGATCAGCGACGGATTATAGCCCTGTAATTGCGTAGTAAACGAATCGTTGTTAAAACGGTCTTTATCCACGAGCAGGAAAGGAATATTTTCTTCCCGGGCAATGTCCAGCACGCCTGCTCCTGCTTTGTTGCATACGATAAGCGATACGGCCGCTTTGCCGTTGTCTTTGAAATAGTTTATGATGGCACGTACATTGGTACCCCTGCCCGAAGCGAATAATATGAGTGAATGCATCCTGAGCGCAAAATACTATTTAATGTGTTGAATGTGACGAATGTGTTTATCACATTTTCCACATTCAACACATTTGTCACATTAAATAATCTGAACGAGGACCGGAGTTGGCGCTTCCGGCGGATTTGGCTAATTTGTGGTACATAAATCTATTTTTCTATGAACAGGGCAATCCGTAAGGTCGCAGTTATCGGGTCGGGGGTGATGGGTTCCCGGATCGCGGCTCATTTTGCAGGTATCGGGGTGGAGGTGCTGCTGCTGGATATTATACCGAAGGAGCCGGATGCTGCTGAGACAGCAAAGGGTCTTGCCCTGGAGCATACACTGGTCAGGAACCGCATCGTCAATGATGCGCTCCGGGCGATGCTCAAAAGCAAGCCTTCGGCTATCTATACACCGGAGGCAGCCGGCCGTATCACTACCGGGAATATTGAGGACGATCTGCACCGGGTTGCAGACTACGACTGGATTGTAGAGGTGGTGATCGAAAACCTGAATATCAAACAACAATTATTTGAGCGGATCGAGCAATACCGCAAGCCCGGCACGCTGATCACATCCAATACATCAGGCATTCCCATTCACCTGATGAGCGAAGGCAGGAGCGATGATTTCCGGCAGCACTTCTGCGGTACGCATTTTTTCAACCCGCCGCGTTATCTGCGTCTCCTCGAGATCATACCAGCTCCCGACACACGTCAGGAAGTGTTGGATTTCCTGCTGGATTACGGCGACCGGTATCTCGGTAAGACCACCATATTATGTAAAGACACACCTGCGTTTATTGCAAACCGGGTAGGCATATTCGGCTTTATGGCTGTGTTTCGTGCCATGCAGCAACTGGGGCTTAATGTGGATGAGGTAGACACGCTGACAGGGACTGTGATGGGCAGGCCAAAATCGGCCACTTTCCGCACGGGCGATGTGGTAGGTCTCGACACACTGGCGCATGTGGCAAAAGGCCTTGTGGAAAATGTGCCGGATGACGAAGCCCGGGATATTTTTCAGCTTCCGCCTTTTCTCGAAAAAATGGTCGCCAACAAATGGCTGGGTGAGAAAACCGGGCAGGGCTTTTACAAAAAGATACAGCGGCCGGAGAAGGCCATTCTTACCCTTGATCTGGAAACGATGGAGTATGGCCCGAAGCGGAAAACAAAATTCCCAACGCTCGATGTTGCCAAGCCTGTTGATGACCTGAAAGAAAGACTGAAGATCTTGTATAACGGGCAGGATAAAGCCGGGGAATTTTACCGGTTGTTTCATCACCTGCTGTTTGCCTATGTATCGCATCGTATACCGGAGATCTCCGACGATTTGTATAAGATTGATGATGCGCTAAAAGCCGGATTCGGCTGGGAAATCGGCGCTTTTGAAAGCTGGGATGCGCTCGGTACAGATCGTGTACTGTCTGATATGAAAGAGGCCGGGATCACCGCAGCCCCCTGGGTGCAGGAGATGCTTGACGCCGGATACCAAACCTTTTATAAAACCAAAAACGGTAAGCGGGTTTATTATGATCCGGCAACAAAAGCATATAAGCCGTTACCGGCAACGGAGGCATTCATTATACTTGAACATCTGGACGAAAAGATCGTCTGGAAGAATAGCGCCTGCAAGCTCTATGATATCGGAGACGATGTAGTGGCCCTGAGCTGGAGCACCAAAATGAACAGCATCGGTGGGGAAGTGCTGGAAGGCGTGATGAAATCTGTGGCCATCGCGGAAGAAAAATATAAGGGACTTGTGATCGCCAACGTTGGCGCCAACTTCAGCGCCGGCGCCAACGTGGGCCTGATCTTTATGTTTGCTGCCGAGCAGGAATACGATGAGCTCGACTTTGCTATACGGCAATTCCAGCAAACGACCATGCGGCTGCGATACAGCAGCATTCCCGTTGTGTTGGCGCCACACGGCATGACGCTTGGCGGCGGCTGCGAAATGTGCCTGCATGCCGACGCAGTACAGGCGGCTGCAGAAAGTTATATCGGTCTGGTAGAGCTGGGCGTCGGGTTGATACCCGGTGGTGGCGGCACCAAAGAAATGGCGTTGCGTGCCTCCGACCGCAACATAAAGGAAGATATAGAGCTGAACTATCTGCAGCAATTGTATATTAACGTGGGTACCGCCAAAGTATCCACATCTGCGCATGAAGCGTATGACCTTGGGTTTATGCGTCGCGGGTATGATTGCATCTCTGTAAATCCTGACCGGCGTATTGCAGATGCCAAACAACAAGTGCTGCTGCTGCATAGTCAGGGGTACACACAGCCTGCCCCGCGTAATGACATTAAAGTGCAGGGCCGAGCTGGTCTGGGGCCGTTGCTGGCAGGTACGCACGGTATGTGGCGCGGGCAGTATATCAGCGATTACGATAAATTTATCGCAGAAAAGCTGGCTTATGTAATTTGCGGTGGAGACCTGTCGCAGCCCACGCTGGTCAGTGAGCAGTACTTGCTGGACCTGGAGCGCGAAACATTTCTGAGCCTCGCCGGGCAGCGGAAAACACTGGAGCGGCTGCAAGGTATACTGAAAACCGGCAAGCCTTTACGCAACTGATACGGATCACGGATTAGGGGGATTAAAGGATTCCACGGATTAAAATCTGTGTCATCTGGGTCATCCGGAGAAATCTGTGATGCTGACAATAAAAAGCATTGTGCGGGATTCTCCGCTCCCCGCTCTTAATTATTACCGGTAATTTAACAGCAGTGCGCCTATCTTTGTAATGTGATGATACAAAACAGAAAACGTCATGCGTATAGCTTAAACCTGCGGAAGGGATTTGCCTTTCTTGTGGTGGCGTTGTGCTTTCATATACAAGTTACTGCCCAGGATCCGCTGGTGCAGGCCAGGCATTTTGCTGAAACCGGCGAGCACGGCAAGGCCATTGATCTGTATCAGAAACTATACAGCCAGACTCCGTCTGATCCCGAAGTGTACCGGGATTATCTCGAAACACTGCTTGCCGCGAAAAAATATAAAGACGCTGAAAAGCTGGTGAAACACCAGATGGACATCAGCCACCAGCACCCGGTATTTTATATAGACATGGGCGAAGTGTACCGGGTGGCCGGTAAAGGAAAGAAAGCAGAGGTGCATTTCCAGGCGGCCGTAGACCAGGTAAACGGAGACGATATGCTCACACAGCAGATTGCACGGGCATTTGCCCGGACAGGTAATGATGCATACACGATCCATACCTATGAACGCGCGCGCAGCATCCTCCGGAATCCGTATATGTACTATGCCCCGCTTGCCAGGCTTTATGCAAAATCCGGCGACATAGAAAAAGCAGTTTATACCCTGCTCGATGGCGGTATCGGCAATATGCGCGGTATAGAAGACACCAAAGCCACCTTGCTTGAGCTTACCGGTACAGATCCCGGCAACATACGGCTTGCTCAGAAAGCGCTGGTGAAGAGGATCAATGCAGACCCTGAAAATATCTATTACGGCGACCTTCTTACGTGGGTGTACACGCAGAAAGATGACTGGGACGGCGCATTCATACAGATCCGCGCTATAGACGAACGCAACCGTGAAAATGGCCGGCGGATAATGGATTTTGCACATAACGCCCTGCGGGCATCCCGCTATGATGCCGCACTAAAGGCACTGGACGCCATTACCGCCAAAGGGAAAGACCAGCCGCTATATACAACAGCAATGGCAGAAAAGCTGAACGTGCATATGCGGCGGCTGGAACAGGAGCCGGCATACGTAACCCCGGAGATCACCCGTGCGATCAGCAATGAATACCGTGATTTTTTTACGACGTACCCGCAGTATATTGCTACTGCCACACTGCTTGATTACGCTTTGCTCGAAGCACAGTATAATGATGAAGTAAAGGTGGCCATTGATCTGCTGGAAAATGCCATTGCGCAACCTGCTGCACGCAAGGATTTTACCGGCAGGGCAAAGTTGCAGCTCGGGGATTATTATATACTGATGGGCAGGATATGGGATGCCGCGCTTATTTACGGGCAGGTGGATAAAGCTTTCCGCGAAGACATATTGGGCGAAGAGGCCCGCTTCAGAAACGCAAAGCTGGCTTACTACCGGGGAGATTTCGGCTGGGCGCAAGGTCAGCTTTCCGTATTGAAAGCATCCACCTCCGAGCTGATCGCAAACGATGCGCTGTATCTTTCTGTATTGATCACCGAAAATGTAACGCCGGATAGTAATCTCGTTCCACTGGAGCGGTTTGCATTTGCCGACCTGTTGTTGTTTCAGCATAAATACAACGAGGCCACAGCCTTGCTCGACAGCATTACTGCTGCCTTTCCGAAGCATCCGCTCAATGACGATATCCTGATGCTGCATGCCCGTATCGCAGAGAAACATAAAGAGTATCAAAAAGCGCTCGATTATCTCCGGCAGGTATATACCCGTTATAGCACAGACGTGCTGGCCGATGATGCGTTGTTCCGGTCGGGGGACATGTATGAAAAGTACCTGAAACAAAATAAAGAAGCGATACATTACTACGAGCAGCTTATTCTCGAATATCCCGGCAGCACTTATGTGCAAACAGCAAGAGAAAGATTGACCATCTTGCAGAAATTGCTTCCAAATCTGTGATTATCTCTCATACTGTTTTATTTTTATTTTTGATTTATTGTATTGATTATCATTAGATAATTGATTGTGATAAATTTACTATATTGGCTGCGTGAAACATGCAGCATACAGGTCGTGGTTTTGGGAAGAGGCGCCTTTTTTCCGGGTATTACCGCCGCTGGCCATAGCGATCCGCAGTTATGATCAGGGCTGGTATAAAGGCAGTGGAACGGCTGTTATTTATATGGCAGCGCTTGTGTGCCTGTTGGGGCTTGTGTATGTCTCCCGGATAAAAACACTGCAACCAGCAATACTATGGTTACGATTTATATTGCTGCAGTGTCTGGTGTTCTGGATCGGAATATTATCGTGCGACGTGTCAGACATCACAATCCGGCAACACTGGTTCGGCCATCATACAGACAGCACCGCAGCATACGTGGCCCGTATCAGCCGGGAGCCTGAAGAGAAGGCCAGAACATGGAAACTATCGGTAGCAGTGACGGGGATGATGCAGGAGGACGCATATTATCCGCTGACGGGAAATGCTTTTGTATATCTCTATAAAGCGGACAATATGCCTGCGTTTCATACCGGCGACGAGATATTGTTACCCGGCAATTGGCAGCCGTTAGAAAGCAGCAAAGATCCTTTTGCCTTTGACTACCGCAGACATGCGGCCAGGAATGGTATTCATTATCAGCAATTCCTGGCGCCGGGTGAGATCCATCTTTTTCGCAGGGCGGCGCCGATGGATGCCGGTGTCATTGCCTATGTGCATAACTGGTGCATGCGGCAACTGGCATACTATCTTCACGACCGGCCTACGCTGGGCATGCTGCAGGCGATGCTGATCGGTGACGAAGTGAACCTTGATCCGGATCTAAGACAGGCCTATTCCGAAACCGGTATTATTCATGTAGTGGCAATCTCCGGCGGGCACGTCATGATGCTCTTCATGATCATATCAGTCATGTTGTTCTGGATAAAACATAAGCGGCATCGCTGGATCAAATATATTGTAGCGCTGCCCATTGTCTGGTTTTATGTATTGATATCCGGAGCGCCGCCTTCTGCTGTACGATCGGTGATCATGTTTTCGGTATTGGCTTTGGGTATCAGTACCGGCAAAGGGCACAACGCACTCAATCAGCTTTTTGCTACTGCATTTATCTTGCTTTGCTTCGAGCCGATGTGGCTGTTTTCAGTGGGGTTTCAGCTTTCATTCATTGCGGTGCTGTCGCTGATCCTGTTTTACAGACCGGTATATAATCTCTGGCCGCAGACCAACAGAGTGTCCCGTGCATTGTGGGAAGCCGCTTCGGCGAGCCTTGCTGCTGAAGTGCTGGTAGCGCCACTGGTCATCTACTATTTCCATCTGTTCCCATTGAGCTTCGTAGTGGCCAATGTTGTTGCCTGGCTGCTGATGGGCTTGGTGCTGGTGGCAGGTATCATGTTGATCGCTTTTTCGTGGATGCCGCCTATCGCAAGCGTTATCGCCGGCGCCATCACATTTGCCGTTACCTGGTTTAATAAGGTCATTTACCTGCTGCAGGCAGGCAATCCGGATACTTTGCGCCACCTGGTGCTGACGCCGTTGTCGTTGTGCGTATTGTATGTTGTGATCGCTTGCGTGGCTGTCTTCCTGATGAGAAAATATCGTCCTGCGCTATGGGGCGGGATGATATTTATGTGTCTGCTGATATTGGTGTTCTGTATAGAAGAATGGAGCGCATTGCGACAGCACAAGCTGGTGGTGTTTTACGGTGGCGGGCATACCGTGGTGGAACGGATCGCGGGGAAGCGGCATTATGTATCTGACCCGGTGGATACCGGTCGCCGTTTCTATGCCGCAAATGCGGCCAATACCGGCTGGCGCGCATGGAAGCGTAGCACGGTTGCTCCGGAACCCGTTGTGTTTGACATAAACGGGAAGACGGTTCTTATGATTAAAGACCCGGTATCTGTTGTTGGGGGTACTACTTTTCCGGTGCACACACTATTAATTGACCAGTCTCTGCGTGGGCTTTCTTTTGATGCGTTGCGAAAGACCTTTCAGCCCGCAGCGTTGGTGATATGCGGACGTCAGTACCGGGATGAGATCGGACGCTGGCGTGAAGATTGTGCCAGGCACGGGATTATGGTACATGCAGTGCAGCTGGACGGGGCTTTTATGCTGGAATGATAAAAACACATTTCCCAATAAATTGCCGGATCAGATACTGTCCTTTTCATTCAATGCATACCAGAGCATATCCTTTAGCTCTGTAACACCCTGGCTGGTAACAGCAGAAAAAAACAGGTGTGGTACATTTTGGGGCAGTATGCTGCTGATCTCTTTTTTCAGTTCTTCATCGAGCATATCGCTTTTGCTGATGGCGATCAGGATTTTTTTGTGCAGCAGCTCGGGATTATAGCGTTCCAGTTCGGAAAGCAGCACTTGAAATTCTTTTGCGTGGTCGTCACTGTCGGCGGGGATCACGAACAGTAGTACGGGGTTACGTTCTATATGGCGGAGGAAGCGGTGGCCAAGACCTTTTCCTTCGGCAGCGCCTTCGATGATACCCGGCAGATCGGCCATGCAGAACGACTTATCGTCGCGCCAGGCTACCATGCCCAGTTGCGGGATCAGGGTGGTGAAAGCATAATCGGCAATTTTTGGCTTTGCTGCGCTGACGACAGACAACAGCGTAGACTTCCCTGCATTCGGGAACCCGACCAGACCCACATCCGCCAGTATTTTCAGCTCAAGATACTTCCAGCCTTCAACGCCTTCTTCTCCCGGTTGCGCATAATCCGGCGCCTGGTTGGTTGCGGTGGCAAAACGGCTGTTGCCCAGGCCGCCCCTGCCACCGGGCAGCCATATGACCTCCTGTCCGTCTTCGAGCACTTCGGCTTCTGTTTCGCCGGTTTCTTCGTCTCTGGCGATGGTTCCGGGCGGGACTTCTATGATGATGTCTTTACCGTCGCGGCCGGTCATATTGTTTTTGCTGCCGTTCTGCCCGTTTTCGGCCAGCACATTTTTATGATAACGCAGATGGAGAAGCGTCCACAACTGAGCATTGCCGCGCAGGATGATATGCCCGCCGCGCCCGCCCTCGCCACCGTCCGGCCCGGCCTGGGGGTTATATTTGGTACGCGCAAAATGTGCGCTTCCTGCTCCACCTTTACCCGAACGGGTAAAAATGCGTATGTAATCTACGAAGTTCCCTTTTTCCACAATCTGTAATTATCCCGCCGTTATTTTATGCAGGCATCAGGTATTTTTCTATCTCCCTGGAAAGCAATTTGAAGGTCTCTTCTACGGTATAGTCGCCTTTTACCGGCTCCAGCTTGCCCTGGGCATTATAATAATCGGCAACGGGCGCTGTCTTGTCATGATATTCCTTAATGCGCGCCACGATGACCTCTTCGGTATCGTCGCTGCGGCCGGAAGTTGCGCCCCGGCCTATCAGACGGCGTGTCAATTCGTCTTCAGGCACCTCCAGCGAAAGCACGAGATCGATTTGTAATTTTTTAAACTCAAGCAACTTGTCGAGCGCCTCCGCCTGCGGACGGGTACGCGGGAAGCCATCAAAAATGAAACCGCGTGCATCCGGGTTTTCATCAATTTTAGAGCTGATCATGCCGATCACTACTTCGTCCGGCACCAGCAGTCCCTGGTCCATAAATTTCTTTGCCTCTACGCCGAGCGGGCTTTGCCTGCTTACTTCACTGCGGAGGATGTCGCCTGTTGAAATATGAAGCAGCTTGTATGCTGATACGATATTGGCAGACTGGGTGCCCTTTCCGCTCCCCGGAGGACCGAACAGAATCAAGTTGAACATAAACTACCTTTAATTTGAAAATTTGAAAATTTGAAAATTTGAAAATGAACAATTGTGTATCAATGCACGTACATGTTCAATTTTTCAAATTGACGAATTAAACCGGCATGGTGACCGATAGCGCAAAAATAAGCATAATCGGGCGGTTTAATCGTTGAAATAATGATTTGTTGAATTGACGATTCATTTATGAGGGACGCAATTCGTTCCTGCATGAAAAATACCGGCGCATAAGGTGGGAATGCGGGCACGTAGGGGCGCATACGGGCGAATGCAATTCGCCCCTACAGGCCTGTGATGCCGATACCGATGGAATAGGGTACTACGGCCGGGCCCTGGTTTTCCTTAAACAGGTTGGTGAGGTTGTAAGACCCTACAACGCTGAAGTTGCCCCATCCGATACGTGCTGTACCGGCAAAGCTCCAGGTTTCGAAATAACGGCGGGTATTGACTTTTTCTGTCATTTTGGTGCCTTCCAGCGTATAACGGCCTTTGGTATGCGCACCCACGATCGTACCTACTTTCAGCCCGGCGGCTGCTTTGAATCCTTTATTGCGGTTTGCCTTGTTGCCGAAATACCGCAGCTCAAAAGGGGCTTCCAGGTAAGTAGTAGTGAGTTTGTAACGCTTATAGTCTATCGATTCGGGCAGAAAGCTAACCTGCTGACCCGCCATCCCGGTATCGGTGAATCCAAGCTCCTGATCTTTGAAATAGATATTATTGACGCCGATTCCGATGCCGGCAGCAAAGCTGAAGTGTGATTTGCTGATCGGGAAATCATAATTTATATATGCATTGAAGCCGCGCCCGATTCCCTTGATCTTAATGCTGTCCGGTGTGTTTTCCCAGTTGTTGTAGGTAAACTGCAGCATTACAAAATCCCTCGAAGGCTTTTGTATATCGCTGACGGTCTTCGGGGTCTCTTCCTGGGCAAACAGGAATGATGCGGGAACTATCATAAGGGCCAGTACGGCCAGGCAACGCTTCATAGATAACAATTAGAGCGCAAATATAATGTCTGCGGCAGGGATATTTTGTTAAAATACAGGCTATATCCGCAGGAATGTGGTATTACTTCTGATCAGGCATTTTGCTTTCTCAGGTATTTGGTCAGGATCACAATCGTCTGGCCTTCTACTTTTCCTTCGATCTGTTCTGTATTATCTGGTACGAGGCGGATGTTTTTTACTACCGTGCCCATGCGGGCATTCAGCGTGGAGCCCTTTACATCGAGGGATTTGGTGAGCACAACCGTATCGCCGTTTTGAAGAATATTGCCGTTACTGTCTTTATGCAGATCTACCGTGCCGTCGCTTTCATGATCGCCGGTAGCTTTGGCCCAGGACAGCATTTCATCGTCCAGGTAAAGCATGTCCAGATTTTCGGAAGCCCAGCTTTCCTGTTTCAGCCGGTTCAGCATGCGCCATGCCACTACCTGCACGGCAGGCACTTCGCTCCACATGGATGCTGAAAGGCATTGCCAGTGATTGCTGTCCGGCTCTTCTTTCTTTTCGATCTGAGCCAGGCATTTGTTGCAGATAAGAATAGCATTCCCCGTGATATTGTCGGCAACGGGTGGTACATCGTATACGTTCAGTTCATTTTCCGACCCGCACAGTTCGCATTTGTTGCCGCTTCTACTCCGGAGTTGAGCTTCAATATTCATATAACAGGCTGTTTGATAAACGCCTGCAAAGTTACCAACCTATTCCAATATCTTCTTAAGATTTTGCAGGGTCTTTGTTTGCGCCTTTTCAATCATCTTCGTGCCGAAGAAATAAGACATCAGGTTGAACGGGTACGGGCTTTCGCTGTAAAATTCACTCGTCACCCGGGTTTGGGTTTCCGAAACAGGAGTGAAGATGTAGGCCGCTTTGGCATTCCCTTCAAAGGGCTTGATGAAGCGCAGGTCTATATCCATCCTGTCTCCTGTTAATGCGGTGATCTCCTGCTCACCGGCGCCCACTTTGTCGCTGTCCCAATGCTGCACAGCGCCGACAGTACCATCGGTACCGGTTATTTCAGGTACAAGGTTCGGGTCCTCCATCACCCATGCACTGTAGTTTCTCTGGTTGTCGAGTATACGTACATAATCAAAAACTACCTGCCTGGGTTGATTAATGGTTTCAGACACGCTTACGGTACAGGTTTTTGGCACAAACAGTGCTATGATCAACGGTATTGCAATGATGATCAGGACTACGATCAGGATTTTTTTCAGAATTTTCATATAAAGTTGATTTGAGCGGTGATTTGATGCATGTCAATCATTGATATGCAAAGATATGATTTGTGTTTTAACATATGTGATGTAAAAACGACAAAATAGCGGGGCATATGCGACAAACGCAGAGACGCGATCCGTAGAGACGCGACGCATCGCGTCTCTACGGGGTTCTGTATCAGAACAGCAGTCCGTTTATCTGCGGGCCGGGGATCGTGAGCCCGGTATCGCAATGTTTATTTAACTGCTCAATGAAATACCGGATCAATTCCGGAGCATGCAGCTCATTATGCTGGTGCATAAAGAAATAGCAGGTTTCCAGTCCTGTGTCCGCCCACTGGCTGATGCGTTCTACCCAGTCGTCTATCCGGGTGTAGTCGGTAGGGTGGAGGGAATTGCCCACAAACCGGATGAAGCATGAAGGAGTGCTCAGGTGCATATGCACGCAATCGCGTCGCCCGGCGGCATCGGAGATGACCGTGCCGCGGCGGTGCGCTCTCAGGAACGCATACAGCTCCCGGTGGTAACCGCCGGTATAAAAACCTTCATGCCGCAATTCCAGGAATAGCTCCAGACCATCCGGAAGGCCGGCTATAAACGTCCGGATCACGTCCAGCTCCTCCGGCCCCATCTGCGGATGCGGCATCAGGAACACCGGGCCGAGGTTATTGCCGAAAGCGTCAATAACAGAAAGGAAGGTATCCACTTCCGCCTGCGTATGCCTGAGTCTTTTATAGTGCGTAATGGCCTGTGTGAACTTGGGGCAGAACAGAAAATGCTCCGGCACCTGGCTGCGCCATTTCCGGACTTGTTCTACTGAATGTGCGCTATAATAGAATCCGTTGAACTCAATAGCATTAAACAACCGGGCGTATGTCTTGAGAAAATCTTTTTCCTGGGTGCCCGGCGGATAGAGCTTTCCGATCCAGTCCTTTCTTCCCCATTTTGCGCAGCCGACATGAAATTCCGTTTTCTTTTTCTGCCCGCTTGTTTTCAATACCTCTGTAGTGACCGCCGGATCGGGCGGCAGTGTAAAGTTTATACGTTCCAATACATCAGCAGGCACTTTTCCAAATTCCATATTTCCTCAAAGCAGTATGGCGGGCAAAATAAGAAAAACACCCCTGATATTGTTACCGGGCTGCTCCCTTTGTCACCATGACGAAGGTTGGTTAAGAGCACAACATGTACCAAATACCAGGTAGCTCTTAGCGGAACAATGTAACATTGCCCTGGTAGCGTACGGAATGCCCGTTGCGGAAGGTGCCCTCCAGCAGATACACATATACGCCCTGCGGCTGCTCCGCATTGTTGAATTTTCCATCCCAGCCTCTGCCGCCTGTGTGGGTGGTTTCGAAAATAAGCTGCCCCCAGCGGTTAAATATCTGCATTCTGAATTGTATCAGGCCGGCGGACAAGAGGTCGCGGGGAAAGAAATAATCATTGACCCCATCGCCATTGGGAGAGAATGCATTGGGCACGCCGATATGGCAATATGGCTTAATAAGCAGCGAGTCTGTGGTGGTGCAACCATGCGCGGATAACTCAAGCCAGTACGTTCCGGCAGTCTCTGCAAGCATGCTGCTGCCCGTTGCGCCTGTGCTCCATCGCCGGATACCCGGCGATTCCGGCTGACGATTATACAGCGTGATGGCCTGCTCGCCGGGGCAAAGGCTGGTATCCTCGCCCAGATCGACTACCGGATAGGGGAAAACCTGAATGGTATGCGTGTAGGATGTATCGGGGCAATAGGGGTATTTAGCAGTCAGGACAACGGGATAGCTGCCCGGCTCGTCAAATGCGTGGTGTATCATTTCCGCTGAAAGATGCGGGCCGGAACCGGTGGCAAAATGCCACAGCAGGGTATCGGCGCCGGAACGGTAGAAGGGTGTAAACCGTACCCTGTCGCCCGCGCAGAGACTATCTTTGTCCGTTCTGAAATAAACGAACGGTATGGAATCCACGTGTATCTCTTTGCTTACCGTATCGCCGCAGGGAATGGATATGAGCTGTACGATATAAGTGCCGGGTGCGGTGTAAACATGAGCAGGCTCCCTTTCTTCCGAGGTGCTGCCGTCTCCGAACAGCCAGCGCTGTCCCGGCGTACTGGTATCCATATTCCGGAATGGTGCAGGCTCATTCATGCACACGCCGTCTGGCGCCAGGATTTCAGGCAGCGGCACTATGGCCACACGTATAGAATCATAAGCCGGGCAAATGCTGCCATCTTTCTGCCTCAGCCGGATCCGGTAAGTGCGTGAAACAGTGTCCCATGCCAGCGGGTTGTGTATCGCAGGATCGCTGAGTCCATCTATTGGTGTCCATTCATAACTGAAGTCTGCCGGATTGCGTCCGTTCAGATCCAGGCTGAGCTGAAGGGTATCCTTCCGGCATTTCACCAGGTCGGGACCGGCATCGAAAGGTGGGCCCGGATCTACCCTTACAGTAAATGTATCTCTGTCGCGGCAGTAGATATCCGGCAGATCGAGGCGCTGTACGATGTAGCTGGTGGTTATGGCCGGGGTGACCAGCGGATCCGTGCACAAGGTGCAGCTTAATGATCCGGGGTCGCCCTGCCATACGGACCACTCAAACCGGTTTCCTGCGCCGGCATGCAGGCGTGTGCTTTCTCCCGTGCATACCACGGTGTCGCCGGTGATATGCGTAACGACAGATACATGCACGGGCAGAGTAAATGTATTGGGCGTCATAATGCCGGGCGGCAGGCAAAGGCTGTCGGTGACGGTGATGTGTATAAAATGCCATCCGGTATCCCCGATGCCGGGGCTCCATTCCAGGCAGCCGCGGATACTGTCGGTCATAATGCCGGTATAATTAATCGTGGCTCCCGGCGCTGTGATGCTGCTGTTGTCTTTTATGACGAGCTGTGCGTTGCTGTAGGGCGCTTTAAAGCTGAAGCATGTTTTAAAAGTGTTCCCCACACAGGTATATACGCCTTGTTCAAGTGACCGGCCGCCTGTGATCCCGGCGGTATCCAGCGTATATCCGGGCGGCGGCTGATTGCAGGGCATTACCACGATCTGGATATCCCGCATCACGGCGCTGATCAGCTTCCCGTGCCGGTATTCGCGCACCAGGACGGTGATCACTGCATTTTGAACAATATCAGGAATAAAGGAAAGCTGGCCTGTCAAAGGGCTGATCTGAAAAGTATTCCCCGTCGAGAATGGGTTGTCAACCAGGTTAAAGGCCGGACTGGTGAAGTCAAGCGGCCGGGGTATCAACGGGCAGGCCATCCCGGATGTTTGCGGCATTACGATCGAGAAAGCCATAGAATCCCCATCCCTGTCCCACGCGCCGTTGCTGTAATTGAACAATGTATTGACGCAGACATAAGGAACCGGCCCGACGGTAAAAGCGGGAGAAGAATTATCCTGGACGTCTTCGTTATTGATGATCGCCTCGAGATACATCGGGGGCATGGCTGAAGTTTCGATATTGGTGGCTGCAATATTCCTGCCCCATTCCTGCACGCCAAAAACCCATTTGCTGCACCGGGAGGGCATGGTAAAATCGGCTTCGAACCACCATTCTTCGAATCCCATCAGCGTACCTCCCCGGCAATTGGTAGGAAAACCGGGGCATCCGGGGTTTACTACAGAGCCGTTCTTTCTGCCGTCCGGCAAGGTGTCCAGCAACTGAAGCCCGACTGAAAAAACAACACCATTACAGGTATTGGTGGCGCATAACGCCACCATGTCCGGTGCGGCTACTCCCGCACAATCACGATAGAATTTATAGGTAAACCGATAGGTGGAGTCTCTGATATGCCGGAAAGTAATTTCCCCACCGGCAGCGTGTGATGCCCGCGCCGATACGGAAGGGAAAAAAGCGCCCCATAATACAAGCAATATGAGGGCGCCGGACCTTAGTAAGTTTATTTGCATGTTGTCAATCTCATCTGATCAATAACAGATCTCCTTTAAAATATTTTTCGATCCGGCGGCTTCCGGCTTTCAGGCTGAGGTGGTACATATAGGTGCCTGTTTCCGCGATCATTCCGTTATGCAGACCATCCCATCCTTCGCCTGCAACGGTTGTGGAATAAACCAGCGCCCCCCAGCGGTTATAGATATCCATGCGGTATTCCGATACCGGGCAGTCTGTACTGATCAAGGCTTTGAAGATATCATTCCTGCCGTCCCCGTTCGGGGTAAAAGCATTCGGTAAAAATATAGAGCAGTCGCAGATCTCGATGCTGATATGAACCGTATCTGATCCCTGGCATTCAGCCAGGCGGACATCAACCCAATAAGTACCGGAGTCCCGGGCTGTAAATGTGGATCCGGTACTGCCATCCTGCCACAGGAAGCCGGCGTCTTCAGGGCCGCGGGCTTCAAGGGTAATATTTACGGACTGATCGTTACATAATTCGTGGTCGCTGCCGAGATCCTGCTCCAGGTCTGTAAAGCGGATATGGACAGAATCGGATGATACGCAACCGTTGATATCAGCCTCCACAATGTACAGACCCGGCTGATCTACTACGAGGCTGTCTGCCGTACGATTGTTTTGCCAGCGTAATGAAGCGCCCTCCACACCGGCCCTGAGTATGATGCTTTGTCCGGTACACAGGATCGTATCGGGGCCGAGGTCGGGTATGGTGTATTTCTGAAATTCAAAAGTATCGTACACATATGCGCAGGCTGATTCGAGGAAGTAACGCAGCACATAAGTACCTGTTTCATGTACGATGCGGGAGTGCCCTTCCAGGGTGTCGAGCCACTGGTAATGCAGCCCGGCGGTATCCGCGGCAATAAGCAGGGCGCTGTCTGTAGCACATATTTTTTGGTAAGAAGTGAGTGTATCCGTTTCTATAACGGGTACGGTATTGCTGAATTGCTTGGCGTAGGCATTTCCTGCAAACGGCAATATGACCGGTAATATTTGTATCCAGGCGTTAGGGCCGAAAACGTCCGGCGCATGAATAATGCCGTAGCCTCCGGATGCGCCTCCGGAGAAGAAGTAAATTTTTCCGTCCGGCCCGAGCTTCAGATCACCGTTTGCAGTATGCGCGAATACAGAAGGCGGAGATGTGGAGAGATCGATCTGCGCTCCTGCAATGTATAATATCTGGCTATTGGGTGAGAAAGCCGCCCAGAATCCTGCCGTCCAGGCATGAAATAGCACATTGCCAATGATACCCGTAGCAGCGTCAAAATCGTGTATCTGGGTATTGCTCCCTCCTGTTCCGTTCTGGACAATGACCAGTTTTTCCCGGTCGGGAGAAGGCAAGATGATGCCGCAATAATCAACGCTGGTAGGTACTGATCCGGTGCGTGACAGTACCGGCTGTGGATCCAATCCGCGGGGTGTGATACGCCAGCTTTTAAACATCGCAGAATCCTGGTCATGTGCGATCAGCCAATTGTAACAACCATCACCTACGACACCTGCTATCTTCTCCTGCAAATTGGTATCAAGCAGGTTGCCTTTGGAAATAACGTCTCCCCGCCCGTTATTCAACCGCATGTCTATAATGCTGTAATAGAGCCGGCCATACAGGGCGGGGTCTTCGTATGACATCTCAAGTTTGGTGACTGAGAAAATATAGTATTGGGAAGGACTGCCGGGTATAGGTATAATAGCTGCGCCATAGGAGCTGCTGGATGTAACCGGCTCCGTGCGCCTGAGGCCGGTGAGCACCGTTCCGTTGGGCATGGCGCTTCCCGTGTGATCCCAGACGGTGGTGCCGTCTGTATAAAAAAGCAGGTTTCCGGCGGGATCCGAAACCGAAGCTGCGGCTTCTCGCGTTTTCATGGAACTGGTGATGCTGACCGGGGCGCCGGATGAGAAGTGGATCCCTGTCCGTTCTCCGAAAACCCAGTTGTTGTTTTCTTTCTTCAGATAGTCCTGTCCCTGAACGGGAGCAGCCGGATATCCGGCTGCCCACAACGTCAGGAAACAGAAAATGGCTGAACGCCACCAGTCATATGACAGGGTTTGTTTCATTGGTGATTGTTAGGTACTAAAATTAATTTATTATTTCCAGCTTCCGGCTTACCGGGCCGTTCGCTGTTTCTATCTGCACCGTATAAATGCCGGTAGCAAAACCATTCAGATCCAGGCTGATCTCCTGCAATCCGTTTGCGTTATATTCAAGCATGGTGGCGCCCATGATGCTGACGATCCGTACCATTCCTACAGGTGTGGCAGATCTGACAGACACCTGGTTGGTTGCCGGATTGGGGTACAGGGAGATGCCCGATGTGTTTCCGGACAGATCGCTGATGCCTACGGGTATTTCCACATGATAGCAGGCGGAAGTATCCGTACAGCCCTTTTGGGTAATCAGCAGCTTGTAGTCGCCTGTGTTGTCGGGAGTAAATGACTGTCCGTCAGCATTGGGTACCGGCTGGCCTGTGCTGCAGTCGATCCATTTGTATCCGGCGCCGGCCTGCGCTGCAGTGAGTGTGATATCGTTGGCAGTTACCGAAGTATCAACCGTACATTCCAGGGAGAATATCCAGTAATCATGATCGCCCCGGCAGTCATCTGTTTTGTCAGCAGAGTTGGCAGCAGAGGACATGCCGCCTGCTATAAGGTCGCCGTTGGCAAGCTGATGCAGGTGTAGTGCAGCTTCACCCATTGTTTCATTGGATCCCCCGTAGCGCTTCTCCCATTCTATATTCCCGGTTTTATCCAGCTTTACCAGCCAGTAATCGCTGAATCCTTTCAGTGTATCCTTTCTCTCTCCACTGACATCGGAAAAGGTCATACCGGAGAGGAGGATGCCGCTGTCGGGCGTGACGGTTGAGTAGTACAGATAATCCATGTCTGCGCCGCCAATGGTTTTCTGCCATTCGATCCGGCCGGTATCATCCAGCTTCAGCACCCAGTAATCGAAGCCTCCGCGGGATGTATCGGTTTTTTCGCCGGCAACTTGAGAGTTACTGCTTCCGGTGACTATATACCCGCCTTGCGGCAGCGGGACCACTGCATTCAGGAGATCTGAGGAATCTCCGCCGATCGTTTTCTGCCAGACGATCTTCCCGGTATCATCCAGCTTGTATATCCAGTAATCAAAAACTGGTGTAGCGCTGAAGTCCAGAATGTCAAAATATCCCGACCGGTTGCTGTCTGCCTTTTCACCGGAAACATTAGAGCACGAGGCGGCTCCTGCGATATATCCGCCGGCAGGGTCGGGATAAATGGAAAATGGTATGTCTGAAGCATCTCCGCCGATTGTTTTCTGCCATTCGATCTTCCCGGTATCATCCAGCTTGAGGATCCAGCAATCGGGATATAGCGTCTTGAAAAGAGGGTAAAAACCATAATAAGGAGAGGACGGATCCAGATAGAGTCGGTTGGTATCTGCTTTTTCTCCAGAAATGTCGGCACCGGAGGGGGTTGACAGAATGTATCCGCCACCTGCCGTTTGTTTTAGATCTATAGGAGCTTCTTCAGCCATTGAAAGCGTTATGTAATCCAGTCCTGTAAGCGCCAGCCCGGACCATGCATCGCCTCCATACGCTTTTTGCCATTCGATGGCGCCATCCTTGTCCAGCTTTACGAGCCAGATATCCAAACCATCGGCCATTCTCGCAGGCTCCGTTTTTTCTCCGGAAACAATGGATTTGGATGCTCCCACTATGAGATATCCGGAATCAGCCGTAGTAGCAAGAGAACCCAGGTACTCATCGCTGTTTCCTCCGAGTGTACGCTCCCAGACAATGTCCCGGGATGCATCCAGTTTGACAATCCACCAGTCGTTAAATCCTCTCGAATCTTCACTTTTCTCTCCTGAACTGTCTGCCCAGGAGTGCCCGGCAACAATATAGCCACCGTCGAGGGTGGGCTTGACGATTTTCAGATAGTCCTCACCTTCAGAGCCCAATGTTTTTTGCCAGCCGATCTGCGGGGCTTGTGCCCACGATGTTACAGACCACAGGATCAGGAGAAGTAAAATGTTGTTTTTTTTCATAACGGTTGATTTTAAATTACAGAATCATTTTCGGTTATTGAAGGTATTATTAAGTTGTATTTCTGATGAATGGATATTCTCTCATTTTATCCAAAATGAGAGAATTCTCTTAGTTTTATGGCAGGCATTTTTCGTTCTTTTAACCTGGAAAATTCCGTCCGGATACATGAAGGCCAGCATCACCATTGTTTTTCTGTTTTTGTATTGCTCCGTCTGTGGTTACGGGCAGGAAAAAATACATATACAGACCATGCCGGTGATCACACTCAATGAGGGAGATTCTGCCCGGCTCCGGTATTATCTGTCGAACGCTATGGAGATGGAAAAGAGTAACTCGGATACAGCCATGGCCATGTATTTTAAGATCTTCAGTGCAGCGGAAAAAACGGGTTATCATAAGGGTATGGACAGTACGCTGATGTATATGCACCGCAGTGTATACAGAACCGGAACCAACCGGCACAAAGGCACGTACCTGCGGGCTGCTGCCGGATACAGTGACGACCCCGCCATCAGCCGTGATATCATGATTCATATACTGCACGATGCAGCGATAACAGCACTTTATCAGGACGAGTACACGAGAGCTGGATATTACTTCCGGAAGGCGCTCTCTTTGTTTAACCCGAACGATACCGACAGTATATCTGTTTCCCTGAAACAACTGACATATGCCAGTATCAGCTCACTCTGGCTGATCATGCATGAGGAAGAGCATGCGCTCGAATGGATGCGCAAAGCCGAACGCCTCGCTGCAAGCGCTGCGGACAAGGCAGCGCTTGCAGTAAACAAGAGTGCGGTTTATACCAACCTGAAACAGCCGGACAGCGCTTACCGTTATGCTAGTGAGGCGGTATCCCTGTCGGATCAGCACGACCAGGCAGGCACCATTTCTGCAGCCTACTTAAACCTTGCACAGGTGCTGATCGAAAAGGGAAAGCCGCGGGAAGCGCTGAAGTATCTGGAAACTGGCCTCGCAAGGCGCGAGGCTGACCGGAAGCGAAGACTGGAGCAAGGGGAACGGAGTCCGGTCTTTCTTCCCAACGATCTCAAATACCATTATTTACGAGGCAAAGCTTATATCCAGCTCGGGGATTTTGAAAAGGCGGAGCAGTTTCTGACTATTGCATATAACAACCAAAAGCGTCACGGTTTCCGTGGCGACTTGCTGGAAACCCTGGAACTGCTCAGTCATACAAGCGCCGGCCAGGGAAATTATAAGGAAGCGTGGTATTACCATCAGGAGTATAAGCGGATGTCTGACAGTATCTCTAAAATTGAAAAGTCACGGGCCGTAGATGCTGAGATAAGATACCAGACTGCCGAAAAGGACCGTTTGCTCGCACTGAAGCAATTATCGCTTGTCCAATCGCAAAGTAAGATCCGGAATAAGAATACACTCCTGGTGAGCGTATCGGTAGGCGCCGTGCTCCTCGCAGGTTTTCTGTTCAGCACATACCGCAGTGGCCGGCACCGGCAGAAACTGCATGTGGAGCGGCTGCGCCTGATGCAGCAGGACCAGGAGATCAGTAACCTTAAAGCCATGATGCAGGGTGAAGAAAAGGAGCGCGCCCGGCTGGCAAGGGAATTGCATGATGGGATCATGGTGCAGCTTTCTACTGTGAAAATGAGATTGCGTACGCTGGCAAGACAACAATCTGCGGACACCGATCAGCAGGAGCTGGAAGAGACTCTGCGCCAGCTTGATAATACTACGAAAGAATTGCGGCAGAGCGCACACAGCCTGATGCCAGATATGCTGCTGGAGGGCGGACTTGCGGAAGCGGTGTTTTATTTTTGCAAGAACCTGCCGACCGGTCCGGGATTGCGGATCAATTTCCAGCAATACGGCAATATCCCGAGAATGCAGCCGGAATTTGAAATTGCATTATACCGGATTGTGCAGGAGCTGGTGCAGAATATTATCAAACATGCAAATGCTACCAAAGGACTGATCCAATTCAATTGCCGTGAAGGTATGCTGTATATTACGGTTGAAGATAACGGGAAGGGATTCGATGTAAAGGAGAACGGGAAAGAAGGCATGGGGCTGAAGAGCATCCGTACCCGGCTGCGTGCGCTCAACGGCATTATGGATATCAGCAGCCACCGGCAATCGGGCACCGCCGTTAATCTCGAATTTGATATCCGTACCGTCATCATTCCAGAAAAAGAAAATTATGTCTATTAGACCGATTAAAGTAGCTATTGTAGATAACCATCCGCTTGCGATCAACGGGTTGAAAACCATGCTGGCCCTGTATCCGGAAGCTGTGCAGGTTACTGAAACCTATCATAGCGGCACTTCCCTGCTTGAGGGGCTCAGCCGGGTACAGCCGGAGGTACTGCTGCTTGATATTCTCCTGCCCGACCAGTCGGGGAAAGAGCTGGCTCCCATCATTACCAAAAAATATCCCGAAGTGCGGATGATCGCGCTTACCAGTCTTGATTCGCCCGCTGTGGTAAAAAGCATGATGCAGCGTGGCTGTCTGGGCTATCTGCTCAAGGATACCGATGACAAGACGCTGATCGAAGCCATCAGGCAGGTGTACCAGGGGAATGAATTCATCGAGCCTTCGCTGAAGGAAACGCTGCTCCAGCACCTGATCAAATACCGCGCGCAAAGCACCGACATCCTTCCCGAGCTGACCCAGCGCGAACGGGAAGTGCTCCGGCTCATCGTATCCGAACATACAACGCAGGAGATAGCCGACAAGCTGTTCATCAGCTTCCGTACGGTGGAAAATCATCGCTACAGCCTGCTTCAGAAACTGGATGTGAAGAATACAGCTGGATTAGTCCGCATGGCGATTACGCTGGGACTTGTGGACTAAGAACCGGATCTGACGGACGAAATTATTATACCGGTTCCCAGGCTTCGAATAGCAGGTTTAGGTAATGATTCTCTTCGCGGGTGATCACGTTATCGGCCTTGGTGAGCTGTATGGCAAAGTTGAGCAGGCTCCGGCGTTCGGTTTCCGTGGCGTCATCGTAAAAATCGTCCATGGCTTTCAGGAAATGCCGCTCCCATTCGTCCGGGTGGAGGTTGCTTATGACTTCCATCTCACGGTCGAGATTTACATGGATCGGAAATTCATGGACAAGATAGTCGCGGATCACTTTATCTTCCGGTGCATTAATGCGAAAATCAACAGCCGACAGGATCATCAGTAAATGGTAACCGGCCATTGTTTTGTTCATTCTGTTGTTGGGCATATAAAATAACGGGGCTTGGGTTTATAGTATTCAGCTCGGAGAAGCCAGCAGAAGGTCAAGATCAGTGTATTTTAATGAAAAGCGGCGGGCGAGGGAAGAGTTGGTTACACAGCCTTTGTACAGATACACCCCTTTCCGGATGCCGCTTTTGGCCAGTATCAGTCCTTCGGCGCCGCTCATTTCTCCGCATTCGAGGGCTATGGGCATCAGCACATTGCTGATGGCGCGCGACGCGGTACGGGCTACGCCTGAAGGGATATTCGGAACGCAATAATGAATGACATCGTATTTTTTATAAACAGGTTTTTCGTGCGAGGTGACCCGTGACGTTTCGAAGCACCCGCCGCGGTCAATGCTTACATCCACGATCACTGATCCGGCTTTCATATGCTGCACCATTTCTTCGGTGACCACCATGGGCGTAATGCCGTTTACCGGTTTCAGCGCGCCGACGGCCACATCGGCCATACACAATTCTTCAGCCAGTGTTACGGGGTCTATCACGGAAGTGAACACCCGCCGGCCCACATTGTTCTGCAGCCGCATCAGCCGGTAGATCGAATTGTCGAACACCTGCACCGAAGCGCCCAGGCCAAGCGCGGCCCGCGCTGCAAACTCGCCGACGATACCGGCGCCGATGATCAGGACTTTGGCAGGTGGTACGCCCGAAATGCCGCCGAGCAGAATGCCTTTGCCGCTGTGCACGTTGTTGAGATACTGGGCAGCCGTCAGTATGGCGCTGCTGCCGGCGATCTCGCTCATGGAGCGTACAATAGGGTAGGTGCCCGAATCATCCTTGATGGATTCAAACGCAATGGCGATGATCTTTTTCTGCATCAGCTGCTCCATCATGGAAGTCTTCAGAAAAGGAAGGTGGATCGGCGATATTATGACCTGGTTGGGCTGCAGCATGCAGACCTCTTCTTCTGATATGGGAGCGGATTTAATGATC
Source organism: uncultured Chitinophagaceae bacterium (assembly GCA_964527735.1). GTDB lineage: Bacteria > Bacteroidota > Bacteroidia > Chitinophagales > Chitinophagaceae > JBEBVQ01. The sequence goes on along the minus strand of CAZGPG010000009.1, from coordinate 88,572 downwards.
ATGGTGGCTTTGTATACCTCCTGCTTTTCGTATACAATACGTGCACCCGCCTCACTGTAATCGCTGTCGAAGTAAAAGGAACCTTCTCCGGCGCCGTGTTCTACGGTCACCTCATGACCATTGTTGACCAGTACGGATACGGCTTCGGGGGTCAGCGCCACCCGGTTTTCCTGGAAGGAAGTCTCTTTCGGGATGCCGATGAACAGCTGTTTTTTCCGGGGTATGATCTCCAGCGTCTCTTCCAGCGGTACGTAGGAGAAAGAGGGTGATATGTAGGGTTTCTTGCTCATTCCGGTGCAAAGATGTGTTTCCTGGCAGAAATATACGAAATAAGTTTGGATAAAAGAAGAGATAATATGCCTCTTTGCCGGGCCCCGGATGTTTATTTTCCTAACGTCTGTATGTATTTATCAATGTACAACTGCTTCTCTTTTGATTTGTATTGTTGAATATAACGGGGATGTTCCAGCACCGTTAATGTATCAAACATCTTTTCCTGCCGGTTCAGCTTATGAATGAACGTCGCATTTTTCTTTCCCAATATGAAAACTTCTGAAGTGTTTAACCCCATGCTGATATGTTTTTTCAGCGATGCGATCATAAATTCTTTTACCGTTTCAAAAAGAACCGGGTCGTCATAATAGTTGGCATTGAGCCATTTGCCGTCCCTGGTTTGGCGGATGATCGCCAGCGGGAAGGGGGAGTTGATATAAAATCGCTTATAAAAAACTTCTGCACCGCCGAAGGCCGCTATCATGTCGTACATAAACACCGACGATATCTCGTGTGTGCGGGCAGACTTCATGCTGATACCGCAAACGCTTTCCAGCCGTTTTGTATCTGTAAAAGGCACGCCTGTGATGCCGGCGCCGTGCCGGCTCGGATTAATCCCGACGATGAATTTTCTTTGTGCCTGATCATCGTAATACTTATGGTAAAACTCCTGCATCACTTTCATCGTTTCAGGATTGTCCAGATAGGGATTCATTACCTGAAAACCGATAGGCAATTCCCCGGGATAATGCAGCTGACGGTTGAATTCAATTACTCGTTCTGAAAACTTTTTTTTCATAGCGAAAACAAGATAGCTAAAAAATTATTCTCTCTCCCGGGCAAGCGTTAAGTCCCAATCGTCTACAATATTGGTAATTACAGATTTTTGAGCTATTTTTATAAGATAGCAACCTGTATTTAACGAAAGATATCCGGCTTCACCGGAGTTGATTATTTGTCTTCATTGTGCTGAATACTATAGTGCGTATACTTAAATACTTTAGCAAAACAGCAACATGAATTCAAAACCATCCGATAAGCAAACTATTTATACTGTGGGTCATTCCACGTATAAACCTGCTGATTTTATAAACCTGCTGCATTCATTTAATATTGAAGCTGTGGCCGACATAAGGCGTTTCCCCGGTTCAAAGAAGCATCCCTGGTTCAATAAAGAACAGTTGGCAGGGGAATTGCAGCAAGCCGGCATCCGGTACACGCATCTGGAGGGGCTGGGAGGCAGGAGAAAGGTACATGAACATTCAAAAAACAGCCGCTGGCGCAATAGCTCTTTCCGGGGTTATGCAGATTATATGGAAACAGATGATTTCAGGGAAGCTATAGCGACGCTGGAAGCTGTTGCACTGGAGCAGCTTACTGCTTATATGTGTTCGGAAGCGGTATGGTGGCGTTGTCACCGGTCTATGGTGTCGGACTATTTGAAAGCGAAGGGCTGGACCGTATTGCATATTATGTCGCCTGGCAAAGCCGAAGAGCATGCTTACACCTCTCCTGCTCGTATCAATAATGGTCAGGTTTTTTATTCTGACGAGAGCTTGTTTGATCAGTAAGACCCATTTCTGAAAATTTGTTCAGTTAAAAAAGCGGGTTTTCGTTTGTCAGGTCATCAATGGTTTTACGCTACTTTATTTTTTACGAACTTCGGGAAACGCTACTATGTTAACTCCATGAAAAAATCCGTTTCGAAAATAACTCTTGAAAATGGATGCTGTTTTGACTTTTCCATTCTGAAGCAGTTTGATAAGGATATGACTACGGAAGCAATCAGTATTAAATATGTAGTGAAAGGAAGTGAGACTTATCAGGTAGGTTGTTTTTCCAGGCCTCTGACAGAAAAACATTTTCTGTTGCTTGATAACAAAGAATCCGTCCGTGCCTTTGTTGACAGCAGGTCTGATGTGAAAGTTCAAATTTTCTAGCCAGCAATAGTTTTTTTGCTCCCGCAAAGGTAATCTGTACCTGCCTGTTTGGCTAAGTTGTCAAATTGTCATTTCTTGTGCTTAATTCGTTTAACCATTAAAGAAATATTTTGAATAGTTGCAGGATTGCATGGTGTTTTGTATTGATCTTATTTAGTTGTGGCAGATCTGTTGAAAACCTGCCGGAAATAAAAGCACTTGCGCCGGAAGATTCGTTGATGGTGCAGTCCTGGTTTCAGCAGGCGATGCTGCAACCTCCCGCGGCAGACAGTATCCTGAAATCCGCAGACAGCGCCGTCGCTGCATCCGGACACCTGCGGGAGTTTTACTATCTCCACCTGGCAAGGTATTATATACAAACAGGCTGGCTGGATCAGGCGGATAGTGTACTTTCACTGGCTTTTGATCTTTTTGGCGCCGACAGCATGTCTCCCGGCACTGCCAAATTCTACAACCTCAGAGGCGCAGTGGCCTCTTATCGTCAGCAGCATGAGGCGGCAGTGGCGGATTTCCGGCATGCCATCAAGATATTTGAACGGGCAGATGACCGGCAGCAGACGGCGGCGATAAAATTCAACCTGGCCAATCTATTCTTCAGCCGGCTGGATTTTGAATCTGCTTACAAATACAGTACGGAGGCGGAAAAGCTCCTGACGGATTTGAAGGATACCTCTTACCTCCCGCTTTGTAAAGCAATCGTTTCGGTGGCGGCAACAAACCTGGAGAAGAGTGAAGTGGCAGCAGCGGCAGCGGATGAAGCGATGGAGCTGAGCCGGAAGTATAACAACCCGATGGGATTGTTGCTGGCTAATTATGCACTGGCAGAAGTAGCAATCAACGTATCCGATTACGATCAGGCGCTGACATACCTGCTGCAGACCGTAACGCTTGCGGAGCAATTCCGCCAGTACCAGATACTGCTCCCGGTAAGAAGCGGTCTGCTGAAGGTTTACCTGGTGCGTAAAGAATACCGTGAGGCGATCGCATCCGGGGAAGAGGCCCTGATGCTGGCCGAAAAACTGAACAATGAAGAAGTTAAATACAATCTCTATAAGAATCTTGCCTATAGCTACGAAGGGGTGGGCGATAAGGATAAAGCGATCAGCTATCTCCGGGAAGCTGAGCAGCAATTCCGGGATAAGCTGACGGCTAATAATCAGAAAGTCATTCAGGAGCTCCTGCTGAAGTACGAAGCGGAGAAAAAGAACAATACGATCCTGTTGCAGGCAAACAAGCTCGGCAGGCAAAGGAATATCATCGTTGTACTCCTGCTGGTCTCTGTACTGGTGACCGTGTTGCTTGCGGGATACCGGTTGTATGTGCGGCAACGGAACCGGATACAGGCCGAAGAAAAGAACAAGGCGATATTGCTTGCCCTGGCAGACGGGGAAGAGCAGGAGCGGAAGCGGCTGGCGGTTGAATTACATGATGGTGTGGCCTCCAACCTGATCGCGTTAAAACTTGGCCTGGAAAACATAAGGGAAGGTGAGGCGCGCGCCTTGCTGCAACTGGTACAAAGTACCCACGATGAGGTGCGTGGCGTGGCGCATAACCTGATGCCCGTGGATTTTGCAAAGACGCCGCTCCCGGTGGCCATCGGCCGGTTTTGCCAGATGTTTTACGGTGGGTATGTGTCTTTTAAAAGCAATACGGATCATTGTGTGCTTACCGGCGACAAGAGCAGTATACTGTATCGCGCAGTGCAGGAATTTGTGCAGAATGCGCAGAAGCATGCGGCGGCCACGGAAATAAACGTCCAGTTCCTTCAGTTGCAGGAAGATAGCTTCCAGATAAGTATTGAAGACAACGGTAAGGGTTTTGAGCGGGATAAGATATCTTCAACCGGCTTACCGGGACTCATAGAGCGCTTGCAGAGCATGAACGTGGATGTGGATTTCAGCACGGCTCCGGGGCGTGGTACTTCAGTTTTTATGAACGTTACAACAAGATGATGCATATCCTGATTGCCGATGATCATGCACTGATCCTGGATGGTTTTTTACAGTATGTACGGGATCATGTTCCGGATAGCAGCGCTTCCGGCGCCGAGTCGCGGGAGGCCTTGTACATGTCGTTGCGGGAGCAGCATACGGATGTCTTGTTCCTCGATATCAGGCTTGGTGCGGACGATGCCCGTGAGTTTGTCCGTGAACTGATGCAGGCATATCCGGCACTCCGTATCATCATCATATCTTCCTTTTCGGACCAGGCAACGGTGGAGATGCTATTAAGCCAGGGTGTGCATGGCTACCTGTTGAAATCCGACCCCAATACCGAGATCGGGGTGGCGCTGCAGACGGTACAGCAGGATGAGATCTATATTTCTCCCCGTGTCAGGGCACAACTGTTCACTCCGTTGGCAGCGGGGCGGAGTCACGATATCAAACTGACGCCGAGAGAAGCGGAGGTGCTTGCGGGTATACTGAAAGCCAGAACGAGCCGGGAGATTGCCGAAGAGCTGTTCCTTTCCGAAAAAACGGTGGAAAACCACCGCGCGGCTCTTTTTGTGAAGTTTGATGCGAGGAATATATCAGATCTTGTAAAGAAAGCTATTCTGAAAGGTTATCTCTGATCCTGCGAAAAAGAACAGGCGTACACGGAGGATGTGTGTACGCCTGTGGTAAATGGGGGGTATTGTGTCAGGAATTGTCAGGTAAAGGATCAGTCTCCGCAGATCTCACCACCCACATTGCTGTACGTCAGGTTGCCTGTTGTCAGGTTTGTATTGGGTGAGGATGTACCCGGCGCCGCATAGATGGCGCAGGTCTTTATGTCGGAGAAGTGCACATTCTGTATATTCAGCGCAGGCTTCGCCCACATATATACGGCGCCTTTGTTCGAGCCTTCTCCTGCATTTCTTATTTCCATATGCTGCAGCTGGTTGAGGGGGCTTTGCGTATGGGTAAAATAGATGCAGCCCCAGGAGCCCGGCTGGTTAACGGATCCGCGGAATATGATGGGGTCATGCTCCGTTCCGACAGCATTCATGCTGCCGTTCTCGTTGATTTTCAGGCCGGCGCCCTGTCCCATTTCCACAATGACACCGGGTTCAATGGTGAGGGCGTTGTTTATGCTAAGCTGCGGGATGGAGCTGCTCGTTACGACCGTTCTGTACGGCACATCAATTTTTTTCCAGGTAACGGGTTGTCCCAGGCTGGCAGTATAGAAATTCAGCACTACTTTATCTTCATCATTACCGGTGTGCCTGTCAGAGGGAGATGTCATGCCGAGCAATTCGGCTCTCATGCGGATGGGCGATTTGTTGGAAGTATATACGTTGTTATTCAGGTCCAGCGTGATGCTGCCATAATCTGCATTTAACCCGTATTCTGCACTGTGCCGTAACGTGCAGTTGTTCATGCTCAGCCGGCTGTCTGCATATGCGATCACGGCGCCTTTGTTGTTGTTGCTGTTGAACGCAGATCCGCCTGCATACTCTACAACGGTATACTGCAGTTTGTTTTTTACGTCGTTGCTGAAGAATATAATGCCCGACCAGGCGCCCCTTGTTTTGTCCGTTCCCGTCAGGGTAACCGGTAAAGCGCTGGTGCCTGATGTGGTCAGAGATCCCTGTTTATTCACGACCAGTCCGGCATCTGTTTTGAATGCGATGGTGGTGCCGGCTTCGATCGTTACGTCATCATTGATCGCCATTTTGCAACTGATAATATAATCTACGGGCGCGTTGGGATTATCCTTTAAGATGGCATTTTTATTTTCTGAGAAATAGCGGCAGTCCAGCTCTGTCGGCGGATCGATCGTCGTGGGCGGCGCTGGCACCGGCGGGTCTTCATCCTTGTTACAGGATCCGAGTATTGTAGCGGCGGTAAGTATGCCGGCAATGGTATAGCTGTGCATCATCCGTTTGGGTAATTTCATAGTCACGACAGTTTAGGTTTAATGAATGTATTAAAGCGAAAGGGCAAAAATATTGCTGCCGACCCGGGTAACTTCAGGGGTTTTCCCGGAAAATACGATGCCGGCAAAAAAAGGGGGAATACCCCCGGGTGGAGAAAGGTGGGAATCCCGCTTATCCGGGAAGGCCGATCTCTTTATTTTTGCATCAGTATCGGCTTGATTCCAGACTGCAGATAAGATTTCTTCCCCGTTATAATTTCTGTGAGATCCGTAACTGTGGTGTTGTTGAACGAAAGTGCTAACCTGGGATTTGTAATCGTGAATTCAGGCAGTAATAAGCTGCTGGTGTTCACAAGGAGTTTGAGTGGTAATGCCAGTGCAAAGTCGTTTAATTTTATTGTTTACAAGCCTTGATTCTTAATTTTTCCGTTCCTGTTACTTATCATATAAATATCATTATGCGTTGTCTTGTTATCCTTGCTCTCGTTTTATGTGCCTCATGTCCGCTTATAGCTCAGAGACCAGCTGCATATGTGAACCTGCCTGTCCCCGGAGGGAATATCGTAGTAAACGACCTGCTGCAGCTCCCCGGGGGCGATGTGATTGTAGCGGCTGATTTTTTTGATGCACAGGTGAATATCAATCCCAATGGCAACGCTGCTATACTGCACAGTAAGGCCGTCCGCGGTTTTGTGGCCAGGTATGATCATAAGGGCGTGATGAAATGGGGCGCACCGATAGCGGATACGGGCAGTTTGTTCCAGTCGACGGCTTTGTGTGTCAGAAGTGATAAGGCCGGCAATCTCTATATCGCAGGACGCTACCGGGGGAATGATATGCTCCGGATCAACAACGGTTTTTTTGACAGTACCGGGGATCCCAACGACGCAAGAGAGCGGATGTACCTGCTTAAGCTCGACCCCTCGGGGAATGAGCTTGACCGGGTTGTGATTCATCACTCCGGACGCAGGGGCCTTGCTTCGGAAACGATCATTGACTACGATGCCGGTGGCTTTCATGCCCGGCGTCCGGTTTTTGATGTGGATGAAGATGGCAATGTAGCATTGCTGACCACTGTTTTCAGTACTGTAAACAACGGGTTTAATACGATCCCGAACCGGGTTCAGGGCCGACAGTTTACCTGGGATTATGTAACGATCGAAAATGCCGGGGAACTGGATTATGTGTTCCTCCAGCTCGACCCGCATCTGAACCCGGTAAAAAAAGGGCTATTCGGCTTTAAGCACGGGTCTTATCCCCTGGGTCTGACGGTCCATGACGGGAAGACGTATATCAGCGCCAAATCAGGTACCGGAAGTTCTGTACTCTATTTTAAAGAAGAAGGTTTCCGCCCCGATACAATTAATACAACAACACTTACATTACCCAATAACACTTACCTCAGCCCTAATCACTACGGCGCAGGTCTGCCGGCGCCGGTACCTATATGGAATGGAGATAATTACGGGTTTCAGTTTGTGATCGAATCGCTGCCGGGCGGTGGCTTTAATAATCTCAAGATCAGTCATACTTCGTTTGACATGGGAACGTCCATGTTCTTTTCTGCCAAATGGATCGGCAGCTCCATGTACCTGATCGGTAATACAATGCAAGCATATCCGGCCAATACTTTTCACATAACCAGTAATAATGGCCTGGTTGATACGCTGGATATCAACAGTCCGCCGGTTGTGGATAACCGCAAGGGGTTTGTCATTAAGGTGAATAAGGACTGGTCGGCAATACAGGCAAAGAGTTATTATGCACTGGGCAGCTCTTCGCAGACGTTATATGTGCAGTCCCGGCTTACCGGTCTGGCAGAGATCAACGGACAACTGGCCGTATACGGCAGTTATACCGGAAGGGGCATACTGGCTTACGGCACAGACAGCACCATAGAGCTTACGGAAGCAATGCCGCACAAAAGAAATGTGTTTATTGCCTTTGCTGATACGGCTACGCTCGGCATCCGGGATGTATGGGCTTATGAGCAGCATAATCAGAAAACGTTTGCGGAGGCCATATCTTCTGCCGGCGATACTACCGGTTTTTGGGTGGCTGTTGGTTACCAGGATTCGCTCAATATCGGTACCGATACCTTACCTGTGGTCGTACGGGTGACGGATCAGCTATCGCTCCATACCGGAACCGTTCTGGTACGTTATACATACCGGGAAACAAATGATGATGATAATGGCGATGACGATAATGATCTGTCGGTTGCGACAATGGCGCCGGCTGCCGATGGTTTGACGCTTTATCCGAATCCGTCGGGCGGACGGGTACGGATACATCCAGGTTCCTTACAGGTTATGCGCAGCAGGCTGATGAACAGCCAGGGACAAACACTGGCCGTTACGGATGGTGTCTGGAAGGAGCTCGACCTAAGCGGATTTGCCCCCGGGATATATTATCTGCAGTTTGATGCCGGCGTTGAGACCAGGGTGCAAAAGCTGATCCTGAAATAGCCGCCTGGCAAAACGTCCAAATTTTCACCTCAAATCTGATAAGAAATAGTTTTCAATTTGAAAACCATTGTTTGTAAAATGTTCTGAGAACTGCTTTTCAATCTGATTCAATTTACTACGTCCGTAATTAAATTTTCTGAAATCCTTGCGGGATCAGGGTTTTCGTGCCCGGAACTTATTGCTTACTTTTTATATCTTACAGACGGGGGAATAAAAAGTAAATCTTGTTTTGAGTAAGCACTAATGTTCCGTTATGAGTAAGCAACGTAAAATTTCATCTACGCATATTTTGGGATTAATCTGTGTGGCAATCATTTTTTCCGGAATGCTCCTGCGTGCCATAGTATTTCTGCAAAACCGGAATCTTTTTCTCGATGAAGTAAACCTCTTCAGAAATCTGTATGAACGCTCTTTTGCTGAGCTACTGCTACCATTATCCTATGAGCAGTTTGCGCCAATTCCATTCCTCTTAATCAGCAAGCTGGCATACATATTATTCGGGCCACATGAAATGGTGCTACGTCTGTATCCATTCATTTGTGGTTTACTTTGTGTAATCGGATTTTATAAATTGCTAAAGCAGCTCAATGTTGTCCGTGGGGGTATTTACCCGCTATTTCTGATGGCTTCAGGGCTGATCTATGTACGGTATGCGACCGAGTTTAAGCAGTATGCATCTGACGAACTTATCAGTATACTACTGGTATTGCTGGCCCTAAGACATAATCCTAAAAAAACAAAAGCTGTTCGTCTGTTTATTATATGGTCTGCTGTTGGTTTCTTCGCAATATGGTTTTCCATGCCGTCGGTTTTTATATTGGCAGGCATAGGCACATCATTTGTCCTTCAGGCAAAAAGGACATCTTTGCCGAAGCTGCCGGTAACGGTATCCAGTGTAATACTGCTATGGATATTTACTTTCCTGCTGAACTATTTCCTATTCCTTAAGCCTGGTATACAATCCGACTACCTGCAAAACTGGCATATCAATTATTTCCTTTTTCTTATGCCTTCCAATGCTGAAGAATGGGGGAGGAATATGGATACATTATACTCCCTTTTTGGAACGATCGGAGGTCATTGGACATTGTCATTGATCACCAACCTGTTACTCCTCTTGATTGGTGTCATTTATTTAATGCGGAAAAATCAGGCATTGTCAATCATATTGATCCTGCCTGTCATTTTATTATTGCTTGCTGCAGGTCTGCATCGATATACCCTGTTGTCAAGAGTGTGCCTGTTTGTATTTCCTATGGTACTCCTGATCATGGGTGTAGGATTAGAACAATGCTTCAAGGTAAAGCATGCCAAATTCATAGCCCCGTTGATTATTTTAAGCTGTGTAATCACTGTGGTAAATTTCAACTCATTCAAGTACATGTTTACTCCCTTGAAGTTCGACTGGACTACAGACAATTTCAGGTGGATAAATGAGCGGCAGATCCCTTCAACCCATTGTTATGTACATGAATTTGCCTCAATGCCAGTATTATCTTTTTATCCATCCGGATAGCAGTAAGTGGTCTTATATGAAAGGGCTACGTCCATTTTGTTGGAATACGGATATGGATTCCCTCTGCAGGGTTATAGACGGTAAAGTAGTGTTTGTATTTGGCTGGATTGATGAAGCACAAATGAATGCTTATAGGACTACATTTCAAAAATATTTTAACATGGGGGACTCCGTAGTAAATAAAGATCGCCGTATTTGCAGCATGAAACTTGAGTAGTTAGGTAGTCTGACATTTTCACTTCCACCATTTGCTTTCCCTTGCCCAATCCCCGTCCCAAAAACGTCCCAAATCAAAAAACAAAAACCCTGAAATCCTTGCGGGATCAGGGTTTTGAGGTTGGTATTTAGTGCCCGGAACAGTAATTATCAGGCACTAAATCTTACGTGTGTTTTAACGTGAAAAGCTGTACGGGACAAGGGTTTCATTCTACTGCATGTATAACTCATTTGCTTTTGTTTGAGCAAAATCCGTCCGGAATTTGTCCGGGTCGTCCCAAAAACGTCCCAAAGTTTTGGGTTGAAAAATGTGTTGCGAATTGATGAATTTGATACCAGTACGCTATAATATTTCATTGCTGAAAGGAGATATTTATGGATGTACACCATTATGTCTCTTCATTTCCTCCATAAACACTCTTGCATCCTCAAACCTGCCATCATTTGGCAGTTGAACTTCACAGCAAAAATATCCCTTAATAAACTCTTTGCTTCCATCAGGCATTTCAAATATGGTTCCGCCATACTCCGTCGTCAGCGATATGGTGTGATAAAAATCAGTAATTGATTGTATCGTGATTCGGGAAGAAAATCCTTCCATATTCTACTGAATTTTTAAAGCTTCGTATTACGTTCTCATTGTAACCCCTTTCAAGGTTTGCATAATTAGAGCTATCCTCACCAATAAATTTCATCAACCTCTTCTCTGTCTTATTATCACAGCTAATAAGTATTACAGAAGCGATGGTTAAAAACAGAAAAAGAAAGGCTTTCATATGCTTTTCACGATGAATAACGTCAACCCTTTGGAATATAAATCATTCCTACAAATAGTTTCTCTATAGCCTCATCCATATCTTGAAAAGAACCAAACCTCATCTCAAAAAGAAAATTGGACATCAAATCATTTATAAAGGCATTGTAGTGTTCAATTGCCTGTTTCAACTCAGCAACATCATCATTGCTTGCTTTAAACACATGAACTAAAGATTTAGGATGGGCTACGTCGTTACGGATGTTTCTTAATTTAAAAATAGTTTCAAGATTAGAAGAAAAATAGTCTTGCAAAAGTTGATCTCTTTTCCATGTTGTACAAACTTGAGAAAAGGTCTTTTCAAGTTTTTCCTTAAAAGTGTTCTTGTCATGATAACCATTATATGGATCGAACTGGTTATAGTAAAAAATGTCAGCTTCAATTCCGGTAAAAAACATAACTATTGATGAACGATAAAATGATTGACATTTTGACAAATCATTTTGATGCACATCCATTTGTTCAACCAATAATGACAAGTCCAACTTGTATGTGTTGTGAATTGGGGCAAACTCTTTGATGCGTCCCATAATTCTGGACATTTCGACTAAGTCGCTAACTTTTTTTGAACTACTCATAACAGCTATAATATTTCAATAGTAAGATTTGTTCGATAAATATACAGAAAATGCAAAACAGAAACTTGAAAATAGACGTTCCCGTTTCCGAACGGAAACGTCATGAACCGGGCTAACAATAATATGCAATTCAAACCATTCCAATTTGACAATTTCCCCTGTCAAATTTTGCCGTTGAATTTACCTCCACTCGAAACCGAAACACTCAAAAAACACCGAAAGAATTGCCGGAATAAAAAAAGCCACCTGTTACAGTGGCTTTGTAAATCATTTAGAATACTTCCAATTTACCGGATCAGGATCATTTTTTCACTGGTAAGCGTACGACCGTTGCCCTTTAGCGAATAGTAATACTTCCCCGCAGGCAATTCTGAATTGTTCAACAACAGGAATTGCTGAAAGCCATCCACACGGTAGGATTTTATCACCTGCCCCTGCTCATTGAACAAATCAATGACACCTTCTTTAACATCTGTGGGGAGTTGGTAGTCTATCCTGATTTGTCCGGAAGAAGGATTGGGATAAACCATCATGGAACTGTTGAAATTACCATTACCTGATAACCGGCCTATTCCCAGATTGTCGCCACAGGGATCACATGGGAGTGTTCCGGGAAGAGAGTACAAAGTGTAAAAAAAGTCTGGTACCAAATAAGTTCCTCCCCCGGCAGCCCTTAGCTTGAATTGATCATTTCCAACATTGTAAATATCGCACCATAGAACCTGGTCAAAACATTGTAAAACGTTGCTATTCTCATCAATAAGACAAGACTTGTACTTGCCCGGTGTCATTGTATCCACATATTGTAAAATCAGTTCAATTCGGTTATCTAAATTGAATAATTCTTCGGAAATCGTATTGGTGTAACGCTCAATACTATTGTATCCTGCTTGCGGAGGATATTCAATTGTTTTCCATAAGCTGTGGTCGAGATTGTATAAGCGCAATTCATTTGGATGATATACCGCATACTTTTTTCCTGATATGCTTAGATTAATCAATTCAGGCACTAAATTAGTGTATGTCTTTTCCAGTGTTATTTGTGCTTGTCCTTTTGTTCCAATCAACAGGAAACAAAGAAGGGTAAGAATGATTTTGTTCATTGCTTTAATGATTTTGTGTTTAAACAATATTGTTCCTTTCTGAAATGTTGTTAGTTCAGGCTTTATCACTTTCTTCTGCTTTCTTGGCTATTATGTAGAGATTGTCGTTTATGTTCTGGATATTCTTCCCAACATTGATAAATAACCTGAGCAGTTTAGCAGTCAATATAAATGTAAAAAAGGCGATCAAGGTATATAACGCTACAAGCAAGATAATTTCAAGAAAATACAGGGAAAAGAATATCCCTATTACAAGGCTTGCATACGTAAGTATTTCAAATACCTTGGCGCACTTGCCAAGTGTTTTGTATGGTTCCATCTTTGGAGGTTTTTAAGCGTGAAACAATAGATCAGTTGAACTCCACAATATCCGCCGTAACGGTACATTGGATTTTGCGAACAATACCTGCGTAGTTGGAGGTTTTGTAATTGACGGTAACATTCGCCAATGCCTGATTGTCGTCCAAAGGATGATGCCGGAGCATATCCCGCTTTGCATGGTCAATGATGGTTTGTTTTTTCAGACCTCCGAAGCCCAGAATGTATTTGACAGATGCCCGGCCTTCAATTTGTTTCTGGACATAGGAGAAGTTTGCTTTTTCCAGAACAGTAGTAGTGGAATTGGAGAGATAGCCATTGTGAAAGGCACAGCTTGAAAAGAGCGTTACAAGCGTAAACGCAAGAATTGTGTTTGAGATTGATTTCTTCATTGTGTGGTAATTTGGTGATTAAAAAAATTAAGCGTAGCCGTTGACCGCAGCCATCACCAGGTTTACCACAACCCAACTAAAGCGAACGGTACAGCTACGCCATGATATGACGAGCCATACACATCCATTTGCTTTAGTTTCTATTTGTGGTAATTTAGGTGATGCAACGAACGATACAGCAATAAAAGAAAAGTTTCTGCTTGGGTATTTACATAGGCTTACATTTTGGTTCAGAGCGAAGTTCTATAAATGTTGCCAGATAAAAAAGGATGCCAATAATAAACTTCTCAAAGACCGTTGCTTATGGGGGCAAAAGCACTGGTTATAAACCTTCAAACAAAGCATATGCTGACTACATTCCTCAATCTTCCCAACAATGGCCGGTACTACTACAATGACCGGGAAATTGTTTCTTTCCTTCAAAGCGATGAAGCATTGACAAACCTCTACCGGGAAATGATGAACAACAAACTTGCTATTGTGGTATCGCTGGTCATACCTTTAGAAGATCACAAAACATTAGACCTGCATATTGTGGTAAAACATGAAAAACGACAGGCTGGCGTAGGACAATGGGAATACTACCTGTTGCCGGATTTTGCCGGTAAAACAAACCTCCGTCCAATTCTGCAACCACTTCAAACAGGAACGGGTATCGCTTCAAATCAAATTTTTGAGAGAATACTGGATCAGGTAAAGGAAATCAGAAAGAAGAATAATTCAGAAGAAATAACTACGTTTATATCAAACAAAGAAAATCTGATTATCCATTAAGAAAATGAAGCTGCTGCTATCCATCCTGCTCCTGTTTCCGCTGCACCTGCAAGCACAGGAACAAAGCTACCGGGTCACAAAATGCACCCTGATAGCGCAGCATACCTCTACCCCATATCAAAAGTCCGTTTCATCAGAAATTGGGGTTATCAGAATAAGTCCCGGCAAGGTCTGGTTTGAAACAAAATGCTTTGATGAAGCATTGGACATGCTCAATGAAAGCACATCGGGCGGGACAAAGATCATTGTTTTGAACTATCGCTTAAAAACAGTGCTTACCATTACCGGCAACAAAGCAGAACTGGATGTTGAAGGACAATTCAAAGTTGTGTTTGAAGTTCAGAGAAATTAATGTTCCCCCAGAGAACAAACCCCAGCTCACCAGAACAGAGGAACAGATTAACAACAGACAACAAACAGGACGTTTGCTGCACAGGAACATGTGAACTGCAAATACCCTCCTGTTGCATGGATAACTAACAGCCGTTTTCTTCATCTTCCCGGCCTGAAAAACCATAAGACCAACGTACCCTGTGGAGCGGGATTTGATACCCGTTTCAGTCAACAGGATTTGCGCAAATGATGCTTTGTGTTTGCGTTCACAAAACGCACATCCTGTGTTTTTGTTTTTGAAAATTTTTCTCCTGTATCCCTCATAATCTATTGACATAAAATGATGTATGATGTTTTTTGGTTTTATATTCCGGAAAAGACTTTGGAATTTTACCACACGGAATTACTCCAAAAGCAATCATACACATGGAAAGATTCAAATGCCGCATTTACGAAGAGAAGTCAGCCACCACAGGCCGTACCAGTCTGATCCTGGTCATAACGGGGCCAAATGATTATCGCCGCAAAGAAAGCCTGAAAATTTACTTCCAAACCCATCCCCGCAATCCAATAGACCGGAAAGACCGTGAAGAAAAACTACGGCTTGCCCGGAAGATCGCACATGACCGGGAACAGGAATTTCTATCCGGGGCATTCGACCTGCCACAGACTTATAGGACATCAGAAGATTTTCTTGCTTACGGTTGGGCGTATGTACGTCAGCAAAAAGGAATACTGGTAGAAACCAAAAAGTATGAAGCAGCCCTGCGGAAATTTGAAGCATTTCTTGGTAAGAAATCAATCCCGGCCTATGAAGTCACTCCCAATCTGCTGGAACGGTTTGTTAAGTACATGGAGCGGAAACACTGTGGGGAAACACCGCAAGGCTACCTGTCCCGGCTCAAGATCATCATCCGGACAGCAACAAACGATCTGCTGTTTCGCAAGAATCCGGTAGAAGGTATCCGGGCAAGGAAGATTGGTTCCGTATCCAAAGCAGCACTAACAATGGAAGAAATACAAACACTCTGGAAAACACCGCTCAAAAACAATGAAGTCCGCCGGGCATTCCTGTTTGCCTGTACTACCGGATTACGGCTTTGTGATGTGAATGCGCTCACGTGGGGCAATATCCTCGGTGATCGTGTGGAGGTCGTCCAGCAGAAAACAAAGAATGTGGTTTCTATTCCTCTGAAAAAAGAAGCTCTGGAACTGATCGGTGAACGCAGGCCGGACAAAGAACGGGTGTTTTCCCTTCCTTCCCATACGTCCGTATGCTCATGGCTCCGGGTGTGGACAAAAGCAGCAGGTATTCAAAAGAAAGTGTCGTTTCACGTCGCCAGACACTCCCTTGCTACGAACCTGATCTATCACAATGTCAATCTTGCTACGGCCAGCAAAATCCTCGGCCATTCCTCGGTAGCCCAAACGCAGCGGTATGTTAAGGTAAGCGAACAGATGAAGGAGGAGGCACTGAGCCAGTTGCGGTTTTCTGTTGCTGAATAATTAAAGTGATACCCTGCCGATACCTTATTGAGCACACAGAATTTTTGTAGTTGTACTATTCGAGAATGTTGCGATTGCGGTAGTATTCATGGTTAAATATTGTTATATAGCTACTCTAATCCATCTAAGGAAAATTTTTTTTATTTTTTTTAAAGAAAAAATCTGAATGTAAAAACACTATATAATAATAAAACAATATTGTTTCTAAGAAAAATCAAACTCAAAAATCAAAAATTAGAAAAATGGCGGCCTATGTATGCGTGAAATAATAAATCATAATTTATTGTTTTAAAGATTGTTGTGATGTTGTCGGTTTGGAAGAATGGAAAAATCAATTCACCTTTGCAGTTCAACAATTTTAATACAATGAAACAAAAGCAACATGATCGCATCTCCATCAATGAGATGGCAAAACAGATTAAACAGGTAGCGAAGGAAGTTTCCGTTTCCGCCCCGGATGCGAAATCTATGGAAGAACTGGGGACGTTGTTTCCAGATTCTGTGTATAAACGTCTTCCAAGTAGCATTCGGCGAATTGTTGATTGTTACGAAACGCCACATGAAAGATCGGTGGCGTTAATGATCAGCCTGATTATGATGGGAATAATAATGACAAATTATCATTTTGACTATGATAGTCGTCTCTATTCGTCAGCCATGTATGGGTATGTCTGTGCCGGGCCAAGTAGTGGCAAGGGGATCGTTGATAAATTACTGCCATTAATTCTTCCGATTGATGAATATATGAGAGCATCCAACGGAGATGGTGAGAAAAAGTGCTTATTGTTCCCCGGAGACGTCACTACGGCCTATGTCGTAAATTCAATGAGTTATGGAGGCCCACGATTACTGAGTGAGACGGAATCCGACATACTCAAAACGTCTTTTGATCAGAAGCACGGCAATCTATTAGCAATTATTAGGAAGATGTGGGAGCATGAGCTTTCGGGCAAGGCAAGCATGTCCTTTTTGGATAAGCATATAAAAAATCCTGTTTTCGCAACAACGCTTGCGAGTACGCTTAACCAACTGTACAGTTTTATGCCCCAAAGTGGTGATGACGGAACATTTAGCAGATTCCTGCTGCTCTTCCTGCCTACCGATTATAAATTCCGGAACGGTTATCACAGAAAATCAAGCAATCTTCCAAAAACCCTACAGGAGATAGCCCCCCGCCTTCTGGAGCTATTCAAATACCTTGAAGGACGTGCGGATAATCCTGTTATGTTTACCTTAACAGAGATTCAGGATAAAATCTTTGACAGGAAATTTACAGCTTTCAAAAATGCCTGCGAAGAAAAGGATGATGCAGTGATGGCGGCTGTAGCGAACAGGAGGGCTATTGACTTGCAAAAGTTATTGCTGGTATTATCAATGATACGGCTGTTTGACGAACAAGCTCCCGGAAAACCCATTGAAATCCCTGACAGGATCGTATGCGACAACCGCGATTTTGCCACAGGGTTCCGTATGATCTGTACTTTTCATAGAAACGCTGAATACGCATTGGATTTATTACAGCCTAAGAAAAAAGCTGTTGTAAATGGTTCATTTGCGAAAGCCCAACAGCGGCAGGATAACGTTGAGTTAGCATTAAAGCTGCACAATGAGGGCATGAAGCAGGCACAGATTGCCAGAATTATGGGTGTGGAACGCAGCACCATTCACAAATGGCTCAATGCCCACAGCACTGATAGGGTTGCTTAATCTAATCCGCAGGGCATTTCAAAGTGGATGCCCTGCATTTTTTTTTCACTCAATTATCAACGACCATGAAAAAATCTGTACTGGACAGGCAGGTATGCCTGTTCGAAAATTATATGAGTTCTGCTCCTTATGATGAAATATCTGTGCTGGAATGGTTAGAGAGTACAACCTTTGAGGAGGAAATTTTAGAATTGCGTTCCTGCTCTGGTCAGGAAAGGATCAGGGAGATTAAATCCACCCTTCCGGCTATTACACCAAGCGGTGTGTTTGCACCGATGCGCAGGGCTGAAAATTTGAAGCAGCATTCCTGTCTGATTTGCATAGATATTGACGGCAAAGAAAACCCACACATCAAAAACTGGGAGGATACCAAAAGCGATCTTGCGCGGATTGATGAGTTAGCTTATTGCGGCCTGTCCGCTTCCGGCAATGGCTTGTTTTTGATTTTCCCTATTGTTGACCCGGATTTGCATGTTGAATATATCCAGCTTATCGAAAAGGTGATGAGCGATACTTTTGATATAACCATTGACAAGGCTTGCAAGGATGTGACGCGATTACGGGGTGTCAGCTATGATCATGCCCCGTACTTCAATCATAATGCGATCCCCCTGAAAACAGGCTTAGAATTGCGGGAAAAACCTGTTCAGAGAAATGAGAGCAACCGGGAGTATTCTACTGCTGACAAACTGGCTTTCTACAAAGTGCTGGAGGAGGTAACGGATGAAGGTCTGGATATAACAGAGGGGTATGGGAATTGGTTTCAGATCGGGTGTGTGATTGCGAACCTGTTTGGTGAAGAAGGCCGGAAACATTTCCATCAGATCAGCCAGTTTCACTACCGGTACAGCCGGAGGGAATGTGATAGGCAGTATAACAACTGTCTGAAACATGAGTACAATTATGGGGTGGGTACGCTGGTTCATATCCTGAAGCAATACCGGGAGTAATGAGCATGTGATGCAAATTGTTTTGTTGAGGAAAAAAGTTTCGTTTCCGGAAACGAAAACGAGTGCTTTGCCGGACATCTGCCATTCAACATGGCACATTCAAATTTTCTTTCTGATTTTAATGATAACATTTTTATCTTCAAAGAAGATTTGACAGACTAAATACATTGACCAATCTGTATGCTGACACTTCAAATATTGCAGATGTGAAAAAGGGATTGTTATACACTTCTATTTTGTTGCTGTACTTAATGACGGCACTGTTTGGTTTTGCAGCGCTCAACACTATGATCTCCCTGAAATACGAAGTTGATGAAGCGTACATCGTTGTTGAAATGAATAAAAAGTTGAGTGCAGAAGCAAAACAAAACAGGATTGCACAATTGGATAAAGAAGAGAAACGATTGAAATTTCAGGCCAATGGATTGTTTATCGCAGCAGCAGGAGCATTCATAGGAGCAACAGCAATTTTGATCAGGAGGAACCGGATACTCAAAATGAAAAAGAAATAACCTGATACTGAAACCGTTTCCGTTTCGGAAACGAAAACGTATTGGCTTGATGCAAACTGAAAAAGAACATCAAAAATTAGCATAAATACAATCCAAGTGAAAACACTAATCAACTTCTATAAACAATGGCTCGGTTTTGAAAATTACTATGAGCGAATAATCTCCAATGTTAAATCAAATCTAAACCAATTTAATCAAAGCAATCGCTTTTTAGAAGGAATTGAAGCAAAAGAAGGATTGTTATTTGATGAAGTTTCTACAGAAAATGGCGACAGTAGAATTGATGTACCTGTTTGGTTTGGGCGTACAAATAATGCCCAAAACAGAATAATCGTTTTTGGTCTTGAGCCAAGAGATACTAACAGGATGTTTAATATTGAAAAGGTGAATAAATATGTTTATGGTTCTCCTTTCGGAGTTGATCGTTGGAACTATATGTCATCAGTGCCATACAAACCACAAAATAGATATTACAGGGTTTTTAAGGAGCTTTCAGAACAAACGGATACATTTCTTCTGTTTTCAGATGTTGTTAAATTTTACAAGGTTATTGACACTTTAAATACTGGTAGATGTAATGACAATCATGCCAGACAGACGTTTTTTCAAAATGCTGAAAAATCCAAAGAAAAGCTACTTGAAGAAATCAAAATTGTGGATCCTACACACTTTATCACGCTGGGTGGACATACAAATAGAGTAGTTAAAAAAATATTGCCTGAATTTTCAAACATATGTGAGGTCAGACATCCTGCAAATGGAGGCGAAACAAAAGCAAAGGAGCAAATTCAGCAACTACTAAAAGTTGGATTGTGCCAGTAGCTACGGCGTTTCCGTTTCCGCTACGGAAACGTTTTTTGTGATTTAGTTACTTCCTTCGGAATTAAAACTTCTGCTGCGCATACACATCCTTACATCTTCCTGTATCCTGAACTTTCAAATTTGGGACGGATTTGGGTTGGGAAGCAGGAATTTCGGAGAAATATTCTGAATAGTTTTTAATTGTGGAATGAGTATTTTTGAGGAAGGAGTTTCCGTTTCGGAAACGAAAACGATGCTAATATGCATTTTAGAATTAGCGCAATCTGGTATCCGATTTTCTTGCTAATATTTGTTGCCTGTAAGCAGAAGGGCGTGAAAATTGATAACCTACCCCATGAGGTCTTAGCTTATGAACACCTTCCAGATTTAGTAAAAGAGGTATATGAAAATGAAGTGTTGACCCTTGATACTTTTAGGGAAGTGTGTATTTGTTTGGAGTGTGAAAAGAGATGTATAATTAATAGGCCTACTATTGATAAGTCGTTTTTTGATCTATTGAAAAAAGGTTTTGTTTATCAATTTCAGATTGGAAAGGAATTCTATTATTTAAAAGCTAATAAAGGCTCTCCTTTTGTGTTTTATCGTCAGTTCTTTTTTTATCCAAATACGCTTAATCTGGATTCGACAAACTACAGAGAGAGTGCTTATTTCAGAGTGACCATACCTAACAAGTCTTCTGACGTTCCCAAAGCGGAAAACATCCGCACTCAAACAATAGACGTTAACAGAGGCAGCGACAGTATGGTGAAAAATTTGCAGGGAAATTCTCATGGTCTGATTAAGTTTGAACCGTTCATCAGCTTTGAAGATTTCAAGGTTGAACGAATTATCCATGAAAAACAGGCTGACATTGATTTCAAATCTTATGATGGAGCCAATCACTTCCGTACAAGATTAAAAGAAGCATACAAAGCTGACACTGCAAACTTCGCAGGGCATTACACCTTTGTATATTGGGGGTGTGGAACTTCATGTCAAAGCAGCTTATTGATAGACCGGTTGACAGGCAGAGTGTTTGATGCTCCCAATGCCAATCTTGGATATGAATTTCGCATTGACAGTAGAATGCTTGTTGTTAATCCTCCTGATAAAGCTGGATTCTACGGAGATTGCTTTTACTGTAATCCTGTGATTTATGTTTTTGATGAACAGGACAAGGTTTTTAAAGAACATACACCAATATAAAAACAATCGTTTTTTGCATTTCGTTTCTGTTTCCGAAACGGAAACACTCAACACAATACAATTCTATGTTTTCCATGTTTAGACTATTAGGAGTAATAATTGGGCTGTTTTTCTGTATTACTGATGCGAACGCTACTTTACAGGAACCGGAAAAGCTATATTACAATGGGAAGATTTATACATTCTACAAAGAACCTCTGGAACCATATTTTGAAAAATTTCCCAATAAAAGAGTTAAAGGAGACCTTATGAGTACGGCTTTACGAAGAAACTATATAGCAACATACGAAATCGTAAATCGTGAATTCCTTTTGAAAGATATTGAGATTAAAATCTTACAAGGTGTTCGCGATGGGCAGGCGCTAACTACGGCCAAAAATGTGGTAAATAAATTGAAGCCAACACATCAAAAGTTTAAGCTTGATTGGTATTCAGATTTGCTCGTGATGCATTCCGGAGAGATAATACAGCCGGATGACCAATACCATGATCATCTTTATGAGCAATATCTGGTTGTAGAAATAGACAGTGGTAATGTTACGTTTTGTAAGGAGTTCACTGGCTCTGAATTTGTTCTTTTTCGGGATCAGCAATTTGAATATTTCCGGAAGACGGCTCAATACAGAACATTGCAGGATGAAGCTCATGAACGATTTCAACGCTGGATTAGGTATAAACTTACCGATGATTATAAACAAACTGGTCAATATCAATATTACAAGGACAAACCAAAGAAAATGGAGGTTTGGGATGAAAAGGAATATGAGGGGGAAATAAAGCAACTCATGTTCAATTATCTGGAAAAACTGCTTCCTTAGTGATTGAAGTGTAAAAGTTAATTTTGGGTTTTCCTCATATCCATCGTTTCCGTTTCCGCTACGGAAACGCCATCCATCAAAACCAAAATAAAAAAATGGGGTTTCCAAATCGGAAACCCCGGTTGTGAAAAAAAAGCAATCTTCATGCTCCTGTTTGCTTTACCCGGCATCGTTCCGTGATCTCCGGCTCCCTGACCAAAACCAAATGACAGGCTTCCACCAGTTGATCCAAATGAGATTTGATGTTCAGCAGATCAACCACCTCACCGGTATCCTCCAACGTGCTGTCGGAAAAGGAAAGATGCAGCATGTTGTGTAATTCCTCCTTCCATTCGGTCAAAGACCAGAAAGCAAAGAAATCCTTGAAGACAAGATACGGATTGATGAATTGCTCCTTGCTCAAACTGCGGGGGAACAATTCCCATGTGTCCTTTGCTCCTTCCAGTGCATAGTATTTTGTTTCCGGTACATGATCCTTGTCCGGTTCCAGAACGCCGGTAAGGTTGGCCGGACGATTGCTGTGATCCATTTCCCGGATGATGAAAGCAGCATGAATGAGTTTGTTCAAACTTTCATAAAAAGTAAGCAGGGTTGATGCTTCATGCCGCCTGCCGATCAATCCATTGTTGACGGTTTCCATCCATGCACTGATCTCCTTCTTTACGGTAGGCAGGTGCGCCATCTGGAAGAAGTTGTATAAAACAATGAACGGATCACTGGTTTCCTCCGATGTCAAACAATGCGGATAGAAAACATAAGAAAACAAAGGATGCAGGCTGTTGACGGACTCCGGATCAGGAAGGTATTTGTTTGCAACCGGCGATTGTTTTGATGGCTGATATACGGCATCCAACACACTGCGGAAACAACCTTTCTGCTGCTCAAACAAAAGGATTGCATGGCGGTAGATAGTAGGCAGGAAGAATGTTTTGTTTTGAAGCTCCAGAACAAAGCGTTCCATTGGGTAAACAATAAGATTGACCTTGCCGAAGGAAAGCAGGCTACTTTCCAGTTCTGAAATCAGACCCTCATCCTGCTGCTCCGGCACAATGGCCAATAAACAGCACGAGAAGTGGAAATTTTCGCTTCTAAGGTCTCTGACAAGGTAATCCCTGCGCAGGGAGGTAAAAGCCTGGCTATTGAGGAAGAACAGCAATTCCGGATGTAGTGTATCGGTAATGACTTTGCGGATGTGTAGCAAAGCATTTTGTTCCTTGCCAGTGAAATGATCTATTGATTTTCGGATTTTCATTTTGTTTTGATTTAAGCGGTTCACAATGGTTTCCAGCCTGTGTGAGCATGGGATGTGTAAACAACCTTTATGGCTGGGCTGGATGTCTGAAAGGATACTTCATTCAGACCTGTGCGCTTCGATCCGGATCATCATCGCATGTGGCAAACTTAAACACCTGATTTGAGACGGACAATGGTTGGGTGAAAATAAATCAATGAAAGTGAGTGGATTGTGTAGCGGGATGGAGAAGAAATTTTTTGAGAAGGGAGAGGATTGTGTTAAAATGAAAACGTTTCCGTTTCCGAAACGGAAACGCCTTTGTTTGAGATATACTTTTGATTTTGTGTTTTTTGTATATTTATTGTGTGAAATGCTCCTGTTGGGAAGGATTGCAATGCGCAAATGTGAGTTATGCAGCATACTAGGAGAGATATACTGAATGAAATATCACAGACTATATATTGATACAGACGGAACAATTGAGACCTACGATAAAATCACAAAACTATTAGGACTTGAACCGTCAGAAATTGACAAAAAAAGTAAGTTTGGACAACCTTATAGCCTATGGACATATGAGGTGGTAACTGATGATGAAGACGCGTATTTTGATTTTATTAATAAATTCCTTGACATTTTAGAACCAAGATTTTCCGAATTAGAAACGCTTGGGGTGACGAAAGACAACATTTTATTTTGGCTTCTTTATGAGTATGACCAACAATGTGCAATGGAATTTCATCCTCAGGAAATGAAGAGAATTGGAGAAAGTGGCATTCACTTAAACATTGACTGTTGGCAATACTGTGACCAGGTAGAGATTGAGAGATGAAATTTACTAGCGTTTTCCCACTCTCCATATCCCCCATTTGTTTTTACTTGTACAAGGAATACAATGAAAAAACTAAAGAACTTAATTCCTTATTTAATCATCTCATTGATTGTGCTCGGCTATTGGAAGGTTATGACAGTGACTGATAATTATGCTTGGACGCCAAAAGGGAAAGAAAAGTTTGTTTTAGAATTTGCGCTGACCTCAATTTTCATTTACAAAAGTCTATTTTGGTTGCTTATCGTCAACCTAACATTATTTGGAATTTTAAGCTTTTTAAAACAAAAAAATACAATCGGAATAAGCTCAATTTGTGTTTCTGTAATATTGTTTATCACACTTGGAAACCTCATTAATAAAAATCTTGCAAACGTGTATTACATTGTTTTTATTAACCAAAGTGTTTCAGAAGAATATATAAATAGGCCAATTAAAGAAGCAGGACGACCGATCGGAAAAATTATAGTTAAAAACATTACAGACAAGCAAATGAAAAACCGGAGATATGCAATTGGGGCTTTAGCTGAAATAAAATACAAAGAGGCAATTCCGATTCTCCAGAAAATTGCAAATGATACAACTGAAATTGATTATATCCGAGAAGAAGCGATTGAGGTAATAAACAAACTAAAACGGTAGCCCCCCAAAAAAAAATTCCACTCCCCCCATCACCCATTTGCTTTTACTTGCCCAATCCCCGTCCCAAAAACGTCCCAAATCCCAAAACAAAAACCCTGAAATCCTTGCGGGATCAGGGTTTTGAGGTTGGTATTTAGTGCCCGGAACAGGAATCGAACCTGCACATCCTTGCGAATACCAGATTTTGAGTCTAGCGCGTCTACCAGTTCCGCCATCCGGGCATTTTGCGGGCAGCAAATGTAACTATTCTTTCCAGTTTCCGCAATAACTAATTTCAAATAAACATACCCCTCAGAAAACACTTCCCGAAAATTGTCAAATTACTTTATTAAATCATCGCTAAATAGATATATTTGTGTCCAGTAGTGCCGGAACGTACTCCTTTGGGGTATGATCAAGGCCGGAAACAACGTATCGAAAGCAGGATACTTTAACGGAGCCGATTAGTTGATGTGTTGATAAGCTAATGTTTCTCGTAAGCAGCATCGACTATCGGCTAATGAGCACATTAGCTAATTGACTGATGGAATGAATAGCTTATAAAAACATAAACGAACATTACCCGAAATCGTCTGATTCCCTTACGGACAACAATGATGAAGAATACCCCCTTCCGCTTTCTCCTCTTTTTTATTGTATGGATTAGTACACTTGCCGTGTCCTGCAATAAGCATAAAGATCCGTCGGAACGCCCGGAATATTTTATCCCGGTTATGGAACATGCCTGGAAGCTGGCAGATTCCGGACTCGTAATACAGGCATTTACCTTCCTCGACAACATATATGACCAGCTGGACTCCCCTCCGGGAAAATACGACCGGTACCGGAAGTACAACTTTAAAGCCCATCACCTCATCGGTACCTTTCGCGATTATGACGCAGCCCATTTGTATGTAGACAGCATGCTGCTGATGCTCGAAGGGAAGGAGGAAATATATATCAACGATTACCTGAGCTCACTGCTGCAAAAAGGATATGTCTGCTTTCATCAAAACCGGTATGCAGAAGCCTTCCTGTATTATCACAAAGGACAGATGGCTGCCCGCGAATACGGGTCGCAGTGCCACTATGCAAACCTGACAGCCAGCCTGGGAAGAATGACATACCGCCAGGGCAAATACAGCGATGCCATCCCTTATTTCCGCGAAGCTTTTATACAGGCCGATCATTGCGATTCAACCGATTTTTTTAATCTCGTACACCTCCGGCAGGAGCAACTGGCCAATATCGGATTGGCCTACGAACAGATGGGATTGTACGACAGCGCTATTATACTCTATAACCACGCGTTGGATTATATTGCCCGTAATGCCCCGCATTTTCCGCATGAGGGCAGGTCGGTTGCCACGGCACGTGCGGTGATTTACGGAAACCTGGGCAGTGTTTACCTGAAAACCGGCGCCTATGAAAAATCCAGGCAGCTCCTCGGGCAATCCATACAAATCAATAATCAACCTGGATATGATCATTACGACGCCCGGCTTAATCAAATTAAACTTGCCGACCTGCTTCTGACGACAGGCCGGTATACTGCGGCAGGACATGCCATAAAGCAGATAAGGGCAGCGCTCGACACAACACCATTTGAGGAAGCAGAGCTGCGGTGGCGGAGACTTGCCTGGCGGTATCATGATGTATTGGGCGATGTCGGGCAGGCTTACCGCAGCTATCAGGGCTATATCGCGTTCAAAGACTCTTTTGAGGCCAAAAGGCGGGAATTACCCGGAATGAGCTACGAATTGATCTTTGACAACCGCTCCAAACAATACCAGATAGATATGCTGCAGAAAGATAACAGGCTTAAGGCGTTGTACCTGATGCTGGCAACGCTTGTTTCTGTTATGGCAGTAGTGATCTTTTTCCTGGTCAGGAAGAATTACCTCCAGTCCAGGCATAACGTGGCAAAGCTCACAGCGCTGAACCGGAAAATTACCGGTCAGAACATGCATTTGCAGCAAACCCTCGATGCTCTTGAAGACAGCCAGCAGGCACATACGCGTATTATAAAAGCCGTAGCCCATGACCTGCGCAATCCGATCTCGGCAATGGTCGGAATCGCGGACCTGTTGCTAATGGAACCGCCCGATTCCGCTGACCGCAAAGAAATGATCGAGATGATCAAAACGTCTGGTATGAACGCCATTCAGTTTATGGAAGATCTGCTGCACGACAGTGCCGGCACTCCCCTCGAGCCCGTGGCGCTGGACGAGCTGATCGGGTATAGCGTGGAATTGATGCGCTTCCGGGCTGCGGAAAAAAACCAACAGCTTATAGCGCACCTGCAGCCGGTACATGTACAAGCTAACCGGCAAAAGTTGTGGCGGGTGCTGAATAATCTGATTGTAAACGCCATCAAATTCACCCCCGGAAACAAGACGATTACAATCGGCATGGAAACTCAGGATGGGAAAGTTGTAGTTGCGATCAGGGACGAAGGGATCGGGATACCCGACGAAATAAAAGACAGCATTTTTGATACCTTCACATCTGCCCGCAGGACAGGCACTTCCGGCGAGCCGTCTTTTGGCATGGGCCTTGCTATTACTAAGCAAATCATCGAGGCGCATAACGGGAGAATATGGTTTGAAACAGAGGTAGGAAAGGGAACGGTTTTTTATATTGAATTACCCTCGGCTCCGCGTCCTGCTGATAATCCTGATACTTTCACCGGCAATTTAAATATCAGCATATGACCCGTATAGGGATTATCAGAGAACGGAAAGTGCCACCGGATACAAGAGTGCCGCTGAGCCCCCTGCAATGCAGGCAGATACAAGAGCGCTATCCAGAAGTGGAGATCGTCGTGGAGCCTTCAGCAGACCGCTGCTTCAGCGATCAGGAATATGAAGCAGCAGGTATTGCCGTGCGTCCCGATCTGGATAGTTGTGAAATATTATTGGGGATCAAGGAAGTGCCGCCGGAGCATCTGATACCGGGGAAGACCTACTGCTTTTTCTCGCATACCCGCAAGAAGCAGCCGCACAACCAAAAGCTGATGCAGGCGCTGATTGAAAAGCGCATCCGTATGATAGATTATGAATGCCTCACGCATAGTGATGAGCAGCGTATCCTCGGGTTCGGTCTGTATGCCGGTATCGTGGGTGCGCATAACGGACTGCTGGCGTATGGAAAGAAATCCGGCGCTTTTACATTGCCGGCTGCACATAAGGTGAAAACAAAAAAGCAAATGCTGGCCGCTTATGCGGATGTTGTGATACCGCCTGTGAAAATTGTGGTGACGGGATCGGGGAAGGTTGCCGCCGGTATTCTTGAGATCATGACGCAGCTTGAGATCGAATATGTGGAGCCGCAGGATTATCTGCTGCATCAGTATGAATATCCTGTGTACACCCATCTTAAAGGGAATACCTTGTATGCCCGGAAGGACAATGGCCTTTTTTTTCGGGATGATTTTCATGCCCGTCCGGGGATGTATGAGTGCCTTTTCGCACCGTATATTCCGGAAACTGATATCCTGATGAACGGCATTTATTGGGACGAGCAGATACCCAGGCTCTTTGAGCAGGACGATATAGAATTGGACGGCTGGCGGATCAGTGTGATTGCAGATATTACCTGCGATGTCAACGGGTCGGTGCCGATCAATATCGGTGCGTCTGCAATTGCAGACCCGGTTTATGGCATCGGCCGGAAAACCGGGAAACGGATGTCACCGTTTCAGCCGTTGGACATATCGGTGGATGTCATGGCTGTCGATAACCTGCCCAATGAGCTGCCGGCAGATGCTTCCGCATATTTTGGTATCCAGCTTGAGAAATATGTGCTGAAGGAATTGCTGAACCCGGACAGCGATATTATCCGCCGGGCCACCATCTGTGCGGACGGGCAACTGACGGAGCATTTTGCCTACCTCGCTGATTATGCTTACTGGTGATTACGATGTCATCCTGAACCGATATACGCCGGAGGGCGCAATCATCCGGAAATGACAACCGGGTTACCTGTGCTGTGTGCATATCGTTATAATTTCAGCACGATGCACGGTAGCTGCAAAATGTCATCCCGACGAAGGAGGGATGACATTTTGCTTATGGGTTATTTAAAACTGTTTGCCATTCAGTACACTTAAAAGATGTTTCATGGGCAAGGAAGGATGACAAGCGACTCTTAACGGGCTATGGGAGGAATCACCTGCCTTACATCCGGAAACATAAGTATTGCGAATTTCCCCGGACAACAGTTATGATCAAATTCCCAAATTTTCAAATTAAGTCATGTACCGCAGCATCAATAGCCGGATATTGAAAACGGAATCCGGCAGAACGGATCTTGTCACAGCTCACCGTACAGCTTTTCAGGAGTTCCGTAGCCATCTCTCCCAGTGCTGCTTTCAGCACAAATGCCGGTGCGGGCGCAGTAATATACAGACCTCCTTTTTCTTTTGCTATTGTTTTGACAAGCTCTTTTTGAGTGACAGGGCAGGGGGCTACAGCATTGAAAATGCCGGTTACCGGCTCTTGCAGCACGTAGAGGAGCAGGGCGGCAAGGTCTGTCACATGTATCCATGGCACTACCTGTCTCCCGTTTCCCAGAACGGGTGCAACGCCGAAATGCAGCGGCTTTTTGAATGAAGGAAATGCGCCGGCTTCCCTGCCCAGTACAATACCGAATCTGCAGATCACAACCCGTGCAAAGTCGGCAGCATTTTCTGCGGCCGCTTCCCAATCTGCACAGAGCTGTGCCAGGAAGTCAGTATAGGCAGGAGCATCTTCGGAAAAAGGAGATATACCCGGTGTGTCCGGGCCATAAAAACCGGTTGCCGAAGCGGATATGAAGGTGTGGCAGGACGGGGCATGTATGCGCAACTGCGCAGCAAGAAAACGGGTGCTTTCTGTCCGGCTGCTTACCAGTTCCCGCTTCCTGTTTTTTGTCCAGCGCTTGTCGGCAATACCTGCACCGGCAAGGTTCACGACCGCATCGAGCATTTTAAGCGCACTTGTGTCAATGGTACCGGCGATGGGATCCCATGTTGCATAACGGAACGCGCGCTCCTTTTTTTTGTTCGTGATTCCCCGCGTGAATACAACAACCCGGTAACCTTCCTGTACGAGCAGGGTGGCCAGGTGCTGCCCCACAAATCCCGATCCGCCTGTAATGCCTATTGTTTTCATGTCCGTACCTGTTGATATGATTAGCTGATCAGCTAATGAACCAATCCGTTGATTATTCCTTCAGCTTCTCTTTAAACACCTTCCGGAATTTTTCCAGCTTCGGGCGTACTACCATGCTGCAGTAGGGTTCGTGCCCGTTCCGGCTGTAATAATCCTGGTGATAATCTTCAGCCTTATAGAAAACAGAGAAAGGAGTGATCTCCGTAACGACCGGCTTGTCATAAACCTTTTCTTCATTGAGCCTTTTCTTATACGCCTCTGCTTGCTGCTTTTGCGTTTCGTTGTGATAAAAGATGGCAGAGCGGTATTGTGTGCCGATATCATTTCCCTGCCGGTTCAGTTGTGTAGGATCGTGTGCCACCCAGAAGGCTTCCAGCAGCTCGTCAAATGATATCACGGCAGGATCATACAGGATGTGCACCACCTCTGCATGGCCGGTTGTGCCGGTGCATACTTCTTTGTATGTAGGGTTTACGGCGCCGCCGCCGCTGTATCCGGATTCGGCTTTCAGCACTCCTTTCAATCCGCTGAATTGCGCTTCCGTACACCAGAAGCACCCTGTGCCAAACGTGGCGGTGTCGGTCTGTTGGGCGTTTTCCGTATCGTTTGTCTGGGATTGTGTATCGCTCATTTGTTCCATGATTTGGGATGATTTATCTGTATGTTTTGGTGCACAGGCGCCTGCCTGCAGCCATGCAAGTGATAACAGGAAGATGATTTCATAACGCCCGGGCATATATTCAAAATTACGACAGAATTAATTAGCGATATCACTTCGGGCGATAGCGGACCCTCGTAGAGACGCGATTTATTGCGTCTCAATCATCAGTTCATTAATACAATGGATTTTATAATTTTGAAGGATGGCTATGATCATTTACCACAACAGCCGGTGCAGCAAAAGCCGGGGAGCGCTCGAATTGCTCCGCGAAGCAGACGTGCCGCACGAGATACATTATTATCTCGAGGATCCGCTCACAGAACATGATATACGGGCGCTGCTGAAGAAATTGAATATACCTGCCGAAGGGCTGGTGCGAAAAAATGAAGCGATATACAAAGAACAATACCGTGGCAAAGAGCTGAAGGAAGATGAGTGGATCCGTATCCTCGCACAACACCCGGAGCTGATCGAAAGGCCGGTTGTTGTAAATGGCGACCGGGCTGTGATAGCCAGGCCGCCCGAACGGCTCCATGAAATATTGTGATCCGCGTTCCCCCGATAATTCAAAAATGCTTTAACGGCAATCATATGCGCCTTGTTCTATTGCTCTGTTGTAGTTTAATGCTTGTCTCTGTAGCTTCCGGCCAGCGAAAGAGCAAACGTCAGTACCGTATGACCGAGCAGGACATGGTAGCCCAGGTCATTAATTACCTGCAGACGAAAGATATGCTTTCCTACACGCGCATGTTTCCTGAAACCGACAGCCTTATGTACTGGGCGATGCAAATGACCGAGCAGGGAAACCGGCAATATATGATACTGGCAAGGCGGCTCGATAACCCGCTGATCGGTATGCGGGAGGATTCTTCATTGCAGGTAAAGCTGGAGCAGGAGTTCGACAGCCTGATCCGACGGGGCGATGGGATGAGGGTAAACTGGCACGCCCTGGTGCATATGCGTTATGAATTGCTGCGGATGCGGAAGGTCAGGGATACGCTTTATGAAAAGCTTGCCCCGGTCCGGTTTCATGGCTATTTCTTTGTAATGGATATGCTCACCCGGAAAACGTATGGTATTGCTGTTTCCGATATCATGAAAATACGCGAAAGCTGGTATGGAGGCCGGCTCCGGGGTATATATGAAGCTGCAACGGTTGATGAATATCATACCCGACAGGCTGCCGAGCTGGCCAGGATCAGGAAAGGGCTGCCGGGTAATTACGGAAGGGATTACGAAGATATAGCTGCGGAGGACCAGGAAGAAGGTGATGAAGATGAAATAAGGCAGATGGTTGCAGACAGGAAACTATTCGCCGGGACTTTTGACGACGAAATACCCGTGGAGCTGTATATACGCTATCTGCGGGGAGGATGCCCGGAAGAAATATGCTCATGGGAAGGTGCATTCCGCTTTGGCGATGACGAGTATATACTGGTGGATATTACCCGTACCGATGACGGCATATGGTATATTGAGGAAGTAACAGGTATCGGTGTAATGGAGCTTAAGCTCGAAAACGGGCGCTATACCGGTAAATGGATCTCTTCAATTGACCAGACAGGGTATGAAGTGGATATTTCAGACAAGCCGGTATCTAACCGGAAGCTGCGTCGACTCGACGAAATACTTGATCTGGAATGAGCTGTTCCGCAGAAAGAAGTCTGCTTCTGTTTGTTTATAACTAACCTTCCAGCGCTTCCAGCAGCAATTCCATACTGCTGCTCCGGGATCCTTTAATGAGGACGGATGCATTTTCCGGTCTGTTTGTACGGATATATTCCGCTGCTGCCGCTGCGTTGTTAAACCATTTGAAGCCGGTTGTTATGTTTTTAAATTCATCACCTACAAGTATCACGTCTGCCCAGTCGTATTGACGGACCAGATCTGTGAGGTTCCTGTGTTCCGCTTCCGTTTCGCCGCCCAGCTCTTTCATGGCGCCGAGCCATAGTATCTTATGATCCAGCGGCGCCTGCGCAAAGTTTGTGATCGCGGCATGCATGCTGGTGGGGTTGGCATTATAGGCATCCAGGATGATCCGGTTGCTGTCTTTCTGTATCCATTGAGAGCGGCTGTTATCCGGTTGGTATGAGGCGATGGCAGAGCTTATTTTTTCTACCGGGATGCCGAAGTGTATTCCTGCGGCAATTGCGGCCATTACATTCGGGAAATTGTATGCTCCTGTCAGCTGTGTATCAATAGTTACTGGCCCGGGCGTATCATTGAGCATTACCCGGAGCCACACATGGTTCATGTGCGGAGTGCCGGTATACATGGCATCATGGGCGCCGTAGGTGATTTGCTTCCCGATACCCGCGGCCATATCTTCGAGATATGCCAGGTCTGTATTCCGGAATATCGTTCCGTTGTGCGCACGGATAAAATCATACAGTTCGCCTTTCGCTTTCCTGACTCCGGCTTCACTTCCGAAGCCGGCAATATGAGCCTTCCCGCAATTGGTGATGATGCCGTGGGTCG
This sequence comes from uncultured Chitinophagaceae bacterium, assembly GCA_964527735.1. Classification (GTDB taxonomy): domain Bacteria; phylum Bacteroidota; class Bacteroidia; order Chitinophagales; family Chitinophagaceae; genus JBEBVQ01. The sequence goes on along the minus strand of CAZGPG010000009.1, from coordinate 55,513 downwards.
GCAGCGCTATGGTGCAGTAAGAAGCGATTTCATGCAGGTGGTTGGCTCCCATTTCGATAACCGCCATTTCGGCGTCTTCCCGGATGCGGAGCAATGTTAGTGGTATGCCGATATGATTGTTGAGGTTGCCGGAGGTAGTGTATGTCCTGTATTGGGTACGCAGCACAGCAGAGAGCAGCTCTTTGGTGGTTGTCTTCCCGTTAGAGCCGGTAATGGCGATGAATGGTATGGTGAATTGCCGGCGGTGCAGGAGGGCAAGCTGTTGCAACGCAGTCAGCACGTCGGGCACCAGCAGGCAGCGACTGTTTGCTGCATAAGCGGCTTCGTCAACTACTGCATAGGAGGCGCCGAGCTCAAGCGCGCGGGCGGCAAAGTGATTGCCGTTAAAATGCGGGCCTTTCAGCGCAAAGAAAATATCTCCTTCCTGCAGATGGCGGGTATCTGTTTGTACAGACGGGTATTCCCGGTAAAGCGTATAAAGTGAATGAATATCCGGCATGAACTACATTAATGCGTAAAAATAAACAACCCCTTCCGGAAGTGGAAGGGGTTGCTGAAAATGTCAGTTGGTGTGTGTTATTTTCTTTTTTTGCCGCCGAAGTAATTACCCGGCTGTGAGCTGTTATCGCCGTTCGGGCTGCCGAGACGGTCCATAACCAGGCGGAAGCCGATAGTAGCGCTTTGCTCATTGGCGTCCACAAAACGGCGCGTGCCCGGAGACATATAGTAGGCGCGGTCGGCCCAGGATGCTCCTTTGATCACTTTTGCCTCATTGTTCAGCAGTGAGCTGCGGCCATAGTCATAAGATACCTGCGAGGTAGTATCGCCATCCAGGAAGCCGCGTTGGTCGGCGTTTCTGGCCTGGAAACGGGCAGGATTATCCAATTCTTCAGCAGTAAGCGGTCTTCTGGTCAGGCGACCTGTGCTGTCTTTATCTTCAAATGAATTGTCTTCAGCAAGGCGGCGATAGGTTTCATAATAGTTGCCACGGAAAGGGTTGTGATCTTCCAGACCTTGTGTGACGGGACGATAAGTATCCATGGTCCATTCGCTCACGTTACCGGCCATATTATAAAGACCGTAGGCGTTAGGCTTATATGAATAAACCGGAGCCGTGTAGTCTGCATTATCATTCAAAGCGCCCGCAATACCCATGTTATCGCCATGCCCGCGCTTGAAGTTTCCGAGGAACTCACCCTGCTGTTCGTTACGCAATGACCAGCGCGTAGAGTGATTGGTGCCCCACGGGAAAATGTTCCGGTCAGTGATCACTTCTTCACCACGGCGGCGTTTGTTTTCCGGCTCGGGGTTATTACCGATCAGGCCAAGCGCTGCATATTCCCATTCTGCTTCTGTCGGCAGGCGATAATCAGGAAGGAGGTATCCGTCAGAATAAGCATAGTTGCGCTGATCAGAGCCGCTGGGGTTCAGATCGCGCTTGCGGTTTCTGCCGAAAAGCCCGTCATACTGGCCACCCAGGTAAGTTTCGGTAGTATACACGTCTTCGTTCACCTGATTCGGGTTCTTTTTCAATGCCCCGTTCTTGATCAGTATATATTCATTAACACGATCGCTCCGCCACTTGGCATACTCATTTGCCTGATGCCAGTTTATGCCCACAACAGGGTAGTAGTTGTAAGCGGCATGACGAAAATAATATTGTACCCGTGGCTCATTATACGAGAGCGCCCGGCGCCATGCGGTGCTGTCCGGAAGCGTCGACAGGATCAATTCGGGATAATCCGAGGAATAAGCGCGCTCCATCCAGTAAACATATTCCCGGTAGTGTACGTTCGCCACTTCAGTTTCATCCATATAAAAGGAAGATACCGATACGGTACGTGGGATATTATTACGTTCAAGAGTCAGATCTTCTTCCGTCTGCCCCATTGTAAAACGGCCGCCTTCAATGAAGACCAGACCCGGCCCGGTTTGCTGTCCGGGATAATCTGCTACTTCGAATCCACCGAGACGGGGGTCATTATAGTCCCAGCCGGTTTTATCAGAGACACCGGTGGATTTTTTTGAAGAGCAGGCAGATAACAGAGTAGCTGCTCCAACACACAGCAGGCTCAGGCCAACAAGCGATCTTTTCATAATCAGAAATGAATATTAACTACGAATTAGAATGATTTTTGTTAAAAAGTGTTACAATGATAGAGCATTCTTTTGAAAATGTCAAGCATAGACATTTGGAGACCCCAAAAAAAAACAAAATTTTTCAAAAAAGCTCTTGTTTTATACTATTTTGTATATATTTTGCGTTTACCGTAATGATTAATGGTGGGTGGCCGGCAATCCGCCCGATTCCTTAATTTTGATGATAAACCTGTTTTTCCGGCTGCTAAGTTATATAATACGATGAGGAAAAGTGCTGTATTGTTTTGTTTGTTGTTTTCTGCTGTTTGTTCTGCCTTTGCCGCTGCACGGCAGGTATATCATATAAAAGAAGGGGAGATAACGGATGGATACGTGGTCAGGAAGATATGGCTCGGACAATATCGCCTGCCGGAAATCTCAGCCGGCGATCTTAATTATATACCAGTCGCTTCCCTGCCGCCGGGTGTGCCTGTGTCTTTCCCCGACAAGCTGACGGTGCACATTGGTATGGAGCGGAAGCGTCCTTTCGCTTTGGTACAGGTGCCGGCGTATGCACAGGAAGGGGAGCAGCTGATGCGGCTGACCGATTTTACACTTACGGTAAAAGAAGATGCCGGTGAGGCAGAGACTGTTATAGCGGGCGCTGTGTCCGCACGGTTGAGAACTGCGGGTGCGCAGTCGGCGCTGGCAGCCGGCAACTGGCATAAAATATCAGTTGATCGCCGCGGTATCTATAAAGTGGATTATGATTTCCTGAAAAACCGCCTTAACCTTACTGGTACGGTTCCGTCTTCGGCAATCCGGCTGCTCGGGCATGGCGGTACCATGCTGCCGGAGAACAATGCAATACCAAGGCATAACGATCCGCCCGAAAATGCCCTGCTGATGTACGATGGTGGAGACGGGGTTTTCGGCCCCGGCGATTATTTTCTGTTTTATGCAAACGGCCCTATGGCCTGGGAGAAAGACAGTGTCAATCAGCATTTTTTTTATCAGAAAAACCTGTACGAAGATAAAAGCTATTATTTCCTGACGCTCGACGGTAATAACGGGTTACGGGTTGCGCACCAGGGGAATGTTGCTCCGGCCAACGTAACAGTGACTACTTTTAATGATTATATAGCACATGAAGAAGATCTGGTAAGTCTTGGCCGGATCGGGAAAGACTGGGTGGGAGAAGAGTTCAGCAATCAGCCGGGCAAGAATACGACCAATACGTTTGATTTTGCTACCGGGCCGGTGACGGGACAGATACATATGCAGGTCAAAGTGGCATCTGCCGGCCTGGCTCAGGGAAATGTTTTTTCCGTGTATGCAAATAGCCAGTTCCTGGATAATTATATGATGGGTCCGTCTACAGACCAAAGGCTGGCCGCTGTGCGGTCGGCAGCGTATAATATCAGTCCTTCCGGATCATCTCTTTCTGTCCGTCTCGACTTTCAGCCTTCATCCGACGGCAGAGGATACCTGGATTATATTGTGCTGAATATGCGCCGCCCGCTGCAGTTCAGCGGCTCCGGCGCCGATCAGTTGTCATTCCGCGACTGGCAGTCTGCCGGTCCGGGGAATGTTGCCCGGTATGAAATCCGGCCGGCCGGTACGCCTGTGCAGGTATGGGATGTTACAAACCCTTTGCATCCGGTTATCATGAACGGATCGGTACAGGGAGATGCCTATGTCTTTACCCAGGACGCTGCTGCCTTACGTGAATTTATTGCTTTTAAAACATCGTATCATACACCTGAATATGTGGCGGCTGCCGGCAATCAGAACCTGCACGGAACAGGACAGGCAGATTATATTATTGTGACTTACCCCGCCTTCAGGGAAGCGGCAGAAAGGCTGGCCGACTTTCATCGCAACCATAGTAATCTGCGTACGGTTGTAGCAACCACTACCCAGATATACAACGAATTTTCATCCGGTTCACAGGATATAAGCGCTATACGCGATTATGTGAAAATGTTCTATGACCGGGCCGGTACAGACACGGCACAGATGCCGAGATATCTTTTGCTGTTCGGAGATGCATCCTATGATTACAAGGATCGCGTCACCGGGAATACGAATTTTGTGCCCGCTTTTGAATCACGTGCTTCTTATTATCTGGACTCGGCTTCCTGTAATGACGACTTTTTTGCATTCCTCGATGATAACGAGCACATCGAAGATTACTCAATCCCAAATACGCTGGATATAGGCGTGGGAAGGCTGCCGGTGAAAACGCTTGCGGAAGCGCATAATGTGGTCAACAAGATCCTGCATTATAAAAGCAGTGCATCCCTCGGCCCCTGGCGTCTTGTCAATACATATATCGGCGATAACGAGGATAATGCTGGTCCGCACCTGGCGGATGCTGAAATAATGGCGGCAACCGTAGACTCACTGGACCCTATGTATAATAATACCAAAGTATACCTGGATAATATGCCGTTTGTTTCCACGCCGGGTGGTACGCGCAGTCCGGAATCCAACAAGGCGATCAACGATCAGGTGTTCAGAGGTACGTTTATGATCAATTACAGTGGTCACGGAAATACCAGGACGCTGGCGCACGAGCGCATCCTCACAGCAGAAGATTTCAATACCTGGAAGAATATGGATAAGCTGCCGTTTATGGTGACGGCAACCTGTGATTTTGCCCAGTTTGATAACCCTGCTGAAGTATCTTCGGGCGAACGGCTGGTGCTGAAAAAAGATGGCGGCGCTATTGCGATGCTGACGACAACGCAGGCTGTATACGCAGGTCCAAACAGGGATATTAACCGGCAGTTTCTCGAAACCCAGTTTACCCAGGATGCCCGGGGCAACTGGCATGCTTTCGGTGATGCCTTCCGGATCGGGAAGAACGGAACATATGAGCATACCCCGGGATGGTGGGTCATTGGCAATTTCCGTAAATTCACCCTGCTCGGAGACCCGGCACTCACGCCGAATTTCCCTAAATATTTTGTTCATACCGAATCGGTTAAGTTGATGGGAACCGACGAAACCACCGATTCGATCGGTGCGCTGGGCGGTTATACAATCTCCGGCAAGGTCACGGATGTGAACGGCAATATCCTGAACGACTTTGACGGGTATCTTTATGTGAGCTTTTACGACAAGCCGAGGGTCGTGAGCCTCACGACCAAAGTATATGGGAACGCCCGTACCTACAACATGCAGAACAACGTGATATACAAGGGTAAGGCCAGCGTAGCAAATGGGAAATTCTCTTTTTCATTCATTGCACCCAAAGACATTAATTATAATTACGGCAAGGGAAAGATCAGCTATTACGCGGAAAATGGCGTAACGGATGCCGCCGGGATGGATACTACCGTAACAATTGGCGGGATGGCCCGTAATCCCTATGTGGAGGACGATCCTCCCATCGTGAAGCCTTATATGAACGACAGCCTGTTCCGGGATGGTGGCATCACCGGTACCAATTCGCTGCTCTACGTGGCCCTCTATGATGAAACGGGTATCAATGTTTCTGGTAACAGTGTGGGACACGACCTTACAGCCGTCCTGGACGGAGCAGTAGATAAGCCCTACATACTGAACGATTATTACGAAACGGCTGCCGATGATTACCGGCGCGGGTACGTACATTTTCCCATTACCGGGTTGAGCGATGGTTTTCATACATTACGGGTCAAAGCCTGGGATGTCAATAATAATTCGGGAGAAGGAACGGTTAGTTTTGTAGTGCATAACGGGCAGGTGATGAAGGTCGAAAAGCTGATGAATTACCCCAATCCCTTTAGTGATAAAACCCATTTCGTATTTGAGCATAATCATCCTGATGAACCCCTGAAAGCACGTATACTTATTTATAACATTGCCGGAGCACAGCTGGCGGTACTCGAACAGGACTTTACCCCGACCGGCAGCCGTACACATGAACTAACCTGGGACGGGACCGGCAGTAACGGAGCCAAGCTCCCCGCCGGGATGTATGTTTACAAATTAAATATTTCTACAGCGCAGGGAATTAGCGCCACAGCATACGAAAAACTGATTTTATTGCGTTAATATTGACCTGCGTCTGCCTGACAGATTGATGTATATATCCGGTTGGCAGGTAAAAATTAAATACCTTTGCAAAACTTTAAAATAAAGTATAATAGAATGTCGAATCGCTTAGCGTTAGTTGGATTGGGTCTTGTAGCAGGTCTGTCAATACCTGCTGTTTCGGTATTTGGTCAGGGTAAGTCGAATCTGGGTGGCCAGGTCAATACCATTACTACTGCGGTACCTTTCCTGAGGATATCCCCGGATGCGCGTTCAGGAGCTATGGGAGACGTAGGCATTGCCATTTCTCCGGACGCCAATGCGCAATACTGGAATGTGGCTAAAATACCGTTTGCTGCAAAAAAATACGGCGCTTCGGCTACTTATACGCCCTGGCTCCGGGATCTGGTTCCGGATATTTCACTGATCTATGTTTCCGGTTTTGCTCGTTTCGGGCAGGATAATGAGCAGGCCATCAGTGGGTCGCTTCGCTATTTCTCCCTGGGTGATATCAATTACACAAATATGGATGCCCAGCCGATCGGTACCGGTAAGCCCCGTGAGTTTTCTTTTGACCTCGGTTATTCCCGCAGGCTTTCTGAGTTTCTTTCAACGGGTCTTAACCTCCGGTATATACACTCATCTATCGCCAGCGGCCTTGCAGGTTTGCAGCCGGGTGTGGATTATCGTCCCGGTAATGCCTTCGCTGCCGACCTGGGCTTCTTTTATTCCAATACAATGGAAGTGGACCAGTACCGCAGCAATAACCTCAGCTTTGGCGCTGTGTTGAGCAACCTGGGATCCAAAATCTCCTACAATTCCCTGCGCAGGGATTATCTCCCTGCCAACCTTGGTCTGGGGGGCGCTTATACCTCGCAGTTTGATGAATACAATAAAATCACTTTTGCGCTTGATGTAAATAAGCTGCTCGTACCTACACCGCAGCTCGACGAGGCCAACAGCACGCCCCAGCAGCCTGTTTACAGATATCCTGAAAAGCCGGTGGTATCGGGTATATTCAGCTCTTTCGGTGATGCGCCGGGTGGTTTTAGCGAAGAAATGCGCGAGATACAATTGTCAGCAGGGCTGGAATACTGGTACCAGGAACAGTTTGCCGTTCGTGCCGGTTATTTCTATGAAGACAGGACAAAAGGAGATCGCAAGTATTTTAGCTGTGGTCTGGGTGTGCGTTACCGGGTGTTTAACCTGAACTTTGCGTATCTGGTACCTTCCGGCGCCGGTATCAATCGTAATCCGCTGGCCAATACCATCCGTTTCTCGCTGGTATTTGACTTTGACCAGCTGGATAACAGCAGCAGCGAATAGTAGTTATGAATTATGAGTTATGAATGATGAATTATGAGTTTAACCCATATTCATCATTCATAACTCATCACTCATCGTTCATCACTCACTTAATTCCAGCCACCTCATTTCTTTTTCTTCCAGCAACTGTGTGATCTCTTCGATCCGGGCAGAGCATTTCTGCAGTTCATCAAATGACAGTCCGGCCTGGCTCATAGCCGCTGTTACCGTTTCTTTTTCCTGTTCCAGTAGCGGGATGTCTTTTTCCAGTTGCTCAAATTCCTGCTGCTCTTTATAAGACAATTTCTTTTTCTCTTTTGATGTTGGTGTTGCGGTGTGATCGTGTGTTGTCTGTGCTGCCGGAGTGCTTTTTTCTCCCTTTTTTCTTTCCTCTTCTTTTTGCTGTAACCGGTACTGGGTATAATTTCCCGGGAAGTCCCGTATCGTGCCCCCGCCTTCAAAGACGAAGAGGTGATCTACCAGGCGGTCCATAAAATACCGGTCGTGCGATACGATCAGCAGGCAACCGGGATAACTGTCCAGGAAGTTTTCCAGTACCGATAAGGTAGGCAGATCAAGATCGTTGGTCGGCTCGTCAAGAATCAGGAAGTTGGGGTTCCGGAAAAGTATGCTGAGTAATTGCAGCCGCTTCTTTTCGCCACCACTCAGTTTGGAAAGATAGGTATACTGCTGCTCGGGCGGGAACAGGAATAGCTGCAGGAATTGGGCGGCGCTCAGAGAGCCGCCGTTGGCAAGGGGGAAGTTTTCTGCGATGTTCTTTACGAATTCGATCACCCGCATGTCTTCTTTGATCTCAAGCCCCTGCTGGGAAAAATTCCCGAATACCACCGTGTCCCCGATATTGATCTTACCGCTGTCGGCAGGTTCCTGGCCTTGCAGGAGATGCAGGAAGGTAGACTTGCCTGCGCCGTTCTTGCCGACCACACCGATGCGCTCGCCCTTCTTGAAAGTGTAATCAAATCCCTTCAGGATCACCTGATCGCCATAGCTTTTATACACCTTTTTCATTTCGGCAATCTTACCGCCCAGCCGGTTCATTTTTACCTGCAGTTCAACCTGGCTGTCGTCAATTCTTTGTTTGGCACGGGCCTCCACGTCGTAAAAATTGTCTATCCGGCTGCGGGCTTTGGTGGTGCGTGCTTTGGGCTGCTTCCGCATCCATTCCAGCTCTTTGCGGTATTCGTTTTTGGCTTTGTCTATGCTCGCCTGCATACTTTCGACGCGTGCGGCCTTTTTTTCGATGTAGTTTTCATAATCACCTTTATAGACAAAGAGGTTGCTTTCGTCCATTTCCCATATTTCTGCACATACCGCATCCAGGAAATACCGGTCGTGCGTCACCATCAGCAGCGTTACATGTTCCTGGTTCAGGTAATGTTCCAGCCATTCTACCATACCAACGTCCAGGTGATTGGTCGGTTCGTCCATGATCAGCAGCACATGCCGGTGCTCAAACCCGATGTCGATCAGTGTCCGGGCCAGCGCCACCCGTTTCCTTTGTCCGCCCGACAGGGTGCTTATCTGCTGCCCGAACTGGTGTATGTTGAGCTTGCCGAGTATCTGCTTTACTTTGGCTTCATAGTCCCATGCGCCCGCGTCGTCCATCCTGATCAGGGCATCCGTAAGTAGTTCAGGCTCTTCCGGCCGCGACAGCGCGTCTTCATAATCGCGGAGTATTTTCACAACCGGGTGATCGTAATGAAAGATATTGTCGAGCACGGTTTGTGCTTCATCGAACACCGGCTCCTGCTCAAAAAGCGCTACAGTTACGTCTTTATGTATCCAGAGCTTGCCGCCGTCCGCGTGTTCCTGCCCCGCCAGAATTTTCAGCAACGTTGATTTCCCGCTGCCGTTTTTGGCCACCAGCGCAATCTTATCACCCTCGCTGATATGAAAAGTGATGTTGCGGAACAATGGTTTGATACCAAAAGATTTACTGATATTCTCTGCGGATACGTAATGCATGGCTGATGGAAAGCGCAAAAGTACGTGTGTTAATTTGAAAATTTGAAAATTCGCTAATTTGAAAATGTCCCTGTCATGATAAATATGATATTCATTGTCTCATTTTCAAAGTCTCAAATTTTTAAATTGGAATGATGTTTATCTTGCGCTCTGAAATAATTAAAGAGATTTTTCGTTTTATTGCGGCATGAAGTATTGTAAGATCATCATCCTGTTGCTTGTTTGTAACGTGTTTCATACACAGGTTACGGCGCAGACTTTATATGGGTTTCTCGGGGCCGGGGTAGGTTATGATGCTTTTCTGCGCGACAAAGCCGTTACCACATACAAAAATGAGTGGCCCTTCGAATTGGGTGTGCAAGGGGTGATAGGCTTACGCTACCAGACGGGTCAGAGCTTCGATGCCATGCTGGATATCAGCGTCGGGTCGCTGCGGGTAAAGTTTCCGGTGCCGGAAGGGTACGAAAGCCGGGCGGCCTACCAGATGATGCAAATGCTTGTAATGGCCGGCAGCGGGATACATGTTTCCGTCGATGAGCACAATATCATTATGCCGTTTATGCAGATCGGCGCCGGATTTTTCGATCATTCCGGCTATGCGGCCATGGACCGGGTTGATATCACCGGTAATGGATTTGACAGAAATACCAGCAGGTGGATGCCGGTGGTCGGCGCGGGGATTGACTGGCAGTCCCGTTTGATCGTTCCGGCCAGCTTTAATCTTCGTTTCATTTATACGCCCCTCAGCTTTTACGAAAACCCGGTCGACTATACTTTTTCTACAAGCACTGCTACAGAAAATCTGCTGCTGCAGGGAAAAATGCTCCAGACGATCCTCACCTTCCGTGTGTATATGCGCATGGCAAAATGGGAAGCACGGTATTAGCTAATCAGCTAATTTTTTTTCATTTCTTTCCGCGGATGTACACGATCAGATCCGTTGCCGGAATCTTTGTAACACCCGCCTGGCGCAGCATGGTCACGAGCTGCCCGCGGTGAAACGTGGCATGGTTAAACACATGCTGCAGTATGCCGTATACCGGATGTTTAAACGACTCTTTTTTAGTGTTGTAATATTGCAGTACATGTTCCATGCTGTGGTCATTGTATTGCCGTTCGATAAACTGCAGCAAAGCATTGGAAACCTGCTCCCATGCTGCAAAAGCCTCTTGTATCGTGCCCTTGAACACGCTTTCTATCCAGACCGGCTTTTCCACAAGCTGCAGCCGCTGCAGCCATATGAATTCGGCGCTCCACATATGATAGGCCGTGCGCCGGAGCGAAGGGAAGCTGCTTGCAATCTCCTGATCGAGCACAGAATCGCCTAGGCTAAGCAGCGTTTCCACAATGCGTTTGTTGGCCCATATATTATATCGCGCCATTTGAAGCAGTGTTTCCTTCATGGTAACTTGTAACTTTGCAATCAAATTTAGCTATTTAAAAACATAACACAGGCTTTTCATGAATACCGTTTATGTAATAGACGCGCTCCGCACACCCATAGGAAAATATGGTGGGAGCCTTTCCGGCGTACGCCCTGATGATATGCTCGCGCATGTCCTTAAGACGCTGGTGGAGCGGAATCCGCAGATTGATGTTAATGAGATAGAGGACGTGATCGCAGGCGCCGCCAACCAGGCGGGAGAAGACAACCGGGACGTAGCGCGTATGGCCGTATTGCTGGCCGGGCTGCCGGTAACGGTTGGCGGCAATACGGTCAACCGGCTCTGCGCTTCCGGTCTCCAGGCTGTTATGGATGCCTCCCGTGCCATTATGTGCGGAGACGGTGATATATATATAGCCGGTGGAGTAGAGAGCATGAGCCGCGCGCCTTTTGTCATGGGTAAGGCGGAAAACGCTTTTTCCCGCAGCGCAGAAATATTTGACACGACGATAGGATGGCGTTTCATTAATAAAAAACTAAGTGCGCTGCACCATCCATACAGTATGGGAGAAACGGCAGAGAACGTTGCCGAACGCTGGAAGATATCGCGCGAAGAGCAGGATGCTTTTGCGTTCGAAAGCCAGGAGAAATATGCCGCTGCGGCTGCAGCCGGTAAGTTTGCAGATGAAATATTGCCGGTAACCATAGAGCTTGGTAAAGGAAAAACATCGGTTGTGAGCGTGGACGAACATCCGCGGCAGTCGCCATTGGATAAGCTCGCGAGCCTGAAGCCTGCCTTTAAAAAAGACGGAACAGTAACTGCGGCCAATGCAAGCGGTGTGAATGACGGCGCGGCAGCGCTCCTGCTCGCGTCAGAAGCTACCGTGAAAAAATACGGACTGAAACCGCTGGCTAAAATAAAATCAATGGCCATTGCAGGCGTAGACCCGGCGATCATGGGAATAGGCCCGGTGCCAGCATCACAGAAAGCGTTGAAGCGGGCTGGACTTGAGGTGGGTGATATTGATCTCGTAGAGCTGAACGAGGCATTTGCAGCACAGAGTATTGCCTGTATCCGTGATCTGGGGTTGGATCCCGCAAAGGTAAATGTCAACGGCGGCGCCATAGCGCTTGGCCATCCACTTGGCTGCAGCGGCGCGCGTATCTCCACAACATTGCTGTACGAAATGAAACGCCGCGGCGCACGCTACGGACTCGCCACGATGTGCATCGGAGTGGGGCAGGGCGCTGCGATTATTTACGAAAGAGTATAATGCTGTTACTTTAATTAGCCAATTTGAAAATTTGGGAATTTGAAAATGATCAATTTTATTAGCCGATTACCTGGTGTCTGTGGCGAGAGATTATTAGCTAATTAAAAATGGTCGTATTGTTCTAATAATCAGATTCATTCCCAAATTTTCAAATTTTCAAATTTTCAAATTATATGTCCACTACACACCCGCATCACCACTCCATCGACATCCACACCCACATTATGCCGGAGCATATCCCCAACTGGTTTCAGAAGTTCGGGTATGGTGAGTTTATCCATCTGGAGCATCACAAGCCCTGCTGTGCGCGGATGATCAAAGGAGATAAAATGTTTCGTGAGGTGCAGCAGAATTGCTGGGATCCGGCAGAAAGGATGAAGGAGATGGACATGACAGAGGTGGGTATGCAGGTGCTCTCCACGATCCCGGTATTATTTAATTATTGGGCGAAGCCGGAGCATGGCTATGAAACCGCCCGCTTTTTTAACGACCATATTGCGCAGTGCGTTACGCTGTACCCCCAACGGTTTATAGGTATCGGTACTGTCCCGCTTCAGGATATTGATCTTGCCATCAAAGAGATGGAGCGTTGTGTGAAAGAACTGAAGATGCCCGGCCTGGAGATCGGCTCGAATATCAACGGTGCTAACCTGAGCGATGAGCGGTTTATTCCTTTCTGGACAGCGGCAGAGGAATTGGGCTGCTGCCTGTTTGTGCATCCCTGGGAGATGATGGGGCAGAAGGATATGACGAAGTACTGGCTGCCCTGGCTGGTAGGCATGCCGGCAGAAACGGCGCGGGCTATTGCATCCATGATCTTTGGCGGCGTATTTGAAAAATTCCCGAAGCTGCGGGTTGCCTTTGCGCACGGTGGCGGGAGCTTTCCGTTCACGATCGGGAGAATAGAGCACGGGTTTAACGTTCGTCCTGATCTCTGCGCTGTCGATAACAATATAAATCCCCGCGATTATCTCGGCCGGTTCTGGATCGATGCCCTGGTGCACGACCCCAAAGCCCTGCGGTACATTGTAGATGTAATCGGCGATGACAAGATATGCATGGGCAGTGATTATCCCTTCCCGTTAGGCGAACATGCTCCCGGCAAGCTGATCCGCGAAACAGGTTTTACACCCGCGCAGCAGCAGCAGCTTTTATATGATAATGCGGTACAGTGGCTGGGTTTGAAATTTGAAAATTTGAGCATTTGAAAATGAGCCAATGAACCTGGTTGTCAAAACAGGATCAATTTTCAAATTAGCTCATTTTCAAATTTTCAAATTGATTACGCATTTCCCGTCCCTGCCCTTCGTTTCTCTTCCTCGGCGCCGCCGCTTCTCTGGCGTAACGGCGCCGCCGATTTATTCCCGAAGCGATAGGTAAACGAAATAGTAGCCTGTCTCGTGTCCCGTATCGCTACAAAATCCTCCTGGTAGCCGGTATATGTAGAAGTGGCCTTGGGATAACCGGTCCAGAAAATATCCTGCACATTCAGCCGGAGCGTTGCCTGTCTGTCCAGGAAATGCCGCTGGATACCGGCATTGAGCATCCATACCGGCTGCACATCCATAAAACCGTATAGCTGCCTTGCCTGGTACCAGAATCCCAGTTCAGCAGAAAAACCTGCCGGCAGTATGAACGAATTATTGGTGTTGAGGTCAAACGTTGGCCTGCCGTTACGCAGGTCCGTATTGGCAAGGAACCCTTCATAAAAAGCATAATAGGCATTGTATCCGGTGACATTTGTCCACCATCTGGCAATCTGCATGGAATAGGCGCCGCTGATACCCAGGAAGGTCATTCTGCGGAGGTTTTTGTGCGTTTGTACCGTAACGGAATCTTCATGGTCGCTGGGCTGGATCACTTCAGTGATCACATTGTCCGTAATGCTGTAAGTGAATGTAGTGATGAATTGCTGCCTGAACGTATGCGATAGCTCCGCAACGTAGGACAAAGCAGGCTTCAGGTAGGGATATCCTTCCCGGTAGGTGGTTTTGTCAATAAAGAACTTAAAAGGGTTCAGTTGCTGGTAGTTGGGCCGCTCGATGCGCCGGCTGAGCGTTAGTCCCAGATCATGCTGTTGGGTGATATGCCGCTGCACGGCGAGGGAAGGGAACAGTTGTATATAACCGGTATCATACTGCTGCCCGGTTGTCTTTTGCTGCCAGTCGGCGCCGGTATGCTCCGCCCGGAGGCCCAGTTGTATCCCCCATTTTTCCTTGTCTCTTTTTACATTCAGATAAGCGGCATTGATATTTTCATTGTAGAGAAAATGATTGCTGCGTTTTGTGTCTAATTCATAAGTGCCTTGCTGCATTTCATAGAATAACGGCTTGTTATCGGCCGTTACATAACTGGTTTTAACACCGGCGTCCATATGGTAATCGTGGGGTAGAAGTCTGGTATATCCGGCTTTGAATGAACGTATCTGTGTCTGCCCGGTAAGATTGCTTTTAAGCAGATAGTCGGGTTGGTACATAGCGCCTGCCGCAGTTGTGTAGCTCGTAACAAAGTACTGCCGGCTGTTATTGCTGTAGATCGCATAGTCTGCATCTGCATTCAGTTCTGTGCCCTTATCGTCAAAGGCATGACGCAGGTAAGCATTGGCTGCTGCGTTATAGTATTGATTCCGGTGCTTGCCCGTAGTATGGAAATAGTATAGCACTTCATCCGAAGGTCCCAGTGCGCTCGAAGCATTATCGGCTTTCGGATTAAAACGATTGTTGCTGCCGTTGAGGGCAAGGCCGGTAGTTGTCTTTTTAGAAGCGCGGTAATCCAGTCCCAGCGCGCCGGTATGGTTGCTGAAATCAAACAGGGAGCTGTTATCCTGGTCGTACCGGAACAATTGCTGCCCGGTGGCGGTATCATAGAACCGGCGGTCCAGCATTAAATGATTAAACCAATACCGGTAGCTGTAATTATAATTCGTGTACAGGCTCACTTTTTTGTTACGGTAGCTCAGTGTGCCTCCTGCAGCAGTTTTAGGATAGATACCCTGTGTATAGGAAACATTTGCGGTGCCGTTCACTCCCATGCGCTGATCTTTTTTGGTGCGGATATTAATGATCCCCGCAGTGCCTGCAGCATCATACCGTGCGCCGGGATTACTGATGATCTCGATCTTTTCAATCGAAGCGGAAGGCATACTTTTAAGTATCTCAGCGAGGTCAGTACCCGATACCGGCACAATTCTTCCGTCTATCATGATCGTTACGCCGGGTCGGCCCTTGAGGCTGATCTGGTCGTTCTGATCTACCCGCACGCCCGGCGAACGTCCCAGGATCTCCAGGGCGGATGCTCCCGCGCTCAGGATGCTGTTTTCCACATTCACAACGATCTTATCGGCCTGCACTTCTATCATGGGCTTTTGTGCCCTCACGGTGACATTTTCAAGTGTCCAGCTCTCCGGCTTCATTGTAATGACCGGAATATTAACCGTGTCTGCCTCCGGTGTTATCTGTTGGATATGGCTTTGCATACCGGTCATTGTTACGGAAAGCTCATAGGCGCCGTTTGCCGGTACTTCCAGAAGAAAATGACCATTGCTGTCCGTTATATCCATTTTGACCGGCGTGCCATTGGCTGCAGATCGCAAGAGGATATGCGCTCCCGGCAGGGATATACCCTGATCATCCTGCACTTTGCCGGTAATCACGCTGTCTTTCGCTCCAGCATACGTTGCTGTTATGGTCAGCAGCATTTGCAGCATGAGGTATATGGATCTTTTCATACCAAAAGTTTGTCAGACAAATGTATCCGTATGATTAATCTGCAAATCCCCCCGGAACGGGGGATTTGAAACAGACAGCCCGGAAATGCGGGGTAGAAAGCGGGGGATTTATACAGCCTGTACCGGATGTTGCGGCCCGGCAGTATTTTTTTAATGATTAAAACATAACTTCACGACAGCGATGTACCCGTTTTATGAATAACAGAAATGGCACAATGAGGTTGCGTAAATATATGCTGTCGCTGATTTTGGTATGTACCATCCCGTATACGGGTATTGCGCAGCGGGTGCCTTTTTATAACCTGAATATTGAGGACGGACTGATACAATCGCAGCCCGACTGTATAGTACAAGACATGTATGGTCATCTCTGGATCGGTACATTGGGCGGGCTTTCCAGGTACGACGGACACAGCTTTACCAACTACACTGTGCGGGACGGGCTGACCAGTAATGCGATCCGCGCGCTCGCCACAGATCCGCGCGGGAACTTATGGATCGGTTCCACAGCGGGCGTTACCCGGTTTTCCGGCCGGGAAATGCAGCACTTTACATTCTCCACTTCCGATAACCCGGGCGCCAACAATGTCACCACGATCCGTATGGCGGAAGACGGCACAGCCTGGTGCATTGCTGCCGGTAAGGTCTATTCTATAAAAGGAGGAAAAAGCGCAGCTTTCAATTTGCCGGACAGTATTATGGTTACTTCGTTGCTGCCGGATGATGATGGTATCTGGCTGGCTACTGCCGCAGGCCGGATACTGTGGTTCGAAAAAAGCAGCGGCAAAGAGCATACCCTGAAAAGTAAGGGAGGTGATGCGCCGTATATCACCCGGCTGTATAAAGATCGTAGCGGCCGGATCTGGGTACTGACTGCTGCCGGCTTGTATTACATCGATGGAGATACTGTTGCAGAATATAAGGTGGCCGGATACAGCCTGGATGTTTTCCCGACTTTGCTAAGTATGACCGAAGACGACCGGAATTATTACTGGATCGGAACAGGCAGTGGTGTGCTGCGCTTCAGGGACTCTTCATTTCAGTATTATAATAAATGGAACGGTCTCAGCAATAATAATTTCCCGGATCTGTTTACAGATTCAGAGGGAAATGTGTGGCTGGCTTCTGACGGGCAGGGAATATTCCGTTTTTCCGGTGCGCTGTTTTCCGGTCTGGATGAAAGTATGGGGCTGCCCAGTGGGCAGATCACCAGTGTATCTGCCGATAAATCGGGCCGGGTTTATCTGGGGACATACGACGCCGGTTTGTATGAATACCATAACAGGACGATCAGGAGTATTCCCTTCCCTGATCGTATAAGACCTGCCATTACAGCGCTCACATTACGTAACGGACATGAATTGTGGATCGGTACCCGTGGTGCGGGTTTATGGAGGTATGATCACCGCGGACTTAAGCCTGTAGCACTGCCGGGAAGCCGGTCCGTTGCCGGAACGGTTTTTGCATTATACACTGACAATAAGAATCGCCTCTGGGTGGGCTACGGTAATAGCGCTGCCGTATATGAACGGGATACGTTCCTGCAATTACCATTGCCAATGCAGTCGGCCAAATCGTTTATCCTTATTGGGGAAGATAGTATGCTGATCGCAACCAATGCGGGTATTAAAATGTATAACGGAAACGGCGTTTATCCTTTTGTAACCAACACGGCTGTGGATAATGCACTTCCCCAATGCTTTACCATGCGCGGAAGGGAATTGTGGATCGGTACCAGCGACAACGGAATCATTACTTATAACCTGGATACCAGGGAAGTAACTACCTACGATCAGGAGCATGGTCTCCGGTCCGATTTTATTTACAATATTATTACGGACGACGAAGGAGACGTATGGGCGGGAACAGGTTTCGGGATACATCGGATCAGCTTCAAAGACAGCACGCCCGTTATTTATTCGTATGGCAAAGAGCAGGGCGTTACCGGGATGGAGAGCAATCACAACGCAGTGCATAAAATGCCGGACGGCAGTATCTGGTTTGGCACTACAAACGGCGCATTGCACTACAATCCCGCATCGAAGCTTACCAATGCCGTGCCTGTGAGTATCGTAATGCAATCGGTTAAAGTGTTTGGTGAGCAGATCACCAACGAAAGCTATTATGACAGTGCCGACGCCTGGTATCCTGTTCCGTATCATCTCCGGTTGCCTTACCGTCAGAACAATATCACCTTCAACTTCCACGCGATATCGTTGAGCGGACATGACCAGTTGCGTTACCGCTATATTATGAACGGGCTGGAAGCGCCCTGGTCCAACTGGTCGCCGGTAAGCTCGGTAACCTACTCGGCATTGCCTCCCGGGAAATACGACTTTGTAATACAGTGTATGGCCGGAAATGACGAAACCGTCAGAGAGCTGCATTATCCTTTTGAAATAATAGCCCCTTTTCATAAAACGAATTTGTTCACGCTGCTTGTGCTGGCAGGCTTTATGCTGCTTGGTATCATATTGCAATACGCAGCCAACAAACGGAAGCAGAACCGGCAGAAGCTTCTTGAAAAACTGCGCAGGGAAGAGCAGGATAAAGTGCGGGAACGGACGGCAGAAGATTTTCATGATGAAGTAGGCAACAAGCTTACCCGTATCAACGTACTGGCCAATATCCTGAAGACCAAGATAGGAAGCACTGCTCCCGACCTTTTTCGTATCATCGAGCAGATACAGGATAATACAACACAACTATACAGCGGAACAAGAGATATCCTTTGGTCGCTGCAACCATCGAACGGTAACCTGTACGAGATACTGCACCGTATCCGCGACGTAGGCGTGGAGCTATTCCAGGACACGGATATTGAATTTTCTTTTTCCGGTACAGACGAGCGGATGAAACAAAACCGGTTGCCCCTGGATATAAGCCGCAATCTGATCATGATCTTTAAAGAAGCCTTGAACAATTGCCTCAAATATGCAGACGCTACACAGGTGAGCATGGAGGTGTCGCTGAAGGAAAAAGATATTCTGCAGCTGAAGCTCAGCGATAACGGAACGGGATTTGATATACACAGTGTACGGAAAGGCCATGGTATCAGTAATATGCAGGTGCGCGCAGAAAGGATACGTGGCCGTCTGTATATAGATGCCGCTCCCGGTACAGGGACTATTATTACGCTGACGTTCCGGTTACCTGCGGGCAGTGGAAAAAAATACCGCCTTAGGCGTGATATAAAATACGGAAATGATTCCGAACTTTAACGGAATCATATAACACCGGAATGACCAGAGATCTGAATATACGGGTGAGCATTATTGAGGATGATGAAACAATACGGAACGGGTACGCGTATCTGATTGACCAGACAGAGGGGTACCAGGTAGTAAGCACATACCCTTCATACGAAGATGCTGCGAAAAAAATTGTGCACGACGACACGGATGTATTACTGCTGGATGTGGAGCTGCCGGGGCTTTCCGGGATTGACGCACTGCCCAGGCTCAAAAAGCTCCTTCCCGATACGCATATCCTGATCCTTACCGTCTACGAGCAGGATACGCTCATCTTCCGGGCCTTGGGGAATGGCGCTGCGGGCTATCTCACAAAAAATACACCTCATGAAAAAGTGATCAGCGCTATTGCAGAGGTTATGGATGGCGGTGGACCGATGAGCGCACATATAGCACGTATGGTGATCCACTCCTTCCAACGCAATGAAGCGTCTCCGCTTACCCGCCGGGAAACCGAAATACTCGAACAGATTGCAACCGGTAAAAGCAGGAAAAGGATCGCCGAAGAATTGTTCATTGATCTGGAAACCGTAAAATCGCACATCAAGAATATTTACCACAAACTGAATGTGCATAGTAAAGCGGATGCGATAAAAACAGCGAAGGACAACAAGTTTATTTAACGTAGGGGCGAATCATCATTCGCCCACTGTTTTTTGTGCCGAGACAAGAAAAAGGTTAAAATGGATTATTTTTCCGGTCTCAATTCATTCAATGACGAGGAAGGAGCGTTACGCTTATGTGATCAGCTGGTTTCAGCAGAATATGCCGGAAGCCGAAACCGAGCTGATCTATGATACACCCTACCAGTTGCTGGTTGCCGTAATTCTTTCCGCCCAGTGTACCGATAAGCGGGTGAACATGACTACCCCGGCGCTCTTTGCCCGATACCCCGATCCCGGAAGCCTTGCCCGCGCCACGCCGGAAGAGCTGTTCCCCTATATCAGGAGTATCAGCTATCCCAACAACAAAACGAAGCACCTGATCGGTATGGCACAGATGGTGATGGAAAAATTCGGCGGCAATATCCCCGACACGGTTGAAGAGCTGATGCAATTGCCGGGAGTAGGGCGGAAAACAGCCAATGTAATCACTTCAGTACTGTACGATCAACCTAACATGGCCGTAGACACGCATGTATTCCGGGTGTCTGCAAGGATCGGGCTGACAGTGAACGCTAAAAACCCTTTGCAGGCGGAAAAGCAGCTTGTATCGTTCATGCCGCCGGAATTGATACATATTGCGCATCATTGGCTGATCCTGCACGGACGATATGTATGCCTGGCCCGTAATCCCAAATGCAATATCTGCGGATTGGCGCCGGCGTGTAAATATTACCGTAGGGGCAATCCTGTGTGATTCCTGAATTATGATTGATAAATCGGCTGTCGGGCAATCACACAGGATTGCTCGTACGGCTGTTAATAATCCTCTAAAACAAATCCATCGTGAAATTCCCTCCCGACACGATGCAAAATTTATTATACTTTTGAAGCTCATAATATTCCGCACACACTATGCGACTTGCATTCTGGAAGAAGAAAGAAGAAGGCCAAAAGAAGGAGAAAAAGAAAAAGCCGGTATGGCGGGAATGGCTTGATGCCGGTGTTTTTGCGATTGTGGCAGCTACCCTGATCCGCACATTCCTTGTAGAAGCTTACACGATTCCTACAGGATCTATGGAAGGCAGTATGCTGGTCAATGATTTCCTGTTTGTCAGCAAGGTGTCCTACGGGCCGCGCCCGCCGATGACCCCGCTGTCGGTGCCGCTGGTACATAATACATTCCTCGGTGGCAAATCATACTCTGAATCGGTGCAGTGGAAATACCGCCGCTGGCCCGGTCTGGGAGACGTTAAAAGATATGATGTGGTGGTGTTTAACTTTCCGAACGGAGACACCGTTATGGCAGACCGTCCTGAGGAAGATTATCATATGGCCTGCCTGCGTGAAGGCAGGGCAAATATTCTTGCCCGGCATGAGATCATTACCCGTCCCGTGGATAAAAAGGAGAATTACATCAAGCGTTGTATGGGCATACCCGGTGATAAGCTGGAGATACGGGATGGAGTCGTATATGTAAACGATGAACCGGCAAAGGTGTTTCCCCATGCGAAGATGTTTTATAAGATAGCGATGACCATTCCCGCCTTTAGCGGGGATTTTATGGAGGAAAATGATATCGATTATATTGGTCAGGACATGAGCCGCAACCAGATATACAACATTCCGAACAACAAGGTGGATGTTGTGCGGCAGGTTTCCGGTGTGGAGTCGGTTACACCGTTTGTGTTCCCGAAAGATGATATTTCCATGGATATAGGTTTTCCGTTGGATCCGCATCATTACCGCTGGAACCGCGATAATTTCGGTCCGCTGGTAATACCGGAAAAAGGGGCTACCATACAGCTTACACCCGAAAATATCTCATTATACCATCGCGTTATCAATCGTTATGAGGGTAATGATCTGGAAGTCCGTGACGGGCAGATCTATATCAATGGTCAGCCTGCAAATTCCTACACTTTCAAAATGAATTATTACTGGATGATGGGCGATAACCGCCACCAGTCTTCCGACTCCCGTTACTGGGGATTTGTGCCCGAAGACCATATCGTAGGTAAGGCCTGGTTTGTATGGCTCAGCTATAATAAAAACCTGTTCGACCTCCGCTGGAGCCGTTTGTTCCGGAATATACAGGCGCTCGAAAAATAATATTACAGTATCCGGCGATCGCCGGCATATTGATGTTTGGATATGAAAACAAAGTGTATCGTAGTGCTCACATCGGCTATGCTGATGTTGCATGCTTGTGGTGAAACGTCTGAAACACACAAAGGCGCTCCGGAAGTGACAGTGCCGCAACTTACAGGAGGGAAGAAGCTTTTCGTGGATAATTGCGCCATTTGCCATTCTGTAAAGAAAGATAAAATGGGCCCGGCTCTTGAAGGGTCGCTGGCACGGTGGAACCACGATATTGCAAGGTTGACGGCGTTTATTAAGAACAGTCCCGAATTCATTAAGTCCGGCGACCCTTATGCACGGGAATTATACGACAAATGGAATAAGGCAACCATGACGCCGTTCCCGCACCTTACAGACGAGGAAGTGTTGCAGATCATTGATTATGTTGAAAATGACGGTGGATAAAATCCGGGCCGGCGCATACCCTCTATAAGGAACAGGATAATGAAGGTATGATGAGGGGCAGCCCCTCAAAGAATCTGTCATCCCGGACTTGATCCGGGATCGTCTGCAATGAACACGAGCCTGTTTGTACATCATGTCAATTTCAGACGATGGCGGGTCAAAAGCCCGCCATGACAACTTTGTTGTTAGCGGTTACCATTGACGTATTTTATAAGTTCTTTGTAATCAACACCCCTTTCTATCTCCCCTGAAGGGAAGACGATTGCTTCGTATGATAGATAACGTTCGGTCTGTGGCACAAAGCAATCGTCCCTCCTTGAGGAGGGAGTGAGGGCGGTGTTCTTACCCTAATATGACCATTGCCGTCATTTTTATCATTGTTTTGGGTGCAAAAATGAGTATAGAGATACACCTGTTTACTTCAGCACCTCCTGTAGGCGTGAGGCCAGGGCCGCACCGCGGAGGTTACAGGCAATGATCTTCCCATCAGGGTCGATGAGGAAATTGGCCGGGATGGATTCTACCTGGTAGATCTGTGCCGCAGGAGAAGACCATCCGCGCAGGTCGCTGACATGCGTCCAGGTAAGCCCGTCGTCGTTAATAGCTTTTTGCCAGGCTTCCTTTTTCTGGTCGAGCGAAACGCCGAGTATCGTGAAATTCTTGTTTTTAAACTTGTGGTAGGCCGCTACGACATTGGGGTTTTCAGCCCGGCAGGGCGCACACCAGGATGCCCAGAAATCGAGCAGCACATATTTTCCTTTAAATGAAGAGAGGTTTACCATTTCTCCTTCCGGGGTAGGCAGGCTGAAATCAGGCGCCTCGGGATCAGGACCATCCGGCGTCAGACGCTTTTGGCGCTTCGGCATCTGAGGCTGGGCCAGCATGCGGTTCAGCTTCACGGTGAAGTCTTTCGCAAGGCGTGTGTTGTCAAAGCGGCGGTTCAGCGTTTGGGCAAAGGTTTCCAGATAGACCCGTTCGGAAACCGGGTTTAATATCTGTACGGCAAAAAGCGCAGACGGCAGATCCGATGCCGTATCTGCATAGTTTTCTATGAATTGTGTAAGCTGGAAGTTAATGTCCTGCATGTCTTTATGCGCCGCTTCCAGGAGGCTGTCGTTACCACGTTCCTGCATTGTGCGGATTACGCCGGAAATCGTGTTGATATCCCGTGCATACTCCCGTACGGTATGTAAAAAATGACGCAGGCTTTCGGATGCGGGAGAGCCGGTTACCGTATAGTCGTATAAGGTATGCCAGTCGCCGCTGACTTTTAACGTTCCCTCGCTGACAGAAAGGATGATATATTGGTTATTATCGAAGCTGAGCCGGTAAAGACCTGGTTCAGGAGCCGTGCCCGACAGCTCAAACTGCCCGTTGGCGGTTTGTACGGAATCGATGATCGTAATTTCATTAATGCCCAGTTCCTCCAGCAGCACGGTCTGCTCCGGCATTCCTTTAATATGGCCGGCAATCGTAAATTTGTGCTGATCTCCCGTGCATCCCGCAAGAACTATAAGAATAATAACCAGTATTTGTAGATGTTTCCACCGCATCAGGGAGTCCGCATTTTAATGTGCAAACCTAATCAATTATTTCCCTTCTCCCGGTAAGCAGGGCCGGTAGGAAGCAATTTTAACAGAATGATTAAATATGCAATTTCTTTGCAGGAACAATGATTTTTCTGTTCAATTTTGACAATTGCTGATCCAAGTGTTACCTTTGCGCGAAATTTGACAAATTCTTCTTCTTTATATAATTCAGGAATATGCCCAACGTTGGTAAAATAAAGCAGATCATCGGTCCCGTAGTGGACGTGCATTTTACGGGTGACAATAAGTTGCCTGAAATCTATAACGCCCTCGAGCTCACACGGGAAAACGGTGACAAGCTCGTGCTTGAAGTGCAGCAGCACCTCGGAGAAGACAGTGTACGTACGGTAGCCATGGACGGTACAGAAGGCCTGGTGCGTGGTATGAAGGTGACAGATACCGGCAAGGCTATTGCCATGCCGACCGGAGACCAGATCAATGGCCGCCTGTTTAATGTAACCGGTGATGCGATCGACGGACTGCCGGCCCCGGATAAAACAAAGAGCCGACCCATTCATGCCAAACCTCCCAGATTTGAAGACCTGAGCACTTCTACGGAAATACTTTATACAGGTATTAAGGTCATTGACCTGATCGAGCCGTATGCAAAAGGTGGTAAGATCGGGCTGTTTGGAGGTGCTGGTGTGGGTAAAACCGTACTGATCCAGGAGCTGATCAACAACATCGCAAAAGGTCATGGCGGTCTGTCTGTATTTGCCGGTGTGGGAGAGCGCACGCGTGAGGGGAACGACCTGATGCGCGAAATGATCGAAGCAGGCATCGTGAAGTACGGGGAGAAATTTAAGCAAAGCATGGAAGAAGGCGGATGGGACCTGAGTTCTGTAGAT
The DNA here is from genome assembly GCA_964527735.1 of uncultured Chitinophagaceae bacterium. Classification (GTDB taxonomy): domain Bacteria; phylum Bacteroidota; class Bacteroidia; order Chitinophagales; family Chitinophagaceae; genus JBEBVQ01. Next base: position 30,898 of record CAZGPG010000009.1, on the reverse strand, counting down.
CTTGAAGAGCTTAAAGAGTCCAAGGCTACATTCGTTTTCGGACAAATGAACGAACCCCCCGGCGCCCGTGCACGTGTGGCATTGTCAGGACTTACATTAGCTGAATACTTCCGTGACGGCGACGGCGCCGGTAAAGGAAAGGACATTCTGTTTTTCGTGGATAATATCTTCCGTTTCACCCAGGCCGGCTCCGAAGTATCGGCGCTGTTGGGACGGATGCCGTCTGCAGTAGGTTATCAGCCCACGCTCGCTACCGAAATGGGACTGATGCAGGAGCGGATCACTTCTACCAAAAATGGTTCTATTACCTCTGTACAGGCGGTGTATGTGCCGGCGGATGATCTTACCGATCCCGCACCGGCAACGACATTTGCCCACCTTGATGCCACTACGGTATTGAGCCGTAAAATATCGGATCTGGGTATCTATCCGGCGGTGGATCCGCTCGATTCTACTTCCCGTATCCTGACGCCGGCAATCGTGGGCGAAGAACATTATAATTGCGCCAACCGCGTAAAGCTCATCCTCCAGCGTTACAAAGAACTGCAGGATATCATTGCCATCCTCGGTATGGATGAGCTGAGCGAGGATGATAAGCTCATCGTATCGCGTGCGCGCAGGGTGCAGCGCTTCCTCTCGCAACCATTCCATGTGGCCGAGCAGTTTACCGGCCTCAAAGGTGTGCTGGTCCCGATCGAGGAAACGATCCGCGGCTTTAACATGATCATGGACGGTGAGGTGGACGAATACCCTGAAGCGGCATTTAACCTGGTAGGTTCTATCGACGACGCCATCGCCAAGGGTAAGAAGCTGATTGAAATGGCCAGGAGTTAGGTTTTAATTTCAGCCGGCGTATCATCAACATTAAGAACATGCAGTTAGAAATATTATCACCCGAACGTAAAATATTCAGCGGCAATGTGTATGGCATCCAGTTGCCTGGCACAGAAGGCTCCTTCGAGATCCTTGAAAACCACGCACCTATGATTGCTTCGCTGGGTAAAGGGAAAATGAAGATCATAAAAGACCGCAACCAGGCAGATCTGTATGAAATATCAGCCGGATTTGTGGAAATACTGAATAACAAGGCAACGGTGCTCATTGAAGGCGCCACAGCGCTGGACTGATCCGCGGCCAACCGGTTCTGAACATGTTGACAGAGCCGGACCGACAGGTGTTGAAACTGAATGAAAGTATCCAGATGATGCTTATGATTCACGGATCAACACCTGTTTTATTTTATACCTGACCGTAAAAGCGGGGATCTATTGTTCTTATTTAAAAAACAAATTCCCCCTGCTGCTACAAACAGGGGGAATTGATTACTTTTGAGACCTGATCAAGTTAACTGTATAGAAAGATAAAGATATGGCCGAAGTGATCCGTATGCCGTTGCTCAGCGATACGATGAAAGAAGGCGTAATAGCAGCCTGGCATAAAAAAGTAGGAGATACTGTAAAGTCTGATGATGTACTGGCAGATGTTGAAACAGACAAAGCCACGATGGAAGTTGTACCCTATGTGGATGGAACACTGTTGTACCTGGGCGTAGAGCAGGGGAAGGCGGCGAAGGTCAATGATATCATCGCCATTATCGGTAAGCCGGGAGAAGACTACCAGTCTTTTCTCGAAGAAGGAGCGTCCGCGCCGCAACAGGAAGAAGAAGCAAAACCTGTAGCAGAAGACAGCCCGGCGGCAAAAGCGGAAGCGCCGGCCGAACAAGCGCCACCCCGGAAATCCGCACCCAAAGCAGGCGATGCCACCGTGATCCGTATGCCGCTGCTGAGCGATACGATGAAAGAAGGCAAGATCGTTTCGTGGCTGAAAAAGGTGGGAGACCCCGTAAAAAGCGACGATGTGCTGGCTGAAGTGGAAACGGATAAAGCCACGATGGAGATCGTGCCTTATGTAGACGGTACACTGCTTTACATTGGTGTGGAAGCAGGGCAGGCAGCAAAAATCAATGAGATTATTGCGATTGTAGGCAAAGAGGGAACAGATATAGGACCTTACCTGGATGACGCCGGCGAAGAAACGTCCGGCGAAGAAACAAAAGCATCCGGCCAGGATAAGGCAGCAGCACCGGTTTCGTCTGCCGCACCCGCACAGAAAGAGCAGGAAGCGCCGGCAGGAGAAGGAGACGAACGTGTGAAAATTTCTCCGTTGGCCCGTCGCCTTGCACAGGAAAAAGGCATTGACATCAGTGAACTGAAGGGTAGCGGTGATAATGGTCGTATTGTTAAAAGAGACGTAGATGAATATCAGCCTGCCGCGAAGAAAGATGCACAGCAGGTAGCATCCGCGACGCCACAGCCGTCTTTAGGAACGGAAGATTACCAGGATATACCGCTGTCACAAATGCGCCGGGTGATCGCCCAGCGCTTGTCGGAGAGCAAATTCAACGCACCGCATTTTTACCTGCGGATGACGATCACGATGGATAAGGCCATTGAAGCCAGGAAGCATATCAATGAGCTGTCTCCGGTAAAGGTCTCGTTTAATGATCTGATCATCAAGGCTGCTGCGATGGCGCTGCGCAACCACCCCGAAGTGAACAGCGCCTGGATGGGCGATTTTGTCCGCCGGTTCGGACATATACATGTGGGTACTGCGGTTGCTGTAGATGAAGGTTTGATCGTCCCGGTCATCCGCTTTGCTGATCAGAAATCATTATCGCAGATTGCAGCAGATGCATCAGGGCTGATAGAAAAAGCCCGTAATAAAAAATTGCAGCCGCCGGAGTTTACCGGTAATACATTTACCATTTCCAATCTGGGGATGATGGATATAGATGAATTTACGGCGATTATCAATCCGCCCGATAGTTGTATCCTGGCTGTCGGCAAGATTGCCGCCACGCCGGTTGTGGAAAACGGAGCCGTTGTGGTGCGCCAGTTGCTGAAGCTTACGCTCAGCTGCGATCACAGGGTTGTGGACGGCGCTACAGGCGCCCGGTTTATGCAGACGCTTAAAGCCTACCTGGAAAATCCGGTGACCATGTTAGTTTAGTTGGAAATGATAGTTTTAATGTGACAAATGTGTTGAATGTGACGAATGTGTTTAGCACATTTTCCATATTCAACACATTTGTCACATTTTTAGGATCATTTTAATTCCCAACTTTCAACTTTCAATTAAAATAGAAAAATCCCGCAGAAAATCGCAACTTTGCGAAATTTGTTTTTCATGTCGCTGTCTGTTATACAAACATCACCTGCCTGGCTCCTGCTTGAGGATGGCACCCTTTTTAAAGGAAAATCATTCGGAGCAGCCGGTACCGCCGGTGGTGAAATATGCTTCAATACCGGTATGACCGGCTACCAGGAAGTGTTTACCGATCCTTCTTATTCGGGCCAGGTGCTTATCATGAATAATACCTATGTCGGCAATTACGGAGTAAAGGATTCGGATGTGGAAAGCGATGCCGTACAGATAAAAGCGCTTATCTGCAAAAACATTTCCCGCCGTTACAGCCGTATGACAGCAGACGACGGGCTCGAACCGTACCTGGTGAAAAATAATATTGTGGCTATCTACGACGTAGATACCCGCGCGCTTGTGCAGCACATCCGCACCAAAGGGGCTATGAACTGCATCATAACAACAGAAACGGATGAACTGTCGGCATTACAGGAGCAATTACGTGCCGTGCCTGATATGGGCGGACTTGAGTTATCCTCCGCCGTTTCTACGAGAGCAGCTTATACGGTTGGTGAGCCCGAAGCCCCGATACGTATCGCCGTGCTGGATCTGGGCGTAAAACGGAATATACTCTCATGCCTGGCAGAGCGGAATGCTTTTCTGAAAGTATTCCCGGCAAAAACGGATCCGGCAGAACTGCGGGCATTTGATCCCCACGGATATTTTATATCCAATGGTCCCGGTGATCCGGCAGCCATGGATTACGCAGTAGACACGATGCAGCAGTTGCTGGCCGACGGGAAGCCCTTGTTCGGTATTTGCCTCGGGCATCAGCTGCTGGCGCGTGCCAATGATGTGCCTACATTTAAAATGCACCACGGGCACCGGGGCATGAACCATCCGGTAAAAAATCTGATGACCGGCAAGTCGGAGATCACGACCCAGAACCACGGTTTTGGTATAGATCCCGAAGCCGTCAGCCGGAATGAAGCGCTGGAGATCACACATATTAACCTGAACGACGGCTCTGTGGAGGGTATACGGATGAAGCATAAACCCGCTTTTTCCGTGCAATATCACCCCGAAAGTACGCCCGGGCCGTATGATTCCCGGTATTTGTTTGATGATTTTATACAAATGATCCAGGCTTCCCTGTGAGGCTGATATGCCGGTGCATGAGATCATAACAGCTTTAGAACCTGTTTAAAATTGTTTTCAAAAACTGTTCACAGTATAATGCATAATACAAAACAATTTTGTGTCCGCACATCCCTCTCTATCTCCCTTCAAAGGGAGACGATTGTTCAGTGGCACTTACCATACTTCCATGCCGGAAGTGATGTGATCGTCCCCCTTTGAAGGGGGAGTGAGGGGGATGTTGTATTTCCGGGGTTTATAATTTTTAAACAGGCTCTTAGCATGAACAAGGAAAAAATTCTGATAATCGGCTCCTGCGGCCAGATCGGCGTAGAACTTACACTGGCCTTACGAAGGCTGTACAGCGACAGCCAGGTTATCGCAACAGACATTCGTGAGCCCCATCCGTTGCTTCGGGATGCCGGCCCGTATCAGACGCTGGATGTTATGGATACGCCGGCCGTTCATAGCCTGGTGAAAAAGGAAGGCATTACCCAGATATACCTGCTGGCCGCCTTATTAAGCGCTACCGGCGAAAAAAATCCGCAGAAAGCCTGGGATATCAATATGAACAGTCTGCTTCGTGTACTTGATATCGCAGTTGAAGAGAAATTGCATAAGGTATACTGGCCCAGTTCCATCGCTGTTTTTGGCAGGTCTACACCGCGTGAGCAAACACCACAGCAGACGATCGTGGAACCCCGCACCGTATACGGTATCAGCAAATACGCCGGAGAGCTATGGTGCCAGTATTATCATCAGCGCTGGGGACTGGATGTCCGCAGTCTGCGCTATCCCGGTCTGATCAGCTGGAAAAGCGCACCGGGCGGCGGGACGACAGATTATGCCGTAGAGATCTATCACGAAGCGCTGAAGCACGGACGTTATACTTCCTTTCTGGACAAAGGTACATACCTGCCTATGATGTATATGGATGATGCCATCCGTGGTACCATAGAGCTGGTGGAATCCCCGGCCGGAAAGATCAGCACGCGGATGTCCTACAATATATCTGCTATGAGCTTTGCACCGGAAGAGGTTGCAGCCGCCATACAAAAGCATATCCCTTCGTTTGAGATAAATTATGCGCCGGATTATCGTCAGCAGATTGCCGAAGGCTGGCCTGCCAGCATAGACGACAGTGTTGCGAGGAACGACTGGGGCTGGCAGCACCGGTTTGATCTGGAGAAAATGACCGCTGATATGCTGCAGCATCTTTCTGATCAGTAACAAAAGTATATTGGGCGAATGCAATTCGCCCCTACTTCCAAAGCAGCTGATCGTAATAAGCGGCTGTATCCGCTACCAGCCGCTGGTAGGAATACCGTTCCATAACATGTCTGTATCCGCGCTCACCGAATTGCTGCCGCAGCGCAGGTTCCCGGACAAACCGCAGCAGGGCATCCGACATCAGAGCTGCATTGCCCGGTTCCGTAATGAAGCCGCTTTCATTTTCAAGCACAACATCGGCTACCCCGCCCACACGTGTGGAAACGACAGGTTTGCCCGCCGCCTGCGCTTCGATCAGCGATACGGGCGTGCCTTCATTATGTGAGGTTAGCGCAATGATGTCGAGACCGGCAAGCACCGTATCCATATCTGTACGCCAGGAAGTACATACGGCAGTTGCCCGTTCCGGTCTGTCTGAGTGATAAGTATAGTCGATATCTGCTTGGTGCCATGCGGCTTCCATTTGCTGGCGCATATCTCCGTCGCCGATGACGATGAACCGTATTTTTCCCCCTGCTGCAGCCCTCAGTTTTGCTGCTGCTGCCACAAAAAGCTCATGATTTTTAACGGGAACGATCCGCCCGATAATGCCGATCGCGGTTTCATCATCCGCTATCTGATATTCCTCCCGGAATGCTTTCCTTTTTTGCTCCCGGTCTACGCAGAATTTCTGCAAATCCAGGCCCAGGGGTATGATACGGATCTTTTCTGCCGGACATATCCGGTACGCATGGGCCAGCTCTTTCTTCTGGAGATCAGAGATGGCGATGATCCCCGAAGAGCGCCGCGCCAGGTATCTTTCAATCCGGATAAATGCCCCGGTTTTCCATTTATTGAAATAGCTGTGGAATACATGACCGTGAAAAGTGTGTACGATGACCGGTACATTACAGGCACGGGCTGCCAGTCTGCCGATCGCGCCGCTTTTGGCGGCATGTGTGTGTACGATATCGGGCTTGAATTTCCGGATCAGCTTCTTCATCTCAAGATAAGCCGAACGGTCTGCTGCCGGATCAATGGTACGGCGCATCTGTCCTATTACATATGGCTCAATACCAAGATCCTCTGTAAGGTGTGTGGCGTCCTGCTCGTGTGCTTCCCTGCCGCCGGTTACGAGCAATGTCTCGTATTCGGACGGCATATAGCGGGTCAGGTAGGTAGCATTCAGTGCCGGACCTCCGATGATCAGGCGGTTCATGATGCGTAAAACTCTGGGCATAAACAGGGGTGTGTGCAAAGGTAACGGTTTCGCCCGTAGGGGCAACCACAAGGGTTGCCCCTACGGGTTAATGGCGTCAATGATCGCCGGGTCTGTGGGCTTGATCTTCGGGTCGAAAACGGCAATCAGTGTGCCCGCCTCGCTGATCAGGTATTTCTGGAAATTCCATTTTACAGAGCTGCTCTGTACACCGTTATGATCCTTATTGGTGAGCCATTGGTATATCGGGGCCATTTTCCTTCCTTTTACCGAGATTTTGGCTGCCATCGGGAAGCTTACGCCATAGTTCTTTTCACAGAATTCGGCAATTTCTTCGTTGCTGCCCGGCTCCTGCGACATGAAATCGTTGGCCGGAAAGCCTACAATGACCAGTTTGTCTTTATATTGCTGGTATATTTCCTCCAGCTCTTTATACTGTGGCGTATGACCGCATTTCGAAGCGGTATTGACGATCAGGATCTTCCTGCCCCGGAATTGTGAGAAATCTATCACACCGCCGTCCAGCGATGATACTTTAAAGTCGTATATGCTGGATGGTATATCTACCTTAGGTGGTGGTGCGAAAAAAAGAAACTTGAACAACAACAATGTACTTAGCATCATGGGATATGATTTGTGACGAAGTTACAGGTTGTTTCCCAATGCCGGTGTAATATCCGGATTGGCATCAGCCGCCTGTTTTTCACAATTAGTAAGTAGTTTTGCCGCGATGAAATCCGCCCCTGTTTATAAACCATTGCTGCTGTTGTTGTTGTTATGCCTGGTGCAGGGATGTGCCAATATAGTGCCGCCTTCAGGCGGCAAGAAAGATGAAGCGCCGCCGCAGCTATTGTCGGTAACACCGCCGGATTCCCAGCTCCATACAAAGCCCCGTAAGCTGGAGCTGCGTTTCGATGAATATATTGTGCTGAGCGATGCCGCGAAAGAAATACAGACATCTCCGATCCTGCCGGTACCCCCTGTGGTGATCGTTGCCAATAAAAAGGTGACGGTGATGCTTCCGGATACGCTCCTGATGGACAGCACCACGTACCGTATTTCTTTTGGTAAAGCCATCCAGGATCTGCATGAAAATAATCCGTTTACCGGTTATCATTATTTGTTCAGTACCGGTAGTTATTTCGATTCGTTGTGGGTGGAAGGCAGGGTATTGAATGCCCTGACCGGAATGCCTGATACCGGCGCCTATGTGTTGTTATATGCGGCTGCCGTATCAGACAGCGCTGTGGTGCGTGAGCGGCCTTTATATGCGGGACGTGTGGATGCGACAGGACAGTTCCGTATCGAAGGATTGCCTCCGCGGGATTTCCGTATTTATGCCCTGCACGATAAAAATGACAACCTGCGCTATGATGGCGATGAGGAACGGATCGCATTTACAGAGATGATCGTCCGGCCATCCGAAGATTCACTGCTGCAGGAGCCGCTTCGTACCTTTCGCGAGTTTACGCCACCCGATACTTCAGATATGGAAGATGCTTCCGGAGCACCGGGCGGAAAGCCGGCAATGGCCGGAAAAAGAGGACGACAGGATGACAAACAGGAAGAGCTGTCTTATCGTGTGCAGGCAGATACTTCTAATACCGGCAAGCGCACACTGGATATTACCCAACCCCTTGTCGTGACGTTTAACCGGGAACTGGCAGAAGTTAATGCAGACAGGATCACGCTTGTTTATGACAGTAATGGCGTAGAAGCGCCGGTGCCGATAACGCTGGAACACGATACGGCAGACAGGGAAAAATTTGAAATAAAAACAGACTGGCGGGAAGATGCTGTCTATACATTGCGTTTGCTGAAAGGCTTCGCACGTGATTCCGCAGGCACGGAGGCAATGCCATCCCGCCACAGCTTCCGTACCAAACACGAAGACGACTACGCAAAGGTGCAGATAAATGTAGCCGATGCCTATTATAGCAGCAAACACATCCTACTGGTGACGAACGGGGAGGATACCGTTCATTACAGTCCGGTCACCGATACGGTGGTACGCCTGTCGTATCTTGCGGAAGGCAGCTACTCGTTGCGTATCATTGTGGATGAAAATGAAAACGGGCAATGGGATACCGGCGACCTGTTTGACCAGGTGCAGCCGGAATGGGTCATTCCACATAGCGAGGTGGTAAAAGTGCGCGCAGGCTGGGAGAATATCATTGATTTCAGAGAACCTGTTCCCGAGCGTCCCGCCGGAAAACGGTCTGCCGAAGAAGAAGATACAAACGAGTAGAGACGTTGCATGCAACGTCTCTACGGTTGGTTACCGTACCAGTACAATATCATTTACCGCAGGTCCACTACTTCCACACCCGGATGTTCTTTTTCATTGAATGTGAAGTAGCTGTCGCTGATGCTGGCATCTGCCGTAAAACCACTGATGTCGTATTTGTATTTATTTCCGTTCTTTTCCCAGATGTTACCACCGGTGATCGTTTTTGTTGCTTTGTCTATCGCCAGTTCTATTTTGCTGAACTGTTTGTTTCCGGCGATGGGGGTCATTTCGATCACGTCGCAGTCCTTGCCGTTCACCTTGCGCTGGCCGGCATACTTATAGCTGTATTCCTTGTCATAGAAGTTAGTAAACAGCTTGGCGGGAGACAGCGTTTGTTCGCCCGGATTATAAGTGCTTACCTGCACTTCGTTTACATCCTTCATCCAGGTCCATACGGTCTTGTTGTCGCAGATAATTTCCTGTCCGTCCAGAGATACACGGTATTTCTGCCCTTTCATGAAGAATGAGCCTTTTTTGGTTTCATTCACCTTCCCGTTAGCTCCTGTGAGGTGGAGGGCAAAATTAGCCTTCAGGGATTTCAGGTCGCCAATTTTTTTGCTTACGGCTTCCAGGATCTCTTTGGCCTTTTTGTCTTGCTGCTGGGCAGAAGAAACGGTCGCATTGCACAGAATCAGGGCCAGGGAGACGATCAGTAATTTTTGCATTAGTTGTTTTATTGTTTATTATTTTTTAAAATCAATGTGTTGAATGTGGAAAATGTGATAGATGTGTTCACGGGGCGAATACAATTCGCCCCTACATTCATAACATTTCACTCAAAAACTGTTCCAGTTCCATTTCGGTGTGGAACAGCACCTCTCTTGGCTTGCTGCCAGCTGCCGGGCCGACAATGCCGGCAGCTTCCAGCTGATCCATGATCCGACCGGCACGGTTGTAGCCAAGATTAAACCGGCGCTGGAGGTTGGAGGTAGATCCGTTTTGTGTTTGTACAACGGCGCGGGCGCAATCTTCAAACAGCTTGTCGCGGTTGGTAAGGTCAATATTTTTACCGTTGCTTTCTGCGTCGTCACCATCGTATTCCGGCAGCTCGAAGGCGGAAGGGTAGCCACGCTGCGAACCGATAAACTCCGCGATCTGCTCTACTTCGGGCGTATCCACGAATGCGCATTGCAGGCGGAGCAGCTCGCTGCCGTGAGATACCAGCATATCGCCCCGTCCTACCAGTTGTTCGGCGCCGCCTGTATCCAGAATGGTACGTGAATCCACCTTCGCAGATACCTTGAACGCGATCCGTGCCGGGAAGTTGGCTTTGATCGTGCCGGTGATCACATTCACCGAAGGCCGTTGCGTGGCGATGATCAGGTGAATGCCTACGGCACGGGCGAGTTGTGCCAGGCGCGCAATCGGTACTTCCACCTCTTTGCCGGCAGTCATGATCAAATCGGCAAACTCGTCTACCACCAACACGATAAAGGGCAGGTATTTATGCCCGTTGGCCGGATTAAGACGGCGTTTGATGAATTTTTCGTTGTATTCTTTTATGTTGCGCGCACCGGCTTCCTTGAGCAGCTCATAACGGTTGTCCATTTCAATGCAAAGCGCATTGAGCGTATAGATCACCTTTTTAGTGTCGGTGATGATCGCTTCTTCTTCGTTGGGCAACTTGGCGAGGAAATGCTTCTCGATGGTCCGGTAGATGGAAAGCTCCACTTTCTTGGGATCCACCATTACGAACTTGAGTTGGGACGGGTGTTTTTTATAGAGCAGGGATACAAGTATTGCGTTAATACCTACCGATTTACCCTGTCCGGTAGCGCCGGCCATAAGCAGGTGCGGCATGGTGGCCAGGTCTACGATATAATTCTCATTGTCTATTTTTTTGCCCAGGGCGATCGGCAGGCTCATTTTGCTGTTAACGAACTTGTCGCTCGAAAGCAGCGTGCGCATGGATACGATCTGCTTGCGTGCGTTGGGAACTTCGATGCCGATGGTTCCCTTGCCGGGTATCGGGGCAATGATACGGATGCCGAGGGCTGCCAGGTTCAGGGCAATGTCGTCTTCGAGGTTGCGGATCTTGGAAATCCGTACCCCTTCGGACGGTACAATTTCGTAAAGGGTTACCGTCGGCCCTACGGTGGCGCTGATCCGCTGGATTTCGATGCCAAAGCTGCGCAGTGTCTGGATGATCTGGTTTTTGTTCTTTTCCAGTTCTTCCTTATCCAGGGCAATAGCTTCATGTCCCCGGTCTTCCAGGAGGTCGAGTGTGGGGAATTTGTAGTCGGGGAGGTCCAGTTCAGGCGCATACGGTTCGTGGTCTTCTATGCTGATATGCGCGCCATGCCGTATAACCCGTGCAGGTATTTCCTCTGTTTGTGTAATAACTTCAAACGAAAGCTCACCGGCGTCCTCTTTTATTTCCCGTGTCGGGGGAGACTCTTTTTCAGGGGAGAGCTCATAGGATGGCTCAGTGCGGAGAGGTATTTCTTTATCCAGTGGCTGTTCTTTTTCGGTAAGGGTAAAGGGTGGGATGTCCTCATCTGCATCGTCCTCCGGGATGTCAATGGATGCTTGTATAGCCGTGCCGTTTTTGAGCGTATTGGATATTACCGGAGCAGGTCCGGCTTTCTGATTTGCATCATTCACGTCCTGCGGGACTGGTAGCGGAGCAGGTTTCGGCTTTCTTTTTCGAAGGCGTCTGAGGACAGGAGAGAGGTCAAGCGCAAAAACAACGAAAATGAAAAAGGCGGTTATCGCTGTCAGCAGCATGCCTGTGCCGGTTCTGCCGATCAGGCCGTCCAGGTAATGCACCGCTTCAACACCCCAAGCGCCGCCAAAGGGAAAAGCGGCTTGCGGGATGATATAGGCGAGTATAGGTGCTGCGATCAGCAGGGTGAGGGCGAGCCAGCGGAGATAACGGAGCAGGGGGATGACCTGCTTACCGTAGACCATGTTAAGCCCCAGGCAGGTAATCCACAGTCCGACTGCGAAGGAGGCGATCCCGGCGCCCCGGTATACGAGTGTATGGGCCAGCAGGGCGCCCAGTCGTCCGGCCCAGTTGGCTACCGGAGTATCATCATGCAGCAGGAATTGCCGGATAGCGGTATCAGATAAGAATTTATCCTGATCGGCCTGCCAGGTAAAGAGGTAGCTGACAATGGCAAAGCAGGTAAAGATACCGGTGAGGAGCACGACTATCCCCAATGTGAGCCGGATTTGCCGGGCACGGCTCACCTGTTGCGTTTCTGTCGCCTGTTTATTTTTTTTCTTCCTGTTGGTCATCGGGTCATAAAAAAACAGGCTGCAAAGATAGTGGGAATTATGATTCCCGGTTTCTGCACACCGGGTTGTACAATGTATTTTATGATTTACTACCTACGTTTAAATATGTTTTATACATTTGCCATTATAAAAAATAAACAACGAGACCTTGCATGTTTGAAAAATTTCCGTATTTTCAACCGTTGGGAACGTGGTAACGATTGCAGCATAAGGCTTTGCCGATATTAATGCAGGGAGACAACAACGCGCTCAAGCAATAGTTTTTTTAAAGAATATAATTGATTAAATAACGTTTATAAGGATCGAAACTATTATGATCAGGAAAAATACAATCGCCTGTATGGGCTTGATTGCAGTGTTAGCGTTAAACGTAAAAAGTGCCCGCGCACAAGACGTCCACTTTACACAATTCAATGCAGCTCCTTTGATCGTCAATCCCGCGTTCACGGGTAACTTCTCGGGTCAGTGGCGTGCAGCGGCTATCTACCGGGATCAGTGGCGGAGTATCCCCGCCCCTTTTGTTACTTATGGTGCATCGCTTGATATGCCGCTTGTCCAGGACCTTACGATAGATGATTACCTGGCAGGGGGTATACAATTGTATAATGACAAAGCCGGTGACGGGAATCTTTCCAACTTTACAGGCATGCTTTCGCTGGCGTATCATAAGTTCCTGGGGCGTGCGCAGGACCCTAATATGTCGTTGTCGGTGGGTTTCCAGGGAGGATATACTTCTAAAAGTATCGATCTGAGCAAACTCTATTTTGAGGAAGAATATTATAATGGTCAATTTCAGCCCGGTACCGGCATAGACCGCCTTAATCTTAATAATAAGACCAATTACTGGATTGTGAATGCCGGTATTGGCTGGTCACATTCCACAAGCGAACGTTTCGGGTATGCGATCGGGCTTGGCGCCAATAACCTCAATCAGCCGCGTGAGTCGTTCCGGAAGCAGGAGAACAGCGAAGTAGGGCTGGGTATCCGTTACACCGGGCAGGTTGGTGCGATCTGGTATGTGAGCGATAAGTTCAGTCTTCGTCCGGCAGTGCTGTACCAGTCGCAGGCTACAGCCTATGAACTGGTTGCGGGTAACGAGTTCCATTGTATTGTCGGTGATCCGGAAGTCCGCTCGATGGCTACGGCTATTTTCCTGGGCGGCTGGTACCGTAATAATGATGCGGCGATGGTGTCGGCAGGTGTCGAATTTAAAGGTATGCGTATCGGGGTAAGCTATGATTATACCATATCAGATCTTCAGGGCGCTACAAATGGTAACGGAGGCTTTGAAATATCATTACGTTATATTGCGCCGAATCCGCTGGATTTTGCACGCAGGCTGGTATATCCATGCTCCCGTTTCTAAACCAGGTAAATAAGCAGGAGAAAAGGGTGGAAAATAAAAATGACCATCCCCTTTCTTTTTTTTAAATCAATTTATACTTTTATCCCCAATAATAACGCGTAAGCACATGAGAAAAAATTGGCTGCTATTAATTCTGGCGACAGTCCTTGTTACGGTTCAGTTTGATGCAAATGCTCAGCAGCAAAACAAAGAGAAATACAGGAATAAGGCAAATGATCCTGTGGCGCAGCTGCCCTATTACAAAAAGCTTCGCTGGGCAGATGGTCTTTTCCGCGCTGGTAGCTATTTTAATGCTATAGAGTATTATCATCAGTTACTGGCAGAAAAGGAGCGGAATCCGTATTTGATGTACCAGTTGGCAGAGTGCTACTGGTATACCCGGGATTATGTTCCTGCGGCAGAGCATTATGGTTCGGTTTATGCAGCAGCGCCGAAGCTTTACCCCGAAGCGGTGTATAAACAGGCAATTATGCTTAAAATGCAGGCGCGTTATGATGAAGCAGTTGGGGTATTCCAGCAGTTTATAGACGATAATCCCAAATCCTATAAGGCATTGAAAAAGCGTGCACAACGGGAAATTGACGGATGCTATATGGCTGTAAAATCTATGCAGGATCCTATGCCGGTGAATGTTGTGAATGCAGGCCCTAATGTGAATAGTGCATATACGGAGTCTGCTCCTTACCCGCTTGGAGATACGGCGCTGCTGTTCTCTAGCATGGTACAGAACAGTGTCATTGAAGTAGATAAAAGGAAACGCTCGGAATATATGTCACGGTTCCTCGTTTCCAAGAAATTCGAACGCGTGGAGCAGGTCGATTCCTTTCAGTGGGCATTGCCGTTCGTCGACGGGAATTTCAACAGCCCCAAATCACATGTCGGTAATGGTGTATTCAGCCCGGGCGGAGACCGGTTCTATTTTACCCGGTGCATGGAGGAAGACTCCATGCAGGTGAAGTGTAAGATATATGTTTCCAAATTTGAGGGATCTGCCTGGACGGAACCACGCGCGCTCGGAGACGATATTAACGGCGAAGGATCCAGCACACAGCCTTTTGTAGCGAACGTAGGCAAGAAAGAAGTACTTTTCTTCTCTTCCAACCGAAAAATGCAGAGCCGTGGCGGATACGATATATGGTATTCCATCATCGACCCCCGCTCCGGTACTTACCGTCGTCCGCAGAATGCGGGTAAGACCGTTAATACGGAAGGCGATGAAATCACACCGTATTATGACAGCCGTGTCAACAAGCTCTATTTTGCTTCCAACGGATGGGTAACGATGGGTGGATTTGATATTTTCTCGGCAGAAGGCGGACCGTCACGTTATGGTAACCTCACTAACCTGGGATACCCGATCAATACCTCTGCCGACGAACTGTATTATATTAATGATCCCGTTGGCAAGCCGGATGCTTATGTAGTCTCCAACCGGATCGGTTCGGTGGCATTGAAGAACCCTACCTGCTGCGACGATATCTGGCGTGTACAGTATGAGCCGCGCCTGATGGTCATCGGAAAGGTGATCAATCGTACAACCGGCTCCAGGATGGAAGAAGTGGTTGTGAAAATGGTGGATGAAAGAGGAACGGAAAAAGTGTATAACAGCGCAGACGGCGACTTTTCCTTTAACCTTTCCCGCGGTCATGCCTATGTGTTTACAGGCGATAAATACCGCTTTACCACCACCCGGGCTACGGTAAATACAATGGAGGTGAAACGTACTGACCCTGATGATACCGTATCGCTGACCATCTATATGGATACAATTGGTCTGGACGGGACATTCCGTGTAAGCAATATCCTCTATGACTTTGACAAAGCAACGCTGCGTCCTGAATCGTACGCTTCCCTGGATACACTGGTGCATTTCATGAACGATAACCCGGCATTAAGTGTTGAGATATATTCGTTTACCGATGGTAAAGGTTCTGAAAAATATAATATGGATCTCTCCCAGCGTCGTGCACAGTCTGTATTATCTTATCTCGAGCAGGCCGGCATCCCTGTGGATAAAATGTCTGCCAAAGGACTCGGAAAAGCACATCCGACTGCTCCCAATCAGGTAAATGGCAGGGACAATCCGGATGGGCGTCAGGCCAACAGACGTACTGAATTGCGCATTATTGCTGAAGACCCTGAAAGACACATGATCTTCAACAGTGCGGCAATCGGTACCCTGGGTGAGCAGCAGAGAAATCTGCAGATCGATCCTAATAAATATAATTACGAATCAGACGGAGGTGTTGATACGGAATCGGATTACGGTAATCCCGGCAGCCGTGTGAATCCTTAGTCCTCTAATATTTTTGTTAAAGGGCAATCCTGCGTAGGATTGCCCTTTTTCTATTAGGACAATTACACAGGATGCCCTGCGTTTTTTGGGCAATCATATAAGATTGCCTCTACGGGACAGGGAATATATGTACCTTTGCGGCCTATATACGCATGGATTATCTGAAATTCTCATTTCCCGTATCTGAACGGGAGCGCAGGGACATGTTGCTGGCATCGCTGATTAACCTTGATTTTGAAGGGTTTGAAGAAGATGACGCTTTTTTATACGCTTATGCGCCATTTAGCGACGAGCTTATGGATGTTGCAAATCGGCTCGGACAGGAACTGGGCATACAACCCGTCCGGCATGAGATGATCCCGGATCAGAACTGGAACGCCCGGTGGGAATCGGAATTTGCTCCGGTTGTGGTTGATGATTTCTGTACCATACGCGCGGGCTTCCATGAAATGGCCGTGACGACTCCCTATGAGGTCATTATCACACCGAAAATGTCTTTTGGAACCGGGCATCATGATACCACCCGGTTGATGATCGCACAGATGCGGCAGGCGCCATTCCAGGGAAAAAGAGTGCTGGATTTCGGTACCGGTACCGGGGTGCTTGCCATACTTGCAGCCAAACTCGGCGCCGCAGTGGTACATGCTGTGGATAATGATGCCTGGGCGTACGAAAATGCACAGGAAAATATCGTCGCTAATGGCTGCCCGGATATTACGGTCTTACATGGTACGCTCGGCTCAATTCCTCCCGGATCGTACGATATGATCCTGGCCAATATTAACCGACACATCCTGCTTGAATCGATGTCCGAGCTTTACCGGAGGCTGGCGCTGGGCGGCAGGATATTTATGAGTGGTTTGTTACTGCAGGATGCAGATGTTGTTTCTGAAACGGCAGCCGGAGCCGGATTTGTCTTGCATGAACGGCAGACCGGAAATAACTGGTTATTACTGGACTTTGAAAAGACTATATAAATTTGAAAATGGTCAAATTAATGTGACAAATGTGTTGAATGTGACGAATATCCCATCACATTTCCCACATTTGTCACATTTTTAAATTAAATGATTGATTCAACTGTACTCCCCGGATCAGGATTTGTTTTGAAAACACTATATTTGTTCTTCCCAACCGAAAGAAAATATGTTTATAGCAACGATGATTGTATTGGCTTACCTGATCGGCTCGATACCTACAGCGGTATGGATCAGTAAGTCGGTGTACGGAACGGACATCCGGGAGCATGGCAGTGGTAATGCAGGCGCGACCAATACATTCAGAGTGCTGGGCTCACGGGCAGGAACCGTGGTGATGCTGGGGGATATGGTGAAAGGATTTCTCGCAGTAAAGCTCTCTTTGCTGTCATCCTATGCCTGGGATAGTGAGCAGATCACCAACCTGCAGGTAGTGCTCGGCTTGGTTGCCGTATTGGGACATATCTTCCCCATATGGGCAGATTTTCGTGGGGGGAAAGGGATTGCGACCTTGTTCGGTATGATCCTCGCTATCCAGCCCGCTGTTGCCGTGAGCCTTGTCGCGGTTTTTCTGCTGATGCTGTTCCTGACCCGCTATGTTTCCTTAAGTTCTATCTGCGCCAGCATTGCATTTCCGCTGCTGATACTGTTTATATTCAGAATGCCGGAGCTGAGCTACCGTCTTTTTGCTATTGCCACGGCCTGCCTGGTAGTGCTGACGCATTACAAGAATATCGGGCGCTTACTCCATGGCAATGAAAATAAGGTGCCTATGTTCCGCAAGCGTTCCCGTTTCCGCCGTTACCGGGATTAAACAGGCTGGCCTTGCACGTTCCGCTCTATAAACGATTACTGAGTTATCTGTATCCGGTCCGCATAAAGAAACTGCCCGGAAACATTAATCCGGCATTGGAACTGTTGCTCTATAACAACAGATTGCAGCTTGCCACCCGCAATGCACTGTATTCCGACGGGCATAAGTATCGCCCGATGGTAACGGCATTTGAGGCAATGCGTGATACCCTGCCGGCACTTAAAGATGTCTTATTGCTTGGTACAGGCCTCGCCAGCGCTGTACATGTCCTGCATGATATGGAGATACGCCCTGCTTCCGTTACGATGGTGGATATAGATGAAGATGTACTCCTGCTCGCATTACAATGCCTGCCCCCAAACGCTGCGACAGAGGTCATCCCGGTTTGTGCTGATGCCCGTACGTATATGAGACGTAATGCATCGCGTCTCTACGATCTGGTGATCGTGGATGTTTTTATCGGTAGAACTGTTCCTGAAGAAATCTCCGGGGAAACGTTTCTCCGTCAATGCCGGGATAGTATCAATCCGGGCGGCAGATTTGTCATGAATTATATGGTAGAGCAGATAGATGAATGGCTGACTTTCCGCAGACGCATCGGGACGGTGTTTCCGCAATATACTGTGCTGGAGTTCGGGCTGAATAAAATTATTATCGGCAGTATCCCCAACGCTTCATAATATCGCCCTTACGGCAATGTCGTCAGGAATTGCATCGTGTCAATCCCGTCTGCATAATCCGTCAGTGAAGGTTGCTGCGTAGTTCCGAACGGTATGCCGCCTTCGCCGGTAATACACTGGATGTCCCCGCTTTCTGAAAGCTCCTGCAGTAGTGTCTGCCTGTCGGTATAATACCTGTAATGCAGTACGCTTACCGGGGAGAACGGCAGATTATTCTCTACGAGCAGCAGACTATCGTTGGTAAGATAGGGGATCCTGTTCAGCAGGTACAGCGCCAGATGGTAATCATAATTGTTTTTGTATTTATTGTGGTGTATCAGGTCTTCGTAAGTGCGGAACACATCCAGCAATTGCCAAAAATCGTAGCCTTCCGGTACGCAGAGCTGGGTAACATTGCGGCATCCCAGCCCGAAGTAGATGAAGACGTCTTTGGCCAGCTCCTGCAGCATTTCGGGTGTTTCGTCACCGGTAAGCACGGCTACGGAAGTACGGTTTCGCCGGATGATATGCGGATATTTTCCGAAATACTGCTCAAAGTACCGTGCCGAGTTATTGCTGCCGGTAGCGATGTAGGCGTCGCAGCCTTTCAGCATCTCCTGTATGACGATCATTTCTTTTACGGAAGGCTCCCACTCTGTCAGCTTCCCGATCAGGTGAGGAAGCAGGATATTGTCTTTGGACGATAGCCGGATAGCCAGACGATGTTCGCTTATAAAGCCGCATAGCAGATCATGAAAGCCGACCAGCGGAATGTTGCCGGCCATAATGATCCCTATGGTACGGATCCCGCCGGACGCAGGGTAAAGTCCTGCCCAGTTGTCGAGCTTTTCACGGTCGAGGAAGGCGCCGGCAATGCTGTCAACAGCATGGTTGATGCTCTCGCGGGTAAACCAGGGATTGCTGATAACAGCCTGCTCCCGAACCTCCTGCCAGGTTGTATCATCAGAGCGCATATAGGCCCCGAGCCGGGCCATGAGTGCTGTTCTGTTTGCTAAAGCGGTCATGTCTTTGTGTTTTCTGTACGCGAAATTGTAACTTTGTGGTGACATAAACTAAATTCAGTACCCGATTATGGCGATCAAGATAACAGACGAGTGTATAAATTGTGGGGCGTGTGAACCGGAATGTCCGAACAATGCCATTTATGAAGGAGGTGTGGAGTGGGCCATTACAGATGGAACAAATGTCAAAGGTGATTTTGTACTAATGGACGGCTCCGTGACTGACGCCGATCTTCCTCATGCTCCGGTTGCAGTTGATATTTATTATATTGTCCCGGATAAGTGTACGGAATGCCAGGGCTTTCATGAAGAGCCGCAATGTGCTGCCGTATGCCCGGTAGACTGTTGTGTACCGGATGAAATGTACCAGGAGACTGTGGATGAATTGCTGAAAAAGAAAGAAAAACTTCACTTATAATTTTTAACCGATTGACCGGTTAATCGATTCAACGACTCAACAAATAAACGATTCAACAATTAAACTATGGCTGCAAAGGAAAAAAAGGCTTCGCTGCTGATTGTTGAAGATGAAGAAAGTATGCGGGAAACGCTGAAGCTCAATCTGGAGCTGGAAGGTTACCTGGTTACTACTGCCGATAACGGACCGGATGTGCTCCGGCTGGTCAAAAACGAATATTTCGATCTGATTATCCTCGATATCATGCTGCCCGGAATGGATGGGCTGATGGTCTGTGAAACCATACGGATGCAGCATAATGATGTGCCCATCCTGTTCCTTTCTGCCCGCAATACCGGCGCCGACAGGGTAGAAGGTCTGAAGAAAGGCGGCGACGATTACCTCACCAAGCCGTTCAACCTGGAAGAGCTGCTCCTGCGGGTAGAAAAGCTGATCATCAAGAGTAAAAAGATAAAAGAGCCTGAAACCGTACAGGATGTCTATCATTTCGGGCGTTGTACGATTGATTTTGCCGCTCACGAATGTATTGATATACAAGGCAACAAGCAGGAGCTGAGCAAGAAAGAAACTGCCTTGCTGAAGCTGCTGGTGAAACATAAGAACGAGGTCGTATCGCGCGACCATATCCTCCAGGTGGTGTGGGGTTATAATGTCTATCCTACCACCCGCACCATTGACAATTTCATCCTCAATTTCCGTAAATATTTCGAGCACGACAGCCGTCATCCGAAACATTTCCATTCCGTAAGGGGAGTGGGATATAAGTTTACGGTGTAATTAGCCAATTAGCTAATATGCTGATTAGCTAATGTCTATCGCGGGAAATTCATTAGCTGATTGTTACATCAAATCTCATTCCCCTATAGCTCTATTTTATCCACCCGCCGCTCATGCCGTCCGCCTTCAAACGGTGTAGATAAAAAGCTGCGTACCATGGCTGCTGCCTG
This sequence comes from uncultured Chitinophagaceae bacterium, assembly GCA_964527735.1. GTDB lineage: Bacteria > Bacteroidota > Bacteroidia > Chitinophagales > Chitinophagaceae > JBEBVQ01. The sequence continues at coordinate 10,163 of CAZGPG010000009.1, read as the reverse complement.
ATCTTCTGTGATAAAGCGTGCGGGCAGGCAAAGTACATTGGCATTATTATGCTGCCGTGTCAGCGATGCCACTTCTTCATTCCAGGTTAATGCTGCCCGGACGCCCTTATGCCTGTTGGCCGCAATACAGACGCCGATGCCGCTGCCGCAGGTCAGGATACCGGCTGCAGCTGCTCCCGCCTCTACGGCTGCTGCCACCGCATGTGCATAGTCAGGATAATCAGTACTGTCGGCGCTGTGCGTACCCTTATCGCTCACCTGCCAGCCGGCTTCCTGCAACAGACGTTTTACGGCTTCCTTCAGCTCAAAACCGGCATGGTCTGCGCCAATTGCAATAGGCAGGCGGTTATCAAAACTATTTTCCATGTTTATTTGTTTTTGGTGATTAATGCCTTTTTATTCCTTCCTTTTTGTGCACGTTCGCTGATCGCAATGCTGATCTGGTAGAGCAACAGCAAGGGCACTGCCACCAACCATATGCTAAACCAGTCGGGCGGAGTAATGACCGCAGCGAGAATAAAAATAATCAATATGGCATACTTCCGTTTTTCGCGCATCAGCTTTGGGGTTACCAAACCGATCTTCGACAGGAAGTAAACCACCACCGGCAGCTCGAATACGATACCCACGCCCAGCACCAGGTCACTCATCGTGTCGTAATAATTGGCCATGGTAATGATATTCTCAAACTGATCGCTCAGCCGGTAATTGGCAAAAAAGTTGATCGTAAAAGGGGCGATCAGGAAGTAGGCAAACAGCACCCCGGTCAGGAAAAGCAAAGAGCACCAGAACACGATCCCCCGTGCCTGCTTCAGCTCGTTTTCCTGCAGCGCCGGTTTGATAAACCGCCAGAATTCATAAAAGATATAGGGAAATGACACAATAAACCCGATCATGAACGCCACGGAAAAGCTCATCATGAACTGCCCGGCCAGCATGGTGTTCTGGAATTTCAACCGTACTTCATCAAGGCAAAGCACATCTACGTGGATCAGGTTGCCCAGATCGCAGAGTATTTTGTATGAGATAAACTCCGACCGGGTGGGGCCGAGAATAATATGATGAAAGACCCATTCGATATTCGCCCATACAACAATTGCGGCCAATACCAATGCAATGAGGGAACGTATGATATGCCAGCGGAGCACTTCGATATGATCTACAAAGGCCATCTCAGCCAGCGGGTTACTGTTTCTGCTTTTGATAAAACGGTCTAAAAGATTCACCTGCCTGTATGATAAGGAGCAAAGGTAGCTAATCGGCCTGATTAGCCAATTAACCGGCGGGATTGTTCGCCGTAAGCGCTATTTTTGCAGGACAGGCAGACGACCTATGCTCAGACAATCGCAACAACAGAAATTGCTGCAGAAGCTTTCCCCGCAACAGATTCAACTAATGAAGCTGCTGCAGGTGCCTACTGCCAGCCTGGAAGAGCGTATCAAGGAAGAGCTGGAAGAGAATCCTGCCCTTGAATACAGCTCTGACAGCCCTGATTATGAAGAAGATGAGTATGATCTCGGGGATAAGGAGGAACCGGCAGACGAACAGGCGGATGTATCGGATAGCCTGGATATAGATGATTTCCTACGTCATGACGACGATGACCGCAATGACTACAGCTATGGCGATGACTATTATAATAACGGAGATACGGAACGCCAGACGCTCCCGGTGCGCGTGGAAACAAGCTTTCATGAATACCTGCTCGATCAGCTGGGGATGCTCGACCTGGATGATCGCTCCCGGCAGATAGCCCGGCAAATAATCGGCAGTACCGATGAGGACGGCTACCTGCGCCGGGAAGCCACCGCTATTGTAGACGATCTGGCCTTTGGCCAGAATATTTATACGACCGTGGAGGAGATCACGGATATTATCCACAAGATACGCCAGTTCGATCCGCCTGGTGTTTGTGCGTGGACGCTGCAGGAATGCCTGCTGCTCCAGCTTCGTCGTATTACCCCGCAGGTCCAGGAGACAAAAAATGCAATAATCATCATTGAAAAGTATTTCAATGAGTTTATTAAAAAGCATTACGATAAGATACAGCGTCACCTGAACCTGACTGATGAAGAACTGAAGCAGGTGATCAATATGATCATCCGGTTGAATCCCAAACCGGGTTCAGCCTTTGCTGTGGTAAATAAGGCGGAGAGCTATGTTATTCCCGATTTTTTTATTTTTAATAATAATGGACAGCCGGAACTGACGCTCAATGCCAAGAATGCTCCGGAGCTGAAAGTGTCGGACAGCTATAAGGAAATGATGCAGGCATATGGCCGCAGCGATAAGAAGAACAAGCAGCAGAAGGAAGCATTGCTGTTCATCAAACAAAAGCTCGATGCCGCCAAATGGTTTATTGACGCTATCAAGCAACGCCAGCATACCCTGTTGCATACCATGCAGGCAATACTCGACCTGCAGCGAGATTTTTTCCTTACCGGTGATGATACGTCCATCAGGCCCATGATACTGAAAGATGTTGCCCTGGTTACGGGGCTGGATATATCTACGGTGTCGCGCGTAGCCAACAGCAAATTTGTACAGACAGAGTTCGGCACTTATAAGCTGAAATATTTTTTCTCTGAAGCATTGCAGACGGAAAGCGGAGAAGAGGTTTCCACCCGTGAAGTAAAAAGTATCCTTACCGATCTCATCAGCGGTGAAGACAAGCGCAAACCGCTTTCCGATGAAAAGCTTACCGAGCTGCTGCAGGAGAAAGGGTATAATATTGCCCGCCGTACAGTGGCCAAATACCGTGAACAACTGAATATACCGGTTGCACGGCTCCGGAAGGAGCTGTGATGAGTGGGGTAACCGTAGGCGATGGCGGGTCAGGCCCGCCATGACAGGATCTTATCACAACGGCCTCAGCTAATCAGTTTACATTCTCTTTATCAGCTCTGCCGTAAGTCCGGCCAGCCGGGGCGCAGCTTCATTGGCAGCCGCCAGCACGTCTTCAAGCGACAGAGGTATCAGGGGGCCGTCACTGATGCCGATATCTGTAACAATGCTCGCCCCGAATACTTTAATACCGGCATGGATAGCTACAATGGCTTCCGGTACGGTGCTCATGCCTACGAGGTCTCCGCCGATCGTATGCAGCCAGCGATATTCGGCGCTGGTTTCAAAGGTTGGTCCTTGTATCCCAGTATAAACACCGGTATGTACTTCGATCCCTTGTTCTGCAGCAATAGTTTTTGCAAGGCTGATGAGCCGGCGGTTGTAAGGCTCGCTCATGTCCGGGAATCTGGGGCCGAGCCGGTCGTCGTTGGCGCCGCGCAGCGGATGGTCGGGGAACAGGTTGATGTGGTCGGTGATCAAAACGATATCTCCGATGCGGTACGAACGGTTCATGCCGCCCGCAGCGTTCGATACGATCAGGGATTGTACCCCCAGTGCTTTCATAACACGGACCGGGAAAGTGATCTCGTGCATGGAGTATCCCTCGTAATAATGAAACCGCCCGGACATCATTATTACCTGCTTTCCGTTTAGCCTGCCGAAGATCAGTTTCCCTTCGTGCCCGGTTACAGTACTGACGGGGAAATTCGGGATGGTGTCATAGGGGATTTCTGTTTCTGTGTCCACGATGGATGCAAGATCCCCGAGGCCGGTGCCGAGGATAACGCCTGTTTCCGGAATAACGGATGTGTGCTTCTTAATCATCGAAGCTGTTTGTTGTACCTGGTCGAACAGATTCATTTCTATTTTACAGTTTATGGTTCAGATTGGTGTGTGTTTATTTATTGTTGCCGATCAGCTGATAATAGGCCTCTACCATGTTTTTATAATAGGGCTTCAGTTGTGGCGGGGCTGTACGATATAGCTCAAGCAGTTGCTGCTGCTGCAGGAGCTTTTGCTGCAGTTCGGGCGGTATCGGCCTGCTTATTTCTTTAGCCGTTTGAGAAGACCGTTTATCATCCTCTTCCTGCTCACGCAGCGATTTTTCCGTTTCCAGCAGGCGGGTGAGGATCTCGCGCTGACGGCGTATCATTTCATCGCTGAACCTCCGGTTAACCAGATCGGTTTCATTTCTGTCCATCCGGTCCAGCAGTTCCTGCAGTTCTTTTGATGTGGCAGCTCCTTTGCTGTTGAGCAGGCTGTTCAACTCCTGCAATTTCCTGCGTAGCGCCGCCTGCTGTTGCGCCATACGTGCCAGTTGTTCGGCATCTCCGTATTCTCCTTCTGACGGATCTCCTTGTTTCCCCTGTTTATTTCCCTGCCCTTCGCCCTGTTCACCTTCGCCCTGCCCGCCGGATTGCTGCTGTCCTTTCTGTTGTGACTGCTGCATCTGCTGCATGGCATTCCCCAGGTTTTGTTGTCCTGTGATGATGTCTTTCAATTGCTGTCCTGCGCCGGGCTTGGGTTTTTGTCCGCCGGGACTGCTGCAGCTTCCGTCACCTCCGCTTTGCTGCTGCGCGTTGCTTTGCATCTGCATCAGGTTAGACAGCATTTCGTTGAGCATTAATGCAAGGTTGTTGGTGTGCGTCATAACATGCTGCTGCCGGGTGACGGCATCGTTTATCCGCCGGTTTTCGAGCGCCGTCAAGGCATATTCCATATTTTTCTCCAGTCCGCCGGTTTCGCGGTTCACAGTTGCCGACAGACGGAACAATCGTTTACTGAGCACGAATAGACTGTCGCGTATCATTTGTGAGTGCCGGTGCAGCTGTTTTTGTTCTTTCTGGTTGTCGAGATATTGAGGATGGGAGGGAGATGTCTGCCGTACGGTCTCCATCAGTTGCTCCTGTGAGAATGAAAGCCGCATCAGGTTGGTGAGTATCTGCCGCACTGCGCGTATATCCATCTCTATCTGCTGTATGTCCATGCCGGCAGCCTGCTTGCGCATCATTTCGGCCATCTGCTGCATATTTTGCGCTGCCTTGTCTTGCGCTGCCCCCGACTTCTTTTTCTGATCCTGTTCCAGCGCATCCTTACTCTCCTGCATCTGCTGCTGTGCATCTTTTCCCTGTTCCTGTACGGGTTCCGTATTCTGCTCCTGCTGCATTTTTTCGCCGAGCTGCTGCATCTCTTTCATGTCCTGCTGCATAGCTTTGTCGAGTTGCTTTTTCAGCTGCTCCTGCTCTTTGGCAAGGGTAGCATTGTCATTTTTACTTTGTTCTGTACGCTCTTTCAGGTCCCGCTGGTCTTCAGCCAGTTTTTCCATTTTGTTGGCCATGTCTTCCAGCCGCATCTGCATTTCGAGTTGCTTCATCAGTTCCTGCATCCGCTGCATATCCATGTTGAACAGCTTGTTTTCCTGCTCCAGTTGCTGCATGGTCTTGAATGCCTGTTCCTTATTCAGGCGCTGCATCAGCTCCTCAAGCTTTTTCATCTGCTCACGAAGCTCTTTGTCGAGCATCTGATCCAGTTGTTCTTTCAGCGCCTGTTGTTTTTCCCGCAGGTCTTCGCTAAACTGCTTTTGTTTGCTTTGCTCCACCTGTTCTTCAAACCGTTTTTTCACCTGCTCCATTTGCCGCTGCAGATCGGTTTGCTTTTGCATGAGCTGCTGCAATAACTGTTGCTGCTCCCAGCTTGCATTGTTCCCTTGCAGCATCCGTCGCTGCAGATCCTGGTATTCCTGTTGTAATTGCCGGGACTGGGTTGTGCTGTTGCTGATGCCATCGCTGATCTGCTGTGCCTGGGCATTGATCACAGAGTCTGTCTGCTCCGGCTCGTACATGCTGTATATCATCGTTTCGCTGCGTGAAGACTTGCTGCCCGATACGCCGTCATTATCCCAGGCTTCGATATAATAGCTGAGCTTTTGTCCCGCTTGCAGCTCCAGTGAGGCTACATCAAAATAATATTGTACCGGTGTAAGCATGCCTGCCGATACGGGGAGCGGGATGCTCTTTGTGCTGACGGACTGGCCACTGCCATTACTCACCTCATAGCGGAACAATACACGTGAGATACCATAGTCGTCGCCTGCGGTGCCGGTCAGCAATATTTGCCTTCCGGTAACGGTGTCCCTGAATTCCTGTATCTGCACCACAGGATATTGATCGGGTATTACCCGGACATGATAGCGGAAGCTGTCTGTATATGATGAAGCTTTGTTGTGGAGGAGCAGTGTATAGCTTGAGTCGTATAGAAAACGGGTACGGAAACCGAACAGGGAAGCATTGCCAGGCACGGGCAGGGGATCGGCGTTACCCAGCCGGATAGCGGCATTGTCGGTATGATCTGCAGTGAAAGCCCATTGCACGGTAGTGCCGGCCGGCAGCGTCATGTCTCCGAGACTGCTCCGGATCTCATCGTCTACGCCGGTATAATCCGGATAGTCAATGTGTATTTTGAATGATTTCAATACCGGCTTTTGCATCACGGCCAGGGTGTATGTCTGTGAATGGAAGCCGGCAGCGTGCAAACGAAAGGATACAGGCGCTGTGACGCTGCGGAATGTATAAAGGAATGTATTGGGCTCAGAAGACGACATGGGCAGGTTCTCGCCGTTTATGCTGAGCGACATATGGGAGGGGAGGGCATCTCCTTCCACAGAAACCTGCAGTGTGAAGTCATGGCCATGGATGGCCCGTAATGGTGTGTTTTGTATAACAAACCGGAACGGAGCAGGTTTTTCAAACACTTTCGTGGGTTGCAGCAGACGTTCGGAAGCATCCCGGAAAATATTTGGCGCGGCAACGAGTATAAAAATGCCTGCCAGCAATACCGGAAGCAGGTACGGCAGGTATTTTTTATTCTTCGAAAGATCTACCGCCTGCGTAAATGGTATTACAGACAACTGCTGCGCTTTCTGCCGGATGCTTGCTTCGGCCAGCTCCATGCTGGCGCTTGTGTCTGTGCTGTTTTTCAGTTGAAGTATATTCAGCAGTTTATCGCTGATCTCGGGGAAGTGCTGGCCCACAATCACTGCTGCCTGCTCATGCGACAGGGTCTTGCCCAGCCGTGCCATTTTCAGCGCGGGGATGATGACCAGGGCGACGAGTGCAAACAATCCCGCCCCGATAAAGAGCGTTACCAGCAAAACACGCAGCCAGACGGGCATATACAGGAAATATTCCCCTACACTTATCGCCAGTATATAGCCCAACAGGCATATCAGTAGCAGCAGGGAACCACGCAGCAGCCTGTTTTTATAGTATTTCCGGATGAAAGCATCCAGATGCGCAATAAGCCGTTCGTAATCATTCGTCGCCATCACCCGCAATTTAAGGAAATAAGTGTTAGTGGTGTGTATATCACACCGGATGGGAGGGGGATTAACGTAATGTTACCAACATCTGCGACAGCGAGCTTACTCCGTGGTTACTTGCCGAAGACTTGCTGACGACTGCATGAGGGATCTGTGAGCAGACGGAGCGGGAAGGAGGTAAGACTGCATACCGCGCTCCTTGGAATTGAGATGAATAAAGTATGTGTATTTATTGTCATTGTTATCCACGGACAACAATGGTTTTTAATCCCTTTTTCGTTAATTTAGCAAGTGGAAGATCGCTTGCCCTGCATTGGAAAATTGAATGCCGTACGATCCTTTTTTGTCAGCCTGCCGGTGTTTCACGGACTTCTGAGCGGCGGACATAAATATTTTCTATCGGATTATTTCTTTCAATTAATATAATCGGTATTAATTTGTGCATAACAACAAATCTTAATAAAATGGAAGAGAAAAAATCAAAACTCACCAGGCAGACAGGAGCCCCGGTTCCGGACAATCAGAACGTGCAGACTGCCGGCCCCAGAGGCCCCATGCTGATGCAGGACTTCTGGTTTCTCGAAAAAATGGCCAACTTCGACAGGGAAGTGATTCCTGAAAGGAGAATGCACGCGAAAGGCTCCGGCGCTTTCGGGACGTTTACGGTCACGCACGACATTACTCAGTACACCAAAGCCGGTATTTTCAGCCAGGTTGGGAAGAAAATCGACATGTTTGCAAGGTTTTCCACCGTTGCCGGTGAAAGAGGCGCTGCAGATGCTGAAAGGGATATCAGGGGTTTTGCACTGAAGTTTTATACCGAAGAAGGCATATGGGATCTGGTGGGTAATAACACACCGGTGTTTTTCTTTCGCGATCCGATGAAATTCCCTGATCTCAATCATGCCGTTAAGCGCGACCCCAAAACCAATCTGAGAAGCGCTAATAATAACTGGGATTTCTGGACGCTGCTTCCTGAGGCGTTGCACCAGGTCACTATTGTAATGAGCGACCGCGGGATACCCAGAGGATACAGGCATATGCACGGTTTCGGAAGCCATACGTACAGCTTTATCAATAAAGACAATGTAAGGCACTGGGTGAAATTCCATTTTGTGACGCAGCAGGGGATCGAAAATTTATCGGATGAAGCGGCTGCTGAAATAGTCGGTACGGACAGGGAGTCTTCACAAAGAGATCTTTTTGATGCGATTGAAAGAAATGATTTCCCGAAATGGAAGCTGTTTATTCAGATCATGACGGAAGAACAGGCAAAGACCTACCGTTTCCATCCGTTTGATTTAACCAAAGTCTGGTCTAAAAAAGACTTCCCACTTATTCCTGTCGGAGAGTTTGAGTTGAACAGAAACCCTGAAAATTATTTCCAGGATGTGGAACAGGCAGCGTTCAACCCTACAAACATTGTTCCGGGGATCGGTTTCTCACCCGATAAAATGCTTCAGGGAAGACTGTTCTCATACGGTGATGCCCAGCGTTACAGGTTAGGTGTAAACCATTTCCAGATACCCGTAAACAAACCTACGTGCCCTTATCACGCTTTTCACCGTGACGGCGCCATGCGGGTGGACGGGAATTATGGCGACGCAAAACATTACAACCCCAACAGCTATGGTGAGTGGCAGGAGCAGCCCGAATCACAGGAGCCGCCTCTGGAGCTGGAAGGAACAGCGTATGCCCACAATTTCAGGGACGACGATGAGGACTACTACACCCAGCCCGGTGATTTGTTCCGGATTATCAAAGCGGACGGTAAAGCGGATGTTTTGTTTAAAAATACGGCTGCACAGATTGGCGGCGCAGAAAAATTCATCCAGGTCCGCCACATCAGAAACTGCTATAAAGCGGATCCTGAATACGGAACAGGTGTGGCAACTGCACTTGGCCTGACTATGGATGAGGTGAACAGCTTCGATATGACGCCATATGATAAATGGGCGCCGAAGCCTACTAACGGATAATCTCTTTTCAGGAATTGAGAAAAGAGCTGTCTGGGAAGCCTGTTATTTGCTTTCTCAGACAGCTCTTTTACCATTCAGTTTCTGATGTACCGGCAAAACGCACACGAACACAATAAATGTCATTGATATGGGTAATGAATATATTGTCCCGGTACAGACACGGATAGGCCATGTGCACCTTAAAGTGTCTGATCTTAACCGGGCGCTGGAATTTTATTGTGGCTTATTAGGTTTTGAGGTGACCACCATGTATGGCAACCAGGCTGCATTTATCTCTGCCGGAGGCTACCACCACCATATCGGTTTGAATACATGGCATAGTAAAGGATCGCCCCGCGCATCCGGAGACGGTGTGGGTTTGTATCATACGGCGATTCTCTATCCTACAAGAAAAGACCTGGCAATCATCTGCGACCGGCTGCGTAAGGCCTCCTATCCGCTCACCGGCGCAAGCGACCATGGTGTATCGGAAGCGTTATATCTCGATGATCCGGATGGTAATGGTGTGGAATTATATTGGGACCGGCCCAGGGAACTGTGGCCGGCAAAGGAAGATGGCTCACTGGAGATGTTTACCAGGCCGCTTGACCTGGCGGGTTTATTAAACGAGATCGGGAAAGAATAAGAAGGATAGCTGCGGGCAGATGATTGTACATGTTGGGTTCATTTCAAATATTCGTATAGTAAAAATTTACAAGAACGGGGAACATCTCCCTCATTCCCTCGAAGAGGGACGATTACATCATGACACTGACGGAAGTACAGATTGCGACACGGTGTTATCGTCTCCCATTGAGGGGAGATAGAGAGGGGTGTTCTCCCTGCCGTTGTGCGAAAATTTGAATTGCACCCATACATGTTTTCTGCTTTTCAGAATATGAACTCTTGCCTAACTTTGCACTCCCACCGGAAAAACAATGATGCAGCTATATCCGGCACATGCCGCGGATGCCCTGGAGTTTGACAAGATACAGCAATTGCTTGCCGAAAAATGCAGGACGGATGACGCACGCCGCTATGTG
>CAZGPG010000008.1:0-143622 GCA_964527735.1 uncultured Chitinophagaceae bacterium | reverse complement strand
ACTGTGACTAAATTGTTTTACAATTTTCGTCCAGCATTTTAGGGGGCTGAGACAAAGTCGCTTGTCTGATAAGTAGTTTGGGTTGTCAATGAAAAAACCTGTCTGTAAAAAAGTCGGGCAAGGTATAATTGTGGTGCAGGGTCGCCAATTCTAAAAGTTTCACCGTTGGTTGCTGCTGCAATGCCTAGCGCATCACTAAGTCCTGATCCACCTGCAATTTCAGGGTTGACAAATACACTTGCACCTTTCCAAAGCCTTACGCCCATAAACAGGGTAGAAGTTATAGAAGTCCTGTTTTCTTGCTGTGGCACTAAGCTATTGTCGCCCGAATATTTTACACCAAACGAAGGTTTAAACTGATTGATAACAGTCGTCTGGGCATGAATGGAAAACCGGTCATTCTTTAAAGTGTCTGTCTGCTGCTGTGCTTGTAGTTTCAATGATAAAGCTGTCAGAATAAAAATGCTTGGTAATTGTCGCACTATTTTTGTTTTTTTGAGATTCTGTTTACGGGTCGTCCTAAAATAGCATATAACTTGCAAATACACACACAAGGATAATTGCTGGAAATCATTTTTTATGCACTGCCTGTTGCGCATTTTGTATACATGTTTAACACTTACAACCAGTTAAATCATTTATTCTCTATCAGCTGTTCGTTGTTTTGTGTCCGGTTTTATGGCTGTCCGTATTTCGATTGCAGAAAACCAATGGTTTCGCGCATGAGTTTTTTAAGCGCATCCTGGTTGATGTCGGCCAGCTTTTTGATGTAAATGCAGGCTTTGCCCATTTTGAATTTGCCTAAGTATTTGAGCAGATGTGCCTGCGCTTCGCTGCCTGTATATACATAAAGCGAAATGGCCGCTTTGCGCGGCGAAAAACCGACAAGTGGCCAGTCGCCCTCCTGCCGGCTGCGGTCGGATTTGTAATGATAGTTTCCGAAGCCGATAATGGACGGCCCCCACATTTTGGGCTCGTGGCTCATAACATCCTGCATCAGCTCCAGGAGCTCGAAACTGTCTTTTTTCTTTTGCTCTGTGTCGGCAAATGAGTTGATGAACTCACGAACGTCTGCTGTAGTTTGCTGTGTTTTTATTGCGGCCATAAATATGCATTTATTGACGTGTGCTTCACGTAAAGTTATGCATAAACCGGCAGGCGAAACTGACGGGTCAGCAAAAACGAGCGTTGCCTGTGATCGGCCAGCAGGACGGATACCGCATCCGGGCGAAAGTAAACTTCGCGGCCCTGTGTTTCAGGCTCATCGTGTCTGTTCTGTTTTTCGAAATCTATGCGCTCCAGGAGATATTTATCGTCGGAGAGCACAGTTCTTTTTTTGATTAGAATGGCTGACATAGTGCTGATGATTGCCGTGATACGCATAAAATGCGTACCGCAGTCATTAAAACAGTAAAGGTATTATCATTACCCTAAATTGAACAACATCGGGCGGAAAATGACAGATATTTCTTTTTTGGGAAGAGGATGGATCAGCCCTTATCCGCCGCCGCTTTTATCTGCGCAATATCCAGCTTTTTCATCGGCAGGAATGCCTGCGTGATACGGTCTGCCTGCTCTTGGGTGCCTTCGCGCATGAGGGTTTCTATCTCGGCTGAGGTGATCTGCCAGGACAGGCCGTATTTGTCTTTGATCCAGCCGCATTGTTCCGCCTCGGGTACGGCCGAGAGCTGCTGCCAGTAATAGTCTATCTCCTGCTGATCACTGCAGGTGATCATAAACGAAATGGCTTCATTGAAACCGAAGCCATGCTCATGGGCGCTGTCCATCACGGCCATCCAGGTATCTTTCAGTTTGACATCGGCAAACATAACGGTACCTGCCTGGTCGGGCTCCATGCCTGGGGGATAATGATGTATGGCGCCTTGTTGTGCGTTCTGGAATACAGACAGGTAAAAGCGGATGGCCTCTTCGGCTTTGCCGCAGTTGCTGCCGGTAAACATCAACGATGCTATAATGGGCGGACGCGGTTCGCCTGCGGGATCGGTGAGCATGAGCTGCCAGGATACGCCGTATTTGTCCTGCACCCAGCCATAATGTTTGCTGAACGGGTATTCGCTCAGCTCCATCAGCACTTTGCCGCCTTCGGAAAGCTGTGCCCAGACCATGTCCAGCTTCACCCGGGCGGTTTGGGCGGCTTCGGGCGTAGTACCAAAGAGCAGGGGATCGAAATTGACGATAAAGGAGATGGAGGGGTTAAACTGAAATAGTGGCCCCGCGCTGATCGCCATAAATTCCTGTCCCCACAATTCGAAGTTTACCAGGTCGCAGTCGCCGGAGGGCGTATCCCGCAGCAGGGTAGTGTGCGTCACTTTCGACTCCGGGAATACGGATGTATAAAAAGCGGCGGCCTCTTCGGCTTCCTTATCGAACCATAAATGCGGTATGATCTTTTGCATGAGCTGTCGTTTTTAGATAGCGGTGTAATATGTTATATAAATTCATGCCGTGAAATCGGCAAAAAACCGGAGCCGGCCTGTTTTTTAATGTATTGCATGAAAAAGGCAGCGACAACGATATTCCTATCATTGCCGCTGCCTCTTTCATGTACCGGAGATTAAACGGTTTGTTACTCCGGCAGATCCAAAGCCGGTACGGGAGCCTTACGGTTGCCGGTCATCAGATAGGTGTCGAACCACTGCATCATCCTCAGGTTGTAATCATAACGGGAGCCTGAGCGGGCATTGCCATGACCTTCGCCGGGATAATAGACCAGCCGGACAGGCACTTCCGGTTTACGTACTTTAAGATGGCGGTACAGCTCCATGCTTTGTGCGGGATGCACTCTGGGATCATCCGCGCCGTGCATGATCAGGATCGGTGTCTGCGCACGATCTACATGGTAGATCGGACTACGCTCCATCTGCCATTGCCAGTCGTCCCATATACGTTTCCGGGAGTGTACCAGGAACATTTCGTTGGGAATATCGCTGGTACCGAATTTGGAGATATTGTTGCTGATGCCTACGAACATGACCGCAGCCGCAAATCTGTCGGAGTAGTAAGTGCTCATCCATGCAGAAGCGTATCCGCCGTATGAACCGCCTGTAACGCCGATCCTGTCTTTATCCGCAATGCCTTTTCCGATCAAATAATCAACTCCGTCCACTATATCATCAAATTCCTTACCCGCCAGATCACCCTGACTGCTGTATGTAAATTCGGTGCCGCGGCCGGTGCTGCCTCTGTAGTTGGGATAAAAAACGGCATAGCCTTTGGCTGCCGCCATTTGTCCTGGCATGGAGTATGCAGTCAGCCAGCCGTTGGAATAATGAGCTTCCGGACCGCCATGTACTACTGTGATCAGCGGTACGCGGTTACCTGCTTTATAATCCACCGGGTAGATGAGCATGCCTTCGATATCATATTTTCCGTCACGGGCTTTATAAGTAACCACTTCCTGACGTCCTACTTTCAAACCGTCGAGCCATTTGTTGGAGAAGGTGCGGCGCACGGGTGTGCTGTTCTTTTTTGCAGCAAGGGTAAATAATTCAGAGGGGTGTTCAGGCGTATTGGCGGTGAAGGTGATGGCGCCATTGGTGGCTACATCGAACGAGGTGATATTGTGGACGGGAGATTTGAACAGATAGCTGGTGTTTTTGCCGTCGATACTGATGGTTCCGATTGCGTTGGCAGTACCTTCACTGGCCAGGAAGTGGATCGCATTTTTACTGACCCATTTGATGGATTCGTATTTGCCGGGGAAATCCGGGTTAATCACCGTCGGCTTTCCTCCTGTGGCGGGTACGGTCAGCAGGCTGCCGTCTGTCGGGTCGTTCAGGTCGTATCCTGCTACCAGCGCCAATGTATGGCCATCGGGGCTCCAGGCTATCTGGCCAAGCTTCCCCTTGTTGTCTATATGCGCGATGATATTACCATTTTGTGCATCGGCAATCTTTACTGCCTGTGCCATATAAGAATCGTCGACAGAAGAAGTGGGTGCTACGGAGATGGCCAGCTTACGATCGTCAGGACTCCACTTCATCATATATACCGCGCCGTCAACATTCAGTTTCCGGGGGGCTGAGTTGTCTGTGATATTTACAATATAACCATTCCGTTCGTTGAAATCTTCTTCGAAGATTTTCGGCTTATAGGTTAATGATGTTTTAGGTTCTTCAGGCCGCTCGACAGCTACGAATGCGATCTGATTACCATCGTTGCTCCAGGAATAACCGGCAATATTCGATGTAAATGAATACAGCTTCCGGGCTTCGCCGCCGTTAGGGTCTATTTCATAGATGGCATTGGTTTTATCATCTTTTTGCCGGGCAATGAATGTAATGGTACCTTTTCCCCCCGGTCTGTATGCGATCTGGCTGACGCTGGTACCGGTATAATAGGGCTTTTGTTCGTTTGTCTGGTCATTCAGCAGATACAAGTGTACGCCGGTGGGGGCATTTTCCGTTTTCGGGTCGCCGGGGGCAGTAAGCGCATACGCAATATGCCGGCCATTATCCGAAATCTGGCAACCGATCACTGACTGTGCCAGGGCGATATGCTCCGGTGTAACCTGTGCCTGCACAGCGGTACAGGACAACATGCATCCTAATGCCGTGCCGGCAATTCCCGCGACGAAGGGCATTCTCATCATAATGTAGTTCATTTTTAATGCTTCAGATAAAAAGATAAAAAGAGGACAAGATAGCAATTTTTCCGCTGCGGGCCGTATGGCGCTTTGCCGGTGCATATATCTCAGTTACATTTGCGCCATGTTACCTGCTGTTTCTGTTATCGGTCTGGGCTGGCTGGGCATGCCGCTCGCGCTTCATTTACAATCAATGGGCTATAAGGTTATGGGGTCTGTTACGACACCCGAAAAGCGTCAACGTATTGTAGAGGCGGGTCTCCCGGCTCGCGTCATGCGACTGGACCCGGAGCCTGACGGGCAAAATTATGAAGATCTCTTTCAGACAGATATCCTGGTGATCAATATTGCGCCGGGTGTGCCGCCATCGGTCGTTGCTCCGGATCAGAGCCTGTATGCCCGGCAGATTGCGTCTGTACGTGATCTGGCGCTGCAGTATGGCGTACAGAAAATTGTTTACATCAGCTCTACCTCGGTGTATCCCGACCGTAATGATATCGTACGCGAAACAGATATGCTCACGGAAGAGCACACGGGGAGTCTGTCTGTCTTTCGTGCCGAGGAGGCGATCCGGGTGTCTGAAGCATATGCGCTGACGGTTGTCCGGCTGGGCGGACTGATCGGTTATAATCGTGTGCCGGGAAAACACTTTGCCGGGAAAGAGCAGGTGGCAGGACATCCGCCGGTCAATTACATTCATCGTGATGATGCGGTGCGGCTGATCGGGTGGGTCATTGAGAAAGGACTCTGGGGCGAGACATTAAATGGTATTGCACCTGCGCATCCCTCAAGGCGTGCCGTATATGAGCGTAATGCGTCCCTGCTGGGATTCCCCCTTCCGTCTTCTTATGAGCATCCGCCTGTTACATCCTGGAAGGAAGTAGCGGCAGATAAGATCGTCACTTCGGGCTTCAGCTTCATCTATCCCGATCCATTGGGCTTTCCTTATGATCCGTTGTAAATAAAAATCAGGACGCTATATTTTGTCATTGAAAACAATTAATATTGTATCATTAATTAGCCAATTAGTTAATATGCTGATTAGCTGATGCCTGTTGCGAGGGATCATTAGCATATCAGCTAACCGGCTCATTAGCTCATTAAAACGATCATACTATGGGATTACTGATAAAACTGCTGATCAATACACTGGCGGTGTTTGCCGGAGCGTACATCCTGCCGGGTGTGCATGTGAAAAATTTCACCACGGCTATTATTGTCGCGATCGTGCTCGCGGTATTAAATGCATTCCTTAAGCCATTATTGGTGATCCTCACCATCCCGGTAACGATATTGACGCTCGGACTTTTCCTGCTTGTGATCAATGCGGTGATTGTGATCCTTTGTTCAAAGCTGGTGCCCGGGTTTGGGGTAGACGGGTTCTGGTATGCCCTGTTGTTCAGCCTGGTGATATCGCTGATCGCCGCAGTGCTGGAAAGCCTGGCTTCCTGATGCCATTCTTCCGGGAATAGTTAACCTGCAAGACCGAGCGCCAGGGCTTTTTTGGTGAGCTCGGCCATGTTTTTCACGTCCAGCTTGATGAATATCCGGGAGCGGTAGTTTTCCACGGTTTTCAGACTCAGGAAAAGCTGCTCGCCGATCTTCTGGCTGGTATGTCCGTTGATGACGAGCTGCAGGATTTGCTTTTCACGGATCGTCAGCGAAACTTTCGAGTAAATATCCCGCTTCATGTTGGAAGTATATTGATTGAGTTTCTCCTGCATCTCCTGCTCCAGGAATTTTTCTCCCCGGTAGACGGTTTCTATGGCTTTTACCAGCGTTTGTTTATCGGTTGTTTTGAGCAGGTATCCCAGCACTCCGTTGCGCAGCATATTGTGCACGTACAGCATGCTGTCGAAATTGGTAAGTGCGAGTATGCGGACTTCCGGAAATTTTTTTTGAATGACCGGCGCCAGCTCGTCTCCGGTTTTCCCGGGTAGCTGGATGTCGAGCAGCAGCACATCCGGGGTTTCCGCCTGCAATCCTTCCAGTAACTGATTGCCGTTGGAATAAGTGGCTGTAAGGGTAATATGGCTGCATCCGGCGAGCATATTATGCAGTCCGTCTATGATCATCGGGTGATCGTCTGCTATGGAAATCCTGATGTTCATGTTGCGAATGTATGATACAGTTTATTGAGGTCAAATTCGATCAGGATGGTCGTGCCGATTCCCGGCGCCGACTCGATGGAAATATCACCCTGTAATGCCTGTACGCGGTACCGGAGATTTTGCAGCCCGAAACCGTTGCTGTTCACCTTCGGGTCAAAGCCCCGGCCATTATCTTCTACGGTGATATTGATCATATCCTGCGCACGCGATACCTCGATCACGGCTTCGGTGGCATTGGCATGTTTGATGATGTTTTGTGCCAGCTCCTGGATGATGCGGTAGAGGGTCAGCTCTATGTGTTTATCCATCCCGGAGAGGGATCCGTACAGTTTAAGCTGCAACTGTAGCCCTCCGGCGGTATTGATATGCTCGCAATATATCTGCAGGGCTTCTGTGAGACTATGGCGTGTGAGCATGTCGGGCATCAGGTTGTGTGCCGTTTTGCGTACCTCCGTAGTAGTCTCATCCACCATGCGCATGAGCCGGCCGATATTTGTTTGTTCACCGTTACCGGCATTTTGTTCCTGCACGGTGTTCATGTTCATCCTGATGGCGGCAAGCATCCCTCCGATACCGTCGTGCAATTCCCGCGCAATACGTCCCCGCTCCTGCTCTTCGCCCTTCATCATAGCCCTGAGCCGGATCAGCTCCTGTTCCTGCCGGAGCAGGTGGATCTGATTGGTGTGCAGGCGTTGTTTATGCCTGTTGCTGCGGTACAATGCGATAAGCGTAACCGACAACAGGAGCGTACCGGCAGAGATACCGGTAATCCATGTATTCTTCGTGCGTATCTTGCTTTGCTGCTGTAATAATTCTACCTGTTTTTGTGCCAGTTGCCGGTCTTTTTCGGATGTACGGTATTTCAACTCCAGCATGCCCGCAGCATGGGCGTTTTTTTCTCCCCGGAGGCTGTCGTTGATGCGTATGTATGTATACAAATGTTCCAGCGCTTCTTGATAACGCCCTGTTGCCGTATAGATATCTGCAAGGAAAATATGAGCATTTGTGGTTTTTCCTGTCATACCTTTTTCCTGCGACTCTTTCAGTGCCGGTATCAGATACTGTTTGGCTTTTTCGTACTGTTTCAGATTGCTGTAGGCATATCCCAGCATATAATGCGCGTCAATTCTGCCAATAAGAGAACTGTTTGAATTTTGGATGGCCAGAGCGTTCCGGGCATACGGAATAGCTTTCCGGGGATCTCCTGCGCGGATGTAAAGGAGCGCCAGATTATTATTGATGGTTTGTATGTGATGCTGGTGCGGACCATCCTTGAATTCCCGTGTCAGTTCCAGCGCATGGGTATAGTATTTCAGAGCTTTTTCATTTTGCTCCAGCACCATATATATACCACCTATGGTAGAGAGGGCGGTAGACAGTGCCGGCTTATCTTTGATTGCACGTGCAATCTGTTCTTGAAGCCGTACATAATAAAATGCCTGTTCGGCCATGCCGAACTGTATCCATAGTGCGGCCAGCCTGTTGTACGTCATAAGTAAAACATTACGTTCATTCGGCCGGAAGCGTGTTATACTGAGCAGTTTATAGTAGTAATAGGCAGAAAGGCCGTATGTTCCCTTCCGGTAATAACTCTCTCCTATGTTGAATATACAACTGTTTATAGTACGGTACATGCTGCTGTCTTTTGCGGCATACTGTATCGCCTGCAGGTAATACCCGATACATTTGTCATAATCTTCCTGTAGTGAATAAAATAATCCTATTCCGTAAAGAGAACGGGCAACAGCTTTGTTATAACCGGCTTTTCCGCCGGCAGTCAATGCTTCCCGGCATATAGCAAGGGCGCTGTCCGGGTAGTGCTCCATAAGGTTGATACCCCGGTTAGCCAGATCCATGATTACAGTCGTATCCGGCAAAGGAGTTTCGATCTGTTGTAGCGGGACATCCTGTTGCTGCGCCGGTACGGTGGTGCTGCATATAGGATACAGCAGGCATATCAGGCATACCAGGAATGTTGGGCGTATCGGTAGCTTAAAGAAGGTCTTGTCTGGGGAATATGGATACATGCTGCAACCTGGATACGGAAAGGTTAAATATACGAAAAATATCTGTGCTGACTTAACGAAAACAATTATGAGGGTATACCCCCCAATATCTTATATGCACTATAGGTAATTTTGATCAGGGATAAATCTCCGTTCACTTACTAAAACAAAAAAACATGAATCGAAATCTCTTTTTACTTACTGTATTACTGTGTGTCATATCACATTCTTGTTTATTTGCCCAAAAAGAAAACCATACTTGGGCCTTTGGCTGGGGTAGCGGACTGGATTTCACAAACGGGACTCCGGTGGCTATCCATACCAATATGTACGGAGTGGATTGTAATGCGGTGCTTTGTGACGCCAACGGCGATCTGCTCTTTTATACCAATGGAGACAGTGTATGGAATAAGAATGGAGACGTTATGCCTGAAGGGAATGACCTCATTGCACCCTATAATACTCAGTTTACGAGTCAGGGAGCATTGATTGCCCCGGTATTGAATAATCCGGATCAATACTACGTTTTTTCTCTGCAGGGGGCCACGCTGGCAGCAGTGGCCAACGAGGATTTTGAAGCCGGAAGGTTATTTTATTCTATTGTAGATCTTTCTCTTGCCGGCGGATCGGGAGATATGGTTTCAGGCAAGAAAGGAATTCAGCTCGATTCTCTGCTGGGTAATAAAATGATTGCCATACCCGGAACTGATTGTAATATCTGGCTGCTGGTACATGAACGGGATACAAACCGGTTTAGGGCATATGAGATTACGGCAACAGGTATCAGCACGACGCCGGTTATATCTGAAACAGGTCTTTTCCTGACAGACCCGATCGATTTGTCTATGCATCCTACACTCAATTTTACCCATGTCAATGGAGTGATGAAAATATCTCCCGACTATCGAAAACTTGCATTCCTGAGCTACAACCTGTTTATGCCGTTTGAGAAGATGACAGGAGTGCAGCTTTTTGATTTTGATCCGGCTACCGGTCTTGTATCCAACCCGGTACTCCTTGACTCCTTGAATATGTGCCAGGGAGCGGCCTTTTCCCCCGATAATTCAAAATTGTATGTTACATGTGTAGATGATGCAGGTGAAAAAAGTCTGGTGCAGTTTGATCTCGGCAATAATATGGCCCGTACCGTATTATTCACCGGAGATTATACCACGCCTTTCTATGAATATGTGGATATGAAACTGGCGCCTGACGGAAAGATTTATATGGGTGCACATAATGTTGACTCCATGCATCGGATAGAAGAGCCTAACCAGGCAGGAGCGGCCGCAGGTTTTACAATGAATGTAATAGAGGTGTTCAACAAGGGAGACATACACCCTGAAATAGGTTATTACTTCGCATCCGGTTTGCCCAATGATTATGTAAAGCCGTTCCAGGATACTTTTTACGCCCGTATGGACACAGCGTCGGCAGATACTGTAATGACGCTGTATATACCTGATGCGCAGGATTATTTTACTCCTCTGTGGAGCGATGGCAGTACGGGTGACAGCCTGGTTGTACATACTTCAGGTACTTATTGGGTAACATACGGTAATTACTGCAGTATGCATACGGATACTTTTGTGGTGGACGTAGCAGAGCCGGAAACAATTGTTCCTAAGATCTCCGGCCAGTCAAAAGTTGTCATGGAAGCATGGCCCAATCCTGCACAGGATGTTGTCTCCGTAAAGCTGAAAGGTCTTTCGGTAGTAAAAGGTAAATTGCGTATTACGGATGCGCTGGGGCGTACCATGTGGGAACGCGTTTGTGCCGATAATATGCAGATGATACCGGTCGGTAACCTCTCAAACGGTATGTATTCGCTGATCTATACAGACGATCATAACCCCGCAGTAGGCCAGCGGACAAGATTGCTGATTGCCAAATAGGGGTTGAGGCCATTTGTAAGAAGACTGTCTCAAAAGGTGAACGGCATCATTTCGACTGAAGCGAACAGAATGTAGCAATCTTCCTGATCACCTTTTGAGACGGTTTCGTTTTGAAAACAATATCCGTATATCAATAACTATGTCCCGTAATTTTCTTTGTTTCGTTTTTCTGTTGTCTTGTATACCTTGCTGCTTATACGGGCAGTATAACATACCTGAAAACAGGCATTGGATATTTGGCACCGGAGCCTGGGTAGATTTCAATGGTGTTACTCCGTCAGGTGCAGCATTGTCTTCTATTTCAGGACATGGGGAAGCGAACGCTTCGGTTTCCGATGCGACAGGACAATTGCTGTTTTATACCAACGGGTCTGTGGTCTGGAACCGGAACCATATAAGTATGAGCAATGGAAATCCCTTGCACGCGCATGGTACTGCTGAGATCACGGCAAGCAGTTCACAAGGAACGCTGATCGTACCTGTGCCGGATACGCCACATAAATATTACATTTTCTCTCTTACAAATATCCAGATGTGTATGGCATCCTCGAATTTTTATAAACCCGGCGCTTTGTACTACAGTGTGGTAGACATGACACTGAACGGGGGATTGGGGGATGTGGAAGCGGGGAGAAAATGGATAGCGCTTGATTCCGGCTTTACGGAAAAAATAGTGGCGGTACGTGGCAATCGTTGTAATGTATGGATCCTCTCCCATGCACAGGATACGACGCTTTATAAGGCTTTTGAAATTAACCGGTATGGCATTAACCCGGCACCGGTAATATCACGTTATAAAGGCTTGATGGGCAATACCGACTGGTGGGGGTGTAACAGCTTCTGGACATTTGGACAAATGGCGATTTCGCCGGATAGAAAAAAGTTGGCAGAAGTACATGCGAATGCCAGTGCAGGGTATGTATTTGATTTTGATGCCAACACAGGTATTGTGAGCAACCCGATGGAGATACCGTTGCCCGATAAAAAACCACAAGGCGTCTGTTTTTCACCGGATAATTCGAAGCTGTATATAAGCTGTAACGATGCTTCGCATAATGCGGATACTCTTTTCCAGTTTAATCTGCTGGCCGGAAGCGCTCAGGCGATCCTGCAATCAAAGACGGGTATCGGGCGGACGTATTACTCAAAGCTGCTGATCGGACCGGATGATAAAGTTTATATGCCGGAGTTACAGGTGAGTGGTTTTTTGATAGGCGGGTTTTCATTAGGCCGCCTGGATCAGCCGAATCTTCCGGGGAGCGGGTCGTCTTATGTGACAAATGCAGTTACATTATCGGGTATGGCCAGTATCGGTATGCCCAACCTGGTGGTAACGGCCCCTGTCGGAGGCGATACCCTGTACGTACGTGTAGACACTACATTTTGTAGTGAATATGACCATATTGTTCTCGGGGTATCGGCAGGATATGATACGTATGTATGGGATGATGGCAGCACAGGTCCGGTACGTACAGTACATAGCCCCGGCGTCTACCGGGTAATTTGCCGTGATGTATGCCATACAAGAATAGACAGCTTTATTGTACATCCTGAGCCGTTTTTATCCGGAAGGGAGCGATTTGTGATGTGTACGGAGGAAGATACCGTAATGTTGCATGTCCCGTCTGATTATTTGTCCTATTCATGGAATGACGGAACCAGCGACAGTACGCGTATGATTACAGCCCCCGGATTATATTGGGTACACAGCCGCGCTTACTGCTCGGGCCGCGGGGATACATTTGTTGTGGATCGGATTGATCTGCTTTTTTCATTAGGGAATGATACGGTGATATGTACGGGAGAGCCGCTGTCATTGCATATTTCTGCCCCGGACGTTGCTTATCTCTGGTCAGACGGCAGCACCGATAGTATATTCCGGGTGATGCAGACCGGCACATACTGGCTGGAGCTTACAAAAGAAGATTGCCGGTATAGTGATACGATCTCTGTGTACATAACGGAAGTCAGCCAGGACCTTGGGGCGGATAAGATGTTTTGTCATAGAGAAGAGATAGCGTTGACGCTCGAAGCACAGGCGCCTCCGGGCGCCGCTATCTTGTGGCACGACGGCAGCAGCGAACGCTATTGGCATGTACAGGATACAGGTACGTATTGGGTAACAGTGTCTGATATGGATTGTACAGGCAGTGATACCTTACGCATCGAAAAGACCTATTGTGATTGTCTGTGGAATATGCCGACTGCTTTTACACCGAACAACGATGGACGAAATGATGTTTTTCGCCCTGTTGTGGAACCGGGCTGTCCGGTAAGTAAATTCAGCTTTGCCGTTTACAACCGCTGGGGGGAATGCGTATTTCGCAGCCACGATGCCAACCAGGGATGGGATGGTTATTTTAATGGGCTGCCTGCAGAGTCGGGAGTATATTATTATATAGTCGAATTGGAAACCCCCGCTGGATGGAATGGGAGCATGCAGGGAGATGTGACGCTCATTCGCTAAGATGCAGACCGCATATTTCTTAAAGATTTTCCTCACAAATTTTTTGATATAATAGTAAAAAGGATTATTGTTTAATATTATCTTTGAATACTAAACAGTGTAAATTTTCCCCTATGAATAAATACTACTTATTTTCTTTATTGTTTTTTCTGTCTGCTACTCGTATCAGCGCACAAACCGTTTCCGATCACGCCGTGCAGTTGCAAGCCACTGTACAGGAATCTCCCGCACAGATAAAGCTTTCATGGAAACCGCTTGCCGGGGCTACATCGTACCAGGTGTACCGCCGGGCCAAAGACGCGGCCAACTGGGGAACGGCGCTGGCTTCAGGAACTGATACTTTTTATACAGACAACAATGTTGCTACCGGTACCGCTTATGAATACCGGGTGGTGAAAAGCGGTGGCACTATAACAGCCTACGGATATATATACGCAGGTGTTGCGGCATCGCCCATTCATAACAGGGGCGCATTGCTGCTGCTCGTTGACAGCCTGTTTACCGACTCCTGTGCGGCACAGATAGCGCAACTGGAAGAAGATATCAGCGGGGACGGCTGGCAGGTGATACGCCGCGATGTGGCCCGTACATTGCCGCATACCGGTGTTCATGATCTTATCGGGGATACGCGGCAGGATAATCCGGATCTTGCGGCGGTATTGCTTCTGGGGCATATTGCAGTGCCATACAGTGGCAACCTGAATCCCGACGGCCACTCCGACCATGTGGGGGCCTGGCCGGCAGATGTTTATTATGGCAGTCATTCGGGAGGATGGTCTGATGTTTCCGTAAATAACACAACTGCATCGCAAGCCCGTAATCACAATATTCCCGGCGACGGGAAATGGGATCAGTCGGTTTTGCCCGTTGCAGTGGAATTGCAGGTAAGCCGCATTGATTTTCACAATATGCCTGCCTTTGGTAAAACGGAAGTAGAACTGATGCAATCCTATCTCAACCGGCTGCACCGGTATAAAATGGATTCGCTGAATATTGCACGCAGGGCTCTGATTGATGATAATTTCAGTTTATCGGGCTTTCCGGAGGCTTTTGCGGCTAACGGATGGCGTAATTTCCCCCCGCTGACAGGACGGGATCAGATCCATGAGGTTGACTTTATCAGTTCATTGAACGACTCTTCTTTTCAATGGGCATATGGATGCGGCGGCGGTACCTATACCAGCGCTTCGAACATCGGAACAACAACGAATTTTACTACAAGTCATGTAAACGGCATTTTTACCATGCTCTTTGGCAGTTATTTCGGTGATTGGGATTCCCAGAATAACTTTCTCCGTGCGCCTTTGTGCGCCGAAACACCGGCCCTTACATCTTGCTGGGCTGCCCGCCCCAACTGGCACTTCCATCACATGGCGCAGGGAGCGCATATCGGGTACAGCACCCGGCTTTCCCAGAATAACAGCTCCGCAGCGACCGGCTATGTAACCGGATTTGGCGCCAGGGGGGTACATATAGCACTGATGGGAGATCTTACGCTCCGTACCGATTATATACAACCTGCTTCCGGCTTAACCGTTGCCACCACAGCTGGCCAGGGCGCGGTGGTGTCGTGGACGGCATCGCCCGATGCCGGGGTAGACGGGTATTATGTCTACCGCTCAGGCGCCCGCTACGGCAGATATGATGTCGTTTCGACGCTTGTAAGCACAACCAGCTTCACAGATACAATTGGTGCAGACGGATTATGGTATTATATGGTACGCCCGGCCAAGAAAACAAGCACACCTTCAGGTAGCTATTACAATCTGGGCCTCGGCATTACGGATTCTGCAACGGTCGATTTTCCGGTACCGGCGGGTATCAGTATGATACAGCCGGAGATCGTATCAGTGTATCCCAACCCGGTTCATGATGAGGTTCATATCCGACTGCAACATACCGGCGGAAGCAGGGCGACATTCCTTATTATGGATATGAATGGACGCATTGTCGGAGAACAGACAACGCTCCTGCATGCAGGGATACATGATTATTCCCTGTCTACCGGACATCTGTCTCCCGGTATGTACATCCTGCAGTTGGCCGACGGCGAGCGGGTGATGGTGCGGAAGCTGGTAAAAGATTAGGGTGGAATTTGAAAATTTGGGAATTTGAAAATGAGATAGGATCTGTTTAAATTTTAGTCTTGAAAATTTATTAATGCGCAATTTTTGAGCGAAGCAAGACAAGAATTGCCATTAGAACTGAATTTTAAACAGGCTCATAATGCCTACCATACTATGGGCATTCTCAAATTTTCAAATTCCCAAATTTTCAAATTGCTACTACCGGAAATGCATTATATTAGCATCCGTTTTCCGGAGCTATTTCCGGTTTACAATGATACTAAGCGGAGCAATGAAAAAACTGTACTTATTATTGATCGGAGCATGGCTGGTAACCCCGGTAGCAGCCCAGGATCTAAACCCCAATATACCGGGATTATCACCTCATACACGCACATACCTGCATAAGAATGCAGCAGACGGAGATGTGCAACGCGATGGTTACATTTATAAAAGACTGACAGACGGACGTCTCGCCATTGCCTCACTGGCGAAGATCGGGAATGCTGCTGCTGCACAGACGGCATTGGACCAGATAGGCGCTGTGGTGGGTACCCGCGCGGGAAATATATGGACCGTCCTGGTGCCGGTAGGGCAGGTGGCTGCTTATACCCGGATCCCCGGTGTGGATTACATCCAGCTCGATGAGCCGGTATTTCCGCATATGGATGCCGCACGGAGGACAACCCGCACCGATTCGGTGCATAAGGGGTACGATCTGCCGCAGGCATTTACCGGGAAGGACGTGGTTGTTGGGGTCATAGATTTTGGCTTCGATTATAACCATCCTACCTTTTTTGATACCATGGGTAATGTGTACCGCATTAAAAAATCCTGGGAGCTGAATACAACGGGGACGCCACCGGCCGGTTTTGCCTACGGGCATGAGCTGACGGATGCATCGGGGCTTCAAGCGCAGGGTACGGATAATGATGTACAGACACATGGCACAGGTGTAGCAGGCATTGCCGCCGGATCCGGCTATGGGGGAACGACGGCAACGCGTTGCAGAGGGGTAGCTTTTGAATCTGACCTGGTATTTGTCGGCGTAAGGCGGCAACTGATCGCGGAGCAATGGCGTCAGGGAGGGTTCTCGGATTTTGTAGATGGTATCAACTATATTTTTAAATACGCAGATGCGGTAGGGAAGCCGGCTGTGGTCAATATAAGCTGGGGCTCACACTCCGGCCCGCACGACGGCAGCACATTATTCAACGAAGCTTGTAACAGCCTGTCCGGCGCCGGTAAGATCATTGTTATGAGCGCCGGTAACGACGGCACGGACAGCATCCACCTGCAGAAAACATTTACGGCTACGGACACAGTAGTGCATACCTTTTTGAAATTCATCCCCACAGGCGGCACACCTGCCGGAAACGACTATAAGCGCACCTGGGTAGACATCTGGGGAGAGAGCGGCAAATCTTTTTGTGCCAGCCTGTCTCTGTATGATAATGGTACGGCCGGAAACCATACGGAAATATCATGTACTGTGGATGGTATAAAAGACACTTTCCTGATCAGCGCAAACGGCCAGGATACGTGCTTCATTGAATTTATCGGATCTCCGTCCGAATTTAACGGCAAACCGAGACTGACAGTAGTGGTGCATAACAAGACAGACGATGATGCGGTTGTTTCTGTCTCCGGGACAGATGGGAAAGTGCATATGTGGAACGAATACTACTTCTATGGCTATATTGACCGTTATACAGGTGTTTTCAGCAATGGCGGGCAATCATGGGCAACATCGGGCGACAATACGCATACCACGAGCGACATGGGAAGTGCCACCTCTGTGTTGCTGGTAGGGGCCTATGCTTCCAAAGTTTCGTTCCGGGATATCCATAATATTAACCGCAGTTATGCGGCATATGTTACCACAGGGAATATTACGCCATTTTCCAGTCGTGGCCCTATGGCCGACGGACGCATTAAACCTGATATTGCAGCACCGGGGCTTACCCTGGCCACAGCGGTAAACTCACATGACCAGGCTTATACACCTACAGGCGCTTCGGCCTCAAATGTGATCAGCGAATTTACTCATCCTGTTTCCGGCGAGAAGTATTATTTCGGCGAATTTATCGGCACCTCGGCATCGGCGCCGGTAGCTTCGGGTATCGTGGCGTTGATGCTGCAAGCCAACCCCCGCCTTTCACCGGAAGACGTGATCGGGATTATAAAGGAAACGGCCATAACGGATAACTATACCGGCTCTATCCCGGCCACCGGAAATAATACCTGGGGGCATGGCAAGATCAATGCGTATGCTGCGGTAAAACGTGCCGCACAGCAGAATAGCGTATATACTTTCAGCGGTGAAAAACTGGATTGCCTGCTGTATCCCAACCCGGCAAACGACTTCTTTACGCTTGAATATACAGGAGCTCGTATAGAGCAATTACAGTTGACGATCGCGGACATTACAGGCCGTTCGATTACAGCGGAATCATGGCAGGTACAACCCGGTGTAAACCGGAAGCAGGTGAATGCCGGCAGTTTGTCTCCCGGCGCTTATATCGTCCGGCTGGTATCGAAATCAGGAAATGTGCATATCAAGATGCAGGTGGAGTAGGAGGAATGTGTTTAATGTGACAAATGTGTTCAATGTGAAAAGCATATTCTCCACATTTGTCACATTAAACACATTGAGCACATTTCACTAACTTGCGCGCAAATTGCCATTTAATAAACAATCCCCTTTATTTATTATTACTAATGACTGAAACTCCCGCACAAAAAAAAGTATTGTTTGAAGATGATAAAATGAGCGCTCTCGAAGCCATTTCGCAGGCTCAGTTTATTGCATTTGCACCCTATGTATTCCAGGCATCTGTATTGCTCCGCGACTCCGGCATCCTTACCGAAGTCGAAAAATCAAGGCAGGAGGGCATCGCTCTCGATGCCGTAACAGAGAAAGTGGATCTGTCGCGCTATGCAGTCCGTGTATTGCTTGAAGCCGGCCTGGGTATCAGGCTGGTGTACTGCCGCGACGGGCGTTATTTTTTATCCAAGCTCGGGCATTTTTTCCTGAACCACCCCATGACCCGCGTCAACACTGACTTTATGCGGGATGTGTGCTATGACGGGGCGCAGGATATGGAAGCTTCGCTGCGGGATGGCAAACCAAGAGGATTACGCCATCTGGGCGACTGGGACACCATATATCAGGGTTTGTTTAAGCTCCCTGGTAATGCGGGACCGAGCTGGTATGCTTTCGACCATTATTATTCCGATAATGCATTTCCGGAAGCATTGCCGATCGTATTTGCGCACCAACCCAAGAAGCTCCTTGATATCGGCTGCAATACCGGCAAGTGGTCGCTGCAATGCCTGGAGTATAATCCGGATGTGCAGATCGGCATGGTGGACCTGCAGGGACAGCTCAATCTCGCAAAGGAAAATATTAACGCGGCCGGTTTTGCAGATCGTGTGCAATACCACCCCCAGGATATATTGAGCAAGGATACTGAATTGCCCGGAGATTATGATATCATCTGGATGAGTCAGTTCCTGGACTGCTTTGCGGATGATGAAATTGTGTTTATTCTGGAAAAATGCCATCGTGCGTTACCGGACGATGGCCGGGTATTTGTCAATGAAACCTTCTGGGACCGCCAGCGCTTCGAAGCCTCGGCTTTCAGTCTGCAGATGACCTCACTATACTTTACAGCTATGGCAAACGGCAATAGCCAGATGTACGACAGCCGGGTGTTTGCGGAGCTTATTAAGCAGGCCGGTTTTGAAATCGTACAGCAGCATGACGATGTGGGACTGAGTCATACGATCCTGGAATTGAAAAAACGGCAGATAAATTAAACCGGCCGTACAGGCAGCTAAAATCCCTCCCCCTTTATGAGTATGAAAAAACAAGTAGACGTACTGGTTATCGGCGCCGGGCCGTCCGGAACGATTGCAGCATCTATCATGCACCAGGCAGGCCTGAATGTTCAGATGGTCGAAAAAATGAAATTCCCCCGCTTTGTGATCGGCGAGAGCCTGTTGCCGCGGTGTATGGAGGCGCTTGAAGAAGCCGGCTTCCTGGAGGCATTGAAAGCAAAAGGTTTCCAGCAGAAGAACGGCGCCAAATTCGTCCGCAATAATGAGGTGTATGATTTTGAGTTTGCCTGGCAGTACACGCCGGGATGGAACTGGACATGGCAGGTGCCGCGTGCAGAGTTTGACAAGGTACTGGCCGATGAATGTGTGCGGATGGGTATCCCGCTGGCATACGAAACGGAAGTTACAGACATAAAGATCGCTGATGATGGATCTTCTGTGACAACCGTCACCACACCCGGCGGCGGTACAGAAGAGATCCATGCACGTTTTATTCTTGATGGCAGCGGTTACGGTCGGGTGATCCCCCGGCTTTTCGGGCTGGATAAGATTTCCGGCCAATATACCCGCAGGGCATTCTTTTGCCACATGACGGATCCGCACAGGTACAGCAGGAATGCAGCCAAGCCCGACCGTATTTCGATATATATACATAATCCACGCACCTGGGTCTGGGTGATACCGTTCTCAAACGGAAATACTTCCCTCGGTTTCGTTGGCGATCCGGAGTTTTTTGAACAGTTTACAGAAGCCGGGGACATGGCAGCGCAATACCGGAAAATGCTGGCTACAGAGCCTGACCTGGCGGAGCGGTTTAAGGATAGCGAATTATTATGGGAGCCCCGGGTGCTCCAGGGATGGAGCGCTACGACAGAAACGTTTTTCGGTAATGGCTTTGTGCTGACCGGAAATGTAACGGAATTCCTGGATCCTGTATTTTCATCAGGCGTAACGCTTGCATCTGTTTCCGCACAAAAGGCGGCACACCTCGTTGTACGTCATCTGAAGGGTGAGCAGATAGACTGGATGGAAGAGTATATGAAACCTATGCAGCGGGGCGTGGATGTATTCCGTACCTATGTGAACAGTTGGTACGACGGAACTTTGTATAAAGTATTCTTCGCCGAAAATCCCGACCAGGAGATCATGGCGCAGATATGCTCCGTACTCGCCGGTTATGTATGGGATGAGAGCAATCCTTTCGTAAAAAACCACGAAAAAAACATCCAGGCGCTTGCCCGGTACATCGATCAGAAAAATGCAATCCCTGATCTGAATAACAGTATTACGCCCGGTATTTGATTGTATCGTGATAGATATTCCTCATTATGTCCGTATAAAGAACGGGATGATCAGCCGGAACGGCAAGACCCATCCGTCGTTTCCTGTTGCCGGCAAACAGGTGACGCCCGAGCTGGTTTATGATGCTTTGGGTTGTGCTTATCCCAAATTCTTCAAAATGGATCTGCTGTGCAAATGGGCATGGCTGGCGGCGGAATATTTATTGATAACAGATCAGGGGCCGGTATATGAAGGGTATCGTAAAGACAAGACGGGTGTAGTACTGTTTACCGGAGCCGGCTGCATTGAGGCGGACAAGCGTTACCAGGAAACGCTGGCAAGCATCCCCAGCCCGGCTTTGTTTGTGTATACGTTGCCCAATATCATGCTGGGGGAGATCAGTATCCGGCATGGCTTTAAAGGCGAGCAGCTTTGTATGGCGCAGAACAGGTTCGACAGCAGAGAACAGCTTTTCTGGGCCAATGATCTGATGGAGTATAAAGGAATGGATGCCTGTCTCTGTGGTTGGGTGGATGTGACTGCAGATATACTGGATGTCTGTATGTTCTGGATAGCCCGGAGCGGAAACGGCGCCGGATTATCCGTGGAGGATGCGGCAGTATTTTTGGAGAAAAAATTAATTTGAAAATTTGAAAATTCGGGAATTTGAAAATGCCCATGTTGTTAATAAGTATTATCAGATGGTTTAAATTCAGCTTTTAATGACCTTAACCTCTTAATGATCTTAATGTTTTTTATTTTTCCAACATTGAGACCATGAAGGAATGAAGGATATGAAGATTCAGTGCTGCGAACTATCTCATTTTCAAATTTTCAAATTCCCGAATTTTCAAATTGAAACAACCAGTTATGAAACAAACCGCCTACCTCGTACATACCGGTATCATTACGGCCATCGGCAATGATACTGCGTCTTGTGCGGCTGCATTGTCTGATGGTGTGAGCGGGATCGGCTATTCCACGTCGCTGGCCACACGCTGGCGCGATGAATTGCCGGTGGGCGCCGTGCGGTCTTCCAATACAGAGCTGGCAGAAATGGCGGGTGTACCGGGTCATTGGCCCCGGACGGCCTTGCTGAGCGCTATAGCTGTAAAAGAGGCCTGGCAGCCGTTCAGCGGAACGATAAAATCATTGCGTACGGGTTTTTTCTCTGCCAACACGGTAGGGGGGATGGATCTTACTGAGCCTTTCTATGCCCGTTTTATGAAAGACCGGAATGTGGATGGAATTGAAGCGGTATGCACACATGAATGCGGGGCCATCACAGAGCTTGTTGCCCGTCATTTCGGGATCGGCGGTTTTGTTACAACAATAAGCACAGCCTGTTCTTCTTCTGCAAACAGCATTATGATGGCTGTACAGATGATACGTGCGGGGATGCTGGATGTGGCTGTTGCCGGTGGTGCAGACAGTCTTTCTCTTTTTACCCTGAACGGATTTAATTCACTGATGATACTCGACCGGCAGCCCTGTCGTCCTTTTGATAATGACCGCCGGGGACTGAACCTGGGCGAGGGGGCCGGTTATGTGGTATTAATGAATGAACGGGC
Source organism: uncultured Chitinophagaceae bacterium (assembly GCA_964527735.1). GTDB lineage: Bacteria > Bacteroidota > Bacteroidia > Chitinophagales > Chitinophagaceae > JBEBVQ01. Next base: position 121,776 of record CAZGPG010000008.1, on the reverse strand, counting down.
CATGCAGCAGTGCGGTGCTCAGGCAATATGTACGGTCAGCGGTTATGCCAATGCGAATGATGCCTATCACCAGACAGCATCTTCGCCGGAAGGCACCGGGAATATACTGGCGATGCAGGGCGCTCTTGCGTGTGCAGGATTATCGCCTGCTGATATTGATTATATTAATCTTCACGGTACCGGTACGGCGAATAATGACAGCTCCGAAGGAAAGGCCATTACAGAAGTATTTGGCGGAGCCGTACCGCCCGCATCATCTACCAAAGCGTACACCGGTCATACACTTGGCGCGGCGGGCGGTGTGGAAGCGGTATTCAGTGCGGTGAGTATCCGTGACGGGGTTATCTTTCCCAACCTGCGCTGGCAGCGGCAAATGGAAGACCTTGACTGGCAGCCGGTAACAACGCTCCGCACCGGACAGGATGTAAGGCATATACTCTCCAACTCATTTGGATTTGGCGGTAATTGTTCATCTTTGATCTTCTCAAAACCAGACAGATGATGCCGGTCAGTCAGCACAGGAATGTGATCATGTGGGATTATGACAACAAGAACACCTCCCTCACTCCCTCCTCAATGAGGGACGATCACATCCTGATACGGACAGAGGTGCAGGTATTACAACGATGTGATCGCCTCCCTTTCAGGGGCGCTCATTCATTTTCAAATTCCCAAATTTTCAAATCAGAATAATGGATCTGTATATCAACGGGACGGGGCTGATCTGTGCTGCGGGCAGTAATGCGGCAGATGATTTTCTGAAAGCCGATATATCGTGGCATACCGACCGCCTGGAAGCCAGGGAACCGGATTATACCGGGCTGATCCCGCCGATGCAATTGCGGCGGATGAGCAAGGCGGTGCGGATGGGTGTAGCGGCTGCCAAAACCTGCCTGGCGAAATCCGGTGTTGTAGTGCCGGATGCTCTGTCGGTCGGTACGGCTTTGGGCTGCCTGTATGATACGGAGCAATTCCTCGGTCGTATGATCGAGCGTGAAGAGCAGCAACTGACGCCTACCGCTTTTATACAATCTACACATAATACCGTAGGGGGGCAGATTGCGCTGCTGCTTGGCTGCAATGGTCACAACCTCACATTTGTCCACCGCGGTCATTCTTTTGAGCACGCGCTGCTGAATGCCCGGCTTTACCTGAATGAACATCCGGAACATGTTGTACTGGCCGGTGGTATTGACGAGCTTACGGATACCAGCCTGCTGCTGATGCAACGGGGTGGTATATATTGCGATCATCCTGTTAACAATACGTCATTATATGAAGAATCCCGGAAGGGAAGTGTTGCCGGAGAAGGCGCCGGTTTCTTTACGGTCACCACTCGTCCGTTGACAGAGGCATTTCTCCATGTAAAAAGCCTGCATCTTTTTGTCGCCCGTACGGAGCAGGAAACGACACAGCAACTGGATCAGTTTATTGCTTCGCTTCCGGTAATGGAAGATGAAATTGAGTTTGTACTGCTCGGTATGAACGGAGATGAACGGTGGAGTGGGGTGTACGATCATATCAGAAATGACCATTTCAAAAGAGCCACTCAGTCCGGTTTTAAGCACCTGAGCGGGGAATATGCAACTGCAGCGGCCATTGGTCTCGGGCTGCTGATGTATGATGCCGTATCCGGCGGCGCCCGGCGGATCATTTTTATCAATAATTACCTGGATCATTATAGCTGCTGGTATCTGGAGCGGTAGATGATATACCGGCGATCAGATTTCCGTAACTTTGCTGTTTTTCTGTATGGTAAGGATCGGAGATATTGAACTGGGGGAGTTCCCATTGCTGCTGGCGCCTATGGAAGATGTAAGCGACCCTCCATTCCGCATTGTATGCAAGGAGCACGGCGCCGACCTGATGTACACGGAATTTATTTCTTCCGAAGGTCTGATCCGCGACGCGATCAAGAGCCGCAAAAAGCTGGATATATTCGAAGAAGAACGTCCTGTCGGTATACAGATATTCGGCGGAGATGAAGAAGCGATGGCGCTCTCGGCCCAAATCGTAGACGCCACCAATCCCGACCTGCTGGATATCAACTTCGGATGCCCGGTAAAGAAAGTGGTATGCAAGGGCGCCGGAGCCGGTGTGCTGAAGGATATTGACCTGATGGTGCGGCTTACACGCGCAGTGGTAAAGAATACCCGCCTGCCGGTGACCGTAAAAACCCGTCTGGGCTGGGACGATAGCACCAAAAATATTGAAGAAGTGGCGGAACGCCTGCAGGATGTGGGCGTACAGGCGCTGGCAATCCATGGCCGTACCCGCACCCAGATGTATAAAGGAGATGCCGACTGGACGCTGATCGGTAAGGTGCGCGATAATCCGCGTATCCAAATACCTATATTCGGCAACGGCGATATCGACACTCCGGAAAAGGCGCTCGAATACCGGAACCGTTACGGCGTGGACGGCATTATGATCGGGCGTGCCGCCATCGGCTACCCCTGGATATTCCGGGAGATCAAACATTACGTTGCCACCGGGGAGATATTACCGCCACCCTCTGTTGAAGAGCGTATTGCCGCCTGCCGCAAGCATCTGCTCGGCTCTGTGCAATGGAAGGGAGAGACCCTCGGTATGCTTGAAATGCGCCGCCATTACGGCAACTATCTAAAAGGATTGCCGGATATCAAACATTTCCGTTCGCAACTCGTTACCACCGGCGATCTTGCTCAACTGCAGCAGGTTATGGATGAGATAGCGCTGCATTATGCAGGGGTAATGCCATAACCGGAGGTGTAGCGTCTTTTTTCTTCAGCAGTCATTTCACATAGTGGTTAATGGTTAATGATCAATTGTTAATGATTTCGCATTAATCATTAACAATTGATCATTAAAGAAAAAATGAGGTCGCAAAAGCAACCTCATTTGGTATAGGAATATCAGCCGGGAGCAGTGTATGCAATACTGTTATCTGGCTGTCTTCACCAACTTTTCCAGCCCGATCTGTGCTCCGGAATGGTCTGTTATTTCCAGAAAATAAATGCCGGGTATGAGTCCGGATATGTCTATAATATCACGGTTGCCGGTAGCCTTGTGTAGCAGTAATGTTCTGCCGTCAAGTCCTTTGACACTGACCGAAGCCATGCCCGCAGCATCTATATGCACCACACCGGTTGCCGGGTTCGGGTAAACCCGGATATCGCCGGCGCCCGATAATTCAGAAACGGATACATTCGTTACCGTATATGCAGCGGAGTCGGTACAGCCGTCCGGGCCGGTTACGACAACGGAATAGGTTGCGTTTTCCAAAACAGTATAGGTTGGATCTGTGGCGCCGTCAATGGATGCTCCGTCTTTATACCATTGCCAGGAAAGATAGGCGTCACTGATCGTTCCCAGTATGTTTTCATCCACCGTGATCTGGAGCGGGGGCATGGACAGCACCACCGGCATGTCTATCAGGGCCGTATCACAAAGGCCGTTGACCGAAACGCTGACATTCCCTGTATTGTCGTCTACTGTTACCGTCATGCTATTACCTGATCCGGATACGGTCCAACTGGCTGGGAAATCCCATTCATAGGAAACCGCCCCCGGTACCGGGCCGACCGCATAAGTATAGGTGTTTCCGGGGCATATGGAATCCGGTCCGTTGATCGTAACGCCGGCTACGTTGACACATGCATACAATCGCATTACAAACATATCGATAGTACCGCTTGTACCGGCGGCATTCATGGTTGTGGGCATGGGGAATACACCAGGTCCCGGATCGAAATCTGTATTGAGATGGCTTTGGTACCTGCCCGTTATATACACATTCCCCAACCCGTCTGCAGCCACACCATACACATGATCAAATGAATTGCCGCCTACACCGCCGGCCCATTGCAGGCTACCCGCGGTATCCAGCTTGAGGATGGCCACATCATTACCCAGGGACGCTAAATTGAAATTCCCGAAGTCCACGGTGTCGCCATAATCACATACCACATAAATATTTCCTATACCATCCAAAACGAGGTCTTGCCCATAATCGGCCGTTCCTCCACCCCAACTGTTTGTCCAGATAAAATTGCCGGCGGTATCCCATTTGGCAACAAATATATCATCCACTTCTTGTCCTCCTACGACTTTGTTAGGTGTTGCCGTAAGTGGATAGCTGCCATTAGGATCAAAATTGGCCGTCCCCCGGAAAGCGCCGGTGATGTATATATGACCCATATTGTCTGTAACGATCTTTTCGCCGCGGTCGCCCCCTTCGGGGCCGCCTATCCCGTGTATCCAGATAAAGTTACCCGTAGCAGCATCCATCCGGGCAACGTATCCGTCCTGGTTATTGCCGGGATTTCCTATAAGGGTATAAGCATCGCCAAATCTCGCTGTATCTACAAATCCACCTGTGATAAAAACATTTCCGTAATCATCGGCAACCACGCCGTTCAGGGCGTCGGCTCCATATCCTCCGATCTGTTTAACCCAGGATATATCACCTGAGGCATTTACCCGGCATATAAACGCATCTACACTATTGCTCGTTCCCGCAGCGTTGCGGGTAGTGATCAGCGTGTCGACAGTGCCGAAAAAGGCGCCGGGACTGGGTGTGTTAAACGCTCCCGCCACATACACATTGCCGGCTCTGTCTACATCCATAGCAAGCCCCCGTTCATTTCCGGTTCCGCCCATAGAAACCGCCCAGACAAAGTTGCCGTTATTATCCAGCTTCAGTACAAAGATGTCATTGTTATTACTGGTTCCTGTCCGTGTCATAAAGAATGTATCAGCAGCGCCGGTGCCGGGATCAAAATCCGCAGTGCCGTTAAAATAGCCGGTAACATAGACATTCCCTGTGTCATCCAGGGCAATCGCCAAGACTGCTTCCGTACCGGAGGTGCCGGTATTGCCTATTTGCTTTACCCACACAAGGTGTCCATTGGGATCCATTTTTGATATAAACCCATCATCCCCTCCCTTGGTTGATAATATGACGCCCGTTCCTCCGAGCGGGTCAAAATCTATAGCGTCGCTGGCAAAATAGCCGGCAATATACATGTTACCTGCTGGGTCTATAGCTATGTCATTGCTTATTTCCGTTCCGGTGCCGCCGATATTCGTTGCCCACATCAGATCGGGCGCCTGAGCCTGCGACTGTACGGAAAAGCCAAGCAAACATGACAACGCCAGGATAACACCCGGTTTCAGTTTGTATTTTTGTATACTCATAATTCTTTTTTTAGTTAACTTGTTTGACAATAAGTTGAACACGTACAAAAAAACACCGTACCACGCAATATCCTTTTTCGGATTTCACGGATAGTTTTATGGGTAAACTGTATAGGGTTAATGAACAATGAACCTTTCCGGATTTTTTTGTTATTTTATGAAATCATGAACAGACTACTGCTGTCGGCCTTGTTCCTCACTGTGACTTTTTTCCTCTCTGGCCGGGGAAACGTCGCATCACAGGAAAAGCCCTCTCTGCATTACCCCGCATATACGGAAGACACTATGCAGGTATATGATCTGATCAGGAGAGGTATGCCCTTGCAATACAGACTGCCGGACAGCGCGCTGAAGTTGTTTCGTGAGGCTGAACGGGTCAGCCGGGCCATAGGTTTCGAAACCGGTACCGGCCTGGCGCTGGCACATGCAGGGCTTGTAGCCACCGACCTGGGCGACTATGAGCAGGGATTTGCCTGTTACCGGGAAGCATTCCCCTTCTGCCTGAGAGCAGGAACGTCTTCCAAAGCCCTGCCTACCCTCTACCTGCATATGGGCGTCAGCTGGCATCAAAAAGGTGTGTACACCAACGCAAATGAATGTTACTATAAAGCGCTTTCATTGTTACAGAAAAACAGGCCGGAGCATATGAGCCTTATCGCCAGTATACATAACAATCTGGCCTCTCTCCAGATGCAATTCGGCAATCCCCGGCAGGCACTGCTGCATGCCGGGCTGTCGGGGGAAATCGGGCGGGTCAGGAACAATACCACTGCCATGGCTGCATCGTATATCAATAAAGGCAGCGCTTATGCAGCTTTAGGGAAAACGGACAGCGCTGAACGATGCTTCCGGTCGGGGCTTGCCCTGGCCACCCGAAAGGGGTATACAAGCATGGCACAAACATGCCTGACCAATATCGGTGAATTGTTAATGCAGCGACGGGAATACCGGCAAGCAGCGGATTATTTTCAGCGGGCCCTGGAGAAAAGCAGCGTGACACATCCTTATTACGGATCTATTACACCCGGTTATCATCTGGGAACGGCCTTATTCCATCTTAAATCCTACAAAGCTGCTGAAAAAATCTTACTGTCATCTTTGGAAAAAGCTGACCAGACCGGTATGCCGGGAGCAAAAGATCAGGCATATGCCACACTTACTGCACTGTATGAAGCCACAGGAGCGTACCCCAGGGCGCTCAAATACCAGCGCATGTACCAGCAGGAAAAAGACAGTATGTTAAATGTGGAAAAGCTGCGTATGATCAAGGAATTGGAGATAAAATATGAGACAGCACAAAAAAACAATGAGCTTACACAAAAAGAACTGCAGATCATCCGGCAGGAAAAAAGCCTGTCACAAAAAAACACACTGATCGGTATCATCACGGGTAGCGTCCTGCTGATGGGCGCTGTATTGCTGGGTCTATACCGGTACCGGCAGAAAATCGGAGTGCGCGACCGGGAGATCGAACGGCTGAAGGCTATGATGACCGGTGAAGAAAAAGAACGGGGCCGTATATCGAGGGAACTGCACGATGGTATTGGCGGTATGCTGACGGGGATCAAAATGAACCTGAAAACCATTCAGAAGCAACCGGGAAAGACATCCCTGCCGGAAGACCTCGAAAGCATTATGAACATGCTGTACCAGATGGGTACGGAAATCCATAAAACCGCCCACAACCTCATGCCCGACATTTTGCTGAAGCACACCCTGCCCGAAGCGCTGCAGCTATACTGTGCCCAACTGGAAGGTGCAGATAAGCTCCGGATCACCCTGCAGTTCCAGGGCGATATTGAGCAGCTTGATAAAAGCACAGAGCTTTCCCTTTATCGAATCATCCAGGAACTGATGCAGAATACCGTCAAATATGCTCATGCCGCAAGAGCCGACATCCAGATCCGGCGGAAAGGTGATATCCTGTACATATCGGTCGAAGATGACGGAGTGGGGTTTGAACGGCAGAAGGGAAAAGGGCTTGGTCTGCAAAACATCGAAACACGGGTGCGGACATTGAACGGATATTTTTCTATTGAATCTGCTCCGGGAATGGGAACTACCGCGTATATTGAGCTTGATATCAGGAAAATACCCCGGGCCAATCATGAACATACGCATCACCATAGCGGATGATCACCCGATGATCATCGGCGGATTACGGAATATGCTCCCCGTATATCCCCACATAACCCTGGCCGGCACTTACCCGTCCGGAGAGGCACTTCTGGAAGGACTCCGGCAGGAGCAGCCGGATGTGTTGCTGCTCGACATCCAGTTACCTGGTAAAACGGGAGACGAGCTGGCGCCGGTCATCCTGAAGAAATATCCCGGTATCCGGATATTGGTGCTGACCAACCTGAACAGTACTTTTTATGCCCACAATATGTTCCGTCTGGGTGTATCCGGTTACCTGCTGAAAAATACGGACCCGGAAATGGTGATCAAAGCCATTGAAACGGTTTATAACGGTGAAAGATTTACGGATCCTGCGCTGGCGGAAAAGCTGGACGAGTTTACCTCCCGGATGAAAAAAGAAGCGGCATTAAAACCTACGCTCACGCCGAGAGAACAGGAAATCCTCAGGCTTACGGTAGCCGGAGATACCATCCAGGAAATATCGGAGAAACTGTTCATCGGCCTGCGTACCGTGGAATATTACCGTACCAATCTCTTCATGAAACTGGAGGTGAAGAATATGGCCAGTCTGATAAAAAAAGCACTGGAGTTGGGGTTGGCAGATTGACAGGGTAGTGTCAACAGTCGAAATATTATTATTAGCTTTGTGCAAAACAGTTGAATATATGAATGCTGTACGATCTGATCTTCCGGGGACTCAATGGAAAGAACAGCAAAATACGGATATAGCGGTGCTGGAAGATCAGTTGCATAACCTGATCGTCTGGAACGATAATGTAAACACATTCGACCATGTGATTGAATCACTGATCGATATCTGCGGTCATTCGCCCCAGCAGGCCGAACAATGTGCGCTGATCATCCATCATCAGGGTAAATATGGCGTTAAAAAAGGAAGCTTTGATATACTCCGTCCGCAAGCCGAAGCGCTCATTGACCGTGGCATCCAGGCCAGCATTGATTATTAAAAAATCCCGTTTATAATCCCCCTTGTATTATTTCCTTTCGTAAACTGAAGGCGCTATTTTTGATTTTGAATTAGCCAATCTTGCTTGAAAATGTGTTGAATGTGACAAATGTGTTATCACATTCCCCACATTTAACACATTCAACACATTAACCCATCACATTAATTTGATGATTATGAAAAAAACGCTTTTACCGTTATTGCTTTTTGCTGCCTTTTTTGCCTCGGCGCAGACCGATAAAAAACCTGTTACGCTTGAGGATATATGGAAGGATCATACCTTCCGCATAAAGTCTGTCCCCGGCTTCAATGCATTGCAGGACGGGAAAAGATATACGCAAATTGATAAAGACGGAGAACGTCAGATCATACGGGTTTACGGGCTGGAAAAGGGTAAAAAGGAAAAGGACCTGTTCGATAACAGCCGCCACCTGTACCATGGCAACAAGATTACGGTAGAAGCTTATGCTTTTAGTGCAGATGAAAAAAAGATGCTGTTATTTACAGAACGCAAAGCGGTGTATCGCCGTTCTATCCTGAGCAGGGTATATGTATATGATATTAAATCCGGCACATTGCAGCTGCTCGATACGACGCATGTGCTTCATGCAGCTTTTGATCCGAAAGGGGAAAAGGTCGCTTTTGTAAAAGATAATAATCTTTATTACCGGGATCTGCAGACCGGTAAAACAACCGCCGTTACGCACGATGGCAAAAAGAATGAGATCATCAACGGTAATTGCGACTGGGTATATGAAGAAGAATTCCAGTTTACCCAGGCTTACGAATGGTCGCCGGACGGGAAATACCTGGCTTATTACCGGTTTGACGAGCGGCAGGTACCGCAGTTTTCGATGGAAATGTTTACCGGTCTTTATCCTGAAGCCAATACATTCAAATACCCGAAAGCCGGAGCGCCGAATTCTGTAGTTCAGATCCGGTTTTACGACCTGGAGACGGATCATACGGATATAGCCGATATCGGTACGGAAACCGACCAGTACATTCCCCGCATCAAATGGAGCCATGATCCCGGCAAGCTGTGCATCCTGCGCATGAACCGGTTGCAGAACAAACTTGAATACCTGCTTGCGGATGCGTCTACCGGCCGCTCTGAAGTGATCTACGTGGAAAACAATCCTTATTATATCGAGATCAATGATGATCTTCATTTTCTCCCCGACAACCGTTCCTTCATCTTCAGCAGCGAGCAGAGCGGCTACCGTCATCTCTACCGCTGGAACTGGGTGGAGACAAAGCTTACCCGGCTGACGGAAGGTGGTTTTGATGTGGATGCGCTTACCGGTGTGGATATGAAAAGAAAGCTTGTTTATTATACAGCGGCATTACCGGACCCGATGCAGCGCAAGCTGTACGTCACCGGCTGGAATGGGGAGGAGAATCGCCTGCTGACGGAAGAAGCCGGCACCCATCAGATCATTCCGGTTACGGGTTATAATTATTTCCTCGATAAACATTCTTCCCTGGGTAAAGTGCCCGTGTATTATCTGCGCAATGCTGCCGGAAGGGTAGTGCGCGTATTGGAGGATAATAAAGAGCTGGAGCGTAAAATGAAAGATTATGTATGGGGAAATATCCGCTTTACACAATTCCCCGGCGACAGCGGTGTAATGCTGAATGCCTGGGTGATCACGCCGCCGGATTTTGATGAAAGTAGAAAGTATCCTGTGCTGATGTACCAGTACAGCGGCCCCGGTTCGCAGATGGTGGCAGACCGTTTCCCGATCGGCGATTATTTCTGGCATCATATGCTGGCCGCCAAAGGGTATATCGTTGTTTGTGCCGACGGCACCGGCACCGGCTTCCGGGGAGAAGCCTTCAGAAAGAAGACCTACCTGCAGCTCGGCCGTTACGAGAGCGACGACCAGATCGCTGTGGCAAAACATCTGGGTACACTGCCGTATGTGGATAAAGACAGGATCGGTATCTGGGGCTGGAGCTACGGCGGATTTATGAGCAGCATCTGCATCCTGAAGGGGAGTGATGTATTTAAAACGGCCATTGCCGTGGCGCCTGTTACCAACTGGCGTTATTACGACAATATTTACACGGAGCGTTACATGCGTCGTCCGCAGGAGAATGAATCGGGTTATGACCAGAATGCCCCGGAAAAGATGGCCGGCCGCCTGAAAGGTAAGTTCCTGCTGATACATGGCACGGCGGATGATAACGTGCATTTCCAGAATGCGGTGATGCTGGTGGATGAACTGATCAAAAACAATAAGGATTTTGACAGCGAGTTTTATCCCAACAAGGCGCACGGTATTTCAGGAGGTGTTACGCGGCTGCACCTGTACCGCCGTATGACGCGGTTTATCGAGGAGCATTTGTAGTATAATAATCCATTTAATGTGACGAATGTATTATCACATTTCCCACATTCAACACATTTGTCCCATTGTCCAATTAAAATGTTTTGCTTTTTGCCTGCTTTTTGCGTTCTTCGCAGCCAAAACAGTCTCTAACTGTTGGCACACGGAAAGATCATCATTATCACAGCCCCTTCGGGGGCCGGCAAGACAACACTCGTAAAACGTCTGCTGGCTGCATGCCCGGAGCTGGCTTTTTCCGTATCGGCATGCACACGGCCACCCAGGAGCGGAGAGATACACGGGCGTGATTACTATTTTTATAATGAAGCCCAATTCAGAGCATTGATCGAGACAAACTCCTTTGCAGAATGGGAAATGGTATATGCGGGCAAATACTATGGCACCCTCCGCTCGGAGCTGCACCGTATCTGGGATGCGCGACAGGTGCCGCTGGTGGATATTGATGTAAAAGGTGCGCTGGCCATCCAGGAGCAATATCCGGATGCGGGGCTTTCCATATTTGTACAACCTCCTTCGCTTGATGTTTTAAGACAACGTCTCCGGCAGCGGGGTAGCGAGACGCCTCAATCGCTTGACGAACGTGTGAGTAAAGCCGGTTTTGAATTGAGTTTTGCAACCCGTTTCGATAAGATCATTATTAATGATGATCTGGATGCGGCATCTGCTGAATTATCGGATGTTGTACGGGCATTTCTGGATGGGGTGATGCCAGATAAATTGAGTCAGCATGAATGGTAAACCGGAATACGTAACGGCAGAAGAAGCTGTATCGCTGATCCGATCAGGCAGCCGGGTTTTTATACATGGCAGCGCCGCTACACCGCTGAAGCTGGTGAATACACTGCTGAAAAGGGCAGGGGAGCTCCGGGATGTGGAGCTGGTGGCCATCAGCACGGTGGGCAACCTGGAGTGGAATGTGCCTGCGGTGCGCGACAGCTTCCGCCTCAATTCTTTATTTGTTTCAGCGAATGTACGCGAATGGGTGAATACGGATTCGGGTGATTACGTGCCGGTTTTCCTGAGTGAAATCCCCCGATTATTCGATAAAAAGATACTGCCGCTTGACGCGGCCATTCTGCATGTTTCCCCGCCGGATAAACATGGATACTGTACCCTGGGTACATCCATTGATGCAGCACTGAGCGCCAGCCGGAATGCTCCCTGCCTGATAGCTCATGTAAACCCCAGGATGCCGCGTACGTATGGCGATACACAAATCCACTATACAAGATTTGCGGCAATGGTGTGGGATGAAGCGGAGTTGCCCGAAGTTGATTATAACTCAAAAGCAGATGAAAAATCAACGGCAATAGGCAAGCAGATAGCAGGATTGATAGAAGACGGGGCTACACTGCAACTGGGGATCGGCGCCATACCCGATGCTGTGCTGAAGTATCTCGGCAACCATAAGGGGCTTGGGATCCATACAGAGATGTTTTCGGACGGCGTAGTGCCGCTGGTAGAAAAAGGAGTGATCACCAACGAGCATAAAAAAATACGACAGGGGAAAATTATTACAACATTCGTATTAGGTACGCGTAAACTGTACGATTTTGTAGACGATAATACGAACGTCTCTTTTATTGATGTTGCCTATGTAAATGATGCTGCCGTGATCCGGCAGAACCCGAAGGTGGTGGCGATCAACAGCGCCATCGAGATCGACCTGACCGGCCAGGTCTGCGCCGACTCGATGGGGGCGTACCAGTATTCAGGCATCGGCGGACAGATGGACTTCATGCGTGGCGCTTCGCTTTCGGAAGGGGGCAAGCCCATTATTGCGCTGCCTTCTGTTACCCGCAAGGGTATCTCACGGATTGTACCTTATCTGAAGCAGGGCGGGGGTGTGGTGACCACCCGCGGGCATGTGCATCATGTCGTGACGGAGCATGGTGAAGTAAATCTTTACGGCAAAAATCTGGAACAGCGCGCCCGGCTACTGATCAGTATTGCAGACCCATCACAGCAGGAAATGCTGGAAAAGGCATATTATGAGCGTTTCCGGAAGCTGGTGTGAGGTTGAATGAGCAGCATTATTCTATCAATCCCATCTGGAACGCTACCCTGGCCAGGCCGATACTGTTTTTGACGTCCAGCTTCTGAAGCAGGCTGAACCGGTGGTTTTTGACGGTGCTTTCGCTGAGAAACAGCTTTTCGGCAATTTCCTGGTTGGTGTATTCCTGTACGATGAGCCGGAGGATCTCTTTTTCCCTCCGGGTAAGGTGTGTGCCGGCGCCGGCCTGCTTTCTTGTGTTCAGCAGGCTGTCCAGAAGCTGTTCTTTCAGCATGGGTTCGATAAACTGTTCGCCGCGGTACACTTCCTCTATGGCCTGTATCAGGGTTTGCTGTTCGGATTTTTTGAGCAGGTATCCCATACATCCCTGCTGCAGCATGTCTTTTACATAAAACAGCGTATCCAGGCTTGTGACGGCTATGATGCGGATGGACGGCCAGGTATCTTTTACGGTCCTTGCAAGTTCATTGCCGGGAATATCCGGCAGGCAGACATCCATCAGCAGTATGTCCGGTTGTTGCGGAACCGCTGCAAGCCCTTCGAGTAACGCTTTTCCACTGGTATAGGAACCTGTGATCTCAATATGGGGATAATCGCCCAGCATATTTTTCAGCCCGCTGATTACCATGGGATGATCATCGGTGATGGCTATTCTTATTGACATACATTATCTGTTTTCCATTCCCTGCAATTAAATTCAAGATACACAGAAGTTCCTGAATCCGGTGCGGTCTGGATATGCATCTTCCCGTTCAGTACATGTACCCGCTCCCGGATATTGCGCAGCCCGAGTGTGGTACGGGTTTCCGCGTCTTCCGGATCAATGCCTATGCCGTTATCTTCTACGGTAATATCCAGTGTGTCATCGAGACAATTCATTTGCACCAGGATGTAGTTTGCCTGTGCATGTTTGACCGCATTCTGCACCAGCTCCTGTATGATCCGGTACAGCATCAGCCCCTGCTCATTGCGCAACGGCGGGAGTGTGCCGTATACCAGGCAATCCATATGCAGACCCGGGATGCTTCTCCTGATCTTCTCGCATAATGTTTCCACTGCTGCCTGTAACCCGCTCCGGATCAGCACCTGGGGCATGAGGTTGTGTGAGGTATTGCGCAGATCTTCTGTTGCCTCGTCCAACTGCTGCAGGGCTTCTTCGAAGTCTCCTCTGAACCCTGCGCTGTGCTGCCTGTTGCCGAGTGCGTTGAAGTTCATCTTTATGGCTGAAAGCTGACTTACAATGCCGTCGTGGAGCTCCCTGGCCAAGCGGCTCCTTTCCTGTTCCACCCCTTCCATCATGGCTTTCAGCCGGTCTATTTCCTGTTCTTTGCGCAGCAGTTCCTGCTCATGCTGCAAATTCCTGATACGCTCCTGCTGCAGCCGGTGCCGGTGCCGGTGGTTCCGGTACAGGGTGAATGTTAATATGGTCAGCAGCATCAGTATCGCGGAGATGCAGGCGATCCAGATATTCTTCTCCTGGAGGTGGTGATGCTGCCTGGTGATCATCAGCTCCTTCCGGAATATTTCCTTGTCCTTTTCAGCCGTCCGGTACTTCACCTCGAGGTGATTGATGTCATGTACTTTCCGGATATTAAGCATACTGTCGCGGACCGTGACGTATTGATGCTGATGCTGCCAGGCCTGGCGGTATTGCCTTGTGTGGCCATATAGATCAGAAAGCAGCTTGTGAACCACCATAACTTCTTTCTGCATGCCCGATTCTTCAGCCCTGCGCAGCGCCAGCAAAAGGTAATGCTCTGCCTGATGTGTATTGCCCAGCATCTTATAGGCCTCGCCCAACGAAATAAGATTTCCGGCCTGTATATAAAACGACTGGCCGGAAATTATTCCTAAAGACTCTTTCAGGTATTGAATAGCCTGATGCGGCATACGTTCCCGCAGGTAATAATCCCCGAGGTTATTCAGTATCGTGCAGACCGTTTCTGAATCCCCGTAGCTGCGGCTTAGTGATAAGGCTTCCCGGTAAGTTGCGACAGCGCTGAGCTGGTCATGCTGCAGGGCGGTCGCCTTGTTGAGCAGCAGCCGGCTCAGGTAGTTTTCGGGATTTCCCCGCGGACGGAGGATAGATTCTCCTTTGCTGAGGTAATACAATGCCCTTGAATAATCTTCCATCTGGATAAAGAGCGTGGCGAAATTGCTGTATAACGTGGCAAGCATCGCCTCTCTGCCGGGAAGCTTTTCCATTTCACGGATGGCCAGTAGGTAATAGTGTATGGAGTGATTATAATCTCCGGTCCTGAGATAGGTATTAGCCAGGTTGTTATAAACATAGGTAAGCTGCTCGCCGGAGATATAACCGGAGAAGAATAATGCAGTGCGCAGGGTGGTAATTGCCTGATGAAAAGATCCCTTACGGAGTTGTTCATTGGCATAACGCAACAGCCGCGTGACAAACAGGCCGCCTGCAGTTGCAGAGTCGTACATGATATGGCCTGATGTCTGCTGTGTATCGGCTGTCGTCAGCGGTTGCCTGCGGAAGGTAGTATCCCCGATCACAAGCGGATGTCCGGCTTTATCAATCGGTGTATACAGGACTTCGGTCTGTGCATGCAATTGGAAGGACAGCATACACAGGATCAGGCATACGGGTAAATGCCGCAACGGATGGCGAAAGGTGACAGAAAACAGAGACTCAGACACCGTGTAAAAATAAATCCATCTATTTAATTAGCCAATTAGCACATCTCTGTTGTCCGGGTAAAGCAATTACAGACTCCTGAAGTCGTTATCATCAAACTGTTTGAGACAATGATGTAAAGCAGGGGCTTACTTTTGACAGAAACAGGGAACTTATAGTGCTGCTGATTGTTTGCACTGAACCACGATGTCATGCTGACGAAGGAAGGATCCCACAAAACACTGGAAATCATGCATAACGTGGGATGCTTCCTTCGTCAGCATGACAAACGTCTGTTTACAGGACGATGTACAACAGACGTTACCCGGTACGGCTATGTTTGCTTTTCCGGACAACAGTGATCAGTGTATGCTGTTGATGCTAAAATCAATATGTTTTTTATAAAATGCTAATTAGGCATTTCTATCTAAAAAGCTAAATGAATACTTCGGCTCTAACCGGAGGTGTATAATGGTAGTAGTTTTGTTAGCTGAGGATAAGCTATTGTTCACTAAAACAAATGAAACACATGAAAAATGCTCAATTTTTACTTCTATCTATTCCATTGTTGTTGACGGTATTTTGTGTGCGGGCAGGGGCCGGCGTCAAAGACCGGTCACCCCTTTTATTTGTCGAGAACGGCGGGCAGATCACAGATCAGCACAGGCAATACAGGAGCGATATTGATTTTGCTCTGTCAGGCAGCGGTTTCCAGGTTTTTATTGGCAATGGAAGGTTGCATTACCAGTGGACAAAGCCCGTTGCTACGGGTGTGCAGCATGGAGTGTTTCCAGCCCTGAAGGGGCAGGATGCGGCGGCGTCTGCTGAAGCAGTGTCTGAGTGGCCCCGGTGGGAAACGTACCGGCTGGATGTCCGCCTCATAGGGGCCAACCCGGCTGCCCGGCCGGAGACCGCAGGCCGCAGCGCTTATGTGGAGCATTACTATAATACTGCTGTGCCGGGTGGCATACATGCAGGCGCCTGGGGCAAGGTTACTTATAAGGAGGTCTATCCCGGTATTGACTGGGTCATTTATTCCAGGGATGGCAAGCTTGAATATGATTTTGTAGTGCGGGAAGGCGGCAGGGTTTCCGATATACGCATTCAATACAGCGGGGCTTCGGAGCTTGTGATGAATAACGACGGAAGCATAACTGCGTATACCCCTATGGGCACGATCACGGAGCGTGCGCCGGTAAGTTTCCAGGCCGACGGAAAGCCTGTCGTGTCGCGGTTTGTGCTCCGGGATCCGGGTGTGATTGCTTTTGCTACAGAGGCATATGAAGGAGCGCTGACTATAGATCCCGTGGTAGACTGGGCTACTTATTACGGAGGCTCTGGTATTGAAGGGTTGGGCTATGCCGGTTCATTCGGGAATATTGCCCTGGCTACAGATGCCCAGCATTTTGTTTACCTGGGCGGCAGTACTTACAGCGCTGCCAATATAGCGACCAGCGGGGGGCATTACCAGGTTCTTTCCGGTGATTGTGATGCATTCCTGGTGAAGCTTAATCCTGCGGGCACGCCTGTATGGGCTACTTATTATGGCGGTACCTCCAGCGATTTTGGCCAGGGGGTCACCTGTTTTACTGATGGCAGCGTATACCTTACCGGGAGTACCATGAGTACGGACATGATCGCTTTCGGGGGCGCACAACAGGCTGCTTCGGCAGGCGGCAGGGATGCCTTCCTGGTGAAGTTTGATGCCGGTGGCAATCGCATCTGGGCTACTTATTACGGAGGTTCGGGTAATGATTTTGGTATGCAGGTAGCCTGTGACCCGTCCGGCAATGTGTATATGACGGGTAACACAGTCAGCAAAGATGGTATCGCTACTGCGGGGTGTCATCAGGATACTTTCGGCGGTGGGGTAGCCGGCGGCAGGCCTCCCACACAGCCTGCGGATGGGTTCCTGGCTAAATATGATGCGGCAGGCAGGCAGCAATGGAGCACCTATTACGGGGGGGACCGGGCAGATAATGTCAAGTCGATCGCCTGCGACCGGCAGGGGAGGGTCTTTGTAACCGGGCTTACGCAGAGCGGTTTCAATATTGCTTCGCCGGGAAGCGCACAGGATACGATAAGCCATAACGGGGTTTCCAATAGCTGGAATATGTTCCTGGTGAGCTTTGATCACACCGGTACACGTATCTGGGGTACCTATCTTGGGGGCAACGGGGGATATGATGATGGCGCAGGTGTGTCGTGCGATCCGGCCGGAAACATATACGTCGCCGGGCACAGCAACAGCTCCAACCTGGCAACGCCGGGGGCTTATAAAGGTACAAACGGCACGATAGATGCGATACTTTCAAAGTTTGATCCGGCCGGGAACAGGATATGGACCACTTATTACGGCGGGCAGGAAGAGGATTATTATACCGGTATCGCCTGTGATCTTTTTGGGAATGTCTATGCGGCCGGCTATACGAGGAGCCCTTCCGGCGTGGCGCCCCAGGGCAGTACACCCCAGGATGCGCCCGGGGGTAAGTGGGATGTTTTCATGACCCATTTTGACACCGCCGGCGCTTTTATTGAAGCGAGCTATTACGGTGATACCGCGGATGATTATGAGGCGCGGATTGCCTGTGATGCACGCGGGAAAGTGTATCTGGCAGGTATTACCAGGTCGCCGGTGCATATGGCTACAGCCGGAAGCCACCAGGAGCAGTTGGGCGGTACGGATGAGCAGCCGGATCTGTTCCTGGTAAAATTCCAGCCCTGTACGGTCATCCCCGCAGGCAGCATATCCGGCAGCGATACTATTTGCGCGGGGATACCTTATACCTATTCTGTGGATTCTGTAGACGGCGCCGTATCCTATACCTGGACACTGCCTCCGGGATGGACCGGCACCAGTACGGGTGATACAATTGTCATAGAAGCAGGTAAAGACGGCGGGCGGATTACAGTAGTCGTCAACGGCAGTTGCCGGTCTTCGGCGCCCCAAACCAAAGAGATATATGTATCAGAACTGGAAGTGACAATAGGGCCGAGAGGAGATACGCTGGTTGCCGCAGGGACATGGGCCTCTTACCGGTGGTATCGCAATGATACTTTGCTGGATGGTTTTACCAGCTCTTTGCTACCGGTAACTGCAAACGGAGATTACCATGTTGAGGTGACGGATCGCTTTGGTTGTACCGGCACTTCCGACAAGTACAAGATCAATAATGTCGGTATCCGGATCTCAGGAACTGATGACAAACATATCCTGATCTATCCGAACCCTGCCAGGGATGTGGTGCGGATCAGTTCTTCCCTGGAGCTCCAGGTGCGTGTAAGGACCATCGAAGGTAAGCTGATACTCAGTGAACGTAATCAGAAGGAGGTGGATGTAAGTGCGCTGCCAGCCGGGACCTATTTCCTGGAACTGCGCAATGCATCAGATCAATCGCTGATCCATACGGAGCAGCTCACGAAATATTAGCACGGAGCGTGGTTGTCCAAAAAGGTTAACAGTGTCATTTTCGACGAAATATTCAGCGTGCTAAATTTATATGATACAGTGACGTAGCGCATGAATCTGTCCTCTATGTCATCCTGACGAAGGAAGGATCTCACGTAATGCAGGAGAGGCCTGTGTTTTGTGAGATCCTTCCTTCGTCAGGATGACATCATATTTTGATGTAAGCTTAGTAATCATACAAAATACATTTGCATTCCTTCCGAACTTCTCTCACTGAAGGGAAATGACGAACTTTTAAGACAGCCTTGTTTTATATGCTGCGGTATCAGAGCCGGGTGATATTTGTTTTATCGGATACCTGCCCTCAACAGCACATCATTTTTACGCATGTCTTTTTTGATTTTAATGGTGTTTGTGAGGGCATCGCTGTTTTTTTACCTCATTGTTTCCAATGGCCGCAGACCGGTTATCTGCTTCATTTTAATAAAACAAATGGCACACGAAAAAAATATACTTGCATTTGTTGTTAATGCATTGGATTCTTATGTATTTTTGTCTTAGGGATTCAATAAAAGATCATGGTTTATTCATCAGAACTGGTAAAGGGTACACTGAAAACGATTGTACTGAAACTGTTGTCGGACAACCGGAAAATGTACGGTTATGAGATCACGCAGAAGGTAAAAGAACGGACTGGCGAACGCATCCAGATCACAGAGGGCGCCCTGTACCCGACGCTGCATGCGCTGGAAAGTGAAGGGCTTGTAACGACGGAAACAGAATACATCGGGAAACGGGTACGTAAGTATTACCGCCTCAGCCCGGCCGGCAAATCCAGGACGAAGGAGAAGGTCAAGGAATTGGAGGCTTTTATGGATACAATGATCTTTTTACTGGACCTGAAACCTAAAACCGCATTCTGATGTACCGGATCAGCGAGCAGCAGATTGACTTCATCCTGGAGGATCTCCGTGCACGGGGTATCGTCCTGGAAGATCTGCAGTACAATCTGCTGGATCATATCTGTTGTATCATCGAACAGGACCTCGGGGAGGACGGGGATTTCGAGGCCTGCTATCAGACGGTTATCCGCCGGTTCTACAAGCAAGAGCTGCGGGAGATAGAAACGGAAACCCGGTTATTGCTAACATTCAAAAATTACTACCAAATGAAAAAATCACTTTTTGTTGCAGGGGCTGTGAGCGCTGTTACTGCATTTGCCGGATCGTTTTTGAAGATCATGCACTGGCCCGGAGCGAGTGCACTGCTATTATTGTCTATCGTGACACTCAGCTTTGTCTTTTTGCCTTTAATGTTTATCCTGTTGGTGAAAAATGTCCGTACATCGCGGGATAAGTTGGTGATCGCAGCCGGGTCGCTTACGGGTATTTTGTTCTTTATGGGGGCTCTGTTTATGGTGATGCACTGGCCGGGGGCGAAAATGCTCTGGCTGGGCAGCCTGGCTGCAAGCGGTCTTCTGTTTCTACCATTGTATTTCTTTACGGGGATTAGGAATCCCGAAACCCGTGTCAACACGATTATCTCGTCTGTGCTGCTGATGGCTTTTACGAATGCGTTATTCGTCATGACGACACTGCGCCCGTTGCCTGCTGAAAAGTCTGCTGCGGTACAGGAGCAGGTGGATAAGGAGGTAACTGCACGGGTGTGTGTGTCTTAGTTATTTCAGGACGGGACAGGTTGAGCCCTGAGGAACGATGAAGTAAACTTGTATCGGTAATGATTTTTTGAGTTGAGCCACGATGTCATCCTGACGAATGAAAGGTCTCTTATAGAGATTGATTTCCAGTGTTTTGTGGGATGCTTCCTTCGTCAGCATGACAAACGTCTATTAAGTTGACGATGTACACCGAACGCTACCGACACAGATAAGCTTGCTTTTCCGGACAACAATGTAATTTTTGGTAATGTACTGAAAAATAGTTGGTGGAAATTAGGTTCAAAACCCTTTTATTACCAGCGTAAATCTGAAGAGGACTCAAGCTATGTTGGAGAGCAACTTGATAGCAATAGGATTTACCACGAAGAATGAGCCTCTGATTGTAAAAAGTCAGAGGTTTTTCTATGCCATTCTTTGTATATTATGGCTAAAAAAACTCAACTCCAGCAGCGTTGTAGCGCATGGTTATGATATCTTCAAGAAGAAGGAAGATAGCTGTGTGAAGGTCGTGCTGGACCCCTGGGCGGCATAGACGCAATCGGGCGTATGCGGTAGTAATGCCTGTCAGGAGATTTGCTGGTTGAACAGTTTTCGAACGCTTGTTGAAATCCGTATTTTTGTTAGCATTCCGCACAGGCAAAAAGATTTTTATGATACGGATATTTCTGTTACCGGCGCTGTTCGTTTTCCATGCCTTCTGTTCAACTGGCCAGGTTGTAAGTCATTCTTTCAGGCCGGGCTTTGATGCTGCGGAATGCGATGAACTGCTGCAGCTTAACACGGCGCTCCTGGATACTACAGGCCAGGCTGACTTCCGGGACCTGGTATCCGGCTACCGGCCGGATTACCGCTCCGGGAGCCTGGGGCTTGATAATGCCTGGATGCTATGGATGCGTGCAGATTCTACCGTGGTGATCCTGTATTTTTCTGAGTGTTATGCCAGTGCCTGCTCCATATCGCTGAGCAGGTCTGCGATATCCTCCAGGCCAATGCTCATGCGTACCAGTCCGTCGGAGATACCTGCTTCCTGCCGCTGCCGGGCAGACATTCCGGAGTGCGACATTGATGCAGGATGTGAGGCCAGGGTATCGGTAGTGCCCAGGGATACGGCTCTGACGCAAATGCGTAGCCTGTCAATGAACGTTACTGCACGCTCATAACCACCTTTCAATTCAAAGCTCAGCACAGCGCCCGGATGCCGCATCTGTTTTTGGGAGATATTGTACCCGGGATGGCTGACAAGGCCGTTGTAATTCACCGTTTTGATTGCGGGATGCTTTTCGAGATATGCTGCTACCTGCACTGCGTTGCTGCAGTGACGATCCATTCGTACCGCCAGCGTTTTAATGCCTTGTATGAGGAGGAAAGCATCAAACGGGTTTGCGTTTCCACCCATCAGCTTATAGGTATTAAAAACCCGGTTATCCATTGCTTCCACATCTTTTCCGATCAGCACGCCGCCGATCGCATTGCCATGTCCGTTCAGAAATTTTGTTGTGGAATGAAAGATATAATCTGCGCCGTACCGGAAAGGCTGCTGCAGATATGGAGTGGCAAAGGTATTATCTACCGTAACCAATTTTCCGTATTGCTTCGCCAGGGCGCATACCGCTTCGAGATCAATACATTGCATTGCCGGATTGGCGGGTGTCTCCAGGTGGATCAGCTTTATGGACGAATTGGTTTTTAATGCATTTTCCAGGACGTTGAAATCTTCCATATCAATGAAATGGCAGTTGATACCGAATCTTGGAAGGAGCTTGCTGAGAAACTCATGTGTGCCTCCGTAGATGGCGTGGCTGGATACCAGGCTGTCACCGGCAGACAAATTAGCCATGAGCATAGTGGTCATGGCTGCCTGTCCGCTGGCCTGCAGAAGTGCCTTGGCCTTTAAGGGGTTTCCGTCATCATCCTTTATCCCAAAGGTTTCAAGACTTGCAATGATTTCGGCCGCCGCCGCTGTGGTAGGATTACCAAAACGGGAATATATGTATCCGTCTTCTTTTTTTGTAAACCGATCCATTCCTTGTTGTGCATCATCAAATGTAAAGGTGCTTGTAGCAAAGATCGGCGCTATATGCGCGTGTTCGGGGAACTCATGGGTCACACCGCGGACCGCGGCAGTAGCTATGGATTCGATAATATCCTGTGTCATAATTGTTTTTTGAAAGGCATGAATATAAATGCAAAAGTAAACGCAATGCAGATGAAATATGAAATATTCTCGATGAATGTCTAAATAGCTTTACAATTCAATCTTTCATTTTGTTCTATAATTTATATTATGTTAAGTAGAAAAAGTAAAAGATAATATACTCAATTCTAAAGATTTACACTACTCAGATTTGCTTGCGGGTGTGCTACTCCTTATGTACTCTTTATGGTGGCTGAGGCGATTGCGGCTCAAGGCCGCAATGACATCGTTATACATAGGCAGGTCCGTGGAATGTGGAATAATGTCGGAATTTCCCGGGATTATAATTCTACCCGTACCGTATCAACGATATTATGTTGCTGGATCGCACAATCCGGAGCAGAAAGATATTCCGACTTGTATACGAGATAAGATGCCTGTATGGAATTGTCGAACAGCGCGGTAAAATTGTTCATATAGGCTTCCCTACCTATTGCAAAAAGGAAACTGTTGGTCGAAAAGGAGCTGCTGTTGTCATTGTACAAACGTGGCGGCGCATTAAACTCATATAAATCTCCCGTACTGACTATGGGTGTTATATAATGATATTCAGTCTCACTAATGCCAAAAAACAAGGTATCGGTGATTTCATTCTTATTATACCCGGCTTTAATATCGACAAATAACTTAATTTTATTCCCCACATACAAGTTGCCGACGTCCAAATCTCCTGTGCCTGGTATCCGGGAAATCAGTAACTTTTTAGAACCGAAATAATTTTTCGCAAAAACCTGATATTCATTGGTGAAGTAACCATCACCTTTACTGTCGGTGTAGGTGAATGAAAACCGCCCGAAATTATCTGTAACAGTTTGGGCTCCTCCGGAAAATGAATTTGCTGTAGTGCTGGTATAATGTATCAACTCGAGCGTTTGCCCGGCATATGGTTTTTTGGCACAGTCATAATATACCGTGCCGGAAATTTTATAACTATGTATAGCAGGTTCTTCTTTTTTAGCACAACCGGTGACTCCCATTACCAACACTCCTCCAGTCACAGCAGCAATCATCAACACAGGTATTAACGAACGGTATCGGTTCATAGTATTATGGAATTAAATTATTATCCGGGAAGTCCCCTAACCCGGATTTTCATCTCCTGTACTAAAACGTAACCGAGGTGTCATACCCCTACGCCGGGGCGCCATTATACATTTCAGCCTTAAGGCCTTTTACACGTTCGTCCGACAGGTAATCGTCAAAGTTGCTTTCCCGGTCAATCAGTCCCGATGGTGTCAGCTCCAGTACCCTGTCCGCAACGGTCTGTGCCAGCTCATGGTCGCGCGTGGTGAACAGGACCGTTCCCTTAAAATCCTTCATCCCGTTATTCAACGCA
Source organism: uncultured Chitinophagaceae bacterium (assembly GCA_964527735.1). Taxonomy (GTDB): domain Bacteria; phylum Bacteroidota; class Bacteroidia; order Chitinophagales; family Chitinophagaceae; genus JBEBVQ01. Next base: position 97,869 of record CAZGPG010000008.1, on the reverse strand, counting down.
GTAATAGATTCCAGGTCCAGGTGGTTCGTTGGTTCGTCAAACAGGAGCACATTGCCTTTTTGCATCATCATACGGCTCAGCATACAGCGTACTTTTTCGCCTCCGCTCAATACTGTGCAATTTTTCAGCGTTTCTTCCCCGCTAAACAGCATTCGTCCCAGGAAGCCCCGGATAAATGTTTCGTCTTTTTCTTCCGAATACTGACGGAGCCAATCTACGAGGTTGAGGTCTTTATTGGCAAAATATGATGCATTATCATTAGGAAGATATGCCGGCGTAATTGTCACACCCCATTTGAAGCTGCCTTCATAATCCTTATCTTCTCCCATCAGTATCTGGTAAAAAGCAGTGGTCGCCAGGCTGTTCTCAGAAACGACCGCGATCTTCTGCCCGCGCTTCACGTCAAAGCTGATATCTTTAAACAGCACTTCCCCGTTCAGGGTTTTGGAAAGCTTTTTTGCTTCCAGTATCTGGTCGCCGGCCTCCCGCACTTGGTTATTAAATAATATAGCGGGGTACTTCCGGTTGGACGGCCGCATTTCATCGAGCTTGATCTTATCCAGCGCTTTTTTCCGGCTGGTGGCCTGTTTACTTTTAGATGCATTGGCCGAAAACCGGGCAATAAACTCCTTCAGTTCGGCAATTTTATCCTCGGCCTTCCGGTTCTGCTCCGACCGTTGCTTCAGCAACAACTGGCTGGATTCGTACCAGAATGTATAGTTACCGGTAAAGATGCTGATCTTCCCGAAATCAATATCAGCGACATGGGTACACACAGCATCCAGAAAGTGACGGTCATGCGACACTACAAGCACGATCTTGTCGTAATCGGCCAGGAAGTTTTCCAACCAGGCGATGGTATGGAGATCCAGGTCGTTGGTCGGTTCATCGAGCAGCAGGATGTCGGGATTGCCGAATAATGCCTGTGCCAGCAGCACACGCACTTTCTGGTTCCCGTCCAGCTCTTTCGTTAACCTCTGATGCAGTCCTTCCTTGATGCCGAGGTTGCTGAGCAAGGTAGCGGCATCGCTTTCTGCATTCCATCCTCCCATTTCACCAAACAACGCTTCCAGATCACCGGCACGTATGCCGTCTTCTTCCGTAAAATCTTCTTTAGCGTAAATCGCGTCTTTGGCCTGCATGATCTCAAACAACTTGCCGTTGCCGCGGATCACGGTATCCAGTACGGATATTTCATTAAATTCGTTGTGGTTTTGATTCAGCACGCTCATCCGCTGATCTTTGGATATCTCCACTCTGCCGGTTGTCGGCTCTATTTCGCCGGACAGGATTTTCATAAACGTGGACTTCCCGGCGCCGTTGGCGCCGATCACACCATAACAGTTGCCTTCCGTAAAACGGAGGTTCACATCTTCAAACAACACACGCTTGCCGTAGCGCAGCGATAAATTAGATACTGAAATCATAGCTGAAATTTACATGTCCGCTTCGGGAAACATGCTTTTGTATTTTTTATTATAAGACTCTAACGAGGTGCAAAGGTAGGTAATAGGAACGAGATAGCTATTGTTTAGCTTTTGCCTTTTATCCTGATAAATAAATGAATTACTTTAGCACCTTCAATATCCTATGGAACATTTTATCCGAATCACCCTGGCATGTCTGGCCCTGCTCGCTACACTACCCGTGTCAGCACAGCAAAGACAGCAGATCGGCTGTGTTGAACCCGGCTTACGTTTGCAGGCGCATGAAATGAAGCACCAATTCAAAGAACAGGGATTTGAGATCATGCGCGACGCAATGATCCACATGACCGACCGGGAACCTTTTGCTGTGGTTGCAGAGCTTAAAAAAGGTGTATTCTATCAGTTGATCTTTATAGGCAACACACGTGCAGCCAAACTGGTATTGGAAATGTACAATCAAAAAGAAGAGCGGATTGATGAACGTGTGGCGAATACAGGTAAGGATGAGCCCAATTATATATCATTTTCGTTTACACCGGAAACATCCGGCAGGCATATGTTTACCCTGTTGCAAAAAGCAAAACAGAAGCGTTTTTGCGGGAGCTTTACCATTATGGAATTGAAAAAAGACGCGGAATAAGTTCCGGTTACATTTACTATTCTCAATTGCATTTACGAATGAGCGTACAAATAGAAACAAGCTGGAAAAAAGTATTGGAAAACGATTTTGAGCAGCCTTATTTCAAAGAGATCGTTCGTTTTTTAAAAGATGAAAAGCAGGCAGGCAAAGTGATTTATCCGCCGGGATCACTGATTTTCAATGCGTTCAACAGTACTCCGTTCGACCAGGTGAAGGTGGTAATCATCGGGCAGGATCCGTATCATAATCCGGGTCAGGCACATGGTCTCAGCTTTTCGGTGGCGAAGGGCGTGCCGCCGCCGCCGTCGCTGGTGAATATTTTCAGGGAGCTGGAAACGGATCTCGGGCTGCCGGTGCCGGGTCACGGCAATCTCGAAACATGGGCCGCACAAGGCGTTTTATTACTGAATGCGGCATTGACCGTTGAAGCCCGGCAGCCGATGTCGCACAGCGGGATCGGCTGGCATCACTTTACAGACAGTGCGATCCGCCATATTTCAGACAAGAAGGAGCATGTGGTATTTATGCTTTGGGGAAGATTTGCACAAGGCAAAAAAGAGATCATAGATACCGGTAAGCACCTGGTGCTCACAGCCCCCCACCCTTCGCCCTTCTCCGCAAACAGCGGGTTTTTCGGATGCCGGCATTTCAGTCGCTGTAATGCATGGCTGCAGTCGCACGGAATAGAGCCGGTAGACTGGCGATTGTAACCCTGAATATGAAACGAACTACACAGAAAATGTCATTGATACGGAGAGCAGCAGGACATGTATATTTTGTCTTGGGTATTTTTTTATTTGTTGTTAGCATGCTGGTGGTGGTGGTGCCTATTTGGATGACTACCCTCTTCCGGGAGCCATTACAGTCAAAATTACTGCACCCGATCTTCAGGCTATGGATGAGTGTATTTCTGCCACTGGTTGGCTGCCCGGTGATCCGAAAAGGCAAACATCATTTTAAAAAAGGTGAAAATTATGTGGTTGTCTGCAATCATAATTCACTCGCCGACATCCCGGTTTCATCGCCGTGGATACCCGGCCCCAATAAAACACTGGCAAAGATCGAAATGGCACGCATCCCACTGTTTGGGGTCATCTACAAGGCCGGTTCCATTCTCGTAGACCGGAAAAGAAACCACAGCAAGCGGGAAAGCTTTGCGCAAATGCAGGAAACGCTTGATCTCGGGCTGCATCTTTGCCTGTATCCTGAAGGGACCCGGAACAAAACACAGGAGCCCCTGCAACCCTTTCGTGATGGTGCGTTTATTACGGCCATCAAGGCCCGGAAGCCCATTATTCCTGCGCTGATCTTTAATACCGGGCGTATATTGCCCCACTATATGAGGGCCTGGGCTACGCCGATGCCGATCCATATTCACTTTCTGGAGGCGGTTGAAACAAAAGGATTAACTTTAGATGACGTTACCCGTCTGAAAGAGCAGGTCCACCAGAAAATGACGAACTACTACGTAAAAAATAAAAAAAACAGGTCATGAAATTCAGCATAGCAGGCACCGGTAATATGGCCTGGTTTCTCGCACACCGGCTTACCATGTCCGGACATCAGTGCCTCGCTGTATTCGGTCGGGACCGGGTGAAAACAGAGGAGCTTGCAACATCAGTTAACAGCACCGCGACAAGCGATCCTTCAGATATAAAGCGGCTTCCGCAAGAAGCGGTTATACTTGCTGTTTCTGACCATGCGATCGGGGAAATGGCCACTGCGCTGACATCAAAAAATACAGTGCTGATACACACATCGGGAGCGACGGAAATAAGCTTGCTTGATGCGTCGCCGGCACATGGCGTGATATGGCCCATATATTCCATACTAAAGCAACAGATGCCCCGTCACCGGGAAATACCATGCGCTATTGCAGCCAGCGACCCGCATACGTTAAGTGTCGTACGGAATCTGGCGCATGGTTTTTCGGATACCGTATTCGAGGCCAATGACCTGCAACGCCAATGGCTCCACCTTGCTGCCGTGATCGGCAATAATTTTGTTAATCACCTGATGGCCATCGATGAGATGATCTGCAACAACCAGTCGCTTCCGTTTTCTGTCTTGCAACCAATCCTCCTGCAGACATTCAGCAGGATACAGACGGACCCTCCTGCTATATTACAAACCGGACCGGCCGCCCGAAATGATGAAGAAACTATCGGGAAGCATTTGTCATTACTCGCTATTCGGCCGGAGTGGCAGGAAGTGTACCAGGCCATGACCGCGTCTATTCAAAAATCACAGCGACACACAAGCACTGATAACCCTGTAAAGGATTAACTTTGCGGTTGCTATGCAATACTGGAAAAAGCTGACACATGCGGAAATGGATACCAGGATCACCGCCGCGTTGAAGGAAAATATCAATTACATCAACAAGACTTCACTCGGCATCCCTGCATCCAAGCTCGATGGAAATGTATTCTATGATCAGGCTTCGTTTTTGAAAGAAGCGCCCCTGCTCCGCACTTATGTGCAAAATCCAAACCATATCGGCTGTCATACGTTGGGTGATTCTGAAGCATTTTTCAGCGGAACCCAGGAATTGGAGCGTGAAACGATCGCCCTCCTTGCCACAGACCTGCTCGGCGCTGCACCTGACGATTGCGATGGCTACATTGCCTCGGGCGGCACTGAAGCCAATATTCAGGCGGCATGGATTTATCGCAATTATTTTATGACGGAGCATCAGGCAGGCATTCATGAGATCGCACTGATCAGCTCTGCAGATACTCATTATTCCGTTGCAAAAGCATCCAACCTGCTGAATATTGCGTGGTATCCCGTACCAGTGGATTTCGACAGCCGTGAAATAAAGACAGACGCACTTGATGTCGTAATCCGGCAGGCGAAAGCAGAAGGGAAAAAATACTTCATCATCATTGCGAATATGGCCACTACCATGTTTGGCAGTGTGGATGACCCTGATGTGTATGTATCGGTAATGGAACGCCATCAGCTAACATTCCGGCTTCATGTAGACGGCGCCTTCGGCGGGTTTATTTATCCGGTAAGCGAACCGGAGAACAACCTCTGCTTCCGTAACCCGCATGTATCTTCGGTAACGTTGGATGCGCATAAGATGCTCCAGGCGCCTTATGGCACAGGTGTCTTCATTATACGCAAAGGGCTGATGCATTATGTCTATACCCGCGAAGCGCAGTACGTAAGCGGTATGGATATTACACTGAGTGGCAGCCGTTCCGGTGCGAATGCGATTGCCGTATGGATGATCCTGTTCACCTATGGGCCGTTTGGCTGGCTGGAAAAGATCAACAAGCTGCTCTACCGGACAGAATGGTGCTGCCGGAAGCTGGGAAGTAAAGGAATACCTTTTTACCGGCACCCGAAAATGAATATCATTACGATCCGTGCCAGCCATATCCCCCTGGCTCTTGTAGATAAATACGGACTTGTTCCTGATACCCATGAGGGCGAGCCGCAGTGGTACAAGATCGTAGTGATGGATCATGTGGAAATAGACCATCTGGAATCATTTCTGGGGGAGATATAATTCTTACAGGAATCGTTTCAATGCAAAAGTTCCTCCTGAACCGGATTTTAAATAGCGTTCGAACTCATGTGCCTTATACCTGTCAGCGAATGCGCAACATCACAATAGCTTCACAGGAAGAAATGGCCTGGTGGCGGGCACATATCCTTTTGAATGACGACGGAACCGCTCTTTTACATTAGTGGTGCAGCGGACATAGTGTTTGCTGTTACTGAGCTCAAGGATATAGACATAATACCACACTAAACGAATTTAGCTAAAACGTTGTAAATCAACAAAATTCATGCGTTACTGTATTTGCAGCGGACTTCGTCTGCCGTAGCCCGCTAACGGACTAAGTTAGAAGCAGCAACTATAAAAGAAAAGCCCGCCTGTGCTAAAGCTACGGCGGGCGAAGGCGGAGACGGCGAGATTCGAACTCGCGATACAGTTTCCCGTATACACACTTTCCAGGCGTGCTCCTTCAACCACTCGGACACGTCTCCCTGAAGGGCTGCAAAGTTAATTCTTTTCCGGATAGTTCCGAAAAATCTTTGCCGCATTTGCCGTAGTAATTGCTGCAACCTCTTCCACGTCACATTGCTTGATGGATGCTATCTCGTCAGCAATAAACGGTATATAGCTACTCTCGTTCCTGCGGCCGCGATGCGGCGCCGGCGACAGGTAAGGGGCATCCGTTTCCAATACAATAGCCGATAACGGCAGCGTGGCAATAACCTCAGGCAAGGTACTTTTCTTGTAGGTCACTACCCCACCGATACCGAGATATAATCCCAGATCAATGATCTCGCGGGCTTCCGCCAGGCTACCGCTGAAACAATGAAAGATCCCCCGGAGTTGACCATTTTGTTTTTGCCGGACGATCTCAATACAATCTGCCGTAGATTCCCGGCTGTGGATTACAATAGGCAGATCATACTGCAAGGCAAGATCCGTCTGCCGTTCAAAGGCATTTTTTTGCTGCGGCACCCAGGCTTTATCCCAATAATAATCCAGCCCGATCTCCCCTACCGCTGCAAAAGACCGCTGCGCAAGCCATTTTTCAACGGTAGCCAGTTCTGTTTCATAATCATCTTTTACATAACAGGGATGCAGGCCCATCATAGCAAAGCAGTTTTCCGGCCATTGACCTTCGATCTCCAGCATTGGGGCAATCGTACTATGGTCGCAGTTGGGGATGTACATTTTTTGCACACCGGCATTCAGTGCCTTCCGGATCATTTCATCACGATCCTGCTCGAATCGCTGGTCATAAAGATGGGTATGTGTATCAGTAAACATTTTTTTCCAGTTGTGTTTATACGGGCAAAGCTCTGAGCGCCCATTTTTTCTCTTTGCAGAACGCCAGGAAACGCGGCAGTGCATATTGCATACGCTCACGGGCCTTTTCGCTGTCGTGAAATACGACAATAGCGCCGGGGCGCGTGTGCATTACCACATTCTTCAGGCATTGCTCCGGGCTTATCCGGGTATCGAAATCCCCGGTCAGCACGTCCCACATATATACCTTCCAGGATGGCCGCGCATGGGTGAGCATATTTGCCTGCGCCATCCGGATCCGGCCGTAGGGTGGCCGGAAAATCCGGCTATCAATAAGCTTTTCCGCATCAAGGATATCGTGAATATACTTTTCAGTATCTGTCTTCCAGCCGTTCATGTGATTAAAAGTATGATTACCGGTGGTATGCCCCCCCTCCAATATGGCATTGTATATATCCGGCCAGGCAGCTACGTTTTTCCCGATACAGAAAAAGCTGGCTTTGGCATTGTATTGTTCCAGTTGTTGTAAAACAAACGGCGTAATCTCGGGATGCGGACCATCATCGAAGGTAAGGTAAACCGCCGGCTCATGCTCTTCCGGCATACGCCAGATCAATTTTCCGGGATATAGCTTCCGGAGCAGCCAGGGCGTTTTGATCCGATACACATTTATGAGTTATGAATGATGAGTTATGAATGATTTAACTCATCATTCATAACTCATCATTTTATTTAAATTTCCTCCAGGTGCTCCTGTTTCATCCAGCCGCTTCTGCCATCAGGCAGCCGCACCTCCACATGTCCTGCTTTCTCGTTCAATATCTTTACCGTTGTCCCTTCGGGGATATAGCTCTGCGCCTGTGTTTGCCGGGGCGCTCCGACCATAGGAGCATCACTTTCCAGCACTACGGCATGATCTCTGAGACGGGCATTCCCTGCGGCCACAAAAGAGAAGAGTAAAAAGACGCCCCATAATGCTATAAGTCCGCCAATCATTTGTGGACGTATCCAGGTTTTGTTTTTATAGCGGCGGAGTAAAACAGCACCGAGTAAAAACAAAAAGCACACCAGGCTGATGATACCAAGCACATTGGCATTGGTCGGATGTGTCAGCGATTTCCACCACTGAATGAAAAACAGGTCCTGCCCCTTCTGAATATGGTTGCTGATACGTGCTTCTGCCAGCAACAGGTTTTCGGATGCTTCTTTATATTTCGGGTCTATACGCAAAGCCCGCCGATAGTTCAGCACGGCCATACCGATATTATTCATCCGGTACCAGGCATTACCGGTATTGTAATAAACACGCGGATCATCCGGCCGCAGTATAATGACCTGCTCAAAGCAGGCAATTGCACTGTCATATTTTTTCTGCTGGTAGTAATCATTACCCTTCTGCCAAAGCTCCGGCACTGAAGCCGGGGATTGCCATGAAAGCAGTAGCAAAATATTTACAAGCAGCAAAGAGCGGATCATGACTTAAATGTTTCTTCAAGATTACTGATCACCTTTACGGCCTGTCCGTATGCATGCTGCATCTGTTGTGTACCCCGTGCAGGCGCATATAAGGTCATTTCACAATCATCCATCAGGTCTTTGACTTCCTGCCATAGCGCATCCGGCACTTCATGCGCCGCCAGCTCTGCTGCTGCCCGCCCGCGCGATAACTCCGCCAGCGGAATGCTCAGCTTGTCACTCAGATATAGCCACAGTGCTTTGGAAACTTCTTCATAAAACGGGATACGCTGCTCCTGCTGCAGCAACTTACGGGCAGCACCAAGCCGTTTCAGCGCTACTTTGCTGGCTTTACGGTGCTTCAGCTTCACTATATCCCGCGATAATTCTTCCTCCCGCTTACGATATACTGCAAATGCAAGAAAAGCGATCAGCGGAATACCATATGCCGACCAGTAGGTAACGGTAAACACAACAGGCGCTGTTTCCGGTTGCGCCGCAGTTAACGGTTCCTGATCAATATCATGTATATCTCCTATTGCGGCAATACGGTGCTGCTGTGCACCCGCATGATGATTTTTACCGGGTTTTACAGACACTCGTACCGGCTGGGTATGCAGGGTGGCATAGGCGCCCCGCTGCGGGTCGTAATAGCTGAAAGAAACAGAAGGTATTTCATAATCACCAGGCGTCTGTACGGTAACCGGATACGTAACGATCTTGGAACCGCTGATAGTGGTGGTACGACCGGTGATCGTATCCATAATATGGGGATCATAGCTGTCCATACCATTCGGCAGACGCAGCGCAGGGGCTTCAATCAGCTTGAGGTTACCGCTGCCTGTGATCGTAAGGGTGAAATTTGCTACATCATCAGTAGTAAGCTCGGTCTTATCAAGCTTAGAAGATATTGTAAAATTACCGACAGCGCCACCAAAATCTGCCGGCTTCCCGTTTTCGGGTAATGCCGTTACCGTGATCTGTACGGGTTTACTTTTGAGGTGTACCGGCACATCTTTATAGGCAAGCGTATTGAAGAAATTATCGTTAAAAAAGGGATCGTTCATCATGAGGCTGCCGCCGAACGCCTGCTGAAAGAACGGATCATTGTCAAACATATCAGCAAAGGGATTCCGCTGACGCACCTGCTGGATAATACGCGCCACACCTTCTGCTTCGGCAGGATCAAGAATAAGCGTTCCGGCCTGCTGCGGAAATAATGCCGATTTTTTCAGTGTAAATACCTGGAATTTTTTACCATCAACAACCTCTTCAACCGGCTTCTGATTTTTGGGCAACTGGAAATCCTGTGTCCAGAAACCGTTCAGGGAAGGCAGCTTCGAAATGCTCATATTCATGGGCACCCGTGCATATAATTTATAGCTGGTGGTGATTTGCTCTCCGACATGCACCTTGCTTTTGTCTACATGCACTTTTATGAACAGGTCTTTGTTGATATCCGTAACCTGGGTTGCCTGCTGCTCCTGCTGGCGTTGCTGTTGCTGCTGCCTGCGCTGACGGATGGCCGCAAAAGGATCCTGGAAAAACGGATCATCTGCAAACGGGTCGTTGTGACGCTGCGGTACGGTGGCAAGGCTCCCGGCCACCACTTCTATCTGTATCGTATTGGAGGTGTATTTATTGCCTCCTGCATCTGTTGCCAGACCGGCAGGGATCGTGAGCGTACCGGTACGTTTAGGCTGTAAGATATAGATGATATTCAGAGACACGGACTGCCGCATCTGGTTACCGACCACACTCACCTGGCTGCTTTGATGCTGGGAAGGACCGCCAACCACCACGAAATCTTTAAACCGGTCGCCTTCCGGCCCGACGGATACCAGATCGTGTTGCGGATCCTGGATCGTGTATGTCAGCTGTACATGATCCTGCAGCCCCATTTTCGAGGTGCTGACAGACGCAGTAAATACGACTGTCTGTCCCCAGGACTGCGTACAACTGGCAAACATCAGTGTACACGCTAAAAAGCAGCGCCATAAATGACTGATTCGTTCCATGATTTTTTGAGCCACACAAAAATAACTCCGAAAACCCTTGTATGATAAAGGGTTTTGTTTAAAATAACGTTAAAACATAATTCAAGGAGTAGCTGTTAATTCATAAAAGAAGCTCGGAACATTTGCAAAATAAAAGATTCTCCGATCACATGCAAATATTTTGCAAGAATTGGGTAAAAGTACCTACAAATCTCCTGTTACCGGCCGCATCACGATCCTGTCTATATTGGCATTTTCCGATAATGAGTATGCATTCCATATCACTGACGCTACATCTTCAGCTTCCATCATCCGCGATGCCGCAACACCACTTTCAAGCCAGGAATGTGTATAGGTGGCGCCGGGGCACACTGCGGTTACCCGTATACGGTCGGGCGCCAGCTCTAGTCGCAGATTGTCGGAAAAACCGAGCAAGGCATATTTGGTAATGCTGTAAGCTCCGCCGTTGGGATAGGCTTGTAATGAAGCTACGGAGCAGATATTGAAAATATGTCCCGACTGCCGTTCTTTCATCCGGGGGAGCAACAACCGTGTAAGCCGGTAGGAACCATATAAATTGACATTCATAAGCATTTCAAGGTTGCCTTCCGGTTCATCTGCCAGTGTCCCCGGTGTAAAAACACCGGCATTATTGACTAAAATATCTACCTGTGGAAATGTGCGCAATACCCTGTCTGCAAAGATCCGCACATCTTCCGGTTCACCCATGTCCGTACGATGGCAGATGATCTGTTGTTCCGGATATGCAACGCTCCATACATTCTGCAGATCATTCAGTTCTTCCTGCCCCCTGGCGCAAATGGCAACGGAAAAACCCTCGTACAGCAAATGTTTTGCTATAGCTTTGCCGATACCTTGTGTAGCGCCTGTAATAACTGCGTATTTCACTTTATATAATTGAAAATTTAGAAGTGGAAGGTAGGAAATGATATGTGCATAAATTTTCCATTTTCAACGCTCCATTTAATCAAATTGCACCCATGCGATGGCTGCTTTCTTTTCTCTGCCGTTGCGTTGCATCAGCAAAGTGGCATATGTTTTCTTATCGGCAAGGTAATGTGATGATTCGACGTAGCAAAAACGCGCCTGGCCTTTGCCGGGGCTGCCAAAGAGAAAAAAGCTTTCCGGCCGGCCGTGCTGCATTTTATAGCAGACTGTATTCGACCCGCTGATGGTGGTTACCGGCTTTCTTTTCCTCTTCCCTTCTTCTTTCACAAAGTTTTCCGGGTAATCATTAAACAATACATACCGGCCTTTATCTGTATTAACATAGTCGAAGGAGAGGAAAGCATTGTTGTGCATACCACGAAAGCCCGACCTGCGATAAGACCATAGCCCTTTACTTTTCTGTGCCATGTACATTGGGTAAAACAGGCCTGCCGACACCTGGAGCTTCAGGATAACGTGACCGTCCTCCTCTATACCACGATCATTCAGCTCTGAAATACCGATACTGCCGAGGTTGGTCTTTGCTGACACCACAGCGCCGGTAGATGCGTTCCGCTGCACGATCCGCTGCATTTCTTCCATCAGCACGGTAGTGGTATTATCTTTGTTCAGCACCATTTGCTGAGGCACCCCGTAATAGTAAGATTCTTTCCCCAACTGGCGGGTGAGATGCTCCGACACCATTTGTGCTGCCAGTGGCTTGGAGGATATTATAGTCAATGTCTGCGGGTCAATATAATTCATCAGGGTTAACATCCTGGTAGTGCTGGTGCCGGTAAGAATATTGCTTTTGGTGGTCAGTTCGGTAAGCGACAACAGTTGAAGCAAATTAGTACCCGGATTGTATAGCATGATGCCCTTTGTAGCACGGAAGTCTTCTGAAAATTCCAACTGACGGTGTACAAAATTCTGATCCGTCAGCGCCAGTTTGGAAATGATCAGCCTTGCATCTTTAGACGACCATTTACCATGATAGCCGTATGTACAGATATATGCAGCCTGCCGGTCAACGGCCATTGCAATAAAATCCACGTATTTGAAATTACCGCCCGGCACATCATAAAAAGCGCGGTTCAGCACTTTGTGATTACCCTTTTCACCACTATAATGGACTACTTCTATCCGCTCTCCGCTCTCAGAAGAAAATGAATTGAAATTTACTACCGCATAGCAGTCCGAATTGGGGTCTTTCTCTACATAAAAATCCATTGCGCTTACGCCGCCATAAGCCATAGCCCAGCCCGATCCGGTCTTATATTTAGGCAAAGAACTGATCAGCTCTTCCGTTTCTACGGCTCCGGTGTTTTCATTAAGTATCAAACGAAAAAGCGATGGCGTACGGTCAATGGTCTGATGCATGAAGATCACCGGCTGGCCACCTATTTCATAAAAACCTTCAATAGTGGTCTCCGGCAGCTTCCGGATTTCCCACAGCTTCCCGGATATTACCAGGTTGGATGATTTACGGCGCTTTTTATCATAGACCCATACCTCAATACCCTTATCTTTATTAAAATGGAAAAAGAACGTATTGCCGTTGGTGAGCTGGAGTACTTTATTCCACCCTCCTTCGGGTTCTTCAAAAGATTCGCTGAGTTCCACACGGGGCTGCTGGGCTACTGACAGGACAGTTACCATGCAAAAAACGGAGCACAGGAGAAAGATCTTTTTCATTGAAAACAGATGAATGAATTGCCAAGATAAATAATTCAGCCAGCATGTCATAGCAGTCATTGGCGGCGGCAATAAAAAAACCTGCATTTTCCGGGTGGAATACGCAGGTTTCATTAAAGAATGTTGAGGTTAATTTATCAGGCGTGTTGCGCATCACCCGAGAATACCGCGCTGATGTATTCGCGATTCAGACGAGCGATGTTTTCGAGTGAAATGCCTTTGGGACATTCTGCTTCGCAGGCGCCGATGTTGGTACATCCGCCGAAGCCTTCCTTATCCATTTGGTGCACCATATTGGCGGCCCTGATTTTACGTTCCGCATCGCCCTGCGGGAGCAAGGCAAGGTGTGATACTTTGGCCGATACAAACAGCATGGCAGAGGCATTGGGACAGGCAGCCACACAAGCGCCGCAGCCGATACAGGCCGCAGCGGCAAACGAATCATCCGCTTTTTGCTTCTCTATGGGGATGGCATTGGCATCCACCGCATTACCGGTATTGACAGAAATGTAACCACCTGATTGTATGATCCGGTCGAAGGATGTCCGGTCCACCACCAGGTCTTTGATCACCGGGAAGGCATTGGCGCGGAAAGGTTCTACGACGATGGTATCGCCGTCTTTGTATTCGCGCATATGAAGCTGGCAGGTAGTGGTCTCGTGCCAGGGGCCATGTGCACGTCCGTTGATGTGCATACTGCACATACCACAGATGCCTTCGCGGCAGTCATGATCAAAAGCGATCGGTTCCTTATCTTCCGCGATGAGCTGCTCGTTCAATACATCGAACATTTCGAGAAAGGACATTTCGGAAGAGATATCCTTTACCTGAAAGGTTTCAAAATGTCCTTTGTCTTTATTGTTTTTCTGCCGCCACACCTTTAAGGTGAGATTCATATTGTAGTGTTCCATTGTTAAATGGTTGTGTTGTTATCGGGTCATGTTTATTTATAGCTGCGCTGGGTCGGATGCACCACTTCGTAATGCAATTCTTCTTTGTGCATCATGAAATTGCTATCGCCTTTATACTCCCATGCGGCTACATACATATGCTTATCATCCTGGCGCAAAGCTTCTCCTTCTTCGGTCTGGTATTCTTCGCGGAAGTGCCCGCCGCAGCTTTCGTTGCGATGCAGCGCATCCATGCACATCAGCTCGCCCAGCTCCAGGAAGTCTGCTACCCTGCCCGCTTTATCCAGTTCGGGATTGAATTCGTTGATCTCACCCGGTATGCGGACGTTGCTCCAGAATTCCTTACGTAATGTTTTGATTTCTTCGATGGCTTCCCGGAGCCCTTTTTCATTCCTCGCCATACCGCACTTGTCCCACATGATCTTGCCGAGGCGTTTGTGGAATGACTCAACACTTTCCTTACCCCTGATGCTCATCATACGCTGAATACGGTCATTTACTTCTTTTTCTGCAGCTTCAAAAGCCGGATGGCTGGTAGGTATCGCATTGGTGCGGATCTCGTCTGCGAGATAGTTGCCGATTGTGTACGGAATAACGAAATATCCGTCTGCCAGCCCCTGCATTAATGCCGAAGCGCCCAGCCGGTTGGCTCCATGATCGCTGAAGTTGGCTTCACCGAGTGCGTACAATCCGGGCACTGTGGTCTGCAGTTCATAATCCACCCACAGGCCACCCATGGTATAGTGCACGGCGGGGTATATCCGCATGGGCACTTCATATGGGTTTTCTCCGGTGATTTTCTCGTACATCTCAAACAGGTTGCCGTATTTTTCCTTTACTACTTCCATACCGAGGGTACGGATGGTTGTTGCATCTGCATGGTGCAAACCTTGTTTTCCGGCTTCAATTTTGCCGTAACGGTCGATTGCCGAAGCATAATCGAGGTATACAGCCTGCCTGCTGGCGCCTACGCCATAACCCGCATCGCAGCGCTCTTTGGCAGCACGGCTGGCGACGTCGCGGGGTACGAGATTACCGAATGCCGGGTAACGGCGCTCGAGGTAATAATCACGTTCATCTTCCGGGATATCATTGGGTCTTCTTGTGTCATTCTGTTTTTTCGGTACCCATATACGTCCGTCATTACGGAGCGATTCCGACATCAGAGTGAGTTTCGACTGATGGTCGCCGCTTACCGGGATACAGGTAGGATGTATCTGTGTAAAACACGGATTGCCGAAGAAAGCGCCTTTTTTATGAGCCTTCCAGGCTGCCGTAACGTTGCTGCCCATGGCATTGGTAGACAGGTAAAAAACGTTTCCGTATCCACCGGTGCAAAGGAGCACTGCGTGACCAAAATGTCGTTCCAGCTCTCCTGTTACCAGGTTACGTGCAATGATACCACGTGCTTTGCCGTCGATCATGACCACTTCGAGCATTTCGTGGCGGGTATATTCGGTTACATTCCCGAGCGCTACCTGACGTTCCATTGCCTGGTAGGCGCCAATGAGCAATTGCTGCCCCGTCTGTCCCGCAGCGTAGAATGTACGCTGCACTTGTGTGCCCCCAAAAGAACGATTGCTCAGCAGACCGCCATACTCACGGGCAAACGGCACACCCTGCGCCACGCACTGGTCAATGATACTGGCCGAAACCTCGGCAAGCCGGTGCACATTGGCTTCGCGGGCGCGGTAGTCGCCTCCTTTGATCGTATCATAAAACAGGCGGAACACACTGTCTCCGTCGTTCTGATAGTTTTTGGCTGCATTGATCCCCCCCTGCGCAGCGATGGAATGCGCGCGCCGGCCGCTGTCCTGAAAGCAGAAGGCTTTAACCTTGTACCCCAACTCGCCAAGCGATGCGGCAGCAGAAGCGCCGGCGAGACCGGTACCTATAACGATCACTTCCAGCTTCCGCTTATTGGCGGGGTTAATCAATTTACAGGTAGACTTATAATCCGTCCACTTTTTTTCGAGTGAACCTGCAGGTGTTTTGGAATTAATCTGGGTCATATATCAGCAAGATCGGTATTGTAAAAATCTGTTTATTGTATCCATTGAAAATACATGGCTACCGGCATCGAAGCAAAAAGGGTGCAGATAACGATGGAGAAAACGATACCGGTATTCCGGATCATTTTTTTATACCTGTGCGTAGCCAGACCAAATGTCTGAAAAGCGCTATAAAAGCCATGAACGAGGTGCCAGGCAAGTGAAAAACAGCCCAATACATACAGCAATACAATCCATGGGTTAGCAAATACGCTCACCATACGCGCATAAAGGTTATGCAGCTCTTCACCATTAACGGAAACCGGCTCCAGCGTATGTGTAATACGGGACGGTACCCAGAAATGAGCGACATGCATCACCAGGAATAAAAGAATGATCGTACCCAGCAGCCCCATAGAACGGCTGTACCAGGCACTGGTTTTATTTCCGGGCTTCACGGCGTAACGATTATTCCGCGTGCCGGCATTTTTCTTCACCAGCATATATCCCTGAACTATATGCAGCAGGATGCCGGCAAAAAGGCCGACCTCCGCAATACGGATAATCAGTGTGGTTCCCATAAAATGGGCTGCCTTGTTGAATGTGACGCCACCATCATTTGCAAAAATCATTACATTCACATATGCGTGAATAATTAAAAACGAGATAAGAAAAATACCGGTAAAACCCATCACCAGTTTCTGGCCAATGGATGATGTAAAGTAATGTTTCCAGTTCATTTGTCCGGCTGAATTAAATTGTAATAGTTGTGTAAAATTATTGCAAAGATAACCCTGTTATACAATAAGCGCAAGTGAGCGGTGTAAGTTTGTTGAATAGTCGCATATGTGCGGCGGTTCTTACTCCTTCAGCCGCAACATTTTATTATCTACCACCTGGAAGAAGTGCTGGGGGTTAAAAGTGCGCCAGCCGGGGATTTCCAGCATACGCACATACCTGTCGATCTTTGATCCATGAAAGTCGTAGCGAGTCTGTTCCGGCATATTGATGGCTGCAATCCATCCGCCGTCATCCTTGATGTCATTATACCATTCTTCGTAATATTCCGGATCGCTGCTGTGAAAGTTGAGCACATTCTCGGTGATCAGAATAAATTTGGAAATACCACGGGTTGTGATCCGGTCGATCACGGACCGCTTCAGCTGCATAATATCATTTTCGACCGCATCATTCCATTCGCCGATCATTTCGATGATCACATAATTGTAATCGTAGTCGGCGAAAAGCACTTTCAGATAAAGTGTGTGCGATCCAAATTCATCCCACTGGGGGTGGATGTAGTAATTGTATACCAGGTTGGAATATTCAAATTCACTGTATTCACGGCCATAAAAAGGAGATTGTTCATCCTCCTCCGCCATGTACAGATGACGCCAGTTGTAATAGGGCTCTATATCATGCATACCTACAATTCAGGGATGAGGAATGAGGGGTGAGGGGTGAAATATGAAATCATTCGCCTTTTGACGGGTTGTCGCATTGTTCCTGCCAGGCAAGGATACCCCCCGTCAGGTTTTTTACATTAGTGAATCCCATTGTCTCCAGAAAAAGACAGGCCTGCAGGCTGCGCTTCCCCGAACGGCAATGCACAATCAGCTCTTCGTCTTTCAGATCGTCTATTGCTTCTGTCTGCATATTCATGATCCGGCCGAGCGGTATCAGTTGTGCGCCGATATTATAGGCATCATATTCATCCGGCTCCCGGACGTCAATGATATTAAGCTGCTCCCCGGCGTCTGTTCTGCGTTTTAATTCAAGTACGGTAATTTCCTGCATGTATTTATATTCTATAGTTTAATAATCCTTGTGGTACAGGTTCCGGATGCTATGTTCAGTAAACGCAGCATGTACAGTCCGGGCGAAAGGCTGCCGGTCGATATGGGTATCCCCTGCCTGGCAGTGCCTGATTTTATAACCCTGCCTGCTATATCATGTATCTCAAAACGAATGCCAGCAGCAGCATCGGGAGATTCAATATAAAGATTTTCTCCAACAGGATTGGGATACACCCGCCATGGCGCCGGTTGCGTCGCCGCCAGCGGCACATCCGACCCGATAACGGGCTGGCCCAGTAGCGGGCGCACCATCAGCGCGCCGGATACGGATGAAGACTCCCATACGTTCAATACATTATAATATAGATAATTCCCTCCGGTCCGGTTTACATCCAGCCCGAAGTATAGGCTGTCGCTCCCGCTGGATGCGGGTTGGCTGGTACCGATATAAAAAGTACCGGCTGGCAGCGGCACCGGCCTGTCGAATTTGTAAACCCAGAATTTATTGACCGTATCCGCATACCCGGGATCATTCAGCTCCTGCTCATAGAGCAGCTTATCCGTACCTCCATTTACTGCAATATCCTCATACACCATCAGTGTGAAGTATTTGAACGTAGCAAGCGGCACCTGCCTGCCGAAATATATAGCCATCCCGCGCAGCGTATCCGGCTCATTGAGATGGAACTCTATGGCAATCTTACCGGGAAGCGAGGGCCACATATTGAGAAAGTAACTCCGCTCGGCCGTGCCGTCGTCGTAAGCCAGGTAATTGTCAAAAATCTGATTCCGGATGATGGTGTCATTCTCCGCGCGATCTGCAGCGGAGACGGAATTAAAGAAGTATTTATGCTCAAAAACAACACGGTTATAACGTCCGCTGATAGGTACGGTTGCCGTATATGCTGGGAAGGATACTTGTGTATTCACTCCCGGCGCCATGCTGCCGCTGTTCGTGCCATTGCCCAAAGCGGTATTGGTGGCGACATCCCGCGCAGCGTAGCTATATTGCACATCCCGCGTTGCCTGATAATTGTTACGGATACTGAATTGATGGGTGGTTGCGCGTTCACGGCCCGGGTCGGCCAGGAACTGGCGGTAAGGCATGGCGGTATAATCGTTGAGCAGGAACGAAGGTTCCAGACTGGTGCAGATATCGTTCATATCCGTATCGATATGGGTTCTGTACTTGTCCATACGGATATAGTCGAGGTTCCATACATCGTCATTCAGGTTGATGGTAGCGATATTGACAAAGCGGAACTGGAAATGTTCATGAAAGAAAAAGGCATCCCGGACAGGGATCATTACCGGTGTAAAGGGGTGCACAGCAGCGCCTTCTTTACCCCAGACCTTCACCCAGGTAGTATCATCTTTCTTAAAGAACAGCATCAGCGAATCGTCGGCTTCGGGAGCGAATCCGTTTCCCTGGGGCTGATAGAAAAAGCTGAGATAAATGCTGTCTGCCGGACTGTCGCTGCTCAGATCTATTATCTGCGAAGTGAGGCTGTCTGCATAAACCGCGGCAAAGGGATTGAAGGTGTTATACGGAATGCCGTGCTCATTGAGCGCATCAAAAGTGGCTACCCCACGGCTTACGGGATTTACGCACATGGTATTGTTGATGTACACCTGCCGGTCGGTCCATCTGGCGGGGTCAGGGAAGACATCATACCCGGTGAAGTCTTCAAAAAACGGGAGGGTAAGCGCCGTGGTCTTGCGCGCAGATTCCTGCTGCTGCACAGTCTGATTCAGGAGCAGATTATAGCCTAAAGGCGCTACCTGTTCCTGCGCAGAACTGTCTGCCATCCATAAAAAGGATATACAGGCCAAATATAATCTTATTAATACGTGCCGGGTCAAATATGTGTTGATTTCAAAATTTGTTGTTATTGGTAGTGGCTTCGACAGGCTCAGCCACCGTACTTTTAATGTCGGTGGCTGAGCCTGTCGAAGCCACGAAGCCAAGTATTAATTTTCAAATTGACTCATTTCCAAATTTTCAAATTCCCTCTTCATCATCATTAACTCCACCGACGGGCAATCTATTGTGTTCCATCTCGTCGATGGTTGGGTGCTGTTTAATGAAAATGTCAATAATATCTCCTTCATGTATCCGGTTATGCGTCATCAGTTCATTCATACCTTTTGGCTGCTGATCGTACACCATAGCGCTGAATGAATCTGTAATGTTGCCGACAAAGATAAGATTGGGCGTCAGGTTCAGTGCGCCCACTACCGCCATGGCTTCGAGATAGGTCTGGCCGATCACGTCGGGAACCATTAATTCCGTTTCGCCGAGACCGTCACCGATCACCAGGTCTATACGCGTACCTTGCGCAATGGGGTCGCCGGCGGTTATCTTTTCACCACGTACCAACTGTTCCAGAATCGCTCCTTTGGCAATATCCGGTTTATAAGTGGTATCACCGATCAACAGGCGGTTGCTTTTCAGCATCATGGATGCGCTGCGGTATGAAAGCCCCACCAGATTCGGCATCACCGTCAGCGGTGGCTCCGCTTTGTTGACGGTGAGAAAGATCATACGACCGGTTTTAACAATAGCGGAGGTATCGGGCTGCTGTGTCAATACAACGTAGGGGCGCTTCTCAGGTTCGTAAGCAGAGTCGACTGTTATTTCAAATCCCTGGCGTTCGACTTCTGCAATCGCGGATTTCAGATCTTTTCCCAGCAGGTTGGGAATTTTCACCTCTTCATTATGATTGGTGAGTATGCCCAGGCTCGCAAAAAAGGTGAAATATAATACCACGCACAGTGCTACCAATAATAACAAGTGAAAAAATATAGATTTATTTTTCAAGCCGGCCATTGTCAATCAGGTTTTAATTGTCGTTTGTCATACAATCCTCCAGTAAAGCGCTGTAAAACTCTTTGAGGGTTTTCCCCGCTGCACTTATCTGTTGCGGCACAATGCTGTTTTCGCTTTGGCCGGGCATGGTATTCACCTCAAGAAAATACAGCTTATTGGTATTCTTTTGAAGAATAAAATCCATACGCACAACGCCGCTGCAGTTGAGATGACGATAGATATGGATGGCTTTTGTTTCCAGCAGCTCCCGTGTATGCTCGTCGATCGGTGCGGGTGTAATCTCGTCGGTTACTCCTTTGGTGTATTTGGCTTCATAATCAAAAAACTCGTTGGAGCTCACGATCTCTGTGGCCGGCAGTACATATACCTGGCCGTTCACGCGGTATACCCCGATGGTAAGTTCTCTCCCCTCGATATATTCTTCGATCAATACCTGATTATCCACCTCAAATGCTTTCTCGATGGCAGGCAGCAGGTGTTCTACAGATTTCACCTTGCTCACCCCCAGGCTCGAGCCACCTTCATTGGGCTTTACAAACAACGGAAGCCGGAGATGCTCGAGTATATTCCCTACAGAATATTGTTCTCCGCGGATGAGGTGATAGGAATTGGCAATATCCACAACCTGAAAATCCTTAACTACCTTATTGCAATAGCTTTTATTGAACGTAAGCGCCGAAACAATGGCATTGCAGGAAGTGTAGGGTATCTGCAACATATCGAAATATCCCTGCATGCGTCCATCTTCACCGGGCGTTCCGTGGATGGCTATAAATACCGCGTCAAAAAGGATCTTTTCACTGTCTGTATTCAGCGAAAAATCATTCTTGTCAACAGATATTTTTCTGCCGGCATCATCTTCATGCCACCAGTCTTCGCGTGTCACGATGATCTTATATACATTGAAGCGGCTGCTATCCAGGTTTTTCTCTATCGTATCGGCAGTCTGTACCGAGATAACATACTCGCCGGAATAACCACCGGCCAGCAGCGCAATATTCTTTTTCATGGAGTCCAGAGGGATGACTTTTATCTTCTCAAAGGTAATAGAAAAACAGTGTTGATGCCCAGATTTTGAAAAAAGCTAAAGAAAAAGGGTGTCTGAAAAGACTGAGGGTGTCATTTCTTCTAATAAGTAATATCCAGATATAATATATGGCTTCGGGCTGGCTCAGCAACCGTCTTTTTAATGTCGGTTGCTGAGCCAGCCCGAAGCCATAACCATTAGATTATACCGTTTAATTCATCGAAGCCGAAAAGCGCTCGAATGTCTGATTGGCGGCATTGATGACCGCCTGCTTTTCTTCGGGTGTCGTTGCCAGTTTATCAAGTATTGCTGTAAACTCAGTCCATTTTTCGCGTGTGGCTTCGCCGTAGCCGGAGAAAAAGGAAATGCCCTGTGTGATGCCTCCTTTCTCGGCCAGCATCTTTATGATAATACCGCCGCCCATTACAGATCCTTCCATCACATATAATGCGCCCATTGCTTCAAGCGGATTGGTAATCACCGGTGTTTCCGTCTGCGGGAGGGGGGTATCGGCGCTGCCCAGATCGGCCATGTCGTTTTTCAGACGGTCTGCCTTCCGGCGTTCTTTATAATCCGGCAGGATGTCACCGGTAATATGCGGTTCAATAGCCTGCTCCAGGCGGCTGAAATAGGCGTAGAAATAAGACAGCAGATCGGCATAATCGCTGTTGCTGCGGATGTCTTTAAGTTTTTGGATCACCTTACGCTCAAGTTCAAGATGTGCTGTTTTAGTTGCTTCTCTGAGTTCTGTACTTACCATAAATAACGTTCGTTGTATTATAAAAAAGACAGCCCATACGCCGGGCTGATGCGCTGCAAAGTAACAGAAAAATGACGGTTGTAAGACATTATTGCCGGCTAAAAAGCTTAAATAAAGCCCGGCTTCGCAGGAGTATACCGTTTATTTTCCCGATTTTGAAAAGGCGCTGCCATGCAGAAAAAACAGTAATTGCCTGACCGGCAAAGGCTAAGTTCGTGATACTTCACCGGGGGTTATTGATGTTGGAATGATACAATTTTTCCTGATTGCGCATGTCCGATGCCAACAGGAGTTTATCCGGCGTTTTCAGACTGCTCCTGGCTCTGGTCGAATATCAAAGCAAGCAGTTCCGCTACCGAACTGATCTGCAGCTTTCTGAAGATATTCTTCCGGTGGGTCTCCACGGTATATTCACTAATGGCAAGTTCTGCAGCAATAGCACGGGAAATATATCCCTGCCTGATCAGTCCTATGATCTCTTTCTCACGTTTGCTCAGCAACAGCAGGGACGGGGAATCCGGGATATCCGTTGTGGTGTGCCCGGAAGGGCTTTGCAGGAAAACATCTTTACCATCCAGTATTTCCTTAAGGGTACTTTTCAACAATCCGGCATCCGTGGTTTTGGATACAAATCCGTTGGCCCCGGCATCCCTGCTTTCTTCAATGATCTGTGCCGTATCGAACATTGAGAGAAAGACAATGCGGATATCGGGCATTTTTTCCCTGATCATCCTGCATACCTCCAACCCGTTTATACCCGGCATCTGGATATCGAGCATAACCAGATCGGGCTGCTCCCGGTTGATAAGCTGAATCAGCTTTCTGCCATTGTTGCAGACATCCATTACCTTCAGTGCGGGTTCATCTTCAAGGATACGCAGCAGCCCGTCAATGAACAATTGATGGTCGTCTGCAATGATGATATTGTATTGCTGTCTTTGCTCCATAATTCAGAAGGGGATCTGTATGATAGTTGTGGTGCCGTGGCTATTACTTGAAACGTGCATGGTACCGCCGAGGCTTTTAGTCCTGTGCAGGATATTATCAAGCCCCATACCCGAAAGATGCTGCCCCGATGTTTCATATCCCCGCCCGTTGTCCTCCGTGATCAACAGGAGCTTCGCACCCTCTATCACCAGTTGTATGACAGCCTCCGAGGCTTCCGCATGTTTAAGAATATTGGACATCAGCTCATTGATGATATACGATACTTCAAGGGCAACCGGGAGCGGAACAGACTCTTCCGTACCGGCAGGGATGAAGGAAAACTGCACCTGGCCCAGCCGGTTCAGCCCCTGTACCTTTTTCTGAATGGTGTGTATCAGGCTGTTATCTGTCAGCCCGCTGCCCGTAAGATTTGAGAGATAATGTCTGAGATCTTCATTCGCTTTTGTGATCATGGAGATAAGGTGTGCATCCTCCCTGTAGCTGTTGGTCATGACCAACCTGATCGCGCTCAGGGTGGCGCCGAGGTCGTCATGCAGGTCCCGTGCTATTTCCTGCCGCTGCCGGTCCTGCATCTCCAGGAGATGCAGGCGCATACCGGATTCCTGCATCTGCCGGGCTTTGCGCAGTTGTGTATTTTCCTGTATCATTTTCCTGTAACGCCAGGCTATAAAACACCCGAGAGCTGTACATTCAAGAATAAGCCCCCAGTAAAAATAACCTGGATAGGTGATCGGGTAATAAGCCCATACCCCTGCATAATTCAGATAATAACCTGCCGGGTTAAAATACAGCAACATGACACCGGCAAGGATGCCCAGGGTTATCCGTACAGTTCGCTTCAGGGACAGCAGCACAGCAGCTACCATACAGGCGTTCATAAAAACAATCAGCAGCAGGCTCAGCTTCCATACTGCGAGATAGACCGGCTGACCGTAGTGCAAACCATCACGGAATATGACATACAGGAAGAGCAGCACCACGCCGGTGACAGTGCCTGCCAGGTTGATACGATCCAGCGTACCCAGCCAGCGTGGATACTGTGCTGTCGTGAAGACATACCGTATCATCCGGAAATGCATTCCTTGGGCGATAATCAGGAGTGGCAGTGGGTGTAACCGATTGAAAAGAGAGAAAATAACCGGCGGCAGCAGCGGCCCGAGCAGTTCCTCACTTATCAATATGCCCGCTACCAGCAATATGTAAAGACCAAACAGCATGAATATCCGCGCCCGCGCAAATACGCCCGCCCCCAGGCTTACAATGGCTATCACCAGGAAGCAGCCTATAAATACACCGGTAGTCCAGTAGAAGTCCTTTTCCCACAGCAGATTGCTCACCGGTGTAGTGAAATCCGTGAATGTATGAATCGTACGTCGTTTATTAATAGTGCGTGCCATGAGCGCTGCAGTCTCATCCGGCGCCATGCTTACCTGTGATGCCTGAAAGCGAGCCGGTATTTTACGCAATGCGGCCGGTATGTGGTGCGAAAGTGTATCGGTAGCGACCCAGTCTGCCGGGGCATTTTTCCTGAATATCCAGATGCTGTCGGCATGAGTGTAAAAGCTCCACCAGTAAGTCTGGCGTTCCCGGCCGGTATGCCGTACAGTCATGCGGATCCATAATGGGTAGGGACAATAGCCGGCATGCAATCTTGCATCCGGTCCCCAGCGTCTGTAATATCCGTTTCGGAATGCCCGCTCCGCCTGCCATACATCGGCCTTTCCTCCAGAATCTACCCAGTATGACGCATACGCTGACAGCGGCATGTCGTTGGCCCCCTGCACATAAAAAGTGTCCGCTCCCCCTCGCTGTGCGCCCAAATCTTCCGCCGCCTTCAGAGAACCGGACCAGGCAATCAGGAATATAATAGAAATGATATATCGGGACAGGGTGGCCGGCATCTGCGGTAGGATGGTATCAGAGACAAAGTTGCATTAAATATACTGTAAACAGAAATACCTGAAAGTAGGTATTGCAGACCGCCCGCATCTTCAATTCTTTTGCAGTAAATTATACTTATAATATATCCTGACATTAATTAGACAGATGTAAATATGCATACAAAATGTTTTTTAAACTCGCTGATCCTTATACTGGCTGCCAGTTGCTGGATGTCCTGTGAAAAGGATGACACCGAGCCTAAAAATTCAGGCAGTGGTAATTCCGGAGGTTCTTCATCAGGCGGCGCTAATTCTATCATTGGTCACTGGATTACCCAAAGCGGCGGGACGGATGTCAACTTCAAGTCCAACCACACAGGTATCCTGCACTATACGGATGTCAGCGGCAGCGGGACCTGTCCTGAAGGTTCGATAACCAATTTCACCTGGGAAACCAGCAACGGGAAGCTCACCTTAGACTATACATCCATGTCTATCTGTGGGCAACCAAGGCCGAAACCCGATAATGATGGCTCCAAACCCTATTCCGTAAAAGGAAATGAGCTTACATGGGCCGGCACAACATGGTACAGGTCCGGTAGTGGAGGGGGCAATAGTGGCGGTAGCGATGGTGGCTCCAATACAGGCAATGCAACAATTTGGACCAGCCGGGACCAGGGATGTGGTCCTATCAGGGTGACCCTCAGCGGTGGCAACCAGGGCAGCGGCACCATCACCTCTTACTATTCAGGCCCTCCCGAATGCGGGGCTTCCGGATGTGCCAATTTTACACTGCCTCCGGGCACTTATCGTTTTAACGCATCCTGCGGTGAAGAAAATTCCCCCGATCGTTACACCTGGAGCGGAGGATTTACCATCACGAAAGGCGGATGCGCCATGGTAAGACTGGATTGATACAGGCAGCTTTACGTAAAAACGATGTACCCGGAATGAAATACAACCTCATACATACCTGTCTCCCGACATGGTCCGGAAAGATGCTGATCCCATATCCACACTTATGATGTGGATGCTTTCGTCCTGCAGCAAAGACAAACAGCCCGAACCGGATACCGGCGGGCTCCAGGTGTATAAAAGATCTGTGATGAAGATCCTCCTGCTCCCTTTGCTTTTGTGCTTTTCCGGGTGTAGTGCCAGCGCATTCAGGACAGCATTTTTCCCGCTTTTATAAATACCACCTGTCTTTGCAAGCACATTGACAGTACACAATGAATTGAATTTCATTCTTTATCCCGGAATTGTAATGTCCGGTTTCCCGTCCATGCCCTTCAGGTAAATGACAAACAGATGACATAATTATTCCTGATTATGAAGGCATGACATGTCCCGTCTTTCTAATTTTGCACTTCCGTTAATCATCTGTCTATCAAATAAATAAGCCACCCGGCAGAATGTTTCTTGTGTCAAAATTGACAAATAATAACTAAGCTGTATGAACATAAGAATGTTTGTCCTTTTGTATGGAATAACGCTGCTCACCGGTACTGCCAGACTTGCTGCGCAGTCCTCTGCACCTGACTCCCTGCAAAAGGAACTGGAAGACGTTGTCGTATCTGCCACGCGCACCACACGTCGTATAGATGACGTGCCGGTACCGGTTTCGGTCATCAAAGGAAAATCAGTCGAGCGCATCGGCGCACTCCGGCTGAATGAAGTGCTGGCCGAACAAACGGGGCTCCAGGTAATACAGGATCATGGTTCCGGTATACAGATGCAGGGATTGAGCACGGATTATATTCTGATCCTGGTAGACGGAGAGCCGATCGTAGGACGTACCAAAGGCAATCTCGACCTTACAAGAATGGTCGTTGGCAACATCGAACGTATCGAAGTTGTAAAGGGCCCTTCATCGTCGCTGTTTGGCAGCGAAGCCATGGGCGGTGTGATCAACATCATTACAAAGAAAGGCACCAGCAAATACACCGGCTCCGTACGTACGCGATTCCGGAAATTCAACACCTGGGACGTAACCGCCGAAGCCGGAAAACAAGAGAAAAAACTGGGCTGGTATCTCTTCGTCAACCGTCTGAGCAGCGATGGGTATTTTGCCGAAAATGCTGCCAGTAATATCACCAAAACAATTGCACCGTTTGCAGGATATACAGCTAATGGCAGAATTTCATACCGTTTCACACCTTCCACGGAGTTGGTAGTAAATACCCGCTATTACACCGAAGACCAGAAAAACCGCAAGCTGGTCACCATAGAAACACATGACCGGATGATCCGCGAAAAGACCAACCGGCAGGATTTTAGCTTCACGCCTACCCTCCACTGGACGATCAGACCGGGTAAAAAATTACAGGTGCGCAATCATGTCACAACTTTCTCGACCCGTACACAATATAATTACGAAGATGACGGCGGAGTATATGACGACAGTTATTTCAACCAACTCTTCAACCGTACAGAGCTGCAGTACGACCACACATTCAGCAAACGGCATCTGAGCACCGTGGGCGCCGGTAATGTAGTGGAGACCGTAGATGCCACCCGTTATGAATCCCGGAATGCATTCAACCAGATGTATGTGTTCGGGCAGCATCAATGGAGGCCTCTTGATGCCGTGAATGTGGTTGCCGGATTCCGCTACGACAAACATAATCAATATGCCGACCGGCTCAGCCCCAAGCTGGCCGCCGGATGGAAGATACATAAAATCATATCCATACAGGCAAGTGTAGCGGGTGGATATAAAGCCCCGACATTCGAGCAATTGCTGCTGAACTTTACAAACCCCATAGCAGGTTACAGCGTCTTCGGCACCCGCGTGGCAGAGGATGCCATCCGGAAGTTGCAGGCAGAAGGGCAGATCCAGACAATGCTGATAGACCCTTCAACCATTGGTGAGATCAAAGCGGAAAGCTCCCTTGCCTATAATGCGGGCTTCCGGCTCAGCCCGGCAAAGAAAACGGTGATCAACGTGAATTTCTTCCGGAATAACATCACCGATCTGATCGATTTTAATACTGTTGCCATCAAGACCAATCAGGGAAATATTTTCACTTACTTCAACCGGCATAAAGTACGGACGCAGGGTATTGAAGTCCAGGCCGATTATTGTTTCCCTTTCAACCTGGCCATTTCTGCCGGTTACCAATACCTGGATGCCAAAGACATGGAAGTCTGGGAAAAAATAAATGAAGGCAAGATTTACTACCGCGACCCCGAAACGAATATGGATGCCAGGGTACTGCCGGAAAATTATGGAGGGCTTTATAACCGCTCCCGGCATACCGGTAATGTGAAGCTGATGTACGACAATAAAAAGTACGACTTCGATATTTCGATGCGCGGCATATACCGTGCGCGTTTTGGCACCGGCGCCGATATGAACGGCAATTCTATACTGGATGATGACGGAGAGTATGCCGACGGTTACACCTTATGGAATATTTCTGTAAGGAAATTCTTCCCTCACTTCAGTGCAGAAACAGGTATGAACAATATCTTCTCTGCCGCAACTCCTTTCGATCCTACTACCCCGCCCCGCAATTGGTACGTGGGCATCGCCTGGCAATTCCATAAGCGTGCGGGAGCATCTGCCGAATAGTTTTATCGCAAATCTTTTACTCATCATTTTCAATTCATCTTGCTTAACAAAACAAAACACATGAAAAAGTACACGCTCATTTTTGCAGCAATCGTATTGTCAGCCGGAACATTTACCATGACGGGATGTAAAAAAGACAAAGACCCGGAACCCCTCATACAAAATCCATCCGGGGGTAATACCACCAATACGCCTGCCGAAGTTAAAACCAAAATCAGCCTCGACGCCACTACCGCTAAGGTATATTTCAACCTTACCACCGGAGCCGCCGTAGATCCGGCAGACATCAACGCCACCAACTGGGACGTGAGCTTTGCTGCTGAAAACAGAAATGCAGCGATCGCGGTAAACAGCGCCACAGAAGGCAGCGGTAATGCCGGCGCACTGGTTTTGGAAACTGCTTTCGATGATGTGAAAGAGGCCCCCGCAGAAGGTTACCTGTCTGGTACGGAAGCGTTGCCCAGCTTTATGACATGGGCCAATTATACCGGTAGCAGCTCCGAACCCAACCATGCCGTATTGCCCAAGGCAGGACTTACGATCGTCATTAAAACAGCAGATGGCAAATATGCCAAACTACAGATATTAAGCCTCTACGAAGGCAACCCGAACACCACCACTGCCGAATTTGCGAATCTGAGCACCCGTCCGGCGTTCGGGTATTATTCTTTCCGCTACGCAGTGCAGACAAGCGGTTCTCGTACGTTTTAAATAATAATGCGGCAGCCGGTAGTCTGACTTTTTTGTTTCCTGACAATAGCAGGCGCTGACCAATCATCGGTCGGTGCCTGTTTTTTTATTGGTTAATACGGCAAGGCCGGCATCCCGGTATATTACCACATGACTATAGTCATAAAAACAAAGAAGCACACCATATACCTTTGAAACAAAGCGGGTACGCATGAAACCATATTTCTTTATTACGATACTGCCCCTGCTATTGTCCGGCGCATGCAGACATAAGGACCAGGATCCTTCGCCGGGTACCAGAATGGAGATCACGCTGTCGCACAAGGTCGGGGATATGCCTTTATGGTACGATTCGCTGGCATACCGGAACAAAGCCGGGGAAATATACAGCGTGAGCAAGCTGCATTATTTCATCAGCGATATCCGTTTCTATAAAAATAACCGGCTTGTATTTACGGCCGATACGGTGGTATATATTGATGCCGCAACGGGAGACTATTCCCTGGGTATCTATAACGTCCCCGCGTTCAGCTACGATTCCATAGCCTGTTATATCGGAGTGCCCCCTGCGCTGAATGAACACGGCAGATTGGCTCGTACTTACGAAAACACGGCCATGGAATGGCCCGAAGCGATGGGCGGCGGCTATCATTTCATCAAGCTGGAAGGCCACTGGCTGGATACGAACAGGACGCCGGGATATACGATTCACCTCGGCAGGAACCCCTACCTGGTAACGGGCGGCTGCAAAGCTGCCGGGATGCTGGTCTCAAACAAAGAGCATATTGTTGCACTGGAGATGGATATCAATGAATGGTTTGAAAACCCTCATGTATACAGCTTTCAGGCAGACGGTACATACACTATGAATATGGAAGCGCTTATGCAAAAGATTTCCGAAAACGGGCAGGACGTGATCCGGGTAAAGCCATAAATACAATGGAATCATGAGAACAATCATCCTGATCCTTACGGCCATCATGATATTCCTTGCCTGCAAAAAGGAACCGGCCGGTCATTTGCCTTCGCCTGAGCCTCCTCCAGATACGCCAGCAACGCTGACACCTTATACCATTTACCCGCCGGCACATTTTCCGCAGCTCATTATACCCGAAGACAATAAACCTTATGTAGAAAAAATACAGCTCGGCCGGATGCTGTATTACGACCCCATTCTTTCTAATGACGGCAGGGCCTGCGCCAGTTGTCATCATCAGGAAAAAGGATTCACGATCGATGCAATGGTGAATAATATGCCGGTGCTGCCGCATGTTAACCTGGGCTGGCATTATAATTTCATGTGGAACGGATCGGAGCAGGGATCGCTTGAAGACGTGATGCTCTTCGAGGTAAAAGAATTTTTCGGGACTGACCTGGCCAAGGTCAATCGCGATACTACCTACCGGAGATTATTCAAAAAATATTTTGGCGTTACCGAAATCACCTACAAGGAACTGGCCTACGCCCTGGCGCAATTTGTCCGCACGATGGTGTCACGTGACACAAAATATGATCGTTATTTACGCGGCCTGGAGCAGTTCACTTATGATGAAATGCAGGGCTGGCTGCTGTTTTTCTCGGAAAAGGGCGACTGCTATCATTGCCATGTCAGCTCGGTAACGACCGACAATCTGCTCCACAATACCGGACTGGACAGCATATACGCAAAGGAAGCAGACAAAGGACGCTACAATGTGACACAAAACATCAATGACCTGGGAAACTTCCGGACACCCAATCTCAGGAATGTGGCCCTGCGTGCCAGATATATGCACGATGGCCGCTTCACTACCCTTGAAGAAGTGATAGCATTTTATAACAGCGGCGTGAAAATGGTAAATAACCTGGATCCGATCATGACCAAGCCGGGAAAAGAAAACGGCCTGAGGCTCAGTCCCAAAGAGCAGCAGCAACTGATCGCCTTCCTGCATACGCTCACAGATAATACGTTTATTACAGACTCCACACTGTCACATCCGTGAACGGATTCCGGCCCCGATAAATTATTATAAATCACTACTGTCCGGGGAAGTTTTAAGAGCACGTCTGTAACGTACAACCGTAGATTGTTTCAGACATTTTTACAAACAGGGGGCCTGCTATTGTATACTCCAATGAGTTTCGCTCCGTAGGAGCGCCCCGTTTATAGAACGCAAGATATCCATAAAGACCACCCCGTAGGGGTGTCCCGTTTATGACCTACCGTATGAGGGTGATTATTAACTACATATAGCATATCCAGCCCGAACAGGGAGGCACCTACGGAGCCGACGTGTGTTGTATTTGTTTGCTATAAACCGGCCACTCCTACGGAGCAGAAGCATGCCTGATATTTTTCCCGGATAATAGTGATTATAAATCAATCATACCCGAGACGCGATTTATCCCGTCTCCATATAATATACCCACGGAGGCTGTCCAAAAAGGTTAATGAGCCCTCTGAGAATTGAATATTTGAACAGGCCTCCTGTAAGGGGGTACGAATAAAATCGACAAAAAAATGAGAGGCTGTCACTTTTTGGACAGCCTCTACAGGTGTATAGGGGTAAAACCATCCTGAGGTGTCGTATATCTAAACATTTCATTGAGACAAGCACTTATCTTTGAATCTGCATATACGGATTTGCGCATGGAACAAAACACGATGCCTCCGCAGGCAATGGATACCGGCAGTACCATTGCATTTGAGGATCTTTTTAAATCTCATTACAAACGTTTACATGCCTACGCCTGTACGATTGTGAAAGATGAGATCATGGCCGAAGAAATGGTGCAGCAGGTGTTTTACAAACTCTGGGAGAAAAAAGACCGGATACAGGTACAGCAATCAGTCACCGCTTATTTATACCGCTCTGTTTATTATGAAAGTATCAATTACCTCAGGCATGCCAAAGTGAAGGCAGCCTACCAGTCTCATGCTGCTTATCAGATGGTGCACCCGGAAAACACTTCCGGGAGGACAACGATGCACGAGCTGGAGCAGAGACTGGATACGGCTTTGAAAGAGTTGCCGCAGCAGTGCCGTACCATCTTCCAGATGAGCCGTTTCGAAGAATTGAAATACAGGGAAATTGCCGAACAACTGGGCCTTTCTGTGAAAACAGTGGAAAACCAGATGGGCAAAGCCCTGCGGCTGCTCCGGATAAAGCTGGCAGACTTCCTGCCGTTTGTGTTCTCAATACTATTTATCAACCAGTAAAAACAGATGGTGTGAAAGACAAGAATAATTACATAATGGATGATCTGCTGGTGAAATACCTGCTTGGAGAAGCTACGGCAGACGAAAAACAGGAAGTGCAGCAATGGATCAGCGAAGATGCAGCGCATCAGCGCTATTTCGATAGTTTCCGTACCATATGGGATGCCGGCGCCCGGCTCGCAGTGAGCAGCAAGGCTGACGAAAATGAAGCCTGGGAGCGGTTCCGGGAGCGCACGCAAAACCAGGGGGCGAATGAACAGCGCAAAGTAATACCCCTCCGGCTTATCAGCAGAGCATGGCTCCGTGCTGCGGCCATGCTGATTTTCCTCGCAGGGGGTAGTTGGCTCGCGTATTACATGATCACAAACCCCTCACAGTTGCAGGTATATTCAGGGGCAGACATCCTTGCAGTAACCCTGCCCGATGAATCGGTTGTGACGCTGAATAAGCACTCTACGCTCTCCTATCCCAAGCGTTTTGCCGGCAAAGCACGCCATGTACAGTTGACAGGAGAAGCTTTCTTTGAAGTAACGCCTGATAAAGAAAAACCCTTCATGATCCGCGCCAATGACGCTACCGTACGGGTGGTCGGCACATCCTTCAACATTAAGAGCACAACGGATACTACCGAGGTGATCGTAGCTACCGGAATAGTAGAAGTAAGCAAAAAGGAGAATGGCATCCTGCTGCACCCAAATGAAAAGGCGATCGTACGGAAAGACAGGATGGCCCCGGAAAAGCTATCAAATACAGATGACTTGTATAATTACTACCATACCAGGGAATTTGTATGCAACGGTACGCCACTGTGGCGACTGACGGATGTGCTCAGCGAAGCGTATGATATTGATATTATTGTCGCCGATCGTCTGAAACATTTACCTTTGACAGCAACCTTCCGGAATGAGCCGCTGGATCATATCCTGAATGTCATTGGTGAAACATTCCAGGTACAGGTACAGCGCAACGGGCAACAGGTCATTATTAAATAACCAGCAACAGTACCGCCGGTGAGCCGATTGAACGCACTACTGATCATTCTTTTCTTTTTGCTGCCGGAAACCCCGGTCTGCTTGGCGCAGCAACTATTGCACCGGATAATTTCCCTGGAGGTGAACCGCAAGCCGCTTTCCGAAGCGCTGAGCCGGATCAGCCGGCAGGGTAATTTCCTGTTTTCATACAACAGCAATCTGTTCCGCGATGACAGCCTGGTCTCGCTGTCGGTACATAACAAAACGGTGAAGCAAACGCTGGACATCCTGTTTGAAGGGCGGTTCGAATACAGGGAAACCGGCAATCATATAGTAATACAGCAGGCTGCTGGCGGACAGGTATGGTACCTCAGTGGCTATGTGCTGGACGAAAAAACCGGGGAACGTATCCGCGACGCCAGCGTGTATGAAACACAGCAACTGGCATCCACACTCACCAACGATCAGGGTTACTTCAGGCTGCGGCTGAGGGATAAATATCCCACGGCCGCCATCAGCATACGCAAAGCCTGGTACTCCGATACCTCGGTAATACTGAAGCCGGGATACGACCAGGAACTGACGGTCAGCATTACACCGAAAAGCTTCCTGCTCGATACGATCGTCGTGTCGCCGGTTGAGAAAAGCTGGCTGAGCAGCCTCTTTCTCTCCTCCCGGCAAAGAGCGCAAAGCCTTAATCTCGGCAAGTATTTCGTGGACCGGCCGTATCAGACATCCATTACACCGGGATTAGGTTCACACGGCAGGATGAGCGCATATGTGGTCAATAAATTTTCGTTCAACATTATCGGAGGATATACCGCCGGACTGCAGGGCGTAGAGGTCGGCGGCGTCTTCAACATTGTGAAACAGGATATGTCGTTCCTCCAGATTGCAGGCGTCTTCAACATGACCGGCGGCAGGGCAAACGGTGTACAAACGGCAGGCGTCTTCAATCATGCGCTCGATTCGGTGCTGGGATTGCAGCTGGCAGGTGTTTTCAACCTTACAACCGGCAATCTGCAGGGGATGCAGACGAGCGGAGCCGTTAATCATGCATCAGGCAGCGTTGAAGGCATGCAGCTATCAGGGGCGGTCAACAGCGCCCCTCAGGGTATAAGAGGTATGCAGCTTTCGGGATTGGGAAATTTCAGCGGGAAAAAGGTAACCGGCATGCAGCTTACCAGCGTGGGCAATATTTGTACAGATGATGTGAAAGGCGTACAGATGTCAGCGCTTTTCAATATCGCCAGAAAGGTAAACGGTGTGCAGATCGGTGTGGTCAATATTGCCGATTCTGTTGAAAAATTCAATATCGGCCTGCTCAACCTGATCCGGAAAGGGTATTATAAACTGGCCGTTTCCACTAATGAGTCTGTGCCGCTGAATATATCCCTGAAGACAGGTACGCACAGGTTGTACAATGTATTGCTTGCCGGTATCAATCCTGTAGCAGGCAAACGGCTGCTTACTTATGGATACGGGCTTGGCAGCGATCTGCATATCCGGGGACGCTGGTCTTTTACCCCCGAAATAACAGCACAATATTGCTACCGCGGCAACCCGAACGCATTTGCCATGCTATATCGTTCCAGCGCGAGCCTTAACCTGAAAATCGGCAAATATATCTCTATATTCGCGGGGCCTTCTTTTTCATTGTATCATTCCAGCCCTGATGCGCCACGGGAAGGCTACAGCCACCCCATCCCGGTTTACGGGGTCATAGACCAGGGGACTACCGGTCTGAAATACTGGTTTGGCGGGAATGTAGGGGTAGCCTTCTTTTA
This sequence comes from uncultured Chitinophagaceae bacterium, assembly GCA_964527735.1. GTDB lineage: Bacteria > Bacteroidota > Bacteroidia > Chitinophagales > Chitinophagaceae > JBEBVQ01. The sequence continues at coordinate 62,563 of CAZGPG010000008.1, read as the reverse complement.
GTAGTCGGTATAATTAAGATATGTGGCTATATAATATCCTGCAGCGTCCTGTGCTCCAACACCTGCAGCGTCGCATCACGCGCTTCTGCAAAGACACGGTTAATGTTACAGTACGCTTCATCACAATCACTGCATTTTTCGTAGAAATAAAGGCTGACGCAGGGCAGCATGGAGATTGGACCATCTATAGTGCGGATAATCTTTGCCAATGATATATCCGACGGAGCCTGGCCTATATAATATCCACCTCCTTTACCTTTTTTGCTTTCCAGGATACCGGCTTTCTTTAATTCAAGGAGAATATTTTCCAGGAATTTCAGAGGTATCTGTTTCTTTTGGGATATCTCTGATATCTGCACCGGGGCGGAGCCGTATCTGGCTGCCAGGTACCCCACAGCCTTTAATGCATATTGTGCTTTTTTGGAAAGCATAGTCAGTTTTTTTAACCCACCAATCCGGCAGGGCGATAAAGTCTTCCGGTACTTGTCCCGGCTTACAAAGTTAAGGTTGTATCTCTCAAACAGGTATTATTTACATTTCTGATAATCCCAGTTCTATCGACTTTTTAATGAGCCCTGCCATATTTTTCACTTCCAGTTTAATAAAGAGGTTTGACCTGTAGCATTCAACCGTACGGGTACCAATATTCAACTGTTTCGATATCTCTTTTAAGGTAAGTCCTTCTGAAGTAAGTTTAAGGATTTCACGCTCGCGTGCAGTAAGTGTGGGCTTTATAGCGGATTCCCGCTTCATCCTTGAAGAAAATACTTCGAGCGTATGCTTCAGAGAAGGGTCTATATATCGTTCCCGTTTCCGGACAGTATGGATCCCTTCAATGAGTATAACCGGATCGCTGTTTTTCAATACATATCCGGTCACTCCGAGCCTGAACATATTGTGGACATACAACGGGCTGCTCATATGGGTCAAAACCAGTATCGGCAAATCGGGATAATGAGCCTGGATAATCGGAGCAAGTGTATCTCCGGACTTATCCGGCATCTGTATATCCAGCAATAATACGTCAGGCAGCTTAATGGAGAGTCCCTGCAGCAACTCTTCACCATTAACGTACGTGCCGGTAAGCTGCAGGTAAAAATATGAATTAACCAAATTCTGTATTCCTCCAATGATCATCGGATGATCATCGACAATGGCTATATTAATTGTTTCCATTTCTTTTTATTTAAATCAATTTCAATACAGACAATAGTTCCCTGCCCTGAAGCAGAGGTAACAGACAATACACCATTAACGGCTTCGATACGATGCTTAATATTACTTAAACCAAAGTGCCTGTATGTATCAAAGTCCGACAACTCGAACCCTACGCCGTTATCTTCTACCAATATACAAAATTCCGTTCCGCTCAGCCGCAATTGAATTTCAGCATTATCGGCCGCCGAATGTTTTTGTATGTTCTGAACCAGCTCCTGCAAGACGCGATAGAGTGAAAGCGCCAGGCTCGGGTTTATTAGCTTCATATTCCCCAGCACCTGTACACCGATACGCAACCGGTCAGACAGGGCATTAATCTGGTCACAATGCAATTGTATCGCTTCGCCAAGATCGTGTGTTGCCAATATTTCCGGGCTAAGATTTTGCGATGTCTTATGCAGCTCCTTTCCGATATCTCCAAGCTTGGCCATAAACGCGTTTAGTTCTCCGTTTTGCAATGCTGCCGGCGATTGCTGCTGCAATGCTTTTAAATTCATCATTACGCCGGTTAACATACTGCCGATCCCGTCATGCAATTCTCTTGACAGGCGTCCACGTTCCTGCTCTTCCCCTTCCATGACGGATCTAAGCTGTAATATTTGCCTGTCACGAAGCATGATTTTTTGTTTATAGCGCCAGATACCGGCAAAAGCAAGCAATGATATCATCATCATTGCTACAACCGAGGTGATCATTATATTTTTCTTTGTAAGATCACGCTGCTGTTCTGCATTCTTAAGCCGCTCGGCAAATAGTTCCTTGTCTTTTTCAGTAGTCCGGTATTTTGTTTCCAGGATTTCCAGCTTCATTCGCTGATCTTGGGTCTGAAGGCTATCATGAAACTGATAATAAGACCGCAAATAATGACTGGATTGTTTATAATCACCCACAGCTTCATATAAATCCACCAATTGCCTGAACAGGAATTGCCGGTCATATGTCGTTAAGTGCAGATCAGAGAGAACATCAAGAAACTTTTCTTCTGCTTTTTTGTATTCCCTGTTATTAAAATAGAACAAGCCGAGCTGAATAATTACTCCATTATGGATCTTCGGCTCCACATGATGACGGGAAACCAATTCATAAGCCTGGAGTATTTGTTGCTCTGCTGTTATTTTATCTCCTTTTTCAAACGTGATAGCACTGGCGACTTTTAATGCCATCGCCTGCTCCCCATATCCAAGACTACGCCCGGCGATAATAACAGCGCTATCTATAAACAGCGCTGCAGAATCGGGCCTGGAAATTTTGATATAGAGATTAGCAAGGTTAATATACAATCCGTATCGTCCTTTCGCTTTATGAAAATGGCCGGCCACTTCGATTGCTTTATTCATGTAATAACCCGCCTTTTCCTGATTGCCCGCTAAATTCAGACAATTAGCCGTGTTTATGAGCAGGTAACCATAAAGCTCCGAGGTATCTGATGTATTATTTAATGCTGTATGAAATGAATGGAATGCACGCTCAAACTCAAAAAGCTGCGTATATGCCAATCCAAGATTATTGTATATGGTAACATAATTGTGCCTGAAGTGCAAAGAATCGCAGTCAACTGCTGCCTTGCTAAAATATTTAATCGCCTGTCTGTAATCATTATTGTTCATGTAAAGCACCCCAAGCTCATTAAGCGCACCGATATAACCGTTTTTATAACCAATTAAACGGCTTTGGTCAATGGCCCAGAAGTATAAACCGACAGCACTGTCCGTATGTATCTGAGCAATATCCCGTGTTTCTATTATGAGCTTTCTCAGGTATAGTGTATCCGGTATCCCGGTGTTTATTTCGAACTTGCGATCTGCATGCTGACTGCGAACAGGAGACGGGAAAGAGATAATACTCAGACAATATATCAATGCGCCATAGAGAACACCCTTGCTCATAAACTCGCTCCGTTCCGGATAATTGCTAAATTAAGTATTTTCAGAAGAGCAATGCCTGATATAGAATATGAACCGGTCTTCAACTGTCACAGACATGTCGGTTTTTATCAAAAAACACGACATACACATAAGCAAATACAAAATAGGTAATATCCGAAATTTTCCGGACAACCTTAGTCGTTTACTTTGTTATAAATCCGAATTAACAATGAAAAAAACAATCTACAAAACAACTATTTACATGGTAAGCGCTTCTCTTTCCATGTGCTGCACAATAGGAATAGCTTCAGCTCAGCTGCCACAATTTGAAACCTTTTACAATACAGGAGGAAATATGGCACAAAGTGTCGCTATTGACCATTTCGGTAACATGTACGTAGCCGGCACTTTTACGGGTACTAAAGATTTTGATCCCGGACCGGGCCAATACTATCTGACAGCTACCCCTGGGGGAAATATCTATACCCCTACCTCTGACATTTTCGTATCCAAGATACTTCCATCCGGACAGCTTTCGTGGGCGCGCCGCATCGGCAGCAGCGGCGGAGACGATTGCCGGGCTATTGCAGTTGACAGCAGAGGCAATATTATAATCGGAGGTGTTTTTGAGGATACTGTTGACTTTGGCCAGGGGAACGGAGTCCTGGTGCCGGTATCTGCACCGTTTGCCACCAGTCATAGTCGTCATGATGTGTTCCTGGCAAAGCTGGACAGCGCAGGTAACCTGATATGGGCAAGAAACTGGGGGAGCACATCACGGGCCGGCAACAACAATTCGGCATATGATTATTTATATAACATAGACCTGGACGAACAAGACAATATATACGCATCAGGTATGTTTGAAGGTCTTGCCATTTTTGATCCAGGCACAGCACTGATACAACTGCAAAGCGAGGGTACGACAGATGCATTCGTAACCAGGCACGACAGCGCCGGCAATCTTGTATGGGCACGACAGGCGGGTACGCCTCAGGTTGCCGGTCGCACGGTAGAGGGGAAAGGATTGTGCAGGGCTTATGCCACCCAGATAAAATACGATCGCTCCGGCAGTATATATATCGCTGGAAGCTTTACAGACAGCATTGAGTTTGACAGGAACGGTAACGGATATCTTCTTACAACAGAAAACGGGTACCGGACCAACCCCAATGGTTTTTTATGGAAGATGGATACTGCTGGCAATTTTCAATGGGCCAGACATTATAAAGGTGTTACGGACAACGGAACTCCTTTCGGCCTAAATTATACAGATGGCCTGGCCATAGATACAATAAATAAGCTGGTATACACCTGCGGGTATTTTCGTGATACCGTAGATTTTGACCCGCTGAATCCGGGCAGCCAGCAGTTTATTGCCAAAAGTGCGCAGGCAGGCAGAGGAGGTACCGCCTACCTTGTCCAGACAGATCCCCAGGGACATATCAACTGGGTAAAAACCTGGGGAGGGCCGGCTCCGGAATACACAATGGCAACTTCGGTGGCTGTAAACCCGGCCGGAATAATTCATGTTGCCGGCTGGTTTCACGATACTGTTGATTTTGACCCGGGCCCCGGCAGTCTGATCCTGAAATCTGACAGGGCAACCCTGTCGCTCGGATATACCGGTTATATCACCCGCTTCAACAGTACGGGAACATTCTCGGATGCAGGAAAAATTGAGGGAACTTATCGTATAGAAACAAGGAAGATTGTAGCTGACAAATGTGGCGATCTGTACGTTACCGGTGGGATCGTAAATGCAAACAAGGGTATCACTTATTTCAATCCCAAAGATCAGACCAGGGATTATTACCAAACGGACAGTCTGTATTACTCATTTTTGCTCAAGTTGTCTGAAACACTGCCTCTGCCCACAGCAGCCGATACTATTTACGGAGCATCTCCCGTTTGCAAGGGCGTACAGACATATAGTATCGACCCGATAAAAAATGCAGTGTCCTATACATGGATTTTTGACGGAAATGTCATAGCCTCGGGGAAAAATCCATCCATTGACCTGAACGTATTAAAATCCGGGACTTTGGAGGTCAAAGCTATTGGGGCATGTAATGACGGTATTGCCAAAGATCTGGCTATTGAGCTATGGAATCCGGACCGGCCCCGGATCAATGTCAATAAGGACACACTTAGCACAATCGGAGAATACGCTACATATCAGTGGTTTAAAGGCGGAGCACCGATAGATGGCGCAACCGGCAGATACCTGTACGTCACGGAAAACACTTCCTACTTCGTGACTGTAACAGATGAAAATGGGTGTAAGGATACCTCCCAGGCCTACGCTGTCAATAATGTGGGCATCTCCACAAGTTCATCGCACGAAAAGGCATACATTTATCCGAATCCTGCCGGCGATATTGTGTATATTAAAAGTATGACACCGGTAAATGTGCGCCTGAACAGCCTGGATGGACGGACATTAATGTACCAACAAAATGTATCTCAACTACCCCTGCACAATATCCCTGATGGCATTTATCTGATTCACCTGTATAATGAAAACGGACATCTGCTACATGCAGAGAAGCTGATCCGGCATTAAGATCATTTAAGTATTTTCCTGCCTACAGAACAAAAGCTGTCTTGGGGACAGCTTTTGTTCTGTATATTAGCAATGGCTTACTGAACGGCAATTCTTTTTTAGTCTACTAATTTGGTAGGATAATAAATTCCCCCTACTTTTGTTCCGGCTTACAAAGTTAATCAGTCGTGGAACATTTAAATATACTGGCGTTTGCGATCCCCTTATTCACAGGGTTTATGCTGCTGGAATATTACGTAAGCAAGAAGAAGCAGTATAAATACTTCCGTTTTGAAGAGGCAATAGCCAATGTAAATGTAGGTATTGGCGAGCGTGTCGGGGATTTATTTACCACCGGTATGTTTTATTTTCTGTTTGCATGGATACACAAGAACTGGGCAATATTTGATATTCCCTCCAATGTGGCTACCTGGGTTCTGTTATTCCTTTTTACCGACTTTATATGGTATTGGTACCATCGTCTCGGACATGAGGTCAACCTGTTCTGGAGCGCCCATGTCGTGCACCACCAGAGTGAAGACTTCAACTATACCGTATCCGTACGGATTACCGTATTGCAAGCCATATTCAGGGCTTTATTCTGGTCTTTCCTGCCGCTGATCGGTTTCCCTCCGGCCATGACCACCATTATATTGCTGATACACGGCGTCTACCCTTTCTTTACACATACGCAAACCATCGGCAAGTTGGGTTTCCTGGAGTATTTCCTGGTAACGCCATCGCATCACCGGGTACATCACAGCAGCAATCCGGAATACCTGGATAAAAACTACGGTGATGTACTGATCATCTGGGACAAGATCTTCGGCACCTTTACCCCGGAGAAAGCACAACCTGTTTACGGGCTTACAAAGCCGGTGGGGAGTTACAGCTTTTTATGGCAGCATTTTCATTTCATACTGGAGATGGCAATAGCCTTTAAACGTGCCACTACATGGCGGGAACGCTTTAAGATCATCTTTGGGAAGCCGGATGATATCGATCCCCGGATACGCAGCTTACTCGAAAAAAAGCTGCTCCGGAAAAGCAATAATGTCCGTCCGTCGCCGATCCTGTACAGCTATATTATGTACCAAACCATATGCACAATCACCATACTTTTTTTCGTGATCCTTTTTGAACATTATCAAACGACGCCTCAGCTTATCATTGCCGCGATGTTTGTGCTCGTCAGTATTATCAGTACCGGCGCCATGCTGGAGCAAAGGAAGTGGATCTTTCATCTTGAATACCTGCGCCTGGGGCTGATCTGCCTGTACATATACAGTTGGTATCCGTACACATGGCTTGCCCTGTTGCTGATTACTCTCCCGACGCTCGTTCTTTTGTATTACAATACTATACGTACTTACTACTATAAGCTGCTTTATCAACATGCACACTAAAGATACTGTCACGTGGCCGAGCGGTCAGGCGGAGGTTAGCAAAACCTTTTACGGCGGTTCGATTCCGCCCGTGACACCTTCTGCTCACCATTTTTATAACCATACCGTCATGAAAAACAGGAATTGTTGTTGTCGCTTATACCAGCATCCATGCAGGCGGATAGCATGTTGATGCGCTGAAACAAGGAGTCGTAGCCGACCCTGAAGCCCCTTCCGCCTGTTGCAGAGGGGGCTTCTTTTATCTTCCGCAGAGCAGGCGGCCTATTCCGTACCGGTATTGGTGATCCCTGCAAGTATTGTATAACCGGTACATCATTCCGAAAAAAAACAAAGTAATGACACTGATCAAAGAAAATATCACGACCACAAAGTATAGTTCTTATAATACTATACTGACCCATTTTCATGCTGCCGCAGACATACTCGGCATCAGTGAAGAGCAACAAAGAAAGTTGGTTACACCGGAAAAGCAGATACTGCTGCTCAATTTTCCGGTTGTGCTCGACAATGGTAAAACCCGAAATTTTGAAGGCTTTTACGTGATACACAGCACTCTTGCCGGACCGGCAAGGGGCGGTATCGTATATGGCCCCGACCTGAACCTGCATATCGTAAAAGCGCAGGCGGCAGCGATGAACTGGAAATCGGCCCTCGCCGGCATACCTTTCGGTGGTGCACGGGGCGGCATTATCAGCGACCCTGCAAAGCTGTCGGAAACAGAACGTGCGCGGCTTACCCAATCCTATATACATGCATTGAACGACGTATTCACCCGCGATCAAAGACGGCCGGTACAGGATATGCTGCATTGGCTGCTGGATGAATTTTCCATACTGCATGGCAAAAGCATCTCTGCAATTGTCACCGGGAAACATCTTATTTCAGACAAAGTGCCCGGTAGGATCAGGGCCACGGGGAATGGAGTAAGTATCGCTACGCTGCTGGCAGCAAAAAAGCAGGGGCTTTCTCCTGGAAATACAACTGTGGCCATACAGGGATTCGGCAATGTAGGACTCAATACTGCATTGTCACTTTATGAAAGAAACTTCAATGTACTGGCCATCAGCGATATAAATACATCGTATTATAGCCCTTACGGCATTGATGTCCGAAATCTGGCAGCATATGCCCAACAAAACAACGGCTCGATCAAGGGGTATCCCCACGCTACACCTATAGCACGGGAAGATCTGCCTGAACTTGATGTGGATATATTTATTCCGGCTGCCCGTGAACATATAATCACGGGAGAAAACGCGGGAAAGATCAAAGCACGGATCATTGTGGAGGGCGCCAATAGTCCCATAACCCCCGATGCAGACAAGCTGCTGCACGCCAACGGCACATTGATCATACCGGATATCTACGCCAATGCCGGAGGCGCAATCATATCTTATCTCGAATGGCTGCAGAACAACCTGCATGAAGTATGGCAGGTTGAACAGGTGCAGGCACGACTGGAAGAGATCATGACACGCAATCTGGAAGACATTTTCAAATATGCAGAGAAGCACCGGGTCCCATTGCGTACGGCAGCTTATATCATTGCACTGGAACGGGTGCTGGATCAGCAAAAGATCGTTGATGCCTGGTACCGTAGCGCGGAAGAGAGACAGGAAGCCATACCATTCTTCATTCGCGAAACCCACGCAGGAGGTCTGTAAGACGATGTCCTTATAACGAAATACGGGAGGAGGAATTTTTCACGGTCAATGACACGCAGTGGTTTACCGCAGGGGGGTGGTATTATCTCAATAGCGTTATGTTGCCGGGATACTGTTCACTTCTCCCGTTTTTATGTATCTAATCAGGTAGAATCGCCGCAAACCCGGTATTGCATATTATATATCTCACATCATTAATATTGTCCTTCGTCGGGATGACAGCGTTGTTTGTTGGAAGGAGAAGGAGCTCCGGTAAGTAATTAACGCAGTCATAATGCTTCCTGACTTCTGTTACTACCGTTATCTGGGATACTACTAAAATTATTACACTGAAATATTACTGCCGGGCAGGGCTTCCCCCGCACCGGCAGCAAATGGAAACACAATAAAAATACTTACAGACCTGCTTTCACCAGTTTCTCCACCTTAATCAACCTGCCTTCCTGATCGGATACACTCAGGAAGTAGATCCCTTCCGGAAGATGCTTTACCAAAACCTGCTTTGCATTTTCAACGCTCAGCACAGTTCTTCCGTCTGCACCGGTTAAAGCTACATGCACAGGTACCGGGCTGTTGATATGGATTACTTCATTGACCGGGTTGGGATAGACGCTTATATATTGCGCTATACCTGCAGCGTCATGAATACTGACATTATTCACCTCATAAACAACTGAAGTGCCTTCACAACCCTTATCATTGGTAACTCTTACCTGGTAATCTGCATTTTCGGTAACGGTATAGGTAGCATTGGTAGCCCCATCAATATCCGTTCCGTTTTTGATCCACTGGTAGGTAATATAGGTTCCAGTTACGCTCAGCGTATATTCATCTACGGTAATGGCGGGTGGCGGGTTAAGTGAGTACAATGCCAGCTCAAGCATTACGGTGCTGTCACAGCCGGAAGTATTGGGAAATACCTGGGTATAAATGCCGCCTGCAGTATAAGTTTCCCCATTCAACGTATAGCTGTCTGCACATAGCTCTACAGAAAGATAAGAAGATGTAGTATCGTTACAAATTAACTTCAGTATAAACACATCCTGGTTCCCTGCAGAAGTATGCGTAACCGTACCGGGGCCGGGGTCAAAATCTACTGTATTCTGAAAGCCGCCCGTAACATAAATACCCCCTGACTTATCCACAGTGATTGACTTTCCCTGCTGAGTACCAGCCGCTCCCAAACTCACGGCCCATACATAGTTACCGCCGGAATCGTACTTAGCTATAAACGCATCAAAATCACCAAATCCTCCGGAGGGGTCAAGCGTGGCTGTACCCGACCCGGGGTCGAAATCTGTTGTGCCGGAAAAAAATCCTGTCACATACACATTACCCACAGCATCCGCCGCTACACCCGAACCCTGATCGAGAAATGCGCCCATGATCATAGCCCATTGATAATCGCCGTTTGTGTTATACCTGGCTACAAATATATCTTCTATCATTCCCGCAATAGTACGTACGCCTCCGGTACCACCCGGATTAAAATCTGTTGTTCCGGTAATTTTTCCTGTAATGATCACATTCCCTGCAGCATCTGCTGCTATTCCCCAGCTCTCCTCTAAACCAGGGCTTCCTATCCCTTTAGCCCAGAGGTATCGGCCGGTTGAATCATACTTTGCTATAAATATATCACTGCTTCCTGCTGAAAAAATCACACCGCCAATACCGCCGGGATTAAAAAATGCCATTCCGTTAAAAATACCCGTGATATATACATTTCCGGCTGGATCCAAAGCCATTTCATAAGCGATATCGTTACCACTACCTCCCATATTTTTAGCCCAGAGATATTGGCCACTTGAATCGTATTTGGCTAAAAATACATCTGTACCTCCTAACGAAGCAAGTATAGCCACGCCCGGCCCGGGGTCGAAATCCACCATTCCTTCAATGTACCCCGTCAAAAATATATTTCCCGTGGCATCTACAGCGATTCCATACCCCCATTCGCTTTCCGTATTTCCTATATTTATAGCCCACAGGTAATTGCCGCTTGAGTCGTATTTAACTATAAATATATCCCTGCTCCCTGCTGAGGTAAGCGTATCGATACCCGGCCCCGGATCAAAATCCACTTTCCCCTGGAAAAAACCAGTAACATATACGTTACCCGCAGCATCCACAGCTATTCCGTGCCCCTCATCATTGCTAAGGATTCCTACACCACTGCTCCCAAAACTTTTAGCCCATACGTAATTACCGCCTGCATCGTACTTGGCGATAAACACATCTTCTGCACCCATAGAAACAAGTGTATCTATCCCGGGCGCTGATTTGTTGAAGTCTGCTGTTCCGTTAAAAAAGCCGGTGATATACACATTTCCCGCAGCATCCACAGTTGTCCCATAATCGAGGTCCAGACCACCACCGCCCATGCTAATGGACCAGTCGTGACCGATATTCTGGGCTTGCAGGAAAGCTGTGCTGCTGACAAGCAGCATAATAGCACAAGTCGTTCTCCATGCACTACAGGATATCCTCATGAAATTCCTGAAAAGGTAAATAAGTGTAGATTTTAATATAATATTCCTCATTGTTGTTTCATTTTTTAGTTTACAATTATTTTTTCTTTCCGGATGATCAGGAGCCGGCCGGCGTTGAGACTGAATCCGATACCTACAAAGGTAAATAGGGGTACAGGTAAGAAAACAGGGTACGCGTACCCATTTTTAGCTTGGTGGCGGGCTTTGTTTCCAAACAGGACAATCATATGACAGTACGGAAAACGATCTGATTTAGACTTATATTTGTCCGTATAAAGCCTGCATTTACTTGAAGCATTTTTACTTACTTATTGCAATATTCCTCGCTGTCTCCCGTTTCGGGGCAGCACAGACCCTTACCTGGCCGGAATTGCAAATGCAGCAGCCTTTTTTTGATTCCGTTTATATCCATGCATTGATCGAAAAAGGCGATAGCCTCCGGTACAGCAATCCGGACAGCAGCCTGGCATATTATACTGAGGCCAAAGACCTCAGCTTTCAGCATCATTATATAGACGGGATAGCCCAATCTTTTATCCGGCTGTCTTATTTCCATATCGAAGATCGCGACCTTACTAAAGCCGTCCAATACCTCAAAGCGGCCTGGCCCTACTGCCTGCGGGCATCCGACGGGGATCTCTTCATGTTGCACTGGTACCGCCTTCAGTTTGTGATCTATAAAGCAGCCGGGCAAGCTGATTCCGCCATGAGCGCCATGATGCGGTCCATACCGCTTGCGGAGCGCACACAGGATACGTTCTATACAGTGCAGACTTACGGACATATCGGCTCTATACTGATTGACAACCAGGATTATGAAAGGGCCGAACCTTATATCCGCAAAGCCATTGCCATGACCGGGAAGCAGACTGCAGGACGGCTGGCATCCCTGCTCAACCTCGCTTATGTTTATGCGCACAGAGAACGATCCGACAGTATGTTCCTGTTGGCATCCCAGGCTTATGAGGGTGCTAAAAAGATGCAGTTTCCCCAATACGAACGATCCGCTTCGCTTTTGCTGAACAGATATTACCTTGAAAAGGGAGAAAAAGAAAAAGCGGCCGGATATGCAGAGAATGCCATCAGGCTGCAAGGTCTGGGAGGTTCCGACAGCAAGCTGAACGTGTACAGGATACTGAGCATGTCGTATAAAAAGACCGGAGATCATAAACAGGCGCTGGAGTACGGACGGTTGGCAATGAACAACCTGAAAACGGCGCCACCGGGCAGAAGAGAGACTATTGCGCTTTACGGAGCTATGGCGGATCTGTATTATACCACAGGCAACTCCGACAGCGCCTATCTCAGCCTGCTTCAGTACATCAGGCTCAACGACAGCGTTAACTTCACAGCGCGCAATGAGACGATTGACAGGCTGGAGCGACAGTTCCGCCTGGCCGAAAAAGACAAACAGCTCCTCCAGGAAGAAGCCAAGGTACGCAGCCGTGATATCTGGATACTGGGTATCAGCGCCGGTACGCTCGTAGTGATCTTACTATGGGGGTTGTTCTTTAACTTCTACCGCAGCCTGAAACGAAAAATGGAATTGCTGGAGCAACAGAAGAAAATCGACGAGCTGCGGGCCATTTTGAGCGGGGAGGAAAAAGAGCGCAACCGCATGGCAAAGGAGCTGCATGACGGCGTAGGAGGCCTGCTCACTGCCGCTGCGCTGAATCTCAATAACCTGAAAGAAAAAAACGATCCGCTCCACCAGAACGAATTTTATGACAAAGTTGAGGGTCTGATCTCTGAGATCAGCCAGGAAGTGAGAAGAACGGCGCATAATCTGATGCCTGACATCCTTACAGAAAACAATCTTCAGCAGGCCATAAAGTTGTATTGCGGCTATATAAACAAGCATTTCGGATTGAATATAAAAGTGCAGACTTCCGGCGATTTCCAGCATTTTGATCCGCAGTTCCGGCTTTCTGTCTACCGTATCGTACAGGAGCTGGTACAGAATATTCTGAAACATGCAAAAGCGACGGTCGCTATGGTGCAACTGCAACATTCCGGCGATCTGGTAAGTATTGCGGTAGAAGACAATGGCGCCGGCTTCGATATAGCCGAAGTCAACAAAGGAGTTGGCCTGAGAAGCGTATCGGAACGGGTAGCCGCCTTCAGGGGCAGCTTTTCCGTCAATGCCACAACCGGCACAGGCACGTTTGTCTATATAGAGTTTGAAACAAAACATATCAGCCCGTCAGGTATAAGTTAATAATCGTTAATTTTGATCCATTCAAATCCGATCAGGAATCATGTTGATAAAAGTGGCGATTACGGATGATCATCAACTGATAGCGGAAGGTCTGAAAACTATGCTCTGCGATGCATCCGGAATTGAGGTGATTGCCCATTATCCAAGCGGAGATGCCTTGTTGAAAGGATTCAGGACACAAGTGCCGGACGTGCTTTTGCTGGACATTTCATTGCCGGACAGGCAGGGTGACGAGCTGGCAGGTATCATAAAAGCACAATACCCGGAGGTGAAAATACTTGTATTAACCAACCAGGACAGCTTTCATCATATCAATCTCATGATGCAGCAAAATGTGGATGGCTACGTGTTGAAAAGCATCGTGAAAGACGACCTTACGGGCAGCATCCATAAGGTGTATGCAGGTGAAAAATGCTTTGATACGATTGTGTATGAGCGGATAGATGAAGAAGAGGAGAAACGCATGCAGGATCAGGCAAACGTTACACTGCTGACCCGCCGGGAACAGGAAATCTTACATCTGATCGCACAAAATCTTACCAACCGGGAAATCGCAAAAAAGTTGTACTTAAGCAAGCGCACGGTAGAGCACCACCGTGAAAATATAATAGACAAATTAGAAGTCAAGGGAATGGGGATATTCTGGCTTTTGAAAAAGGCCGAGGCATTGAAGCTGCTGTGACCGGACAAGCAGGAAATACCGCAGGCAGGGCATATATTACCCCACCCGCGGTAAATGGAACTACTTATTGCTTTTTACCAGCCTGATCCTTGCCCTTCTACCCGCTTCGGTCACTTCTGCAAGATAGATGCCATTTGCGTATGTGCTGATGTCAAAGGTAAACACATCGCCATACAGGTTAGCGTAGGTATCCATGGTCTGCCCCAGCAGGTTGAAAAACCGTACCGTACCACCGTTCAGCCCCGGTGCGGATTTTATAGTAACGTGTCCGGTGTGGACAGGATTGGGATAGATGCTGATTTGCCTGCCGATCCCGTATAAATCATCTATACCCACATTATTAACGGTATAGATTGCAGATATGTTGGCACACCCCTTGTCGTTAGTAATGCTCACCTGATAATCCGCATTTTCCGTTACCAGGTATGTTGGGTCTGTGGCGCCGGGTATAACTACTCTGTCTTTAATCCATTGGTAGGATGTATAAATCTGTGTTGTGCCCAGCACATATTTATTCACTGTAATAACCGGAGGGTCCGGCGGGGAAAATTTCAGGTCAAGTATGATCGTGCTGTCACATCCGGAAGCATTGGCATTGGGTAGTATCTGCGTATAAATACCGTCTGCCGTATACGTTTTTCCGTTCAGCGTGTAGCTGCCACATGCTGTGACGGAGAGGTAAGCAGAGGTAGTATCCCCGCAGCCTAATTTCACGATAAAGGCACCCGGCGGAGCAGTAAGCGTAGTTGTGCCCGGGCCGGGATCAAAATCGCCTGCCCCTATAAATCTTCCTGTCAGATACACATTCCCTGATCTGTCCGCAGTAACGGCTTCACCCCAGTCATTGTCGCTCCCACCCATGTTTCCTGCCCAGAGGGAATTACCGCCGGAGTCATACGCAGCGACAAAGGCATCAACCCCTCCTGCCGAGGAAAATATGCCGGTACCGGATCCCGGATCAAAATCTGTGGATAAGAACGACCCTGTCACATAGATATTCCCCGCCCCGTCCAGGGCTACACCGGATGCCCGGTCATCCCCGCTCCCGCCTGCTTTTTTTGCCCAGTCGAAATTACCGCTGGCAGCATCAAACCTGGCGATGAATACATCACCCATCCCGGCAGATGTAAGCGTACCGCCGCTGCCTCCGGGGTTAAAATCCGTCGTTCCTAAAAACACTCCTGTCACGTACACATTGCTGCCGTCCACGGCCACGCCGTAGCCTAGATCATTGCCGCTGCTCCCACCCATACTGTTAGCCCAGAGGCAATTACCGCCCGCGTCATACTTAGCCAAAAACACATCATTATCGCCTGCAGAAGTAAGTATCCCGCCACTGCCTCCTGAATTAAAATCTGCAGTCCCGCTATAAAACCCCGTTACGTACACATGCCCGTTACCGTCCACAGCCACGTCAAAACCGTTATCGTGCTGACTCCCGCCCGCATTGATCGCCCATCCATAATTGCCGGCAGTATCGAATTGGACTAAAAACATATCAACGAAAAATCCGGCAGCAGTCAGCATACCCCCGGTTCCCCCCGGATTAAAATTTGCGGTTTCTCTGAATTGCCCGGTCACATACACATGTCCCAGCGTGTCAACGGCCACTCCAAAGCTTTCATCAGTATAGCTCCCTCCCATACCTCTGACCCAGCGAAAATTGCCGGCGGAATCGTACCTGGCCAGGAACACATCATCCGCTCCGGATGAATACAGCATGCCGCCGGTTCCTCCCGGGTTAAAATCTGCCGACTGCATAAAACGTCCTGTTACATAGGCATTTCCTGCGGCATCCACTGCTACAGCCCAGCCAACGTCGGCGCCGGCGCCGCCCATATTTCTCCCCCAGAGATAATTGCCGGCAGGGTCATATTTGACCAAAAACACATCACTCATGCCTGCGGAAAAAAGCGCCGGCGTTGCCGGACGGCCGGGATCAAAAGTTCCTGTCATTTCAAAAAAACCCGTCACATACAGATTGCCAGCAGCATCTGTCGCTACGGACGCACCGCTATTGGCGCCTATACGGCCTCCTACGTTTTTGCCCCAACTGTAGATCTGCTGCTGCGCATGGACGGGGAACAGGCAGCATGACAGCAAAAAGCATGTAATCATACTTTTTACAGTCATACAACGCCGTGCCCTGTTTATTATTAGTCTTAACCACATAGACATAGTTTTGGTCTTGATAATACTATTCTTTTATTACCCTCATACTCATCCTGGAAGTATTATCAGCAATCTCAACAAAATATATACCGGTACGATATCCTTCCAGGCTGATCCGGAACAGATTCCCTTGCTGCTTTGTATGCTCCTGCAATACCTGCCCTATGGTATTCATCACTCTTATCGTTGCGTTGCCCAATGCCTCCCCGGTTTGTATGCTGATGCTGCCATCTGTAGGATTGGGGTACAACTTTGCTATATTCCCTGAAGCGGCCTCATGAACGCCGAGATCTGTGCCTGCCGTTATACAATCTGAAGTATCACTGCAGCCATTGTTCGTAAGTATCACTGCATAACTGCCGTTGGCCGTTGCCGTATATTGCTGGTCGGTGGCTCCCGGTATCACCGTATTATCTGCACAGTTGATCCACTGGTAGCTCTCGGCATTATTGGCCG
Source organism: uncultured Chitinophagaceae bacterium (assembly GCA_964527735.1). GTDB lineage: Bacteria > Bacteroidota > Bacteroidia > Chitinophagales > Chitinophagaceae > JBEBVQ01. The sequence goes on along the minus strand of CAZGPG010000008.1, from coordinate 45,848 downwards.
TCAGCTCAGATTCATTTTTAATGACCGTTGCAACCGGCGCCGGTTTAATGGTCAGATTTAAAGTGACGACGCTGTCACAATGAGCCCCGGTAAATATTTTGGTATAAACGCCCGTGGCCGTATAAGTATGACCATCGAAGATAAATCTGTCGCATGCCGTTACGTTAAGCACATTAAAGCTGGGACAGGTGTCAGAAAATTTAGCCATGTAAATTTTGTTAAGCCAGTCTCCTCCGGATGAAAGCGTATCTCCCGGCCCGGGGCCGAAGTTTGCCTTACCTGCATATGTCCCTGTAAAGTATATTTTTCCGTCCCCGGCGGTTGTGACGCCGATACCATCTGTAATACTGCCGGTTCCAAGCACGGGGGCAGACCATACGTGATTCAGGCCCACATCATATTTCGCAAAAAAAGCATCCTGGAACAAGCTTCCGGAGGTATGGTTGACTACCAGCGTTCCCGGATCAAAATCCACCTGCCCGGCAAAAAAACCTGTTATGTAAATATCGCCTGCAGCATTTAAGGCCATTGTACTGATATGGAAAAAAGTGCCGTTGGTGCCTCCTATATTCCGGGCCAGCAGATAATTGCCATCCCGGTCATATTTGGCGATAAAACCGGCAACATCCGAACCGGTATTGCCAAGGTTTACAACAGGTGTGCCCGGGTCAAAGTCAGCCGTCCCGGCAAACTGTCCCACGACCCATACATGGCCGGTAGCTTGCTCCAGCACCAGATCCTTGGGTAAATCGGAGCCCGTAGCGCCACCTACGGAAAATGCCCAGATATATTCCCCGGCAGCATTATACTTGGCAACATAAATATCCAGGCCTCCCCCTACGGATATCAGATAAGCCGGCGTTTCACCTGGTGTGGTATTAAAGTTTACGTTTCCCTGAAAACGTCCCGTCGTATATACATTCCCCGAATCATCTGTTCTGATAGCCATCCCCTCATCCGTATTGGCGCCGCCAATGTTTTTCCCCCATATAATATTGCCGTTGGCATCATACCTGGCGATAAAGGCATCCTGCCCCGCGGCAGTGACACCGGGCACGGCGCCGCCGCTGCCGCCAAAAAATATGGTACCGGTAAAGGCGCCCGTTATATATACACCGCCGGACTTATCTATACCCATACCGTTTACGAGTTCACCGCCACCGGTACCTCCGGCCTGTTTTGCCCAGATATAGTTGCCCGCCGTATCAAATTTGGCAACGAATACATCGGTGCCGCCATTGGAAATTAAAGTACCGCCGCCAGCCGGGTTAAAATCTGCTGTAGCATTAAACGTACCGGTAAAATATATATGCCCTGCGTCGTCTGCTATCACCTTTTTCAATCCATCAGATCCCGTGCCGCCAATCTTGTGTGCCCATATATACTGGCCGTTGGCATTGTATTTAGCAATGAAAATATCGGAACCGCCATTAGGGGTAAGAAACGCTGTGTCGGAGCCGGGATCAAAATCAGTCTTACCATTAAAGCTTCCTCCTACATAAACATTTCCTGCTGCGTCAACTGCAATAGCGCTACCGCTGGCGCCACTAGCGTCGCCTATACTTTTTGCCCAGTCAAAAGAGATGCTTTGCCCCCATGCTGAGTTGGCTGTCAAAAAGAACAGTAAGCACATGCCTGCTGCGATTTTCCACATTGTCGCCTGCAGATAAAGCGTCATTTCCTTAAGATTATTTTTTGATTTGTTTAAGTGATTCATTGCCTGGAGTTGTTTAAAAGGTTAAAGAATAAGCGGACAGTAATTTTCATTTCCTGTTCCTAAGCAAAGGGAACGATAAATAAGAAAAAAAATATAGGCACAAAATGCCTATTTTTATTTTTGACAGACAGCTGACAGGACATTTTTTACATTTGCCTGTACTACATACCCTTGAATATTGTTTCCGGCCTTGAAAAGAACGGCTTTTATTTCGATATTTTTACTGCCGGTATTCCTGCATACTCCGGCTGCGGCACAGCCGGAACAGATGATGGGAACCGAAGGTCATTTCCGTATCCCGGTGGAGGATTCGTCTGTTCATCAGTTGATCCATGCCGGGATCAGGCTGATTGACCAGCGTACAGACAGTGCCTTATTCCTTTTGTATACAGCCTGGCGACGGAGCGAACGGACGGGTGATAATGACGGTATCGCCTTATCTCTCATGGCCATAGCGACTTGCCATACCGTTAAAAATGATATCCCTGCGGCAATCCGGTATCTCCGCCAGGCTTACCCGTATTGCCTCCGTTCAGTACAGAAGAACAGGCTGCTGATTGAATGGTACAGAAACCAGTTCCTCGTCTATAAGTCCTCCGGACGTGCGGATTCCGCCCTGGCCGCCATCCAGAAAACTGTGCCGCTGATCGAACAGGTGAAGGATACGTTCCTTGTCGTCAATATGTATAATCATATCGGCTCTGTCCTGATAGATAACCAGGACTATGAAAATGCCTATCCCTATATCATCAGGGCCAGGGATATGAACATGAAACAGAATGCAGACATGCTGGTGTCCTGGATCAACCTGGGGTATATTTATTCCAACAGCAGAAGGCCGGACAGTATATATTTCTGGGCGTCCAGGGCTTTTGATAAGGCCAGAGAGTTAAAATATCCCAGGTACGAACGATCGGCTTCGCTGCTGCTGGTCCAATATTGTCTATGGAAAGGTGATGAAAAGAAATCAGACGAATACGCGCAAAATGCGATCCGGCTGATTGACACAAACGCTTCCGACAATCATTTGTATGTATACAGGGCTTTATGCATGATATACATGAGATATCATTATAAAAAGGCCTTGGCATACGGGAACATCGCACTACAGCATCTGAAGCCGGAACAGCAGGTCAGGAAAGACGTAATCCACCTGTATGCGCAGATGTCGGATATATACCATGCTATGGGAGATGCCGGGAATGCCTATAAACTGCTGCTCACATACAACAACCTTTCCGACAGCATAAACCTGCTGGAACGAAACAAGGCGGTAGACCGCCTGGAAAAACAATTCCAGCTTTCCGAAAAAGAAAAGGAAATAGCGCTGAAGGAAAATCAGTTGCTGCTCCAGCAAAATAAAGTCCGCAGCCGTAACATCTGGATCGCAGTCATCGGCGGCGGTCTTGTGGCCGGGCTGAGCCTCTCCGGGCTGTTGTACAGCCTGTACCGGGGATCCAAAAGAAAAATGCGCATCATGCGCCAGCAAAAAGAGATTGACGAATTACGGGCGACGATGGACGGAGAAGAAAAGGAACGGAACCGCATTGCTGTAGAATTACACGACAATATAGGCGGCATGCTCTCTGCTGCAACCTACAGTCTTGATACGATCAAAAACGAAAACGACGATTGGGCACAAAACAATTCCTTAAAGAAAATAGACAGTATCATTACGGAAGTGAGAAATGAGATCCGGAAAACGGCGCATACCCTCATGCCGGATGTATTGCTGCGGCATAGCCTGCCGGAAGCCATACGGCAGTATTGCAGCTTTATCGAGCGGGATACCGGCCTGCAGATAGATGTACAGGAGCAGGGCGATTTTGAACATTTATCCAAAGATCTGCAGTTGTCGCTTTACCGCATTACGCAGGAACTGATACAGAACATCCTGAAGCACGCCCGCGCAACCCGTGCAATAGTACAGATCCATTCCGGCAAAGATATCATCAGCCTTACCGTGGAAGATAATGGAACAGGATTTGACGGTAACGGTATGATGGACGGCAGGGGACTATTACATATCAGGAACCGGCTGCTTGTCATTAATGGCAAGCTCTCCATTGATTCGGAACCGGGGAAAGGAACATCGGTATATGTAGAAATACAAACTTCGCCGATTAGCTAATTTGCACACGATTTAACTATTTTTGCCGGCATGATCAGAATTTCCATAGCAGATGATCACGGCCTGATCGCAGAAGGTGTCGCCAATATGCTGCGCTACAATGCTGAAATGGAAGTAGTAGCCACCTACCCCAATGGGATAACGCTGCTGGAGGGATTGAAATTCATCATGCCCGATATCCTGCTGCTCGACATCCAGATGCCCGACAAGCAGGGCGATGAGCTGGCCGCGATCATTAAAAAACAGTATCCCGGACTGAAAATAATCGCGCTTACCAGCTTTGATACTATTTTTTACATCAAAAGCATGCTGCAGCATAAGGTGGAAGGGTACCTGCTGAAACATGTGTCACGGGAAGTAATGATCGAAGCCATCATCCAGGTATATGCGGGCGGCACATACCTGGATGAAACCGTAAGTAAACTGGTGCAGGAAGACGAGGCGATCGTAAAAAGGCAAAAAGAGATGGGGCGGCTGCTCACCAAAAGGGAAAAGGAAATACTGCAGCTTATTGCTAATAATTTTACCAGCAACGAAATAGCGGAAAAGCTATTTATCAGCAAACGAACCGTAGACCATCACCGGGAAAGCATCCTCGCCAAGCTGGATGTAAAAAGGACATCTGCCCTGATCCAGAAGGCTATTGAGCTGAATTTGTTGCAGGTGTAGTGTATCGTATCGTAGAGACGTAGCATGCTACGTCTCTACGATACGATACACTACACCTGCATAACGGAAAAAGCCCCGCAGATGCAGGGCTTTTTCTTTTCATCACACACACAACTGAAAACTCACAACTGAATAATACTTCGTGCTCTCTTGTTTCCCCCATAGCACTTGGGATTATCAGCTATGTTTCTCTCTTATAAGGAAATAAAAAACGTGCCGGTTTCGGGCTGTGTTATTGATCTGCTAGGAGTCTGACATGTCAATTTACAGAAGCATATGAATATCTAAAAACAAATCTGTTACACATTTGCGCTGCTCTTGCTATCAAGTATCTGTATTAAATCAACCTTTGTGGAACATTCTTTTTGTGGAAAATAATACACACAATCAGGATTCATTCATACGATTTGACATCTTCCGGTAGGCTTTGATAAATATGACGCCGAGATTCTTGTGTGGCGGCACATAATCATAAAACATTTCCTGGACAGGTCCTCTCTTGCTCTGGAAATAGGTATCGAGCGTCTTCCACATGGATATCCAGTTGATATCATCACCTGCAAGCAGGCGATCATTCATCGTCATGATGATCGGGTCGTTGATCGCCATCGCGCCGGTCTGCTTGGAGGAGATCACATGGGCGTCGGGCGACTGGTCGAGCACCGTCCCGAGATTATGATATCCCCCACAGGAGCCCAGCATTACGATCCGGCTTTCACGCGTAAGCTGCTCCATGGTAAGCGGCAGGTGATAGCTATGCCCTCTGTGTACCACCACCGTAGGTTTAATGCCTTTCTCCTGAAAATGTTTGGCAAGCTGGTTTTGTGCTTCCTCATCTTCAGGTTCTGTCAACGGCAGATTGGCATAGATCACCACAGGTTTGCCGGATGTGGATGCAATAACCGTCCAGTATTTTTCTGTTGTGATCTTCCATTTTCCGTTCCGGAAATTACCCAGGAAGCCGGCGTACGACATTTTACCGTCTTCGTCTCCGTAAAAGAAAAACTGCTGGTATATGACGCCTTTATCATCTACCAGGCTGCTGTATGGCACAAGATTGATCGGAGGGAGGTCAAGCTCTGCGGTATTGCCTTTAAAGAGTGTAGCGAGCAGTCCGTACACAATCACTCCTTTAATGCTACGCTCCTGGGCGCAGCGTTCGTAGTTCTGAGTCACCTCATCTTTGAGGAACCGTGCAAGCTTTTCATCCTTAATGCTCCCGAAAGCATCTGCGACGTCTACCGCATCCTCAAGATCATGTTCCCTGCCTTTTTCAAGACCAGCAATAAAATCGCGCAGCAACTGTGTCTTTTTATCTTCATCTATAATTTCAAGGAAACGGTTGAGGGTGTTATAACCCGCACACATACGAATGAAAGTACGGAAGCGGTCATAGTGTACTTTTTGAAACAACTCCTCCCCTTTAAGTCCGTCCATCCGGTCCATCATCCTTCTGAATGTACCCAGGAAGCTGCTGGTATAAATTTCATCCTGCCCGTAGACCATAAGGAAATACAGCTCTTCGGGTTTAAAGCCATCGATGCAGCGGAAGCGTACAGCGTCCTTTTCATCATGCAGGTCATTCATCGTCCGTACGTACTTCAGTCCGCGAAAGCGCAACTCATCGGTATAGGAGTCGCCGCCGAGGTTTTCGTTGGCAAGTTTGAGCCGTACGAGATTTTTGTAATAGAGATCAGGATCATCGGCAATCCGGTCAATTTCTGCTACCGTTTTCCTTTTGTGATAAATATCGCTGAGAAAAGGCATTGCCTTGAGCGGAGATTTGGATCGGGTAGCTATCTGCACGATCGTCTGTACCAGCGGGTCTGAGCAGCGTTTGATTGCACTGCTCAGCCTGTAGTTGGTAGAGGTGACAAAGTTGAGCACATCATTCGGCACTACCTTGGCGGCAGATGTAATCACAGCACAGGCGAAGGTGTCGTCTGCATATTCCGTCAACCGCATGATCATCATCCGCGGTTCCAGCTTACCCATTTCGGTATATATAAATGCACGTTCGGCCGGGTAGCCATCCATCAGTGACACGTTGTCCAGCGTTTGCTGATTGATGTTCTCGCGTACAAAATCAGGCAATTCGCCTTCATACCGGGCAATGAGCATGTTTTTGAAATTCGCGACAAGCCTGCGGTAGTAAACAGGCTCCACTTTGGGATCAACATTGTAGCGGCGTACCAGATCTGACAAGGCGCGGAGATACCGGATACGCTCCTGGTTGTCAGCCAGCCGGTCATCCGGATTGCCGGGCAGGTTTTCGATCATTACCTGCAATTGATCTACCTGGGTAAGTATAGCCCGGCTCAGCATCCGGGTGTAAGCCGTGTCTTGAGAGAAGTGTATTTCCCCGTCGAGTGCGCCGTCGGCGCCATCCGCCCGTTTCTGCTCCCGGTCAATGATCACGTGAAAGCTGGCCCTGTTGTTGGGCACCGGACGGATGAGCGTATCAAGGTCATAAACACTGACTGTATCTTCTGTTTTGTGCTTGCTTTTTCGTTTTTGCGCAGATACAGGGGTGGCACAAAAATGAAAGATCAGTAATATACCAGCCAGCCAGAGTGTATAGTGTTTCATACGTACGGTTATATAGCAAAAGTAAGGCCCCTGCAATTAATGGAAAATTGAAAATGGAAAATTGAACGTTAATTTTCAACTTCCCATTTTCCATTTTTAACGTCCTATATCCTACGGCTACCACTCAGGATAAAGCGGGAAGCCGGTCATAAATTCATTCACTTCTCCTTTTACCGTACCGATCAACGCCTCATCGTCTGTATGCATCAGCACCCGGTCGAGCCATTCCGCTACCTGGGGCATATGCTGCTCGCCCAGTCCGCGCGTGGTAATGGCAGGCACCCCTACACGGATGCCGGAAGTGATAAACGGAGATTTGTCATCGTAAGGTACCATGTTTTTATTGAGCGTAATGTCTGCCTTTACCAAAGCATTTTCCGCTTTTTTACCACTGATGCCCTTATTGCGGAGATCGATGAGCAGGAGATGGTTATCCGTACCGCCGGAAATAATATCGTAGCCTTTAGCCCGGAAAGCATCTGCCAACGCCTGTGCATTCCTGATCACCTGTTTGCCGTAAGTGAGAAATTCATCCTGCAATATCTCGAAGAAAGACACCGCTTTGGCGGCGATCACATGCTCAAGCGGGCCACCCTGGATGCCGGGGAATACCGCGAGGTCGATCAGCGCGCTCATCATGCGGATATCCCCCTTAGGCCCTTTTATACCCCAGGGGTTCTCGAAGTCTTCCTTCATCAGGATGATACCGCCGCGCGGGCCGCGGAGGGTTTTATGTGTAGTGCTGGTAACGATATGGCAATGTTCAAAAGGGCTGTTGAGCAGACCTTTGGCGATCAGCCCTGCCGGGTGCGCAATATCCGCCATCAGTAAGGCGCCAATCTTATCAGCAACAGCGCGGATGCGGGCATAGTCCCAGTCGCGGCTATATGCGGAGGCGCCGCAAATGATCATCTTCGGCTTGTGCTCCAGCGCCTGACGCTCCAGCATATCATAGTCAACAAGACCGGTTTCTTTTATAACGCCGTAATGTACAGCGTTATATAGTTTTCCGGAGGCATTTACCGGTGATCCGTGTGTGAGGTGCCCTCCCATACTGAGGTCCAGCCCCAGAATTGTATCACCGGGCTGCAGGCAGGCCAGGAATACAGACATATTAGCCTGTGCGCCGCTATGCGGCTGTACATTGGCATACGCTACATTAAATATTTCTTTAGCACGGTCAATGGCCAGCTGTTCGCTTTTGTCTACTACTTCACAACCGCCGTAATACCGTTTGCCCGGGTAACCTTCTGCATACTTATTGGTCATCACATTACCCATTGCCTGCATTACCTGGAAGCTGGTAAAATTTTCTGAAGCAATCAATTCCAAGCCACGGCGCTGACGCTCAAGCTCTTCCTGTATCAGATCAAAAATGGCAGTATCACGTTGCATAGTAGTAAATTTCGCCGCAAGATAGTAATGAAAAAGGAGAATGTGTTCAATTTGAAAATTTGAAAATTCGGCAATTTGAAAATGTGCCTGTATTGAGATATCATGTTCATTTTCAAATTTTCAAATTCCCAAATTTTCAAATAACATAGCTAATTTGATCAATAGGACTATCCTGCTTGCTGCATACTTATCATTACATCTAAATACCACCCATATTTCCTTTTTTCCCCTGAATGATTACTTTTGCAATCCGTTTATTTAAAAAACTATATGGCAACTACTGCAGATATCCGGAACGGTATGATCATCAAATTGGATGACGGCCTGTTTTCCGTTGTTGAATTCGGGCAAAACAAAACCGCCCGTGCCGCCGCAAAGGTCTGGGCGAAACTGAAAGGCGTGGACAGCTCCAAATCCATTGAAAAGACATGGAATTCCGGGGATACGATCTTCCCCGTGCGTGTGGAGCGCCGGCCCTACCAATTCCTGTACAAAGACGACAGCGGTTATAATTTCATGGACAATGAAACCTTTGAGCAGATCGTAATGAGCGACCAACTGATCGACCGCCCTGAATTATTTAAAGACGGGCAGGAATGTTTTGTGCTCGTCAATACAGAAACAGAACAGCCTATGAGCGTGGAACTGCCTCCTCATGTCGTGCTGCGTATTACCTATTCAGAACCGGGCCTGAGAGGCGATACTGCTACCCGTACACTGAAGCCGGCTACTGTAGAGACAGGCGCTACCGTTATGGTACCTTTGTTTGTAGATACAGACGAATTGATCAAAATAGATACCAAGACCGGTAACTATGTAGAACGGGTAAAGGGATAATCAATTGTACACAAAATCATTTCCTCATGGAATATAAACAGATACAAGAGCTGATTAAGATGATTAATAAATCAAACATCAGCGAGCTTCACATCGAAGAAGGGGAATTCAAGATCACCATCAAACAAGCGCAGTCTGCGCCCGAAACACAGGTGGTAACCCTGCAGGCAGCGCCGGTACAACAGATCCCGGCTATGATGCCACAGGCCGTACCGCAAGCCTCCATCCCCGCCCAGCCGGAACAACAGGCAGCGCCGGCGGCAGATAACCTGATCACGATCAAATCTCCGATGATCGGCACTTTTTACCGCAGCCCGTCTCCCGACAAACCTTCATTTGTAAACGTAGGCGACGAGATCAAAACAGGTCAGGTGATCTGTATCGTGGAGGCTATGAAGCTGTTTAACGAAATTGAAAGTGAGGTAAGCGGCAAGATCGTAAAAGTACTGGCAGACGATGCATCTCCGGTGGAATATGATCAGCCGCTTTTTCTTGTGGAACCTTAAAGTAATTTGAAAATTTGAAATGAGACAATTTGAAAATGGAATATTCATTTTCAAATTCCCGAATTTTCAAATTTTCAAATTGACAAGCTAACAATAAACAACGAAATAACGATGTAACCGGAGCCGGTTTGTCGTCATGAGCTATAAACTTATGTTCAAAAAAATACTGATAGCCAATCGCGGGGAGATCGCGCTGCGCATCATCCGTACCTGTCGTGAAATGGGTATTGAAACGGTTGCCGTTTATTCTACCGCCGATAAAGACAGCCTGCACGTACGCTTTGCAGATGAGGCGGTATGTATCGGGAAGGCGCAAAGCAGCGATTCCTATCTCAATATCCCGCACCTGATGGCGGCGGCGGAGATCACCAATGCCGATGCGATACACCCGGGATATGGATTCCTGGCGGAGAATGCGCATTTTGCAGAGATCTGTGCACAATACAACATTAAGTTTATCGGTCCTACACCGGAGATGATCCGCAGGATGGGCGATAAAATGACCGCCAAGGAAACCATGATCAATGCCGGCGTCCCTTGCATTCCGGGCTCCGAAGGGCTGCTCGAAAGCCTCGAAGAAGCCAAAAAGCTGGCAAAGGAAATGGGATACCCGATCATCCTGAAAGCTACTGCCGGCGGCGGCGGTAAAGGTATGCGCGTAGTGTGGGAAGATTGTGAAATGGAACGTGCCTATAACACCGCCAAAACCGAAGCAGGCGCGTCATTTAAAAATGACGGCATCTATATGGAGAAATTCGTGGAAGAGCCACGCCATATCGAGATCCAGATCGCGGGCGACCAGTTCGGTACGGTCTGCCACCTCAGCGAACGCGATTGCTCCATCCAGCGCCGTCACCAGAAGCTGGTAGAAGAATCGCCCTCCCCTTTCATGACGCCCGAGCTCCGCCAGAAAATGGGGGAAGCAGCTATCAAAGCCGCTTCCGCCATCAACTACGAAAGTGTTGGCACGGTGGAGTTCCTCGTGGACAAGCACCGGAACTTCTACTTTATGGAAATGAACACCCGTATCCAGGTAGAGCACGGTGTAACGGAAGAAGTGATCAACTACGACCTCGTAAAAGAGCAGATCAAGATCGCCGCAGGCGTACCGATCAGCGGACGGAACTATGAGCCGGAGATGCACGCCATCGAATGCCGGATCAATGCCGAAGACCCATACAATGATTTCCGCCCCAGCCCGGGAAAGATCACCGTACTGCATACCCCCGGCGGGCACGGCGTGCGTGTAGACTCTCATATATACGCCGGCTATACCATTCCCCCGTATTACGACTCCATGATCGCCAAGATCATTGCCGTAGCGCAAACCCGGGAAGAAGCGATAAACACCATGGAACGCGCACTCAGCGAATACGTGATCGAAGGTATCAAGACCACCATCCCCTTCCACCTGCAGCTTATGCGGAACGAAGATTTCAGGAATGGGAATTTTACTACTAAATTTATTGAATCCTTCAAGTTGGTATAAACAGGCCGGCAGTATTGCAGACATATCGCCGGCTATAACACTTCGAGATGAAAAAGACATTGATCATAACAGGTGGCGCCGGCTTTATCGGCTCTCATGTGGTACGGCTGTTCGTTAACAAATACCCGGATTACCGGATCATTAACCTCGACGCCCTTACCTATGCCGGTAACCTGGAGAATCTGAAAGATATCGAACAGGCCGCGAATTATACATTCATCAAGGCAGACATTACAGACGCTGCTGCGATGCAAAGCCTGTTTGAGGAATGGCAGCCGGACGGCGTGATCCACCTCGCTGCAGAAAGCCATGTAGACCGTTCCATACAGGACCCCAATGCCTTTATCAATACCAATGTAATGGGCACGGCCAACCTGCTGAATGCGGCGCGTGCCATCTGGCATAATAACTTTGAAGGGAAACGGTTCTTTCACGTTTCTACCGACGAAGTATACGGGTCGCTGGGAGAAACCGGTTTCTTCCTGGAGACAACCCCCTACGATCCCCAATCACCCTACTCCGCTTCCAAAGCAGCGTCAGACCACCTGGTGCGGGCATATGGCAATACCTACGGACTTCCGTTTGTGCTTACGAACTGCTCCAACAATTATGGCGCCAATCAATTCCCCGAAAAGCTGATCCCGCTGTTCATCAACAATATCCGTAACAATAAGTCACTGCCTGTATACGGAGATGGTAAATACACGCGCGACTGGCTGTATGTCGTAGATCACGCCCGCGCTATCGATCTGGTATTTCACGAAGGAAGAAACGGGGAAACATACAATATCGGCGGGTTCAACGAATGGCAGAACATTGAACTGATTCAGTTGCTCTGCCGCATCATGGACAAAAAACTGGGACGTGCAGAAGGTGAATCTGCCCAACTAATCACTTACGTGAAAGACCGACCCGGCCATGATAAACGCTATGCGATCGATGCTTCCAGGATCAATCAAGAATTGGGCTGGAAACCGTCGGTAACCTTTGAAGAAGGACTGGAAAAAACCATAGACTGGTACCTCGACAACCAGGAATGGCTGGACAATGTAACTTCCGGAGATTATCAGAAGTATTACAGCTTGCAGTATAAGCAGTGAGTGTGAAAATTTGGGGATTTGAAAATTTGAAAATGAGATGTATATGCCTGTTTTCATAACAAATTAAACACGTTAATTACAATCTTCACATCAACTACGTTAACCACATTCAATATGAAAGGCATTATTCTCGCAGGCGGATCCGGCACAAGGCTATACCCTCTGACCATAGCTGTAAGTAAGCAGCTCATGCCGGTGTATGACAAGCCCATGATCTATTACCCGTTGAGCACACTGATGCTGGCAGGTATAAATGAGATACTGATCATAACAACGCCCGAGGATCAGGCGGGCTTCAAAAGACTGTTAGGCGACGGCAGCACCATCGGCTGCCGGTTCGAATATGTGGCACAACCCAAGCCAGAAGGGCTGGCACAGGCATTTATTCTTGGAGATAGCTTCATTGGCAACGATCCTGTAGCGCTGGTATTGGGAGATAATATTTTTTACGGTTCCGGCATGGGTACGCTGCTTCGCAAAAAATCAAATCCGGACGGCGCCGTTGTATTCGCCTACCGGGTGCAGGATCCCGAACGTTACGGCGTGGTGGAGTTTGATAATAATTTCCGGGTGTTGAGCATCGAAGAAAAACCAGCCCAACCGAAATCCAATTATGCGGTGCCGGGTCTTTATTTTTATGATAATGATGTAGTGGCGATCAGCAAGGCGATCAAACCGTCTCCCCGCGGTGAGCTGGAAATAACAGACGTCAACAAAGTATATCTCGAAAAAGGCAAGCTCGAAGTAGGCGTGCTCGACCGCGGCACCGCCTGGCTGGATACCGGTACATTCGATTCCCTGACAGAAGCCGGCCAGTTCATCGAAGTGATCGAGAAGCGCCAGGGTCTGAAGATCGGCTGTATTGAAGAAATAGCCTGGCGCAACCACTGGATCAATGATGAGCAGCTGGATAAGCTGGGCGATCTTTATCTCAAAAGCGGATACGGTCGTTATCTGAAAAATCTTGTAGGAACCATACCTACCCCGTAGGGGTAAGTGCCAACACAGGTGTCGTAATTCCAAACACAGGAATTATGAACACCAGATTTTTGATTTTCTTTACCGCTACACTGCTTTTTTGCAGCAGCGTATATGCCCAGACCTGCTCCCGGCCCAGCGTCCACATCGGCTTTATTTATCCGTTAAGCACCAACTGGATCTACGCGGGTCAGCAATCCAATCATTTATCCTTTCATGCTATTGCAGGCGTATCCGAATCTGAAAATGCCTTTTGCGGTTCGGGCGTATCCAATATTATCAAACGGAATGCCAACGGAGTGATCGCAGCGGGGGTATCCAACCATATCGGCTACAATGCCCGCGGCCTGCAGGCAGCCGGGGTGTTGAATACCATCGGGAAACATGCCACAGGGCTGACTGCAGCAGGGTTCATGAACATTACCCGCAGCAGCAAAGGGCTGCAGGCAGCGGGCTTCGGCAATATCGCCCTGGACAACGTAAACGGAATGCAATTAGCCGGATTCATCAATAAAGCCGACGATGTAAACACGCAGATAAGCGGGTTCATCAACATCGCAAAGCAGGTATCAGGTGTACAGCTATCCGGCTTTATCAATATTGCCGACAGCAGCGACTACCCGATAGGCATCATCAATATTGTAAAGAATGGTACCCGGGGACTTGGACTCACCATAGATGAAGCGCTCACTACAACCCTGTCATTCCGCTCCGGCGGGCGCATCCTGTACGGCATACTGGGCGCCGGCATCAACATGCAGCAAAACCCGAAAACCATTTATGCACTGGAAGCAGGGATCGGCGCTCACTTCCCGGTAACGCCCCATTTCCGGATCAACGGGGAAATAACTTCAACCACACTCGCCGATTTCGAGCGAGGTACCCACTTCAGAGGGTCGTTCAGAATATTACCGGCAGTAACGGTCGGCCGGAAGCTGGAACTGTTTGCAGGCCCCACACTCAATCACGCATCCTTTACACGGGATAAGGGGAAAGACCTCATTCATAATTACATCTGGAGCCTGGACAGGGGCACTCATTTCCACGGTATGTATTTCGGCGGGCTTGCCGGGGCGCATATTCTTCTTAATTAGACAATTTGAAAATTTGAGAATTTGAAAATGGGGGAGGTAAGATTTACGTGACATGGGCATTTTCAAATTGGCACATTTTCAAATTCTCAACTTCTCAAATCACTGTTGTCCAGATAAATTCAAAGAAATCGAATTTCACTCGCTATGTGTTCAACTCAGCTTCCGGCCTTGGAGCCAATGGCGTTAAAAAAAATGATGGAATGGAGCGGCCAAAACAAATCCTGTCCGAAGCGTGCAGCGAAGCGGAGCGCAAGTTTGATTTGTTTTAGCGGAATGAAATCATTTTTTAGCCAATTGGATCCCAGCCGGTGATTTTTTTGCTTCTTTTTGCATCCAAGGCAAAAAGAAGGTGAAACACAGAATGCAAACATTAACAGCAAAAACAATAGCTTCCACCACCACCTTCTTTAGTTATGAAAAACCTACTCACACTCCTCTTTTTGCTATCATGCATATATACTCCTTTCCAAAGTGTAGCCCAATCGCCAGAGGCAGGTACCTTCGCTCAGCGGATACGCGGCATCGTCGTTGATGCCGAGTCCCGGCAACCGCTGCCCGGTGTAATTGTAGTGCTGGTCTCCGGACAGGATCATCATGCCACGACCGATGAAAGAGGATCTTTCAGCATGGACAATGTGCCGGTAGGCCGTCAGTCGTTCCGTTTCAGCCTGATGGGATTCGATACCTATACGGCCTCCGAAATCATGGTGATCTCCGGTAAGGAAACTGAGCTGAATATATCGCTGAAGGAAAGCCTGCATCAGTTGAACGAAGTAACCGTCACTGCCGGAAAAAACAGCACAAAAGCGCAGAATGAATTTGCCACCCTGAGCGCCCGCTCCTTTTCGGTAGAAGAAACCCGTCGTTATGCGGCTTCCTTTGCCGATCCGGCCAGGATGGTCATGAACTTCCCGGGCGTATCCAATGCAGGCGATTTCGACAACGGCATCGTGGTACGCGGCAACTCGCCAAAAGGCGTCTTATGGCGCCTGGAAGGGATCGAAATACCCAACCCCAACCACTTCGGTTCTCTCGGGTCTTCGGGTGGCGCAATCAGCATGCTGAATGCTAATGTGCTGGGCAACTCCGACTTTTACACGGGCGCCTTCCCGGCGGAATTCGGCAATGCGCTGTCCGGCGTTTTCGATCTCAACTTTCGCAACGGTAATACCGAGCAACGCGAGCACACCATACAAGTCGGGGCGCTTGGTGTGGAGCTCGCCACCGAAGGGCCTTTTCAAAAAGGAAAAAAATCTTCTTATCTGTTTAATTACCGTTACTCGACATTGGCATTACTGGGGCATTTCATGACTTGGGCCGGAACTCAGCCGGAATACCAGGACGCTTCTTTCAAACTCAATTTCCCCACACAAAAAGCAGGTACTTTCTCCGTATTCGGACTGGGCGGGTATAATGTGGCCACACAAAAAGTAATTGCAGACAGCACAAAATGGGATGACGAAACAGAGAACTTAAATTACATAGTAAAAGGCAGCATGGGCGTGGCAGGCATTACGCACCAGTATTTCCTCGACAAAAACAGTTATATCCGCACCATCATTTCAGCATCCGGCGACAAATACACAGAGCAGGCCGATACACTCAACCCTTCGCTGGCTTATCGTAAAGACCCCATCACGCACAGCAATATTTCGAATACCGCATACCGCGCCTCCATCCTTTATAACCGGAAAGTAAACGTACGCCACACATTCCGCACAGGATTAATCGGCCAGCATATGGCGTATCAAATGGCGTATGATTATTTCGACATAACAGAAAAGCAATGGAAAAGTCTTCTGTCCGGAAATGGCAGCACACAGTTTTATCAGGGCTATTTGCAATGGAAAAGCCGTGTACATGAACATGTTACCTTAGGTGGCGGATTACACGCTTCTTACCTCGCATTGAATAACAAATACAGCATTGAGCCCAGGGGCTCCGTCACCTATGATCTTTACCGGCATAAATTCTCGCTGGCAAGCGGACTGCACAGCAAACCGGAGCATATCTCGACCTACCGTTTCCAAAATGCAGCTCAGGGCGAAACGATCACTTATCCCAACCAAAACCTCGATCTCCTGCGTGCCTTCCATACCGTGGCGGGTTACGAAACATCCCTTTTCCCCCGAGTGCGCCTGAAAGCAGAGATTTATTACCAGAAACTGTACAGCATACCTATAGAGCAGGACAGCAGCTCCGGTTTCTCTATAATCAACGCAGAAGGCGCCTACTCGCTGATGAGCACTACCCAACCGATGATCAGTGAAGGGACAGGGGAGAATTATGGCATTGACCTTAGCGTAGAGCGGCCGTTTGCCAACAATTATTACATCCTGGCCACCGGCTCGCTCTATAAGTCCACATACAAAGACTACGCGGGCAATGTTTATGATACCCGGTTCAACAGAGGTTACCAGATCAACCTGATCGGAGGGAAAGAATTTAAGCTGAATGCAAGCGGACGCAGGGTCATCGGGCTGAACGGGAAAGTGCTTTACAGCGGCGGCATGAGAGAATCTGTTATTGATGTCGGCGCATCGAAAATACACAACAGGGAAATACATGTGCCGGGGCTGTATTACAGCAAACAAGGCCCTGCATACTTCCGGACGGACATTGGCGTTTATTACAGGATAAACAGGCAGAAAGCCACACACAGCATACAACTGGATGTGCAGAATATCACCAACCGGGAGAATTATTATGCTTCTTATTTCGACAGCAGAACCGGGGCGGTTAAGCAGATCAACCAGATCGGCATCCTGCCCAATATCAGCTACCGGATAGATTTTCATTGGTAAACGATCCTTTAATTTGAAAATTTGAAAATGAGCCAATTTGAAAATGTACCTGTTGCGCATATGACACTCCTACAATCATTTTCAAATTTTCAAATTTTCAAATTGTCACATTAAAAGGATAAGTCCCCTGTAATTTGTAATTTTGACAGTAAACAGATTATATAATGCCACATTACTTTTCACTCGGCAATATTCCTCATAAAAGGCATACCCAGTTCCGGCAGCCCGACGGCAGGTTATATGCAGAGCAGCTTTTCAGCACAGAGGGTTTTTCTTCGGATTACTCCCTGCTCTATCATATCCATCCGCCCACACAGGTCATCCGCTCGGAAGAGCCAACCGATATTGCTCCGAAAGCTGCGACTGATAATATCCTGAAGCACCGCAGCTTTAAAGGGTTTAATATCAAACCTCATGCGGATTATATAGAAAGCCGGAAAGTGGTGCTGTTCAATAATGACGTCCAGATCACACTGGCTGCACCTCAGAAAAGCCTTGATGGCAATGTGTTTTTTAAAAACGCCGATGCCGATGAAGTCATTTTCATCCACGAAGGTACCGGCAAACTGAGAACGCAGTACGGACAGATCCCGTTCAAATATGGCGATTACATCGTGGTGCCGCGCGGCACAATATACCAGATCGAATTTGACACACCGGATAACCGGCTGCTTATTATCGAATCTTTCAGCCCGATCAACTTCCCCAAACGTTACCTGAGCCGCTACGGGCAATTGCTGGAGCACGCCCCTTTCTGCGAACGCGATATACGCAAACCGCAAGACCTGGAGACGATCGACCTGAAAGGGGAATTTCTGATCCGGATGAAAAAGAAGGGACTGCTCTACCCGATCTGGTATGCCAACCATCCGTTTGATGTCGTTGGCTGGGACGGCTGCGATTATCCCTATGCGCTCAGCATTCACGATTTCGAGCCGATCACCGGACGGGTGCATCAGCCGCCGCCGGTGCACCAGACCTTCGACGCGCACAACTTTGTGATCTGCTCGTTTGTGCCCAGGCTGTTCGACTATCATCCCCTGGCCATACCGGCGCCCTACAACCACAGCAATATAGACAGCGATGAAGTGCTTTACTATGTAGACGGCGACTTCATGAGCCGCAAACATGTGGAGCGCGGTATGATCACCCTGCACCCGCTGGGCATCCCGCATGGGCCGCACCCGGGCACGGTGGAAAAAAGCATCGGCGCCAAAGACACGCAGGAGCTGGCCGTAATGATAGATACCTTCCGGCCGCTGATCATGACCAATGACGCGCTTGGCATCGAAGATGAATCATACATGACGAGCTGGATGGATTAACGCACCAACCCATAACAGCCAAAGGAAACACACTATGCAGTCTATACCATCCCTGCTCCAAAAGATGCAGGAGCTATATAATCAGCCTCACAAGCAAACAGCCATAGACATTGATCTTATGCTGGATTACTCCCGTCAGTTGTATGCAGCGCTGCTTGATACACGTGCTGCAATACCGGAGCAATCACAAGATGCCCCACCTATAGCCGTTACACACACAGAGAAACCGGTTATCCCCGAAGTGCCGCAGGTTGCTGCAAACACCGAACCGCCCCAGATCATAGCGGAAAAAGAACCTGAGCCGGTTGTTGTGCCACCACCACCCCAACCTGTCGTTCCGCCGGCGGCCATCCCGCAAAAGGATATAAAAAAGCTGATCGGCATCAACGATAAATACCAGATCATCAGCGAGCTGTTTCATAACGATAAAGATGCTTACGAAGCAGCGCTGCACGAGATCAATAACAGCGGCAGCTTTACGGAAGCGACAGACTGGCTGCACACGCATGTCTCCTGGAACTATAACTGGAACGAAGATAATTATACCGTACAGTTGTTTTACGGGCTGATCAGCCAGCATTTTTCGGAGAAAGGACGATAACGTACCCGATTAGGAAAATAATTGAGGCGGTCTCTTTTTATTTAGTCGTCCCTTGGAGCGGAATTGGAAAAGACACAAAAACGCCGGCGACATAACCCACCGGCATTCAGGAACAGGCTGACAAGTAACAAACTCATGCTGCAACAGCCATAGGTGCGATAACAGAAAGGCATCTGTCAAACTCCTGCTGTGCCCTGTGATGTAATTGAGCGACCTTTTGCAACAAGGTTTCCAACACCCGGTCTTCAATTTCAAAAGATCCATACCGGGCAGCGAGGTAAGCCTTCCCCAGCGTAGGCAACAGCTCGTCGGGAACGATATGATTCAAAACAGGTACACAACGCCGGCAGTAATTTTTCAGCGCCGCAAAATCATGACTGCGGGTGTCGTGATCCATTAGCCCCAACACTACGGCGCGGAAAGTCAGCTCCGCCGCCTGATGGAGCATAAAAGCGGCCATGTCACTGGCGCCTTTACGGCAATATTCCTGGGCGGTTTCGAAAAACATACCGGCACGGCGGTATCCCGGTGTAAACCGCTCTACTGCCTGCCGGTGTAATACCTCCGTTTTCCCCGGAGGGGTAATGGGGAAAGCCGTTTTGCCGTTCTCATACACCAAACGTCCGGGCGTACAGGCAGTGGCATAAAAGATATGCCCTGCTGCGAGCTGACGGGCGAGGTCGGAGGATTTGTGCAAAGAAAAATGAATGACGGTATCCATACAGGCCATCTCGATCATGGTTTCATAAAAGCTGTATGGCTTTTCGGCCTGGTCAGGCAAGACGACCAGCAGGTCAAACGGTTCTTCGGACAACAGGAAGATGCGCTCCGGCGTGATCGTCTCTGCCAGGAAACGGATGATCCTTTGTAAAGGCGTATTGGGTGCGGTAAGCTGCAGGGGCTGCTTGTGAGATACGGGGCATGTACCTCCCGGTACGGATGTTTGCTGTATTTGCTGCATGATATACTGATTTAAAAATGAACGAATAAAGCAAAGCAACAACCGGACGGACGCGTATCCTACTAATACTGTTTGTGTTATACAAGCCGGTTCTGGTATTTTACCGGGATATTTTTAGTAGGTTTGTACTTATGAAAAAGCTCACCGCCATGCCGCACCAGGGAAGAAATGTAAAACGCATCCGCGAAATGCTGGGCATCAAACAGGATGCTTTGGCTATTGATCTTGGCTTAAGCCAGCAGGCTGTTTCGGCATTGGAGCAGAAGGAGGAATTGGATGCGGCAGTGTTGGAGAAGGTGGCTAAGATTTTGAATGTGCCGGAAGAAGCGATTAAGAATTTTAGCGAGGAGGCTGCTATTAATATTATATCGAGTACGCTATATGATAACGCAGGCTCTATCAATAATGATTGTACCCTCACATTTAATCCGGCTGAAAAGTGGTTAGAGGCATTAGAAGAAATTAAAAATCTTCAAAAAGAAAAGAACGAATTATATGAGCGGATGCTCCAATCCGAACGTGAAAAAGTGGAAATGCTCAAGAAGTTACTGGACAAAAAATAACTCCTTTCAGTACTAAATTTTATCACTCTGATATTCGCCCAAAAAAGAACAAGCCTGATTTTGGAAAAAAACAAGCTTGTTCTTTGGGAAAATCAAGCTTGTTGTTTGTCACTCACATTAAAGTGCTGATTTTAAACCTTTTGGAACGTGAGCGTTTTCAGGGTGTTTTGAGCAGGATACCCGGTGTAAAAATGAACCGTGCTCCCCTGATAGAGGAAGCATTCACTTCCGCAGCAGTGTCCTTGCCTTCGCTGCTGATGCTGACCCGCATATATCCCAGATCCCCCAGCCGTACGATCCTTCCTTTGGAAAGATCCTGGCTGATCACATCTACCAGGGCATACAAAACCGCCCGGATGTCTGCACCACTCACGGTGCTGATCTTTTCGATACTGCGGGTAAGCTCGCTGATGTTGGCTTCACCCTGGGTTTGTGCTGAGGCATAGAATTTTTTAATACCCCCGCCGGCAACACCCGGCTGTGTCTTTTCAATTACTTTGAATTTGATCGCCATAACTGTAAGTTTTTAAAGGTTAAAAAATATATGCCACTCAAGTAACATTTAACGAAAATAAAAAACCGGTAACTTGAATTATATGATTTATATCATAATCAACAAGTTGTGTTTATGAAAAATGTATTTTGGGTTTAATTGATTGAATTTTTAATGGATAATTTTTATAATAATTGAACCTGTTACGTTCATGCAAAATCTTCCCTCAGTCCACGTGAAAAAGAGGTATTGCAACTCATAGTAAACGGTTACACCTACAAGGAAATAGCGGAAAAGCTCTTCCTCAGTGCAAATACTGTAGATAACTATAAGATGAGTTTGTTGTTGAAATTGGATGTTAAAAATACAGCTACTTTGGTAGCCAAGGCTTTAAAAATGGGATTGGTTGAATAATGGCCCCTGCCGGAAAAGAATTTACGTTATCTATCCCCCTTGAGCAATCCGGATGAGCAGAAAGCCCGCCACGATCAGCAACAATACGACCACAAGGGCAATCCACGCCCAGTAATTACCGGCGATCTGTTTTTTACGCCGCTCTTTTCGCTGCTGCAAATTGCTGTGTAAGGTGCGATTCAGACGGCCTGTTACCTGCTTTGTTTCTTCGTGCGTCAGCGATTGCAGCCCTTCAAGCGCATCGCTCTCCAATGAATCCTCGCCCAGCAAATGTTCTATTTCATGCTGTTCCGCATCCGTCAGGCGTCCTTCCAGATAGGCCAGCAGTTTCTCCTGCGGGATGCTGTCCCGGCCGCCGCCATTCCATATATCTTTCAGATCGCTCATGGTATTTCCCTGCCCGGGTCCTTTGATAATATAATTTTCAGGTTTCTCTTTCCGTTCTGGATAAAGCTTTTCACCTGCGTAAAGCTGTAACCGGTACGCTCCATGATCTGCTGGTAGCTCAGCTTTTCGAGGTAAAACAAGGTAATGCAGTTTTTCTGTTCAGGATTGAGCGTTTCAAGCGCCGCTTCCATCTGCTCCAGCGTATAGTCATGCTGCAGCATGGCCTCTTTATCGGATGGCGTCTCCCGTAGTTTTTCGGCAAGGTCTTCCGATACCATATGCTTTTTATCCCGCAAAACCTGCAGGCAGCGGTTACGCGTCAATACATACAACCAGCCGCTGACATTCTTTACCGTATCATCAGACAGATGGCTAACCGCTTTCAGGAAGACATGCTGGACCACGTCCTGCGCTTCGTCCCGGTCTTTCAGGTATTTCATCGCCACACCCAGCAGCAGCATCGTATACCGCTCCAGTAAGATACCCAGCCAGCGGTTGTTGCCAGTTGTACGGAAAGCCTGCAATAAAGCTTCATCCGTATAGGTTTTATGGTCTCTGCCCGGCGTCAAAATGCTCCCTGTTATGTAATAAAGATAGAAAATGATACAGATTCCATAATTGCTGTTGTAAAACACCGGATGGAGAAAAGTATGTAATGGTTATTGACAACACAGATTACACCTGTTTTACTTATTAAAGGATATATATTTTTCTCTCGTCTTATTCTAATGAAAAAAATTAATGAATACTGTTTTTTAGCAATCTTTTATTGACTATCTTTGAATTGAATAACCGGTATTTTGAAAGTAATTATTAACAAGTCAGGAAATAAACACATTAATCATGCTCCGCTATCAATATCAAGAAAGAACTGTACCATTTTTTGTACAAAGTGATTATCTTTGCAGGAAAACAGATCCTATGCTGATTGCAACATATTCCGATTTCAGACAAAATTTGAAAATGTACCTGGATGATGTCTTTAAAAACAAAACCCCTTTGTTTGTGACCCGTACGAAAGGCGAAAACGTGGTAGTCTTATCGCAAGCCGATTACAACAGCATTATGGAGACCTTCCACCTGTTGAGCTCCCCCAAAAATGCCGCGAGGCTTCAAAGTGCACTCGATGAATACCACAAAGGATTGGGACAGGAGCAACAGCTTATTGAAGCATGAAGATTATATTCACAGGGGCGGCCTGGGAGGATTACCAGTACTGGCAACAGCAGGGCAAAACGGCATTAAAAAAAATAAACGGGCTTATTAAAGAGAGCCAGCGTACGCCATTTACCGGAACCGGCAAGCCCGAACCGCTGAAAGGAGCGCTATCCGGCTTCTGGTCAAGACGTATTGACCTGGAGCACCGGCTGGTATATAAGGTAGCAGGTGACACGATCTATATCATGCAATGCCGGTATCATTATTAACTTCCACTGGTATGATAGCGGATAACCGTCATAGCCTGTTTAAAATTCAAAAACACCGGGATGTTGCGCTATATATTCATTACCCAGGGCATTGCCCCATACCATACATATTCATTACCCAGGGCGTTGCCTTGGGCTATATATATTAAAGGCTTTCAGCCTTTGGCGACTTATACCCTACAACAATAGCCGCCCTGAAAGGGCAATATATACACAGCCCAATGCATCGCGTTGGGCTCACGTACAGACACCCCCACCATCGCCCTGAAAGGGCAGCATACACACAGCACTCAATACATCATACTGGGATTATTATATACCACTATCTGCCTGACACGTTTTTTATTTAGCATGCAACAGCTCTGTTGGATTCTTGCAATGCTTGCGCTTTACTGAGAATAAATGTAGTTTTGCACGAATTCCCTACCGGATACAACATTTTAAAATATATGAATTTCCAACTCACAGAAGAGCAATTAGCCGTACAAGCCGCAGCGCGGGATTTTGCACGGAATGAATTATTACCCGGCGTTATCGAGCGCGACGAACATCAGAAATTCCCGACAGAACAGATCAAAAAGCTTGGGGAGTTGGGTTTCCTGGGTATGATGGTAGACCCAAAGTACAATGGCTCCGGTATGGATACTGTCTCCTATGTGCTGGCGATGGAAGAAATTTCAAAAATAGATGCTTCCACATCGGTTTGTATGAGCGTGAATAACTCACTTGTATGCTGGGGACTGGAAACATATGGCAACGAAGAACAAAAGCAGAAATACCTCACCAAACTCGCTACAGGCGAGAAGCTCGGCGCCTTCCTGCTGAGCGAACCCGAAGCAGGTTCTGATGCAACCTCTCAGCGTACCACCGCAGAAGACAAAGGAGACCACTACCTGCTCAACGGCACTAAAAACTGGATCACCAACGGCAGCAGCGCTTCTTATTATCTGGTAATAGCCCAAACCTATCCCGAGAAGGGACATAAAGGTATCAACGTGCTGATCGTTGAAAAAGATTCACCCGGTGTGACCGTCGGCGCCAAAGAAAACAAGCTGGGCATCCGTGGCAGTGATACGCACAGCATCATGTTCCAGGATGTGAAAGTCCCCAAGGAAAACCGCATCGGCGAAGATGGCTTCGGCTTCAAATTTGCCATGAAAACCCTTACGGGCGGCCGCATCGGGATCGCATCACAAGCATTGGGTATTGCCAGCGGCGCTTATGAGCTGGCTTTAAAATACTCTAAGGAACGCAAAGCCTTCGGCACCGAGATCATGAACCACCAGGCGATCGCCTTTAAACTTGCCGATATGGCTACCGCTATTGAAGCGGCCCGCCTGCTTTGTCTCAAAGCCGCCTGGCAGAAAGATCAGGGTATGGACTATACCCAGTCGGCGGCTATGGCCAAACTGTACGCTTCCGAGATCGCTCAGTGGGTGACCAGCGAAGCAATACAGATTCATGGCGGGTATGGCTATGTAAAGGAATTCCACGTAGAGCGCCTGATGCGCGATGCCAAGATCACACAGATCTATGAAGGCACCTCCGAAGTCCAGAAGATCGTGATCAGCAGAGGGGTACTGAAAGGGTGACCTCAATTGTCAATGGTTAATTGTTAATGGTTAATGTAATACCTCATTAATCATTAGCAATTGATCATTGTCAATTAAATCCGTATCTTTGCCGCCTATTTATAACAAAGTTCTTAATTAGATGATTTTATTTTCGAGCTTCCCCCTGCGGGAAGAATTGACACGTGCCGTATCGGACCTTGGTTTTGAGACCCCCACCCCCATCCAGCAAAAAGTACTACCGCTTCTCTTATCCCAGCCCCGTGACATTATTGGCCTGGCTCAGACAGGCACCGGGAAAACTGCCGCTTTCGGCCTACCGCTACTGCACCACACAGACATTGCACAAAAACAAGTGCAAGCCCTGGTCCTCAGCCCTACACGCGAACTGTGTATGCAGATCCAGGAAGATTTTAAAAAATACGGGCAGCATATGCGCGGATTCAAATCCACAGCTGTTTACGGAGGTGTGCCTATCAGCGGACAGATCCGTGAGCTGCGTACCAACCCGCAAATTGTTGTTGCCACTCCGGGACGCCTCATAGACCTGCTGGAACGTAAAGCGCTTTCTTTGGAAGATGTACAATATGTCGTATTGGACGAAGCCGATGAAATGCTGAACATGGGCTTCCGCGAGGATATAGACTTTATTCTGAAGAATACGCCGAACCGGGAACATACCTGGCTCTTCTCCGCCACTATGAGCAATGAAGTGCGCGGTATTGCCAAACGGTTTATGAAGGAGTGGGAAGAAATTTCCGTATCGCCCGCAAATGCCACAAATGAAAATATTGATCACCAATATTTCATCACCAACCACCACAACCGTTTCGAGACCCTGCAACGGCTGCTTGATTTCACCCCCGGCATCTACGGCATTATCTTCACCCGTACCAAACAGGATTGCCAGGAGATTGCAGAAAAGCTGATGCGCCAGGGCTATCATGTAAGCCCGCTGCACGGCGATATGGACCAGAAGATGCGCAGCAAGGTGATGGAACGTTTTAAAAACAAATCATTACAGGCGATTGTCGCTACGGATGTGGCGGCACGCGGTATTGACGTAAACGACATTACCCATGTCATCAACTACGAATTACCCGACGATCCCGAAGTTTATACGCACCGCAGCGGACGGACGGCCCGCGCAGGGAAATCAGGCATTTGTATGTCTATTGTCGCTCCGCGCGAGATCGGGAATATCCGCTCTATCGAACGGATCGTAAAATCCCGCTTCAACAAATGTGACATCCCCGATGGCGCAGAAGTGGTACGTAAACGCCTGTTCTTCCAGCTCGCACTGATAGAAACTGCCAATCCCGAACCCTCATTTGCCTCGGTATACCAGGATGCCATCCACGAGCGCTTCGCTGATATGGATAAAGACGAGCTGATCAACCGCCTCCTGTGGCTGCAGCTTAAAGACACCATAGATGCTTACCAGGGAGCCAAAGACCTGAATGCCGGTTACGAAAAAGCCGGAAAAGCCAATAGCACCGGCGAATGGGTACGCCTGTTCGTCAACCTCGGCGCAAAAGACGGCATGAGCCCCGGCAAGCTGATCGATTTTATCGCAGACATGACGGATCTCGATAAGAATGTGCTGGACCGTGTTATGGTACGCGATCTGAGCAGCTTCTTTAACGTCCGTGCCGATGCCGCTGATTTTATCCGGGAAGTACTGCCTACCAAAAAATTCAAAGGACGCAAGATCCGCGTAGAAGAAGCAGAACAACGACGCAGGGAAGGACCTGCGAGATCTTATGGATCAGGCAGAAATGAAGACCGGTTTAATAAATCCGGATATTCAAGGCAATCAAATTTTAACAAAAAACATTAGGCTGAAACGTAATAAGAAGGCTGTCCCTAAGTCAATATTGCATATCTTTGCATCCGAACCAAAAAAATGAGCATGAGGCTGATTGTATTATTAAGCGCATTATTCTTTTCCGGTTTTCAGATACATGCACAGCGTGTAGTTGATAATAAACCATCTGCACAGGGTATAGCGAGCTATTACCACGATAAATTTGAAGGCCGCCCCACGGCTACCGGTGAAATCTTCGATAACGGAAAATTCACTGCAGCCAGCAACCGCCTGAGATTGGGCTCCTATGTAAAGGTCACCAATCTGAACAACGGGCGTGTTGTATATGTACGCATCAATGATCGTATGGCAGCGACTAACATGCGTGAAATAGACATGGCCAGTATCGCAGCCGAGCAGCTCGGCTTCATCAGTCAGGGACTGACCAAAGTGATCGTGGAAATTGTACCGGCTGAAGAAGGGAAAAAAGGCATTCTGGCGCAACGTGAATTCGTTGTATCCAGGCAAAATGAATTGTAGGCTGCTCCTATTTCTTTATAAACATCAGTTTTACAAAACTCCGGGCATCCGGAGTTTTTTCATGCCCCTGACAGATACCAGGCTGTGACGCTGCCTTTTAACAAGATATAATATAGTCCCTTCCTTAATTTTGATGATCCTGCAGCTATAGCAGGACTGAAACCATGAAAAAAACACTGACAGACATCAGATTGTCTGTATTAGACCTCGCAACCGTATTACAGGACCAGACACCGGCAGACAGCTTCCGCAACAGCCTGAACCTCGCCAGACACACGGAAAGCCTCGGATACGAACGATTCTGGCTTGCCGAGCACCATAACATGCCCAGCGTTGCCAGCTCCGCCACTGCTGTATTGATCGGTTACATAGCAGGCGGCACATCCCGCATACGCGTTGGTTCCGGGGGCATCATGCTGCCCAATCATGCTCCTCTTATCGTAGCGGAGCAATTTGGCACACTGGCATCCATCTATCCCGGCCGTATTGATTTGGGGCTGGGAAGGGCCCCGGGTACAGACCAGCTCACCGTACGCGCCTTACGCCGGGATCCGATGGCCGGTATGTCCTTCCCGGAAGACATTCGGGAACTGCAACAATATTTCTCGGCAGAAAACCGGAACAGCGCCGTCCGCGCCATTCCCGGAGAAGGAATTGATATTCCGGTCTGGATACTCGGATCGAGTACAGACAGCGCTTACCTGGCTGCCGCGATGGGGCTTCCTTATGCATTTGCCAGCCATTTTGCCCCTTCGCAGCTATTTCAGGCCATTGATATTTACCGGCAAAACTTCCGTGCATCCGCACAATTAGCCCAACCATATGTGCTCACCTGCATCAATGTCGTTGCGGCCGGTACAGACGAGGAAGCCCAGTATCTATCCAGCTCTTCAAAGCAATTATTTCTCGGGATCATTCGTGGTGAAAGGAAACCAATGCCTCCGCCCAAACGGGACTTCGCCATCTCAGCTGCAGAAGAAGCTGCTCTGCAGCAGATGACAACATATAGTTTTACGGGCGGGCCGGAAAAATTGCAGCGCGAAATAAGTGCATTTGCAGACAAGACACAGCCAGACGAACTGATGATCATCACACATACATACGATCAGGAAGCGCGGCTTAAATCATATGAGCATATCATGCAACTGCAGCAACGCTCATAATGTTGCGCTATTTAATCTAAATTTGCATCTCAATATTATACATGCCCGGATTTACTGTTGCTATTATAGGAAGACCTAATGTCGGGAAATCCACCCTGTTTAACCGTCTGCTGGAACAGCGGAAAGCCATCGTTGACGATGTCAGCGGCGTAACCCGCGACCGCCAGTATGGTATTGCCGACTGGAATGGCAAAACGTTTAACCTGATCGATACCGGCGGGTTTGTCGCGCATTCAGATGATGTATTTGAACGGGAGATACGCAAACAGGTTTTGATCGCCCTCGACGAAGCCGACCTGCTGCTTTTTGTCTGCGATACCGTTACCGGCATCACCGGGCAGGATGAAGAAATGGCCAATATCCTCCGCCGGAGCACCAAACCGGTGCTGCTGGTAGTCAACAAAGTGGATAACCCGGCAAGGGCGCTGGAAGCAACTGAATTTTACGGTCTGGGATTTGACAATACGTTCTTCCTTTCGTCTATTTCAGGCAGCGGCACCGGTGAGCTGCTCGATGAGGTTGCCGCCCATATCCCGGATCAGCCGGAAGAAGAAAAAGAAGAAAATCCCATACCTAAATTCGCCATCATCGGCCAGCCGAATGCAGGCAAGTCTACCCTGCTGAATGCGTTGATCGGAGAAGAGAGGACGATCGTTTCAGATATCCCCGGCACCACGAGAGATACCATTCACACCCATTATAAACAATTCGGGAAAGAGTTCATCCTTATTGATACCGCAGGGCTGCGTAAGAAAAGCAATGTACATGAAGATCTGGAGTTTTATTCCGTCATTCGTGCCATACGTGCCATGGACGAGGCCGACGTCTGCATACAGCTCATCGACGCCAAACAGGGACTGACGGCCCAGGACGTGAACATCTTCAGCCTGGCTACCCGGAAAGGAAAAGGTATTGTGCTCCTTATCAATAAATGGGACCTGGCAGAAAAAGAAACAAATACAGCACGGGATTATGAGCAGCAGATCAAAAACAGGATCGCTCCTTTTACCGATGTGCCGGTCCTTTTCGTTTCCGCCCTGGAGAAACAGCGCATATTCCAGGCGATGGAGAAAGCCATTGAGGTGTATGAAAACAGGCAGCGCAGGATCAGCACATCGGTCTTAAATGATATCATGCTGAAGGAAATTGAACGCAACCCGCCGCCGATGGTAAGAGGGAATTCCGTTAAGATCAAATTCGTATCACAGATACCGACCGTTGTGCCGTCATTTGCGTTTTTTGCCAATAACCCCGACGCTATTAAAACACCCTACAAAAACTTTATCGAAAATAAGCTGCGTAGCCATTTCAATTTTACCGGTGTGCCCGTGCGTGTATTCTTCCGGAAAAAATAAAACAACCCAGTCCGCGCGTAAATCAACATAGTGAAAGCAAGAACATTAAAAAAGGATAAGGTCAATATCATTACACTCGGCTGCTCCAAAAACATGGTGGACAGCGAAGTGCTGAGCGGCCAGCTTCATGCCAACGGCATTCATGTAGCGCATGAGAGTGCAAAGCCGGATCATAATATTGTTGTGGTCAACACCTGCGGCTTTATAGACAAGGCAAAAGAAGAAAGCATCAACACCATCCTCGAACAGGTAGAGCTGAAACGACGCGGGCAGCTTGATAAAGTGTATGTCACCGGATGCCTGAGCGAACGTTACCGGAACGATCTGCTACAGGAAATACCTGAAGTAGATGCCTGGTTTGGCACCATGGAGCTGCCGCTGATCCTGAAACAGTTTGATGCCGACTATAAAAAAGAGCTGATCGGCGAGCGCCTGCTCAGTACGCCCAGACACTATGCCTACCTGAAAATATCCGAAGGGTGCAACCGCACCTGCGCCTTCTGCGCCATTCCGCTGATGCGCGGCGGGCATATATCAAAGACAATTGAAGAGGTAGTGGCCGAAGCCCGGCGACTGGTACAGATGGGCGTAAAGGAAGTGATGCTCATTGCACAGGAACTTACCTACTACGGCCTTGATATTTATAAGAAACGTGCGCTCGGCGATCTGCTGAAACATTTATCGGATGTACCGGGGCTGGAATGGATACGTCTGCATTACGCCTACCCTTCCAAATTCCCTCTTGACATACTGGACGTAATGCGCGACCGTCCCAACATCTGCAACTACCTGGATATGCCGCTCCAGCACATCTCCGATAATATGCTCAAAGCCATGCGCCGGCAGATGGATAA
Organism: uncultured Chitinophagaceae bacterium; assembly: GCA_964527735.1. GTDB lineage: Bacteria > Bacteroidota > Bacteroidia > Chitinophagales > Chitinophagaceae > JBEBVQ01. The sequence continues at coordinate 15,078 of CAZGPG010000008.1, read as the reverse complement.
ACAGGAAATCTACGATCTGATTGCTGCTGTCCGGGAAAAAGTGCCGGGCATATGTATCCGCACCACCCTGATCGCCGGATTCCCCGGGGAAACACGCGATGATGTGGAAGAACTGAAAACGTTCCTTGAAGATATACGCCTCGACCGCGTGGGTATTTTCACCTATTCGCACGAAGAAAACACTTCTGCCTACGATCTGAAAGACAATATCCCTGCTGCGGAAAAAGCCGCCAGGGCGCAGGAGATCATGGACGTGCAACAGGAGATCTCGTACGAAAAAAATCAGGAGAAGATCGGTCAGACCTTTAAAGTGATCATTGACAAGAAAGAAGCCGGCCGCTACCTGGGGCGTACCGAATACGACAGCGTGGAAGTAGATAATGAAGTGATCATCCACAGCAGCACAGAACTGCCTTTGGGAGATTTTGTGCAGGTAAAGATCACGAAAGCGTACGATTTCGATCTGGAAGGCACCGTGACAGGGCGCCATTAAAATTGTCACAATCATCCGGTAATACCCGCGCGCGTAGAGACGCGATTCATCGCGTCTCCCGTCAATAGTGGAGACGCGATGAATCGCGTCTCTACGCGCGACGTTCATATCATCTGTCATTGGCACCCGGTGTTATGATCTATTGCAAACTAATATCCTTACCGTAATTTATCAGGATCGGAGCATAAAACGTTCGCTCCTTCCTTTTTGGAAGTACGTAACGAACACCTGACGAGCGACTGCGGAATTGATGGATCGCACGTGATTCTATCCCATAAACAGGTGTGTACACCTCTATGTCATCCATAAAGCTTGTATCCCGCATATAGTCTCCATGCACCGCTAACGGAGACGTCTCCGCCGGTCGCTGACATGAAAAAAACAGGATAGCCATCACCCATAAGCACACGACCACAGCAAGGCTGTTTTTATATTTCACACACGCCGGTTTCATCCTGTTGAGATCATAATTTATCCATACATCATCTGACATACCTATCGCAAGAGCGTTACATTGCCTGTAAACTGCTCTGCTTTTGAATCCTTCAGCACCACGTTTATAAGGTAAATGTAGACGCCTGCGGACTGTGGGATATTATTGAACCGGCCATCCCAGCCTTTGTGATACACATTATCCGTTTCGAAAATCACCTGTCCCCACCGGTTGAATATTTTCATGGAAAACGCCTTTACATCCCTGCCCTGCCAGTATTTCGGGAAAAAATAATCATTCACGCCATCTCCGTTGGGCACAAAAGCGTTAGGAATATCAGGATAACAATCTTTAAATATCTCTACTGAATCTGCAGCGCTGCACCCGATCGGATCCGCAACTATCGTCAGGCTATATCTCCCCGGAGACCCGACTGTAATTGTTGCAGTAGTCGCTCCGGTGCTCCACCTGTAATGCCTGCCGGCCAAATGTCCCCCACTGCTGTTTTCGAGGACAACAGAAACGCCATTCAGGCAAATGCCACTATCCGGACCGATATATTCCTTAGACAAATACACCCCCGGCAGATCAAAAACATACACCGTATCTGAAAATACAGAAGTGGGGCATGCACGAAAGCGGGCAGTGAGTATAACGGGGAATGTGCCTGAACGATTAAAGGTGTGATGTACGGGATCGTTATAAACAGCTTCAGCCTCCGTACCGTCTCCGAACGCCCAATGCAGACCGGCTAACGATGACTCCATAAGGGGACCAGGCATCATTTCAACAGATTCACCAACACATATGCTATCCCTGCTCAGGGTAAAACCTGCGGCAAGCAAAGGATCTACTATAATATCCCTGTAGAAGGTATCGCTGCAAACAGCTCCGGCGCCCATCAATTGGATCCTGTATGATCCGGCACTATCAAACACATGGGAAGGGCTAAACAGGGACGCACTTTCACCATCATCAAAATCCCATTGAAAGCTGGTGTAATGAGCATCCGAAGTATTGTTGAACTGGAGCGTCCCTCCTTCGCAAATCACGGTATCCGACACAAAAGACACTTCATAATTTTCTTCGGGAATGAGCAACTCAAATGTATCAACGCATCCTGAGCTGCTGACTACGTACAACAAATATTTTCCGGATGGCAAACCCAGAACAGTATCGTTCACTGCATAAACGACCTGATCTGTATCCATCCATGTATATACGTACTGGTTTGTATCGCCTGCTATGGGTATGATCCAGGCCGATCCGTTGGTATCAGCTTTACACGCCGGTGAAATACCGATCTGAGGCTTATAAGACTTATGAAGCACACGAAACGTATCCACTTGCCGCTGGCTCAGACAAGGTGGGATGCTATAAAAAACATAGTACACCCCGGTTCTGTTCACTTCCCTGACCCGCGACGTACTACCATCATCCCATATAACATTTACTGCAAGGCTGTCAAGAGCCAAATAATGACTTGTTTCAAAGCAAGGCACCGTATCGATTCGTGCTGCGTGATAAATGGTATCCCTATTGAGTGGTATTACGGCATTGGGCAATCCCAAACCGGAGTTTCCGGAAAGAGCCACTGCATCCTTTACAAAGCCGCAAGCCGGTCCCGGAACTTCAGGAGCATTGATAACACTCAAGCTCGGGAAGCTATAATGTGCCGCATAAATCCGGTTGTCAGGTCCTCGTTTCAATCCCGCGCCGTAAGCGATCAATTCGGTTGTATCGCAAGCCGTGTATCTCGAATCAAGTATGTCATTGTAACTCCCTGCATTCAGATCAAACTGAAAGATCCGCCTGCTGGTACTGCCATACAGCATCCTGCTATCGGCAGAAAAACAAGGCGAATAGAAATAACCACTGTCAAAAAAAGGAGCTTCCGTAGGATGTCGCGGAATAGGAGCCAGTTCCTGCGGGTTAGCAGCCATACCCGTGCCCTGATCAAAATCGTACAACCATAAGCCGCCGCCGGCTACCACAATTTTGCTATTATCCGGAGATGCAGCGATACAGCCGATCCACTTTCTGACAAATGTGGTATGAGACACCGCCTTTATCCGGGATACTACCGGAACCGTGCTTACACCTGTGTAGTCTATATTATAAGCTTTGAGTTCCATCAGCCCATCCTGCCACAGCAATGCCGTATCCTCTATGGAAACAACCAGCAACCAGGTATTGCACCGATCGCCTGTTATGGCAACCATATGCTCGGTGAGGTGCGCGTCCAGGGGGATGGTCCTCACAAACGTGTTCACATCGCCTAAGCCATTATCAAGCTGCATATCCACCATACTGTACGAAAGGTACCCACCGCCTATATTGTCCGAAAGGGAAAAAATATAGTATTGCTCTTCCTGCCCCGTCACCGGAATGATCACGGCCCCCTGGCTGGTGCTCAAAGTACTGTTGCCAGTCGCAGTGAGCCCGATTCCGTTGGGCATAAGTTTATGATTACGGTTCCAGACCGACACGCCATCGGTATAAAACAATAATTGCCCGTTGCGGTCACATACGGAAGCACTGGCCTCACTGGAATTAATAGCAGTGGTGAGTGAGACAGGGCCTGCACCATTAAAATTCAGGCCCGTCCTGGTTCCAAAAACCCAGATGTTTTCATATTGGGCAACTGCACTGAGTGAAAAGATGATGCACAGACTTCCGGTAAGTAAAGCAGTTTTTAAAAGAATACGCATAGACACACAATAAATTAACCTCGTTTATTTTCCTGTATTACCCGCTTCATACTTTGCTATCTGACCAATAGTACATCACCTTTATATTCCCGCTCACTGCCATCCGGATAAACGAGCCGCACGAGATAAAAATAGGTTCCGGAAGCTGCGGCTTCCCCTTTGTAGTAACCGTCCCAACCCTGTGCCACATCCATCGTCACGAACACACAATTTCCCCATCTGTCGAAAACCCGGAATTCCTTTAATTGCTGATAAGTAATTCCCCCCACTCTGAAAACATCATTCTTCCCGTCTCCGTTGGGTGAAAACGCGTTAGGTATAAAATCGGGAGAGAAGCCGTCAATACGAATGCTTACCGAATCGGCGCCTGTACAACCATACTCATTTTCACCAGTTACGGTGTAGATAATATTTTTTACAACCTGTGCGGCTATGGGATCTGCGACCAGTGTATTATCCAGGAATGTACCGGGAGACCATGTATAACGCACACCTCCGGTAGCGCCAAGCTGTACGCTGCCCCCGTAAAGTATCGATATTTCTTCAGGCGTAGCGCTGATGCCGGGTAATCCATGCACCTGTACGGTTGCCTGAGTGGTGTCTTTGCAGCCATGCACACTCGTTACTTCCAGGTAGTAGGTATGGGAGCCTTCAAGCGGCGTTACAAACGGCTGGTCGCAATAAGTGCAGCTCAAGCTGGTATTATTGGGAGCGCTTAAAGCCGCATTGTCAAACCAGCGGTAAGTATCGCCGCCTGCACCGGTGAGCTGCAGCTCATCACCGAGACAGATCACGGCAGATTCAGGTGTAATGATTGCTTCGGGAAAAGGAGCAAAATCTATTATTGCGGAATCCCTTAAATAGCATCCGTTCCTGTCTAATGTTGTCAATATAAAAGCGGATTGTCCGGGTGAAATAGTCGCGGTAGTGGATAGCGAGGCTGTATCCTGCACCTGGTGCGCAGGTTCCCAGGCATAGCTGAAACCATTAGCCGGGGGAAGTCCTTTGTTCACAGCATACAAGTTTACTTCATCTACGTTTTCACAAACCAGGGTATCCGGAAATGCCTGCAACAGTCCATTGAATGAATGAACCCGGAACGTGATCGTATCTCCGGCTTCCTGCTCCTTGCCGCAACTGTCCGTGAGCACATCGCCATCGCTGCCGGTCTGTGCTGTGATCGTATAGATGCCGTCCACGGGAATGGGCTGTGCCAGTGTCAGTTTGACAACTTCAGTAATCCCTCCCCTGCTACCCGGCACACAGGCAGGCGCTCCGCTGGCTGACAAGATCGTTACGGGCGAAGGGCCGCTGATCACGAAATCGGATCCGTCGGCAGCGATGGACTCACAAAAAACAGGGCGGTTCAATCGTACCGACAATACCTGACAGGCAGGACTGTCTATAGAGGCGTAAAGCAATGGATCCATGTGAACGGAAAATCCGATCGTATCCTGTAATGAGAGTGCAACATTACAAAGGCTTAACAATGTATTCCCATCTGTTCCGTTTTGAGCATGTAATACATAGTACCCATTGGTTAAGGGGATAGTAAAATTGATCCTGACTTGCCTGGTATATCCGAGATTACCGTTACAATTAATACCCTCAATGCTTGCTATGTTACCAGACGGGCTTAAATAGAAATCGCTGCCATCTGCAGCTATCGAACTGCACAAGACAGGTTGATCCAAGTCTATGACTACATTGCGATAATTACAATTAGGTTGTATGCGTACCAATTCAGGTTTGGGTGGTTGATTAAATGTAGCCGTACTACCTGTAAAATCAATGGTGAATCCTGAACTTATTCCACTCCCGGAGCTGCCCCAGTTATTGATCATAATAAGGTACGTATCCCCTGCATTGGCATTTACCTGCTGACAGAAAGGATAGACAGACGATCCACCCGCAACAAATTGTACCGTAGCCGTGTCGCTAAGTCCTGTTACACCATTCAACGGGGCTCCGTAATTGTTTTTAAAATTATAGCGTATCGCATTAGCATTAGAGAACGTACTGCAACTTAAAGTGGATATATCGAAGACGGCAAAGTCATAATCATCGAATATGTTTATGGGATTAATGGTGAACACAATCGTTCCGGCCGTATTTACATTCAGGCGTAGCCACACAGAATTATCTTCCCGGATCGGAAATGCAGATTCAAATATCCTACCACTCCCTACATAACTATATGGCGTAGTAAATGAATTGCCACATAAAATGAGGGCGTTACACGCATCTTGTTCCGGCTGAAATGGCGGCATCCGCTGTCCCGAGCTTTGATGAAACAAACTTAAAAAGACGTACACAAGGAAGTATTTAAACAGGCCGGCCCCCTTGCTTATTTGTATCAATTGCTTCATTGATTATTTCATTAATCTGGCGTAAGGACAATGTTACCATGAACTTGTAGGTTCATGGTAACATTCCCCAATAATTGAATCACCTGTTCTATTGTTTCACCATCTTGGTATTTAGTTTCTTATCACCACTCTGTAATTCAAAAAAATACATGCCGGGAACCAGGCTACTTATATCAAACGTAAACTGTCCGCCATGAAGACCCTTTTGCTGCCATACTACCTGCCCCAGGTTATTGGTCAGCGAACATGCTCCGTTTTCAAGGCTGCCTTCTGTAATCAGCGTAACTGTATGAGCGGCAGGATTGGGATATAAAGTATATCCATCCGGGCTGTTCAATTCAGGAATACCTGTTGCTACGAAAATACAATCCGAAGTATCACTACATCCATGCTTGCTTACGATCACAGCATAATCACCAGGAGCTACGGGTACAAATGTTTGGGCAGTGGCTCCGGCAACCAGGCTGTTGTCCCCGCAATCTATCCACTGGTAAGTTGCATCATTCCAATTTGCTTTCAACTCTCCCTCACCAGGCGTAACACCCGTATTCACCGGGTCAATGGTTAAGTTCAGGGTAATGGTACTGTCACATCCTGCCGGATTGGGGACTACCTGGGTATATGTTCCGGATTGGGTGTAAGAGACCCCATTCAATTCGTATTGGCTACAGGTAGCTGCATTTATAGTCGATGAAGTTGTATCGCTGCATCCCAGTTTCAAAATAAAAATAGAAGATAACCCTGATGGGGCCATCATGTAAGTGCCGAAACCCGGATCAAGATCAACATTTTGCTTGAATTCAGAAGTAGCATATAAATTTCCGGCACCGTCAATATCTATATCAATCGCGCTATAATGGCTATGTCCGCTACCAGTTGATCTATTAAAGTCTCCCAACTGCCCAGCCCATATAAAATCCCCGTTATCCCGAAATTTGGAGATAAATATATCCGTGCCATTATTTGCAGAAAGCGAAAATGTACTATTAGGATTAAAATCAGCAGTTCCTTTGAACGTTCCAATTACATACACGTTCCCATGGTTATCAGTCGAAATGGCTGTTCCGCCGTTATCATCGTTTCCTTCAACCATCTTTGCCCATTGGAAGGCTCCCGAAGTATCCAGGCTCCAGATATAAGAATCCCATTTACCGGAGTTGGAAGAAAGTACAAAAGTGACATTACTTGGATCAAAATCTATGGTTCCCTGGAACATGCCCGTGATATATAACCTGTCTTTGTGAATTGCGATTCCCCACCCTTCACAACTATTAGAAGATGACGCCGAAACACCGCCCAAAAGTTTCATCCATTTGAAATTTCCTCCACTATCGAGTTTAAGGACAAAACTATTTTTGGCTCCCAGAGCGGCGACATTAAAAGTATCAAGCGGATCCGGATTAAAATCCTGGATACCCGAAAAGGTTCCTGTAACATAAATATTGTTTAATTCATCTCTCACAATACCAGTCCCAACACCTTTATCCTCGCCGGCGACGCTTGCGGCCCAATTTAAGGATCCGTCCCAAGCATTCAGCCTACATACGAAAATGTTTGCTTCATAACCTGGGGCAGTAATATAATTTGTGCCGGATCCAGGATCAAAATCGACTGTACCGCCAAATGCTCCTGTAACATATACCGAACCCGGTTCTTCAACGTTAAGTTGGTACCCCTGATTAAACAATGAAATCCCATCGTCACCATTCAATTGAACAGCCCAAACGAAATTCCCATTAGAATCCAGTTTGGTTACAAAAACATCTATAAATTCAGCAAAGAGGTTAAATGTGTCCTGCCCGGGATTAAAATCAATAGCATATTCAGGAAGACCTGGAATATCAAATGAAAGAAAATACCCAGTGGCATATACACTCCCCTCCTGATCTATAGCAATATTTTGCAACACTGCGCCACCGCCGCCGGAAAATGCCTTAGCCCACACTAACTGGCCGGTACTATTCATCTTGGTAATATACATCCCCCCTTTATCCAATTCATATATACCTGGGCCCGGATCAAAATCTGTAGTGCCATCAAATATCCCGCCTGAAAAAACATTCCCTTTCGAATCGGTAGCAATTGTATATGCCTCTCCACTGTTATCTATGATTTTAGCCCATTCAAACGTCTGAATCTGTGCATAAGAGGAAGTACTCTGGAAGAGTAAAAATGAAATCCAGGATAGTAAATAATTGAACTTTTGTAGATTATTTTTCATAAAGTATCAAATTTGAATAATTATTAGTGAAAAAATGTTTTTACTTTTATTACGGATCCGTTCTGATATTTCAAAGATAGTTTCGCCGATACATCGAAAATAGAGGGCTTTCATCCCATTTTATTTTTTATTTCTTATAAATTTTTGATTCAAAAATAATTAAGTGAACAAGAATAGGTCTCTATCCGGTGTTTTTTTAATAATAGTTATATATACCACCGTTCTTGGGGGGGGCTTTCTTCATCCCGCTGCCTTGCTAGCACAGGAGCGGATCACCCTCAGCAATAGAATGCACCTCGTGGAAAAGCTGCAGGATACCAATGTGATCATGCAGTACATCCATCGCGGAAAGGAACTGAGCCAAAACAATAACGACAGCGCAGAAATCGTGTTGTACACCGCGCTGCAAAACAGTAAACGCCTGGCATTCCCAACGGGCATTAAGCAGGCGCTCACTGCGCTCGCCAATGTGTACGTCGGGGCAGGCAAATACGATGACGCAATACACCTCTACCAGACAACCATAAATTATTGTCACGATCTGCCCGCCCTGCATACCGCGCTTTACGCCATGTACAACAACCTGGCGAATGTCTATATCAAACAGGGGCACTACGAAAGCGCGCTGGAGGACTATAAGCGCGCGGTACTTGCGATGGAGCGGTATAATACGCAGCATTCCGGAGAAATTTATAATAACCTGGGCGGGCTACTGATCCAGATGCGGGAATATGAGCAGGTATTGCACTACCTCGATAAGGCTGAAGCGGCATCTTTTCAGAAAAATGATTCCAGCAATTTGTTTTCGGTTTACGGCAACAAGGGGAGTTATTTTTTTGAAACAGGACAGTGGGATTCCAGCGTTATATTTTCCCGGAAAGCCCTGGAAATAGCGAAACGGCTGGACAATAAGCAAGCTATATTCATGAGCCTGCTAAATACGGGAGAACTGTACAGGCGTGGAAAGAAACCCACAGAGGCCCTACGTTACCTGCGGGAAGCAGGTGCTGTAAAAGGTCAGGTTTCCCCATCTTATAAGGTACAACTTTTAACGGTGCTGGCCAATACATACCTGGATCTGGATCAGACTGATCTTGCAGAAAAACATTTCAGAGAAGCGTTGGAGGACGCGCTGGCGCAGGGATTAAACAAACGGGCACAATCCGCCTACTCCGGCCTGTCCAAAGTGTATGAAACGAATGGTAACTATGCCAAAAGCCTGGAATATTACAAAGCCTTCCGCGACATGGAAGATCAGATACGCAGTGAAGACCTCAGCAAAAATATCAGCGAATGGGAATTAAAATACAGAACAGCAGAAAAGGACAAAGAGATCATTCAGAGCAAACTGGAAATAAGCCGGCAGCAGCATTACCTTAAAAACAAGAACATCCTCATCATCGGCATCTCTGCGGGAGCCTTACTACTGGCGCTTCTTTTTGTATCCTATTTCCGGATCAACAGGCATAAGCGCCAACTTCAAAATAAACAGATCACTCTGCTGCAGCAACAGCAAGAGCTGGAACAGATCAAAGCGATCATAAAAGGTGAAGAGCAGGAACGCGAACGGATGGCCCGCGAGCTCCACGATGGCATAGGCGGCATGCTTGCAGCCATAAAGATGAACCTCTCGGCAGTATGGGAACGGCAACCGGCGAATGAAGATAAAGACCAACTGAACAAAGTGCTGCAAATGCTGCGGAACACCAGCACGGAAGTACGCAGAACTGCCCACAATCTCCTCCCGGACATTCTCACGCAGCACACCCTCGAAGAAGCCCTGATGATCTACTGTGAGCACATTAACCTCAGCGACCGGCTAAAGGTGGAATTTCAATACCATGTGCCGGCAGGCAAGCTGGATAAATCTACAGAACTGTTGCTCTATCGCATTTCCCAGGAGTTGCTGCAAAACATTATAAAGCACGCGAAGGCCACTACCGCCTGGCTGATGATCAAGCAGCTGAACAATAAATTAAGTATTATTGTGGAAGATAACGGGGCCGGTTTCAACCCGGAAACGGCAAGCAACGGATACGGGCTGATGAACCTGGAGTACAGGGTAAGATCCCTGCAGGGGACATTAAACATCCGGTCCGATCCGGATCGCGGCACGACCGTGCATATTGAATTTGACATGGACAAACTAAATACAAAACCGGTCTCTTTATGATAAAGATCGCCATTGCAGACGACCATCCGATGATCCTCAACGGGATCAGGGATATGCTATCGGATCGTCCGGACATTGTGTTTAGCGGCACCTACAGCGATGGAAAAGAGTTGATGGAAGGACTGAAAAAAGAGCTGCCCGACATCCTGCTGCTGGACATACAGTTGCCCGGCAAAACAGGAGACAAGCTGCTGCTGGAAATACAAAAGAAATATCCTCCCCTGAAGGTGATCGCGCTCACCAATTTCGACAGTGTGCTTTATGTGGGCAATATGATGCGTAACGGGGCCAAAGGGTATCTGCTGAAGAATGCAGATAAGGCGTTACTCATCCACGCACTCCGGCAGGTTTATGAAGGCGGCGAATACATACAGCCTTCTTTAAAGGAAAAAGTTGAGCTCATAGAAATGGGCGTAAACCGTACGCTTGCTTCCAAGTTCATACTGACCGTGCGGGAGAAGGAAGTGCTGCAACTGATCGTAAACGGCCTGACCAATGCCGAAATAGCAAAGGAATTGTTCCTCAGCGTACATACCATAGAAAATTACCGGGACAATATCCTGCTGAAAATGGAGGTAAAAAATACAGCCGCCCTGGTAAAAAAAGCACTGACATTGGGTTGGGCATCGTAGAGACGCGATTCATCGCGTCTCCACCCGGTCCGGGCATCGTAAAAACACGATTCATCGCGTCTCCACACGATCTTGCGCATCGTAAAAACGCGATGCGTCGCGTCTCAATGATCCATTCACGGGAGACGCGATGAATCGCGTCTCTACCCCCTGGCATGATTTATATTGTATATTAGTGCTACAATAATCAAATCAGCCTATGTTCCCCCGTTGGTTGCGTATCATTTTCCGGATATTTATCATTGCATTTGCATTCCTGATACTGCTTTGGATCGCTGTCGCATGGTATATACACAGCCACAAAAAGGAGCTCCTGGTGCAGATCACGGAAACGCTGAGCGAAGAGGTGAACGGCACGGTGATCATCCGGGATATAAAACCGGTATTATGGAAAAGCTTCCCCGATATTTCAGTGGCCCTTTCTGAAGTGGCGCTCCGCGACAGCCTTTGGGATGATCATGGTCGCAGCCTGGTGGAGCTGAATGCTCTTTACGTTCGCCTGAACCCATTTAACCTGATCCGGAAAAAAATTGACATCCGGAAGATCACTGCGGCGGACGGGTACTTTTGTATCTTCACAGACAGCAGCGGTTACTCCAACAACTACCTGCTCGGAGAGAAAAAAGAAAAGAAAAAGAAGAAAGGACCGAACCTGTCATTCCGCAAATTCAGTCTTGATAATGTTACCCTGATCATGCGCGATTATATCAAGCAAAAGGACTTCCGCATTCATTTTAATGATCTGGAAGGAACGGCGGAACAAAAAAACAAAATATGGGAAGCAACGCTAAAACTATCGGCAGATGTGCAAAGCTTTACCTTCAACACAGACAAGGGCAGTTTTCTCAAAGGTGTCACATTAAGATCAAATCTTGATGTCCGGTTCGACCCTGACGAAAAATCGCTGATCGTCGAAAACCAGCAGATCAGCATCGACAAATCACAGATAAATATTTCCGCCAGCTTCTCTTTTGCACAGTCGCCGCCGCCATTCATTATAAAGATACATTCCGATAAGACACACTTCCAGACCGCCGCTACCTGGCTTTCTCCCAGCATCTACAGTAAGCTCGACAGCATTTTCTTTAAAGACCCGATGGACCTCCGGGCTGACATCAGGGGGTATATGAAATTCCGGGACACGCCTACTGTACTGGTAACATGGAGTACGGTAAATAACGACCTCGAAACACCTTTTGCCGATTTTACCGAATGTACTTTCGAAGGTTATTTCCTTAATGAGCTGGCGCCCGGCCAAGGCCATAATGATGCCAATACGGTGGTCGTACTCCGGCAAGCCAGCGGGAAATGGGGAGACATACCATTTACATCCGATTCCATACGGCTTGAGAACCTCACATACCCGCTCCTTCAGTTCAGTTTTGCTTCAGCTTTCCCCCTGAAACAAATGAATGATGTGCCCGTACCGCTACCCTTTTCCTTTGAAGACGGTCATGCGGATGTACGGATTCATTACAGCGGAGGCGTCATGACAGATGATACCCTGCATCCCTATATAGATGGCCATATACGGATAGAAAATGCAGCATTCACTTACCTGCCGCGAAAATTATCGGTCTCCGGCACCAACGCAGAATTGCTGTTGCAGGAAGACAATCTGCTCTTTAAAAACATTTCCTTCCGCACCCGCAACAGCAGTATGCAGATGAATGGCGGCGCACAGGATTTTTTCCGGTTCTATTTTGCTGACCCCGGCAAAGTAACGATCAACTGGCAGGCAACCAGCGAAGCCATTGACCTGAGTGATTTCGTAAGCCTTGTTACCAAAAGACAGCAAAACACATCCCCCCGTACAGGCAAGGTTACGACCCGCAACAGAGGCGCCGCGAAGATCATCAATCAACTTGATAAAGTACTCGATGCAAGTAGTATTGTACTGGATATAAAGCTCAACAAAGTACGGTATCACAACTTTATCGCCACGAATATACGGGCACAGACCTCCCTGTCGCAGTCGGAGATAAAGCTCTCCGGGATACGGCTGCAGCATGCCGGCGGCACTATATCGCTGGCCGGCCATATCAACCAGGAGGCAATCAATAATCCGTTCGATATAACGGCAGACATACGGGACGTAGCAGTAAACAAGTTGTTTTACGCATTCGACAACTTCGGCCAGCAGGCCGTGGATGATAAAAACCTGAAAGGACAGTTCAGTGCAAAGGCCAGGCTCCGGGGTAATATTACCGACAAAGGGACACTGATGCGACACTCCACGAGAGGATTTGTAGATTTTTCCCTGCGGGATGGCGAGTTGATCAATTTTGAACCATTGCTCAAAATCTCAAAATTTGCGTTTAAAAAACGTAACCTCTCACATGTTGTATTCAAAGACATCAGCAACCGGTTGGATATTGATGGCGACAAGATTATCATACATCCGATGACTATTGCTTCCAGCGCCTTATATATAGACATAAAAGGTGTTTACGGCATTACAACGGGTACAGACATCGCGATGGCAATCCCTTTCCGTAATCCCGCCAAAGACGGATTCGATGTCAATGAAGATATCATCCCGAGGTCTGAACGCAAAAAGAAAGGGATCACATTATACCTCCGCGCCCGCGATGACGGCGACGGCAATGTAAAGCTCAGCTGGGATCCGCAGAAAAAAGGAATGGCAGCCACCGATTCATTGTTCAATAAGCCCTAAATCAGAAATTCTACTAAGTAATTGGCTTTTATATGCCAACATCTCCGATGATTATTGCACATAAATATCCTGTCCGGTGTTGTTAATAACGCATATAAATCCTCCGCTCCTGTATAGCATTTCCCGTTACTTTTAAGTACCTTGCACTTGGGCGTTGGCCGGCTATATAAAAATTGTGGATTTGATAGAGAAGTATTAAACCCACGACTTCCAAAAGATATCTATGAGAAAACAGTCACTCTTATTCTTTGTATTATTGACTATCAGTTTGTGTAGTTTACCTGGCTTGCAGAAAGCATATGCAACCCATGCTGCCGGAGGCGAATTATTATACGAATGGGTGCGGGACTCCACCTACCGGATAATTTTCAAATTTTACCGCGACTGCGCAGGAGCGGCAGGAGAGCCAACCAGTCAAACAGTATGTTATTACAGCGACTGCGGCGAACCTGTGAGATCTGTGTCATTGCCAAAGATATCTGATCCAACCAATGGTTCCGAAGTGAGCCCTGGCTGTCCGGGATACCCTACCCGTTGTGCATTCGGAACACTGCCGGGATACCGGGAATGGGTTTATGCTGCAGAAGTAACACTGCCCTCCCGATGCCATACCTGGCGCTTCTATACCGGCGTTAGTGCACGGAACAATGCAATCACCAATCTTGAAAGTCCCGGAGGACAGAATTTATGGCTCGAAGCTACTTTAAATAACCAGGCAGTACAAGGCAATTCGTCTCCGTATTTTTCGGTAAAGCCTGTCCCTTATGTATGTGTGGGCATGGCCTATACGTATAACAATGGAGCTGTAGACATAAACACCGATTCACTTGTTTTTGAAAATGTGCGGCCCCGCACCGGGTCAACCGGATGCTCTGTAAACCCCAACCCGACTCCGATAACCTATAGACCTGGCTATTCACTGGCTGAGCCCTTTGCGACAGGCAATACTTATTCTATCAATACGACCACAGGACAGATATCTTTCACACCGACACTGCAGCAAATGGCTGTCATCACTACAAAGGTGACGGAATACCGTGGCGGAGTATTAATTGGCTCCGTAATGCGTGACATCCAGATAGTTGTTGTACCATGCAATATCCCCCAGCCTATCGTAGAGATTGATACGCCCTCACTCAATAATGTCGTACTGGTAGACGACCGCATAGAAGGCTGCTCCGGTACGGATATCCGTTTCTGTATTGACCTGAAATCTCCGGATACCAGCGCCATACTGGTAACAACAGACAACAGCGCTTCGGCCATCCCGGGTGCTTCGCTCACCTATACCGGGCAGGGCACTGATTCCATGAGGGCCTGTATTGTATGGACGCCCAGCTATCTCGATACAGGACTCAAGATACTCACC
>CAZGPG010000007.1:0-147061 GCA_964527735.1 uncultured Chitinophagaceae bacterium | reverse complement strand
ACAACGATATTTAGCTGACTTATTCAATTTTGGGTGTTAATTTGCGGAAGTCAGGTGTAAAAGGTGCCTTTCCATAGAAATTAGGGAAATCTCCCTAATTTTCATGAAAAGAAACCATCTTTATTTACCCTTCCATATTATGTCTTTGATTACCCGGTATATCTTGTATGTCCTTGTCTTGATGCTTACCATGGCCGGGGCATATCCCTTATCGGCACAGCAGGTTATTCATTTCCCCCCGGAAAGGTCCGCCCGGATCCTGCCGGAAGATACTGCGGCCATATTCGGCCTGATCCAGGCCGGCAGGCGGTTGCTGATCTCTGACCCGGACAGCGCTGCGGGACTTTTTGAGGAGGCCCTGACCATGAGCATGGACCTGAAATTCCCTGATGGCATCGCGAGCGCACTGATGGCCACAGGCGCCTGCCAGGGCTTCAAAGGCAACCCTGCACTTCACTTAAGCTACGTGAAGCAGGCAGAACCTTATTGCCGGAATACCTGGTACAAACGGGATCGCTGGATCGTTTTATGGCACCAGAATATGGCGCTGGCTTACAGTTTCAACCAGGCGCCCGACTCGGCTGTATATCATTATATACTTGCCGCTCAAGCCACCGGGGAGAAAGACTCTTTATTCCTCGCCAGGACCTACCTGGCGCTGGGAGGAATACTTGCAGATCATCGTCAGTACGACCAGGCCATCTACTATTTGCATCTTGCAGAAAAGATGCTCACCCCAACTGCAGACACTGCCCACCAGGTTTTACTCGGCAGCATCTACAATCTCATGGCAACCATCCATGAAAGGAATGGCCGCGACAGCATCGCATACGAACTGGCACAGCGGGCGCTGAACATAGACTACTACAGAGATTCTTCGTACCGTACGCGATTGCTTGCCTACACCACGGTTATCAATTATTATCTGAAACGTACCATGCCGGATAAGGCGCTCAGCTATGCAGAACAGATGCTCCGGCTTGTCGGCCTCAAGCAGCAGGAAATCCTTATCCCCGACGGCGATGTCCTTCGTAAAAGTATCTTTACAGCCATCCACGTTCTCTGCACTCAATACAACCGTATAAATGCCCCTGCTCCGGTAATAGTGTACGGGGGAGATTTCCGTGCTGCCGCTCCCGTCGCCAAAATCCCAGGTATAAGCCGCATCATCCGGAGAAGTATTCTGCAGGACCACAGGCTGATCCATGCAAACCTTATCGCCGGCCTCAAACCGTACCTGCGGAAGCGGAAGCGGGCGGATTGAAAATTCATACCCCGTATCACATCCGAAAGGGGTGGACACCCGTACCGTATAATCTCCCGGATCAAGCCTGGCAAGCGTATCGCCGTTGCTGTCCGTGGCGGTACGGATCACACTGCCAGCCCCATCCATCCAGGTATAAGTAAATACGGAAGTATCCTGAGGCTGCGTACGCAGCCATGCCATCCCTTCCTGCCGGCCGATACAGCTGAATCCGTTGTTAAAAAGGGAGGGATATTCCGGATAAAGCATGACGATAAAAGTATCCAGATGATGCGTACAGTCATGGGTGTACCTTACGGTATAAACGCCCGGCGTATCCGCTACGATTGAAGGGGTACGTTCTGTTGTGCTCCATACATAATTGATCCCCGGCGTATCCGCCTGCAGCAAAACACTGTCCGGCGCGCACATGCCTGCATACCTGGTAGTCGTGAGCAGGTCTTCGGGAGGGAGGGCCTCCAGGTTTTCATTGGGCAGTCCCCAGTTGGCATTTGTGCCCGTCACAAAAGGAACCGTCATGTGAGCGACACTGCAGGCCGCTCCGGCCAGGTTGGGAAAGTTGATCTGATGCATCGCCCCGACATTCCGGAAAATAAAATACACCTTCCCGTCCGGGCCTCTTTTCAGATCGCCGTGCGTAACCACATACCGCCCGTTTAACAAATCCGTTTTGGAAGCGGCGATATCTGCCGCAGTAGGCAGACTAAGGTCGAACTGGTGAACCCAGCCGTCGCCTATGGTATAGAGCTTAGAATTATCGGGTGAAAAGCAGGTATTATAATGATGCCGTGATGGCCCTTCAATACGGATGGCATTGAAAACCCTGCCAGTCATGGGATCAAAATCATAAAGTTCCAGGTAATAATCCCCCAAGCCCGTTAATGCCCAGTTGCCCGAAAGCCGGCGGCGGTTGGGAGCAACCTTCAATCCTCCGAGGTTATAATTACCGAAGCTGAAAATAGCGGCACCCAGCGTACCGGAATGAGAAATAACGGGAGTCCCGGCAACGCCGGCAGCATTAATCTCATATGCCCGGAACTGATCGCTCCTCCGTTCGTGCACCAGCAGCCAGAAGTTGCACTTGTCGCCGCGCACCACAGTCATCGCTTCCGTAAGCGCTCCCGGATCGAGCAGTACCGGAGCCTGCGCAATATCTCCGAAGCCGTTATCCATCCTCATATCTACCACACTGTACCATAAACGGTACCCATCAGTATATATTTCCAGCGAAAAGAGATAATACAGATTTGAATCGCCGGGCACCGGGGCAATCACAGCAGACTGGTTTACGGCCCAGGTTCCTGCATTGGAGCTCCCGAAGCTTGTAGTGAGCAATACCCCGTTTGGCATCAGGTTATGGTTGCGGTTCCATACCCGGTTCCCGTCTGTATAAAACAGCAGACTTCCCGCTGGGGAAGACACAGTAGCATTGCCACAGAACTGGTTCTCCATGGCCGTGGCTATAGCTACCGGCGCACCGGAATTAAAATCCAGCCCCGCTTTATCGCCAAATGCCCAGACATACCCTTCCCGTTGCCCCTTGGCAATCAGGGTAAAAGCCAGTAATAAAAAAGCAAGGTTTATAGTGGTCTTCATAAAATCTCAATAAAGCACATCGGTCATTTTTCCCCGGCCGGGCAGCACCGGTTAGTTTATCCGGAGTATTTTCATAACAGGCAATCCTCTATGCTGCAACAGCAAATTTTACAGCATAAAACAGGGGGCAAAATCTGTATTCACAACAGCTAAATTACTTGGGATCAATTTATAAACACCTCAGGAAAAACCCGTATTTTATCAAAATCAGGGAAAACCCGTAGTCCGGAAATCAGGGAAAACCCGTAATTATGAAATGGCAGGGAAGCCACATTGATACACCGTCGGAAATCTGCTTATGAATAAGAAACAGGCCATGAAAAATCCTGTAGGTTTGTATTGAATTCATCCCGGATAATCGTCAGCATGAGACATGGACATTCCCATATTTATTGTTTATTTCCGTCTCTCCCGGAGTGCATAAAATATTTTCTTACACTTACATTCCTGTTATGTCATCTCTGGTGTGCCGGGCAGGAGCACTACTTTCCGGGTAAGCCCGAACTGGACCGGCTGCACACCTTACCTGCGCCACCGGACACATCCCGCATCCGGCAGATGATCAATGCCGGATGGAATTTATTGGAAAAGGATACGGATTCAAGTCTTTCCCTGTTCCGGACGGCTTTGGCGCAAAGCAGGCAAAGCAGGTTCATAAATGGTCTGATCGAATCTTTCACCGGTATCGGAGGCGGCTATGGATGGCAAAGCAATTATAAACAAAGCCTTGCCGTTTTGCAGGAAGCCCTTCCCTACACCCGTCATTCCACCGATCATTTTGTGCTGGCCAAATATTACACAGTCCTGGGGGCGGCCTACATCCACAATTCGATCTTTGATTCTGCCATTCATTATATCTATAAAAGCACAGAAGAAATCGAACTATATGCAGCATCAGCACCGCATCCTTCCGCGAACGTCAACCGTATATATAACAATATGGGGGTCTTATGGTCTAACCTGAAGATCACAGAAAGAAGCCGGGAGTACTACCTGAAAGCAGCAGAGATGGCATTGGCTTGCGGTGACACATCGGGGGCAAGCAATGCATTGCTTAACCTGAGCAGCACCTACCTGAATACAGACGACTGGCAGAAAGGTGTTCCTTACGTCCGGGATGTTATTGCCTGGAATCATACAAAACGGAACAGGGAATGGCTCCGAGGCAGAATTTTCGAGGCGCAGTTTCTGGCGAAGGAAGGGAAAACAGAAGAGGCCATCAGGATTTTAAACTATCTGTTGCCCTATGTCCGCAAAGAAACCAACCGACTTGTAATATCGGATGCATACTGGGCACTCGGCTCTGTACAGTATCAGGGCGGCGCATATGCCCTTGCGGAAAATGCGCTCCAGGAAGCGCTGAAGGTATCGTATGACGATGAAACGGTTTCCTATATATACGAGCTGCTATCCGAGATCTATCGAAAAAATGGCAATTACCGGTCTGCCTTTGTATATCTAAAAAAGGGAACAGAGCTGCAACGCACACTGCTGAATAAAGAAAAAATACAGGCATTGTATGAGCAGGAAACCAACCGGAGGGTCTCGGAAAAAAATAAAGATATTACCCGGCAGCAACTCCTGATCGCCACACAACGGGAAGAAATTGCCAAAAAGAATTTTCTGAATTTTCTGATCCTGTCCGCTACCATCATCCTGTTATTGTCCGCCATAATGATTTACAGGCATTTCCGGCACAAACAAAATGTTCAGCAAAACCAGCTCCGGATCATCCAACAGGAACAGGAGATCAACAATCTGAGATTCATGATCCAGGGAGAGGAAAAGGAGCGAACAAGAATGGCAAGAGAGCTTCATGACGGTATTATGGTGCAGCTTTCCACTATAAAAATGAACCTGAAAACACTACCCGCCCCTTTACAATCGCTACCTGCAAGCTCGTATGTCCGGAGTGATCATTATGAGCAGATCATACACCAGTTGGAAAACACCACCAAAGAACTCAGGCAGACCGCCCACAACCTGATGCCGGATATGCTGCTGGCAGAAGGATTGCCGGATGCGGTATTTTATTTTTGCGAAGCGATTACTAAAAATCTCCCCCTGAAGATTATTTTTCATCAGGATGGCCCCCTGCCACGGATAAAAGCCGAACTGGAATTATCTATTTACAGAATTATCCAGGAACTGGTTCAGAATATTATTAAACATGCCCGCGCCAGCCAGGCCATCGTACAGTTGTTCTATACCGAAAACCAGATACTGGCCATTACGGTGGAAGATGACGGGCAGGGGTTCAATCTGACGGAAAATAAGCATATCTCAGGTGGCATGGGTCTGCAAAGTATCCGGAGCAGGATGCAGGTATTGAAAGGCATCATGGAGATACAGACGGCGCCGGGGAAGGGAACCACAGTATATCTTGAATTTGACCTAAGGGATTTAAATAATATAGATAATCAATTTTATGAGCCAATTAGCTGATATGCTGATTAGCTAATGCTCTGTCGCGAGGAATCATTGGCACATCAGCTAATTGGCTCATTAACTAATTAAAATCATCGTACATTTGCAACATAGTTGCACTAAAAATATTTTTTTCCAGATTATCCTTACCAGGATGCCTATCCTGTTTGAGGTTCACAATAAATGAAAGATATGCCGATTCAAGTTATTATTACCGATGACCATCCACTTGCTATACATGGCATAAATCTGATGCTCAGCTCTTACTCACATATAGCCGTAATTGATACTTACTCTTCAGCTAATGATCTGCTGAAAGGATTGGAGAGAAGACAACCAGATGTATTACTGCTCGACCTGATGCTACCCGATCAGTCGGGCCGGGATCTGGCGCCTGTAATCCTTCAAAAATATCCGGGTATCAGGATCATTATACTCACAAGTCTGGATGCTCCCGCTATGGTGAAGCATATGATACAGGCCGGATGCCTGGGATATTTACTTAAGGGTACAGATCAGGAAACACTAAAACTGGCGATAGAGCAGGTCTATGAAGGTAAAGAGTTCATTGAGCCTGATTTGAAGGAATACCTGCTGCAGCAAATGCTGAAAACAAAAAAGCAAAATCCCGTTTCCTTTCCGGTTGTGCTTACCAAAAGAGAAAAGGAGATCCTGCATCTTGTGCTTGAAGGCTGCACCACACAGGAGATTGCAGACAAATTATTCATCAGCGCACGTACTGCAGAAACCCACCGGCTAAGCCTGCTGAAAAAACTGGATGCAAAAAATACTGCGAGCCTGGTCATGAAAGCAATTCAATCGGGATTCATCGAAATCTGAACAGATATAAAAAAGAGCTGAGAAACAGAAAGAGAACGGAAGGAAAATGAGAGTGGGAGCGATGCGCCCCCACTCTCATTCTTGTAGCCTCGCCTGGAATCGAACCAGGATCTGGAGCTTCGGAAACTCTTATACTATCCATTGTACTACGAGGCCATTTCCAAAGAGATGCAAAGGTATTACTTCTTTACCGTTTTTGGCAAGGTTTTATTGCAATTTCTTCCTGATCATCCGGGATATTTTGTATATTTATAGATTAGGGATAGCTTGAAAATGTGACAAATGTGTTCGATGTGACAAATGCTAACTTTCAACGCTCAAATTTCAACTAAATGACCATTCACCACAGGAAAACCGATAAAGGAGGCAGCTTTTATTACGAGCAGGACGGCAAGCAACTTGCCGAAATGGTTTATGTAATGGCAGGCGATACCAAAATGATCATCGAGCATACCGAAGTAGATCCCTCCCTGCAGGGACAGGGGATCGGAAAGAAAATACAGGCCGAACTCGTAAACTATGTGAGAGCGAACGGCATCAAAGTACTCCCCCTCTGCCCTTTCGCAAAAGCTACGTTTCAAAGAATGAAAGAATGGCAGGATGTGTTGGTGTAGGGCGAATCATTATTCGCCCACGTCAGGCGCTTGCGGTTCGGGGGCCGTCATGAAAGTTATCACAGATACAAGTAATACGGCTCCATCAGCCTTCGGAAATGCTCCGTATATCCGCCTGTGGTATCGTATATCGTCAACGTTTCGTCTTTCCGTACAGTGCAGGGAAAGGCTGCCGCAACACTGATTATCCGGTTTATGCATTTACGTTCCGAAGGACATACGGAAAGCGCCTGGTGTATATGCCATCCCTCCCGGGCAAGCAATGTCTCCCACAATGCATGCTCTGTGACAGGTAGCATAATACAAGCCATCCCCTTCTCCCCGAGATGACGTGAAAGAATAGTAAAAAGTTCCGCCTGGGATAACGATACATCATGCCGCGCCCGGTTCCTGCTGTCGTCCTGGGCCTGCAGGTCGTTGCTGAAGAAAGGCGGGTTGCAGATAATCATGTCATATTTTTCGGGAGCAGTATGATCGCGCGCATCTTTATGCAATACCCGTATCCGGTCATTCCAGAGACTCGCCGCTACGTTTTCCATTGCCTGATGCGCTGCAGACGCATCCGCTTCCAGCGCATCAATCATCATATCCGGATTCCGCTGCGCTATCATGAGCGACAGCAATCCCGTACCACAGCCTATATCCAGCGCTTTTTTCACAGACGGCGCAACCGGCGCCCACGCTCCCTGGATGCAGGCATCGGTAGATACTTTCATGGCACAACGCTCCTGATGTACCGTAAACTCTTTAAACCGGAAATAATGATTGCTCATGACCAGGATGCACGTGCTTCAGGGATAACAGACAGATCGGAAAATGCCCCCTCCAGATATTGATAGTAACCGGTAATGCCGATCATTGCCGCATTATCCGTGCAATATTCAAAACGCGGGATGTGCACCTGCCGGCCATGCTTATCGCCCGCTTCCTGCAAAGCTCTGCGTAGCGCGCTGTTGGCCGAAACCCCGCCGGCAATACCAATATGGCTGATCTGGAGATCAGCGGCAGCTTGTTCCAGCTTGTTCAGCAACATGCGTACGATCGTATGCTGTACGGAAGCGCATATATCTGCCATATTGCTGGCAATAAAATCCGGATCATTGCGCTGCTGCTCTTTCAGAAAATATAAAACAGCCGTCTTGATACCGCTGAAGCTGAAGTTATAACCCGGCATATCGGTAACCGGGAATTTAAACCGCAACGGATCGCCGTCCGCCGCATATTTATCTATCAAAGGGCCGCCGGGATATGGTAAACCGAGCATCTTTGCGGTTTTATCAAAAGCTTCTCCGGCCGCGTCATCCATGGTAGTGCCGAGCACTTCCATATCAAGATGGCTCCGGCACAGCACGATCTGGGTATGCCCCCCGGAGACCGTCAGGCACAAAAAAGGGAAGGAAGGTTTCGGATCTTCGATGAAATGTGCCAGCACATGCGCCTGCATATGGTGCACCGCCAACGTGGGAATACCGTGCGCCTGCGCAAATGCCTTGGCAAAACAAGCACCGACCAGCAGGGAGCCGATCAGCCCGGGTGCACGGGTATAAGCCACTGCATTGATCTCGTCTTTCGTCACGCCCGCCTGCCTGAGCGCTACCTCCACCACCGGCACAATATTTTGCATATGCGCCCGCGAAGCCATCTCCGGTACTACGCCGCCATACTGCTCATGCACTTTCTGGGTAGCGATCAGGTTGCTCAATACTACCCC
This sequence comes from uncultured Chitinophagaceae bacterium, assembly GCA_964527735.1. GTDB lineage: Bacteria > Bacteroidota > Bacteroidia > Chitinophagales > Chitinophagaceae > JBEBVQ01. The sequence goes on along the minus strand of CAZGPG010000007.1, from coordinate 138,609 downwards.
ATCCCGAACGACAGCGGCGCTGGTATCATCGCAGGAAGATTCGATCGCAAGGATGGTCACTGGTTGTTCTTTCATAACGAGCGCACAAAATTCGGGAATATCGGTGAATTGCTATGGTTTTAATTAGCTGATGTGCTGATTAGCTGATGATTTACTATGCTGTCCGGGATGTTTCCGCAGGGAGCTATCCCGGACGGCATATATGGTGGGTTCTGTGAACCCGTCATAGAGACGCGATTTATCGCGTCTCCGTCATGGCATGAGGGAGACGCGATAAATCGCGTCTCTACGCAAAAACCGGTACGATAAGATTACCTTACCTCGATGGTTTTGGATACCGGTGCTGTACCTTCTTTTTTAGGTAAATTCAGCAACAGGATGCCGTCATTATAACGGGCATCAATCTTACCTGCATCTACCGTATCATCCAGGGTAAAACTCCGGCTGAATGACTGTTGACGATACTCCTTGCGGATCCAGCCTTTGTCCTTGTCTTCTTCGCTGCTTTCTTCCTGGTGTTCGAAACTGATGGTAAGCCTGTCGTTCTGCACATGGATCTTAAAGTCTTCCTTCTTCAGACCGGGAGCAATCACTGCTACTTCGTATTGCTTATCCGTTTCCTTTACGTTAACGGGGACACTACCGCTACGCACCGCATCTCTGAAAGACGGGAGATCGTCATCGAAAAAACGCCCCAGGCTGTTTTGGAAAAAATGATCAACCAGGTTACCGAATGATACTACAGGCGCATTGCCGTGCTGTCTTTGAATGATCTTTGTCATAGCTAATGGTTTTGGTTTAGCATGTATAATGCAAGCCGGATACCACTCCCGGAAAGACGGCGCTTATGGCATTCCTTACGGAAAAAATTTCAGGGAAACAAAAAAAATGACAGGCATTTTTGGCCTGTCTGAATAAGTGTCGGGAAAATGTGTCAGTTTACTGCCACGAATTAGTGAGCTGATGTGCTGATTAGCTAATCAGCTAATTATCACATTGACTCATTAATTACCTTTCAGCTTCAACCGATCCTTCTCCACATCCAGCAGCTGGTCCTGTATTTTTATCACCCGTCGTATCTGACGGTCAGACAATTCATGATCAACCCGCGCTCTTAGCAACACTTCTTCCGTACCGCGTACCACCCTGAGATGCCCCGGATGCTGTGTGATGGCGGTCGTATCCCCCCTTCGTGCTTCCTTTACGGATTCGCCATAAGCATCCACCTGTTGTTCAAACTGGTCAATGATCTCATCCCAGTCCGGACGGTGCCATTCCGCCGTATCACGGATATATTCCTCTTCCTGTTTTTTACTGTGGATAGTAAATGTCTTTATCCCGTCAGGTAATTTTTTGCCTTTATCAAGAAACAGGTAAAACGGTATATTGTGTGTAGCGCCTTTACTGGCCAGCAGATTTTTTAGCATGGCATCTCCGGTGGCATCGCTGGCAAAATCGTCGAATCCCCGTATGGGTTTGCCTGTGCTGTCACAGAGTGTAAGAAAAAGCGGCCCTCTGTGTCCGTCCCTCAACCCGTAATCCAGGTTATCCCCGCTGCCGATCGACCGGATACGCACCATTATTGTTCCTTCGCTTACATAATTATCAGCTTTATAGTCGAGGCCGGTAGTAGTATTTACTACCTGGAACACCTTTGCCAGATACCCTTGTACCGCTGTATCATGCGGCTTCAGCGAAACCTTTCTATGATAATTATCTCCCGGCTTATCACCGGCACATGAAAAGAGCGTTGCCGTGAGCAGCAACACGATACTACATTTCACTATGTTGCCATACATCATATACCACAGTTTATACATCACATGCAAAGGTATTAATTACCAACATGATTTGCCGTCAGTTAACCAGCAGATAACGAAACCGCTGTCAGGACCGGTGAATAATAATCGTTTCTTCATGAAATTCTGCCCGGTAAACCCTGATCAGCAACAAGAAGTATGAAAGCAGCAGCGGGCCGAATATCAGTCCCATGATCCCGAACATCTGCAGACCCAGTATCACACCGAAAACCGTGATCAGCGGGTGCACGTTCCCGATTTGCTTCATGACGGTAAAACGCAGTACATTGTCAATATTCGAGACTACAATAGCACAGTAAAGCCCCAGGCCGATCCCCTTTCCTACATCGCCGGTCGCGATCATGTAGATGACAATCGGGACCCATACGATCATCGTTCCGATAACAGGCAAGAGGGAGCAGACACCCGTAAGCAACCCCCAGATGATAAATTCCTGGACACCGAATATCCAGTAACCAACCGATGCGACAATAGACTGTAAAAATGCCAGCACCGGAATACCGATCGCATTGGATACGATCAGCGTATGCGTCTCCTGCCAGATAGAGTCTTTATTTGCTTCTTTAAGAGGCAGGAAATTCCGCAGCCGCCGTTCCATCTCCGGCCCTCCCGTCAGCATAAAATAAAGAATAAAGAATGCTGTGAAAAGGTTGGTAAATACACCCGCGGTAGTACCCAGTATACCCGGTACGTAGATAAGGCCCTTTTGCACCGTTTGCTGCACCTGCTCGTTGCTGACGGCAATCTGCGGGAATTGCTCTTTCAGCTCCGTAATGATAACGGTAACACGCTGCAACAGGTAATCCGAATTATTTACCAGGTAAGTTATTTTCGGGATGAGTATTTCAATCAGCAGCCATATGGGCAGCGCCAGGATAATAAGCGTGGCAAATATCAATGCAAATGCAGCCAATGCCCTTTTCCACTTATAATTAATTATCAGCCTGAGGAATATGTTCCGCAGGAGAATATAAAGCGTGATAGCCAGCAGAAATCCGGGAAGAAAGTAGATAAGCTGCCATATTAGTACAGCGCCCAACCCCACAGTCACCAGATACAATGTACCCCTTTTTATATTTTCAGAATTCATAAAAAATCAGGTTTATTTCTCTATAAATATATAAGCTTTTTTTAAAAAACCTAAATAAAGCAAGACTGCTTATTGTCCTTATCCCCCGACCACAAAACAGGCAGGTCATTTATTTTGACCGGCTATATGTTTTTGGGATTGAGCCGTCATTGCAAAATCTTATTATTGCAGCAAAAGGACAGGCATGAAACAAAAATCCAACGATCCGTTACATGGCATAACGCTGGAAGCAATGGTTACCAGTCTGGTCGATCATTTCGGGTGGGAGGCATTGGGACAACGCATTCCGGTCAATTGTTTCCTCAGCAATCCCAGCATCCGGTCGAGCCTGACTTTTTTGCGCAAAACACCCTGGGCAAGAAAAAAAGTGGAAGAACTATATATCAGGAAGATCGTTGGATCATAGCCCGGAGAGATAAGGCTGCCACAAAGGGCACCGTTTGATGCAACAGCTTTCGTTACCTTCGTTGCTCCGTAACCATACCTGTAATGACATTTGACGACCTGAACCTGAACAATCCCCTGCTGCATGCGCTCGATGACCTGGGCTATAGAAACCCGACACCCATCCAGCGGAAAGTGTTCTCCGTGATCATGTCCGGCAGGGATGTCTGCGGGATCGCACAGACGGGTACCGGCAAAACGATCGCCTACCTGCTGCCTTGCCTGCGCCAGCATAAATATTCCCGCGACCGGATACCGCAGGTGCTGATCCTGGTCCCCACGCGTGAGCTGGTGGTGCAGGTGGTGCAAACGATCCGGGAGCTGACCACCTACATGACGCTGGAGGTAGTGGGTGTGTACGGCGGCGTGAATATGAAACCCCAGGCCGCAGCCCTGATGAACGGGGCCGACTTCATCGTAGCCACTCCGGGCAGGCTGCTCGACCTGGCGTATAGCGGGGCGCTGAAACTGAAAGCCATCAAAAGGCTGGTGATTGATGAAATGGATGAAATGCTGAACCTCGGCTTCCGGACACAACTGAATAACATCCTCGACCTGCTGCCCGCCAAAAGACAGAACCTGCTATTCTCCGCAACGGTTACGGAAGGTGTGGATGTACTGATGGACACGCATTTCAATAACCCGGAACGGGTCGAGGCGGCGCCGGCAGGTACGCCGGTGGAACTGATCAGCCAGTATGCATACAACGTGCCTAACTTCCATACAAAAGTTAACCTGCTCACGCTGCTGCTGCGCCGGGACCCTGAGATGAGCCGTGTCCTGATTTTTGTTGCGACCAAGCAACTGGCGGATGATCTGTACGAGCTGCTTAGCAGCCAGTTCCCCGGCGAGCTGGGTGTGATCCATTCCAATAAGGAGCAAAACCACCGTTTTAATACGGTAAAGCAGTTCCGGGAAGGTAATTACCGCTTTATCATTGCTACAGATATCATCGCGAGGGGGATCGATATCGAGGAAGTGACGCATGTGATCAACATGGATATGCCGGAAATCCCGGAGCACTATATCCACCGGATCGGGCGGACAGGCAGGGCAGACAAAAAAGGCATAGCCATCAGCCTGATTGCAGACAGCGACCGGGAAAGACTCCGGGAGATCGAAGCGCTCATGCAGTATGAGATCCCTGTGCCGGCTTTACCGGAGGACCTCGAAATTTCAGATCTGCTTACAGCGGAAGAGCAGCCCAAAACATCTATGAAGGAGATCCAGATCAAACAGCCTAAAACGGTCTCCGGTCCTGCGTTTCACGAGAAATCTCCTAAAAACAAAAAGGTGAATATAAAAGTCCGCCATACGGATAAGATGAAGCAGAAATACGGCAAGCCGAAAACCAGGGGCGCCAAAAAGTAGGGGCGGGGTGCCCCCGCCCAAGAACGTTGGGATGCAGGGGTGGTTGGAGGGCAATCACGTAGGATTGCCCAACGATTAATCCAGCACTGTCAGTGCACCCTGCGGATAACATATTTCTTCAAGATACAGCCCGTGACCCGGCACACTAAAATCCGCACGGGTACAGTCTTTCGATTCGATGATACTGCGGAAATCATCCGGTGTGCCACGCCCTCTTGCTATTTTGAGCTGCGTGCCCACCAGACCGCGCACCATGCCGCGCAAAAACCTGTTGGCACGTACTACATAATGCAGCTCGCCTTCCTGTTGCTCCCAATACGACGCGTCAATCCGGCATAGAGATGTCTTCGACTGGGCATTACGCTTGCAGAAGGCTTCGAAATCCGTGTATGCCCGTATGATCTCTGCCGTATGGTCGAGCACATCCCGGTTGGCACGAAACGGAAAATACATGGCACGGCGAAACCGGAACGGATCTTTGCGCATATAGATCCGGTAGCGGTACTGGCGCGCCTCTGCGGAAAAACGGGCATTCACATCCATGCCCGCAACTTCAAATACATTTTTCACCGCCAGCGCCTGCGGCAGCAAGGCATTCATTTTGTAGCGGAACTGGGGATGGAGCGGCAGCTCCGTATCGAAATGGTAAAAGTTGGATAAGGCATGAACACCTTCATCTGTACGGCTCGCGCCAAACGAAGCAACAGGGACACGCAGCAATGTAGCAAGCGCGCTATTGAGGGCCAGCTGCACAGTAGGCAGTACTCCCTGCAGCTGCGAACCATGAAATGCAGTACCGTCGTACATCACTTCGATAAAATAACGGCGCATCATAAGATCAATGTAAATAGCCGGCGTCGTCAGAAATATAACTCCTCGGACTTCTGCCGGAATATGGGAATATACCATCCGCCGCGGATACCAAACAATATATCTATCCGGGAACCGTTATCAGGACGCATTACATCGTACAGGAAATCGCGGCGGCCGGCCGTGAAGCCCGCCATCACATTCAGACCGATATGGTAGTTGATCAGCGCGTTGGACGAAAAATGATTATACCCGGCAAATTGCTCTACGTACCAGCCGTTGGTAAGGCGATCATAACCTTTTTTATATTCGCCGGCTACCTGGTAGAGATCATTATTTTTATCCACGATGCGTATCCGGTGTTGAACAAAACCGACGCCGGTCATAAGGAACAGTCCGTTATCCGACTTTACAGCGCCAAGATTAAATATCTTTCCGCCCTGTATCCCCACCAGGAATCCACGCTCAAACACACCTGCATTTTTCAGCAATCCTCCTTTATCAATAAACGCGCCCTCTGATGTCCTGATATTGATCATCAGGGAGTCTTCCCGGATGCGGTTTCCGAAGATGAAATCTCCTTTTGCCCCGATCATCCAGTTGCTTTTGGTTTTATACAATAGCGAAGGTCCGATCCTGTAACTAATGCCGAAACGCCTGGCCATATCGCCTCCCGGCATATCAAAGGCGCCATTTGCACCGATCACAAAACCGTTACGCACCGGCTTTTTCTCCGTAAGATTACCAAAGAGGTCGTCCTGGGCAGTAAGGTTGCCCGTCATAAAAACGAACAACACCCACAGGCAGATCATACGTTGCATATACATTCATTTTCAGGGTGTGAAGATAGGCATAACAGAGATATCCTCCCCGTGTCCGGCATATTTTTTACCATGAAATTAATGTGACAAATGTGTTGAATGTGGAAAATGTGATGACACATTCGTCACATTCAACACATTTGTCACATTTTAAAATCCAGAGATTATTTTTATCTTTCCGCAAGTAAATCCATGGATTATGCATCACATCATTGCCACCACCGATTTTTCAGATGTAGCCAATAATGCCATACAGTATGCCTGCCGCCTGGCGCAGGATCTGAATGCTTCGGTTACTTTATTGCATTCATTCGTCATCCCGGTCACCTTCAGCGACACCCCCATGCCGGTCATCCCGGTAGATGAGAGCCGCGAAATAGCCGAAGAGCGCATGAATACTTACATACGCCAGTTGCAGGCGGATTTCCCCGGTATGGAGATCAACCGGAAGATCATGTACGGGGATATTGTAGATTGCCTGAAAGAATATACGGAAGCAGCACCACCCCTGCTTGTAGTCATGGGCAACAGCGGCGATGATGTACCGGGGTGGATGGGCAGCAACCTGGTCAATGCCCTGAAAAACCTCAGCATACCGGTAATGGGCGTACCTGCCGGCATGAGCTACGCACCTGTAAAAAACATTTGCCTGGCCAGCGACCTGAAGCATGTAACGCAGGGCGGCGGCTTCCCGGTAAAGCAAATGCAGCGGTTAACGGAAGCGACACAGGCAAAGCTGCACATTCTCCATATCAATACGGGTAATATGCCGAAGGACACCGGAGAAGAGATGTATCTGCGTGAACGGCTGGTGTCGCTGCAACCGGCATATCATGTGCAGGATCATACGGACATCGAAGAAGGGATACGAAACTTTGTAACAGAAAACGGGATGGACTGGCTGATCATGATCCCGCATAAATATTCATTGCTGGAAAAGCTGTTCCATAAAAGCCAGACAAAGGCCGTAGCCCGCTCAAGCAGCATACCCGTGATTGCGCTTCATCAGGGATGAGTTATGAATGATGAATTATGAGTTCCATTCATCATTCATAACTATTTCTTGCGTAGCAGGGAGCGTATAATTTTGAATCCCCATGACATCCCCTTCCACTTGAGGTATCCTCCGAAAAATTCCCGGACAAATGCACGGAGGAAATTACGTTGTGTCTTCTGGGGAAAGAAACGGAGCAACGGAAGCGCAAGGGCAAAAATACTATCCAGCGTAGTGCGTGAAGTAAGTAAACCGGATACCAGACCGAACCACCCACTGTCATCACCTTTTTTCTTTCGTTCTCCTGCAGCGGCCAGATCATCCGAAGAAATGATGCCGGCAGCAGACATCCGCTCCAGTTCGGTACGCAACCTGAGCTTCTCCCGTCTCAATCCGGCAAGACTGTTTATTTTCTGTTTATTATAAAGCGCCATTCCGGATTATTTTTCAGGTTCTGAAGGTGAATCGTCGCTATTCTCATCGTCGTCGTCATCAGTCGTGAGCATCCGTATAAAAATACCGGCCAACCCGGTCAGGATCGGTTTCCGCAACAACATAACCCCGATTATAAACACTACAAAAACACCCGAAGCGGCAAAGTATCCGGCAATGCGGGAATCAAACCAGGCCGAGAAAGCCTCCGCCACGCCAAAACCTGCAAATATCAGGATAAGGCATAAGAGAAACATGGAAATCAGGACAAAAATAAAACTCCCAAGCATATTGGAAATACGCCCAATAAGCCCCAGTTTAAACAACTGTACATGAACCTCAATATACTGAGTTATGCGCTTTTTCCAATTACTGAAGATGTTGCCGTACACAGGAATAAATTGAAAGTTGAAAATTGAAAGTTGAAAATTGGAAGTGAATGATAACTCAATTTTCCATTTTCAACTTTCCCTTCTTAATTATTAAAGATATCCTCTTCCAGTTCCTGGCCTTTCTTCGAAAATTTGTCTTTAAGATGATTCAGGCGATCTTTCAGTTTGTCCATATTCTCCTGACGCATGTCTTTGTCTGTTGCCAGAATATACCCTACGGCAGCGCCTACCGCTGCACCGATCAATAATGTTGCTACCGTTTTTCCAGTGTTTGCCATAACGTTTGTTTTAAAAATATTTACAATTATGCTTTGCTCATAAGCATAAAATATCGTGCCAGACCCATAGCGGCTGAAATATTTTAAGAGATGCTTCACATGAAGATAAGAAAAACCATTGAATTAATGTGACAAATGTGTTATCACATTTTCCATATTTGTCACATTTCTCACATTAATTAACTTAAGGGTGAAACGCTATAGGTAATAGCGGTTTGCTTCTATACAATCCACTACACGGTCGGGAATAAGATACCGCACCGATCTCCCCGCCTTTATCTCATTGCGGATATAGGTAGCTGATATATCCAGCAGCGGCGCATCCGCGACCGTAAGGCGCATACCCTCTTTTTGTTCGGCAGGAAAACCGGGACGCCGGTACACGATCAGGTCATACTGCTGCAGCAGATATTCGTGATTTTTCCAGCGGTGAATATTTTGCAGGCTATCCGAACCCATGATCACGGAAAAACGTTCGAGCGGAAACTTTTCCGACAAGTATGCGAGCGTATCGATCGTATAGGAAGGCTTGGGGAGATGGAACTCCACATTGCTGGCGCGAAACTTCGGATTTTCCTGTATGGCCAGCTCCACCAGATGCAGACGGTCGTACTCATTCAGCAGGCTGTGGGATTCTTTAAGCGGGTTATGCGGAGAGAGCACAAACCATACCTTATCCACATCGGTATGAGACACGATATGATTCGCAATAATCAGATGGCCAACATGAATAGGATTAAAACTGCCGAAATACAAGCCGATATGCATAGAGCACAAAGATAACAAAGACAGCGTTGCCGGGAAACGATCTATTCAATGTGACAAATGTGATGAATGTGCTTATCACATTTCCCACATTCGTCACATTTGTCACATTAATTGGATGGTTTTAATTAGCTAATTGGCACATTAATTTACCTTACCAGCGTCACATCGCCCTTGAGCATCTCTTCTTTACCAAAACGGTCTGTAATTTTCAGCACCCAGTAGTACGTGCCGGCATTGGCGGGAGCTCCATTATAGGTGCCATCCCACCCGGCTTTAAAACGATCAGAATAATATACTTCCTGACCATACCGGTTATAAACACGGAAAAAAGCAACTTCATTGTACCCGATGCCTATCGGCATAAAGACATCATTCCGCCCGTCCCCGTTCGGCGTAAATGCGGTGGGTACAAAAGCCGCTGCTTGCCCTACAACCCATACATTAATCGTATCATAGCCCTCACAGTTATTTTCGCTTCTTACATACACCACATAATCCAGTCTTGTTGTGTCGGGGTAATATCCGGTAGGATTATACACCAAAGTATCGTCCAGAAAAGTGCCGGGGGTCCAGCGGTATTCCGATCCGCCGGTAGCATTAAAGCGCAGATACGACTCTTTTACGATGATCGTATCGTTGCCGGCAAAAGGTATAAACCGGTCAATGGATACAGTCTTTGTTATCGTATCCACACAGCCTTTCACGGTTCGGGAAGCAAGCGTCACCATATAATCCCCACCCTCCTCATACGCATGTGCCGGAAACTGCTCTGTCGAGGTATTGCCGTCGCCAAATGACCAGGCCCATTCCGTGACAGGATTATAAGTTGCCTTCGACAAGTCACTGAACTGTATAATGCCTTTCGGACACGGGAGCCCTTCCGTTTCAAAATCGGCAGTGAAATACGGGTATACCTTCACCAGCCGGCTGATGCTGTCGGGGCAGGTCGATCCTCTGTTTACCACCAGCTTCACCGTATAGACACCGGTATCGGGGTAGGTAAATGAAGGCTCGAATGCTGTAGATGTAGACCTCTGTTCATCGCCGACACCAAAATCCCAGTAATAATTAAAGCCGCCTGTGCTCCGGTTTTTGAACTGTACCGTATATCCGTTGCACTCCACGATATAAGTATTAAACTCGGTAGACAATTGCGGAATATCGGCTATAACGGCTTTGGAGCAATTGGTGACCACAAACTGAAATTCACGCGTCACCGTATTGATGATCGCGCCGTTACGCCATTCATAACAGCAGACGGTAACGACAAAACGCCCCACCAGGTTAGGCGTTCCGGTAATGATACCCGTTACCGGATCAATCTGGACGGGGGGATTGCCGACCATAGGACGAAGTGCGTTGAAACCACCGATATAGGTCACCGGCGCATACGGCGGCGGAAAGATATCCCCGGCGCCGGGTCCTGCTCCGGGTTTCGGGAAGTCGATAGATCCTCCTATGTATGCCTGGCAGAAACCGTAACTGAGAGAATCGGCATCTGAATCTGTGGCAGAATGATCATATATAAGCGGATTGTTGATACAGATGATCTGGGGCGGATAATTCTTAAAAACAGCGCTGCTGTTGCACACAGGAGCTGTCGTCTGAGGGGGGATAAAGCAGGAATAGGTAGCGCCGGTATTCCCGGGGTTGGCAATATTAATGACCGAAGCATTCCGGCAACACCGCTGATAGACGATATGATATCCGGAAGTGTTATCCGGCAGATCATATACCCGCTGGAAAGTCACCCTGCGGAGGCATACCGAAGGCGGATTATTTACACACTGATTATGGAAATTAGGCGGTATGGCAATATCGCTGTGCATATCTACTATATCATATATGCGCCCCCCAATGGGTATCCGGTTGCCATTCCCGTCAAAAATGGCAAATATGGCAGGTGTATCGCTATTGATCGCGTCCTGGTGACCTCCGAGGCAATCCTGGTAAATATTGATCCATACTCTGTACCGGGTCTGGCCTGGTATGACACGTCCCATACATTCATACATCATCTCCCCACCCACAATATGCGATGCCGATGCCGGCAACATATCTCCGGCAATAAATGCTAACAGTATTATAAGCAACCTCCTGATCATCTCTCACATACTAAGTTAGTGATTTTGGCTGTATGAGCCGAATCCCGCAATATCCGAAGCAAGCTGCTCCGGCTGCTCCAGCATACTCATATGGGCACATGCAGCATACACATGAACAAAGGACACATCAGAAAGACCCGCCTGCTGCAGGGCCTTTTCAGCAGGTGTGGCCATATCTTCTTCACCAATGATCCACTGTATGGGGAAACGGGCATCCTGCAATACTGCCGTACGGTCTGTCCGGGCCGCTATCGCTCCGTAAAAAGCGATCATATCTTCATCGTGTAATTGCAACGCGCGTGCTATCTGTGTGCTGATCACATCCGGATGTTCTTTCCTGAAAGATTCCGAAAACAGACCGGGAATCATTTGCCGCACAAAAATCTCTTTACCTCCCTTCCGGATCAGCGCAACAGACTTACGCCGTGCCTCTTTCTTCTCTTCGTCATCCGCATTTGCCAGCGAATGCACCAGCGACAATCCCTGTACCCGGTCGGGATGCAGGGCTGCAAAAGCGAATGCAGTGTATCCACCCATAGAATGACCTGCTATAACGGCAGTGTCAATTGCCCCGGCATCCAGTATCTCCCGGATGCTGTCTGCCATCAGCTCTACCGTGAGCGGTACATCTGCGGGTCTGCTGCTCTGCCCTGCCCCGGGGAGATCCGGGATGATCAGTCTGAACTGTTCCGATAATGCCGGAATAACCGGCTGCCACAGATCTCCGTTTTCAGGAAAGCCATGTATGAGCACTAGCGGCGTACCTTCCCCTGTCTCCTGCCAGGAGAGTGCCGGGAATGCCGCCGTACGGATCTGTTTTCTTTCTGTCATGATGCCGTCTCCTCCCGTTTACTGCTTCTATAAATCGCGCCATAAATCATCAGCAAAGAAACCAGCCACGGCCATAATTCAAATAAGGGTAATTCCTGCACCCGCAATATGTGCAAAACAAGCGATGTGACCAGCAGCAGGATTGCGATAACAACATATTTCGCCACACGCCGCCGCCTGAACAGCAGCAGCAGGCTGGTAGGTAATGCCCAAAGCACATTCAGGTTTTCCTGGCATGCCTGGTGGTCCGTACCCAGCCACATGACTATTATCAGGCAGCCCAGCAGCCCCGTCACCAACAGCACCAATGCCTGCATGATCTGCCCAAGCAACCGCAGTCGCTTTACCGTGAGCCCGGCAATGGTCAACAGCATTACCCCCAGGGTCACCAGCAAGCCTCCGTTCACTCCTGCAGGTACGGGATGGGAACCATCGAGCAATACAGTCACCGGGCCGGCAACCGGCTTACCGGAAAGTGCCGCACCCTTAAGTCCGTCGCGGAGAAAATCCGGGAGAAACATCGCATCCTCACTACTCATCACTTTATCTATCCTGGATCCGAGCAGAATATTGATACCAAACCGGGCAAAATGTTCCACATACAGGTACTGATTAATGATCTGGCGATAGGTAATACGGACATCCGCCGGTAATGTCTTTCCGAACTGAAACGCGGCATCAAATGTTTTCGGGAACACATCACGCACCCGTGTAGCGCAATTATCAAACAGGAAATCGTATTTGTAGTATTTATTTTCCGGCTGCAGGTTATATTGCAGGAAGGCATTTATATCCTGCTTTTCGTATCCCTGCAGGAGGAACACCTGCTCTTCTACTTTTCGGTTGGTATACTCATATTCTTCCACAAAGCCCCGGAAAGACGATACCGACATATAGTAAAGCAGCTTGCCACGCATGAACTTCAGCTCGAAGTTCGGCTCGGTATAGTTGAAGCTGCCGTAGCTGTACACCAAGTCGGTGCCGTTGAGCGTATCAATAACCCGGATACCGGTATGGCCAAACGGTTCGTATATTTCATCATGTCCCGGCCCCACAGTGAGCAGGCTCATACGCAAGCCGCTGCTGTCGGGAGTCGCCCGGGCAAACAACGACAGAAAAAAAAGGCTGAAACAAATTCCTGCTATTTTCATAACGGTCACAAAGTAACGAAATTCAGGGATGAATATTGAGGATTGAAGTATAAGCGAACCATCATTCGTCCTATTTCAATCCTCATCCTTCAATATTCATCCCTGAATTCCCCTGCAACCCGCCGGTATGGATACATAATATCTGCGCCCCATCAGGAAAAGCGCCCTGCGCTATCATATCCGTCACTCCATACATCATCTTGGCCGTATAAACACGATCCAGCGGGATGCCATGCGTCTGGTAAAATTGCTGCATCCATTCCCGCAGCGGTATGGTCACTTTTCCGAACCCGCCGAAATGATATGTATCCGTCAACGACCAGTTCCGGTTCTGCTCCGGCGAAAGCCACTCTGTTATGACCGGTTCAAGATAACGCCCCTGCTTCATCGGCACAAACCCGATGATCTGCTGCGCCACCGGCAATTTCTCCCTTAAGCCCGCCAGGGTCGTACCGGTGCCCGCAGAAAGGCAGATATGCGTGTAATGTGCAGGGATGTATGGTGCTATCAGGCCGGCGCCTTCCCTGCCCTCCCGGTTTGCGCCGCCTTCGGGAATGATATACGGATCATCCCACTCCCGGCGCAGCCCCTCCAGGAAAACAGGGTCATCTTTCAGGGCATATGCTTCACGGGAAAGAAAACGGAGCTGCATTCCCATATCAGCACACCGGTCCAAAGAAGATGTATAATTATCTGTGAAATGAAGCCCGCGCACTATCCCTACAGAAGCAAAACCGGCATCTTGTGCCGCGGCGGCCATCGCCACCAGATGGTTCGACCAGGGACCGCCAAAGCTGAGCAAGGTACGATATCCACCGGCACGCGCGGCCTGCAGGTTTCGGATCAGCTTGAACCATTTATTACCCGATACTATCCGGTCCGTCTTATCGAGCCGCAGCATATCCAACCGGATACCGTTACGGGTTGCGATTTCAGTGTGTACTGGTTGAATAGGGATTTCAAACCTCATCTCTGTATTGACATCAGTTGTATCCATATTCCCTGAGGTAGTTTTCGTTATCCCGCCATTTGGGACGCACTTTTATAAATAGCTCCAGGTGCACTTTTTTATCGAGGAAAGCCTCTATCTTTTTGCGTGCATTAATACCAAGTTGCTTGATCATGCTGCCGCCTTTGCCGATCATGATGATCTTCTGGGTTTCACGGCCTACGATAATTTCCGCCTTGATCACATGCAGACTGGCTTTTTCTTCGAATGACTGGATGATCACAGCCGTGTGATACGGAATTTCCTCGTGGTAGAGATTATATATCTGTTCCCGGATCAGCTCGCTGACAAAGAAACGTACCGGGCGGTCGGAGATACGGTCGTCAGGATAGTACGGAGGCGCTTCAGGAAGGCATTTCAGGATCAGGGGGATTATCTTATCCGTGGCGGTCTGTTGCTTTGCAGAGACAGATAGTATATCCCAGTCCGGGAATTGCCTGCGGAAGGTTTCCTCCAGCAATTTCACTTCCTTCGGGTCTTTTACAAGATCCGCCTTGTTCAGCAGGAGGATCACCGGCACTTTCAGCTTCAGCATTCCGGCTATGACCTCAAGGTCGGCCACCGGCAGTGTAATATCGTGCATCAGCAGCGCCACATCTGCATCTTCGAGCGCACTCTTCACATGCTGCATCATTTTCTGGTGGAGTTTGTATTTGGGCTCCACGATACCGGGCGTATCAGAAAAAACGATCTGGTAGTCCGGCTCTGTAAGGATGCCGGCTATGCGATGCCGGGTAGTCTGCACTTTGTGCGATGTGATCACCAGTTGTTCGCCAAGCAGCGCATTCATCAAAGTCGATTTGCCGGCGTTAGGTAAACCGAAAATGTTTACAAACCCAGCCTTGTGTTGTGCCGTCATGCGTGTAAAATTACGGTGTGTATCAGGATTTAGTAAACCTTTAAGAAATAAATCAGGATAAGCCATTGTAGTTCGGAATAGTTGTCTTACCTTTGCAACCTCATCGCGAGGTAGAGCAGCGGTAGCTCGTCGGGCTCATAACCCGAAGGTCCCAGGTTCGATCCCTGGCCTCGCTACAAAAGCCCGGTTAATGCCGGGCTTTTTCATTTCAGATTTCTCTCATATACTACAACCGTTACAGGCTTCAATGTCAACTCCGGCAGATCATAGCTGCTTGCTGGTGACGCAGCAGCCGAACCCGGCTGCCATCGGCTATCCCCGGAATCCAATATCTTGCTGATGCTGTGCCCGGGGAGATTATATTGGGCTTCGCCTTCCCCGAAGTTAAAAAGACAGAGCAATTCCTGTCGCAGGTCGGCGCTACTTCTTTTTAACAGCAACACATGATCGCTGATCGCCTCGGCTGTGGTTCCCGATTTGTCAAAATTGCTCAGGCATGCATTGCTTTTCCGGATGCGGATAAGCTCTTTAAACCAATTGTGCATTACCACATAATCGCCCTGGCCCCGCTTTTGCCAACTGATTTTCGACTGGTTAAATACCGATATCCCCTGAGGATCGGGAGGATCTACTCCCCAATTGTATTTTATAAAATCCTGTTGCCGGCTTTTTCTCACAGCTTCTATCAACTCCTCATCCGAATGGCTGACAAAATAAAAGAAGGGATTATCCTCCCCATACTCTTCGCCCATAAAGAGCATAGGTACATAAGGTGAAAGCAATAGCGCCGCTGCTGCCAGCTTCTGGCGTTCGAAATCTACCAGCATACCGAGCCGTTCACCTCGCGCTCTGTTTCCTGCCTGGTCGTGATTCTGATTGAAGGCTATAAATTGATCGCCGGGCACACCTTTTGAAGACCTGCCGAATTTTCTCTTACGGGACTCCGAGAATGCTCCGCTCAATACAAAGCCTTCTGTATACGCTTTCGCCAGTTGCTCCATACTGCCGAAATCGGCATAACGATCGTTATCCTCAGGATTGACAATCGTATAAAGCGCATGGTGAAAATCATCCAGCCATTGTGCATCCAACCCATGTCCGCCAACTTCCGGACTGCTGGTTATCTTAGGACTGTTGAGATCGCTTTCGGCAACAAGGCTTAATGGCCGGCCCAGCTTCCGTTCCAGTATTTTCACCTCCTGATGTACCTGCTCCCAAATGTTTATGGCGCTCGAATCAAAAATGGTATGGACGGCATCCAGCCGCAAGCCGTCCATATGGTACTGTTGAAACCAGGACAGGATATTGCCGATCAGATACTCGCGAACACCGTCAGCCCATTCCTCGTCCAGGTTTATTGCGTCTCCCCACGGCGTGCTGTATTTTTCCGTGAAATATGGCCCGAATTTACTGATGTAATTACCTTCAGGTCCGAAGTGATTGTACACCACATCCAGGAAGACCGAAATCCCTTTTGCATGGCAGGCATCCACAAGCCGCTTCAGCCCATTGGGACCGCCATAGGAGTTTTGCACAGCATAGGGATAGACACCATCGTATCCCCAGTTCCTCGCGCCCGGAAACTGTGCTACCGGCATCAGCTCAATGGCATTGATACCCGTATCTTTCAACTCATCGAGCCGCGGGATGATCGCATCAAAAGTTCCTTCCTCTGTAAATGTGCCTACGTGCAGCTCATACAGGATCAGTTCCTTCAATGCCATACCCTTCCACTCCCTGTCCGTCCATCGAAAGGCATGATGATCTATGACCTCCGAAGATTCATGCACACCATCAGGCTGATAAAACGAGGCAGGATCGGGATAGGCAGTTGCGGCATCCGGGCCGTACATATACCTTGTGCCGGGACGAATATCATTCAGCTCCGCCTTCCAGTATCCGAATGCATCCTTTTCCATGGAAATTCTGGCCGTTTCCGGGTACAACAAATGCAGGATCATCGTTTCGTGCTCAGGCGCCCAAACGGTGAATACGCATTTGCCATCGGCTTTATATTCAACTCCTGTCATGCTGCGTCGTATTTTTAAGTCTTATCACCACCCCTTCGTCGCCGTACAGGTTTATGGAATTTTCCACTTCAATGCCTTCCAGATCAGGATCGGTAGCTACTTCAATAATGCCTTGCAGATGCAGCTGTTTGCTCTCAAAGCAACAGGGCCTGTGGCTAAGGTTGAGTATTATCAGAAAACAATCATTTTCATGATGCCGCCTTATGAATGCAAGGGCCTGATTATCGTGGTGCAGCGACCTGTAACTGCCTATTGTCAGGGATGGCTCCTTTTGCCTCAATACTATTAATCTTCTGTACAGCCACAGTAATGAATAGCGGTCTTCCGTCTGCCGGGCCACGTTATTCAGCTTATAGTTTTTTGCCACCGGGAGCCAGGTCTTTCGGCGGCTAAAGCCGGCATACTCCGTATCATCCCATTGCATGGGTGTTCTCGCGGGGTCGCGGCTGAGGCTTTTATCGGGCATATTAAGCCCCACCGGGTCTTTAATCTGATCTTTGGCTACCGGCACATCCACCATGCCGATTTCATCTCCATAATATAATGTCGGCGTACCCCGCAGCGTAAGCAGCAGTATCGCCGCCACCTTAGCCTGCTCTCTGCCCAGCCTGCTGGCCAGACGGGGCTGATCATGATTGCCCAGCACCCAATTGGGCCATGCATTCTGAGGCAAAAAAGATTCGTATTCGTCTATGGCCAATGCTATTCGCCTTGCATCCCAGGGCATGAAAATGAGCTGAAAGTTAAAAGGCAAATGAGCGCCGTTGTTTTGCGGGCCATAATAAGTGATCAGCTTATCGACCGGCAGATATACCTCTCCGATCATCATACGGTCGTTATACTCATCCATTACACGCCTCATCTCCTGCACAATATCCTGCACCTCCGGCTGGTCGGTAGAAAAAACAGGCAGCAACTGATCGTACGTAGCCATGTGCGGCTCATATGCCGGATTCGGCGGATTGTCTCTCAATTGCTTGTCTTTTATCAGATGCCAGAGCACATCGATCCGGAATCCGTCTACACCCTTATCAAGCCAAAAACGCATCACATCATACACCGCTTCTCTGACCTGTGGGTTCCGCCAGTTGAGATCGGGCTGTTCTTTCAGGAAGGAATGAAAATAATACTGCCCTGTTTTTTCGTCCCACTCCCAACCGCTGCCGCCAAAAGCCGCCAGCCAGTTGTTGGGAGGAATGCCGGGCGTTCCATCCTGCCAGATATACCAGTCCCTTTTATCGTTATTTTTCGATACACGTGACGCCTCGAACCACGGATGCAGATCAGAGGTATGATTGGGCACGAGATCAAGGATGAGCTTCATACTTCGTTGATGCACTTCTTCGATAAGCTGATCAAAATCAGCTTCGGAACCAAAGAGGAGATCGATACCCTGATAATCGGAGATGTCATAACCAAAATCGGCCATAGGAGAAGGGTATACCGGCGACACCCATATCGCCTGTACACCCAGCCAGGACAGGTAATCCAGGCGGTTGATAATACCTTTTATATCACCTACCCCATTCTCATCGGTATCCTGAAATGAACGGGGGTAGACCTGATAAATCACACCGGTCTGCCACCAGCGGTAGTCGTTTGAAATATCCGTCATACCAAAACTGATATAACTTTTATGCCCGAGGCCGGATATTGTATTGATGATCTTAGTTTAATAGTTAACACTCACCTGAAGCCGGATGATTTTGCCGATTCTTCCCCATTTAGGGATATTGTGGAAGACGGCATAAGGCATCACAGGCCAATCTTTGCAATAACTGTGATGCCGCAACATGTCTGCCAGCCAGAATGAATGAAACACCCGCTACGCAGAAAGATTTTCCAGTGCTTTTTTCATATTAATGCCCCTGCGCAGCACGGGTGCAAACAGATCTCCTTTTCGCTCCAGTCTTTTCAAGGTATTCCTGATATTGAACTGCAACGGATCAAGACTGCTTTTCACTTCTTTCCATTCCAGCGGGGTAGATACGGGCGCTCCGGGACGCGGGCGCAGGCTGTAAGCACAAGCCAGGGTAGCCCCGGATTTATTCTGGAGATAGTCGAGGTAGATATGGCTTTTGCTTCTCTTAGATAACGAACGTTCCATCGTGGTGATATCAGGCAGTTGCTCGAGTGCCAGCCGTGCGATCAACTCTGCAAAGCTGCGGGCCTGGGTGTAGTCATATTTCGCACCCAGCGGCACGTACACGTGCAGACCGGTCGCTCCGGATGTTTTGCAATAGCAGTCTGCCCCCGCTCTATCGAAGATCTCTTTAATGACCCTGGCACATTCTGTTACCTGGCTAAAAGTATTCTTCTCCGAAGGGTCGAGGTCCATAACAAGATAATCAGGATGATCCGGCTTTGCCGTGCGGGAATGCCAGGGATTCAGCTCAATGCAGCCGAGGTTGGCCATGTATTGCAGCGACGATTTATTGTTACATACCAGGTAGTCAACCGTCTTCTCCGATGACTCCGACCAGACCGGGTACGTCTCCATCCAGTCGGGGGCCTGCTCTCCGGCATCTTTGTGGAAGAACCCTTTCCTGTCAATGCCGTCCGGATTGCGCTTCAGGGATTGTGGCCGCCCTTTCAGGTGCGGAATGATATACTTGTATACGGCATTGTAATAATCGATCATATCCCCTTTCGTATACCCTTCTTCCGGCCAGTATATCTTATCGGGGTTTGTAATACGCACTTTCCTGCTGCCTGTGGCTTTCTGTTTCATAGCTTCGTTTTTTTGTATCACCACCGGCTCCGCTGCTTGCGGAGCAACGGGAGCTTCAGTATGTACCTGCTCCGGCAACTTGTCTTCGCGTAATCCCAAAAAAACGGGATGACGCCAGCTGCCGTCTTCTGTCACCTCTGTATATTTAAGCTGGGATACCAGTTTCGGTTTCACCCAGGTAACAGGCATATTCAACCGCACTTTTTTCCCAAACGGGTTGACGTCTGTTATCAGAGGCTGCATCCGGGCAAACACTTCTTTGAGCGTCTTGTTGCTGAATCCGGTACCCGTATGACCAATATAAGTCAGTTCCCCGCGTTCGTAAGCTCCCAGTACAAGCGCTCCGAAGTATGCCCTGCCACCGCGCGGTTCGGTATAACCGGCAATCACAGCTTCGCCGGTAAGCACATGCTTTACCTTCAGCCATGCGCCGTTGCGTGCGCCTTCATGATAAGTGCTGTCTGCCCTTTTCGCGATCATACCTTCCAACCCTTTCTCCCGGAGCACCTGGAAAAAATCAATCCCACTGCCGGTAACATGGTCACAGTACCGGATCAATCCATTATCCGGCAACAGACTGTGCAGCAGCTGCTTTCTTTCCGGCAGCGGCTTGTCTTTTACAGACTTTCCATTCAGGTACAAAATGTCAAACACATAATACACCAGTGGTGTATTTTTATGCTGTCTGTATTGCTGAAGCTGTTGAAAGCCAGGTATACCATGCTCATCGAAGGCTACGATCTCCCCGTCCAGCACCATCCGTTTTTTTATTTTCCGGAGTGCTGCAAACAGCTCCGGGTACGCTTCGGCAAATGAAATCCCCTTGCGTGAATAAAACCGGGTATTACGTCCGTTCAGCTCTGCAATAGCCCGGTATCCGTCCCATTTGATCTCATACAGCCAGTCCGGATCATCGAAAGGAGCATCTGCCAGTTTGGCCAGCATAGGACGGATATAATTAGTGTATACTGCCGGGCTGCGGGTGTTCAGGACTTTTTTTTTACAACCGGTTTCGCTTCTTCTTTTTTGGCAGCAGTTATTGTCTTCTTAACGGCCTTTTTTCTCCCGGTCTTCCGGGCCGCCGTATATGCCAGCGCTTTTTGGGTGGCATATGTCTCGCTGTCGTACGGCTCATCGGTAGCATACCGGTCGCGGTGCTTGATCAGCAGCCAGCTCTGTTCGTCTTTCTTCATGCGCACAAGTGCAAACTCCCCTTTCAGCTTTCTTCCCTTCACCCGGAATTTGATGCTGCCGGCTTCCAGATCTCCCGCAAACTGTGCAGCAGAAATTACCCTGCCATCCTTATCCACCGGTTCATACGTACCATGGTCCCAGACGGTTACATGTCCTGCGCCATAGTTACCCTCCGGTATCATACCTTCAAAATCTGCGTATGAAACGGGATGATCTTCCACCATCATGGCCAGTCGTTTGTCGGCGGGGTTGAGCGAAGGGCCTTTTGGCACGGCCCAGCTCTTGAGCGTGCCCTGCAGCTCCAGCCTGAAATCGTAGTGCAGGCGGGAAGCATGGTGGCGCTGTACGGTAAACACCAGTTGCTTCCGTTTTTGTGCTACCCCGCCCTCCGGCTCAGGCGTATTTTTGAAATTGCGTTTGCGCTTATACTGTGTCAGACCCATCAGCTTGCTTTTTTAGATTTGAGGCTTTCCTTCAATTGTGCCATAAGGTCGGATGTGTTGTTGCGCGCCAGTTTGAATTTGGGCTGGGTCACCTTTTTTCCTTTCGCCTTGTTTGTAATGATCTTCATGAGCGCTGCCGTATATGTGTCTTTGTATTTGGCAACGGAAAATTTCTTCGATGTCAGCTGATTCACCAACGCAACCGCCATCTTCAGCTCTCCGGGTTTTACAGTGATTTTTTCCGGAACTTTAATATCATCCGGACTGCGTATCTCTTCGGGAAAACGCAATTTGAACAGCACGATCATATTTCCCGGCATGGCCTTCAGCATGCAGAAATTCTCTTTTGTCCGCATCACAAAAGTGCCCAGCGCCACCTTTCCGGTAGTGCTCAGCGCTTTGTATAACAGTCCGTAAGCTTTACTGCCGTTCTTTCCCGGCTGGAGATAATAAGGTGTATCAAAGTACAGGCTGTCGATCTCTTCTTCCTTTACAAATTCGTTGATCTCGATCAGCTTGCTTTTCTCCGGGCTTGCCTTTTCAAAATCCTCATCGGTAAGCACTACGTACTGGTCATTATGCTTATACCCTTTCACGATGTTTTCCCACGCAACCTCCTTCCCCGTACTTTCATTCACCCGTTGAAATTTGATATTTGCATGGTTCTTCTTATCCAGCATGTCTAAGTCCAGCCTGCCGGACTCCACTGCGGGATAAATACTTACAGGTATATTCACCAGCCCGAACCCTATCGCTCCCGTCCATATTGCGCGCATACATAATGGTTTACCGGTAATGCGGATAAAAAACATGCCAATGCCGGGCAATATGAGAATAAGACAGAACATCCGGGCAATAATGATTTTAATCAGATTCCTGAAAAGCAAGGTATTTTTTTTAAATTTGCGCAGATGAATAGGAAACATAGGCTTATATTCATATATCTGTCCGTAGCAATCTTGTTTTTTTCAGGTTGCCACACAAACCAGATAACCACCGCTTCCCGTACACATACGGGCCCTTCACCTGCTCCGCACTTTATTGACAGTATCCAGCTCAACGACAACAATAATTGCCTGACGCTCAGTAAGCAGCTAAGAAAAAAGCCAACAGAAAAGTACAACCCATCCGAAACTAATGCGCTTCAGATCAAATACGGAGAAATGATGGACGTGACACCGCAGGCACTGACCAACATTTCTCTCTACGACTTCATTGACGACTGGATGGGCGTACGTTACCGGCTGGGTGGTAACGACACCAATGGCATCGACTGCTCTGCATTTGTACAGCGCCTCTATGAGCAGGTGTATTGTGTTGATCTGGTAAGGACTGCCCGCGGGCAATTTACCCTCTGCAAAATCATACAAGACAAGAAAGAATTGCAGGAAGGCGATCTTGTCTTCTTCCGGATCCGGAGCAAGCGTATTTCGCATGTGGGCATCTACCTTACCAACGACCGTTTTGTACATGCATCGCGCAGCAGCGGCGTTATGATCAGCGACCTGAACAGCAGCTACTGGAAGCGCTATTATGCAGGTGCAGGCCGCATCCCTCTGGGTGACATTTAAGTAGCCGGTCAGATAATGTTTATTTCGGGAGATTCATCAGGTCACTGGCAAAACGGATAATCAGCTAATTGGCTAATTAACTAACTTTGCGGATATTTTATTTTTTCACACCAAAATACCACATTATATAAATCATGAAAATAACCGTAGTGGGCGCCGGAGCAGTAGGCGCCACCTGTGCCGACAACATTGCCCGCAGGGAACTGGCCGAAGAACTTGTTTTACTTGACATCAAAGAAGGGTTTGCCGAAGGCAAGGCGCTCGACATTATGCAGACTTCATCCCTGCTGGGATTTGATACGCGTGTTACCGGCGTCACCAACGATTATAGCAAAACTGCCAACTCCGATGTATGCGTTATTACATCCGGCTTGCCCCGTAAGCCTGGTATGACGCGTGAAGAGCTGATCGGCACCAATGCCAAGATCGTGGAAACGGTAGCGAAAAGCCTGCTGGAATATTCTCCCGATACCATCCTGGTGATCATCTCCAACCCGATGGATACCATGACCTACCTGACGCTGAAAGCTACCGGACTGCCAAAAAACCGGATCATCGGCATGGGGGGCATCCTCGACAGCGCACGCTTCAAATGCTATCTGCAGCAGGCGCTGAACTGCTCGGCCAACGATCTCCACGCTACGGTAGTCGGCGGTCACGGCGATACAACCATGATCCCGCTGACAAGGCTGGCTACGCTGAACGGCACGCCGGTAAGTAATTTTCTTTCTGAAGAACAATTGAAACAGATAGCAGCAGACACTATGGTGGGTGGCGCTACTTTAACTAAATTGCTCGGCACGTCTGCATGGTATGCTCCCGGCGCTGCAGGCGCAGCCCTCGTGGAAAGCATTATCCGCAATCAGAAGAAAGTATTCCCATGCTGCGTAGCGCTCGATGGTGAATACGGACAAAATGATATCTGCCTCGGCGTGCCGGTTGTCATCGGCAGCAATGGCTGGGAAAAGATCATTGACTATAAACTGAACGAAGAAGAGCAGGCTGCATTCAACAAATCAGCAGAATCGGTGCGTAATATGAACAGCGTATTGGATACACTGGTTGCATAATCATTACCCGTTAACATACAAAAAAGGCTGACTGGAAAACAGTCAGCCTTTTTAATATACTTCAATCTGTTACCATCCACTTGTTTTCACCAGTTTCTCCATATGCAGCAGACGACCATCGCTGCCGGTCACCTGTATCAGGTACACACCCGCAGCCAGACCACTGATGTCTACAGTGCCGGCTGACGATTGACGGAGCACCGTCCGGCCATCCAGGCTCCGCAGCACTACTGCCGCAGGAGTTGTAGTGCGGACATACACAGCTGCACGGGCAGGATTTGGATATACAGATACCCGGGCCTCATTTCCGTCAACAGCCGGGACGCTTACATTGTTTACAATATACACCCGTGAAGAATCGCCGCATCCGTAGATATCTGTTACAGCTACCACGTAGTCGCCATTTTGGTCGACCACCAGGAAAGAATCGGTAGCGCCTGGTATGGAGTCTCCGTTCAGATACCACTGATAAGTGACAAAAGCCCTGGAGGTAGCGAGTGTATAGCTGTCTACCTCAATCATCACCTGATTGGCAGGCGGTATGAACACATCCAACGTGCGGACATCGCCGCTATCACAGTAGTTAGTGGCCCGGACGCTGATTGTGCCGCCAGTAGTGCCTGCAGTAACCGTAATAGTGTTGGTGGTGCTGCTACCGGTCCAGTCAGCCGGTATTTCCCAGGTGTAGGATTCTGCATTGGTAATGGATGGGATGGAATACGTCTGCACAGTCTCCCGGCATATGGTGTCGTTGCCACTGATATCACTGCCGGTTCCCAATATAAAACAGGTGCTGAATCTCCACATATCGTTCATATAGCCCTGTCCGGAAGCATTTCTGGCTCTGCCGTGCCCCCCATATAACCAAAGATCCCCATCGGGAGTCACCCATTTCCCATGTCCGAAATACCTGCCTGCGGGTGTATTAGCCGGATCACTGACACCCAATGTACCGTAATTACCATGCTGGGCAGCCGCCGGCGTAGAATCTCCATGCACCCACGTCCATTCATTTGTTACATAGTTGTATAACCAGAGATCATTAAGATAACCACCGGTTCCGCTGGAACCTGCTCCACTACCGCCAAACAGCCAGAAATAGCCGTCAGGCCCGGGGTATCCTACCGCTCCTGACCGTGCGCCGGGATGATTATTAGTGTCTGCGACAAGCAGCGTACCATATACACTATGTCCTCCCTCGCTTCCGTCATTATGTGTTGCCATGGTATCACCGCTGACCCAGGTCCATGCCTCGTTTACGGGATCAAACTTCCAGAGATCATTGTACTTGTATACCGTTGTAGCAGTGCCGAATCCCCGTTGTCCGCCGAACAACCACAGATTGCCGGCGCTGTCGGTCCATGTAGTTGCATACCTTCTGGCTCCGGGGGTGTTGGCAGTGTCTGCTGTACCCTGCGGGCCGGATGTGCTCCGCCGGTCTGCAGTGTCAGAGCCTGCCACCCACGTCCACTCTTCACTTACCGGATCAAACTTCCACATATCGTTCAGATGCCAGACATTAGTACCTGCCGGCGCATTGGCATATTTGCCGATACCGCCGAATATCCAGAAATTACCCTGCTTATCGCACCATCCGGCAGCACCATCCCGACCACCGGGCATGTTGGTCCAAGCAGATACTCTCTTCGTACCATAGATGCCGTTTATATTTCGTGTCGTTCCTCCGCTAACGTAAGTCCACTCACCGGTAGCCACCGTGTATTTCCAAAGATCATTCAGATTACCGAGCGGTGTACTTGCGCCCATACCATACCCTCCAAAAAGCCAAAAATCGCCATTGGTATCTGTCCAATGCGGGAAACGCTGCCGGGCGCCGGGCTGGTTAGCCGGAGCGGGCGTTCCTTTCACACCATAAATTCCTGTCCTATTCGTCACGGTATCTCCCCGTACCCAGGTCCAGTCGCCTGCTACCGGATCATATTTCCACAGGTCGTTAACTACCGACGCGATAACCGTACTGGTAGCATACGACCAGCCTCCGTATACCCAGAAGTTGCCTGCAGAATCTGTCCAGGTCGCACCACCTTCACGCCCCCCCGGATCGCTTACCGGGTTTGCGACACCCATAGTGCGGTACACTCCTCTTTTTTGAGTTGTGTCACTTCCGTCTACCCAGCCCCAGGAGCCGGGCGCCACATATTGTGCGTAGCCCGGTAAGACCAGAAGCATCAAAAGAGCAAGAGCATTAAAGAATTTTTTGTTCATACTTACCTGTTTTAATTGTTTAAAAGATAGAAAGGTGGTTATCAGACAATGAGTCCATCCGTTCTGACAATGCAATATCAAAAGGGCAAGTACAAAGTTATCCCCCACAAATAAGCTCTGTATCGGCACTAATACCGGAATATCAATTTAGGCATTTATACCTAACTTTATTGGAATAAAGCATACTTAATTTTATTGACAGCAATTCAGTACCTTTTGATAATAATGAAAATATACAACAGGCAGAGTAATAAGATCGGTCTGCTGATACGGCGGGCCGGACTGACCATACTCATGTCGGGGAGTATGGTGCTGACACAGGCACAGACCCATACCATATTCCCGGAACAGAATGATATCCTGACAGATATCCATATTCCCTGGGATACGGCAAGAATCGCACGGGCGGTAACCTACGCGGCCGGGACCAATCTCGGCAAAAAACAGCCGGACAGTGCTTTCAACTTCATGCACGAAACGCTGGCAGCCAGCAAATCATTGTCCTTCCCGTACG
Organism: uncultured Chitinophagaceae bacterium; assembly: GCA_964527735.1. Classification (GTDB taxonomy): domain Bacteria; phylum Bacteroidota; class Bacteroidia; order Chitinophagales; family Chitinophagaceae; genus JBEBVQ01. The sequence continues at coordinate 111,655 of CAZGPG010000007.1, read as the reverse complement.
GCATAGCCTCTTCATTGTATCAGCTGGGGAATGCCTACACGGCAAAATCTTTATATACAGAAGCAGAATCAACATACAGGGAAGCGATACCCTATTGCATGAACGATGGCCGGACACAAAAACTACTGCCTGTAATCTGCAACAACCTGGGCCGGCTATATCATATCCGGGGAGACCTCTCTAAAGCGGCCATGGCGTACTACCAGGGCATCCTGCTCGCCGAAAATTATTTTCCTGATGTGGACATGGACTATGCATATTCCAATCTGGCAGCTATACTGATTCAAATGGGCCGTCCACCAGATCAAAGCCGCTATTATCTGAATAAAGCCGAAACCGGTGCAAGGAAAAAGAATAATTATTATGTACTCAGTAATGTGATTATTAATACCGGCATTACATACAATAATGTAAAGCAGTGGGACAGCAGCATCCGGTATTTTGAAAAAGCCCTCGCTATCGGTCGCGCACACAAATTGCCTGAAGTAATATATCTGGCCTACACAAATTTGGGTATTGCCTTGCTCGAAAAGAACATGCCCGGGCAGGCGCTCATCTGTCTCGAAAAAGCAGACAGCATCAGCCGTGACGACCAGATTGACCTCTCGTATATGAACAGTACTGCGGCCACACTGGGAGCAGCGTACATGCAACTCAAACGTTACAAAGAAGCGGAAAAAGTGTTGCTGCAAACCAGGAGCAGAGCTATGGTGCTGCAGCAACCGCTCATCATACGGGAGACTCATTGGAGCCTGGCCCGATTGTATGCTGCAACCGGCAACTATGAAAAGGCATACAAACTCACCCAGGCTTACATTTCCCTAAACGACAGCATATCCGGAAGAGAGATTATAAATAATGTCAACCAGATAGAAGTAAAATTCCGGACGGCAGAAAAAGATAAAGAACTTATCAGGAAACAACTGCTCATCACCAGCCAGGAAAGAGATCTGCAACGAAAAAACTTCTGGATCACCACTGCGGTTTCCGCTGCACTGATTATCCTGTTGCTGTCCGTCGGATTATACAGTCGTCACCGGACCAGAAGACGCTTGCTGGATGAGCAGCTATCCAACCTTAAACAACAGCAGGAGATCGGGCGCCTCAAAGCCATGATGGAAGGAGAGGAAAATGAACGTAACCGCATCGCAAGAGAATTGCACGATGGTATCGGGGGGCTTATTGCCGCCGCACAATTGAATGCAGCCGTGCTTAAGCAGGACCACAATGATGTTACGGAATCTGATGCCTACAATAAGCTGAGAGAGATCCTGGACGATATTGGCAATGAGATCCGGAAAACGGCACACAACATGATGCCGGAGATCCTGCTGCATCACAACCTCCCGGAAGCCATCCGGCATTTCTGCCGGCACATAGGGCAAAACCGCGAACTGCATATTGATGTGCAGGCCTACGGCAGCTTCGAGCTGCTTACCGATGAATACCGCCTGTCCGTATACCGCATCGTTCAGGAACTGATCCATAATGTGGTGAAGCACGCAGATGCCACGCAAGTCCTCATGCAGATCATTATGCATCCTCCCGTTCTGAGCATCACGGTAGAAGACAACGGGCAGGGCTTCAACACGGATCAACGGGGTAATGGCGCGGGCCTGATGAATCTGCAGAACCGGATACAAAACATGAACGGTACGCTTTCGATGAAATCAAAACCCGGACAAGGAACCTCGGTATATATCGAAATCAGTCTGCCCGGGGAAGAACATTCCTCGAAAAAAGCTATTTTACAGCGCCAAACGTATTAATCGACAACTTGTAAAAATGGCTATAACAATAGCGATTGCAGATGATCACCCGCTCGTGCTGAACGGTTTACAGAATGTGCTGCGGGACAGTAAAACAATGAAAGTGATCAATGTGTATGCAAACGGATCGGAATTGCTGGAAGGCTTAACCAAAAATGTCCCCGACGTGCTGCTGCTCGATATACAGATGCCCGGTAAACAGGGCGACGAACTGGCCAAGATCATCTCCAGAAAATATCCGGACATTAAGATTATTGCTCTGACTAACCTTGAGAATGTTTATTTTATTAAAAGCATGTTCCAGGCCGGCGTTATGGGGTATGTACTGAAAACTGCGCGTGAAGATGTGTTACTTGAAGCAATCCATACAGTATATGACGGGAACCAATTTCTTGAAGCCAGGCTGCGGGAGCAGGTAATGCAGCATACCTTAAGCTCCGGACATAAAAACTCCGAAACGCCACTGCTTACCCAACGGGAAAAAGAAGTGCTGCAACTGATCGCTGCGAATCACACCAGCCGCGAGATCGCGGAAATGCTCTTCCTCAGCAAACGCACGATCGACCACCACCGCAATAGCATTTTATTGAAACTGGATGTAAAAAATACGGCAGGGCTGATCAAGAAAGCGATTACGCTGGGGTTAATTGAATAATCCGGTTTAATCAGGCAATTACCGCTGGGACAACCGCTTTCCCGGATGTTTCGCCGGCGCATCCGGGAACACAGATAAAGAGGTTGTCTCAAAAGGTCAACGTCGTCATTGCGAGTTTTCATTTGGGTGCCCCAAACAATAATAAAAATGACGGAGTCGCATAATGGCTCCGTAGTAGCGAACACCTCCCTCATTCCCTCCTCGAGGAAGGACGATCACTACGTCGTGCTAACGAAGCATATCGGCGACAACGATGTGATCGTCTCCCATTCAGGGGAGATAGAGAGGGGTGTTTGATAACGAGCAACTTATGAAATACGTCAATGGTAGGGAGGTACGACCGAAGCAATCTCATTGACTATTTGACAACTATAGACAGAGATTGCTTCACTACATTCGCAATGACGTACTTTTGAGACAACCTCATAGTTACACTATAGTAATGGCTTCGACAGGCCCAGCCACCGCGCTTTTCATACCCGGTGGCTGAGCTCGTTGAAGCCATTACTACATCAAAAACACACTTTATTTTTTTGCCAACGGAACCTTTACAATCACATCATCCCAGTTGAATACAAGATTACCCGGTTGAAAAGAGATGGTAAAGTTTTCCTGTACGGACGCGGATTTTTCTACCGGAGCTTTTACTTCCAGCACATTCTTATCCTTATTCTTTTCGTATTCAGCAGCACCGCGCTGAGCAGGCTTACTGTTCAGGATGATCGTCCATTCGTTCTCTCCGGGAATAGTGAATACGGCATAAGTGCCTTTCTTCAGCTCCTTACCGCCGAAGAGCACATCGCTTTTCACTTCCAGGTCGGTCGACATATTAGCGCCGGTGCGCCAAACTTCACCATAGGGTACCAGCCCGCCGAAAATAGCACGGTCGCGCTTTGAAGGCTGTCCGTAAGAGATTTCCGCAAATTCATTCTTTGCAGTTACGCGCGGACTTTTCGGCGCTTCCTTTTTAGCATCCTGCGCTGTTGCCATCACAGCAACTGCCAGGAACATCGTACAAAATGCAGCAATTTTTTTCATGATCAATTTTGTTTTGATTAAAAATATTGCTGTAAAACTAACCCCGATTGTGTCATGCATTTGTTAAGAAAAGCCTATATCCTTAATACAGGATTTTAAACCTGCCTTCCCACACAGCTTATTTCCGGGAAATCATCGCATCTACACTGAACTTTCCCGGCCCGGTAATAAAGAGTACAACATATGCGGCCAGATACATAAATCCAAGTTCTCCCTTACCGACGATATCGCCTCCACCCGCAATGAAAACGATCACCAACGCTGTAATAATAAGGGGGATCAGTGCAAACCTCGTAAACAATCCCAGTATTAATGCAAGGGAACAGAAGAACTCGGCAAAAATGGCCAGACTCAGAGAAACCGTCGGCCCAAGTCCCATGAAGCTCATAAATTTCGGTACGATTTGCTGAAAATTCAGCATCTTGGGATATCCGTGTCCGGCAATCATCATTGCGCCGGCAACGATGCGCAGTAGTAACAACGCAAAGCCTGTACCCGCAATGGAGAGGTTGGTAGAAAGCAATTTTTTCATTAGCCAAAATTAAGACATCGTAATCATTTTAACGATTGTCTATTTTACATTTACCCTTCCCTGAACGCTGGACATATTCATCCGGCACATGCGTTATCGCACCAATACAACATCTCCTTTCATCTGGTAAATGCGCTCACTGCCTGCCACCCTGTATGAAAGCATCCAGAAATACGTGCCGGTTTCCGCAGGTGTACCACGGAATCTTCCATCCCAGCTCTTACCAGTGTTATAGCCTTCAAATACGGTATTACCCCACCGGTTGTACACCCGGAATTCCCTTACGATAATGTTGGGGTTATCGGTAATGACGCCAAAGCGATCGTTTTTACCATCATTGTTGGGAGAGAACGCACCGGGCAGGAATATATCGGAAGGAATATCCGTAGTGTTGATATAGTACACACAGGTATCCGTACAACCGGGATCATTGTATAACACGCAGGTATAAACTGCTTTCCAGTCTTTAGGTTGCAAACTAAGTACAGGGCAGTCAGCACATATCAGACTATCATTCTTATACCAATATACTCTTTCAGACACATCACAAGGCTGCAGGATCAGATCGGTTTTATATGGTACAGTAATCAGCGTATCGCTAAATCGTCCTTCCGGAACACGAACCACTTCTACATACCGGGTTTTACGGGTTTCCCCTCCCGGATTAGATGCTGTCAGCGTTATAGGATATGTACCGGGGGTGGTATAACAGACAGTGCCGGGAGTGGCGCCGGAGGCTGTGGCCGGATCTCCGCCGCTGAATGACCATTCATAAGTCTGCGGATAGTTTGCCGTGTGCTGACCGACGGTAATACATGTTCCCGAACAGATTTTTTCTTCGGAAAAATTAATTTCATGTATCAGCGGCGGGCAGAAAATTACTTCTGTAGTATCGTATAGCGTACCGCATGGACTCTCTCCCTGGACGTAGATCCGGCCGGGACCTGTTACCCGGATAGCGGGCGAGGTTGCTCCGGTACTCCAACGAATGTGCTGCAATATATCGGGGACAAGAAGCAGAGCTTCCCCTTCTGCATTACATACCAGCGTATCTGCAGGCAGAGTCGGGAAAAACTCCGATTCCAGCCTTATGCGAAAACTGTCTTCAAATGTCCCGCATTCGTTGGCAGCCTGCACACGCCATACACCGGGCACATCCGCGACGGTTGTCCTCGCGGTTGTACCGTCTGACCAGCGGATGCTCTTAAATCCGGGGCCGGCATCCAGCGGTATGCGGAACGAGGCAGCGCCACATATAACCGTATCATCCATCAATCTGACATGCGCCGGCAACTCCCGGATCTGGATGGTACGCGAGGTATCCCCTGAACAAAAATCAGAGCTTATAATGACACTATATCTGCCTGGAACCTTCGTACGTATCCGGTACTGATCCGCACCATGGATAACGGTATCGTTTCGCAGCCACCGGTATCTCCATCCCTGCACCTGACGTGTGGAAATCGTCATTTCAGAGCCTGCACACAGAAAGCTGTCTGCACCCGGTACAATGACCGCATCGGGGGGCTGATGTATCCGTATCTGCAGGGTGTCTGTGATAATGATGCACCCTGCATTGGCAATAACTGCAAAATAGCTGCCGCTGTCAGTCGCTGTATATCCGGAAGCATTTATTCCCGGTATCATTACGCCATTATGATACCAGGAGTAAGCATAATCGTTCCCGGTCGTTGCTGTTATCCGGACTGTTTCTCCATCGCATATATCCTGTGTGGGAGCTGAAATATTTCCGACCGGCGCGGGTATATACGATATTTCAACAGCCCCGGAAGTATCTGCCTGGCAGGTATCAAGCCGTACATACACCCTGTAGTTGCCGGGGAGAGACACTGCATATGCCCTTCCGGTTGCACCAGGTATAGGCACTCCGTCATGGAACCATTGAAACGAAGCTATTAATCCGGTATGGGATCCGGGATTACCAAAACCGGTTGCAGTCAGCGTACTGGTGTCTCCGGGGCAGATACTGGTACGGCTGGTTTGTATTCCTGCACGGAATGGCTGCCGTGTATCACTATAAAATCCTATTTCCGGTCCATAAGATATACATCGGGTAGTAGCATCAATAGCAATAGCACTAATGAATCCATTGCGAACAGGCTGATACCCGTAAGCGCCGTAGTTGGACGCACGCGTATTTTCGCTAACGAGGCTATTGAAATAATACTCCCGCTCACGCCACGAATACTGAATACCAGGCTGTGGATTTCGGATAACAAGATGTATCGGAGGAGTACAGACAAGATCTGTTTCCGGCGCCGGCGGCAGGATACTCGATGTAATTACCGTACTGTCTGTAAACGGTTCACTGCATTGGGGGATCCGAACGGTAACTTTATACATGCCCACATGAACAGACGATATCACATTTGGGATCACAGGCTCCCGCACGGCAGAAGTAAAACCGTTAGGACCTGTCCAGCTATAGGTTGCGTTTGGCAAGGGAATGGTCGTAAGCCTTACTGTGGCCGAATCACAAACTATATACCTGTCACTGGAGATCAGTCGTGTTTTGGTCAGATCCAGGATCTCGAGTGTTTGTACAATAAAAGCGCCGCAGGAATCTTCAACACGGACATCAAATTTATCTCCCGCCATTCCATTGAACCCGGTGAAGATACCCGTACTGTTCTGCATCAGATAGGGCCCCGAAACACCGTTACCTTCACGTGCAAGTGCATACCTGTACGAGATACTACCCGAAAACGGAGCACCTCCTTTCGCACGGGCATGAATTTCTCCCTGTGTCGTTCCGTTGCAGGTAAATGCCTGAGTCTGCGCCCTGTCTATCTCCAGCGGGTCATGATCATAATCATACCTTACACTTTTTGTGTAATCGTTAGGATGACTGACGAAAAAGAATGTCGAAGGGTCATACAACTGTGTATTATTGGAACTACCTGCCCATGCCGGAAATATATAGTACACCCCACGTTCGGTAAGTAGAAAAGAGTCCTGTGTTTCCCCGGTATAGGTAAGCAGTCCGGGCCGCAGCGGGTTCATTTTATAAACAAAAAACTTTACCTGTTCGCGACTGCCTCCCATACTGCGCGTACCGGAAGGCCAGATATACCTGCCTTCGCATGTCTGACGGCTGCGGGCTATACCAACTGTATATGCAGGCGCGTCTTCAGGCCTTACTTCTATTGGTAAATAATAAACTCCGCAACCTTCCGTGATCTTCCAGACATAAGATCCCGGACAGAAGCGTAATGTCAAAGGAGAAGAAGGCCGTGCCCCTCTCACATCCTTACTCCTGGTAGAAGCCGACCAATTATCCTGATAAGCATACCCGGAAGGCCCACTAAAGAGCTCTATAGTTCTACCGGTGTTGGGTGTATGGCTGGAAGTAAAGCGGAACCCTTCAATATAGCCATGCAACCCCGGCGTTTCATCTCCCTTAAATACCGAAACCTGGTAAGGACTGGAAGGAAGGGGATCTGCCTGCACATTGCCGGCACCTGTATAACCGTCGGCAGTAGTATAGGTCACATCATAAATGCCGAACGGAATCGGCGGAGTCGTTACACCCGAAGTATTGGTTGTGAACGGGCCATAGCTCGTTCCGTCGAGCCGGTTGCGGTAGCTATAAGATACCGGGTAGCATATCGGACCACCGAAAGACAGACGGGATGTAAAATCAATATTGCAATTCAACGTGATTGAGGAAGACAGATCCGGAGTAGGGAAAGACCTGCTGAACTGGATCGTTGTCGGGCCGCAATTAGAGGTAATCGTAAAGTTAACCGGTGCGCCATAGCAATCCTTAAGGGTTTTCCCCGGCAGCAAGGGCAGATTGAAACTCCCGCTTCCCCAACGCATAGATGATCTGGCGGTAAGACCTGGTATCTCGACAGAGATAGTGTAAAAAGTATCAGGATATCCACTCCAGCCTCCATTCGTCTGAACAATGGGATGAGAGATAGCCACAGCATTACATCCTGATGCAGTCATTACCCCACTGTAATTGAAATCAATATTTGCCGGATGTAATGAGAGTATCTGTACGTTATGAGGATTGGTACCAGTACCGCAGGCATCCGATACCTGTATTCTGTATGAACCTGCAGGAAGCTCCCTGAAAACATGTGTACCTGAAGTTATTGTGACATTCACCGGCCCGGTATAGCCGGGTGGCGACTGCAGTATATGAATATTATACGGAGGTAAACCACTGCGCGGCGCCACTGTAATTATGCCGGATTTGGTACAGGAAAGCGTATTCCGGTTAACATTAACCGTCATTTCCGGCGGTTCATAAAGCCCCGGAACGGTGACCATCGCAGTCTTACCGGTAAACGTTCCGCCGCAGTAAGCCACAACACTTACCTCAAACGTTCCCGCCGGCATAGCAGTAAATATCGGGGAATTATTAAGCGGTACAGATATTCCCCCACCGGGAGGCGCAGCGATACCATATTGGATCAGGGACAGATTAGCTGCATCAGGGCCATGCAGCTCAATTTCGAAGCTCCCGCTCGACGCACAACTGGACTGGTTGATCAGCCGGCTGCCAATCGTCCAGTCTGTACATTGCGCCAAGGCAAAAAATGGGTGCATGCACAGTAATACTGATATAAAAAGTACTCTGCCCATAAACAGTCGCTAGCTTGTGAATTACATAGCCTGAAGAACTGAAGATACAATACTAAGATAGCCAAAACAATGCAATGCAAAAAGATTGTTAAACCGGCAATGCCGGGCAGGCCCGTAAAAAACTGTTATACAACCAGTTACCCCTTACCAATCCGCACCGAGGTCATCGTCAGCGATCCGCCGATCGCCTTATCATTAAACAGGCTCACTTCGTCCTTTTTCTCTTGCAGCGCTAACGTATATAACAGCGGCAGATAGTGCTCCGGAGTAGGTATGGCCATGAGCGCTTCTTTCCCAAGCGAGTCATACTTTACCAACGGTGCATGATCTCCTTTCAGGATCAGTTCCTTGAATTTGTCGTTCACCTGGTAAGCCCAGTCGTACCCGCCCCCGTCCATCATATTCCAGTTGACCATACCGAGGTTGTGCACCATATTACCGCTGCCGATGATCAGCACTCCTTTCTTCCGGAGAAATGCCAGTTCCTTCGCCAGTTCATAATGGAATTGCGGCCCCTTGCTATAATCGATGCTCAACTGTAATACCGGAATATCTGCTTTAGGATACATACGCCGTACCACCGTCCAGGCGCCGTGGTCCAGCCCCCAGTCGTGATCCGGCTCTGCATGCACGGAACGTATGGCTTCTGTCATTTCCTTCGCCAGGGCCGGACTGCCGGGAGCCGGATATTGCACATCGAATAATGCCTTGGGAAACCCGCCGAAATCGTGGATTGTTTTAGGAAAATCCATTGCGGTGATCTTTGTGCCGCGAATAAACCAATGAGCAGACACCACAAGCACCGCATGCGGGCGTGGGATCTCCCGTCCGAGCTGTTCCCAGTACAAGCTGAATTCATTGTCTTCTATGCCATTCATCGGTGAACCGTGCCCAATGAATAAAACAGGCATTTTCCGGCCGTCTTCCGGCAATGCATCCGTAAATTTCCGGAATGCGGATAAACCGCCCAAACTTACCATGGCCGCTGCTCCCGTTATTGTGGTTAAAAAATTTTTCCTGTCCATAATACATCATTATGTTGCCTAAAACAGTTGCAAGTTATGCACAGAATCAGGAGGCGCCATTGAGGTATGATAAGAAATGCGGCCGGGAGTTTTATTAGCTAATGTGCTAATTAGCACATTAAACAGATTTTATTTCTCCGCTATCTGCCGGCGGATACGGCTTAAGGATTCAGGAGTGATCCCCAGGTAAGAAGCAATATTATGCTGCGGCACCCGCTGGGCAATATGCGGATAAACCCGTAAAAACTCGGTATATGTTTCTTCTGCCGAGCGGCTCAATGTACAGCTCACCCTTCGTTGATACGCAACCAGACTGTTTTGCATCAGCAGCCGGTAATACCGTTCGAATACGGGCGCCCGCTCCATCAGCTCTTCATAGGCTTCATTTGTCAGCAGCAGCGTTTCCGTTTCTTCGAGCGCATCTATATTGTATTCAGACGGCTCACCGGTAAGGTGACTGTATATATCGGCAATCCACCACCCTTCCGGAGCAAATTGCACAATATGCTCCGCTCCTTTTTCATCAATGGTATATGAGCGAAGCAACCCTTTCTCCACAAACGCAAGGTATTTGCACGGTTCCCCTTCCTGCAGCAGGTATTGCTTTTTGCGCAGTGTCCTGGAAATGAAAAGAGAGTAACATATCTCCCTTTCCTTTTCTCCGATAGTTATTTTGGAAGAGATATGGTTGAATAACTGTTCGAACATCCTTTCAGTCTTATCTGTAAAGCTAAGACAAAACTGCGAATGCCTACAATGTATGCCGGAGGCAAATATCACGACTTTTATCGAAGCAAGGTTACATTCCCCTGCTTGTAAAACATGCGGCCCGCCGGCGTCACGGCCTCTACCATATACACGTATACGCCCATTGGTTGCGCAAGCCCGCCATACTGTCCGTCCCACCCTGCGTCTGCATCCGTGGTTTCAAACAGCTTCATGCCCCATCTGTTATACACCGAAAAAGACTTCAACACTATATTCCCTCTTCTTACAGGCTTCAGTGTACCGTTCGGGCCATTACCAGGCACAAAAGCATTTGGCATATCAATGTATGAATCCGTACTAACATACAATAGCATCGAGTCCGAAGCGATACATCCATGTGCTGTCCGCGCCGTAACATAGTAACGTGTGTCTGCTTCCGGGGTGGCCACCGGATTCCTTGACTGAGGATCTGATAACCCTGCCAGGGGAAACCATTCGAAATATATACAGTTTCCCTCCGGATCCATCCGGTATGCCTCACCGGGAAAGATGCGGGCAGAGTCCGGCAATATCACTACGGCGGACTCCGCTATGCCCACACGGACCACCTGGGTATCCAGACAATTGTTGTCATCCCGGGCGTAAACCGTATAGGAAACCGGCATAACGGGATACACATAAGGATCCGTACTCAACGTGTCGCTTATATAATAAGCAGGTCGCCATACCTGTGTGGCCTGCGTACCCCTGACATAGAGCCGGATCGTATCTCCCGGGCAGATGGTGGTATCGGCCGAGGCAGTTATGATATCCGGGTCAGCCACCGTGATCAGGATATCGTCTGTACCCGTACAGCCGATAGGTGTGCTGACTGTCATCGTTAATACAGACGTGGTGTAAGCGGTAAACAACGGGGTTGCTGAAGCCGGTGCATCCAAGCCCCCGGCCGGATTCCAGTTGTAGGCATAAAGCGAATAATCCGGAGGGAGAATTACGGGGTTCATGCGCAAGGTATCTCCGTAGCAGAGTTCCCTGTCGGGACCAAGATCTATGGAAGGCTGCGGCTGCACTTCTATATCAAGGACACGCATACTGTCCCGGCAGCCCGGGTAACGCGCCGTGACCATATACGTCCGCGAAGAATCCGGTACGATCTGCGGATTCATAGCCGTCGTATCAGAAACACCATTTACAGGCGACCAGGTGTAAGTATAGCGGATATCACCATGAAGGCGGGTTGTGATCATCTCGCCTGCGCAGACCACCGTATCGGGCGTCTGCAGGTCGAAACCCTGAAGTACAGTAATACGGACAGAATCTTCTGCCTGGCAACCACCATCCAATGCCACGGAAACATGATAAGTAATATCCGACAATGGGGAAGCAACCGGGTTAACAATGCCTGCATTATCGAGCGTGGTTGGCGGCGCCCACACAACCGTAGCGGTTACACCGGGATCATGTGTAACGTCTGCACGCAACTGAACGGAGTTGTTTACACAGGTGACTACCGTATCCGGAATTACAGAAACCCGGGGCGACGGCAATACAGTAATCACCTTCCGGAAAGTATCGCGCGTAATACAGGCAGTATCATTATAGGCATACAATTGTACGGTATATACACCTGCCGTGGTGAATGTATGAGTTGGCGATGGGTCCGTCGTGGACGTACCATCCCCGAAATCCCATAAAAAACGTTCTGCCATGGCGGACCGGTTGATAAACGGCACCGTAAAAGGTGCACAGCCTGTATCGCTCATCTGTTCTGTTACAAATACAGCTTGTACCCCCGAGGTTTCGAAATTGAATTTGAAGCTGACAACATCCTGGGCTTCCGCGAGCTTCGTGGTAGCCCAGGCGCCCGGCGTAACGGGATAAACAGCCGAGCTGACGCAGACGGAATGATACACAATACCGCGTGGATCCAGGCGATGTGTACCCACATGCGTATGATCATCGGTAGTGCCAAAATAAGAAGCGAAAAGCAACCCTGAAAAACCGGGCCGCAACACGCAAAACCAGAAGTTCCGGGTCGTCGTCTCAAAGGCATCGCCGGTCAACGGCAATCCCGAGACTGCGTCCAGCCCTGTGACATATACATTCCCGCAAACATCCAGTAAAAAAGCAGTAGGTGCATACCGGCGTGAAGACTGCGGATTCCCTACCCGTGTGGATTGTAAAGAAGCGTCCAGGCCTGGTGTAAGCTTGTCAATAAACACATCTCCGTTCGGCTGTGCATACACACCCGGACTGACCGGGTAATTTCCCAGCGTCCGTCCCAGCACATAGATATTGCCATCATCGTCCGTCTGCAGCCCCACCGCCTGGTCGTTGCCTGCCGTGCCCAGGTAAGTGGATCGCAGCAATGCACCCGATGCAGGGTTTACTATGGCTACAAAACCATCCCAGCCGCCCTGTGCCGCCGGCTGCAATACGCTCCCGGATACGGGAAAATCACTGCTCTGCGTACCGCCGCAAATGACCAGGTTTCCGGCAGAATTGAATACCAGGCTGTATACCGCATCGTCGCTGCTCCCACCAATAAAGGTACTATACAGCAATTGGGAACAATCGGGATTGAGCTGAAAAAGGACACCATCTATGGCCCCGGCAATAGCCGGCTGCAACGCTGTGGAAGTAACCGGAAAATCTATTTCCGAGGTATTGCTGACTACCCATATATTGCCGGAAGGATCACAAATCAGCTCTGCAGGACTTGTTTTATTATGCATACCTGCGCCGATACCCGTGATATCAATTGCGTTGACGTCTCCGGATCCGGATCCACCCATGTAAGTGGCGCCGATCAGCGCTGATCCGTCTGCGTTGAAATGTGCTACAAACAGGTCATAGTATCTGCCCAGCGTATTGTCATAACATCCGGGGGTAACAGGGAGGTTCGGGGACCTGGTGCCACCGGTTACAACCAGTTCGCCACGGCCGTTCACAACCATCGCATAGGGCTCCTCTCCGTCCCTTCCGCCGTAATAGGTGGCGTACAACAGTTGGGTACCGTCCGCATTATATTTGTTGATGCCTACATCCTGGTCCCCTCCGAATGTGGTCTGAAAAGCGCCGGTAGTAACCGGCCAGCCCGGTTGCCAGCATTTCCCCCCGGCGTACAGGTTTCCGGCATCATCATATGCACTGCAATAGCTGTAAAAATCCCGTCCGTTGGCAGCGCCGCTATATGTGGCAAACACAAGCTGGGGATCTATGATCAGTGCGTACCGCCGGTCGTAGCCCTGCGGCAAATCGAAACTGAGACGTCCTTTTACCAGCCTGTAGCTGCACCTCACCGGCACCTCATGGCCTTCGATCACCTGGTATGCATAAGGCGCGAGCTCCTCCGTCTCATTCACACCGGTCTTTATACTCAGGCTGCCGCGTGCAGTAAGCTGCGGCGACACACCTTCAAATGCCAGTACAATCTTTCCGGCATCGGCGCCGGGAGCAATGATAAAGTCGTACTTAAAAGATATTCCTTTGCTGTACACTGCAACGTCTATCCCTTCGTATACATCCTGCTGTATTACCTTGCCGAACACCCCTACGCGTCCTGCCCATTTTGAAGGATCATTACCGTAGAAATAATTGTGGTAAACACTGCTTTTATGATCTGTACGGTATGTAATATTTTCGTTTGCCCCTGCGAAATCAACGCGATATGCATGGTGGCGTACCATTTCACCTGATACATCCTGTCCGCTCCCTTCAAGTGCATGTATGCTTTCCAGATCAGCTGCCTGGTAATAGTTAAATACAAAGCCCCGGTCTGTAAGAAACAATGCCCCTCCCGGGATACCTGCCCTGAATTTTACCGGGTCTGTCCACTGCCCTTTGTTTTCTACAAAACTCAATCCCTGCACAATGGCTGTATCCTCCCCGGCGGTGTGCAACGCAAAAACAACACCCGGGAAAAGCAGGACAAAAATGATCCGGAAGATTTTCATAGTCTCTTATTCTTCATTTGCAAAGATTGCGCCACCATAGCTACCCGGAAGTTTAGTAAGGCCGGCATGAAATAACATGGTTCCCGGCAACAAATGTTTGCCGGGAACCATGTACACTGTTGCCTTTAGCGGGGCGACTTCACCAGCTTCTCAAGATGTATCAACCTGTCGTCTGTGGTACGGACCTGCAGGAGGTACACGCCATCAGCCAGACCGCTGATATCAACGGCTCCTGCTGACTGCGGCTGCAGTACCGTTTTCCCTTCCATACTGCTGATGTGTATCACAGCACGTTCGGGCGCTGCCACATATATCATATTACGAGCCGGATTGGGATACACAGCTACCCGGTCGGCATGTGACACATCCGTCACTGAAATATTAGTTACATAATAGGTATCCGAGGAGTCCGTGCACCCATTGGTATTCGTCACCTTTACGTTATAACCGGCGTTACTGTCTACAGTATATATACGGCTGGTAGCGCCTGGAACAGGATAGCCGTTGATATACCACTGGTATGTGCTGTGGCTGTTTAAAGTACTCAGGTCATATCCGTCCACGGTTATCTGCGCCGGGGTCTGCTGATGTACGTACACTTCAAAGGACGCGGCATCACTTGTGTCGCCGCACTTGACGGTCTGCACATTAATGGTACCTGCAGCGCCTCCCTGGTTTGCATGCAAGGTGGCGGTGTTTCCAGTAATGCTAACATCCCATCCCGCAGGCCACTCCCAGATAAAGCCGGCGCCGGAATTGGCCGGCACAGAATAGGTATGGGGTGTATTGGGACAAATGGTATCGCTGCCGGTAATAGAAACAGGAGGTATCGCAAAGCAGAATTTTGCTATAAACGCATCTTCGTTTATATAAAACTGGCTGCCCGGTGTGGCAATCCCGGTATCGCTTTGTGTCGAACCGCTGATGTATACGTTTCCGTACCAATCACTAACGACGCCAAAGCACAGATCCATTCCGCTGCCGCCATAATAAGTACCCCATTTCAGAGCGCCTGAATGATCGAACCTGGCCAGGAATGCATCAACCATCATCGGCCCGGTCCCGGCAAGCGTCGTCTGATGTCCATCGGGTGTGGCAATGCCCGAAGTACTTTCCGTCGTTCCGACCAGATAGACATTTCCCCTGTGATCACAGGTCATGGAAAGAACGCTTTCAAACATACCGCCGGCTCCTCCGTAATAAGTACCCCACTGTCTTTTCCCACTGCTGTCGAATTTCACCAGAAAGCCGTCCGTTTCTCCGGCAATTCCGTTTTTCGTATCCAGATGACTACCGGGTGTGGCTATTGAGTCCACACTCCCGGTGGTACCGGCCATGTAGATATTTCCCGAATCATCACCTGCAATCATACGCATTTTCCAAGGTAACGCACCCGCGCGCTCACTTTCCTCTCCTCCATAAAGTGTCCCCCATATACGTGTACCGGCGCTGTCAAATTTAGCAAGATAGCAGTCGTAACTACCACCCGGGATTCTTTGATGGGCGCCCGGCGTCGTAATATTGGAATCCCTGGTTGCGTCCCCCGCCAGATAAACATCACCGAATTTGTCTGCAAACACATCTAGTCCCGTGCTGTTCCATCCATAGTAAGTCCCCCATTGCCGCATACCGCTACCGTCAAATTTTGCCAAAAAACCATTTGGGGCCATAGATGGGAGGCCTATGACATTACGGTTTACCTGATGGCTGGAGGGAGTAGATATACCTGTATCACTGCTAGTGTTACCACATATGTATATATTACCATGTACATCACAAGAAATATTCATCACACCATCATCACCCTCTCCTCCGTAGTAAGAACCCCAAATTCTTGATCCGGAAGCATCAAACTTAACGATAAACCCATCGCTGCCGCCTCCGGTGAAAACTTCCCGGAAGCTGCCGGGCGTAGTCATACCTGCGGTGCTTGAAGTCGATCCGCTCAGATAAACGTTCCCGTTCCTGTCACAAGTCACTGCACCACCCGCTTCCATGCCCGTACCACCGTAATAAGTACTCCATACCCTTAAGCCTGTAGGGCTGAATCTGGCGAGGAAGAAATCGTCCATACCACCCGCCGACAAGGTAGTCTTAAACGCTCCGATCGTAGCAATATTACTGGTGCTCGAAGTAGTACCGGACATATACACACTCCCGTCGTTATTATCCACAGCAGTTCCGAATGATATCTCCAGATTGCTTCCGCCGTAATAACGTCCCCACTCCAGCACCGGATCAATCACCAATGTTCCCTGATGGTCGCCTGTACCGAAGCTGAGTATATCACCATTCAATATAAAACGGGAATCCACCATTCCCCCGTCTGCTGCCTGGAAACTATAGGGCGCCTGCTGTGTAGCCATCCCCATTTCCGTAACCGCCGTAATGCTGCCGTCTTCATTTAGCGTAAGCGATGCAGCGCCACCGTATTTCATTTTTATATCAGAAACCTTACCTCCCGGATGCACCACGAAGTCGTACTCCATCTTATCCTGCTTTATGTACAAGACCCAGTCAATAGATGGATAAACATTTTTGTAGGTGATCTTCCGGTAAGCATGGGCGCGGGCGCCATCGCTACCGGTTTGCGGCAAATAATACTGTTCATAATAAGACTGTTTGTCTTCGGCAACCACCGGAGCATTTAAATTGGCTCCTATCAGGGTTATATCCATCCGGTACATTTCCACCGGACCGGCGTCTCCGGAACGAAGCAGCGACCGGATCATGTCGTCCGGACCTGCGGTAGCTGCATCCGTTTCATCCAATGACATTCCCGGCGTACTGGTTCTGTTGCTTTTAGCCCATTGATAATGAAGGCCTGTACTGCTGATAAAAATATTGAGGCCATTGCCACCCGGTACCCGGAAATCAATATCCGCACGATGTTTGCCATATTGATCCACAATCTGTCCGCGGTTCTCCATAAAGTGGAGCTGCTGCGTCTGCATGGATGATATATTGCGGGCATGAACTCCATCTTTGAGCGCCAGCAGGCAAAAGACCAGGAACAGAATATTCAATTTGAGTTGTTGTTGCCTCATAATTTAGATTTTTAATGGTTGGAAATGATTTTCAAATCAATTATTTAATTTCAAATACCGCTTCTTTTTTATCTACGGTATTTTCTATTTCAAAATTAACCTGTGTGCCTTATGTATATTAGTGTCTATAGACTTAATTATTTTTTTGAGTACAAAGGACTAATTTTAAAGACCGGATTATATCTGTAACAGGTATATGAAGATACCTTATGATGATCAGATTTATTATTCTGCTTTCTGTTTTGCTGATGCCGTACTACGGCACGGCACAAACGCAGCAGTTGTCCTTTACAACAGAAGACAGGCCATTGCAACTCACTTATGAACCTGACACCGGCCGTATGCGTAACCTGGTAAACGCGGCCGCCGGTCTTATGGATGATATGCCGGATAGTGCGTTGACATTGCTGACCAGGGCTTTAGAAGAAAGCAGATTGGGCGGTCATACTTACGGAATGGGGGTTTCGTGGCTTGGAATGGGGCATGTGTATCTGAGAAAAGCCATGTACCGGGAAAGTATTAATGCTTACAGACAGGCGCTTTTATACAGCTACAAAGAGCCGCGGCTTGAGAACAGAAGAGCCGGCATATACAACAATATGGCTGTGCAGCATATGTACCTCGGAGAGTTATACCAAAGTATGATCTGCCTCGCACAAGCAGCCTTATCTATCGAGCGGGGGCACAGCCAGATATCCATGAGCAGCATTTACAACAACATCCCGATCGTGCTCCGCCACGTCAGCCAGTCAGACAGCCAGGAGCACGAGCAAACCCTTCATTATCTGAATCTCGCAGAAACAATAGCACGGGCAGAAATGAACTATGCCGGGCTGGGATCTAACCTGATCAGCAAAGGGATCTATTACGGTAAACAAAAACAATGGGATCTGAGCGGGAAAGCATTCCGGGAAGCATTGCATATTTCCCGGCAGCACCGGCTGGTCAATACGGAAGCAAGTGCACTCAACAATCTCGGTACTTTATACCTGCAGCTGGATAGTATGCGGCAAGGTATTAGCTTTCTGCAAGAAGCCTTGCTTCTGGGTGACCGTGTGTACCGACACCACCAGACAAAAACGCTTCATATCCTGGGACAGGCATATTATGCTATCGGCGATTATAGAACTTCGGAACCTTACCTTCTGCAGGCACTGGAAGAAGCGCAGGCTGGGTCTTATTCAACCGAAATACCTAATATCTGCAAAACTTTGTCGGAGCTATACACCAAAACGAAAAAATATCCTGAAGCACTGGAATATTACCAGCAACATATTATGGCCAAAGACAGCATAACGGGAAAAGAGGTAGCCAACAATGTGCATTTGCTGGAAACCCGTTACCGTACTGCTGAAAAAGACAAGGAAATACTTCAGAAAGAATATAAGATCGCATTACAAACACATAAAATAAAAGAGAAAAACACCTGGATCATCAGTATTACAGCGGGAGCGCTGCTGCTGGCAAGCCTGCTTGTTGTTGCATACCGCAGTAACAAACAACAACGCCGCCTCCAGGCACATAAGATCCGGAATCTGCAGCAGGAGCAGGAGATCATCCGCTTAACAGCAATTATGGATGGTGAAGAAAAAGAACGCACACGGATCGCGCGTGAGCTGCATGATGGCATCGTGGGACAACTGTCGGCCACGCGATTGAGCTTCGGAGCCATAGAGAATGCGCATACCGAACTGAAGCAAACATCTGATTTCGGTGAAGCACTCAAACAGTTGGATGAGGTGACACGGGATCTGCGTAAGACTGCGCATAACCTGATGCCGGAAATTTTATTGCAGGCAGGTCTGGTTGAGGCCATTGATATATACTGTAATAAAATGAGCAAGGGCGCTCCGCCGGTGATCCAGTTCCACACATCAGGCGCAATGCCATTTCTGAAACAAGACTTCCAGCTTGCATTGTACCGCATCACCCAGGAACTGGTACAGAATGCGGTAAAGCACGCCCATGCCACACAGGTATTGGTACAACTCGATTACCAGGATCAACTATTGGGATTAACCGTAGAAGATGATGGATGCGGATTCGACCAAACGGAGTTGGATGGGCACAATAGCATGGGATTATCCAATTTGAGAAGCCGGGTAGCGTCGCTGAATGGAAGCTTTTCAGTAACATCTGCACCAGACGAGGGAACCACCGTCTACATCGAATTCGAAATACCACTCCATTCGGATCAGAACAATCCCGTATAATGGCTATCGAAACGAAACCTATATACCATTCTTCTAACAGACGATCCCGGCCGGGTGGTGGAATGGCAGGCTTATTTAGTGCTATCGTACCCTTAAGAAGTTGCCTTGTTTATTACATTTTTTGTACCTTGATCAGTAATAACGAGGGTAAATGCAGATCAAAATAGCCATCACAGACGATCATCCTTTAGTCATCATCGGACTGACGCAGGTGCTCAGTCAATATGCACATATAACAGTTGGCGCTACATACAATTCCGGCGCCGCATTGCTCGCGGGCCTGGAGCAAACACTCCCTGATGTACTGCTGCTCGACATTCAATTGCCGGATATGCATGGCAACGAGCTGGCACGGATCATCTCGAAAAAATACCCCTCCGTACGGATACTGGCGCTTACCAGCCTCGACAACACCTTCCACGCAAAGGATATGCTGCAGCAGGGATGCCTCGGCTATCTGCTGAAGAATACGGACCCACAGGTATTGATAGAGGCCATCGAAAAAGTGTATCATGGCGAACAGTTCATTGAAGCTTCCCTAAAAGAAGAGCTGTTGCTCAACCTTTCTCGAACCAAAAAACAGGCAGCGGGCGTAACGCCGCAGCTTACACGCCGCGAAAAAGAGATACTGCAACTGGTCGTTGCGGAACTTACCAACCAGGAGATCGCCGAAAAGCTGTTCCTCAGTGAGCGTACGGTAAAAAATCACCGCATGAGCCTGCTCCATAAACTGAACGTCAAAAACAGTGTAGGGTTGGCACGGGTAGCATTGGAACTTGGACTGGCGTGAAATCCAATTTAATTAGCCCATCAGCTAATTATCACATTGGCTAATTGAAACAAGTGTCAAATGTCCCCCGTACCTTTGCAACTATGAATTTCACTCTGGAACTGGTGGAAGAACGCATTAAACCACACCAGGTCACGGCATTACACCTGATTGCTGCGCTGACACTTACCGGCGCAGGAGGGCTGTGCTTCCTGATCAGGAGCTATGCTCCGTCACTTCCTGTTTCCGGCGCCGCAGTACTCATCGCCGGCGCTTCGTGCATTCTGGCGGGCCTGGCACTGCTGGGCATTGTTATTTTCCGGAACCGGTGGCTGCTCAACCCACATATCAACCATATATTTCGCATCGCCGAACTCATCATGCTCTCCGGCACTGCAGCATTCTTCACCATGTTCCAATGGTGGATACCGGCTGCCATGTCGGGCATCGTCAGCGTTACACTGGCATTTTCCCTTTTCTGGGAGCGGGGTAAAAACCGGCGGCAGTATATTGCATTTAGCGAAGACGTTATCCGGTTGCCTGTGACATCACGAAGAAAACAACTATCCTGGCCTGAAGTAGAACGGGTTATCTTCCGTTTTGGCGTACTTACAATAGACTGTCATGATAATCATTTGATGCAATGGAATGTGCAGCCACCGGCTTTCGACCCGGGAACATTAGAAGCATGGTGCATAACACAGATCGAAGCCGGAAAGGCAAATAGAATAAAAAGCAACTGGTAAATCCGCATATGGCTCAACCTTATATCCTGTATTCTGACGGGAATGGCAATATCTTCGAAGACACATCGCTATACGCTGTCGGGCGCAGTGGCTGGGATGCAGTACCTATAGCAGCAGATGAATGGATACCGCTGCCGGACGGAGGATCGCAGTATGAACTGCCTGGAAGAAGAGGTATTGGTATTGATGTGCAAACAGGCGAGATGCGCCTGTGCGAAAAAGGATGGGCTGTTGCGGCTTTCATTCCGCCGGCGCACACCGGCTTTTATCTGGCAGCCTATGAAACGCTGCCCGATGCGCCTACCCTGCCCTTGTTTTGCTATACGGCTGCAGGATGGCGGGACGGGATTTTCCTCGTGCCGGCAATGCGCATCGAGCAGGATATCAGGCAGGAATGTTCGGGATATAACGAAAAAGAGATTCAAAAAGGCGTCAGTCATTTGCAAGCCGCTTATCCGCACAACCGGCTGGTGCAGCATCTCGCGGACAACTGCGCACTCACTTATCATTGCCCTGCTGCCCGGAATTATTTCATGGGGCGCTGGGAATGCCCCGTACCGGTCTCTCCGGCCTGCAATGCCAACTGCATCGGCTGCATATCATTCCAGCCGCAGGAAGAGACTATTGTATCCAACCAGGATCGTCTCACCTTCAAGCCAACTGCCGCTGAGATCGTGGAATATACCGTACCGCATCTCGAAACTGCCCCCTACCCGATCATCAGCTTCGGACAGGGATGCGAAGGCGAGCCGCTGCTGATGTGGGAAACCATCCGCGCCTCCATTATTGAAATACGAAAACACACTGCCAAAGGAAGCATCAACATCAACACAAACGGCAGTAAGCCCGATGCTGTTGAAGCGCTCATGAAGGCAGGGCTGAGCAGCATCCGCGTCAGTACCAATTCTGCACGGGAAGATGTTTATACCAAATATTATCAACCTAATAATTATCGCTTCGGGGACATCGTGGAGAGCCTCCGTATCGTAAACCGATATGGCGGATGGACGTCCATCAACTACTTTACCTTCCCCGGAATGACCGACAGCATTGAAGAATATGAAGCCCTGCGTACGCTGATCCGCGCCACGAACCTCAGTATGATCCAGTGGCGCAACTTCAACATCGATCCGGACTGGTATCTGGGTAAAATGAGCATTACCGACACTGGCGAATGCATGGGCATCCGCCAGATGATGGATCTGATCCGGGAAGAATTTCCCGACCTGAAATACGGATATTACAATCCACCGGCCGAGCGTATGCTTGCGTTCGATACCGGGTTTGCGCATTAGCAGATATACATCACAGATGGATTGTAACTTCCGGCAAATTCCAGCCTTACCCGGAAAGGATGTCCGCCGTGTAATCTACGGCTTATAACCTCCCTCCTGCTTCTGGATATCTTCCACCTGCTTGATAAACTGCGAAATATGCTCCTGGGCATACGGGCCGTAGGCGTCAATCAGTGTGCCTTTTGTCTGATCCGATGTCTCGATCAGGTATAAGATACTATTGTCTGCGGGATCGGATTCCCCTTCAAAACGATAGAAGTTCACGATCTGCACCTGATCCGGAGCGTAACTGCCCTGCTCCGACTCCATATGCAATCTTCCGTCCCGGTTTACTTTAAAATTCACAGTAAATCCGTTACCGATTGCCTTGGTCAGACATGTGCTGAGGGAATTCATGGCCGAAGCGTTATTATTTGCTTGCGGAGAAGATGCTGACTTTTTCATAATAATAATGTATTTACAAACCAGTGTTGTTAACTAATTTACGTAGCATGCGGTCATAGTCGGGATCACGGATGATGCAGATTAAAGAACTGTTACGGATTATCCGGTAATTCGCAATTCTTTCCATCCGTAAATCCCGTGTTATTATAACCATGCAAACATCCTCCTGCGCAACTAAAACTAATCGTGCCCGCTTTGCTTTACCAGTTTATTATATATCCCGAAAAGCAGCGGAGGCGCCGCCCATTGTCCTACAAACAGAGCTGTGTGTTTGTGTCGCATACATTTTAAACTGATCGAAAGCGCCATGACTCCCAAAGATGCCCATAAAAACACATCTGAAGGCA
The DNA here is from genome assembly GCA_964527735.1 of uncultured Chitinophagaceae bacterium. GTDB lineage: Bacteria > Bacteroidota > Bacteroidia > Chitinophagales > Chitinophagaceae > JBEBVQ01. Next base: position 88,494 of record CAZGPG010000007.1, on the reverse strand, counting down.
GCCTGGCCGTTTTGTCTTCGATCGCTTTAGCCACTTTTCCTTCCCGGTGGCCTGAATTAATATCTGTGCCCATTTTCTTGATTTATAAAGTAAACAATAAGTATGTATTCATCTGAAAAGCGAATCGGTGACGATTGTTTCCTCATTATTATTCTTCGGCAGCTTCTTCATTGACAAACTGTTCAGCAATTTCAGTAAGTTTTACGTCTGCCTCTTTTTCTTCTTCAAGTGTTTGCTGCAGCACCTGCGCAATTTCGGTATGTCCCATCGTATTTGCCAGGGCTACCAACCCGCCGTAGGAAGCGATCTCGTAATGTTCAACTTTCTGTGCGGCAATGATGATGCCTGCATCGCGCACCATAGAATCTGCTTCCGTATCGCTCATCATTTCATTTCCTTCTTCAATAAGCCCTTCCATAGCCGGGCATTTTTTACCTGTTGCTTTCTTGCCCAGCATATCAAAGACATCTTCCAGACGCTCTACATGAATCCGGGTTTCTTCCAGATGCATATCAATAGCCTCTTTAAGCTCTTCTGAGGTTGCGCCCTTTTGCATTTTAGGCAGGGCTTTCACCAGTTGTTTTTCGGCCCAGTAGATGTCTTTTATCTGGTCGACAAAAAGCTGGTGAAATTTTGATTGTTCCATTGATCCGTTAGCAGCCGCCCGCGTTGTGGTTTTAGCGGTTTTAGCTGTTTTTGTGTTTGGCATAGTGGTATGTTTAAAAGTGTACAATAAAGTTGATGCTAACTATGCTATAAATTTCGTTCCACCCGGCGCCCGGGTAAGTTTTTGCAGGGGCATCATTTTACTGCACAGCTTTGAACGGTTGAAGATCATTTTGTTTCACAAAAGAAAAGAATCATACACTTTCTGTTTACAGATAAACCCGGTTACTGATCATGCGATGGAAGATATCTACATTATCCCTGACATCTCTTATGTCTGCCTATATCATTAGCGGCCAGGAGATACCACCGAAGCCGGTCAACAAACCAGATCCGCGGATTAAAGTATTGCCCGTTCCTGCATTCGGGTACACACCCGAAACCGGCGCGTATGTGGGGGTGGTTTCACTACTCATGCTGGATTTATATCGTGATAGCGTTACACGCGTTTCCAATGCCAAACTCGAATTTAATTACACCTGGAGAAAACAGGTGATTCTCGAGACCGTATGGGCATATTTCTTCGAGAAAGAAAAATGGTATACCCAGGGTACGATCCATTATTCGGAATATCCCGATCAGTATTTCGGCATCGGGGCTACCACACCCGCCTCTTTTCTAACCCATTATCAAAGCAGGCGGTTCGTTACGGATATTAATCTGCTCAGGGAAATACCGGGGCGGTTCTTCGCAGGTCCGCGAATACGCTACCTAAACTACCATGCAGTGCGATACAATATGGACACCAGAGCCTTTCAGGAATTGTACGACGCCATAACCTACGGCCTGGGTTATACCTTATTGAAAGATACGAGGAACAATCTCCTCAATGCCTCGGAAGGTGTGTACCTGGAGCTGACCAACACGTATAATTACACAGCGGCGGCATCCTACATCAAACTACATACAGATTTGCGCTATTATACAGCAATCTCTACCGGTACCGTAGGCGCCGTCCGCCTGTACAATGAGTTCACTTTCGGTAGTCCGCCTTTTTTCGACTATGCCATTGCCGGCGGCGACAAGATGGTCCGGGGATATTTTTACGGCAGATACCGGGAACGGAATATGAGCACGCTGCAAGGCGAGATAAGGCAACACATCGTTTGGAGAATAGGGCTCGCGGCATTTGGGGGGATAACAAAATTATATGCAGATGCGCAGGAACTGGGTTTCCGGCATATCAAACCCAATTATGGCGGCGGCATCAGGTTTCTGATAGATCGCAAAGACCGCATTAACCTGCGTCTGGACTATGCTGCCGGGGTCGAAGGACAGAATGGCTTTTATATATCCTTCGGTGAGTCTTTCTGAACGTACCGGATGGAATGGTTTTTCTAAGAATACAACAAAACTTGTACATGAGAAAAGGAATTGTATGGTTATGTGTTATCGTATGCTGTTGCAGCATGGGCTGTTACAGCGTCCGTCCGTCAAAGGGCGGCGGGCAGGTCTCCGGTACACCGGAACGGCCAATCAATGCGTCAGATATTGCCTTGCCACCGGGTTACCGGGCGGAGGCTGTCAGCAACGGCCTTACCTTTCCTGCGTCTGCCACGTTCGATGACAAGGGCAACCTGTACGTGATCGAGACCGGCTATTCATACGGTGAAGTGTGGAAATCACCCAGGCTCCTCAGGATCGATGTCCACGGAACGGCCCGGGAAGTGGCTTCAGGCGGGCGGAACGGCCCCTGGACAAGCGTTGTGTACCATCAGGGCGCTTTTTATGTTTCTGAAGGTGGTGCGCTCGAAGGCGGTAAGATATTAAAGATCACTCCCGACGGAAAGCAACAGGTGCTCCTGTCCGGCCTGCCAAGCCAGGGCGACCATCATACAGACCATCTCGTGATCAGGGATGGTTATATCTATTTCGGCCAGGGAACGGCAACCAATTCCGGTGTGGTCGGCACCGATAATCACGACTTCGGATGGCTGCCGAGAAAGAAAGATTTTCATGATATTCCATGTGAAGACATTATGCTTACAGGAGAAAATTTCTCTTCCGAAAACGTGCTTACCGATGAGCCGGGAGATAAGGCCGTCACCGGTGCTTATGTTCCATTTGGCACACCTACCGAAGCCGGACAAGTGATTAAAGGACGTATACCCTGCAACGGAGCCGTAATGAGGATCCCGCTGAATGGCGGAAAGCCCGAACTGGTTGCCTGGGGTTTCAGGAACCCATACGGCCTGGCATTAGCGCCTGACGGACGGATATACGTTACTGAAAATGCTTATGATGACCGGGGCAGCCGGCCGGTGTGGGGCACGGCAGATGTGCTGTGGGAGCTGGAAGAAGGTAAATGGTACGGATTCCCGGATTTTTCAGCAGGTATTTCCATGGCAGGAAAATTCCGCGCACCGGGGAAAGATGAAATAAAGCCATTACTGCAGAACTATCCCGGCACACCACCCAAACCGGTGGCTGTATTCGCCGTGCATTCCTCTGCCAATGGTTTTGATTTTTCCACCAACCCGGCATTCGGCCATGCCGGAGAAGCCTTTGTGGCTGAGTTTGGAGATATGTCGCCGGGCGTGGGCAAAGTCCTCGGCCCTGTCGGCTTCAAAGTGGTACGGGTAGATGTAAAGACCGGTGTCATACAGGATTTTGCAGTTAATAAAGGGAAGAAAAACGGCCCGGCCAGTAAGCTGGAACGCGGCGGACTTGAGCGCCCGCTGGCAGTGAAATTCAATCCTACCGGAGATGCCATGTATATCATCGACTTCGGTGTTTTAAAAATGACCGGGCGGGGACCGCAACCGATAGAGGGAACCGGTATTATCTGGAAGATTACAAAAAACAAATAGCCATGAGAAAGTATCTGTTCATACTATGCATCACCGTCTTTATTTTCTCATGTGCAGTACGGAAAACCGAACCGATCAGCGGAAAAGTCGTAGATACTACCAAGCCGAGGATTAAGAACGGTGAGTCGCTATATCTTACCTATTGCTACCAATGTCATCCTTCTGGTGAAACGGGACTGGGACCATCGGTAACTACCGTACCCGGCTTTCTCACACGGTTCCAGGCACGCCATGGTATGGGAGTAATGCCAGCATTCGATAAAGACCTGTTGTCGAAGCAGGATCTGAAAGATATTGCACTGTATCTGAAAAAGCTGAGGAAATTGTAATTGCCAGGTATATACCACCAGGCATCTATTTCATATAATTCAGATATCACGACGGCATAACCGAAACGCATAAAATTCTTAGGGAGTTGATAAGCACTTGCTGCAGCGGCTCCGCATCAGGGTTTAATAATCGCATAAATATAGTTCAGCTTAGGTGTCTCTCCATAATAAGTGATTTCCTGCTCAGCCACTTTTTCTGCTCCTAAACGGGCAATGGCAATCTGAGAGCGGATATTATTTGTCCCGATATGGAAATACACTTTTGACACAAACTGAAAAAGATATGCAAGCATCATTTTTTTCACAGCATGATTGATGCCCTTGCCCCAGTAGTTCCTTCCGTAAAAAGTGTACCCGATCAATATGCTGTTCTCCTGCTCGTCAAAATCATAGATACGGGTGCTGCCAGCAATCTGTCCGGTTGCCTTGTCTACGATCTTAAATGCACCCTTGCTTTGCATGGCTCCCTCAAAAAATGTACGGAACACATCTCTCCGCCAACGGTCTTTATTCGGATGCTGCTCCCACACCTTCGGGTCAGCGGCTACCACATATAAAGCTTCAAAATCTTCTTCCTGCAAGGGATAAAGTATGACCGTGTCATTCTCTAATATGGGTTGGATATCAAACATCATCGTCGTTGGACTTTATATAACCGGGCTGGCTGCGCCGTCTAAAATTAAGCCAATTATATATCAGTTGGAACAAGTTCAAGGCCCCCTCACCCCTCATTCCTGACTACCGTACCCCCCGCTCATTCAGCATACGGTGATAGGCCCGTGCATTTTCCAGATGCTCGCGGTATGTAACGGCAAACAAATGCCGGCCGCTGCCGTCACCACTGGCACAGAAGTACAGATAATCCGTCCCGGGTGCATCCAGTACCGCTTGTATTGTTTTGGCTTCCGGCGTACAAATAGGACCGGGCGGCAGCCCCTGTGCATAATAAGTATTATAAGGAGAAGGAATCGCAGTGTGTACAGAAGTGATACGGCGGATCGTAAAATCGCCAAAAGCAAAGCGGGCAGTCGGATCAGCCTGCAATTTCATTCTTTTTTTCAGCCGGTTGAGGTATACTCCTGCGATCAATGGCTTCTCGTCCGGCCGGTTGGTTTCCTCCTCCACGATCGAAGCCAGCACTACCGCTTCTTTGGGCGAAAGCCCTTTGGCCTGTGCCTGCGCTTTACGTTCATCGGTCCAGAAACGGGCATAATTTCGTTCTATTTTCCGGAACACCTTATCAGCGCTGGTGTTCCAGAAGAATTCATACGTATCCGGCAAGATAGCGCATAAGGCCGTATTGGTATCCAGACCAAACTCAGACAAGTATTCCTCATCGGCAAGCAAACGCCTTATGGCGCCGGAATCGGCCTCCAGATTGTAACTCACGAACCGCGCAAAATCATCCTTCGTACGCAGTTTGTTGATCACCAGCCGCACGGATGTCTGACGCCCGCTGCGCAACAGACGGATCAACTCATAATTGCTCATCCCCTTTTTTATATGATACTTGCCGGGATAGATTTTCCGGGGATAATTGGCGCGATGCGCCAGCACATTAAAACTACGGACGTCATTGATAAAGCCGCCTTCCTGCAATACTTCTTTCACGGCTTCAAAATCAGAGCCGGTATGGATATACAGGTATTCACCCTGCGTCATTGGGCCGGTATTAGGTCCGAAGATCCGGAACACAATATACAGCCCTGCAGCAAGCAGCATAGCAAGCGCCCACCACAGCCGTCTCATGCTGCGGTGGCGATTCCTGCGGCCCTTAGGTTTATGTACCCTGCCTTTTGCCATAATAAATCACTCAAATAAAAAAGGCGCACCAGAACGACAGCACAAAGCCATTCTGATACGCTATTCAGATCCCTCAACAAGCAACAATTACTTCAACAGTTTTTTCAGATCTTCTTCTGCCTGCTCGGCCATCATATATTTTCCTACGATCTTCCCTTGTGCATCAATGAGGAAAGCCTGCGGAATAAATGATACTCCGTAGGCAGCCGCAGCCTTGGAGCGCCATCCACCCAGATCGCTCATGTGCCAGGGCCAGGCAAGCTTATCCTTTTCTATGGCGGCTACCCACTTATCTTTACTCTGATCCAGAGAAACGCTGACAACGGCAAACCCCTTTTTGGCATCTTTGAACTTCTGATCTTTATAACGGTCATTAAACGCAACCAGACCGGGATTGGCACGGCGGCATGGGCCGCACCAGGAAGCCCAGAAATCAACCAGCAGTACGCGTCCTTTGTTGATCTCCGATAATTTCAGGATTTTACCCTGGGGGTCTTCAAACGCAAGTTCAGGCGCTTTCTGGCCAATCTTGATAAAATCATTACCGTATTGTGCTACGGCCGTGACGGCAAAGCCGCCGATTAAAAACAATGCAGCAAAAATTTTCTTCATTACGATGTTATGTTTTTCAGTTCAGTTTCAGTGAATACAGGTATCCGCTGTAAATATAAGGAGAATGAATCTAAAGAAGAGGTTAATGTCTTATGAGAGTGCATTTCAAATCTTCGCATCGTAAAAATGCTATAATTGGGACTAACCGGTACTCCTTTTACAACTCCAGCTTCAATCCGTCATACGCCAGCGAAATCCCCTCCGGCAATGCCTTGCCCACATCCTCATGCCGCCCCAGTTGATGGCTGATATGGGTGAAATAAGTATGCCCGGCGCCAACCTCCTGTGCCACTGCTATTGCTTCGCTGTATGAAAAATGGGAAATATGCGGTTCGTGACGGAGCGCATTCAACACCAGCGCACGGCTCCCTCTGATCTTTTTCAGCTCTTCCGGGTCTATACGATTGGCATCAGTGATATAGGTAAAATCTCCGATGCGGAAACCAAGCACTTCCATGCGGTAATGGAGCAGCCGGACAGGGGTAATTTCAAGCCCATTTATATGAAAAGACTCATTTCCAATCGTATGTAGGTTGATCTTCGGGATACCGGGATAGTCTGTTGTTTCAAAAATATATGAAAACTCCCGCCGTATGGTTTGCTGTGTTTCCGGAGTGGCGTACACGTCCATCGGCCTTTGCTGAAAATAATTAAATGCCCGTACATCGTCCATACCCGCCGTGTGGTCTTTATGTCCGTGGGTAAAAACAACAGCATCCAGCCTGCGCACCCGTTCGCGCAGCATCTGGTAACGGAAGTCGGGACCGCTGTCTATCACAATGGCAGCTTCAGGCGTTTCTATGTAAACAGATACCCGCAACCTTTTATCCCTGGGATCAGACGAGCGGCAAACGTTACAATCACAACCGATTATCGGTACCCCCTGTGACGTACCGGTACCCAGAAATGTAATCTTCACTACTGATCATTTTTATATTATAGTTATTGGGCGAATAATGATTCGTTCCAACATTCATAATTTTTCGGGCGAATGCAATTCGCCCCTACATTCATCATTCATCATTCCCCCTCAGCTGCCGGTACCATTTCAGCATTTCGCCGCTCAGCTCAGCTTCATTGACTTCGATCGAAGGCAGTATTTCCAGCAATACATTGATCCGGGATTCTACATTCAAAAACCGGTTGATTACAGCCACCCGCCGTTCTTCGATCATACAGTAGCCGGAATTGAAATTCCCTTTTTCATACCGGATGATATAACGGGCTTCCTCAAAGAGCTGTTCCAGCTTTTTAAGTGTGTTTGGCGTATATTTGAAGCTCATTTTCGATATCGGTTTCAATGCATAAAAGTAGTTATTTCGCAGTATTTATTTTGGTGAACCTGGTTTCTTCCACTATATGGGCACAAAACCCTTCCAGCTTTTATGAAGAAGTACCACGTACTTTCTATGGCGGATTGATACTGGGTAGTAATTTCACCCAGATAGACGGCGATAATTTTGCAGGTTACCATAAGATCGGTTTGAATGCCGGCGGCATTATGTACGCCCATCTGGGCAATAAAGTGGCCGCCAGCCTTGAGATACTGTATTCGCAGAAAGGCTCCAAATCCAACATGGCGCAGGCCTCCAATAGCAAAGTGTACCAGATACAGGACTACAGGATCGACCTGGCCTATGCCGAAGTGCCGTTGCAGATCAATTATTTTGACCGGCGGCGGAGCCATTTCGGGGGTGGTTTTTCATTCTCCCAATTGATTACCAGCCGGGAATCCGTAACCAGCAAACCGGCATTCAACAATGATACACTCGATCATTTCAAATTCCGCAAATCGGACCTCAATTTCATATTAGGCGGGAATCTGCATTTGTGGCAGGGGCTGTTCCTGCAGGCGCGTTTCCAGTATTCCCTACTCTCCATCCGGAAAAATTTCCATCCGGAATTTGGCCGCGCCGAACAATATAATAACATGTGGACGCTGAGATTGATGTACCTTTTTTAGGAACACACGTATGGGCGCATTGCATGCGCCCATAATAAAATAAAAATATTATCCATGTTTTTGGAAAAAATCAAATCCATGTATAAATTTGTTAGTAATTTTCATAGTGATAGGGTTTATAGGGGCTGGTCTGTTCTCAGGCCGGCTTTTTAATTTCCGGTGAAAGTTTCGGCGTATTGTTGTATTTTTCCGGCTAAATCCGGACAATAATGCTATTTAGATTTATCTTTCCTGCACTGTTTTTCATTGCTTTTTCCGCCATATCGTCCGCCCAGCCGTTATCTGTTTATGTGAATCTTCAGAACCAGGTAATGGTATGGGATAATGGTATGATCCGGAAGGTGGACTATCTGCAGCCGCTGGAGATAAAAGTCGGACGTTCGGCGATCCCATATGTGGATAATTCCCGGTCTTTTAAAGTGTATTACCGTGGCGGGATCAAAACACTCAACCAAGGGATCACCAATGAATTTAATGTCAGCGACAATCTTGTTTCTTATCTGAATGCCCGCTCACTGAACGTATTCGACCGGGGAGAATCCAAAAACCTGACCGGCCTCTGCGAACAATATTACCTGGGGGATAGTGTATTGCTGTTCCTCGACGGCGTGCGGCAGGAATGGAAAATCTACTATAATGGTGACGTTCATCCTGTAGAAAACTTCCTTGCAGCTGAAGCCCTCCAGACCGGGGAAGGGTCCGGTAATTCGGTAAAAGTATCTGACAATGTTGCAGCCTATGTAAATTATGCCAATCAGTTCCGCATTTTTTATCATGGAAACCTTATTGCACAGGAAGAATATCTTATACAAGGATTTGATATCGGCCGGAATACGGTCGCTTATCTGAATGCCAACCGTGAGTTTAATATTTTTCATAAAGGCAATACAACAAGAGTGGAAGAATTTGCCCCGCTGATGTACCGGGCAGGTGACGATCTTGTTGCTTTCCAGAGTAATGACGGGTATTTCAAAATATTTTACAACGACAGTGTATACCGGGTCGGCTTTTTTACACCGAAAAACCTGCGTGTGGTAGACAATATCGTCAGCTATCAGGATCCTACCGGTTACTTCAAAGTGTTTTATAAAGGCCGGATACATACGCTGGAGAGCTTCTACCCCGAAAACCTGGAAATCAAATATCATTCACTGGCTTATATAAACCGCGCGAATGTGTTGCGCATGTTCTCTGAAGGAGAGCTATACGACGTCACTACAGCCCACACAGAGCGGTGGTGGCTGCATTACGACGTGCTGCAATACCAGATCGGTCAGAATATCTACCGTATATTCTACCGGGGCATTGAATACGATTAGTAGAGACGTAGCCAGGGTAGAGACGTAGCATGCTACGTCTCTACCCTGGCTACGTCTCTACCCTGGCACAGTGTTTATAGCTATTCTGTAAAACTGATAAAAGATGAGAAAGTATATTCCAGCAATAGCTACATTAGGTTTCCTGTTCTTTTCCATCCAGCTTTCCGCACAGACGGATAAACAGCACAAAGACACTTCGCTGAAACAAGAAATTAAGGAAAATACCCGTGCCGCCGGAAAGGAAATCAAGGAGGGAGCGGAAAAAGTGGGTGACAAAACCGCCGAAATTGCCGTAAAGGGTGCATCAACGGTCACCGATAAGGTATACCAGAACAAAACCGGACCCAACGGCCAGACCATTTTCATCGACGAGCATTCCAAATATTACTGGGTAAATGACAAGGGCAAAAAGGTGTACATATCCGCAGATCAGTTGAAGGATAAAAAGGCGGATTAGCCGTAGAGACGTAGCATGCTACGTCTCTACGGCCGGTACCGGGGCCATTGCGCCATCAGTTCTGTCAGCACAATTGCAGTCATGGCCTCAACGATCACCGGCGCCCGCAATGCCACGCAAAGGTCGTGCCTGCCTTTCACGGAAAATTTTTCCATTTCACCGGTTTCCCGGTTCAGAGATTCCTGTTCTTTGGGGGTAGACGACGCAGGTTTCACGGCAATACGGAATATCAGATCATTACCATTGGTAATACCCCCCACAATGCCACCGGCATGATTCGTTGCCGTTTTGCCGATCAGATCTGTGATAGCATCATTATGTTCAGATCCAAACATCCGCGCAGCAGCAAAACCAGCGCCAAATTCGATGCCCTTCACCGCCGGGATGGCAAACATGGCATGAGCGAGCAGGGATTCTGCACTATCCCAGAACGGCTCTCCCAGACCTACCGGCAAACCACCGACCCGGCACTCGATGATACCGCCCACACTGTCTTTGGCCGTTATGGCTTTCTCCAATCCTTTTTCGGTGTCGGTCTCGCCGCCCACTTCCGTCACCTGAGCATCAATGTGTACATGCTGCAGTATCTTTTTAGCGATTACGCCCGCAGCAACGATGCCCACCGTAAGCCGTGCACTGAAGTGCCCGCTGCCTCTGTAATCTTCATAACCTCCAAACTTTTTGTGCGCCACAAAATCGGCATGGCCGGGGCGAGGGATAGCACGTTGTTTTTCGTAATCGCTGCTGCGCGTATTGCGGTTCTCAAACAGGATCGTCAAAGGAGCGCCGGTGGCATGTCCGTTAAAAACACCCGACTTAAATAAGGGCACTTCATCTTCCTTTCGTGGTGTAGTTCCCTTCTGCAGTCCTCCCTGGCGGCGTTGCAGATCTGCCATGAAGTCTTCACCGGCGACCGGCAATCCCGGAGGTACGCCATCTATGGTAACACCGACGCAATCGCCGTGCGATTCACCAAAAACAGATACTCTGAAAAAGCGGCCAAATGTATTCATTGCAGTATGGTTTGTACCGGGACGCCCAAGGCAGCCAGGTGTTGAAAAAAATCAGGATAGGATTTATTAACCGAATCTGCACCCTCGATCGTGACCGGCCCGTCAGCTCCCAAAGCCGCAACAGCACAGGCCATTGCGATCCGGTGATCACCGTGTGCATATACTGTGGCCCCCTGCACCGTTCCGCCATATACGATCATCATATCATCCTGTAACACGATTTCAATGCCCAATTTACCAAACTCTTCCTGAAGCGTCAATGCCCGGTTGCTTTCCTTATGCAGCAGCCTGTGCACGCCTTCAATGACCGATGTGCCTTCGCAATGGGCCGCCAGCGCTACCAACGGCGGGAAAAGATCCGGACAACCGGTAGCATTAAAATGGAAGGCTTTGAGCGGACGGCGGGCCACTTCAATCCGGTCGGTCTGTATGGACAAGCGGCAGCCGCACTCCTGCAACGCCTCCAGTATTTTTTTATCGGCCTGGACAGAAAACACATCCAGACCTGCCACCGATACCTGTCCGGCTATGGCGCCTGCCACCATTAGGAAGGCCGCACTGCTCCAGTCTCCTTCTACAACAATATCTCTTCGTCTGCCATCTGAAGCGGGCGCAGCAGCAGGAAGAAAACGAAATACCCGGTAGTCTTCATTCTGTGGAATATTCAGACCAAAAATTTCCATTACCTGCAGTGTAAGATCGATATACGGCTTGCTGCTGAGGTCGTGCACTTCAATGCTGACGCCGGTAGTTCCGGATGCGCCATAGGCCAGCAACAGTCCGGTAAGGAATTGAGAGCTGAGCGACCCGTCAATCACAATATCCTGTGGTTGCAGCGGCCCTTTGATCATCAGCGGCAGTTTACCTTCATTGCTGCTCACCGACACGCCAAGCTGCGGCAATAACTCATCAAAAAAACTCATCGGCCTGCTGTTAATGCTCCCCTCCCCTTCAATCGTTATCTCATAACTCATGCGGGCTACAACAGGCGCAAACATGCGCGCCGACAATCCGCTTTCACCACAATGTATCCTGGATAATGGCTCCGGTATCACTGTATTTTCCGACACGTTTATTTCAAGCGTATGATCATCAATAAACCGGACGGTTGCTCCCAGATCGCGAATGATCTGCAAGGCAACTTTATCATCATTCGACTTTCCATAATTACCAACGACCGTCGTACCCCCTTTTAACAAGGCGGCGGCGCATACGCGCTGCATCACGCTTTTGGAAGCGGGAGCAGTGATAATGCCCGCTACCGCAGCAGGCTTAATGACTATTTGCATACGCTTAATCTCTATTTACCGTTGATTCATTACAGCATCCTGGTGCCGGATGCTCTCCATATGGATGGCATCGAAATAACTCTTTATAAATTCGCTGCTCAAACCCATTATCTCACCATGCCGTGAAAGGCGTTCCAGCATTTCGTTCCACCTGCCTGTCTGCAGGATCGTAATATCGTTTGCTCTCTTATATTCACCGATCTCTTCGGCGATACGCATCCGCCGGCCTACCAGTTGCAGCAGTTCATCGTCCAGCTGGTTGATCTGCTGCCGGAACTGCTCCAGGCGTTCGTAGATGCCTTCTGTAACGATTGTTTCCTTCCGCCACACAATACTTTGCAGCAGTTGCTGCAGTTGCTGCGGAGCAATTTGCTGTTCCGCATCACTCCAGGCATGATCCGGATCCGTGTGGGTTTCGATAATCACCCCGTCATAATCCAGGTCTATCGCTTTCTGGGTTATATCACGGAGCATTTGCCGGTTACCGCAGATATGCGAAGGATCAACGAGGAACGGAACATCGGGATAGCGGCGTTTCATCTCAATAGCCAGGTGCCACATGGGCGCATTTCTGAATTCTGTATTTCCGTACGATGAAAACCCACGGTGGATCAACCCGATCGTTTCAATACCGGCTTTCCCTACCCGCTCCAACGCACCCACCCAAAGTTCGATATCCGCGTTAAGTGGGTTCTTTATAAACACAGGCACATGCACCCCTTGCAAGGCATCTGCCACTTCCTGCACACTAAATGGATTGACGGTAGTACGTGCGCCGATCCATAAAACATCAACATCAAACCGCAGCGCATCTTCCACCTGCTTTGCCGTTGCCACTTCCACGGCCACAGGCAAACCTGTTTCGGCCTTCGCCTGCTGCAGCCAGGGCAATCCCTGCACCCCCACTCCTTCAAAATTACCCGGTCGTGTACGGGGCTTCCAGATACCCGCACGCAGTACATCCACCATACCGGTTTCCCGGAGTTGTAATGCGGTTTGCATTATCTGTTCCTCCGTTTCGGCGCTGCACGGGCCGGAGATGATCAGCGGGCGCTTACCCCTGACCATACCGGTAATATCCTGCCTTTTATCAGCTGATTCCATGAAACAAAAATTAAACAGTAAAATTACGGTATAACCGATTGCCCCGTACCCATATGGCTAATTTATCCAAAAACACGATAAATACTGCCTGTACCGGCATTACGGGGATGTGATCTCCAGGTATACCGGACAATGGTCCGAATGCTTGACATCAGGATAAATAGCTGCATCTTTTAGCGCTCCGCGCACAGGCTCCGTGACGCTGATATAATCGATACGCCAGCCTTTGTTTTGCGCCCGTACGGTCGGGAAGCGCTGGCTCCACCATGTGTATTGGTGGGGATGAGGATTAAAGAAACGGAAGGTATCAATATATCCGTGCTCAAAGTACATGTCCATCCAGGCCCTTTCTTCGGGCAGGAAACCGCTGCTTTTCTTATTGCCGGCGGGGTTATGGATATCAATGGCCTTATGCGCAATATTATAATCACCGCAGATAATCAGGTTCGGACGTTCTTTCCTGAGTGTTTGCAGGTATTCCAAAAACTCATCCAACCATTGGTATTTGTACGTCTGGCGGATATCTCCACTGGTACCGCTTGGAAAATAAGCATTGATCAGCGTCATTTCTCCGAAGTCTGCGCGTATCACACGCCCTTCGGCATCACTTTGCATAACCCCATTCCCATAAAATACCGCATCAGGAGCGACCCGGGTAAGGATCGCCACACCGCTGTAGCCTTTCTTTTCTGCATTATACCAGTAAACCTGGTAGCCCAGGCGTTCGATCGCTTCGTAATCTACCTGCTCTTTTTCCGCTTTCACTTCCTGCAGGCAGATCACGTCAGCAGGGTCTGAGGCCAGCCATTCCATAAAGCCTTTTTTGATGGCGCTGCGAATTCCGTTTACGTTGTAGGAGATAATGCGCATTGGTTGTTATTTAAAATATGGCAGGGCTTCGGCAGGCTCAGCCACCGGCATTAAAACACGGTGGCTGAGCCTGCCGAAGTTATTCTTACAATATCGTCGCTTTCACATCCTCAAGGATATCCCGGGTTTCCTCTTTTGAATTTCCTTCGGCATATACACGCAGCAGTGGTTCTGTACCTGAGGCGCGCAGCATGATCCATCCGCCGTTGTCGAGATGATATTTGATCCCGTCTATCGTTTCGATGCGGTTGAAGGTGTATTTGCCAAAAGCGGGATACCCGTTGGCCGCAGCCTTTTCGATGATGGCGTTTTTCTTATCATTTTCGATATGCAGATCATCGCGCTCATACACAAAACGGCCCACCACTTCGTATACCTCCTCGCAAAGCTCTTTCAGCGTCTTGCCCGTGCTTATCATAAATTCGTACAAAGCCAGTCCGTCATAGATCCCGTCGCGCTCCGGGATGTGTCCCTTTACCGCAATGCCGCCGCTTTCCTCGCCGCCTGCCAGCACGTCTTCCTGCGTCATGATCTCGCTGATATATTTGAAGCCGATCGGCGTAACCGTCACCGGGAGCCCATACGCCTCGCACATGCGCTTCACACGGTCGGTAACGGAAAATGCCACCGCTACCATGCCATTCATCTTTTTATACTTATGCAGGTAATGCACCAGCAGGAGAATGATATGATGCGCATCCACAAAATTGCCGTCTTCATCATACAGCCCGATACGGTCTGCATCCCCATCAGTAGCCAATCCTATTTTCAACTCCGGACTATTGCGGATTGTATCGGCAAGCCCGCGCAGGTTTTTATCGAGCGGCTCCGGCGCCTGCCCGTGAAAGCCCGGATTATGATCACAACGCAGCAGCACAGCTGAAGGCAACAGTCTGCGGATCACATTCTGACCGGCGCCGTACATGGCATCATAAGCCAGCTTGAACGGAGCATTATTCAACGCTTCAAAATCGAATTTTTCCCCGAGATAATCCACATACATATCTTCCAGATTGACGTATTCGAGCAATCCTGCTGCTTCCCAATGAGCCAGTCCTTCTTCCGGAATGGCCACCTCATCCGGGATGAGCGCTTCTACCGCGGCAATATCTGCGGGACTGGATGGCCCGCCATGAGCACCTTTCAGCTTATAACCATTATAGGTAGGCGGGTTGTGCGAAGCGGTGATGACAACGCCCTGGTGCGCCTGCAATTTCAAAACCCCCAGCGAGATCATAGGCGTGCTTACAAAACCTTTCGCGAGTAGTACTTTAATACCATGTGCACACAGCACCTTTGTGACCACTTCTGCAAAAAGAGGACCACCAAAACGGCAGTCATGCCCTACTACTACTACCGGTTTTTTATGTTGTTCCAAAAGCCAGTCGGCCTGCCCTTTGCTCACCCTGGCCACATTATAAACCGTAAAATCTTTTGCAATGATGGCGCGCCAGCCATCGGTCCCGAATTTTATTTTTTCTGTAGTCATAATAGATCTTATTAGTTGATTAGCTGATGTGATAATAACGTTAAACTGACTTGCTACTAACGACTTGATACTTGTTATTGCTATAGCGAATCAGCACATTTAGCTAATTAATTTGTTGTGGCACAAAAGTAATAAACCTTTTGTACCAGGGTTAATGTTTAATTTTATCGGGTAAATTTAAATGCAATGTCACAGAAAATGGTTTCTGTCAATCCGGCAACCGGTAAAGAGACCGGGACTTATACACCACACGATACGACGCAAATTAGAAAAACGCTCGAACGCGCCGACCGTACTTTCCGTACATGGAGACGGCAAACCATACGGGAGCGCGCAGATGTGCTGCGCCGGACCGCTGCACAATTGCGCGAGCAGAAAGAAACACTGGCCAGGCTGGCGACCCGTGAGATGGGCAAACCCATTCTGCAAAGCCGGCTGGAGGTAGAAAAATGTGCCGCCACACTCGAATATTACGCCAAACACGGAGCCGCCTGCCTGAAGGACGAACTGGTGGAAAGTGATGCCCGGAAAAGCTATGTCAGCTTTCAGCCGCTTGGTGTGGTATTGGCCGTGATGCCGTGGAACTTCCCGTACTGGCAGGTATTCCGGGCCATGGCCCCGACCCTGATGGCGGGTAATACGATGGTATTGAAACACGCATCCAACGTCAGCGGCTGTGCACTTGCCATTGCGAAAATCATGAAGGCTGCCGGCGCACCTGTGGGCTTGTTTCAGACCTTGCTGCTTCCGTCTGCGTCTGTTGCCTCGGTGATCGCACAGCCTGAGATAGCCGCCGTAACGTTTACCGGCAGCACGGATGCCGGCCGGAAGATAGCGGCTGAAGCCGGAGCGAATCTGAAAAAACAAGTACTCGAACTGGGCGGCAGCGACCCTTATATTGTGCTGGAAGATGCAGACCTGGAGCACGCCCTCGACATCTGCGTAAAAGGACGCCTTGTAAACAGCGGACAGAGCTGCGTAGCGGCCAAAAGGTTTGTTGTAGTAAAACCCATACGCAAAGCATTTGAAGCCGGATTTACCACCCGGATGCAAGCCGCTGCTTATGGCGACCCCATGACAGAGGAAAACAGTATCGGTCCGCTGGCGCGTACAGACCTCCGCGACCAGTTGCACGAGCAGGTAATGAAGAGCATCGAAAAGGGCGCACGGCTGTTATGCGGCGGATTTATCCCAGATGGTCCGGGCGCCTTCTACCCTCCTACCGTGCTAACGAATGTCAAACCCGGCATGCCTGCCTATGAAGAAGAATTGTTCGGACCGGTAGCGGCGATCATAGAAGCTAAAAACGAAAAGGATGCCATCCGCATTGCTAACGACAGCCCATACGGCTTGGGCGCCGGTATTTTTTCTAAAAACAGAAAAAGAGCAGAAGCAATTGCCGCCAGAGAACTGGAAGCAGGCAATTGCTTTGTGAATGCGTTTGTACATTCGGATCCGCGTCTGCCTTTTGGGGGCATCAAACAAAGCGGCTACGGTCGTGAATTGAGCATCTTCGGCATCCGGGAGTTTGTGAACATCAAGACAGTTTATATTCAATAACAATCGATCCGGCTCGCCGGTAAAACCCAATATATCATTATGTACACTTATTTAGCCCTGGGGGATTCTTATACGATCGGTGAGCAGGTACGGATGGAAGACAATTTCCCGCATCAGCTTGTCAGGCTGCTGCAGGAAAAAAACATTGAAACAGCAGCGCCCGTTATCATCGCACAAACCGGATGGACCACCGACGAACTGGCCGCTGCCATCCGCGAGCATAATATCCGGGAACAGTTTTCTTTTGTAACGCTGCTGATCGGTGTTAATAATCAATACCGCGGGCAGCCGGTAGAAGGATATGCATCGGAATTTGAAAACCTGTTGCGTCAGGCCATTACTTTTGCCGGTGCGAACCCTGATCATGTTTTCGTACTATCCATCCCCGATTGGGCCGCAACCCCTTTTGCCGTCACCGAAGGCAAAGACAGTAAGCAGGCGGCAAAAGAAATAGATCTGTATAATGATACATGCAAAAACATTGCTGTTGATGCCGGCTGCCATTATCTGTACATCACCGACAGCACACGCGAAAATGCCGGCAAAACAGGATTCCTTGCTCCCGATAATCTGCACCCCTCTGCTATGGAGTACACGATCTGGACTGAGCGCCTAACACCTCTGGTTGTCCGCACATTAAAATCGTCGTAACGCAATCCACGCACGTTGTAGAGACGCGATGCATCGCGTCTCTACGGGAACGGGGATTATTTGCCAGCGACCACCTTTGTTGTGCGGGTACGGTTGGGCGTGCTTTTCTTTTTGGCCGCCTGCAGCTGGGTTTTCCGGATGCGGAGACGCCGCTTGGCTGCTTCAAGTGCCTTCAACACAGCATCTTCAAATATGGAAGAACTGGTTTTTACATATTCGTCTTTACCAGGGATCCGTATGTTGACGGTGCAATTGACCACTTCTTTCGTTTTTTTCACCTCATTCAGCAGGGTTACTTCTACTTCCTGGATGTCTTTGTAGAACCGGTCCAGATTGCCCAGCTTCTCTTTTACAAACGCCTTAAGTGAGGGACTTGCTTTGAAGCCAGGTGTTTCGATACGAAATTTCATATAGTGATCAATTTATAGGTTGGTAAAAATAAATTTGAGAATATGTTTATCTAATTGTACAATACGTTCGTTATTTCACCCTCAAATACTTAAATCACTCCCGCTGCCGGCTCATTTTGTTGCTTCCATAACCTTCTTCCTTCGCCGGATATTACATGGCGTTCGCTATGGTAGGAAGATCGTACCAGAGGGCCGCTTTCCACATAATCAAGACCCATTTCATAGCCTTTCTCTCTGAAGAAAGCAAATTCATCGGGGTGTACAAAGCGCACCACCGGCAGATGCTTCGGTGTCGGCTGCAGATACTGTCCGAGCGTAATCACATCACACCCGTTGTCGGCCAGGTCCTGTATCGACTGAAGCACTTCTTCTTTTGTTTCGCCCAGGCCGAGCATGATACCGCTTTTGGTACGCATGCCACCGTCTTTAAGTCTCCGGATCACCTCCAGGCTACGATGATATTTTGCCTGAATGCGCACCTTACGTGTAAGGCGCTCCACCGTTTCCAGGTTGTGGGAAACAACTTCCGGCGCTACATCGATGATCCGCTGCAGGTTATCCCAGTCCCCCTTAAAATCGGGGATCAACGTTTCCAGTGTTGTATCAGGATTCAGGGCGCGCACCGCTTTGACGGTATTGGCCCATATGATGGATCCGCCGTCCTTCAGTTCATCCCGGTCTACCGAAGTCAGCACCGCGTGTTTAACCTTCATCAAGTAAATCGCTTCTGCAACACGCTGCGGCTCGTCCCAGTCAACCGGCTCGGGACGACCCGTCGCCACGGCACAAAAACCGCAGGACCGGGTGCAGATATTACCAAGGATCATGAAAGTAGCGGTACCTTCTCCCCAGCATTCGCCCATATTAGGACAGTTGCCGCTTTCGCAGATGGTATGCAGCTTATGCGTATCGACAAGCGAACGAACATGACGGTAACTCTCCCCGATCGGTAGCTTCACCCGCAGCCAGTCCGGCTTTTTTACGCGGCTTTCAGACGGGTTATTCTCTATATTGCTAATTACTGGTAACTCCTGCATAATGGCGCAAATTACGTCGCTCACCAACGTTTCCCAAATTGGAAGCCGGCGAACAGGTTAAAATTGTAGGGTACATGGTTCTGATTCGCCATGATTTCAATCTTTTGCGTATACACCTCTGCACTCACACCGAGAGATACGGCAAGGACGGTTTTCCTGCCCGGGGCAAAATCAAAATGTAAACCGGTGCGAAGCTGCAGGCCGGGCACAATCTTTATCTCACCCAATCCCTTACTGAATCCAGCTCCTCCGATCACCAACCGTTCATTCAGGAAAGAACCTCCGGTTGAATCCGTATATTTTATGGTTTCCCGCCGGGCCGCACCGCCGCCGATCGGCACATAGGCTTCTACATAATATGGTTTCAGCAATCCCAACGCCAGGCCACCCGTTCCGAACCAATGAACGGAAACCGTTCCCGGCTCCGGCTTACCGGCAATCAGGTTACGGAACCCATAACTAAGTTTGAGGCTGTAAAAATTATTGACCTTACCAAAGATATACGGCCGGATCCGGTTATCGGGATACATACCCTGCTGCTGATCGTTACTTTGCTTGATTTCTTTGGGATGTTTTATTTCACTCAGTTCGATCTGGGCAATTTTCAGACTGTAAAACAGATCGCTTTCCCGTTCTCCTTTTTCCTTCACCCACCCTTTTTCGGCAAAAATACTCCAGCCATTAGTATTTAAACGGATACCGCCGCTCAATTCCGTACGGACAGGCTTAGGCCTTTTAACCACCGGGCGGGGCGCCGGCCGCACCGGCAAAAGAGTATCCTGCGTAGCATTACCGGCATACTGCGCCTCCGACGTACCCGTCAGACCCAATATCAAAACCATCCCCAGCCAGATTCGCCTCATGGAGAAAAATTAAATTTTGCTAAATTAGCCAAAACAATAATGCTGCGGTACTTCCAATCATGTTGTACGCATTCATTTAACATACAGGGGGAGTATTCTCTGTAAATTTACATAAAAATCACATCCATGACCTCAACCGTAATATACAAAGGCGAATTGAGAACCGCAGCTACCCACCTGAAATCAGGTACGGTAATCGAAACCGACGCTCCTACCGACAATCAGGGCAAAGGAGCGCGTTTTTCACCAACAGATCTGGTAGCTACTGCACTGGCATCATGTATGGCTACCATCATGGGTATCTATGCACGCACACACGGTATAGCTATCGAGGGCGCCCGCATGGAAGTAGAAAAGATCATGACCCCGCCTCCCCGCAGGATCGGAGAAATAAAAGTAGATCTCTTTTTCCCCGAAGCGGAAAACTATGAACAAAAGCAGAAAACAGCGCTTGAACATGCAGCGCTCACCTGCCCGGTATACCTGAGTCTGCATCCTGACATAAAGAAGACCGTCGTGTTTCACTGGGATTAACACTCCCGGCACGCTTTTTTTATTTTGTTACCGGCAGGGCGCCTGTTTCGGAAATGGGTTGTATTGGGTTATCTGCCAGTATGGTATCACACACAACAAATCAATATGAACAACAACACTTCCGACAACAGGTACGCCCTCAGGCTGGCGGCCACCCTGATATCAATATCACTGATCATCACGCTCCTCTACACCCTAAAGACGGTGCTGGTGCCACTGATGTTTTCCATTATTATCGCCATTATCCTATACCCCGTGGCTCGTTTTCTGGAACGCGCACGGCTGGGTAA
The DNA here is from genome assembly GCA_964527735.1 of uncultured Chitinophagaceae bacterium. Taxonomy (GTDB): domain Bacteria; phylum Bacteroidota; class Bacteroidia; order Chitinophagales; family Chitinophagaceae; genus JBEBVQ01. Next base: position 67,425 of record CAZGPG010000007.1, on the reverse strand, counting down.
AGCATTTGCAGCCATCATTGCTGTGATCTTCGGCGCCATAGTCATGTTTGGCTTGCTGTGGTTTATCGTTCACCAGGTGATCGTTATCGGCACGAACGGCACCGACTTACAGACTAAATTCCTTTCCATTTTTGATACCATCCAGCAGTGGATCTCCGATCAGTTTGGCATTCAGCCCAGCGAACAAACGGAACGGCTGAAGCTACAGGGAAACGATGTGCTGTCGAATGCCGGCTCTTATGCAGCGGCGGCATTCGGGTCTCTGGGCGGGATCCTGGGAGGCGCAGTACTTGTGCCCATTTTTTCTTTTTTCCTGCTCTATTATCGTGTATTTTTCCGGGAATTTTTCTTCCGTGCATTCCACCGCACACCAAAAGAAAAAGTAGACCAGACATTAAATAAGATTTATGACGTTGTACAAAGTTACCTGCTGGGACTACTTACCGTGATGGGTATTGTGGCTATCCTTAATAGCGTGGGGCTGTGGGTAATGGGCATCGAATATGCCTGGTTTTTTGGCACACTGGCGTCCCTGCTGATGCTGCTTCCCTATATTGGCATCGCGATCGGTTCCATCCTGCCGGCTGTTTTCGCATTGGCTACCAAAGACAGTTACTGGTATGCCGTTGGTGTGATCGCCTGGTTCCAGGTGGTCCAGTTCCTGGAAGCAAACATCATTACCCCCAATATCGTAGGCGGTAAGGTAAGCATCAACCCGCTGATGGCAATTATCTCCATTATACTCGGCGGTATGCTTTTCGGCATGGCCGGCCTGATCCTTGCGTTACCCGTCATTGCCACAGTCAAAGTTCTTTTTGACGCTACACCGGAAACGCAGGCCTTCGGTTTCCTGATCGGCGAACCTGAAAAACGCCATCTGAAACGTTTCTCGCTGAACGCCATGAAAAAAAGATGGAAGACCGGCAACAAAGAAAAGCCGGACAAACATCATTAACTGATCTTCACACCTGTTAAAAATAACACACAATATAGCTTTAGGGGATCGGATCCGGGTAGAAGCTGGCAAGCGGATAATCTTCCAGCATCAGCAAGAGGGAATCTTCGGATGCCCGGTATGTATTGGCCCGTTCGAGCACACGCAGAAAATATTGTTCCGTCAGCGCATGGTTGCACCACATTTTTGTAGCCGCGACAGGTCCTATCTCCAGTGAGTGTCCCTGCTCCAGGTAGGTGCCCCGGAAGCCGTTACATCCGGCAAAGCCGGTAACACGAAGGCTGTCTTTTTCGAAAAGCAGGTAGATCTGTTTCTCCGGCCTGCTGAAAACAGTGTCGGTAAAACGGGCCAGTATCCATCGTTTACCATGAATATCTGGTATTGCATGTTGATTATGATGCTGCTGCTTGGTAGTATTGCACGCTGCAGCCGCTGCAAGCAGTATGCCGGAAAGTAATAATAACAGGATAGATTGCTTCATAGTGATCGGCGTGGATAACAACAGGCAAATAAATGTACGGATAAAAATACAACTGCCGGTCATAATCATCAGTTATGCATATCCGTTGCTGCAATATCAATACAATATATCGCTGATCTCACCACATTCAGCCATTTTCCTGCCGAAGTAAGGATTCTTTATTTCAGAATATTCGCTCAACCAGTATGCTCCCCGGTCGTTGAAGGCCATAGGACAATACTGCCTGTAAATGGTGATATGTTGCAAGCCCGCAGCCTGTATCACCAGCAGCAGATTGTCCGACACCTGCCTGAAAGCGATCCGTTTGTATTCACAGCTTTCGTCCTTAACGGCAACGATGGCACGGAGGGCGCTGTCCATAGGAATCAACAACGCCTGTATTTCGGCAGACAATAAAGAATCAAGGTCGCCGGAGAACGGGAATAAACTGATCTCTGATATCAGTTGATGGGCATGGTCATCGGCGGCGGCGGCGTTATCAGCGGTCAACGCGTCTTTAAGCCCATAATAAGATTGCAGTATGTCTAAAAGGTGTTGGGTACCACTGCTGTCCAGCAAGCTCACCGGAGCCCGGCCGGACGAAGGCGACTGTATATTATTTCCAGGAGGACGTTCTGATGTACACGCGCTTGTCGCAATGGCAGACAAGAATACGCATATTACGAACAGGTGGTTTTTCTTCTTATTCATTGAAAGCAAAGGTATCGATGATTTGTATTGCCGGGAATCGTAATTTTGCCGGCTTATGCTGATTTCATTACAAAATATATCTTTTTCGTTTGGCTCCCGCTCCATACTGGAAGAAGCCAGCTGGCAAATCAATACCGGTGAGCGCATCGGCCTGGTTGGGAGTAATGGTGCAGGTAAATCCACTCTGCTGCGACTGATCACCGGGGCCTACAGAGTGGATTCCGGCACGATCAATAAACCCAAAGACGTAACGCTGGGGTTCTTTAATCAGGACCTGCTGAGTTTTTCCACCACAGATTCCATCCTGCAGGTGGGTATGCAGGCTTTCGAAAAAGCACGGCATATCGAGCAGGAAATGGAACGGCTGCTGCAGGAATTGGAGCATAAGCCCGAAGATGCCAATCTGCTCGATCAATACAGCCATGCCCTGCACGACTTTGAAGTGGCCGGAGGCTATGAAATGGAACATCGCGCGGCAGAGGTACTGGAAGGACTGGGGTTCTCCACAACTGATCTGTCACGTCCTTATAACGAATTCAGCGGTGGCTGGCGGATGCGGGTGCTGCTCGCCAAAATGATGCTGCAGGCCCCGGACGTGCTCCTGCTCGATGAGCCGACCAATCACCTGGATCTGCCTTCTATAGAATGGCTGGAACGTTATCTTCAAAGTTATCCCGGCAGTGTGGTCATCGTTTCGCACGATCGCTACTTCCTGGACCGTATGGTTACAAAGATCGTAGAAGTATGGCAGCGCGATCTGCATCAGTATTCCGGGAATTATTCATTCTTCCTGAAAGAAAAGGAAGAACGCATGGAGCTGCAGCAGAGATCTTATGAAAATCAGCAGGATTACATCCGGCAGCAGGAGCGCTTTATTGAGCGGTTCCGGGCCAAAGCTACCAAAGCGGCACAGGCGCAGAGTGCCATGAAGCGGCTGGATAAACTGGACCGGATCGAGGCGCCGGATGCCTCAGTGCCGGTGATGAACATCAATTTTGACGTTGCGGTGCAGCCGGGGAAGATCATCACCACGCTGACCGGCATTACCAAACGCTTCGGTGATCTTACCATCCTCGAAAATGCAAACACCGAGATCATCCGGGGCGATAAGATCGCGCTGATTGGCGCCAATGGCCGCGGGAAATCCACATTGCTACGCATCATTGCCGGCAGGGAAACCTTCGAAGGAGAACGCAAAGAAGGGCATAACGTGGAAGAAAGCTTTTACGCACAGCACCAGCTCGAAGCACTGAATATAGAACATGAGATCCTGGAAGAGATGAAACGCGCCGGCTCAGGTAAAACGGAGCTGGAGCTGCGCCAGTTGCTCGGTTGCTTTCTTTTCAGCGGGGATGATGTGTTCAAAAAGATCAAAGTATTGTCGGGCGGCGAAAAAGCCCGTGTAGCGCTGGCGAAGGTCATTGCCGCCAAAGGTAATTTCCTGATGCTTGATGAACCGACCAACCACCTGGATATGCAGTCGGTCGAGATGCTGATAGAAGCGCTGAACAAATATAGCGGCACACTGATCCTGGTATCGCACGACCGTTATTTTATCAGCCGGACGGCCAATAAAATATGGGAGATCGAGGATGGCCAGATCAAAGCTTTTGACGGCCCTTACGACGAATGGGTTGTTTACAAGCTGGAACGCGCGGCACGTGAGCAAAAAGCAAAAGAATCTGTAGTAAAAGAAACGAAAGACACGAAAAAGAACCAGGTTCCCCAGAAAAGCAAAGCGGAACCATCGGCGGATGATGCTGCGATACGCACGCTGCGTAAGGAATACCAGGATAAGCAACGGATTTTCCAGAAACTGGAAACCGAAGTAACACGGCTCACAGACGAGGTGCGGGACATCGAAACCCGCCTGACGGATCCGACGGTGTATGCAGACAAAGAAGCATTCCTGAAACTGGATACACAATACAAATCGCTTACGGCGCGGTTAAAAGAGCAGAACCGGGAATATGACAAAATCTTTGACTTGGTGATTGACCTGGATGAACGGATTAAAGCAGCAGGCGGATGAATATTTTATTGTAAATTCGCAGGTTAAGTAGTTTATTGTTCACAATCGGCAGCAGGTTTGTATGGTCACGGGTGTGACCATAATATAAAAATGAACCTGTTTGCTGTTTATATAAATATATATTAATGGGATGTGGCAATTGTGGCACAGGTAGCGATGGCAAACCGGCTGGGTGTCAAAGCAACGGCGGGTGTAGTTCGGGTGGATGCAACCGTATGAATGTATTCGACTGGTTAAGTACATTACCCTTATATGACAGCGCGAAGCCCTACCCGGTCATAGAAGTTTCCTTTAATCGGGGAAGCCGTAAGGATTTTTACCGGAATAATACCCACCATATCTTTGAAAAAGGCGAGGTGATCGCCGTAGAAGGTACCAGCGGATTTGATGTAGGCCAGGTAAGCCTCACCGGTGAACTGGTGAAGCTCCAGATGAAAAAATACGGCATTGAAGATAATCCTTCACTCAAGCGCATCCTCCGTCCTGCCGCAGAAGAGGATATCCGCCAGTGGGAACATCACAAAGCCCGGGAGCAGGAGATTATGGTGCGCAGCCGCGCTATTGCCCGCCAATTGAAGCTTGAGATGAAAGTCTGCGAAGTGGAAATGCAGGCAGACGGCAAAAAAGCCACTTTTTTTTATACCGCAGACCAGCGGGTGGATTTTCGTGAGCTTATTAAAATTTTCGCCTCGGAATTCCGGGTAAAGGTAGAGATGCGGCAGATCGGAGCCAGGCAGGAAAGCGCCAAAGTCGGCGGCATCGGTTCCTGCGGCCGTGAGCTTTGCTGCAGCACCTGGCTTACAGACTTCAAATCGGTCAATACAACCGCAGCACGTTACCAGAACCTTTCTATCAACCAGACTAAACTGTCGGGGCAATGTGGCAGGCTGAAGTGCTGCCTTAATTACGAGTTAGATACTTATATGGATGCGCTCCGTGTCTTTCCCGATCACGCAGACTCTATCCAGACGGCCAAAGGCACCGCTTACCTCCAGAAGCGGGATATCTTCAAGAGCCTTATGTGGTACAGCTTTTCCGATACCAACAAACAATACCCGCTTACGATATCCCGTGTTAAAGAAATTCTGGAGCTGAATAAACAGGGCGTCCGTCCGGATGAACTTCAGGCCGTAGAGCTGGATATTGATACGGAAAAGAAAGGCATGAAGGTGGATGTGGGTTTTGTAAATGATGTGGGACAAATAAGCCTGAAAGCGCTAGAACGGTCAAGCCGTAAAAGAAAAGGCGGACAAAAAGGCCGGCAACAGGGCAACACCGAAAATAACAGGAAGCAATCATTGTCGGGCACTCCTGCCCCGCCCCGCAGATCCCGGCCGCAACAGCGTCCCCAGGATCAGCAGAACAGACCACAACAGGAAAAGCAGGCGAAACCGGCTGGTGAACAGGGACAGCAACAAAGCAGGAAACCGCGCAACAGGGGCAATAAGCCCAATAAACCTCCGACAAACGAAGGGAAGAATACATAGACCGGCTAATCACTGTGTCATGGCGGCCTCTGAGCCGCTATCGTATAATTCAATACTATAGCTATCCTTAGTTGTGGTAGCCGCAGATGATGGCGGGTCACACCCGCCATGACAGGACGTCTAATTGATAACGATCTTTTGCACTTCCGGAGAAAAATCCCCTTCAAGCCGGAACAGATACACCCCGGCCGGAACTTCCCCGATATGCAGGTCTTTAACGACAGGACCTGGTAAAACGTCCCACGTAGCCGTAAAAACGGTTTGTCCTACCAGATTGGTGATATTCACTTTCACGCGCTGTGCTGCGGCAGCATGAAAAGCAACGGAAAGATGATCGGATGCCGGGTTGGGATAGATACTAAAGGGCGCGATAACCACATCGCTGACGCGGGTTGCCCATTCCAGTTCTATATCCAGAAATGCCGTATCACCACTGCAGGATACACTGTTCGTTTCCTGTACCGCTACGCGGCCGGAAAGATGATTACCCCATTTCACCACAACTTCATTCGTGCCGTTACCGCTTTGAACCGTACCGTTTTCAATACGCCATGCATATGTCGATCCCGTCGTATTGGACACACGATACATTTCTTCTCTATGCGCCATTGACTGCTCATTTCCGCTGACCTGTATAGCTGCAGGACGCTCCAGCACTTCAACTATTACCGTTCTCTTGATGCTGTCCGTGCCACCATAGTTTGAGACTTTAAGTGCAGCGTCAACCGTATAAATGCCTGGCGTACTATACGAAATCTCAGCCTGCGACGTAGTAGCGGTAGCAGTCCGGGAGCCATCCGAAAGCAACCAGTCCCATGCATGCGGATCATTTTCGGATGTGTCTGTAAAACGGACAGGCTCATCTGCACAAACGGTTAGTTTCTGCACAGTAAACCCCGCAACCGGCGCTACGGGCTCCACACCGGAAACAATCAGGGAATACGGCTGAGGCTTCCCTTCATGCAGTTCATTCTTATGAGAAACTACGAGTTTATATGCTCCGGGCTGCGGAGCGGAAATAAATATCTGCTCCACATTATCCCTGAAATTATCGCCGGTTGTAGCCGCTGCAGAAGGATTGGCCGGATTAAGTATATAAGGTTGCAAAACAACGCCGTCGGATTTACGTATCAGTCGGATATCCAGGTCATTGACAAGCATCAGATCCGTCGGATCAAGCGCCGGCGCTACCGGCTTACCGGGTGGATCCGTCCAGCAGATCGTCAGTTTTAAGGGCTCGGATCCGTCTGTAGTGTATGACTGGGCGAACGTTTCATTGTTGCCTAACGTTCTCTGCTGGATGCTGTAGGGCAATCCGCTGTTGATCATCGCAACCGCCCTGGGTATGTTGATCAACCCCCACCCATACTGGTAATCCGGGCCGGGCGCAGTGCCGGCTTCATCAGTTGTATGAATTGTCAGTCCTTTGAGGGCAGACGCCAGCATAAAATCATTATGAAGGTCATGGTATTGCTCCTGTAACAAGATCAGCGAGCCGGATACTACCGGTGTGGCCATAGAAGTGCCCTGAAAGGATTCATATGCATAATCACTACCGTCCGTTGACGACTTGATATTCTGCCCCGGAGCAACAACATCCGGTTTGATACGCCCGTCGTCTGCAGGCCCCCATCCGCTGAATGAGGTCATTACCACATCTGATGGTTCTGTCCATCCACCTGTTATTTTCCTGACAGCGCCTACCGTCAGAATATTTTTGGCAACCGCATAGCTGGCAATGCAGTCGTAAGGCCCTACATCATTGCGTTGCGCCGTACTGGTTTGCCAGCTATTATTAATCAATACTTCATGCGTCCCTGAATGGCTTTTGTCCCGGTCATTACCAGCTGCTTTGCATATCAGATAATACGGATTATTCACAGCAATACGATCCCAGGTTTCCGCACGGCGGTTATAAAAACCATAGCTGTAATCTTCCACTGCGCTGATAGAAACATCCCCGTACCAGCGCCAGTTACCGGAAGAATTATTCCATCCGGCCGCCTGCCCGTACGAATGATTGGAGATCAGCATACCGGCACCGGCAGCAGCAGCCATTTCTCCGTCATCATTATTCCAGTCATAGGCACGAAGAGTAGCTTCATAAGCCATGCCTTTTGCCGTAGCATCCACACCGGCTGCGATCATGGTACCGGCCACATGTGTGGGATGTTCCTTATCACCGGCGCCGCCATCTGCCTGGGCCACACGTCCGTCAAATTCCTGGTGCGACAGTCGCACGCCCCCCCCGTCCCAAATGCCAAGACGGTTACCCGCCAGGTCGCCGGTGAGCGAAGTACCCGCAGCGCCTCCCGGCCATACCTGATTCGTACCGACCGTCCGTCCTGCACCCGCATTACAGGTAGTATTAAACAGCATCATACCGGTTTCGGAAAAGCCTGCGAAACCTGTGATCGTTCCGTCTTCAGCAACATGGTACAACGAAAATCCCTGTTCTTCTGCTATCGCCGCAGCACGCAGGCTGTCGTGCCGGTATCGTGCTTCCAGTTGCTGCGCCAGCGTGTCTTGATCCTGTTGCAGGGATTGCGCAGCAACTGGGATATACAAACCAAATAATACGGCCCAGAGAAAAAAGCAGGTTTTTATCATTCTATATAATAATTACTCGTTCAAAATAACATGGGTTTCGGCAGGGATGATACCTTTCAGATTAATTGTAATGCGGTAATATTGATCAGCTGCATACACCCGGGTGCGCACATACAGCCGGACAGGTGTTCCGGGCTTAAAACCATCCGTAATTATTTTGCTGCGGACGCGGCTGCGATCCTTGTCAGAAAAAAAGCTCGTTTCTCCCCCTGCCCTGATATACACGACCTGAAGATGATCTGTGTTGATACCATTCACCTGTATCATATCCTGATTAGTACCCGTGACGACCACGCACAGATAGCCATTCTTAAAATCAAATACAGACGTATCTGCCGGCGTGAAAGCAATTTTTTTCCCTTTACTGTCTGAAATGAGTATTTCAGGCATATCCCCTGACAGACCATGTACTCCTGCACGGCAGGAACACATAGCCACTACCAGCAACAAAAGACCATAATGGCCCCCGGCCACCATGCGCCGTATATAAGTGCTGAAAAATACCAGGACCGGCTTCAACAAATTATTTTTCCGGACCACCACCACACCTCAGGATTTCATATTTATGTATTGCAGCGGCTGCTCGAGGCTGGCTGAGCGGCAGAGCTGGATCACCGACTGGAGGTCGTCAATTTTTTTACTCGTCACCCGGATAGTGTCGTCCATGATTGCCGGCTGCACTTTCAATCCACTGTCTTTAATCAGCTTTATGATCTTCTTGGCCAGCTCACGGTCTATGCCGTTGCGCACAGGTATAGTTTTACGCACATATTTACCGGAGGGTGTAATTTCCCGCGACAGATCGAAGCTGTTTGCCTCAAGCCCCTGGCGCATCGCTTTGGTGAGCAGCACATCTTCTACCTGCTTCAGCTGCATATCGCTTTCCACTTCTACCTGCAACACCATATCTTTTTTATTCAGCTCAAGGGAAACGTGCGTCCCCTTAAAATCATAACGGTTATCAATCTCCTTCTTGGCAACATTAACGGCGTTGTCCAGCGTCTGTGCGTCCACTTTGGAAACAATATCGAACGATGGCATAATGGTATAATTTTTTTTTCGTGGATTAATGAGTGTAAATATAATCAAAATGCCGTAGAGACGCAATGCATTGCGTCTCTACGGCGTTTCTACCCATACGTTGTCTGCATCCTGCTTCCGGATGGCAAGACAATAGCCTGCAACACGAATCGCAAGCGGGTCCCCAAGCGGGGCCACTCTGTCCATTTGTACAGAAGCGCCGGGCACACAGCCCATTTCCATCAGTATAAGTTCCGGAGCGCTTTTTTCGAAGGAATGGATCCGTCCGGTTTTACCGGCAGGCAAAGCAGAAAGACGAATGAGCTTATTATCGACCTGGTCCATAACGGCAAAGATAATGGAAACAGGCATCCTGTCTGCTATTCACGGGTTGTCATTCTTTTCCGTTTGTAGCAGACTTTATAACAGTGGGTACACTTATATCTCCGTACCTTAAGCCAGGGAAGAAAAAATTTTAGCAGGAAAGGTCTTGGCACGCGGGACAGAGCGTGTTTCTTACATCTCGGACATATATCACTGTGCTTATATTCCGGTATCCACCCCGGTGGCAGTTTCATATCCGGCTGTCCTGAAACAGGTAATGAGGTCGTGTGCTTCTCTTCTGTGTGTAATGAACTCTTGGACATAAGCTGAGTAAATACCTGGTAAACGAAAAGAATGTAGATTATGCAAGATACGAAAATATTCGTTATGCTAAAATTATTATTTTAAAACAATCACACTATGAATAAAAAAGTATTAATAAACATTTACTAAGGATTAAAAACATACTGGATAAAATGTTAACGATACCGGCAAGAATAATAATAAGATGTTATCGCAGGTCATAAACCCTGCAATTGCTATCTTGCACCCGTTTTCTAACACAATACATTATGTATCGTACACATACCTGCGGGGAATTGCGCATTGAAGATGCCGGTAAAGCGGTCACGCTGTGCGGCTGGGTGCAGACCATCCGTAAATTCGGAAGCATTACCTTCATGGATATGCGCGACCGCTACGGCATCACGCAATTGTATTTCAATGAACAACTAAACTCCCGGCTCGACGAAACCCCGATCGGCAGGGAATATGTGATTCAGGTAAAAGGGAAAGTCATTGAGCGGCATAATAAAAATCCTAAATTACCTACCGGCGACATAGAAATAGAGGTGAGCGATTTTGCCATTATGAATATCGCGTCCGTCCCTCCCTTCACCATTGAAGAAGAAACAGACGGCGGAGATGAGCTGCGCATGAAATACCGTTACCTGGATCTGCGCCGGCCGGTATTAAAACGCAATATGGAGTTGCGTTATAAGGTAAACAGATCGGTACGCAACTACCTGGACGACCAGGGGTTCTGGGATATAGAGACTCCCTTTCTGATACGCTCCACGCCCGAAGGCGCACGCGATTTTATCGTTCCATCCCGGATGAATCCCGGTGCTTTTTATGCTCTGCCGCAAAGTCCGCAGACCTTCAAGCAACTGCTTATGGTGAGCGGATACGACCGGTATTACCAGATCGTAAAATGCTTCCGCGATGAGGACCTCCGGGCAGACCGGCAGCCGGAATTTACCCAGATAGATTGCGAAATGAGCTTTGTAGAGCAAGAGGATATCCTGCAGACTTTCGAAGGATTGTTTAAACATGTCTTTAAAGAAATAAAGGGCATTGAGATTACGGAAGCATTCCCACGAATCACATGGGACGACGCCATGCGGGATTATGGTAATGACAAACCGGACATCCGCTTCGGCATGAAGCTGCACAACCTGAAAGCAGCCGGAAAAATCCATTGTGCAGCTCTGGAAGGCGTCGATTTTAAAGTCACCAACGAAGCACCAACCATCCTCGCTATCTGCGTGCCTGGCGCAGCAGGCTATTCCCGCAAGCAGACCGACGAGCTTACCGAATGGGTAAAACGTCCGCAAATCGGGATGAGCGGTTTGATGTTTATCAAATGTAATACAGACGGCAGCTTTAAAAGCAGTGTTGATAAATTCTTCGACGAAAGCAGACTCCGGGAGATTGCGGATTACTGCCAGGCCAAACCGGATGATCTGATCCTGATCCTTACAGGCAGCGAAGCCCGTACGCGGAAAGCTATGAGCGAGCTGCGGATCGAAATGGGCAACCGGCTCGGGTTACGTAACCCGGACGACTATAAGCCGCTGTGGGTTGTTGATTTCCCACTGTTCGAGGCAGATGAGGCATCCGGCAGATGGCTGGCGCGTCACCACCCTTTCACCGCCCCCAAACCGGAGCATGAAGCATTGATGGACGATCCCGGACGTTTCGGAGAGATCAAAGCGAATGCATACGATATCGTGCTCAACGGTACGGAGATCGGTGGCGGCTCCATACGTATCTTCCGGCGCGACATGCAGGAAAAAATGTTCGCCGCGCTCGGCCTGGATAAAGAAGAGGCACAGGAGAAATTCGGCTTTCTTCTGGGAGCATTTGAATATGGCGCACCGCCTCACGGAGGCATTGCTTTTGGTTTTGACCGGCTTTGCGCCCTGCTTGGCGGACAGGAAAGCATCCGCGATTTCATTGCATTCCCGAAAAACAACGCCGGCAGAGACATTATGCTTGATGCGCCTTCCGGTGTAGACCCGGAACAATTGCAAGAACTGCATCTGAAAAATATTTCCTGAAATTAAACTGCTGCAAAACAATTATTTTCGGCATAAGATTTTGCATTACAAAACTCATTTTTATCTTTATGGCATCTAAACAGTGGTACATGAGAAATTTTCTGCTCCCCATTCTGATTCTGGGCACTATTCTGGCATTGTCATCCTGCAACAACGGCGATTATATGGCCGATCCGCAGGGTAACATCCCACGTCCACCTTCGCTTCAGGGCGCGGAAGAAGGTGTCATTGACGGCTATTTCGACAGCTCTTATAAGCGGTTTATCACGGGTACGTGGACCCAACATGAAGGATTACTGATCATTACCGGCACTGCCACAGTCAACAAACAGCCTACCGCTACCATTAGACTCAGCGTATGGGATTATAAAGGGCCTGGCTCATATCATATCTCATCCGATACCATGATCGGCAATTCTATCGCATACGGCATTGTGGGATATGAAGACAGCGCAGCACAGGTTTATCTGGCCAAAGACGGATTCGGATACGGCACTATTACGATCACTGAAGAAGGCTCATCATTCAAAGGTGAATATCACGGCCGGCTACAGTATGTAAATATGGACGAACCCGACGTACCGGGCCATGACAGCATTACCATCTATGATGGCCGCTTCAATGTGACGAAGTTACCGGAGTAACATTTTTCCGGAAAATCTTTAATAACGATTCCCCTGTTTTTGCAGGGGAATTATTATGCCTGCATATCCGTCAAGCGCATTAACCTGCTTCGCCAGTATTGTTGAAACCAGGGAGGACGAACCCGCATAGAAAGGGCCGATATGCACGGCAGCGCCTACCGTCAGCATCTGATACCCGATATACGTAAACGGCATGGCAATGGAAAAATGCCGCCGCTGGTACCGGGGCGTGATATTGAGCATGCTGACATAACCCGGATTATATACTCCTCCTCCGCTGCCTTTCAGGTTAAGCAGGACATTTGTTTGCAGGTATATATGATGCGCCATATTCCAGTCGAAATTGATCCGGAATGCCGTGGGTAAACCGACACTGAAGCTGGTGATTTCCGATCTACGGGTTACCAGTGTATCCTGGATGAGCCGGTGAAAATAATTCAGATAAGGCTGATATGGTTCCGGCGTATACTGCCAGCCGGCAGCGTTGTTCACATGCATTTCATATGTAGCGCTGCCCGTATCGGCTGTATAACGTACACTGCCGATATCCGTTATCGATATAGCAAGACTGTACTTATACGGTGTACTGTTGTTCGGGTCTCCGTCAGGATGGTATTCGTACTGGAAACCAAGATCCAGACCAATCCCGCCACGTCCGTTTTTATTAAACCAGGCTGAGGGCTGGTTGGAAACTTCGCCGCTCACGTAGGGATTGATGTTATTGGAATACGAAACGTGCAGATCACCGGTAAGGCTGCGGATAGAATCACCCGCCCCTCCTGAAACGAGCATCGCCTCTTCGGTATAGATACTGCCCGCAGCCATGCCCATCACATATTTGAGGTTGAAGCCGCCTCTGAATACATGATAGAAATCGTTGCCGAACACCCGTCCGTAGGAAAAACCGATCTCCGAAAATGTATGCGTGGTATAGCCCGACCCTGCAAACCGCACAGGCTGCTCCAGCACTGCCCGGCTGTGATTACCAATGATCTGAAAGGCGTCATTGTTTACATTGCCGCCCCTGAAGACGGTACGCATGCGGGTATAAAACCCGGCAGAAGCCACCTTATTGATGCGAAACGAAATGGCAGGCCCCATCATATCCACATTACCCCAGACGTATTTGGAAGCATACCGCTGATCTTTAAAATAATCATGACCTTCAACACCCTTTCCGGAAAAACCATTGTTCACATAGCTTTTGCTGAAGCGGTAAGCATTGGTACCGGCCAGGCCACTCACAGAGAACAGATGCAACTCGGTGCCATCGGACGCAGCAGCAGTCCATGCAGGGTTGAGCGGTATCTGCCTGATAGCTGGTGTTTCGCTGTTATTACTACCGATAAATTGCTGTGCGCCCGCCGCCACAGGCAAAAGGCTCAGAAACAGGGGGAAGTGTTTCAACATAAAAAAATGAGTGATAACTATATGAATGGGGCGAAAAATAGAATTAAATATGAAAAGCACCAAGTGCAGCAGATAAAAAACCGGGATAAACAATTGGTTAACTGCTTATCCCGGCACAGTGCGGCAGAGGAGATTCGAACTCCCACGCCCGTTACAGGCGCTACCACCTCAAAGTAGTGCGTCTACCAGTTTCGCCACCGCCGCAAACTGTTTTTGAGGAGTGCAAAGGTAATGAGGAACATTCAAATTACAAAGCGCGGACATCAGGAAGTTGAGCACAAGCACCCGAACCTCAATGGTGAAAAAAAATAAAACATTTAAGGACATTCAGAAATTGAGATCATTCAGAACAAAGAATGTCAATGCCCTTAATGCCTTCAATGGCGCAATAATATTACAAGTCGTATAAACCACGCAAATCCATATTTTTGTAAAAAACTCCCATGCAGCAGATACTTGTCACCACAGACCTCTCCGATAATTCAAAAGCCGGAATATACTTTGCGATACGTTATGCCAGACAAACCGGAGCCGGCCTGATCTTTATACATATTTACCAGGTGCTGCGGGCAACAACCTGGTCGGAAGACCAATACCAACACTTCATAGAGCGGAACCGGGAAAGCATGTCGGAAGACCTGTCTGCCTTTATTGCATCCACCTATAGATCCCTGGGAGAACCGTTGATCAACTACCAGACAGTCGTGCATCACAATCTCGATACAGTGGCCGGCATAATCCAATCTGCCCGGGACTATCAATGCGACTACATCTGCATCAGTACCCGGGGGGCAGGTATGCTGAAAAAGCTCTTCGGTACCAATACGGGCAAGCTCATCATCAACTCCGGTATACCGGTGCTTTGCATTCCCAGTTCCTGGCAGCCAGCGCCTGTTACCCGTATCCTGTATGCCTCCGACATGAAAAATCACGAGGAGGAACTGCGCCATATCGTCGCGTTTGCACAACCGTTAGAAGCCAAAGTAGACATGCTGCATCTGTACCTGCATCCTGAGCTGATGGCCGGAAAAGAAGAAGCGGCACAACAGATCACAGAAGCTGCAGGCTATAATGTAACGCTGCATTATGAGCAACGCAATATAGACCGCTCGATCGTAGCCGAAATGGATGCTGCCATCCTGAAATACAAGCCGGATCTATTGGCGATGTTTACCAACCAGGATCGTACATTCTTTGAACGGGTATTCCTGTCGAGCAATACGGAAGCTTATTCTTTCCGGACGCAGATACCCCTGCTGACATTTAATAAATAAGCGGCTTCAGGACAGATGACCACCCTGCTCACCCCTTATATCCCGTTTGCTCCGGCATCCTGGTGGGCGGTTGCCTGCGAGGCGGATCACATCTGCTTTGACGGAGCAGAGCCTTTCCGGAAAATGACCCTCCGCAACCGGTATTTTATTGCCGGAGCCAATGGTATTATTCGCCTCAGCGTACCCATCCTTCATGGCCGCGATCAGCGTATCCCAATGAGAGATGTGCGTATCAGCAATACCGACCACTGGCAGACACAGCACTGGCGCACGATTATTGCGGCATACAGGCGTACTCCTTTCTTTGAATTTTACGAACCGGAACTATACCCGTTATTCAACCGTCAATTTACCTGGCTGATCGATTTTAATCTGGCGGCATTCGGCTGGCTTCAGGAACGGCTGCCATTACCGGCTACTGTGCATGCAACAGATTTCTGTCCCCCTGATGACGATACTACCATCACCGACCTCCGGTACAACTGGCAGCAAGAGCCTGCCGAAGCCCGAAAACATTTTCCGGTATATAGCCAGGTATTTGCCGAGCGTACGGGGTTTATTCCCGATCTTTCACTGCTCGACCTGTTTTTTGCAGAAGGGCCGGGAACGCTGGTCTGGCTGAAACAGCATCAGCACACCTTGCGAAGTTAATCGCTTCATTCCACCAGTCCGAGCTGTAATGCTTTTTTCACAAGCGTTGCCGTGTTCTTTACATCCAGCTTGATCAGAATACTGATCCGGTAATTCTCCACCGTGTAGGTACTGAGAAAAAGCTTCTCCGCAATTTCCGGGCTGGTATGACCGTTTACAATCAGCTTCAGCACCTCATGCTCTCTGGGCGTGAGCGTGGATTTGAGTGACGAAGTGCGTTTTCGTGTAGCAGCCAGTTCACTGAGCTTGGCCTGCATTTTCGGCTCAATGTACTCACCGCCGTTATACACTGTTTCGATAGCCTGGATGAGCACTTTTTCATCCGTACTCTTCAGGATGTACCCCTTCACGCCATGCCGCATCATATTGGACACATATAGCGCACTGTCAAAATTGGTAAGGGTGATAATTTTGAGTAAAGGATATTGCTTCATAATGACCGGCGCAAGCTGATCGCCGGTCTTACCAGGCATTTGTATATCCAGGAGCAGGATATCCGGCACATTGGCGGCAAGACTTTCCAGCAATTCCCCTCCTTCAGCGTAAGTGCCCGTCAGTGTGATGTGCGCATAGCCTGCCAGCATATTTTCTAATCCCTTTATGATCATCGGGTGATCATCGGCTATAGCAATTCTGATCTGCATGTGTCTGGTTAACTGTTTGCCAATATAAGCTTTTCAATTTCAAATTCCATGTAAATAGTAGTGCTCTTACCTTTAGCCGACATGATGGATAAAATACCTTCCAGCGCATGTATCCGGTATTGCAGATTTTGAAGCCCGAAACCTTTACTTTCCGTATTGGGATCAAAGCCGATACCGTTATCTTCTACGGTAATGCTGATACGGTTGGCGTTTTGCATGATCTGCACAACCGCCTGGTCTGCCCGGGCGTGTTTTACCACATTCTGTATCAGTTCCTGTGATATCCGGTACAGAAACAGCTCTACCCCTTTATCGAGCTTGTAAAGTTCGCCATGAAACTGCAGGTCGATCCGCAAAGCACTTCCCGCATTGATGTGCGCGCAATAGATCATCAGGGCCTCTTCGAGCCCGTGTTTGATCAGCACGTCCGGCATCAGGTTATGTGCCGTTTTGCGCACCTCTTCATTGGTATCTTCCAGCATCTTCATCACATCGTCGATTACCGGCACAGACTCCAATTGCGGAAACTGGTTACGTGCCGTACCGAGGTTCATCTTTACTGCCGTAAGCATACCCCCGATGCCATCGTGCAGCTCACGGGCGATACGTACCCGTTCTTTTTCTTCACCTTTCATCATGGCTTTCAGGTGGCCGATCTCCTGTTCCTGCTGAAGGATACGAATGCGGGTTTCCTGAACTGTTTGTTTATGTTTATAATTCCGGTATGCCACAATCAGCAGCAGGATCAGAATAGCTGCCCCGGCTGCTATTCCGGCAATCCAGAAGTTTTTTGTTTCAAGATTTCTTTTTTGTTTAATGATCAGCAGTTGCTTTTCGGTAAGCTCTTTGTCTTTTTGAGCGGTGCGGTATTTGATCTCAAGCTGGCGGACGGTACGGCTGTTTTCCTGACTGGCAAGGCTATCGTTGATTTCGATAAGCGCATCTTTATGCTGCAAAGCAAGCTGATAACGCCCTGTTTCCGTATAAATAGAAGCAAGCACTTTATGCACATCGTACATGGTTGCAGGATCTGCTCCTTTCCCGTTTTTCAGCAACTCCAGCAAAAGCGCTTCTGCCTTATAATATTTCTGCTCCTGATACAGCGCGCCGGCATATAATGTGATCACGTGCTGTTTATAGGTCTCACTGATACGACCATCGTCATGAAAAGCCATTGCACGATGCAACAAATCCATAGCCTTGGCAGTTTCTCCCGTATTCAGATAAAATCCACCGAGATTCAGCAAAGCACTATGCTGCAGCACCGGCGATTTTTGCTCTTCACCGATCCGGAGCGCTTTTTCAAAATATTCTTTACTTATCCCGGATTTCAAACCCTTCATCGAATACAGCGTATATGCCTTATTCACAAAAAACTGCCCCAGTGCCAGCTCATTGCTGTCACGCCGCAAAATAGCTTCGGCCTTGTCGAGGTAATACATCGCCTCTTCCGGGTGCAATCTGGCAGCGAGGTTGGCATAAATGGTGCTCACAGACATGGATGACGAGAACTTTTCGGCATAGTTTACGGCATAGTACATTGCCCCGACGGCCTGCTCATATAACCCCATGCTGGAATATGCATTACCTATATTATTGTAAATTGTGGAGAATGACGCCAGGTAACTCCCGGTCCGGGCAAAGGCAAGCGCGAGGTTAAAGCAATTCACGGCTTTCTGATAATCTCCGTGATCCTGGTATAAGTTTCCCAATTCAACCAGCGACGACATAGCCCCGTAACTCCATGCAAATCTCCGGCTTTGCTCCAGAGCCAGCCGCAATAATAGCTCCGAGCTGTCGGGTCTGAATTGCCGGTGCATACGCGAACGCCGCATGAGATCTATAATATCGGTCGTATCCCGCACATGACCGGCAGGTAATTCATAAGACATTATCTGCTCAGGCAAATGCTCCTGCGCCCGCAAATATCCGGCAGGAATACTGGCAATCAGTACGAATGACAGCCATGGGATAATATATAGTATGGTTCTGATAGGGCACAATATTACAAATATTCCATTTATCCCTCCCCTCTTCATATTGCATAAATAATTATGAACCAAACCCACTGGAATACCACATTTTGGAGTAGCTATTTTTGCTTTACTGGAAATTATTCCTCCGCGTATTTCCCTAAAAAAAGTGAAAATCAGACATACATGAAGTCATATTTATACAGTTCGATATATACATTATTGTTATCCTGCGGAATTATTTCGGCTACGGCACAATCGACATTGCCTGTAGACTATCGCTGGGCCAAACAGTATGGAGGGACAGGTATTGACCAGGGACGCGCAGTAGTAACCGATCCGGGCGGGTATATATATTTCACAGGCAACTTTGGCGGAACTGCATTATTTGGCCAGGCGTCCGGTGCTATAACCCTCACTAATTCCGGGACTGGAGAAGATATTTATGTTGCCAAAGCGGATTCGAACGGTTATGTGATCTGGGCCAGGCAAATGGGCGGAACCGGGCATGACCGGGGCGGTTGTATTGCATTGGATAACCAGGGGAATCTTTATGTGGGCGGCTATTTTTCAGCAACCGGTAGCTTTGGTTCGGGGATCACACTGCAATCAGGGGGATATTCGGACGGTTTCCTGATGCAAATGGATACGTCCGGTCAGGTAAATTGGGTGCGGCAACTCAAAGGGAAAGTTGGGAATGATCATATACTCGATCTTACTGTAGACCGTCAAAACAATGTTTTGGTAGTAGGAATCTTTCTGGACAGCGCAGACGTGGGCACTACGACTACGCCGCATATCATACGTTCGGGAGCCACTACGTATAATACCTATATAGGGAAATACAACAGCCAGGGAGACCTCATCCGCGCAGCGACTTTTGGCACGCAGCAATACAGCAGTGTAAGCGGCACATCCATCACTACCGACAGCGATAACAACCTCTATATAACAGGAGCATTTGGTGGCACCGTAGACTTCGATCCGGGACCCGGCGCATTCCCGCTCACAGGAGGCGACGACTTTATTGTGAAGCTTTCTTCCTCGGGGGATTTCGTATGGGCACGACAGATGGGAGCAAGCAGCGGAATGACCGGAGGTATTGAGGCCGTTTATGCAGATGATGTTACGAACAGCTTGTACGTCTGCGGATCGTTTGAAGGGCGTGTTGATTTCGACCCCGGACCGGCGAGACACTGGCTGAATGCAAGAGGCTATACGGAAGACGGCTTCATACTGAAACTGGACACCGCCGGTTCATTCCAATGGGTAAGACAACTGGAAGCTTGGTATGGAATTAACACCAGGGATATCACAACAGACCGGCTGGGACGTATTTACATCTGCGGGTATTTTTTGGAAACGGCAGATCTTGATCCCGGAACGGATAGTTTCCAGGTACTAAGTAACGGAGGTTTTGATTCATACCTGTTGAGCCTGGATCCGGCGGGGTCGTTCTTATGGGGACGAAGTTTCGGCGGCAGCAGCAACGAGTGTGTCTTTAAGTTATCGGTTACGGAAGATTTCACGATCAACAGCACCGGTCTCTTTGCCGGCGATGCCGATTTCCATATTGACCGGGATACATATGCCTTTGTCAACAGCGCGGGCAATCACGATATTTTCCTGCACCAGGTTTCCGTCTTCGCCTGCAGGGCGCACAATGTACTTGTCAACGTTAATAAAGACACACTGAGCATTATTCAGGATTTCGTCTCATACCAATGGCTGTTTAACGGGGACACAATTGCTGGTGCAACAGGGAAGTCTCATATAGCAGCTGAGAATGGGTACTATTCCGTTGCTTTCGTGGATGAAAGCGGATGTGCCGATACATCGAAAGCATATCATGTAAATAACCTGAGTATAGCAGGCAACAATCTTCCCCTCCCGGTTGAAGTGTATCCCAATCCGGCCTCGGATATCGTGCACGTCAAAACATCAGTTCCGGTTCAACTGAAATTACGCAATATCAGTGGAAGCCTGGTTCTGTCAGGGACAGGTGATAAGCTTCATATAGGTCACTTGCCACAGGGCATTTACTTCCTTCATATTTACAGCACAGCTTCACATATACACAATACCGTTGTCAAGTTAGTCATAACAAAATAAACAACGCTCTACTATTCACTCACTTAAAAAACAAGTTTTATGCACAAAAAAAGATATTTAAATTTCAAAACAAAGCTGCTCAAATCAGCGTATACCGTTGCTGCCTTTGGGTTGCTGCTGGCATTGCCGCAGGAGGGCAATGCGCAATATGGTTTATACGGATTCGGGCAACAGACCAATGGTCGCCTGGGTAATAATGTGACAAGCGCAAATATCAACCCAAGCAGCACACCTATTGATGACGGAACGAACGGAAAATACATTCACCTCGCCCTCGGATCAAATTATACATTAGGTATTAAAGAAGATGGCAGTCTCTGGGCATGGGGAAGTAATGCACAAAGTCAGTTGGGGGATCCTGCACTCAGCGGGAATATTGCCACGCCACAGAAAATAGATGATGGAACAGGCGCTCCCGGAAAATGGGTGCGTGTATATGTCAGTGAACTACAGTCTTCTTTTGGTATCCGGGAAGACGGGAGTTTATGGGCATGGGGTGTAAATAGCAGTAAGCAACTCGGGCTCCCCGGCACACCGGCAAACAATGTTACTACTCCCACGCAAGTGATGCCGGGCAGCAAGTGGCTTATGGTTGACGGAGGCAGTGATGATGGAGGCTTTACTATCGGCATCCAGCAAGACAGTACGTTATGGGGCTGGGGAACAAATGGGTCTGGTTATCTGTTGGGGACAGGCAACACGACCAACCAGAATACCCCCTACAATATTACACCGGGTGAAAAATGGCTGCAGATAAGCACCGGGGCATATTTCACCCTCGCCATCAAAGCCGACGGATCTTTATGGGGTTGGGGAAAAGGCCATACGGGTGTCGCTTCAACACTGGGAGATAACGGCAGCACAAATGTAAGTGCACCTAAACAAATAGATCCGGGAACAGGAAACAAATGGAAAAAAGTCGCAGCAGGCAGTTATCATACCGTAGCTATACGCGAAGATGGCTCGCTCTGGGCCTGGGGACAGAATGGAGGCGGACGTCTTGGCGATGGCACTACCGCGTTAAAAAATGTAATTACCAAAATAGATGACGGTACAAATGGAAAATGGATAGACGTTGCGGGATCCGTCAATTCAAGCTTCGGCATGAAAGATAACAACAAAATTTACGTATGGGGTGAACCTGACGGCCTGGCAGTCGGCGGTCCTCCCCCATATCATAGCACTACCCCGAAAGAAATCACTGAGGCAGGCACATTAAATAATGGGAGAATTTTTATCGGACGACAGCATTTTTTCTGGATTAATGATCTTCCAATCACATGCAACCAAACAGAAAATCATATTACCAGCGATATCACCACCGGAGGCGCCACTATCTCCTGGGATATCATAGCCGGCGCTGCAGGTTATGAAATAGCCATAGACCAGACAGCCGATCTCGCGCCTACAGGCACAGCGGCGCCGCTGATCGATACATTCCATATTGCATCAGGATTGCTCTCCGGTGAAACATACTATGCGCATATCCGTACGGACTGTGGCGGCGGGGCATATTCTGCATGGGATACGATCTCTTTCACTACCCTCCCCTGCTTGTCACCGCTTAATATCATCGCCGGCCAAATAGCAACAAATGGCGGCATCATTAGCTGGGATCCTGTTTCCGGGGCAGGCGGATATGAGATCGTGGTAGACCAGACCGCAGCGCCTGCGCCTTCCGGCACACCGGTACCGCTTACGGATACATTCTATAATGCTACCGTAACACCAGACGACACATGGTATGTGCATATACGTACCGATTGCGGTGGTGGTAACTATTCTGACTGGGATACCATATCCTTTACCACCCCGCCAGTTTGCCTGCAGGCAACCGGCTTCAAGACAGAAGACATCACCTCCGCAACTGCAAAAATATCCTGGGATGCTGTAACGCTGGCTACAGAATATGATGTTGCAATAGACAAATTTGCCACGCTGCCCCCTGGAGGTTCATCATTTACCCAGACTGCGACCAACTACAATGCGACACAGCTTGACCCGGGACAAACCTATTATGTGCACCTGCGGAGCCACTGCGGCAATGGCAATTACTCCGAATGGGATACACTGTCATTCATTACTGCGGGATCCGGCTATGTCGGTGCATTCCAGCACCACGATGCCATTTCAGTATATCCCAATCCGGCCGGCCAGACGCTGTATATCAGCAGCAGCACACTGCTCAACGCGCACATCTACAATGTACAGGGGCAGGAAGTATACGCAGCCGGTCAGGTACGTAAGGTAGACATTGATCAACTCAATGCGGGTATCTACATACTCAAGCTTACCAACGCCGAGGGTATTACTGTCAAAACCACACGGTTTGTAAAGCAAAACCAGTAAGAGTACCTATACATACCCGGCAGATGGTAGACTTACCCTCTGCCGGGTTTTTATATAAAACCCTATGCACCGAACGACAAAAATAATCCTGCTATTATGTACCAGCCTCATGACAGGAATGCATTTGTCAGCACAATATTTCAATCAGCGCCCGGAATTCCTGAATGCCAACCGGATATGGATATTCGGCTGGCAAGCCGGTCTCGATTTCAATACAACTCCGTTATCAGCTTTCCAGTCGCCCATCATCATCGGTGAAGGTGTAGCCATAGCCTGCGATCCTGCTACAGGAGATCTTCTTTTTTACTCTGACGGACGCATGGCACGCGACCGCTGGCACAATGTGATGCCCAACGGCTCCGGCATTACAGGAAATAACGGCAGCACTACCCAGGGCGCCTGTATTGTACCCGTGCCCGGAGACCCGGACAGGTACCTGCTCTTCTCACTCGAATATGAAGGTGATCCGGGAAAATTATACTACTCCGAGGTTGACCTCTCACTCAATGGCGGCATGGGTGATATCGTTGCCAACAGGAAGAACATGCAGATCGACTCCGGTCTCAGTGAAGCCATGATCGCCGTACCGGGCGACAATTGTGATATCTGGCTCCTTGTGCACACACGTACGGATCCTGTATTCAAAGCTTACCATATTACCGCAGCGGGACTGAATCCGACGCCCGTCATATCAAATACCGGGCAATGGCCGATCAGCGGCATGCGCAGCTCGGGGAGTCAAACCTATCATGCATTCAAATATGCACTCATGCAGGTGGCCCCGCAAAGAGACAGGATTGCCATAGCTACCGCAAACTTCAACCACCCGGCCGGGGCTCCCGGTACCCCGCCTGTTACGGGCGTTATGCTGTGCCGGTTCGATGCCACTTCGGGTACCCTGTCAAACCCGGTACTGATAACCGATACACCTACCTCCAACATCAGCTTTTCGCCCGATGGCAACCTGCTTTACCTGACCAAACCAGACCCGGCAAACCTGGCATCCGTTTTGTTTCAATACGACATCAGCAGCTACGATTCGGCTACGATTGCGGCTTCTGCCGTACACATCGGCGATATCACCAACCCTTACAATCCGTCAAACTATCATGATACACGGATGCGTCTCTACAATGACACTATTTACCTGAGTAATTTTCTATCCGAAACACTGCACCGGATCAACAACCCCGATATACGCGGTACCGGCTGCCAGCTTGAAATAAATGCAATACTTCTGACACCCGGCACCACACCGATCGGAGGATTCCCAACTGATGTAGTATACACATTACCACCAGACACATTATATATCCGGCACGATACTTCTGTCTGTGCAGGACAAACAATATCTCTAACGGCCGCCGGAAACAGCCAGATACGGTGGGACAATGGCGCTGCCACAGCTACACGCCTGATATCGACACCTGGCAGCTACTACGTATTCAGCAAGGCGGATTGCCATTTCAGTGTGGATACCTTCGTGGTACGTTTCCAGCCCGACGACACCACCGCATCCGTCCTTGCTGATACTATTATCTGTAACAGCAGCGAAGCCATATCCCTTCATGCCCCCTCCGGATATCATACTTATACCTGGAATACCGGAGACACCACAAGCACACTGAAAACCCATACCCGAGGCACTTACTGGGTATATGCACAGAACGATTGCCGGGTGCGGACAGACAGCTTCTTTACCCGTGGCGCTGATATGCAATTCTCATTGGGTGAAAACCGGTCTGTCTGTGCCGGCGACACAATAATGCTTACAATACCAGTGAACGGAACATATGCCTGGCAGGACGGCAGTATAGAACGTACATATCAGGTAACAATGCCCGGCCGGTACACAGCAACCGTTTCTGATCAGGAGTGTTCCTGGTCGGATACGATCATTATCTCCGCCATAGACGCACCACAATCATTAGGCCGGGATACCGGTATATGCAGTGGCCAGGACATTCGCCTTACGCTCTATGCAAACTTACCCGCAGGAGCAAAAGCGCTGTGGAGTAACGGCAGTAACGAATCATCTGTACAGGTAACCGATACCGGCGCCTATTGGGTTAATGTCTGCCAAAACACGGATACGATCCGTATTGCCCGTGAAATATGCAGTTGCGACATATTCATACCTACAGCTTTCACACCCAATGGAGATGGTATAAATGATATTTTCCGGCCCTTGATCCCGGCAGATTGCCCGGTACAGCAATTCCGTATGAATATATACGACAGATGGGGCGCTTTGCTATTCAGCAGCCACTCCATACAGACCGGATGGGATGGTCTTGTACAGGGAAAACCGGCAGAGATGGGAACGTACATGTACGACATCGTGATTGAATCGGGAACAAAAGCAAAACAGCAAAACTACAGAGGTGACATTACCCTGATCAGATAAAAGAAAAACGACTAAATTTATATAGCTATGAAACGTGAGGCAACTTCCTTCATCAAAATATTTTTCCTGCTGTCACAGGTAATATTTGCCTGGTCGCAGACCACCGCACAGCAACTCGACTGGGTACAGCAGATAGGTAGCAATAACACGACAGGAGCTACACGTATGGTAACAGACGGGGAAGGACACTTGTATGTCCTGGGACCTTTTGAAGACACAGTGCTCTTTAACCCTCGTTTTCAAGCACCCGACACACTGACCGGCAGCAATCCTAATGGAAGCAACCTGTTCCTGGCCAAATTTGACACATCCGGCCGGCTGATATGGCGTAAGAACATCAGCGGACAGGATTATGTAAATCAGCAGCATTGCCTGGGTCTGGATCGTGCGGGAAATATTTTCGTTGCAGGAGGCTTCACCGGAACAATGGAGTTTCAAACACTTTCGGGGATAGTAAGCATTTCAACACTTACGCACCCCAACTATGCAAATCCGGTAGAAGGCTTTGTATGCAAGCTCAACAGCTCCGGGGATTATATATGGGCGAAGAAGATCGGTGAGGGCTCCCGCGGGTTTTCTCCCACGAGGCTCACCACAGATAATTCTGGCAATGTGATCGTCACCGGTATATTCACGGACACGGCAGACCTGGATCCCGGCAGCGGTACTTTTTGGGTATATGGCGACCCGGGTACACCCGGCAGTATAGACATCTTTATCTGCAAGCTGGATGGGAACGGCAACTTCCTGTGGGGCGGGAAAACCGGCGATTTCTGGGCAGACATGCCTTTGGGCATTACTACAGATGCGCAGGACAATATCTTTGTTACAGGATATTTCGGGGGTGCGTCTGATTTCGATATCGGCAGCGGAACGCATGTACTGGTCTCTTTCGGACTGGAAGACATTTTTATCTGGAAACTGCGCAGTGACGGAACTTTAGACTGGGTAAAACAATACGGAGGCCCCTCCTGGGATGACTGGGGCACCGCCATTCACGTTGATGACAATGGATTTATCTACCTGGCAGGATGTTATGATTTCTCACTGGATTTCGGTGGAAGCAGTACCTCACCTTTGATTTCAAGAGGTGAAAAAGACATTTTTGTTTGCAAGCTGGACAACCAGGGAGACTATATCTGGGCCAAAAGCATGGGCGGAAAAAAAATGGACACGCCCTACGGTATTACCCTGGACCAGGATGGCAATGTGTATGTAACCGGCTGCTTTGCAGACACGGCAGTATTTGGTGCCGGAGCAGACACAGTGCAGCTTATCTCCCACGGCGGGCATGACATATTTATCTGCAAATTCGACAATGACGGTAACCAACTCTGGTTGAAAAGTATCGGTGGCCCCAACACAGGATACCAGGATGACTATGGCAATGCAATCCTGGTAGATCAGCAGCGCAGTATCTATGTCGCCGGAGGATTTAAGGGCTCCGTTGACTTTGATCCGGGTAACGGTACACATATGCTATCTTCTTTGTCGGGCAGTGGCAACGGCTATCTGCTCAAGCTCCTCTGCTCCGATGACAAAACCGGAACGATCAGAGACAGCGCCTGCAACAGCTATACCTTTCATAACATGACTTACACCCAAAGCGGAGCTTACGATGTGCTCCTCCGGAATACGTCAGGATGCGACAGCGCCTTAATAACACTTGATCTTACAATTATCCAGATGGCGCCTGCCATGATCCAGATAGATGGGAATATAGCAACAACAACGCTCTCTTATGCCGGTTATCAATGGTATAAGAACGGTGTGGCCGAACAGGACTCGACCAATCGTACCTATACCATCACCGAAAACGGAAATTATATGGTAGCCGTAACCAATGAACACGGATGTACGGACACCTCCAAATCCTATGAAGTAAATAATGTTTCTATTGGGACAGCATACAACAACAACGATATTCGTATATATCCCAACCCTGCAAAAGAAACATTATACATAGACAGTCCGAAGCCTTACAGGATACGCATTACAGATATACAAGGAAGAAAAATAGAGGAAACAGGAACTGCTGATCATTCGGTAAAAATCGGGAATCTTGTACCTGGTATTTACTATGTACATATCATAAGCGCTGAAGGCGAAGTTATTCAGGTACATTCATTCGTAAAAGAATAGGATTGTAAATCCACCTATTGCAAAGATGGCATATCAACCACAGCGACAAAGGAGGAGATGTTGTATTAACCCCTACCGGATCAATACAACATCTCCTTTAATTATTTGCTCATTACCTGCTGTGCCACCTTTAAATAAAATATGAAACATGTAGGTACCTATCTCTCCCGGCTGACCGTTGTACATTCCATCCCACCCTTTCGCCGGGTCTGCTCCAGTATATACACGCTGCCCCCAGCGATTGTATATATGCATTTCGAACTGTCTGACCGGGCATCCGGACTGTATGAAGGGACGGAAGACATCATTTTTCCCATCACCATTGGGCGTAAAGGCATCCGGAATGTATAACCGGCAATCACACATCTCCTGCATTACCCTGATCGTATCACTCCCCTCGCAGGATGCTACGGACACGGTCACCCAGTATATACCCGTGTCGGCCACGGGCAGATAGGCATTACTGCTGCCATCATTCCATATTATCAAATCCCCCGCAAGTGTGTTTGCCCTTAGCGATATATCAACCCGCTCATCACTGCACAGCAACGTATCCGCTCCCAGATCCTGCCTGATGTCCCTAATCAGCATATCTATCGTATCACGCGCTATACATCCTTTAAGATTTACAGTGAGATGATACCGGCCGGATTGTGTCACCAGGTATTTATTATCTGTGCTGCCATCCTGCCATAAATAAGCAGCATCCGGAACTGTGACACTCAGCAAAACCGGAGCGCCATCACAGACAACAGTGTCCGCTCCCAAAGAAAAAGATTCATCAACCCGTGTCACAATAAAAGTATCTGTACGTTCAGGACAAAGACCTTTGCTGTTTACCCAATATATACCGGGTTCCCTGGCAATATACCGGCTGTCTTTCGTCTCATCCGTCCAAGTATAATCATCAAATCCCGAAGGAGCCATCAGTATGACTTCCTCCTGGTGCAGGCATAAATAAATGTCAGGATCTGTAGGAGCGATATCTACCTTCCTCACCATAAAGCTATCAATACGGGTATGACAGGAATCCCGGGAAACCAGGATGAAAAGACCACCGGTACGGATCACGCGCCTTGTATCCGTGCTGCCATCCTCCCAGCGGTAGGTATCATAACCTGGCCATGCAACAAAAACAAGACTGTCCTGATCCAAACAGATGGCCGTATCGGTGCGGGAAGACACGGTATCGCCTCCCGACAGCGCCATAGCAATCTCATTGGGAAGGCCGTTGCAGGTAATACCGGATAAAGATCCGTTCACAAATGAATCTGCCATACCTACATACCCGCAGCCTGTACCGACTACATCCGGGAAATTGATGGCACTGATGTAACGGCGATAGAACGTACCCGAGCCGGAAGGACCGGAATTGCTCATAGTAAGCGGCCAATATATTTTCCCGTTTGAAGCCAGCTTCAGTTGTGACTGTGCAAAACCAGTAGCGATTGCCTTTCTTGTTCTGATGATCAACGCGGTCGTTGGCTGCTCCAGATTATACTGAAATATGGTGCCTATTGCATTCGAGTTGACCTTATTATTCCCTATGTAAGCGTAAAGCTTCAGATTATCCGGGGAAAAAGCGAGACCATAAGGATAGTCGCCGTTATCCTTATTGTTGTTTAATGTTACAGCATTGGATATTTTGCCGGTATTCGGGTCAAAATCGTACAATTCGAGTACACCGCCTTCTGCATACCCGGCAGCCAGTTTTTTCCTGTCGGGAGAAATAACCAGTTGGCCGCTTGTCCAGAACGAATTGGTCATCCGGCTGGCGATATGCCCACTGATACCAACTGAAGAGATAACCGGATTAGGATTAATACCCTGGCGCGTAATTTCATAAGCCCTGAACAAGGCTGAATCCCGTGCATGCACGATCAGCCAGACATTGCAGCGGTTGCCGCGTACGGCGATCGCCTTTTCCGTAAGACCGGTATCAAGGGATATCCATTTACTGCCGGGTACTACATCCCCCTGTCCTCCATTTAACGTCATATCCACCACACTGTAAAACAGGCTTCCGCCATCCAGACCCGCAGCCCCGCAATACATAGATTGCTGGCCGATATAGTAATCACGTATCTCTGATCCTGTAAGTGAAAAAACATAGTATTTGCCGGGGTCTCCGGGCACAGGTACGATCGTGGCGCCCTGGGTACAGTATTGTGTCATGTTCATAAGCGACGCATACGGATGCAGCGCCTGTGCGTTCGGCATTTTAGTATGTGACCTGTCCCATATAAAAGAGCCGTCCGTACTGAAAAGCAACTGTCCGTTTGCATCGGATACAGAGGCGCTCGCCTCGTACAAAACCGCCACAAACGGCGCTGTACATGCACCACCCATCACTACCGGCGTATGGGAATAGACAGGTATACCACTATTGAAATCAAGACTTACAGTAGAGCCAAATACCCAGGTATTGTTCTCACGCAGATCATACTGCGCTTTTAAAGCATACGCACAAAAAAGGCAGATAATCAACAGGGCTATAGAACGTATCATCAGTGCAATGCTTTTTATAAAGCAGCGTAGCACTGTAGTACTACGCTGCCGGTGTTTATAAAAAATCTATCTGGCGATCAACACCCTGACAGGCGTTGCCGAAAACACACCGTTATAATCCCTGTATTTCAGGTTATAAAGGCCATTGGGCAGACCCTGTACATACATAGCCTGGCGATCCTGATTGTATGTTTGTACCCTGACTATCCTCCCCAATGCATCGGTAAGGATCAGTGTTCCATTAATACCGGAAAGACCTGATATGCTGACGTAAATCAATTCCTGTGCAGGATTCGGGAAGGCAACAATGGCTGCTTGTGCAGCGGCGCCCGGTTTCTGAACGGAAAAGGGGTCCTCTGCTTCCACAACAAAGGTATCTACCGTATAGATACATCTGCCTGTTCCATATCCTACCAGGTACGTACCAGCGGCACTGACCGTAAGTACGGAATCTTCACTACCGTCACTCCATCTGATAAATCTTCCCTGCGGCGCTTTTAAAGTCAGGGTACCGGATTCCGGCAAAAGCGTATCCAGGCGTGCGCCATGTAATGTATCAGGGACAGGAAAGACCAGATCATTGGGGAGGGTTTCCGTCCAGGCCATCAGGAAACCATAATAGACCGAAATATTGTCGGGTGCCGGGGCGGGCTGAAACTGTACAACATTGTGTTTAAAGCTACATAACGTATCTGCAAGATCCGGAGATTCGATTACATGCAAATAACCGGTGTCTATGGAGTTTACGTATATTTTCCCGTCGGGACCCAGCTTCATATCCGATCTTTCTATCAGCGAATCGGAGATCACCGTCTTGTACTCGATAATCTCCTCTGTAGTAGGCCAGGTAAGATCATACTGATCAATCCCAATCGTGCGCAAACCGACATCATCACGATTTACATAAAGCTTGCTATTGTCCGGCGAAAAGCAGGCTGACCAACACATATTTACAGAATCCAGCACAATGCCATTGGAAACAATACCTGTGGCGGGATCAAAGTCAAACAATTCCATACCTTCGGAAAGCTCCCCTTCAAAATGAATCCAGTTGCTGCTGCATAAAGCCAGCTTCCTGTTATTGGGTGATACTTTCATTGTGGCATTGGCAAATACCAGATTCACAGGGAACTCAACCGGTTCTATTAATGAAGCCGTCAGGTGGCCGACGGAAGAAATAACCGGCGACTGTGCTATACCTGCAGCCGTAATCTCATAAGCCCTGAATTTATTTTCATTTGCCTGGTGGGTCAACAACCAGATATTGCAATCCTCACCCGGGATAGCGATCATGGGAGCGCCGAGCAGCGAATCCATCTGTATTCCTTTCATACCGGGTACAATATCCCCTTTGCCATTGTCAAGCGTCATATCTATTACGCTGTAGAACAGCCTTACCATTTGAAAGTTTACATCCGTAGTCGGACCGCCAAGTATTGAATCCATTAATGTCTCCAGCGACTGCATGGAAAAAAGATAAAACCGGTCGGGATTATCAATCACAGGTACAAACAGCGCACCCTGCAGGCTCCCGTAGCCGATGGCGCCGCTCCCGTCCACGCTATACGGCGCAGGCAATATGGCTGTGAGGCTGCCGGGCATCACCTCGCCATCCTTATTCCATACCGTATCTCCGCTGGAATAGCACAACAGCTCGCCCTTTTCGTTGCTGAGCGTGGCGGCAGCACGGATCCCGGCAATCTGGCTCCGGAACGTATCCGGCGTGCCGCTGCTGAAATCCAGGCCATAGCCTCTCCCAAAGGTCCATATGTTATTGTAGGGATATCGATACTGGTTTTCCTGCTGGGCATGCAGTTGCGCAGCCGACAGAAACACTAAAAGAATCCCAAATAACGTAATGCATTTCTTCATATTTTCCATTTAATAGTGTGAAAGAAATCCGGATATTATAATGTACCCATATACAGACATACTCCGGCTAATTTATACAAATGTATCCGACAATCCCTGGGTGAATTAGGGCATAAATGCCTAATTTTTTTTACCTTACTTCCTTTTGATTTGCAACCATTACATCAAATCTTTTCCCATAACTTATGCCTTCATGCATCTTGTACGCTACTTTGACAAACGTATTCGGGGAATAGGCGGCCTCCTGCTTTTATGTTTCCTTCCGGCATTAGTATATGCACAACAGGAAAGCTCCTATCGTTTCTATGAGCCTTCCTTTTCTGTGTCACCGGCAGATACCGCAAGGATCAACCGCATGATCAGGGAGTCATCCCGCTATTACCCGAAGCATATGGATAGCATCATGCTCCAACTGGAAGCAGCAAAAAAAGAGAGTATTGACAAGCGGTATTTAAGAGGAATGGCCCATACGCTCATCCAGACAGGTCATTATTATGCGGAGCAGCATGAAAAAGAGAAAGCGATCGCCGTACTGTGGGAAGCCCTGCCCTATTGCTATATGGTCCCCATCAATGAAAAAGAAAAAATCATCAGCGAATGGTATGCCGCTATGGCCAAAGTACACATGTTCAGTATAGACCACGATTCTGCCATTATTTACCTCAGGAAAGCCGAATATCATGCCCTCACAATAAAAGACACATCACAGCTGATCAAGATCTACTTCAATATGGGCAGCGTTTGGCTGGATAATTTCCAGGAAGACAATGCTGTTTATTACCTGAAAAGGGCAGAACGTTTAGCAATGTTAACCAATGACACCCCCAAGCTGTGCCGTATCTATAACAACCTGGCCAATGTTTTTAGTGTCCTGGGCGATACGGAAAAAATAGGCATTTCAGGATATTATGCCTCAAAAGCATTGGCAATAGGAAAAAAAGAAGCCCTGCCGGAAGAACAGGAGGCGTCACTGCTGCTGCTGGGGTATTATGCTTTCAGAAAAAACGAGCTGGATCAGGCTGTCGAATATTTTCAGCAATCTATGAAATTAGCTACCGGACGTAATCGGTCCAGGTATTCGGCCCTGATGGGATTGAGCAGGGTCTTTAGTAAACGCGGATCGTTCAGTGAGGCTGAAAAGTATGCGCTCAGCGCACGAGCGGCATTCCCCGCCTGGGCGTCAAAACCGACGGTCTCGTATTCTCATTACAAACACCTCGCTGATCTGAATGCCCGGAAAGGCGATTTCGAATCCGCCTACAAATACCAGGTAGCCTACAGCCGGATCAGCGACAGCCTGAACAGCACCGAAAGAAACAAAGCCTTGGATAAGCTGGAAACACAATCCAAAATTGCTGAAAAAGACAAAGAGCTGATCCATAAAGAGATGCTCCTGGTCAATGAAAAAAACAAGCTGAAGAACCGGAATATATGGATCGCCGCGAGTTCCATCGGCATTCTTTCCATCGGCATCCTGTTCCTGAGCTTTTACATCAACTCCAGGCGCAGGATCCATATCATGAAACAGCAGGAAGAAATAAACAAACTGAAAGCTGTCATGAACGGGGAAGAGAAAGAAAGGACACGCATAGCAAGGGAACTGCATGACGGTATAGGAGGTCTGTTGTCTGCCGCAGCCATCAATCTGAATACCCTGGGCGATGTGCATGCTCTGCTGATTAGCGACCCCGTTTACCGGAAAATGGAAATGCTGCTGGACACGATCAGCAATGAAGTGCGCAAAACCGCGCACAACCTGACCCCTGATGTACTGCTGCGCTATGATCTGCCCGAAGCGGTCCGTCTGTTCTGCTCCTATATGCAGAAGGGGAACAACCTGGAGATTACTATCCTGACCAATGGTTCATTTGAGCAGATGAAACAGGATTTTCTCTTGTCTGCGTACCGCATTATACAGGAACTTGTGCAGAATATCCTCAAACACGCACAGGCTCAGAATGCCTTTGTACAGCTGCACACGGATGAAACCATTATGAGCATTACCGTAGAGGATGATGGGAAAGGTTATGATCCAAACGCCCCGAGCAGCGGCATGGGCCTCCGGAATATCCTGGCCAGGGTCGAATCGCTGAGCGGCAATATAAACATCGAATCCTCCTCCGACAAGGGCACTTCCGTCTATATTGAATTTGACATAAAATCGAATACGGTATGAACATCAAAATAGCGATCGCCGACGATCACACCCTGATCATAGACGGCTTACGGCAAATGCTGCATTATTGCTCTGAAATAGAGATCATAAGTTCCTACTTAAATGGGGAGGAGTTACTGGAGGGACTCAAAAAAATCCAGCCCGACGTGCTGCTCCTCGACATCAATATGCCCGGGCAGTCCGGCGACGAACTGGCACGCATCATTGAACAGCAATACCCGCGAATCGGCGTCATAGCCCTGACCAATCTGGATAACATCTATTACATCAAAAGCATGCTGCAGCAGGGGGTGCTGGGCTATCTGCTGAAAAATACGAAACGCGACACCCTGATAGAAGCCATCAAAACGGTCTATAATCACCAGCAATACCTGGACCCCATCGTAAAAGAACGTATTGCCGAAGAGAACATCAGCATCAACCGGCAGACCGCACACGGTTCTCTT
Organism: uncultured Chitinophagaceae bacterium; assembly: GCA_964527735.1. GTDB lineage: Bacteria > Bacteroidota > Bacteroidia > Chitinophagales > Chitinophagaceae > JBEBVQ01. Next base: position 32,876 of record CAZGPG010000007.1, on the reverse strand, counting down.
CTTACCAGGCGTGAGAAAGAAGTATTACAGCTTATAGCCGAAAATAACACCAGTATGGACATAGCCCAAAAACTACACCTGAGCAAACGTACTATTGATCATCACAGGGAAAGCATCTTATCCAAGATGGAGGTAAAGAATGTTTCCGCACTGGTGAAAAGAGCGATTGAACTGGGGCTGATAACCTGATGCATAGCTCCTATTCTTTCAGCAACCTGATTTTTGCAGTCCGGTTCCCCTCTGTCATCTCAAGCAGATATACACCTGCAGGGTACACAGAAAGATCAATCGAAAAGACCTTGCCACTTATGCCACGCTGATGCATCAGCAGTTGCCCTGTCATATTCCGCACAGAAACAGCTGCATGATATAATGTACGATCAGAGCTAAGGTATACCAGCCCGCTGACCGGATTGGGGAAGGCTGATATTCCGTCCGGATAATGCCCGACGGCTATACCGTTTATGCCGGTAATATCAATGCAATCCGATGTGTCGCTGCATGCTCCCTGCATCGAAAGAACAACAGCATAACGCCCGTTCTCCTGAGCCGTAAAGGTCCTCTGTGTGGCACCGCTGATATGGGCATAGCCGTTATCACAATCAACCCATTGATAACTATCAGCGGTATTTGCCGTAAGACTGGTGCCCGCCTTAATGACTTCCGCCCCGGGGGTTTCAACGATCGTCAGGTCCACGGTCAGCGTGCTGTCGCAGCCGGCAGCATTGATTAATGCCTGTGTATAAACATCCGATGAAGTATAGGTTTCGCCATTCAGGGTAAAGCTGTCGCAGGCTGTTACGGAAAACGTTTCCTGTGTCGGTGTGTCAATCGTAACATGCAACGTGATAATACTGTCGCATGCCGCCGCATTCGGGATTATCTGGGTGTACACCCCTGAGGTCGTATACGTCTGGCTGTTGAACGTATAACTGCTGCAGGCAGTATCGGCAATAACCGTATCGCTGCTGTATTTCACGGTGAGATTTAAGGTGATCACACTGTCGCATGCGGCGGCGTTGGTAAATATCTGTGTATAGATACCGGTCGCCTTATAAGTCTCATGATTCAGTGTAAAACTGTCACAGGCCGTTTGCGACAGGTTTGTACCATTCTCATTCAATGTAAGTGTGATTACCAGGGTGCTGTCACACCCGACGGAATTGGTCCGGATCTGGGTATAGGTCCCGCTGCTGGTATAGGTCTCTCCATTGAATGTGTAGGTACTGCATGCTGTAGCTATATGGCTGGAAGAGGTTCTGCAGGAAGGCTGGGTCATTTTGGAAAGAAATATATCAGCACTGCCGGTAGCCTTATTCGCCAGCCAGATTGTATCTTCGACAGAATTAAAATTTCCCGGATCGGCAATGCTTGCGGCATTAAAGAAACCGGTTGTGTATACCTCTCTGTTCAACTGCCCCACGGCTATTGCGTTTCCCCTGTCCGCATTTAGACATCCGTTTTGTATCGCCCATAGAAATGCTCCGGAAGGACTGAGTTTGGAGATGAATATATCCAGGTTACCGGCAGACGGTGTTGAGCCAAAGGATTGTAATTCATACTTGCCTGTGGCGGATGGATCAAAATCAACGATCCTGGCAAACGCTCCGGTCGTATATATATTGCCTGAAACATCAAGTGCTATTCCATTCACTTCATCATCCCCGGTTCCGCCTGTCCTTACCGCCCAGATAAATTTCCCCGTATCACTGTATTTGGCTATAAAAACATCCTGGCTGCCATTATCCGAGCTGAGATAAAACGTGTCTGCGGCCACAGGTGACGGATCAAAGTCTACCTTACCTTTAAAGCTTCCCGTCACAATTATATTTCCAAAAATATCCCGGGACAGTTTAGGAATACCTGTTGCAGTTGAGACGGGAAAAACAGCTCCGGATCCGCTTATTGCTTTTGCCCTTACAAAGTTCCCGTCATTATCCAGTTGGGCCAGGAAAACATCGTTAGTCCCGATTGCTGTGATTTTCATTTCACCAGGCCCCGGGTCAAAATCAGCAGTCCCCGAAAAACTACCGGTGATATAAACACCGCCTGCGGGATTGATCGCCAGGGAATAGCCGGCATCTGCACCTGATCCCCCCATTGATTTTGCCCATACAAAACTACCCTGGGCATCCAGTTTACAAACGAATATATCAGTGTTACCGGCTGTCTGAAGAAAAAAGGTATCTGCAGGAGCCGGGGAGAAGTTAAAATCTACCTTTCCGACGAAACCGCCTGTGGTATATACATTGCCCGCCGCGTCCAGCGATATGGAAAAAGCCGAATGTGCACCGTTATCCACACCGATACTTTTTGCCCAAACAAAATTCCCGTTTGCATCCAGCTTGGAGATAAATCCATTCCGGAACAACGCCCCGGACGAAAGGAAAAACGTATCCGCAGGAGCAGGAGACGGATCGAAATCCGCCTTACCGGTAAAATATCCGGCAGTGTACACATTGCCTGCGGCGTCTATGGCAATTGCCTGTGCCCGGTCTCCCGCGGCACCAGCACCGCTTATTCTTTTAGCCCATAAAAATTCCCCGTTTGAGTCAACCTTGGAAACAAAAATATCCTCGCCCCCGGCTGCCTGAAGAAAAAAGGTATCCGCGGGCGCAGGCGACGGGTCGAAATCCGCCTTACCATTAAAATACCCGGCAGTATAAACATTTCCTGCAGTATCCACAGCCACTGCCGTTCCGACATCTCCTGCGGTACCCCCCATTCCGTTTACCCATGACAACCGGTTTTGCGCATTTACCTGCATGCTCATACCTATGGTCAATACCAGGGGGATCATTCTTAAAAAGGAAAAATTGTTCATTACGGATCGTTTTAAAAAATAAAATGTAGCTATAAAAATTACCGGACCAGTGTGACCGATCCTGTCTGTTCAATTTTTTCTCCTGAATCGGTTTCCACATCAATCGTATAAAAGTATACGCCCATTTCTGCGGGGCTGCCGCCGGTCATGCCATCCCAGCCTTTTGTACCCGCGCTGCGCGCCGTCTCCCAGACAACCCTGCCCCACCGGTCAAAAATCCGGAAGGTGCGTATGCTCAATCCGCCACCCCTTGCTGCAGGACGGAATACGTCATTCAAGCCGTCGCCGTTAGGACTGAAAGCCGTAGGAAGAAAAACCCGCACCTTCGTTTTCACCAGTACCGATGCCGTATCCATACAGCCCTTGCCTGATCTCGCACGGACCGTGTAACGCCTTGTCGTATCTGCGTAGATCGCCTGCTCCGGCGCCTGCTGGTCACCGAATAGTTCAGGTGGCCCCCATCCGGTGACCGTATAGGGATGCGCACTACCCGTTTCGAGCCGGAGCGCTTCTCCGGGATATAATAGTGTATCGGAAGCCGTCAGGCTGATCCTGAAACCACTAAAGGGAATTATGCTGACTACCGTATCGGTGCATTCATTATCAGCAACACCTACCAGTTTCACCCGATTATCTGTCTCAGATATATAAGCCGACAGTGCAGTTCCATTTCCGATGGCCATGTCCTGTATATTATACCAGGTATAGCGACTGGCACCCCCGGCTGTAAATAAAACGGTATCACCACCCTTACATAGCGTATCCGTAAGGGTGGTAATGCTTACCTCCGGCGCCGGTAAGGCAGCCAGATCAAGTGTGATAATGGAATCACAACCGTTTGCGGCAATAAGCGTATCATGGTAAGTGCCGGCTTCATTAATGTTATTGCCATTAAAATCTATGGATTCGTTGGAGCAAATGACTTTTGTTATGCTATGAAAAGAGGGTTTGGAAACTGTGATCACGGTATCGGCAGAGACGGAACACACACCCAGCGTCGCCGTCATGTGGTATACCCCGGCATGCCCTGTGACAACGGGGCTGATCTCCGGGGAGGCAATCGTGTCACTAAAGTCGCGCGGACCGGACCAGACATAGCGGGTTCCGGGTAAGTCCGATGCGGACGGACGAAGCTGCAGGGTACTGCCCACACAGACAGGCGATGTGAAATTGATTATTGCAGCCGGCCGTGGCGACATGACCACAGGAACAGTATCTGTTACGATGCCTCCCGGTACAGTTATCCTTACGATATAATCGCCGGCACGCACCGCCTGAGCATTGGGGATAACCGGATTACGCAAGGTGGAAGTAAACCCTGCAGGACCCTGCCACAAAAAAGTGGCACCCGCTATTTCCGGACCGCTAAAGAGCTTCAGCGTATCATCCCAGCAAACAGGAGCATTGGATGAAGCATAAAAATTCTCGAAAAAAAATCCGCTGCTCACCCCATTCCAAAGATCGTTGCAGGAAATGGTAACGGAGTAGATACCACCCGGTATATTCACCTCTGCCCCTGTTTCCCCACTTGCTGGGAAAAGATCCCCCCCCTGGATGACCGCCTGGGTTCTGGTACACCAATATACAGCGTCCAGTCCGGTCACATTCGGAGGGGTCAATGGATAAGGCAACCCGTTCACTGCAAAAGAAACAACATCCGGGTTCGGCCCGCCATAACCAAGAAATCCGACAGGGATACGGACATTTGCCACAAGCCTGGAAAAAGTAAAGGTATAGCTGCCCGCACCCGTTGTTTTTCCGCCAAACCGGTACGGCCCCATGTTGCAGAAGGTGTAGCTGCCCCCATTGGCGCTGGTTACCGTTACATCATTCTTCCCGATCTGCTGTGTACCCGATAAATGGGTTACAGAATCATAAACCTGGGCGGTTATTGTTCCTGCACCCAACAGGAACACCAAAAGGATCCACATACATCTCAAAATCATATCAGAGGGCTTAAGGAAACACACATCAGTCAATTAAAATAAAACGGTACGAATCAAGAATTATATTGCTGTTTTGCTAACAACAACATCACTTAATATGACAAATGTATCTGTGGATGAATTCCGGGATAAGGGCATAAATGCCTATTTTTTTATATCTGCCGGTCGTGCTAACCGAACAGCGTTATATTACCCTGGCACTTTTGCTGTCCGCCATTAGAAAACAGAACATCTATGTACACATATAACACCTCCGGCTGCAGTACACGGTCTAAAGGGCCATCCCAAAGGATAATTCCGGCAACAAAGGACATGGCGACTCGATACGCTACAAATCGCGTACAGCCCGTGAAACTCACCGGTCAAATAAACGCTGTTTTCCTGAAGATGGTGGAAATAGCTGTGTACGGCATGTATGCAGAGACATAAAACGCATACCGTTTAATCATCTCTACTTTACCGCAACCTTATCCCTTGCAAACTTACTTTTCACAAATGCCGAGATGATAGGCAGGATGGATATAAAGATGATCAGGAATACTACTTTCTCAAAATTATCTTTAATGATCGGGATATTGCCAAGAAAATAACCCGCCAGAGAAATACCTACTACCCACAGGATAGCGCCGACGATATTGTAGGTTACGAAAGTCCGGTATTTCATATTCCCCACTCCCGCCACAAAAGGGGCAAACGTGCGCACCAGGGGGACAAACCGTGCAATGATAATGGTTTTGGAACCATGCTTCTCATAAAAAGCATGAGTTTTATCAAGGTATTCCTGCTTCACTACCCTTCGCCCGAATAGTTTGAAATTTACGATACGCTCACCAACAAATTTTCCAATGAAATAATTACAGCCGTCGCCCAATATCGCTGCGATGAGCAGCAGGCTGATCGCAAGTGTAATATCGAGGGAGCCTTGTGCGGCAAACATACCTACGGCAAACAGCAGCGAATCGCCCGGTAAAAAAGGCATTATAACGAGACCGGTTTCAATAAAAATGATCGCAAACAGGATGGCGTAAACCCAGTTATCATACCGGATTATAAAATCGCTGAGATGTTGGTCTATATGCAGGATAAAATCTACCAGTTCCATACGGTGTAATAAAAGATGCGCGAAATTACCGAATAAACACCTGATTTCCCAGGAGACCTACCTGGGTATGCTATCTAATCGATACTTTTGCGGTGATTATACACAATATGGCACAATCAGACTGGTTCGAACATTGGTTCGAGTCTCCTTATTACCAGATTTTATATCAAAACCGGGACGAAGCAGAAGCCGGTAATTTTTCGGATACGCTGCTTTCTTTTCTCCAGCCTCCTCCGGAGGCACGTATGCTTGATATTGCCTGCGGAGAAGGGCGGTTTGCCGTACAACTGGCCGCCCGGGGCTATGATGTTACAGGTATAGACCTGTCGCATAACGCTATCGAAAAGGCCAAAGCTTATGAGCATGATCGTCTGCACTTTTTCATACACGATATGCGTCTCCCCTTTTACATCAACTATTTCGACTACGCTTTCAACTTCTTTACCAGCTTCGGATATTTTAAACACGACCGGGATAATATCTCCGCTGCAAAATCTTTTTCAAAAGCGCTGAAACCGGGAGGTACGCTTGTAATCGACTACCTGAATACACCACATGTATTGAACCATCTCGTCTCCCGGGAAACCATTACACGTGGCAGCTATACCTTTGATATCGAAAGGCGGCTGGAAAGAGGACGCTTTATAAAGGACATCAGATTTACCGACAGTGACGGAAATTCCCGACATTACACAGAGCAGGTCTCCGCGTTTACCCATACCGATTTTGAACGTATATTTGAAGCTGCGGGCATGGTGATCGCCCATACTTTCGGGGATTACAAGCTGGCAGATTACGACCCGGGATCCTCACCGCGTATGATCCTCTTATTAAAGAAGCAACATGCTTGAATGGATACGACAACAACTGCTATGGCTCGACTATGAGCTTTGGTTTCAGATCAATACAGTATGGCGGAACGCACTGCTCGACAGCATCATGCCTTTTATCCGCAATCAGTATTTCTGGGGGCCGCTGTATCTTTTCCTGCTGCTGTTCATGACCCTCAACTTCAGGAAAACGGGCTGGATATGGTGTGTCTTTTTCCTGATCACATTTGCCTTCAGCGATTATACCAGCGCTTCTATCCTTAAGCCCGTCTTTGAAAGAACCCGCCCCTGCAACAACCCTCATCTGCAGGATGTCATTCATCTGATCGTGCCGCGCAGCAGCGGGCTTAGCTTCCCGTCATCTCATGCTGCCAATCATTTTTCACTGAGTATCTTTATGACTGTAACACTGGGCAGCATACACCGCGGCATATGGATTGCCGCCCTTGCCTGGGCTGCGCTGATATCCTACGCACAGGTATATGTAGGGGTACATTTCCCGATGGATGTTCTTTTCGGCGGCATGCTAGGCATCGCGTTCGGTATGATCACGGGCACGGTGTTTAACCGCAGGTTCCGGTTGGGATCCGGCGATATCCCACGGTAGAGACGTAGCATGCTACGTCTCCACACAATGTCTCCACACAATGTCGAATGAGACGTAGCATGCTACGTCTCTACGCAATTACCGCAACAACGTCACATTACCCTGGTATTTCTCCGCGACCCCGTTTGTAAAAGCGGCTTCGATCATGTACACGTATACACCCTGCGGCTGCAGCTCATCATTAAACCGGCCATCCCATCCGCGGCCATCCGGCTTGGTGGTTTCAAACAACAGCTGTCCCCACCGGTTAAATACCTGCATTCTAAAAGACGTCAGCGCACGCGACAATAAGGACTTGGGGAAAAAATAATCATTATGACCGTCGCCATTCGGCGTAAATACGTTGGGAATCTCAATATAACAGGCTCTGCGTACCAGCACACTGTCTGTGGTAGTGCATCCGTTGATCGTGGCGGTAGCGTAATAATTGCCCGGCTCCGTAACGGCAATACTGCTGCCCGTTTCACCGGTGTTCCACAGCCAGGTAGCGCCGGGCGCTCCCGCATTCCGGCTGTCACCGATGACGACAGGCTCCCCACCGGGGCAGATCGCCGTATCCGTACCAATATTCAATACCGGATAAGGATGAATAACCAGATCTGCTACAGCGCTGTCGTCAGGACAAACACGATAATATCCCTTTATCTGCACAATAAATGTACCGGCTGCATCATACAGATAGCTAACCGTATCCCCTGCGATGTACGGCATACCGTCTCCGAAAGTCCAGGTAAGACTATCAAGTCCGTCGGAGGTATAACGTGCCAGCAAGCGTATCCGGCTGCCGGCACATAATGCGGAATCAAGTACGGTCAGTGTAAGCTCCGGCAACGAATCCACCGATACAGTAATCGTGTCGCTGAGCGTACAGTTGTTCACTGTATGCACGGTCACGTGGTAGGTACCAGGCGCCGTTACTACATAATCAGGAGTTGTGGTTCCATCCTGCCACAAATAAATTGTGAAGTTACCCGGCGGCTGCGGTACCAGCGTATAGCTGACGTCAGCACAGAACACGCTATCACTTCCTATTGAAAGACTGTCAACCGATACCACCGCCGTATCGATAAGCGAGCATCCTGCTGCCGTAACGGCAGATACATAATACGCGCCCGGCATTGTAACCGTGATCTCTGAAGCAGTAGCGCCGGTAGACCATTGATAGGAAATATATCCCGGAGGTAATGATATCGTCAGGCTGAATACATCATCGCAGAGAATGGTATCCCGGAGTTCCGGCAACGTATCGAGCAGGACATGAATCGTATCGGAAATCGTACAGCCGTGTATGGTTTCCACCGTCACATAATACCGGCCCGATCCCCGCACATCGAAGGTGGGATCTGCAGAGCCATCCTGCCACTGATAGCTGGTGTACTTACCGGACGGGAACGGAGATAACGAAAGCGACTGACCGGGACAGAGTACCGTATCCGGGCCCAGCGTCATGGTATCCAGGATCACATAGGCGGTATCATGGACCACACAGCCCAGGTTTGTAGTTGCCCGCACATAATAAGTTCCGGCACCGGGCACGGTTACCGACGAAGTAGTTGCACCATTATACCACAGAATGTCTGCATATCCGCTTCCGATATCAAATGTGATCGGGATATTAGGGATACATACAAAGGTATCACGCAAACCCAGAGATGCATGCAGGCCGTCCGGCAGATTAAACAGCACGTTTCCCGGCTGCCCCGGCTGTGACTCATGGGTTGTATTATAGCAGGGGCTCATCGGGTTCAGAACCAGACCGGCCGCACCGCCTGTTACAGCCGTCGTAACAGGCGCCGGAAGCGCAGGCACTGACAGCCAGATCACACCGCCACCGCCACCGCCGGCCGGTCCGTGACAACTGGTGGCATACTGAATATTATTCGTAGCCCCTCCGCCGCCGCCGGATGCGCTCAACTGCAGCTGTCCCTGGTATTGGTCGCATATCAGATAGATACTGCCACCGGCGCCGCCACCCGAAGTGCCTTCATCTGCAACCGGGATGAGTACGGACTGACCATCAGAACGTATAAAATGATTATTGCCACGGATGGCACGGGCTTTTATGATAACGATTCCGCCCCCATTGCCACCGGGATACACCGTTTCCCCGTTGTCACGTTGCGGTCCGCCGCCGCCGCCGCCCATAAATATACGGTCTGCAGCATGCGGAAGCGCCATACCTCCAAAAGCTGAATAATCCCCGCCACCACTACAATTCGTCCACTGATTTCCTCCCTTGCCGCCGGCACCGGCGTTACCCCCTCCGCCGGCGCCGCTGTTCCCCGCGCTGGCACCGCCGCCACCGTTCGCCAGCTTGCCACGCCCGTACCATTGGTTCAATACATGGTGAGCTATGCCTTCACCTTTTAATCCCTCCGATGGTGTCGCCTGATAGTATGTATTGTTATTGCAAAGAAAGCCGTTGGAAAACGTGTGAGCACCGCGAAAACCATTATGGCTTACATTAATATCCGCATTCAGGATCAACGTATCTTCCACTTCAAATACCAGCACACCACCGACGCCGCCCGGCCCCCAGGGTGTACAGGTAAGCGTTGCTGTGACTATCGCATTGCCAGAATACACCGGTATCTTAATAAGCTGAACACTGTCTTCCGGATCAAATTCATGACAAAGCGGATTAGTAAACGCTACTGTATCCTGGCGGATAGCCCTCACCTCCGTCAGTTCGTAAAGACCAGCATTGTTCATCGCCGTAACTGTACCGTAATCCGGGCTGTTGGCCGTATTGATAGCGGCTCCCTTCATCTGGATAATTAATACCCTGTCGCCGGGTACAAATACATTAGACTGCACACGAACTTCCTCTTTAGTGCTATTGACATACGTCACTTTGGCGTACTGGTTTACGACACCGGAAATACTGGTCTGACCATACACATGTCCGGTTGCCCAAAATACCAAAAGACAAACGAGCACCAGCGGACAGAGTCTCCTCCATCCGGCACAATAATCGGGAACAATCATTAAGTGAAAATACAACTCTAAGCGAAAAATCCAATAGCCGGCATCAGTGTATGCATAAATACCGTGTTTCTACTTGATTATAAGTCAGGTTTCTTCTTCAAAATATATTTTATAGTAGTGCATACCCATCTGCGCATCATAACCTTTCTCGATCAGATCCCGGTTACCATGTACATAGACATGAAAATTCTTGTCCAGCTTGATCACACTTTTAAAAACACGTGCCTGCTTCTTCACGGCAGCGTCCGAGATACCAAAACCGTCTTCAAACCGGAGATCATAATCTTCCTCGTATTGTTTTTCATATTTCCGGAAGGAATCTATCAGCTCCGGTATCCGGAATACCTCTTCTTCGAATGAGCTTTTATGAAACTGTTCGTTCTTTTTGAAATAATCTACCGACTTATTGAGCAGATCGATCTGCTCGACTTTTGAGGCTTCAAATTCATCCGGTACGTGGTCTACTATAAAGTCTTTGCATAATTTCAGGTAACCGCTGGTAGTATGGTACTCATCGCCGGCTGCGCGGAGCTGCAGGAAAATATCCTGCCAGAATTGTGCAGCCTCTCCTTTGTTCGTCTTATCCACCACATGTACCTGGTAACCATCGGCTTCATGGACGTTAAAGATCAGGCATCCCTTGTCCATCCTGTTCGGGTTAATACCTTCATCCGCCTCAAAAATAAAGCTGTTTTTTGTCTGGCTTAAACGAAGGAAAGGCTCCTTGGATTCCGTCTTGTAGATACCCAGCGCATCTGTCATAATACCATTTACGGGGCAGCCTTCAAAATAAGCCACATGCAGCTCCCCGCTTTTAATATGCGGGAGGTTGGTGACCTCGTACAGGTGGCGGGCAATATTAGCCGATTGCAGCATGAGCGATGACGGGTCGTCAAAAACGGCTTTGGCAAAATGCATGATCTCATTCAGGCTGAGATCCGACGGGTGCCGGAAATGATACGCCGCCGCCTGCTGAAAAGGAGGCAGGAAGTAGTGTAACAATACATTCCGTAAGCCGGTATCTTCAATATCTACCGGTTCCCGGGAAAGCTCCAGTTCTTCTCCCGAAGCCTTATTGCCCACATAATGCGTTACGAGGGCCTTGAGTTTAATATCTGTTACAGAAAGCATAATCAGGAATAAAGGGGCGAAATTAACTTATTGACGGTATTACACCGAATGTTTGCGACATGTTAAAAGCATTGTCCGGAGGAAGCAGGAATCCACAGCTGACAGGAAAAGGATTATCTTTATACCGGAATACAAAACTGCTATCTGATTGGCTGCACTTACGTACTATCTGGCGCTACCGTTTATCTATTTTTTTTCGCTGCTGCCGTTCCCTATACTGTACCTGTTTTCCGACTTCTTTTATGTGTTGTTGTATCACGGGATCGGCTACCGGAAGCAAGTAGTGATGACGAATTTACGCAACGCCTTCCCTGAAAAAACCGAATCCGAGATACAGACAATAACCCGCAAATATTACCGTTATCTCTGTGACCTGTTTCTTGAGACTTTTAAAACACTGACCATCAGCAAAAGGAAAATGCTGAAGCACTGCGCCCTGACACCCGAAGCAGAAGCGCTCTTCGCCCAACTGGCAAAAGAACGTAAGAGCATTGTTTTGGTCATGGGGCACCTGGGCAACTGGGAATGGGCAGGCAATACATTCAGCCTGGTAAACAGCCAGCAGCTTTATGTGATCTACCACCCGATCAGCAACAAATATTTCAACGGCCTGATGTACCGGATGCGGACACGGTTTGGTACAAAGCTGATTGCCATGAAGGACACCTTTCGTGAAATGCTTGCCCGGAAGGAAGAGGTGAACGCAACCGCGTTTATTGCGGATCAGACACCGCGCCCCGATAATGCATACTGGACTACCTTCCTGAACCAGGATACGCCCGTATTCAAAGGCACGGAGCTCATTGCCAAAAAGATCAGCTACCCGGTTGTCTATGCCAGCGTGCAGCGGCGCAAACGGGGATATTATGATATACATGCCGAAATGCTGGTAGCAAACCCTGCGGAAATGCCTGAAAATGCCATTTCCGAACAGCATACCAGACGGCTGGAGAAAGATATTATTGCACAACCGGAAACGTGGCTTTGGTCACACAGACGATGGAAACACAAGAAACCCTGACACATCCCGGACAGGACAACCTGAGCGGCAAAGAGCTGATCCTTGTCACAAAACCCTATGCCCGGGAAATAAGGTCGAAGAGCTGGCTGTACACACTGACGTCCCTGGCGCTGCTGATCGGCTCTATTGCGGGCGTTTACCTGATCACCTGGCTGCCGTTAAAAATTGTGTTCAGTGTGCTTACCGGCCTGATGATCGTCCGTATGTTCGTGCTCTATCATGATCATCAGCATCATGCGATCCTGCACCGGTCGGTCCTGGCCAATATCATCATGACGACCTTCGGGATATTTGTGCTGGCGCCAACCGGCATCTGGAAGCGGTCGCACGATTATCACCACAAGCACAATTCAAAACTGTTCAGTGCCAGCATCGGCTCCTTCCCGATCGCCAGCAAGCAAAAATACCTGAGCATGCCTCCCGGTGAGCGCCGGATGTACCTGTTTACCCGGCATCCGCTGACGATGATGTTCGGGTATATCTTCATGTTCATCATCGGGATGTGTGTCAATTCATTTATCAGCAACCCGAAAAAACATATGGATTCACTGGTAGCGCTGGTTATTCATTTCTCACTGTCGGCTCTTGTTGTTGTGACGCTGGGATGGCAGGCCTGGCTGCTATGCATTTTCATTCCGTTCTTCATTGCCTGCGGCATCGGGTCTTACCTGTTTTATGCGCAGCATAATTTTCCTTCCGTCACATTCAAAGACAATACGGAGTGGAAATATGAGATATCCGCTATGGAGTCATCCAGCCATATGAAAATGTCACGGTTCATGCAATGGGTCACTGCCAATATCGGGTATCACCATATCCACCACCTGAATGCGCGGATACCTTTTTACCGGCTTCCGGAAGTTATGGATGCCGTACCTGAGCTGCAAAAAGCGGGGGTTACATCCCTTGCGCCGCGCGAGATATTAGCTTGTCTCCGGCTAAAGGTATGGGACCCGGAGCGTAACCGGATGATCGGGTTTAAGGAGCTGCGGGAAGACCGGCGGCGTTAAGGGATTGTTTTAATTAGCTAATGTGATAATTAGCTGATCAGCACATCACTGTTGTCCGGTAAAAAATCATTGATAAACTTCTATACAGTTGTTATTCAATTTGTTTTATCATTATTCGAAATGCTACCGCTCGATTTGACATCCAATGTTTCACCTTCTTTTTTCTTGGACAAAAAAGAAGCAAAAAGTCACCGGCTGGGATCCAATTGGCTAATTAAGTGGATCCTAAAAATGTGGCAATGTGTTTCATGTGATTGAATGTATTTATCACATTCAAATGATCCATGATTTTACAATAACATGAACATTTTCAAATTAGCACATTTTCAAATTGACTAATTGCAACTACTGTCCCATCTTCTTCAGCATTTTCGCGTGCTCCCACAGCGCATGTGCAAATGTAGGTTGCACGTAATAAGGCAGTCCGAATTCCTGTGCTGTCTTCCGTACAATGGGCGCGATACGGCGGTAATGTACATGGGAAATATGAGGGAACAGATGGTGCTCGATCTGGTGATTCAAGCCGCCGACGAACCAGTTTACAAAGGAACTACGCGGGGAAAAATCCGCCGTGTTAAGCAACTGATGTACGGCCCAGTTGTTCGGCATCTTACGGTCTTCAGGGGCTTCGGGAAACTCACAGTCTTCCATCACATGCGCCAGTTGAAAGATAACAGAAAGAGACAGACCCGCTATGAAGTGCATGATCACGAATCCCAGTAAAACATGCTGCCACGCAATCCCGAAAACAAGGATAGGTATCACAAAGAGATAGGTATAATAGATCAGCTTATAAAGTGCTACCTGGAATAAGGCCTTGCGGAGCGTGAGCTTTTCTTTTTTAAGCAAATCCAGCTTGTCATATTGGATCACCTGACGGAAATCTTTGATCGTAGCCCACTGCAATGTGAGCAACCCGTAAAGAAACCATGCGTACAGGTGCTGAAAGCGGTGCATTTTATAGCGCTTCTGATGAGGAGAAAAGCGCAGGAAGAAACCAGCATCCAGATCATGGTCCAACCCTTCGATATTGGTATAGGTATGATGCAGGATATTGTGCTGGATCCGCCAGTTGACGTCATAGCCGCCGACGAGCACAATGATCTTTCCCATCCATTTGTTGAGCTTTTTGTTGTCCGAGTAGGAGCCATGATTGGAGTCGTGCATAATGCCGCACCCGATACCGACCATACCGATACCCATCAGCGCCCAGAGCGCATAAAAAACGAGGAGGTTCCCCGATCCGACGCCTGCAAGCATGAAGGCGTAAGGCACAACATACAAGGATACCATGATGACCGTCTTCCCGATCATACGGCTGTTCCCCGGTGCTGTCTCGTTATTTTCGGAGAAATAGGCATCTATCCTTTTCTTGAGCGTATCATAAAAACCTTCCGCATTGCGGGGTGCAAAACGAACGATATTTATTTTTTTGGCTTCTGTTGACAATTATATAATATTTTTACAAAGGTAGCGTATAATACCACTCAAGTGACCCGGTAAGTAAATCAATCCGCTAACTCACTGTTAAAAATTCCCGCATTTTCAAATTACTGCTCAGTCGCTCTGAATGCGTCCAGCTTGTTCTTCATTTCGGTAACCTTATCCATTTTGTTCTGTTTGGCATAGATCTCGCGCAGGGCGAAAAGCACAGACTGGTATGTGATCTTATCTTCCTGGTTGAGTTTATTTACATTGGCATCCAGGGAGGTGTACACTTTTTCCAGGTGTGGCAATGCCTTTCCGAACATAGCATCGCGCTGCACGGTCAGATCGTCATATTTTTTCTGATCAGCGGCGGAAGTGCCCAGTTTATTCATTTCATTATTGATCCCCGATGCCTGGTTGAAGTATAAGGCGCCGAGATTATAGCTGTACTCAGGCTTATTTTGCTTATCGGCTGCAATAGCTTTGTTATAAGCATCTTCCGCTTTGCTGATCAGCTCCGCATAATTGGCAGGCCTGGGTAATTCTTTTCCACCCGCATCTTTAGGAAACGCAAGGTTGTTGTAACCGTTACCCAGATTAAACAACAATTCAGGATTGTTCGGCTCTTTGGCTACGGCTTCCTCCAGTTTTTTTAACAGGGCATCCTGATCGCCGGATTTCAGAAAAAGATTCAACTCGGCATTCCGCAACTCGGTATTATCCGGATAGAGCTTACGTCCTTCCGCTATAAGAGCGCTGGCTTCGTCTTCCTTATCCTGTTTCTGATAAACATCTATCAGCACCAGAAAAACGCTGGCATCACGGGTAATGGAATTTCCTTTTGCAGCCTGCAGATCAGGGATTGCCTTGTTGTAGTCTTCGGCAAAGTAAGAACTGAATGCGCGCTGCAGATGCGCATAGGCAACAATGGTATCAAAGGCGTTTACTGATGCAAACCGTTTACCGCCACCCAGCTTGCCAACGGTGATGGGCAGGGTAAATGCCTCGTACGCATCCTTATATCTTTGCGCCTGGTAATGCTCCAGCCCCTGGTTGTAAAAAACCTGGGATGCGGTGAGGAGACGGGTGTCCATTTCCGACTTCCTGTAGTCAGGGTCCAGCTCTACGACCTTGAGGTAAGACTTCGAAGCCTCCAGCAAGGGGTTGGCTGACTGAAATGCCTGCTGATTCTGGAGTGTCGTGTACACTTCACCGCGGACAAACCAGGTTTTGGGATCATCTTTGGTGGTGGGATCTTCCGTGGCTTCGTCAATAGCGGACTTTGCCTTGGCATAATCTTCACGCGTCAATGCAGCCTGTGCTGTGTTTACATTTTTTTTCTGTGCCCAGCTACTGATGCCTATGCTCAAAGCTGCAACAAGTACTATTAGCTTTTTCATTTGGGTACTGTTATAGATTCCTAAAATAATTCGCGATCTGTTACAAAACTATTCTGCAGGAGTTTCAGTATTTCCTTCCTGCCCTTCTGTTCCTTCTTCTTCATCCGTATGCTCTTCTTCCTGCTCTTCGATACGTGCGATGGCAGCGATCTGGTCGCCATCGTCGAGGTTGATGAGCCGCACTCCCTGCGTAGCACGACCGGCTTCCCGGATATTCTGCACACGCATACGGATGGTGACACCGGACTTGCAGGTGATCATCAGGTCGTCATTCTCTTCTACCACCAGCAAACCAACCAGCGCGCCGGTCTTTTCAGTGATGTTGATGGTTTTAACGCCCTTACCACCACGGTTGGTGACCCTGTAAGAAAGCTGGTATTTATGGTCATTACCTTCTTCGTCCTGTATCACAACGATATTGGACAGCTCTTCGGTATTAACGCCGTCTTCTATTTTTTCGAGGAAAGGCGTACGCTTGCCCAATCCTTTTTCTGATACCACAAGTATCTGCCTGGTAATATCCTTTTTTCCTACACAGATCATGCCGATCACTTCATCATGCTGCTCATCCAGCTCAATGCCGAATACGCCGATGGCGCCGCGGCCGGTAGTACGTACCTTACTTTCTTCGAAGCATATGGCGCGGCCGCTTTTCACGGCCATCATGATAAAGCTGCTGCCATCGGTGAGCGATACATCCAGCAACTGATCTCCCTCCTGTATGGTAATGGCATTGATACCATTGGTACGGGGACGGCTGAAGTCCTCCAGCGATGTTTTCTTAATGATGCCGCGTTTGGTGCACAATACAATATTATGCTGCGTTATAAAATCTTTGTCCTGTAGCTGCGGCACATCTATAATGGTCCGGATCTTGTCATCCGGGGGTATCTGGATCAGGTTCTGGATTGCTCTTCCTTTACCCGTTTTGTCTCCGTCGGGTATTTCGTACACTTTCAGCCAATAGCAACGGCCTTTCTCTGTAAAGAACAGGAGCGTATGGTGTGTAGATGCGACGAAAAGGTGCTCTATAAAATCTTCCTGGCGGGTGCGGCTGCCTCGTGCGCCCCTTCCACCGCGGCGCTGGGAGCGGAACTCATCGGCAGGTGTACGCTTGATGTAGCCCAGATGGGACACAGTGATCACCACGTCTTCTTCTTCGATAAGATCTTCGATCCGCATTTCATTGGCGAGATACTGGATCTCGGATTTGCGTTCATCACCGAATTTCTTTTTCACATCCTGCAGCTCGTCCTTAATGATACCATACCGCAGATCTTCATTGCCGAGTATTTCCTGGAGGTTGGCAATCGTTCTCATCAGTTCGGCATGCTCTTCCCGGATCTTCTCGCGCTCCATGCCGGTAAGCCGCTGCAGGCGTAATTCCAGCACTGCTTTAGCCTGGATATCGGTCATTCCGAACTTGGAGATAAGCCCTTCTTTTGCCGCTTCCGGGTTAGGGGAATTGCGGATCAGGCTGATCACTTCATCCAGATGATCTAATGCGATCAGGTAACCTTCGAGTATATGCGCCCGCTTTTGTGCCTCGCGCAGTTCGTACTCTGTACGGCGCACTACTACCTCATGGCGGAAGAGCACAAACTCGGAGATCAGGTCTTTCACGTTCAGCGTCCGCGGACGGCCGTTGACCAGCGCCACGTTATTGATGCCGTAGGAAGTCTGAAGCTCGCTGTACTTATACAGCTGGTTGATGATCACCTGCGCCACTACGTCCCGCCGCAGCTCCACAACGATACGGGTGCCGTCTTTGTTGGATTCGTTGGCAACGTGGGTAATGCCTTCTATCACTTTATTATTAACCAGCACACCGATCTTTTCGGCCAATGCATCGCGGCTCACCTGGTAAGGTACTTCGGTGATAACGATCTGCTCCTTGCCACTTTTCGTGACTTCTATATTTGTCTTACCACGCAGCACCACCCTGCCTCTGCCGGTGTGCATACCGGCCTTAATGCCTTCGATACCGTAAATGACGCCGCCGGTAGGGAAATCGGGAGCTTTTACATGCTGCATCAGCTCGTCTATGGTGATGTCGCGGTTATCAATGTATGCAATACAGCCGTCAATTACCTCAGACAGGTTGTGGGGCATCATATTGGTAGCCATACCTACTGCAATACCCGAAGACCCGTTGACCAGCAACTGGGGGATGCGTGTAGGCAGCACGGTAGGTTCTTCAAGCGAGTCGTCGAAGTTGAACGCGAAGTTTACGGTTTCTTTCTCGATATCTTCGAGCATGTCTTCCGCAAATCGCTGCAAGCGGGCTTCCGTATAACGCATAGCGGCCGGCCCGTCGCCATCCTGAGAACCGTAGTTACCCTGGCCGTCGACCATCATATAGCGCATGCTCCATGGCTGCGCCATGCGCACCATTGCATCATACACCGCAGTATCGCCGTGGGGGTGGTATTTACCCAATACCTCACCCACGATACGGGCCGATTTTTTATAAGGCTTGTTGTAGTTGATCCCCAGCTCATGCATGGCAAAGAGCACCCGGCGGTGCACCGGCTTCAATCCATCACGCACATCGGGTAAGGCGCGGCCTACGATCACCGACATGGAATAGTCGATGTAGGCCGTTTTCATCTGTTCTTCGATATTTACCTTGACGATCTTATCTGATTCATTGGGTGCATCCTGTGGTGTTGCCCCCTCATTGTTTTGATCCATAAACGGGATTGGGAATAATCAGGCAAATATAACGATTTTTAGGGAGAAAACAGGGGTGAGGGATGAGGATTGAATGATCATCCCTCTTCCCTCACCCCTCATCCTTGATACCTACGCGAAGCGACTACTCACTACCAGTTCTTTGCTGCCCGGTGTGTACTTGTAAAATCCTTCGCCGGATTTTGCGCCCAGGTAGCCGGCCTGCACCATATTGGTAAGCAGGGCAGCGGGGGCATATTTCTGGTTGCCGAAACCGGTATATAGTACGTTCAGAATATTATGACAGGTGTCCAGCCCGATAAAATCTGCCAGTTGCAGCGGCCCCATCGGATGCGCCATACCGAGCTTCATCACCGTGTCGATTTCTCTTACACCGGCTACGCCTTCCTGCAGCGACAAGATCGCTTCGTTGATCATCGGCAGCAGGATGCGGTTGGAGATAAAGCCGGGATAATCATTGACTACGCAGGGAACTTTCCCCAGCTTTTCAGACAAGGCATATACGGCTTCGGTTACCGCTTTGTCCGTTGCGTATCCGTTGATGATCTCCACGAGCTTCATCACCGGCACGGGGTTCATGAAGTGCATGCCGATGACGTTTTCGGGGCGTTTGGTAACGGCAGCTATGCGCGTAATGGAAATAGATGAGGTATTGGAAGCGAGGATGGCATGTTCCGGAGCATGGGCAGTGATTTCCCTGAATATATTGAGTTTCAGCTCTGTATTTTCGGTGGCCGCTTCGATGATGATATCAGCATTTCTTACCGCTTCGGGGAGGCTGGTAAACGTACTGATCCGGGACAGCGCTTCTGCTTTTGCTGCTTCCGTCATGGCATTTTTAGCGATCTGGCGGTCCATATTTTTACCGATGGTGGCGATGGCCTTGTCCAGCGCGGCCTGGTTAACATCCATCATATGCACCTGGTAGCCCGATTGGGCAAAAACATGGCAAATACCATTTCCCATGGTACCGGAGCCGATCACGGCCGCTCTTTTCAGTTGATCTAACATGTTTGTTATCTTTAAAAACGCGCCGAAGATAGAAAATAAACAAATTCTACTTGCGAAAAATGTCAATGTGACAGGAGTTTAGCCCATGGCGAATCCTGATGGTACCCCATTCTGAAATTCATCATAGTGTACAAAGAGCCTGAAACCCTGTGCTGTCACGGATGTTCTGCAGGGCATCTGCCGATAAAGTAAGAAGTCTTAAACTTACGCCTTATCATCGTACACATGCAAGGGCATATAAAAACGGAATTGCAGGGTTCCCATCGTAGGACAGGATTGATCGAATATAAAAATTTGATTTTGTTATTACATTTTATATCTTTATAGTAAGCTTAAAATTATTTTTTCAATGTCCGGGTCGACAGCCTTATTAAAAGATATATGGCATTCACATGAAGGGTATCTTGGAAAGAGATCTGCAACACTTCAACAGCTTGATCTGGAGGAACTTGTAGGAAGATTCTTTTGCCCTGGTCCATTTTACTATTATATCATTGATTCACCTACGCTTACTTTCGAATACGCCAGTAATAGTGTGCGCGAACTTTTCGGAAAAGATCCGGCAACTTTCGACTTCCCCGATGTGATAGAAAGCGGACATCCCGACGATATGGGCTTTGTGGCCCGTTGTGAGGATATAGTAGCCGACTTCATCCGTAACAAAATACCGCCCGAAGAAATTACACGGTATAAAATAACCTATTGTGCACGCGAGAAAACAGTAACCGGTGAATACCGTTTGTTCCTGATACAGACAGTTACCCTGCAAACCACGCCGGAAGGCTCGCTGCTCAAGGTATTCGGCCTGCACACCGATGTCACGCATATCATACCCGGAAATAATTATAAGATGTCGCTTATCGGCCTCGACGGGCAGCCATCGTATCTCGCTATGGATGTGATGAACATGGATATGCCTTTATACAACAGTACTTTCAATCCCCTCACGCTTCGGGAGCAGCAGATCATCAGGCTTTTCGGAGAAGGACTTACCGCCAAAGAGATCGCCGGTAAATTATTTATCAGTCCGCAGACCGTCATATCGCATAAGAAAAACGCCCTGGATCGTATTGGTGGTAAGAACATCACCGATCTGGTAGGACGCTGCATCAGAAAAGGCTACATATAAATTTCAAGCTGTGTAATCTGCAGGATATGGCACGACCCATTGACATAATAACGGACATCTGGCATTCCCATGAGGGCTACCTCGGGGAAAGATCCGGCAAGCCCGAAAAGTTACAGTTCGAGGAAATGGTAGGCAGGTTTTTCTGTCCCGGCCCGTTCTATTATTATGTGATAGACTCGCCTACGCTCACGTTCGACTATGTCAGCAACAGCGTCCGGTCTATTTTTGGCGTCGAACCCGGGGAGTTTACCCTACCCGGCATGCTGGAAGGCATCCATCCTGATGATATAAATTTCATGGCCCGGTGTGAAGATATCGTAGCCGATTTTATCCGCAACAAAATAGCGCCGGAGCTGATCACCAGCTACAAGATAGCCTACAGTTTAAGGGAGAGAACTGCATCAGGTGAATACCGGCTGTTCCTCTTGCAGACGGTCACACTCCGTACTACGGAAGACGGCTCGTTGCTTAAAGTATTCGGCCTGCATACCGATATAACGCATATTACAACCATCAATAATCATAAGCTTTCCCTCATTGGCCTTGACGGGCAGCCTTCTTTCCTGGCTATGGATGTGATGGATATGGAAATGATCTATTACAAAGAAACATTCAATCCCCTTACCAGGCGCGAGTACCAGATCATCAAGCTTTTTGGTGAAGGCCTCAGCGCCAGGGAGATCGCAGAAAAACTTTTTATAAGCACAGAAACTGTCATCTCTCATAAAAAGAATGCGCTTGCGCGCATCGGCGGTAAGAATATTACCGAGCTGGTGGCGCTCTGCATCCGCAAAGGCTATATATAGCCTGCTATCAATATCCCTATTTTTGGGGATACCCGGCGCCGCATGTCCTGAATAGTTTTGCAGAAGTTAAAAGAAGTTAAACTATGAGGAATTTACATTATTGTCTGCTGATAACCGTTTTTGCCGGCTTTATAAGTTCCTGTGGAAAAGATAAAGATACAGAACCTGGTTCCGGAGGTAGCGGAGGAGGTACCAATTCCCTGGTCGGGAAGTGGTACACCGAAAGCAGGAATATAGATGTTACATTCCGCAGCGACAACACGGGTGTATTGCACTACACAGATGTGAATAACACACCCGGCTGCGAAGAAGGTTCCGTGACGATGTTTACCTGGGAAACCAATGACGGGATGCTGACGCTGGATTACCAGTCCATGCGTGTCTGCGGCGAATCGCGCTCGCCCGAAAATGATCCTCCGAAGCCGTACACGGTAACCGGTAATACACTGGAGTGGGCAGGCACAACGTGGTACCGCGACGGCGGAAGCAGCGGCAGTGGAAGTGGTGGTAGTGGCAGCAGCGGAAACGGAAACGGGAGCGCCATGTTTTGGCTGGCCTCAGATCTGGGATGCGGCAATATCACTGTTACCTGCAATGGTGTTTCCAAGGCGGTAAGCGGCTACTATTCTTCCGGCGCCCCCGATTGCGGTGCTTCTTACAGTGCTACATTCGACCTGAAACCGGGCACCTATTCTTTTACAGCAGCCTGCAGCAGCCTCGATTGGGATGGATCGATAACGGTTAAGGCCGGGGCATGCTCCAAAATGCAGCTGACCGGAAACGGGAGCAGTGGTGGTGGAAGTAGCGGCGGCGGCGGTGGAAACAGTGGTGGTAATGGCGGTGGTAATGGCAGCACCACCGGAGATGTGGTGCTATGGGCCGGTGGCAAAGTGACAGGAAAAAATCTTAGAGTGGAGGTGTACAGATCTAATAATGGCAATAAGATAAGCTACGGCATCCGGACAATCACCGCGAACTACAGCAGCCCTCCTGCCTGCGGGGCTTCGGGCAGTGCAAATTACACGCTCGAACCAGGCGTGTACCGGTATGGCGCGCAAATCGGGGAACCCGGCACCAGCGATTACGAATGGTGGGAAGACGGCTTCAACATAAAAAAGGGTCAATGCATTAAAGAGCGTATTTATTGATGCAGCGTGTGTGACACCCGTCGGAAATAAACCATCATTATTTACAAAAAAGTGTAAGAATGAGAAACACTAACTTTTTAGTTGCAGCTCTTTTGCTTGCAGGAATTGCCTTGTTTGCAGGTTGTGACAAAGACGATAAAGATATCAATCCCAAAAACGATACAGATCCGCCCAAAAGCGCGACCGACTCTGTCGGAGATGGTAAGAGCCGCGTAAAGTCCATGATCATCAACAACTCTGGAAATACATACACATACTCCTTCGCTTACGATGCTTCAGGTTATTTACGGTCTATACGCCCAGAAGAAGATGATGGATATGAGGAATATAGCTGGGGCCAGAATAATGTTCAATATGAATTTCGTTATCACAACTTTGATAAGGCCGGAAACTTTGTACGTAATCCGGAAGGATATATAATCTCCGGAACGCTTACAGAAAGCGTAACGGACAGGATGTTTGGAGGAGGAACCAATAGTACCACTACAAATTTCAATTGTATCTACGATGAAAACAACCAACTGGTAACCGTAAACATGGATGCAACAAACACTTATGGACGTTCAGGAGACGGACAAGTCAATTATGTGTGGGAAAATGGCAACCTGGTTTCGATAGAAAATTCAGGCTGGCTACCCGAGTCCCCTGAGGTCCGTGTCACGGCTTATTTTGAATATTACACTGACAAACCGGAGATACGTGATATCGGAGTGAAATATTTCCCTTTTACAGGCTACGAAGAAGCAAATTTAGGACATAACGTAGGAGGTACCCCCGCTCATAGATATTCAATAACATTAAGCCAGTTGCCATTTCTTTCTAAAAATCTATTAAAAAAGGTTACCCGCAACTATGGTAGTACTGAGTCCACCGAGGAGTTTACCTACGATTTTGACAGCAAGGGAAGGGTTGTACGTGAAATAGCAGTACGTAAAGTGAGTGGTTTTCCTGAAAATCCAGAATACGGCAGAACATATGAATACTTTGATTAAAAATATCATAAAAAACCTGTAACCTTCCTGCATCGCAGTGCATTGTGTAAAAGAGTGATTGCCCGGCACAGTAACAGAAATCCATTTTAACCCCCAATATTTATTTAACCCCAAATAATAACCATGAAAATGAAGTCAATACCCTTACTCACTTCACTCATATTTTTCCTGGCGGCTTCTTTGCCGGGAAAAGCACAGGATTCATGTATGAAATTCTCCTGGGTCAGTGCGTTTACTGCCAATACCATTAAACCTGTAATGGGGTATAATATTTCTGCTACAATTGATACTGACACCGAAGGAAACATTTATATGACAGGAACCTTCTCGGATACGATCATTATGGGTAGGGATACGCTATATGGGCCTGTGTCACCTGCACAGATACATTCCTTTGTTGCCAGGCTCGATGCGCAGGGACAATGTATATGGGCCGTAGAGATATCCGGTGCGGATGAAGTAGTGAGCTGCGCAATAAAGGTTGGGGATACAGGAGAGATTTATATCGCCGGTTCTTTCAACCAGACCGCCGTTTTCGGTTCCGATACACTATCGTCGGTACGGACACATTATCATGATCTGTTCCTGTCCACGCTTAGTGCTGACGGGGATTTCATCTCAACAGTAACAAATAATATCTCTACCAGCAGTAGCTACTCAATTGAGCAACACATCCGATCCGGGCATACACCGCTTGTTATTGACGGGACAGGGAACCTGCACCTCAGCGGATGGCTCGACGGTACGGCATCTTTTGATGGTATTACGCTTACAGGCCCAACAGGACAGGATTATATGGTATTCGCAAAGCTGAACCGGTCCGGCGAGTGGGTTTGGGCCATTACGCCGCAATTTGCTCATGCAAGAAGAACAGCTATTACGACCGACGGAGCCGGCAACGTTTATATATTCGGAGATAACAATAGTGATGCTATTTTCGGGAATGATACATTGACGGGAAGGCAAGGTTTTTGCCTTGCCAGGATAAGCCCGGACGGACAATGGCAATGGGCTAAAACGGTGGGTACCGCTTCAGTAAATGCCAATGCCAGCGCAGGAACTGTGATGGTAAGCCCCGCTACCGGCAATATTTTTGTTGCAGGGGCATTCGCTGCCGGATATCCTGCAGTATTCGGAGATGATACACTTACCGCTGCCGGACTGGCCGGATATTTTTTAGCCTGCACGAACGCTCAGGGACAACTGCTTTGGGCCCATCAATCCCGAGGCTACCACTCGCTTGCCATAGCGCCCGGGAATGGCTGCTATGCAGCGTCCGGCGACGCTGTTTATCATATCAGCGAAACGGGTACGATCATAGATTCTTTGTTTGTTGACACGAATGCAATAAAGAGCGCAATGATAGCTTTCCCGGGTAATTTTCAACATCCGCGACTTGTTGCCGACGCCGGAGGGCACGTGTATATCACCGGTCTCATTACGGGAGATACGGCTGTTTTTGGGGATATCACGGTGGAAGCAACAGCGCCCGGAAGCGCCTTTTTCGTTGCTGAAATTTCCTGCGATCCGCCTGCAACTGTACGTGACGACCGGGAATCTCATGTCTCTTTTTCAGTTTACCCTAACCCCACGACCGGTATGCTTACCCTCGATTTTGACCGTCCGGATGTAGATGCCGTTATAGAGATATATGATATTCATGGCAGGCCCTCCGCTGCCTCCCGGCATTCCTCCGGGCAGCAGCGGGCAGAGATACAACTGGACAGCTCTCCCGGTATTTACCTGCTACAGGTTACCACAGAAGCGGGGCGGGAAACAAAGAAAATTATCAGGCTGTAGCGTATGGGGGAAGTCAGAATTTGCAGAATTAAAGAATGACAGAATAAAAATAATTCAGCGCATTCTGAAATTTAGTAAATTCAGGTGTAAACAATTTTTAGCATGTTACCCCCAATTGAGATTACTACACAAAGATTGATTCTGAAAAGCATCACCCCCGCCCTGATACATGAGCTATTCAAGACAAAATCCAAAGATGAGATCATCCGGTTCTTTGATGTTGATGAAGCAGGCTATGAGCATTTTAAAGACATGCACGAAAAAGGAATGGAAACACATCGTCTTTCCTTGTTTTTCTTTTTGTTAATCGATAAGCAAAATAATTTACCCATTGGCGAGTGCGGTTTCCATACATGGAATAAAACACATCGCAGGGCCGAATTATTCTACAGCCTGAGAAAGGATGCCGACAAACAAAAGGGGTTGATGACAGAAGCTTTGCAAGCAGTTTTAGACTTCGGATTCAGCGAATTAAACCTGCATCGCATTGAGGCATTAGTTGCAGCAGATAATACCCCTTCTGTGAAACTCTTATTGCGTTACGGTTTCACAAAAGAAGGAACCATGAGAGAAGATTATGTTGTAGAGGGCAAAAATGAAGATTCTGATTGCTATTCGTTGTTGAAATGGGAATGGGCAAACAGATAGCCTGCTGATCAAAAACTTCACTACCATCTTACCCACTTCACAGATAACTATTTAAATTACCTTTGCACGATCCGGACCCCGGCAGGATATTTTGACGTCACCGGTCCTCCGGACGGCTCCGGCATTAAAAAGCGATACTTGCTGCGCAGAAAAGAAACATACAGTGTTACGCTTAAGGTAATAATACTATTATTGCTGCTTTCACCGGCAATAATACCATCGTCCTACGGGCAAATAAACCAGCCGGGCGCCCCGCCAACGCTGGGCAACTCCCCGCAACAGCAGGATACCACCACCCGGAAAACCAATACCAACAAGTGGAGCAGCAACGATGTGCAGATCCATAGCATAAAAGCCTGGTCACAACAGCGGACATACCCCGACTCATCTATCCATACATTCCACCGGAGACCTTTTGTGCAGCCCTGGTACCGCGACCTCGGCAATATGGGCAGCCCGGTGCGGAATCTCCTTTTTACCCCTCGTGAGCAGATCGGGCTTTCGCTCGGGTATGATATATTTGATGTGTACCGGTACCGGACAAGTGAGCTGCTTTACTACCATACTACCCGCCCCTATTCGGAATTCACCTTCCGGCTCGGGGGCAAGGCGGAGCAGATGGCCCAGATATTCCACACCCAAAACATCCGCCCCAACTGGAATGTGGCCGTCCAGTACCGTAAGCTGACTTCGCCTGGTTTTTATAAAATTCAACGAAATAATTTCGATAATACTTCCGCAACGACTCATTATACGAGCAAAAACCAGCGGTACACCTTGTTCGGCGCGGTAGCTTATAACAAGCAGCAGCATGATGCCAATGGAGGCATCCTCGCCGACAGTCTGCTCAATGATGAGCGTTTTGGTGACCGCCAGACGATACCGGTGGGCTTTGACAACGATGCCTACAGCCTGCGCCGATCATCCGTCACCAATATCCACCGCGACCTGTCGCTGCTGGTACAGCAACGCTACACCCGCGGCCCGGTCGACACCTTATATAATGAAGATTCAACGCAGTTCTCCACCCACTTGACACCACGGTTCAGCATCTCACACCGTCTGGATTTTAGCTCCGAAAAGTTTCAGTACAAGGACCTGCGCCCTGACTCCCTGCGCTATGCCCCGCTATTCCAGGCCACGATCGCCGCTTCGGATTCCGTACAAATGGATCATATATGGCACAGGGCCGACAACCGGCTGATGCTGGACGGGTTCATCGGCCCGGACGAAAAGCAACTACAATTCAGCGCCGGCGTGGGCATACGGTATGATCAGTTTACTACCGCCTATGTCAGCGGTGAAGACAAACGGAATGTATTCAGCAACTATCTCGCCGGCACTATAGCAAAGGAAGCACTGGAACAGGGGCAATGGTTTTACCAGGCCAATGTGCAATTTTACCTGACCGGCCAGCCAGCCGGTGATTTTGTGCTGAACGCAGAACTGGGCAAATCGCTGAAACAAATCGGAGAGCTGTCCGTAGGTTTCCGCCAACAGCTCAGCGAAGCCCCCTATAACTACACACTGTACCAAAACCATTACACCCGGATCGAAAACAGTCTGGGCAAACAATCTACTACCCTGCTCTACGGCCAGTACCGAAACGAGAAATGGAAATTGTCCGGAGGTGTGCGCAACTATGTGCTGGGGAATTACATCTACCTCGGCAACGACCAGCTCCCGGCACAGCATACGGATATCTTCAGCCTCACACAAGCCTGGGCACGGAAGGCCTTCCATGTAGGTATCCTGGTCCTGGATAATGAGATCGTATTCCAGCAAACCACGGCCAATGCGCCGGTGAACGTGCCGCAGTTGATGGGCAGGCATCAATTGAGCATTGAAAGCCGCCTGTTCCGGAATGCGCTGCAGATGGCTGCGGGTATTGAAGTGAGGTATCATACCGCTTACAATGCTGACGGATATTCACCGTTTATGGGGCGCTTTTACTACCAGACAGCCTATCAGGTGAATAACAAACCGGAAGGTTCGGTATTCTTCAATTTCCGCATCAAGCGCATGCGCGCGTATATCATGATGGATCAGTTGCAGCAATTCTTCTATACCAATAATATCGCTGCGCCGGGATACCCTATGCAGAATGCTATGCTGCGGTTTGGGTTTTGCTGGGTGATGATCAATTGATCTTATTCGGCCAGGACCGGCACTCGCCAGGGTGCACCGGCCGAACCTGGCGTATATATGTATTACAGCAGCTTCAGGCAGGGAACCCGCCAGACGCAGGAAGCCAGAAAGGGGGATTTGACGCTGATCCGGTAGTGGCCAGGTCTCAAAACAACCCTTACCAGGTAGGGAGTTAATACGGCGTTACCCCTTAGTAGACCCTTAGTATGACCCGTCTTATGACATCCCATGTTTCACCTTCTTTTTGCCTTGGATGCAAAAAGAAGCAAAAAAATCACCGGCTGGGATCCAATTGGCTAAAAAATGATTCCATTCCGCTAACAAATCCAAACTTGCACTCCGCTTCGCTCCGTGCTTCGGACAAGGATTTGTTTGGCCGCTACATTTCATCATTTTTTTTACTCACTGTCATTTTGATTTTTCATTGGTGTTCGTGAGGGCTTCGCCGTTAACGCCATTGGCTCCAAGGCCGGAAGCTGAGTTGATCACAAAGCGAGTGAAATTCGATTTCTTTGAATTTCCCCGGACAATAGTGGCTTTAAGCGCACCGAAAAGACATCAGCAATTTTCCACGATCAGTTGGCGAATACCATCGTTTTCGAATCAATTACCTTCCCATCAATGACAAGCGTATAAACCATGGCGCCGCTCATGTGATAGCCGTGCTCATAAAGTATTTCGTTAACACCCTTGCTCAGGCGGATGGGCATCCGTTTTATTTCTTTTCCCGATGCAATATCACGTACCACGATAAAGGCATTTTTGTGCGCAGCCGGCTCGTCATGCACCAGGACGGATATGGTGGTGGCTTCGTCGAAGGGGTTAGGCCGGTTTTGCAGCAGCTCGACAGATTTCGGGGTCGCATCCAGATCATAAACAGCGGTGATACGGGTCATTTGCTCCCCGGAGAAAAGGCTTTCCACACCCTGCCCGTTCACGGCGGCTACACTGACGATATAGTTTTTGCCCGGAGCCAGCGTGAGCGTATGTACCGGTGAACCGGTGAATGTATAAACGCTGTCCCAGTCATTGGTTTCGGTACGGACGCCGATCCGGTAATGCAGGTATTGATGCGGGTCGGTCAGTGTGACCACCAGGTTTTCATCGTGGTCTTTTGCCAGGTCGAAATCGGGCGTTTCCGGGCTTATGGCGATCATACCGGCTGCATTGCCGTTAATGACCGTATTCCGCGCGAGATAGTTAAAGTCCACAAAAAAGCTGTCAATCACCGAATCATGATCCGTGTCCACACCGAGAATATCTCCGGAGGTATGCTGCCGGTCGTCGTAACCGGGCTGGGTGACGTGCGCATCACCATGCTCATGGGCGGAGGTAAAGCGCATAGCCGTATAGCCGTTCTGACGGAAGGGTATGTGGTCTCCGCTTCTGCCCGTACGGTCTTCGGCAGACATGATCGTAACCGTCATGGGAACGGCAGCAAAAGGCAGGATGCGCTCCCGGTATTGCAGCTTGATATAACGGACAAGTCCTTTGTGCGGAGAGTTAAAGCTTCCCTGTGAAAACAAACGTACCTGTGTGCTGTCAATTTCATTCTCCCCCGGGCAGCCGGGAGGAGAAGCGGTCTTGCCGCATATGATACCGCCGGTAACATCGTTATTCAAAACCGCTTTCACTTCAATACCTTTCTGTTTTGCATAATCGGCAAAAGCTTTGGCGCCATAAAGCCCCTGTTCTTCGGCCGTAGTGGCGAGAAAAACAAGCGTATGCTTATAGCTGTAACGGCTCATCACCCGTGCCAGCTCCATGACCAGCGCCGTGCCGGTAGCATTATCCTCAATGCCCGCAGCCAGGCAGGCGGTATCGCAAAGCCCTTCGCAGCGGCTGTCCATATGCGCCTCGATGATAATGATCCCTTTTGCTGATGTATCCGTACCCGGCAGCACGGCAAAGACGTTGCTGTGTTGGGTTATGTTGCAAATATTCCTGTCGAACTGCAAGTAAGACGGGATAAGACGATTGCCGTTTTGCGCACTGAATGCTTCAAACTTTGAATAGATCCACCGGCGTGCGGCGCCGATGCCTTTTGTAGTGGAAAGCGTATCCGATCCTGAATTCCGGTTGTAAAAGCTGCCTAAAACATCCATATAATGGTGCAGCGAATCGGGCGAAACCCGTGCATGGATACCCCGGCTGATGGTATCTGGATGGTTCAGCGCAGGGCTGGCCGCATAGTCTGACGGGTTATAGTTACCGAGCATGATCGCTTCGGCAAGCGGGGAAGCCACGATATTGGTCTGTGCCTGCACTCCGGGCAACTGCAAAAAAGCAATAGCAAATATAATGGTGAAGCAATTTTTCATCCGGAAGCTGTTTTAAACAATATTTAAAATGCATCAAAAATAACCTGCCTGTATTGTAACAAAAATAAGAAAAAACATGCATGTCATTGGCAGCAAATTGCTGAGGGCAATGAATGCTTGATAGGGGTAATACAAAAAATCAAATGCGGTCAATGATCTTCAATTTCCCCTCGGAAGGCTCCTTAAAAGCATTACAGTCTTTCAGGTATTTTTCCATTTCGTCTCTGTCTGCTCCAAAAATATTTCCACTAAACTCATGCGCCTTTTGCAGCATACGTATATAAGGCTCCGTATCTGCCTGACGGGTCAGTCTTCTTAAAGCAAGCATATAATCTTCCCGGTATGCGGTAGGAATAATGATCTTGCTTTGTTTTGCCGCAGTCAGTTCTGCATTCATCATTACTCTTGCTATTCTGCCATTACCATCCAAAAATGGATGTACTTCACTAATCATAAACATCATATAGGCAGCCCGGGCAAAAGGATGATTCAGCGTTTCATAAAACTCAAATCCTTTTATTAAGGTACCCCTTACTAATTTAAAATCCACGAAGTAAGTTTCTCCGGCACGGTTATTTTTATCTTTAAATGCACCAGGCTTTTTATCTTCCCGGGCGCTTAATAAGGTTTGATGCCTGTAAGCAAGAATGCGCAATAAATCTTCATCATTTTTCGGGACAACATTCATTTCCAGAGGGTTTGATACCAATTGATAAGTTCCCAATACATCATGCGAATCTTCATTTCTCGAAGGCATTGGCGTTTGTGTTTCTACAATCTTCCGGGCATCATCAATATCAAACACCGTACCTTCTATATAATTAGAAAAATAGGCTTCAAAAAAGGCAAAGTTTCTGAAGGCTTCGTGGGTTGTATTTTGATCAGGATAGTTTTTGAATTCCTTTTGCTGTAGCGCAAGAAATAAAGTTTGAAATAATTCAAGACGTGCCTGGTCATAAGGCGCCCCTAATGCCCTCGCCATTGCCAACGGCGATTTCAGTACTTTAGCAGTATTGGTAGTTAATAAAGAGGCAATGATTTTATTCAGCTTTTCAAACTCATCGGGCATATTTAGTTGGTCCGAAATTTCCCTGGCCTTATCTCTTAGCGCATTGATCCCTTCTTCTCCGTGCACTTGTATGATCTGTTCCAGTTTTTCTTCTATGGCTGCAACGGAGATTGTTTTTGATTCTGATCCTCTTTTTCGGGAAGGTTGTAGGTTTTCCAGCAAGGCCCGCTCTTTTTGCGATGCGAATAATTTGCCGGCAAAGGGATTGTCTCCTTCAATAGGCCCATTGCCTTCCAGGAAATTCAGCGTGATGCCTGGTAATTGTATTTTTTTGGTGTAGGTGTAGGTTAAAAAAACATTACCGGTATCCGTAGGCTTAAACTCAAGCGCTGTTCTATGGCTTAATAAGGCGCCCGGGTACAGATGCGCAATTACCTGAAAAATATTGCGGCTGATGATCGCCTCAGGTGTTTCCGTAAGATTGGTGGTATAAATGCGGGGAGAAATCTTCTTTATACGTCCTTGTTTTTCCCATTGGCTGATCTGCCTGGAGATATTAGGATCTTTTGAAGCGTAGATCAATTCCTGCAGATGTAAAGGGCGCCTATTTTCCATTAATTGTTTCTTTTATCACTGTCTAAAGCAAATATTTTCCATCAATCGACTATTTTTTACAAATATTTTCCATTATAAATTTCGAATCCGGTGTTTTTCCATTCTACTAACAATAGTGTTTTTTCAAAATTACACAAATATTTTCCGCTAAAACACTATTTTTTACAAATATTTTCCAGTTGAGGTCTTTTTGGCTTCAAGGCGATGCAAATGTTATTGTCGGGTTCCCCGAAGTTCGTGAAATCTAAAGTAAGGTAAACCCCTTAAC
>CAZGPG010000006.1:0-150570 GCA_964527735.1 uncultured Chitinophagaceae bacterium | reverse complement strand
GATATTTAGCTGACTTATTCAATTTTGGGTGTTAATTTGCGGAAGTCAGGAAAAAATCATATCTTTGCTCTGATATATTCTGCTATCAGGTTTTACGAATTCCTTATGGTCGGAATCCGGCAATCTGCAACCACCAAAATAAAAACTGAAATTATGAGGAGGCTGGTCGTTTTACTTATCGGGATCTCCATATTTTCATGTAGTAAAGATAAAGACCCCCTGACCGGTAACGATAACCATCATAATAACGGAAATGGCGGGGGAAATGGAACTGAAGTAACACATATTCCGGATGATAATTTTGAACGGGCGCTTATTGATTTAGGGTATGACGATGTCATGGATGATTATGTTCTTACAAAAAATATCAGCGGAATTCAGATCCTGGATATATCGGGGAGGGATATTGCCGATCTGACAGGAATAAAAGATTTCACAAAGCTGGGGACATTAAATTGCAGCAATAATAACATCACAAATCTGGAGATAACGGATCTGCAGCATTTGCAATCCTTATCTTGTCATAATGAAAAACTTGAAACGCTGAATGTAAGTGGCTGTGCTGTTCTGAAAGAAATACATATAAGCGGCTTATACCTCAGGAGTATAGATGCAAGCAACTGCAGCGGTTTGCTGAATCTGTTTTGTGCCGACAATATGCTGACGTCTTTGAATGTACAGGGCTGTGGCACACTTAAATATTTAGATTGTAAAAATAACGCGCTTACAAATCTGGACCTCAGCAGTTGCGCCGCTTTAGAACAATTACATTGTGAGAATAATCAACTAACGAGCCTGAATGTAAGCGGTTTGGCAGTATTGAAAGAGTTGAACTGCAATCACAATCAGATTTCAACATTAAATATTGATAATTGCGTTTCTTTGGAGCGTTTGATATGTGACAATAATGAAATGTCAGGGGAGTTGTTTGTCCGTAATTTTGCAAGCCTGAAAAGCCTTAAATGTCAGTATAATCAACTCGTTACATTGGATGTGAGCGGATCTTATGCCCTGGAAGAGTTGATATGTCACGATAACCAACTTAAGAAGCTGGTGTTGCCGGGCGGGAATGGTAGTAAGCTGCGTGAGGTACAATGCCAATATAATCAACTTGCTTCTTTGAATGTGAGCCGCTATTTTGACCTGAGAATGCTGCTTTGCAATAATAATCAGCTTACCTGTTTAGCTGCGGCAAATGGTACCTACTGGAACGGAACATATGATATCCCGACACTTGGTCGTTTAGATGCAAAATTCAATGATCTTGATATCATATACGTATCTGATGCGGATTATGCAGACAGGTTCTGGCAAAACAGAAAAGATGCCAGAACAAAATTTTATGGTGCAGGCCCATTTGCAAATGTATGCCCATAATATATTATAAAATAAATATGGTATGAATAGAATTATTCTTTTTGCGGTTATTATCAGTACAGTTGCCATTTGGACTTCGTGCAGCAAGGATAAAGACGTCACTAAAAACGATATTAAAAACAATGGAGGCGCCGGATCCGGTGCTGACGAGAAAATTGAGGTGAAGGATGAAAACCTGGAAATAGCTTTGATTGATTTGGGTCTGGATGATGTTTTGGATGGCAGTATCTGGAAGTCAAAAGTTCAGCATGTTACCGAGCTTGATATTTCCAGCCGGGATATTAGAGATATCGATCCTGTTATAAGACATTTTTCTTCTCTGAAAATATTGAATTGCAGTAATAACCGGATAAGCTGGATGGACTTGAGAACCGGATTTGAAGAAACCTTTTTTTTACCTGATCTTGAGTTCCTGGATTGTAGTTATAACAGGTTTGGAACCGCGGGTTTCAGGATAGCCGGCCACCCTTCTTTAAAGCATTTAATATGCAGGGCGAATTGGGATTACGTTATTTCAGATTATGGAATACGTATAGGGTTCAGTTTGCCCAACCTGGAATATTTAATTGTGGAAACGGTTTCACTTGAGGTAAACGTGACGCTTATGCCTAAGTTGAAATATTTGGAAATTGTAAATTCAGAAATTCATAAAAAGTCTATAGACCTGAGTGGTCATAGAACCTTGGAAACTTTGAAAGTAATATCCAAGGGTGTGGAGCGCCTGGATGTAAGCGGATGCCTGGCGTTAACCCATCTTGAGGCAGGGTTGAGTAATAATGACAACAACCGCGAAAGTGTGAAAGTAAATAATAATCCGGCCTTGAAATATATAAAGATCGAAACCAGTCCCTACTACTGCGATTTTTCCATAAACCTGAACAACATGGTTCATTTGGAAGAATTCAGAGTAAGAAGCAATTTTCTCAGCCAATTGGATTTCAGTAAAAATACTGCTCTGAAAGCCCTGAACATCAGTCGCTATCCTTTCCGAAAGATAAATATACAGAACGGAAATAACCGTAATATGAAAAACTTTAGGATTGAAGGTGACTTTGATTGTATCCAGGTGGATGATGTTGAGTGGGCAAAGACCAACTGGACGGATAGCCTGACTTACCATTATACCTCTCCTTTCCGTCTGAATTGTTTTTAAACTACAATACTTCCCGGATATTACAGATACGTCACGGCACACAGAAGAGGCTGGCTGACACGCGGGTTTTCATAGAGTGGGATCAGTGATTTCCTACAACTGTCTGAACTGTGATTTTTGTGATTAAATGATTTATATGATTGAATGGCTTGCGTGACATGGGCAATCATAATCATCATAAAAATCAAAAGAATCACAGTTCAGACATTGCCCATAATCCATGAGCACCCTTCCGAAGCAATAAAACACCTCTTCCTGCAGCATCTCCACATCCGCCGTTAACACCGGCAGCACGGTATCATTGATATGAAAATGCAGTGAAAATGCCGCCTGCAGACATATGCCTTTCCAGCACCATGTATGAGACTATACAATCTACTTTTTCTACAAATTCACTCCTTTATAATTGTTTGCTAATCAGTTTTTTGTATCTTCATTTTAGAAATGGTACAAATTATACAAAATTGGTGAAGAATAAGTAAAACGATAAAATCGGGCAGTGTCTCATTTTTGGATTTAGGCTGTTTAGAGTTGTTATCCTAAAATCATTACCGGAATGATAGTGGCTTCGACAAGCTCAGCCACCGACATCTAAGGACGGTGGCTGAGCTTGTCGAAGCCATACTGCTATTATAATAAATACAATAAATCGAAATCAGGCATGCTTTATCCAAACTGGGACACTACCTGAAATCGAAGTGATATGAGCAGCGTCAAACTTTTTGAAAGCAAACAGATAAGAACCGTATGGAATGAGGCGGATGAAAAATGATATTTCGTTGTCGAGGATGTTATAGCTGTATTAACGGACAGCAAAGATCCCAAGCAATATATAAAACGGATGAGATAAAGGGATGAAGAGTTAGCCAAAGGGTGGGTACAAATTGTACCTACCCTTGCTGTGGACACTCCCGGTGGGAAGCAAAAAATGGGATGCGCCCATGCACAGGGAGTGCTGCGCATCATTCAGTCCATCCCATCTCCCCAAGCAGAGCCGTTCAAGCTATGGTTGGCATAGGTCGGCTCGGACAGGCTGGAAGAAATCGAAAATCCTGAGCTGGCCACACAACGGACAAGAGAGCTATACAAACTCAAGGGCTACCCGGACGAGTGGGTTGAGAAACGGATGAGAAGTATCGCCATCCGCGAAGAATTAACAGGAGAATGGAGCAACAGGGGCGTAAAGGAACAGGTGGAATACGCCATCCTGACGGCAAAAATTTCCAAAGCAACGTTTGGGCTGACACCAGCCGAATACAAAAAAGTGAAAGGGCTGAAAAGTCGGAATCTCCGTGATCACATGACGGATCTCGAACTAATATTCTCCATGCTCGGTGAAGCATCCACTATAGCTATCGTAAAAACGAAAAATCCGACAGGGTTTGCGGAAAACAAGAAGGTGGCTCATCAGGGTGGCAAGATCGCAGGAAACGCCAGAAAAGCTTTGGAATCGGAAACAGGGCAAAAAGTAGTATCACCGGAAAATTGTTTACCCGGAACAAAGACGGAAAAATCATTGAGAGCCGAAAAAAATAGCACTTTATAATTCTCAGTAAGCGTCGGTATATGTGTACAATGTATACGGAATTTTCCGCTTCTCCCGATGTTTTATAGTTGGCCGGAAATGATTAACTATGTACTGTCAAAACATGCGTATCAAAAATACCGAAGCCTATGTCTTATCCTTTTAAGATTAAAACAAAAGAAGCGTACGACGCCGCCTGGCGGAAAAGTGTGGATGACCCGGAAGGGTTCTGGGCGGAGATCGCAGGGAGCTTCTACTGGCGCAAACGCTGGGACAGCGTGCTGGAATGGAACTTCCGGGAGCCGGATGTGAAATGGTTCGCGGGAGGGAAGCTGAATATTACGGAAAACTGCCTCGACAGGCATCTTGGATTGCTGGGCAATAAACCTGCTATTATCTGGGAGCCGAACGACCCCGAAGAGCATCATCGTGTGCTTACGTACCGGGACCTGCATCAGAAGGTGGTGCAGTTTGCCAATGTGCTGAAGAATAACGGCGTTCAAAAAGGAGACCGGGTATGTATCTATATGGGTATGGTGCCGGAGCTGGCCATTGCGGTACTTGCCTGCGCGCGGATCGGGGCGATACATTCAGTGATCTTCGGAGGGTTCAGCGCCCGGAGCATCGCCGACCGGCTGCAGGATGCGCAGGCCGCATTTATCATTACTTGTGACGGCGCTTACAGGGGAAAGAAAGAGATTACGCTGAAAGCTGTTATTGATGATGCCCTGGAGCAATGCCGTTTTGTGCAAAAGGTAATCGTACTGACGCGCACACGCACCCCCGTCAGTATGATCAAAGGCCGCGATGTATGGTGGGAAGACGAGATCAGAAAAGTGGAGACTATGGGGAACCCGGATTGCCCGGCGGAAGAGATGGATGCCGAAGACCCTTTGTTCATTCTTTACACATCCGGCTCCACGGGCAAGCCCAAAGGAGTGGTGCATACCTGCGGAGGCTATATGGTTTATACGGCCTATTCTTTTGTGAACGTGTTTCAGTACGAGCCGGGGGATATCCATTTTTGTACAGCCGATATCGGCTGGATTACCGGGCATAGCTATATTGTGTATGGTCCGCTTGCCGCGGGCGCCACATCGCTGATATTTGAAGGCGTACCCACCTGGCCGGATGCCGGTCGCTTCTGGGATATTGTGGATAAGCATGCGATCAATATTCTTTACACGGCGCCCACGGCTATCCGCAGCCTTATGAGTTATGGAACGGAACCCGTTCAGACGCATAGTCTGGATAGTCTTAAAGTGCTGGGGTCGGTCGGTGAGCCGATCAATGAAGAAGCATGGCATTGGTATGCGAAGCATATCGGGAAAGACAGGTGCCCCGTGGTGGATACCTGGTGGCAGACAGAAACCGGGGGCATCATGATCTCCGGTCTGGCAGGTGTAACGCCCTCCAAGCCGGGATATGCCACATTGCCTTTGCCCGGCGTACAACCGGTGCTGGTAGACGAAAACGGCGAGGAAATAAAAGGGAATGACGTGTCCGGTAACTTGTGTATACGCTTCCCCTGGCCCGGTATAATACGGACTACTTATGGCGATCACGAACGCTGCCGTACCACTTATTTCGCAACGTACGAAAATCTGTATTTTACCGGTGATGGATGTTACCGGGATCAGGATGGGCTATACCGTATCACCGGGCGCGTAGACGATGTGCTGAATGTAAGCGGCCACCGGATCGGTACTGCTGAGGTGGAGAATGCGATCAATATGCATGCCGGCGTAGTGGAAAGCGCTGTAGTAGGTTACCCGCACGATGTGAAAGGCCAGGGGATTTATGCTTATGTGATACACGAAGGGCATCATGGTGATGAGGAGCTTACACGCCAGGATATCCTGCAAACGGTATCAAGGATCATCGGGCCGATCGCCAAACCGGATAAGATCCAGTTCGTATCCGATCTGCCCAAGACACGGAGCGGCAAGATCATGCGGCGTATCCTCCGAAAGATCGCAGAAGGGGAAATGGAAAACCTGGGGGATACATCAGCCCTGCTGGATTCAGGTGTGGTGGATGAAATAAGGAACAGGCGGATTTGATCCCCGTAGAGACCTTGCGTGTGATTTTGTATATTCGTACAATGAATATCCCTTTATGAAAAAGATCCTTGTTTTCGGAACAGTACTGCTGGTTGCAGCTATAGCGTTATACATCTACTGGTATTATTACAAGGTATATGGCGATGGGTTCCGGGAAGGAGAGCTGCAGAAATTCTCCAGAAAAGGCGATATATTCAAAACCTACGAAGGAGAAATGGTGCAGACAGGTTTTGGCGTGCGGAAGGGCAGTCTGAATGCGCATTATTTCTACTTCAGCGTCACCGATGAGGCGATTGCGGATACGCTGGAAAAAAGCATCGGAAAAGTGGTGAAGCTGCATTACCGGCAATATAAGCGCCACCTGATATGGCGGGGCGATAATTATAATGCTATTAACACCGAACCCGGCCAGTATATAGTTGACAGGGTGGATAACGTGCGTGAGAAGGACAGGGATTATTGAGCCAGCAGCAGAAAAACAGCCGGTGATTTCCCCGGCAGTGGTTTTTGCTGCTTCCAGTCGGCGATGCGGAGGGTACGGATAGATGCATCGGGTGCGGTTATGTTTTGTGCGATGCACAGCAGGGTATTATCCCGGCAGTTCCGCAGCAGGTCTTCGAGCAGGCGATTGTTGCGGTAGGGAGTTTCGATAAATAGCTGTGTCTGATTTTCTTTTTGTGAAAGGGCTTCCAACGCTTTTATTCTTTTGCTGCGTTCCGGTTCTTTCACAGGCAGGTATCCGTTAAAGCAAAAGCTCTGCCCGTTTAGTCCCGAAGCCATCAGCGCCAGTATCAGTGAGCTTGGCCCGGTGAGCGGCACAACAGTGGCTCCCGCTTTATGTGCTACTGCAACGAGCTCCGCCCCCGGGTCTGCAATGCCCGGGCAACCGGCTTCGCTGAGGATGCCGATCTTTTTCCCGTCTTTCAGCCATCTGGTGAGCAGTGGTACATCCGGCCCGGTATTTTTGTCTATTTCCGAAAATATGATCGGTTCGATTTCCATGGTAGGATGGAGCGATCTCAGGAAACGCCTGGCTGTACGGGTGTTTTCTGCAAAATAATATTGCAATCCGGCTGTGACGGTGACAACCTCCGGCGAAAGGGTATGAAGGGCATCCGCCGCCAGGGGTACCGGAATCAGGTATATAGTGCCTTGCTGCTGCATACATGCAAAAGTGTAGAAATGATTGCAACTTTACCACAAAATTTTAATAATCATGATCCTTCCTGCTTCTTTTTATATGCGTGAAGATGTGGTGCGGATAGCAAAAGAACTGTTGGGCAAGGTACTGGTTACTGAGCTTGAAGGATGCTATACTGCCGGCATGATCACGGAAACGGAGGCGTATGCCGGCGCCGGTGACAAGGCTTCCCATGCCTGGAATAACCGTCGCACCCGTCGTACGGAAGTTATGTACAGGCCGGGAGGTGCAGCTTATGTATACCTCTGTTACGGGATTCACCATTTGTTTAATGTGGTTACAAACGGGCAGGATGTGCCGCATGCCGTACTGGTCCGCGGTATTGAGCCATTGGAAGGGATTGATCATATGTTGCAGCGGAGAGGAAAGTCTTCGCTGCAGCGTACATTGACTGCCGGGCCCGGTGCATTGTCGGCCGCTATGGGGATTCTTACGCTGCATACCGGATCGTCGCTGCAGGGACCGTTATTGTATATAGAGGACCGGGGTATACAGGTGTCCCATAGAGACATCATAACGACACCCCGGATTGGTGTGGATTATGCAGGCGCCGATGCAGCGCGGCCTTACCGTTTCTATATCAGGGACAACCGTTTTGTGAGCCGGGGATGATATATTGGATTACAAATGATGGGCCATTCCTTTTAAAGCCGGATCTGCCATTTTCTTAGGTTCTCCAGGCTCACTGCAGAAACAACAGCATAAAAAAAGAGGCTGTCAGAATTGTTTTGACAGCCTCTTTATGATGTTTTACGCTCTAAAGATTGGGATACTGATTACAGGGCCTGGACGTAAGAATCAATATGGTTTGCACGTTTGCGCAGATAGTTCTTCATATCGTCCTTATATTGAGGCAGATTGTTTGTGCCCAATTGCCAGATTTCATAATCCTTCTTTTGTGACTCGCGGATACGAGCCGCATATTCTTCAATATATTGAAGCAGATTATCAAAATGAGCACTTCTGTACTCGGCCCATTGTTGCTTATAAAGCGATTTTATTTCAGGATCTTTCATGAACCTTGCAAGAAAACGGGCGCCTATTCTGTCGTCACGTTCATCCAAAAGATCCACATTCGGGCGATGGAAGTAAGTGCGCACCGATTCGCTGATGCCGTATGCCCAGTCGAAATCCCATATAGGCCCCATTGTATACAGGCCGCCGGCTTTTTTATGGATATACACGCTTTTCGGATGATTGATCTCCAGATTACCTACAAGATTGTTTACAATCAGATAATTAACCACTTGCTTCTTGTCAATGAAATTGCCATATCCATTGTCGGGGAAATTTGCGGCAAAAAGCAGCTCCTCGAATGCTTCAAATTCATTTTTAATGGTATTGAATTGAGCATCAGAAGTAATGTCCGGATTTTTTATCATCACAGGAAGTTGGGTGCCTTTTGATTTGAACTGGAAATCCTCATCAAAATGGTTGTCGAGTTCCAACAGTACACCATCGTCTCCGATATCTACCCGCCCTTCTTTTGCTTCTATTTGTTGGGTCAGGTTATAACTGCCCCGGTATTGGCCGTTGATGGTCAGATCGACCGGAATGATTGTGTTTGTATAAGGCAATCCGAGCTGTTGACCCGCTTTCATAGCCACCGCATTTGTCATCAATGTATAATCCTGATAATTGGCCAGCAACACCCAATCCTTGGCCGGATGAAGGCCCAATATGGAAGCCGTGTTATCTAATTTCAGCCGGTAAGGCTTTTTGGGTTTCCCCCAAGTGCTGTTGCCACGACCTTTGATACGAGTACTCGCTGTTTCGAAATCTCCGCTCCCACCTCCGATTACCGGATATCCGTTTCCTGTTATTGATATCGTTGCATTCAGGTAGTCATCTTTTGATACCACTTCCTGATCCCCTTCGATATTAATATAAATATGGGGGATAGTGGCAGG
Source organism: uncultured Chitinophagaceae bacterium (assembly GCA_964527735.1). Taxonomy (GTDB): domain Bacteria; phylum Bacteroidota; class Bacteroidia; order Chitinophagales; family Chitinophagaceae; genus JBEBVQ01. The sequence goes on along the minus strand of CAZGPG010000006.1, from coordinate 141,341 downwards.
TATGGTCTCATCCAATACTGCCTGATCTTTTGGAGTAATGTCCTTGTCCTTATTCTTACAGGATCCAACCCCTGATAGTATGCCCAAAAAAAGAAAGATGTGTATGTATTTCATGTGAAAATCATTTGGGGGCGAAATTAAAACGATTGTTGTAAATTACAATCCATGTTGACGCATTTTTTTAATAAAAAATTAACGATGGTTGTTCGTAGGTCCGGATGGGGGGATTAGCCCGGACGAAAGCCATGTGCCGGACCGGATATGGACAAAAAAACCGCCCTTGCAGGCGGTCTTTTTATATGGTTGTATCTGTTTTGTTTCCGGATCAGAACTTCGGACAGGCGAAGTTGTATTTCGGAGATGCTACACGCGGGTTAATGCAGCCGTTGAAAATGAGCGATATTTCGTAAGCGCCCTGGCCTTGTGTTGCAGCGGTGAATTTAGACAGGTTGGCGTCATAGCTGATGCCTAACTGCATTTTAGACCATTCGAAGCCGATATACGGGCAAAGCGCATCTCCGTAACGATACCAGGACCCCAGGTAAAGCACGGTTTTCTGAGAAAACTCTTCGTCATATCCGGGATTCAGTACAAAACCGGCAGCGGCGCCCACTACAAGTTCCGATGCTTTGGCTTGTTGCTGGTAGAGGCCGCTGGTATATAATACCAGATTTTCGTTCAGGTCGAAAGAGCCGCCCAGCGTGGCACTGATACGCGGAGCAATGGTATGGTTGCCGCCCAGGAACGTTTCCGTAGGTTCGGCAATATGATAATAGGAAACACCTACATAAGCTGTTGAATAATCATTCAGCCTGCCGGTGTACATAATACCGGCATTGAAATCCGGGTAGGTGAGATCTGCATTGCTGAAGGTTTCACCGGTAACATTGATGGTAGTGCCGGTAGACGGGTCAAACTGATCTTCGAAAGTAAGTTTGTTGAAATCAATACTTTTTTGAACCAGGTATCCCTGTACGCCAAGTGAGATGGTATTTTGTTTTTCACGTCCGAAAGACTTGTGGTATGCCAGCGAGACACCTACAGTTGTATTTTGTAATGCACCGGATCCCGATTTGTCGAACAGGCCCAGCAGACCTATACCCAGAGCGTCCCCTTCAGGAAGGCTGCCTTTCAGCGTAGCCATATCGTATGAAACCGTTCCTGTTACATATGGATGCGGGGAAACGCTTCCCCATTGGGAACGATAGTTGGCTGCCATACGAAGATCACAGCGGGTAAGGCCGGTCAGTGCGGGATTTAATGTGAGCGGTGATGTAAAATATTGCGTAAAGTGCACATCCTGAGCCTGTACTGCACCTGCCATCATCAAAGCCCCCACGCCGAATAATATTTTTTTCATCTCGAAATTTTTATTAAAAATAGAATGTTAAATCGTTTCTGTGAGCAAAATAAGGCAAATAATATGATTCTCCAAGAGAATGTTAAAAGATTTTTTTTAGTAGGTTATGATTGTTGTTTATCGCCATAACAGAGGTCTCCTGCATCACCCAGGCCAGGTACAATGTACCCGCGTGCGGTCAGTTCGTCATCAATATCTCCGGCCCAGATATAAGTTTCGGGGAAGCGCCGCAGGATCAATTCAATTCCTATTGTGCAGGCAATTGCCGCTACCACATGCACCTGCCGGGGCTTGTTTTCGGAAGTCAGCGTTTCGATGGCCAGCGCCATAGACGCGCCTGTTGCCAGCATCGGATCGGTAATGATCAGTATGCGGTCTGTGAGGTCGGGAGCGGTGACGTAGTTTTGCTCGATCTCAAAAGAGCCGTCGCGGTGATATTTCCGGTAGGCTGCCACAAAGGCGGCATCCGCCTGGTCGAAAAACCGGAGCATGCCCTGGTGCATCGGTATGCCTGCGCGCAGGATCGTTGCCAGTACCGGTTGTGTTTCCGGCTCCCGGCTGCTGTAGGTGCCAAGCGGTGTTTGAATAACAGCCTCCCGGTAAGATAAAGTTTTGCTGATCTCATAAGCGGCTATTTCGCCGATACGTTCCATATTCAGGCGAAACCGCTGGCGGTCGTTCTGGACAGATATGTCCCGTATTTCCCGGATCCAGCTGCAAAGCAGGCTGTTCTGTATGCTGAGGTTAGTGACCATAGAGAACAAAGATAGTTATTTGTTGCAGGCTTGAAAATATTCTCGGCAATGGCAGGAAACAGCCGGCACCACCATGTTGCAGCGCTAAGCCCCTTTTTTAATAAGTAACGGTTGCGCTAATTTATAAATGAGAAATATGTTCTATTCTATTGTTTTGTTTTATTATATTTGCTCCCGTATTAGTTTTAATGCCGTCAGTTGTTTATGTGTTATTCCCTGAATTGTGATCTGTGCATTATAAGGAAGAGCATAATAAGCACAAGTGTTATGCTGTATTGAAAAGTAAAACTGCGTATGCAGTATCCGGAATTGAAGTGAAATACTCCTGCCTGTTATGAGGGCATCCCTGACTGGATCAGGCTTTGCGCACAGGCAAGGTGCATGGATTGAAACATGGATTGATAGTGTTTGTTACTAATTGTTATCCCGACGTTAATAACAATTCAATACAAATATCTACGTTATGGTTAAGCTACTTTTGTCCTGTTATCAAATACGCAATGTATGAACAGGTATGAAAACAAGAACGTTATTACCTACGATATCCTTTTGGTAGATAGTAAAAAGTCTTCCCGTGATCTGACCGGAAGAATGCTTGACCGTGCGGGATATAGTGTGGTTACAGCGGAGCATGGCAAAGAGGCGATAGATATATTGCATGACGGAAGCCGTTATTTCCGCCTGGTGATCACCGAGATCTCAATGCCGCATGTGGACGGTTTTGAATTGATGAAGGCAATAAAGCATGAATTGAATATACCTGTGATGATCCTTTCTTCGAAAGGGGATGAAACTACGGTCAATGAGGTGTTTCGGTTTGGTGCAGACGATTTCATGAAGAAGCCTTTTATTGATCCAGAGCTGATACAACGTGTCAGGCAGTTGCTGGCGCTCGCGCTGGCAGGTAATGGCGGATTAAACAGGGCAGGACAGTTGCGTTCTGTTCCGCCCGTCCATCCGGCAGCAAAACGGAGCAGCTACGCAGCATAAGGGAAAAGATCCGGGTAACGCCGGCTGGTTATTGTATTAAACAATCTTTCCCGGGCAGTGAAATTTGATTCACACCCGGTTAAATAAAAATAATAAGAAATGGTTACAGCGTCTCAGGCACAATACGGTCCGGTATACGATATCCTGATTGTGGATAATAAAGAACTTACACGTGACACCGTGCAGAAGATCCTTCAGCAGGAAGGGTATACGGTAGATACTGCCCGGCACGGTAAGGAAGGTATAGAAAAGGTACGTGCGAATAATTATGCCTACCGTCTGGTGATTACGGAACTGATCATGCCTTATGCAGGCGGGTTTGAAGTGATCAAAACCATTAAAAAGGAATCGCGGATTCCGGTAATGGTACTTTCTGCGGTAGCTGATGAAGATACGATCAACGAATCGTTCCGGCTGAGTGCAGATGATTTCCTTAAAAAGCCTTTTATGGCCAGCGAGCTGGTGCAGCGCATCCAGCGACTGCTGATACGCCATGCCGCGCCTGTGTACCCTAAGACGGTAGCTATACCGACTCCGGCAGTGCCTGTCGCTCCGGAAGTTGCTGCTGTAGACGAAGATAAGGCGGTGGAAGCTGTGGTGGCAAAAAGAAAACGTAGTATCAAGGCAGCCGCTTCCTCCGGTCAGCCCAAAACGGTTGTTATCAAGAAGGCGTCGGCCTCCAAAAAATCAACTGCCGCTAAGGTGACTGTATCAAAGACGCCGGTCAGGAAGAAAACAGAAAAGGAAAATGTGACGACCGCTGCCGGTGCAGTATCAGGAAGGAAAACAGCTGCAATAAAAACCAAAACCGCCACTACCAAAACCGTTGCCGCAAAAACCAAAACCGCTGCTGCAAAAACGTCGAAGAGCACAGGCACCATTAAAAAAACGGCTGTTGCCCCCAAAAAAGATGTGAAGAAAAGCGAGTCCGGGAAAGCGAAAAAGACACCGGTAAAGAAAACAGCCGGCGTCGCTGCATCTAAGGGAAGGGCGGCTGCCGGAGGGAAAAGCAAGCTGATCATCAGGAACAGCATCCCGATGATCAGGAGGATACCGCAGATTACCGAAAGCTGCCGGCAGCTTAAGCCTGGCAGCATGGGAAACGGAGTGTGTGCGATAGCGGTTTAATGTAAAATGTAAGCAGAAACGAACCGGAATGACCATTAATGTATAACAGCTACTCATGCGCGTATATTATTTTATTAAAGAACTTATTCTCAACTTCCGCGGCATTCCCCTGGTAATACAATTGTCGTTGATTGTAATACTGGCGGCAATTTCCTTCACTCTTATTGCCCTGTTTGTGATGTTGTTTTACCGTTACAGGCGGCACCGGCGGGAAAAGAGGCTCGCAAAGCTGATACCGCTCATAGACGACCTGATCTTTGCATACATCTCTTTTGAGAGCAGCGACAAGCCGGATCAGCGTTTTGCTTCCAAATCAGAAATCGTTGCCAAGCTCCGTAGATATATACGTGGTCACCGCCAGCTCGCGGTCAACCGCCTGATTGAGTATAAGAAGGATCTTCGGGGGAACATGAGCTATGAGTTGAACGAATTGTTTATGGAACTGAACCTCGACCGTTTTTGCCGGAGAAAATTCCGTTCCCTCCGCCGTTTCCGGAAAATCCAGGGGCTTACCGAATTTGCCACGATGGGTATACCGGTTGCGGATGCCTATATCCTCCCCCTGACGCACCACCGTTCCCGCGAGGTTCGTATTATGGCACGGCACGCCTATATTAAGCTGAGTAAGAACGATCCTTTCAAGTTTTTTGATTCGTCTGCGGACCGGCTCCTTGTATGGGATCAGATCGAATTGTTCCGGATCATTACAACCAACGAAAATATTACTATCCCCAACTTTGGTTCGTGGCTTACCTATTCCACCAATCCGAGTATTATACACTTTTGCCTTAAGTTGGTGGTACACTACAACCAGACCGAGGCCGTGCCTTCTGTTGTCCGGCTGCTGGATACCCGTGATCACGAGCTGAGAGCCGCGGCCATCAACACATTGGGAAAGGTAAAAGCAGAACAAACGGAAGATCGCCTGGTCAGCATCTATAACGATCAGCCGCTTCGGTGCCAGATAGAGATATTGAAAGCGACCGGCCGTATGCAGACAGGTCGTTACATAGACTTCCTCACCAATGAATTTTTATATGCCGGTGATTTCAGACTGCGGAAAGCGGCTGCGAAATCTATCGTGAACAACAGCCGTACAGAACCGGGTCTGATTGAACAGTTAATGGTCAATACGACACCGGAAAATCAGCTGATTATGAAACATTGCATGGATCCTCTCATTAAATACGTGTAGCTGATTAATGCATCTTTTATTGGTAAATATCATATAGTTGTCCCATGAGATTTTTTATAGAAAGTGTTGCCTGGTTTTACGAGTACTTTGTTTTCTTCTACGGACTGGTATTATTTCTTTCGTACCTGCTGCTGGTATTCCTTTCCATGTTTTCCATCCGGAAGTACCTGAAGCGGAATACCTATACCGACAATGATGCCATTATCTATTCACCGATAGCGCCGGGGATATCGGTCATCGCTCCTGCCTATAATGAGGAGCTTACCATTATCTCCAATGTGCATTCTCTGCTGACACTTAACTATGTGCGTTTCGAAGTGATCATCATTAACGATGGTAGTACGGATAAAACGCTGGAGCTGCTGATAGATGAATTCAAACTGGTAAGGGTTGATTTTGCCTATGATGAAAAGATTACCACCAGGCCCGTAAAAGGTTTCTACAAATCTACGGAGCCTGCATTTTCCAAGCTGCTGGTAATTGATAAGGAGAATGGTAAGAGTAAAGCTGATGGTTCCAATGCGGGTATCAATGCTTCTTCATTCCCCTATTTCGTATGTACGGATGTGGATTGTATCCTGCATAAGGATACGCTGGTAGAGCTGATCCGGCCTGTGATGCAGGAGCCTAAACGTCGTGCGATTGCCGTGGGCGCACCGCTGCGCATGGCAAACTCCTGCGATTTTGAAGACGGAGAGCTGATCCGGATGCGTCCTCCCAAAAGTATGCTGCCCCGGTTTCAGGAAGTGGAATATATCCGCGCCTATATGCTGAGTAAAATGGGGTGGAGCCTCATTAACGCTGTACCGAACGTGTCGGGCGGGCTGGGCCTTTTCGATACGGAAATCGCCATCCAGGCGGGTGGATATAACTACCAGTCGTTTGCGGAAGACCAGGATATGATCTCCCGGATGATCCGGTATTGCTGTGAACAGCGTATCAAATACGCTATCCGTTATATCCCGAAAACTCTGTGCTGGACGGAAGGGCCTCCTACGCTGAAAGTATTTATCCGCCAGCGGACCCGCTGGGGGCAAGGTCTGCTGCAGCTTATCGTACAGCATATACGGGTGTTTTTCAATCCCCGCTACCGCAGGCTGGGTATGATCGTTTATCCGTACAACTTCTTTTTTGAGTTTCTGGCGCCGATCATTGAGCTGACGGGTATCATATACATGATCATCCTTGGGGTGCTTGGCCTGATCAACTGGCCATATGCCCTGCTGATCCTTGCTTTTGCATACTCGTATGCGATACTGATGTCTGTGATTGCCATACTGTGGGATCAGCTCACGTTCCGTAACTACCGTACGTGGAAAGAAGCCCTGGCGCTTTGTGCCATGCCACTTTTCGAAATATTCTTTTACCATCCGCTTGTATTGTTCTGTGCGATCCGGGGGTATATCTTCTATATGATCGGCAAACGCCACGTATGGGGTGATATGCAGCGCCGCGGATTCGGACGCAGTACTGCGGCACAGCAGGAAGCCAAGCCGCAGGTGGTAAGAGTGGCACAAGATATATAAAGGAAAAGGTGACCCTCTGTTTTAAAGATTTATCAGTTGAATAACAAGATTAATAAATTGAAAATTATGCTTCTGCTCAGAAAATTAATGATTGTTGCTTTAATAATAACATTAGGTTCTTCTGATGCGTCTGCGCAACTGCTTAATGCAAACCTCAGAAAGAGCGACGTAGACGAATTATATGAAGAGGCGGTACGGCAGACCGAGCGCAAGAATTATCCCAAAGCCATCGAGCTGGCACGCAAAGCGGTAGACAGGTATCCGAATAATGTGGATTATAATCTGCTGCTGGGACGTCTCTATGTGCTGACCCGTCAGTACAAATCTGCCCGTCCTTATGTAATTAAGGTGCTGGACCGCGCTCCCAAATACCGGGACGCTTATTTCTATGCGATTAATATGGAGCTGGGCGATGGCAACGTAAACCAGGCGCTCGGATACGCCAACCGTGCGCTGATGCGTTTCCCCAATGATCTGGAGTTCAGTATTAAGAAACTTTCGATCCTGGATGCTAACAAGCAGTTTACCTCAGGGAATACGATTGCCGATGATATTATCCAGCGTTACCCCGATCAACCGGAGGCACAGCGGGCTTATGCCGGTCACCACGAAGAAGCCGGTAAATATTACCGTGATAAAGGCTTGCTTACACAGGCGCGTTACCATTTTGAAGCGGCTCTGAAAGTAGCCCCGGAAAACCGCGATGCCGTAGATTATCTTTCCAGCCTGAGCCTTAAAACCGGCGATCATCAGTCTGCGCTTGCGCAGGTCAATCTGGCCCTGGCCAGCCAGCCAACATCCTATACGCTGCTGATGCGTAAGCTGGGGCTGCTTCAGGAAATGCACCGGTATGCCGATGCAACGGAAGTATTGAAAACCCTGAAAAAACATTATCCGAATGATGCAAAAGTGAGAGAGCTTGATACAGAAACGAAGCTGAATGCTTCCCGGTATTATGAGCATACGGATCCGTATGTTCTGTACCAGTCTGTGCTCGAATCCAGCCCCGGCAACCGCGAAGCGCTGAATAAGCTGATTGCGATCAGCATGGATCGCGGGGTCTACCGTAATGCGCTCGACTGGATTAACAGGGGACTGAGATCAAGCCCTGATGACATCACCCTGCTGGCCAAAAAAGCAGACGTGCTTGAGATCCTCGGCAACAAAACGGAAGCTGCCAATATCGTCAATGAATTATGGCGGCGCAATCCGGAGTCCGATGTCATGCGTACCCGTGCATCTGAGATGAAAGTGGCTTCCGGTAAATATTACCTGAACGAAAAAATGTACGATAAAGCCCTTCAGGAATTTGAAGGCGCACTCAATATTGATCCGTCCAATGCAGATGCGGTTAATTATATTGCCAACCTTTATATCGAACAGAAGGATTATGAAAACGCTCTGCGGGCATTGAACATGGCGCTGCAATACCGCGAAGACGATGAATCATTGCTGCTGAAAAAAGCTTCCGTGCTTGCAGATGCAGGCAGGTATAATGAAGCTTTTCCGGTGATCAGTACACTGATTGCCCAGCACCCGGATAACCCCCGTTACGGCGCCATTCTCACCGAACAGCAGATGCAGGCAGGCCGTCTCCTGATGAACAGCGAAGAAATGGAGCGTGCTATCAAACAATTCAAGCAGGCTTTGCAGCAGTCTCCCCGCAACCGTGATGCGCTCACATACCTTGTAAACCTGGAAAGCGGCATCGGCCGCCAGGACAGCGCATTACGCTATGCCAATATTGCTTTGCAGTATTTTCCTGATGACAAAGACTTCTTGTTGAAGAAAGCATCCGTGCTCAGCGAGCAGAAGCAATACCGGCAGGCGTATGCGATTGCCGATAAGCTGATGCAGCAGTATCCCTATAACAAAACATACCGGGCTGCTTATATGGACAACCTGGTTGCTTCCGGCCTTTCTTACCAGAAGCAGGAAATATGGGATGAAGCGCTGACGGAATTCAGGAAAGTGCTGGCTGTCAGTCCGTATGATTCTGCTGCCCTGTATGCATCCATCAACCTTTATAATGCACAGAAAGAGTACGACAGCGCGCTTGCTATGGCAGATAAAGGGTTACGCTATTACCCTTCCAGCATGGGGTTTGTCCGTCAACGTGCAGCGACCCTCGAAAACAAACGGATGTACAAGGAAGCCGCTACGGAAGCCGATAAGCTTGTGGCGATGCAGCCTTCCCAGAAAAATATTGACTATGCCGATTATCTGAAAGGTAAAATGTACAGGAATCAGTTTGGTCTTTATTACAACCATACTACGTACAATCTGACGAATATGAATCCCTATCGTATTGCAACCGTGGAATATCGCCGTTTCTTTAAGGATGGTTCATTTGCCGGCAAGGTAAATCTGGGCGGACGTCATGAGCGGGCCGGTCTGCAGTTTGAAGGTGATTTGTATTACAATCATACCAAGACATTGTATTCTTATGCAGTGGCTGCGTATTCACAGGACCTGAATGTATTCCCGGAATTACGGCTGGGCTATTCACTCTTCAAGGGATGGAAGCACGACTGGGAAACCGAATTGGGTGTGCGTTATGTAAAAGTACAGAGCGTGATTGATTCTATTGTCGAGATCTCTCCTCCGGATGATAATGATATTTACTTGATCACCCAACGGGCTTCCATGTTGTCGGGAGTAGCGTCTGTCGCTAAGGGATTTGGTGATTTCTGGTTTAACCTTCGCGGTTATCTTATTTTTGATAAGCCTGAGCGTTACGTGAGTATCAACGAGCCGGATGGCAATATAGGTCAACGGCAAACGACAGATCAGTCTCATGTCTATCATTCGATACAACTTACTGCCCGTTATTACATGAATGAACGGCAGGAGTATATGTATGTTGTCGGAGGATTAGGTACATCTCCTGATGACCGCAGCCGTGTCATTCTTTTGCCCCAGCTTGCCGGCAACTGGCTTACTCAATATGTAACGGTAGGCTATCAGAAAACTTTTCACTACCGTACTACATTCGGGGCTGCCGTGGGATGGAGCAATAACCGGATCGGTTTTGAACGGTATCTGAATCAGTATGATGTTTACCTCTCATTAACACGCAAGTTTTAAAGCGCTGCTGTTGTCATAGTATTTCCTGAGATTATCAGGTAGCCCCGGTTCGTATTCCATTGAGAATGAAATGCGATCCGGGGTATTTTTTATTTAATTTATTTCCATTCGCAATGTGTATTGTTGAGAATAACAATTGATTAACATTTGCAAATAACATCCGGTTAACACCCTTTTGCTTCCTGCCGTAATATTTTTGCTCACGTAATTATTATTTACGAAAGAGCAGATACATATCATTCCCTGTAATTATACACACTTCATTTTTTCACTCAATAACCAAACAACAATGTCTGTCAATGTTACACTGAACCGGCGCTACAGTATCATCAACCGGTACAATTTCCGGACATGGATCTTGCTGCTCAGCTTGCTGCTGTTGCTTGCAGTCCGGGTAGGGGCGCAAAGTCCTACCAGTCCCGCACTCAATTTTAATGCATTCTTTCTGGAGGATGCTGAAATGTCTACCAGTGAAACCGAAGGCCCGATGGCTGTAGGAGGTAATCTGAAAATAAAGGGGAACCATGATGTGGCCGCTCATTCTGGCGGTACCTTTCAGGTAGGCGGCATTACCATAGGGCTGCTGGTTGGAGGTAAGGTACATTATGAGGGAGGTAATTCCTTCAAGGTTCTGAAAGACGCTTATGTAAAGATCGGCCAACAGAATAATTCAAAAGCGTGGTACAAAGATCCAAATAATTCCTATTCCCCGATCCGCATTACTCCCGGCGACAACTACGATGGTTCGCCCAGGATAGAGCTTTCTGCAAAGGCTAATACCTACAGTCCGGAAGTAAGCGCTTCCGGCAATCCGGTGTTCGAGGGCAATCTGATCGATTTTGCTGCTGCATTTGCGCAAATGCAGCATACTGCGACAAGCCTTGCTGCATGTATGGACAATGCACATCTTACCAATTCCGGCAACCAGGTCATTGGGCGTACCAATATGCCCAACCAGGTAAGAATTACGCTGAATACCGGTATCAATATTCTGAACATAAGCGGTACAGAAATGAATAAGATGGACGAGCTTAACTTCATGAATACACCTTCTCCTAACCATATATTGATCATCAATGTAAATGCACCGGGCAGTTTTAACTGGAATGTCTATAATTCCGCAGGCAGTTTCGGGGGGCTCACCGGGAGCCAGTATATTCTCTACAATTTTTATAATACTACCTCATTGACCATACAGGGCAACGGAGCCGTGCAAGGTACGGTGTTTGCTCCGTTTGCAACGGTTACAAAATCAGGTAATAATGCCAATATTGAAGGCCAGATAATTGCCAAATCCTTTAAGCAGCAGGCTGGCGGTGAAATTCACTATGCCATTTTCCTGCCTGATGTTTCCGGATGCAGCATACCTTCCACGCCTCCCGCAGCGTCGTTTACGATCAATGCAGACAAACAATGCATCGGTGGCAACAGCTTCTCTTTTACGAGCACTTCAACCGGAACAGGTCCGCTGACCTATAAATGGCACTTTGACGATGGCAATACCGCCACTACCCAGCATGCAACTCATACGTATGCCGCAGCCGGCACGTACTCCGTGAAGCTGGTAGTGACCGACGCCGGCGGTAAGGACTCTGTTACCAAGACCGTAAACGTATGGCCTGCACCGGTAACCGGATTTACGGTGAACAATGCCGCACAGACACTGCCCGGCAATAGTTTTGTGTTTACTACATCAGATCATGCGAGCGGTAACACATACAAATGGTATTTCGATGATGGCAGCACATCTACCAGTCAGAATCCCACACACAGCTATGTTGCAGCGGGTACTTATACGGTGAAGCAGGTGATCACGAGCAACAAGAGCTGCAAAGACAGCACAACGCTGGTAGTAACCGTTACGGAAACCCCGACTGATGCCAAGTTTACCATCAACGATGATAAGCAATGCCTTGATGGTAACAGTTTCTCGTTTACGAGCACTTCAACCGGCGCTGCACCATTGACCTATAAGTGGTACTTTGACGATGGCAATACCGCTACTACCCAGCATGCAACTCATACGTATGCCGCAGCCGGCACATACTCCGTAAAGCTGGTAGTGACCGGTGCAGGTGGGAAGGATTCAGTTACGAAGACGGTGAATGTATGGCCGGCTGCGACTCCGGGATTTACAGTGAACAATGCTGCACAGGCATTGATTGGTAACAGCTTTGTATTTACGACATCGAACCATGCAAGTGGTAACGCATATAAATGGTACTTCGATGATGGTAATACGTCTGCCGTGCAGAACCCTACCCACAGTTATGCAGCAGCGGGTACATATACGGTGAAGCAGGTAATTACCACCAATAAAGGATGTAAAGATAGTACTACGCTTGTGGTAACTGTTACAGAAACCCCGACAGATGCTAAGTTTACGATCAACAACGACAAGCAATGCCTTGACGGTAACAGTTTCTCGTTTACGAGTACTTCAACCGGCGCTGCGCCATTGACATATCTTTGGAATTTTGGTGACGGTAATACCGCTACCACTCAAAATGCCACTCATACTTACGCCACAGCCGGCACATATATTGTGAAGCTTGTAGTAACCGGTGCTGGTAGCAAAGACTCCATATCCAAAACTGTAATTGTAGACGCACCACAGGCAGGATTCAGTGTTAGTGATACGATTCAGTATCTGAGCGGCAACAGTTTCCAGTTTACTTCTACATACAGTGCGCACCACTATCATTGGATATTTGACGATGGTAATACATCGAATGCAGCTGATCCGGTACATAGTTATGCAGCTGCCGGAACATACCAGGTAAAGCAGATTGTCTATACAGAGAAAGGCTGCATGGCGTATGTATACAAAACTGTGAAAGTGATCCCCGAAGTAACGGATGCGTCATTTACAATCAATAACGATAAGCAATGCCTGGGTGGCAACAGCTTCTCATTTACTAACACTTCCACTGGCGCTGCACCGTTGACCTATGCCTGGTCATTTGGTGACGGAAATACGTCTGCACAGGCAAGCCCGGTATACAGCTATGGTACGTCGGGTAACTTTACCGTGCAATTGATTGTAACCGGCGTCGGAGGATCTGATACCGCTACACTCGCTGTCACTGTGGATGACGCGCCTGTTGCAGGATTTACTGTTAATGAAGCGACACAAGAACTGACCGGTAACAGCTTTGTATTTACCTCAACTGCTACAGGAGCAAATACGCACCATTGGGCTTTTGGAGACCAGAGCACATCTTCTGATTTACATCCTGTAAAATCCTTTGATTCGGCCGGCACCTATGAAGTAACACTGATCGTTACTGCTGTTTCAGGATGTGCCGATACGGCAAAACAGACTATTGTAGTATTGTCGGATTCGGTAAGCTCAGGTAATGACGGCGGTATTGAAAGCGAAAGCATGGGTGGTCTTGTCACAAAACGTGATTTTAACAGGATCAGGAATAGTGTGGACACCAAAGTAGATTATGCTAAAACAGCAGCGTTTATGCCTGCGGTGTTCAATGCTGTGGCGAAAGGCACAAAGAACGGACAGGAGCTTGCTGATATGATACCGGCGCAACTGGAAACAGGAGATGCGGTATATATCACTTCTCCTACAGACCTGTTGACTATCACTTCTGCAGTTGATGTACTGTCGGTAGACTACACACGCGATCAGAAAGCAAAAGCGGTAGCGCTGGGCATCAAAACCCTTGATCGGGCCTATAGTCATACCAAGTCTATCTGCGACAGGTTCCGCGGTGCAGAGCTGTTATTTGTGGAAGACATCAAAATACAGGGATACGACTTTACCCGTTTTGCCCTGAAGCGCGACGGCGGTATCGTTGAATATGCAATTGCTTTTGTCGTTGGGAAAGATAAGCGCCGCGACAACTATACACTTCAGACCAACTGGCTGTTGTCTTCATACGAACCCGATGAGGATATGTACAACTTCCAGGTTTGGTCGGCTCATCCGGATCACGCCGTTAAGCTGGCCGGAGACGTGCTGGATAATCTGAAGAAAGAGCAGCCCGTTCAGCAGATCAATGCGCTCGTATTGCCCAAAGCATATATTACCTATGGTATGAGGGATAAGGAAAACCTGATCGTGCGTATCAATAATACGACAAATGCCAAGTCAGGCAGGCTGGTATTTGAAGAACGCATTAATGAAGATGCCGGACTGACTACCATGGAAATTCCGCTGGATCTGGTACCGGGTAAAGACAACGTATTTGTCATTCCTATCAAAGACGGTTATGAATACCAGGGTAGCGTGTACCTCGACGGTGTACTGGAAGATGAAGTGTATATGGCTGATGGTAACTGGGGTATTGATTACGACAATAGCTATACTGTCGTTGAGCGCTTTGAGCGTGGTAATAATAAAGAGCGTGTATATAAGGACGGCGAATACCCGGTGTACAGGAATGTTACCTTGCAGGCGAAAAGCAGGGACTATGTATCCATATATAAAGCGATACGGTCCGGTACGGAAAAAGCAGACCTGACAGCGTACAAATCGCTTAAATTCTATGCACAAGGTAACGGAGAAGTTGAGGTACGCCTGACACGCGACTCCATTGTTGACTGGCGGAGCCAGTATAAAACGGTAGTTCAGCTTACTGAAAAAGGCAAAGAGTATACGATCAGCTTTGACGACTTCCTCTCTGACCGTATCGAAGCGCCGTTTAACCCGAAAGATGTGAAGACGATCGTTTTCACGTATAACACGGGCGGCGGTAAAAGCCAGGATGTTACCCTGCATATAAGTGATGTTTCTTTCTCGCAGGAGGCTGTTACAGCTACAAGAGCACTGGATTCAAGAACGCTGACCATTGCGCCGAATCCGAACGAAGGCAAGTTTGAATGCCGCTTTGTATCGGATCAGGAAAGGATTCTTAATCTGAACATATCAGATGTTACCGGCAAGATTGTATTCTCAAGGAGCGTTGACGCTACCTTGGGTATGAATGCAATCCCTGTTGACCTGAACCTGCCTTCGGGGACTATATTGTTTATTTCCCTGAAAGGATCTGATGATCTGTTTTACGATGTGCAGAAGACTGTTATCAGGTAGTGGTAGATAATAAATTTGAAAACATCCTGGTGCCGGTTTCCCGGGCCAGGATGTTTTTTTTAGTGAAAGGGATATCCGGTGCTTTGTCAATCCGGATGAATAAAATAAATGCCTAAATTGCCGGTGGCTTATGTCTGTCGCGCTTGAATGGCATTGGCTGGTTATTTCATTGGTGGAAAATTTGCATTAATTCTATGTTCAGAAATAGCGTTGTAACTGTTGCTGCCATTTTTTTGTTATCAATATTTACTACTTCCTGCAGTGCCGGTCCTCCGTTGCTGCTTGTGGAAAACGGCGCCAGTACGTACCGGATCGTTATACCCGGTAATGCCCGTCCCGATGAAAAAAAGGCGGCAGAGGTATTGCAGCATTATATACATCGCATGACGGGCGCCATGTTGCCTGTTGTTCCGGAAGGGAATTTTGAAGGCACAACAGCCATTTATATCGGGAAGGTAAAAAACGCCGGTAATCCCGGTGCCCGGTACGATGGTTTTCAAATCCGCACCGATGCATCTGCTGTGTATATATGCGGCGCGTCGGGGAAAGGTACGTTGTACGGTGTGTATACGTTTCTTGAGAAATATCTGGGATGCCGAAAATATGCCGGTGGTGAGCCGGCCTTCGTCCCTGTACAGAAAGATATTGCTATCGCTTCCGGTATCCGGGATGTACAAAGCCCGCAGTTCGTATTCCGTCAGACTTATTATCCCGCTTCCAACGATCCCGAATACCTCGACTGGCATAAGCTGCACCGGTTTGAAGACCTGTGGGGATTGTGGGGGCATTCATATTTCAAGCTGCTGCCGCCGGAACAGCACTTTGCAGCACATCCCGAATATTACTCCCTGGTGCAGGGACGCAGGCGGCCGGTACAACTATGCCTGAGCAACGAAGACGTCTTCCGGCATACAGTAGCATACCTGCGTAAAGCGATGCAGCAGCGGCCGGATGCCATATACTGGTCGGTAAGCCCTAATGATGAGCCACTGTACTGTACCTGCGATCAGTGTGCAGCAACAGACGCTGAAGAAGGCGGTCCCCAGGGCTCACTGATACGTTTTGTGAACCGGGTAGCGGCAGTGTTTCCGGATCAGCATTTCACTACACTCGCGTACACATATACATCACGCCCGCCCCGGAAGACACGTCCTGCACAGAATGTGTATGTCTTTCTCAGTAGCATCGACGCCTGGCGTACCAAACCGTTATCTTCAGAGCCTTCAGCCGCAGGGTTTCGTAAAAATCTGGAGGAATGGTCGGCCATAACAGACCACCTTTTTATCTGGGATTATACTACTCAGTTTACCAATTTCCTGACGCCGTTCCCCGACTATCGTCATGCAGCTCAGAACTTGCGCTATTTTTCCAAAAAAGGAGTGTCCGGCGTATTCCTGCACGGGAGTGAGGATAACTATTCCGATATGGCGGAATGGAACAGCTACCTTCATGCCAGGCTGCTGTGGGATCCGGAAACGGATGAGGCGGCCGTCCGGGCCGATTTTATGACCGGCTATTACGGCGCTGCGGCAAATGCTGTAAATAACTATCTTGATGTTTTGTATGAAGCGGTTGGCGCCTCCGGAGCAACGCTTGATATTTACGGGAATCCTGTCAATAATCACTCGGACTATCTTTCTCCGGAGCGGATTGACCGTTATTCATCCTTACTGGACGAAGCAGAGGCTGCTGTGGAAAAAGATCCCGTCCGGGAGTTGCGTGTAGCACGTGCACGTTTGCCGCTTGAATATGTAGTGCTCCAGCAATCGGCGTTTTACGGGACGCAGCGGTACGGGTATTTATCCGGAGATGATAATGGTGAATACCAGATGCGTAAAAACTGGCCGGAGCGTGTAACGCGTTTTGCAGCGCAGGCGGAAGCCGCCGGTGTCCGTGAATTGTCGGAAGGCGGGATCACACCCGCTGTGTATGAGAAAGAATGGAAAGAATTGTTAGCCCGCTCCTGGAAGCGTAACAGAGCGGAGGATGCGGACATCAGCTTCAGGTACCCGTTTTCTCCCGATTATCCGGCAAGAGGTTCCGCTACACTTATCGACGGATTGCACGGCAGTAAGGATTACAGCTACAACTGGCTGCTCTTTTACGGGCATGACATGGAAGTAACCATAGACCTGGGAAATATAGTGGCGCTGCGTACGGTCACTGCCGGTTTTCTGCATGATCCGAAACATTATATTTTCCTCCCGCTATCGGTGACGATTGAAGTGTCTGAGGACGGGAGCGAATACCGGACGGTAAGTAAGAAGCTGATGCCGGTGCGGGATGAGGATTTTGATGTGGTATTGCCGCAGTATTTATTCACACTTCCTTCGGGGACAAAGGCCCGGTTCTTAAGAGTAACAGCTGTGTGTCCGGCAGGTCTGCCTGCATGGCGTTTTCATGAGCGTAAAAAACCCGCCGTAGCCTGTGATGAAATTATGGTGGAATAGAAATGTTCCTACCTTTGGAAGTATTGTCAGGTCATTAAGCACAGGTGATTTATGCGGGATAAACCACAGGTAACCGGCGCCGTTAAAGAAACATTTTCCAATCTGCTCGGCGAAAAAGGCTTCAGCGGCATCTTTGCTTTCCTGAGCGAAGACGGAAGCGCCAACCATATTAATTATCCTATCCGGTCCGATTTCTTTACCATCATTGTAGTGGAAAGAGGGACATTCCGGGTGCGTGTAAACCTGAAAGAATACAGCCTGACTAAAAATACATTTGCAGTAGCAGCCCCTGCTGCGCTTAAGGAGGTTGTTTCCGTCAGCCCGGGCTGTCGGTATGCAGGTGTGATATTCACGCCCGAATACCTTGCTGCTATAGGCATGCATAAGCACCGTGTGGATGCTTTACATTTCTTTACGGCAAATCATATGCCCCTGCTGTCGCTAACATCGCAGGACCAATCCCGCCTTACCGGTTTGTTGAAGCAACTCCGGGATACGGGTAATTACCCGGAAAATTATCCTTTTGCAAAGGAAATTATGCAGTACAGCTTCCTCGTTTTAATGTATGAAATGGCAAGCATTGCCAGCCGTGTGGGCACTGCTGCACACCCTCCGCCCAAACTGGACAGGAAGGAAGAGCTTACGGTCAGTTTTGCCACATTGGTATCCCAGTATTTCAAAGAAAAGAGAAAAGTGCATGAATATGCCGATATGCTGTTCGTTACTCCCAAATACCTGTCGCAGGCAGTTAAGGATTTTACAGGTAAAAGTGCCGGCCAGCTCATTGACGAGACGATCATACGCGAAGCTAAATTCCTGTTGCTGAACGCTGCGCTCAATATCCAGCAAGTTACGGAAGCGCTTCATTTTCCCAGTCAATCCCAGTTTGGCAAATTCTTCAAGCACCATACCGGCCTTTCTCCTCTTGCTTACCGAAAGACGCCTATTAAATGAGTAAATGAGATAATTTGACCAAAATTATAGCGTTTTTAACCTTTTTTGAATAATCCCCACAACGGAACTTTGCCAAAATATTCAATCAGTGGTTTTTATCTAATTCGTTGATATGTCAACTAAAAATGCAGACCGGTGGGATTGTGGAAAGAGGAAGGATGATATCCTGCTGTTCCATCTGGGGTATATGAATCGCATATTGTTCAAGCGGGCAAACCGCTATCTGGCCAATAGTGGTTATGCCGTGCGTGCCGAGCAGATACCGTTGCTGATGGTGCTTTACATGGGAGGGGAACAATCGCAGCAGGAGCTTGCGGAAGAGACCGGAAGGGACAAGGCCTCTGTGTTAAGGACAATCCGTTTGTTGGCAGAGTATGGATATGTGCATATTGATGACGATCCGAATGACGGGAGGAAACATATTGTAATGCTTACAGACGACGGAGTGAAGCTGATGGAGCGGATGCTGAATATTGTGGCTCGTGTAGACAGGATATTGTTTTCTGCAATAGGAGAAAATGACAAAAAGAAGTTGATCCATATTATGAATAAGATATCCAGCAGGCTACGTGATTGAATACAGAAATTGCATCCGGAGTATTTATTATAACAAGCTAACGAACTACAATCAGTTATGAAGCAGATCAAGTATATGGCAGTGTTATCGCTGTTTATGTGCGCGCCGGTATCGTTTATCCTGGCACAGTCACATTCATTGAAATCATGTCTGGAATATGCGCTGAAGCATAATCAGAATATTGCGATCAGCAGGTATTCTGAGCAGGCAGGAGAGGAAAAGGTAAAGGAGACCCGTGCGATGGCGCTCCCGCAGGTCAATGTGAATGCAAACATGGCTGATAACCTGAAGCGTCAGGTGATCGTGCTGCCGGCGGAGTTTATAGGGGGCGAGCCCGGTACCTTTACAACGATCCTTGCCGGTACCAAATATACTACCGGCGCTTCGGCAGAAGCCAGCCAGCAGGTATTTAACCAGTCTGTGTTTACCGGTCTGAAGGCGGCTAAGGCCAGCCGGGATTATTATGCGGTCAATACAAGGCTTACCGAAGAAGAAGTAGTGGACCAGGTGGCGCATGCTTACTATAATATCCTGATCACGCGTGAGCAATTGCGTTTTCAGCAGACGAATATAAAGAACCTGGAGCAGCTGGTGCAGACTACCCGTGCCCAGCTTGAAAACGGACTGGCCAGGAAAATTGATCTTGACCGGATCAGTGTAACGCTGACAAATTCCCGTACAAGGAATACACATCTTGAAAATCAGGTGGAGCTTCAGCAGTATCAGTTAAAGATGCTGATGGGCATGCCGGCGGATGCGCCGTTGCAGTTGATGGATGTGCCCCTGACAGAGCTGGAATCCAATACGGCAGGAATGACAGCTACCACTATTCAACCCTTTGATCCCGATAAGTTATTGACCATATCCCTCCTTAATGTGCAGGAGCGGTTGTATAAATATCAGAAACAGGCGAGTGTTGCGGAATATTTCCCGAAGCTTTCGTTGTTTGCCAACTACAGCTTTAATGCGCTGAGCAATGAGTTCGATTTTTTTAACAAGAACAGCACGAGTATCCATTATGATATGTCGAGCGTTGGCATTCGACTGTCTATCCCCATATTTGACGGCTTTGGCAGAAGGGCGCGGGTAGCCCAGAACTCCATAGAATTGTATAAGCTGGATAAGCAGCGGGATTATGCCATGCTCCAGTTGAATACAGCCTACGAAAGCGCGCGGGTACAAATGGTGAACAGCATCAACACCATTAATCTGCAGAAAGAGAATATGCAGCTTGCACGGGAGGTGTATAACTCAAGTAAACAGAATTATGAACTGGGACTTGCCACGCTCACGGATCTGCTCAATGCGGAGACTTCCCTGGTGGAAGCGCAGAACAGCTATGCACAGGCATTGCTCAATTACCAGGTCGCAAATATCGGAATTGCCCGTTCTACCGGGCGTATTATGGAACTGGCGCAGTAAGGCTGCCGGCATATTTATCAAAACACAAACAACATAAGCTCAAATCAATAATCAGCAAGCAATGAAAAAAGCGATCATTTATGGTCTGGTCATCATCGGGGCGCTCGCTCTGATATTCTGGAAGCTCGAGTCTAATAAAAAAGCAAACCAGGCAAATATTGACCTGGTAAAGGAAGCTAATTCCGGGGCGGTGCCGGTATCGGTAGAAATTGCGGTGAAGACTGCATTTGATGAAACGGTGCAGGCCAATGGAAATTTTGCGGCTTTGCACGAAGTGTCGCTTTCATCAGAGATTTCGGGCCGCGTTACCCAGGTACTGGTTCGTGAAGGTAGTTTTGTCCGTGCCGGCCAGATCGTAGCCCGGATCGATAATGAGGTGGCCGACGCCCAGTCACAGTCTGCACAATCTGCGCTCAGACAGGCACAGACAGATCTGGAGCGGTTTGAGAAAGCATACGAAAGCGGCGGTGTCACCAAAAAGCAGCTTGACGATATCAGGCTGCAATATGCCAATGCGGAAGCGCAAAATACGGCTGTCCGCCGCGGCCTGGAGAATACCTATGTGAAGGCGCCCATCCAGGGCACGATCAATGCCCGCTATATTGAAACAGGCGCGTATCTGTCTCCGGGAACGAAGATGTTCGATATCGTTGATGTTTCACGGTTGAAGCTGGTGGTTTCCGTGCCGGAAGCACAGGTGGTGCATCTGGCTGCCGGACAGACTGTAAAGGTAGTTGCCGATGTGTTTCCTGAAATCAATTATACAGGTAAGATCATATTCATTGCGGCAAAAGGGGATAAATCGCTCAACTACCCGGTCGAGATAGAAGTAGCCAACGTAGAAGGCAGGGAGTTGAAAGCCGGCATGTATGGCACTGCAATGTTTGAGCTGTCAGGACAGGAGCCCATGATGCTCGTACCACGGTCTGCATTTTACAATGGCGTAAACAGCGGATCCCTGTTTGTGTTTAGAAATGGTACGGCAGTGTTGCGTCAGGTTGTTACAGGCCGGGTGTTTGGCGAGCGTGTGGAAATAAGAGAGGGACTGGCAGAAGGCGAGCAGGTCATTACCAGTGGTCAGGTGAATCTGGTGAACGGTTCGGAGGTTGCAATACAAAAACAATAACAAAGCACGGCAATGAAGATCACAGAAATTTCAATAAAGAGGCCTACGCTGGTGGTGGTCGTTTTTACGGCCCTGACACTGCTGGGTATCATGAGCTACATGTCGCTCAATTATGAGCTGCTGCCAAAATTCAGCTCGCCTATCGTCAATGTGATGACCGTTTACCCGGGGGCATCCCCGAGCGAGGTGGAAAATACCGTTACCAAGAAGATAGAGGATGCGGTGGCTTCCCTGGAGAATGTAAAGAAGATCATGGCCAGATCAGTGGAGGGCGTGTCGATCGTTACGATTGAGTTCAACAGCAGCGCGGATGAAAATTATGCGCTGCAGGATGCCCAGCGAAAGATCAACTCCGTACTCTCCGATCTGCCCGGTGATGCAAAAACGCCGTCGCTGAGTAAATTTTCGATGGATGACCTCCCGATCATGACGCTGGCCGCAAATGCGGATATGGATGCGCAGCAATTTTACGATCTGATAGATAAGACGCTGGCGCCCCGTATGTCGCGCCTGCCGGGTGTGGCACAGTTGAATATTATCGGAGGTGAGGAGCGGGAGATACAGGTAAGTATAGACGCTGCGAAGCTGCACGTGTATAAATTGTCGTTATTGCAGCTGCGGCAGATCATCACGAATGCCAATATGGATTTCCCTACAGGGAAAGTCCGTACGCAGAACGAGCAGATACTGATCCGTCTTGCCGGTAAGTACAAGGATGTGGAGCAGCTTCGTTCCCTGGTGATCGCCACTACGGCGGACGGTGCGCAGGTACGCCTGCGGGATGTAGCGGATGTGCAGGACGCTTCCAAAGATATTGAGCGCATTGCGCGTAACGACAGGGCTGATGCGATCATACTCCAGATCATGAAGCAGTCGGATGCGAATGCGGTCACGGTAAGCAAAGAGGTGAAAAATGCAATTACACAGATACAGCAGGATTATGCCGCCAGTAATCTGAAAATTGAGATAGCCAATGATGCTTCTGAGTTTACGTTAGAGTCTGCCAATTCGGTAATTCACGACCTGATTATCGCTATCTTCCTGGTGGCGGCAGTCATGATGCTGTTCCTGCACAGTTTGCGCAATGCCGTTATCGTTATGGTAGCGATACCTATGTCGCTGATCGGAACATTTATTGGTATGCAGCTGTTCGGCTTTTCGCTGAACCTGATGTCGCTGCTTGGCCTTTCGCTCGTTGTAGGTATTCTGGTGGATGACGCGATCGTTGTGCTGGAAAATATTTACCGGCATATGGAGATGGGGAAGAACAAAGTGCGCGCGGCCTTTGAAGGCGCCAAGGAAATTGGTTTTACGGTTACGTCCATTACATTGGTGATTGTGATCGTGTTCCTCCCGATCTCGCTGACCAACGAGCTGGTTTCGAAGATCCTTCGTGAGTTCTGTGTGGTGGTGATGATCTCCACTATGCTGAGCTTGTTTGTATCGTTTACGATCATTCCGCTCCTCTCATCCCGTTTCGGGAAGCTCGAGCACCTCACCGGGAAGAATATGTTTGAGCGATTCATTCTCTGGTTTGAGAAGCAGCTGGATCGTTTTACACAATGGGTAACCGGCCTGCTGAGGTGGTGTCTGGGGCATAAGACAATAACACTGCTCGTTTCTGTAGGGATGTTGTTTGCTTCTTTTATGCTTGTGGGGAAAGGTTATATCGGCGGAGAGTTTATCCCCAAGGGTGACCGAGGAGAGTTTATTGTTTTGCTGGAGTTGCCCAAAGACGCATCAATAGAGCAAACCAACCAGGCTACCTGGAAAGCTGAGGATTTTTTGCAGCAACAGCCGGAAGTACGTAAGCTTATTACTACTGTGGGGCAAAGTAGTGAAGATGGCTTCGGAAGCTCACAATCTACTGCATATAAAGCCGAAATTACTGTGAAGATGGTGCCTGAAGGGGAACGTTCCGTATCATCCCATATATATGCAGCCCGGATAAAGGCTCAGTTGAAGGAGATGCTTACCGGTGTGAAGGTGAAGACGACACCAGTGAATATTATGGGCACGGCAGACCGGGCGCCTGTTGAGCTGGTGGTGCTGGGAGCCGATCTGGACAGCGCTATGAGCTTTGCCAGGCAGGCGAAGCAGGTGCTGATGCAGATTGAAGGTACCAGTGATGTGAAGCTGACGGTGGAAGAAGGTAACCCGGAGATACGTGTGGAAGTAGACCGGGATAAGATGTCTGCACTCGGCCTCACGCTTGATAATGTAGGCGCAACGATGCAAACGGCCTTCAGCGGTACGGCTGACGACCCGAAGATCAAATTCCGTCAGGGTGATTACGAATATGATATCAACCTGCGTTTTGATAACTTCAACAGGCAGACCATGGCCGATGTAGGTAATATTGAGCTGCTCAACAATAAGGGCGACCTGGTAAAATTATCCCAGTTTGCCACACTTACTGAAAGCTCAGGCCCGACCAGGCTGGAGCGCCGCGACAAGACGGCTTCGGTATCGGTACAATCGCAATTGCTCGGACGTCCGTCGGGTGCAGTGGTCGCCGAATATACTGCCAAGCTTGAGCAGTTACGGAAGCCTGTGGGCGTAAGCTATTTATTTGGCGGCGATGCAGAAAACCAGGGCAGCTCCTTCGGTACGCTCGGTATGGCGCTGATCCTTTCCGTCGTGCTGGTTTATCTGATCATGGTAGCCCTGTACGATAATTACCTGCATCCGCTGGTGGTAATGTTTTCAGTGCCGCTGGCCCTGATCGGCGCTTTGCTGGCTTTGGCGCTTACCAATAACACGTTAAATATCTTCAGCATTCTGGGTATGATCATGCTGATCGGGCTGGTGATCAAAAACGCGATCCTGCTAGTGGACTTTACGAACCAGATGAAAGATGCCGGGCAGTCTACGGATAAAGCGCTGGTGAATGCAAATAATGCCCGCCTCAGGCCCATCCTGATGACCACGATCGCCATGGTGTTCGGTATGATCCCCATTGCCCTCGCCAGCGGCGGGGTAGGCGCTATCAAGCAGGGGCTTGCCTGGGTGGTGATCGGTGGGCTGATCAGCTCAATGTTCCTCACCCTGATCGTAGTGCCTGTGGTATATAAGGTAGTGGATAGTATGCAGCAAAGGTTCGGCTTTGCCCGTCCGGCCAAGAAACGGTACTATAAAGTGAAGATGAAAGAATCTTTTGTAGAGGAGACAGGATAGAAACTTTCCTGTAGACAGGGGGTATACAGGAGGGCGGCGGCCCCGCTACGGCGGGGCCGTTTTTTGCTGTCATTGGGGTAATTTCAAATTGCCGCCCGGCATATTCACTATATTCATTTCGACAGGCTCAGTGACCGGGCTTTAATGATGATGATTGAGTATTATCGAAGTCCGGTTGCTGGACTTGTCAAGCAAGATTACGTTTTTGCCCTCCTGTCATTTGTACCGTTTTATTTGCCTATTTTTGGAATAATAAACGAAGTACATGATTGAAGTAAAGCATGTCCATAAAAGTTTCGGGGATAAAGTGGTGCTGGAAGATGTTTCGCTGGCCATGCATCCTGGCAAAGCCAACCTGATCATCGGCGCCAGCGGGAGTGGTAAGACGGTGCTGATGAAGATCATGGTGGGCCTGATGCAGCCGGATAAAGGTAAAGGACAAGTGCTGTATGAAGGACATGATATTACCGTGATGGATGAGCAGGACCTGAAGGAGGTACGTATGCAGATCGGGATGCTGTTTCAGGGATCTGCGCTTTTTGACAGTAAGACGGTGGAGGCGAATGTGATGTTTCCACTTGACATGTTTACGAATCAGCGGCGGCAGGAAAAACTGAAACGGGTGAACGAGGTGCTGGCGCGCGTCAATCTGGAAGGCGCCAATAAGAAATTTCCGGCAGAGATCAGTGGAGGTATGAAAAAACGTGTGGCATTGGCCAGGGCGTTGGTGCTCAATCCGAAATATTTATTCTGTGATGAGCCCAACTCAGGGCTTGATCCGCAGACATCGCTTGTGATCGACAAGCTGATCGTGGAGCTAACACGGGAATATAACATTACCACCGTGATCAACACGCATGATATGAATACCGTGATGGAGAGCGGCGATCATATCGTATACATGAATAAAGGCCAGAAGCAGTGGGAAGGATCTAATACGGATATTGTCTTCAGCGAAGACGAAGAGCTGAACAACTTTATTTTCGCTTCCGATTTTATGCGGAAGGCTAAAGAGGTAAACAGGGTAAAAGTCGAAAAATAAGTAACTGTTCCCGTTTTCCGGCAGTCAGCGCCGGTGTCTCCTCTTGCATACATAGATGATATGCTTCTGTCCGTTATGCAGCATAAGTAGTTAAGCAAGGCCCTGCAGAATCATATCCTGGTCTCCCTCGGAAGTATGAACTGACCCCAAAAACATACTCTAAAAACGCCCCGGCAACAGATCTGTTGCAAACATTTATCTGCTGCCGGGAACGTCTTATAACATCAGCTTTCCTGTTGTTGTCCCTGGCGGAAATATGGCCGGTATGGATCCGGATTCCGGTTGGGGCAGCATACAGGGTCAGCTTGCTGCACCGGCCGGTACGGCTACTTTATTGCCTTTTTTATCCAGCATCAGCAGCTCATTGACCTGTATCTCTGTAATATACCTGGTTGCTCCCTGCTTATCTGTGTATTGCCGGCTCGTCAGCCGTCCTTCAATCATGAGCTCACTTCCTTTCTGAAGGTATTTCTCTGCAATTTCTGCCAGATGACCCCATGCCACAAGCTGGTGCCAGATGGTTTCAGTAGCCCGCTCACCCTCTGCGTTCTTATAGGTTTCATTCGTAGCCATACGCATACGCGCTACTTTGGCGCCTGACTCAAAACTACGGATTTCCGGTTGCAGGCCAAGGTGTCCAATCAACTGCACTTTGTTTTTGATCGCTTTCATCTCTTTCTTCTTTTTATTGGTTACAACTTGCTTTTTCTAACGGGCAGCCCGGGATTACATGGTTGTTTATAAACGGCCGTTTTATATAAACCTGGATAATACTGTGCTGCCGATAACAAAGATGAGACATGCCTCTTCCCTGATCCGGTATTTAATCATTTATGATCGGATATAAACGTTTGTAAACGTTTATAATCGTTTGTAAGCGGCTGATAATCATAAATATCGTAACTTGGTTATTGTGAAACGTGCTGAACGACAATGCCTGCAGTGCGGTCGCCCCCTGAGAGGCCGCATTGACAAAAAATTCTGTGACGACACCTGCCGTAATGCCTATAATAACAGCCGTAACAGCAGGGATGCCGAGATCGTGCGCCGGATAAATAACATTCTGTCCCGGAACAGGCGTATTCTGGCATCGGTGATCCCGCCGGGTCAGACATACTGCCGCACTCCCCGCCAGATCCTGCTCCGGCAGGGTTTCGACTTTATGCTGCATACCCATCGGTATACCAATAAGAAGGGTATGGAATACATCTTTTGTTATGAATACGGTTATCTTCCGCTCGAAAACGGCTGGTTGCTCATTGTGCGGGGCAGGGAAAACCTGTTCGCATTTCCCGGCACGCTGCTGTGATCATGCGGAGCGCATGAAATTTCAATCTGCTGCTTTCCGTATCGTGCGGCGCGCCAGCCACAGGATCAGAATAAGACATACCGCTGCGAGGCCCCACACAGGCCAGCCGGGCAACCAGCCGCTCTCTATTCCCTGCCGTTGTATATAGCCGCGGAAGAAGATCTGGGTGAGCACAACCGGCGCCATTGCCACGAATACGGCGCTGAGCAGCAACGGAACAAACCGTTGGGCAACAAACCGGCGTAAGAATGCAGGACTATATCCTAATTGTAGCAACAGCAGTATATCCTCGCGTGCACGTACTACAGTCAGTTCGATAAATAACAGGAACACCATTGCGCTGATACCGGTTAAAGCAACAGCAAACAATCCTCCCGCCAGACTGATGAAATGTACGGCTGCCCGCAGCTTATTCCAGCGGAGCTGTTCTGCATTTACCTGGTAATGCCGCGCTTCGAGGTATTGAACAAATGCCTGGTCGGAGGGATCTGCCGTTTTCAGGATCAATCGTGATGGTTGTTCTTCCCGGCCACTGCCATGATGAGCATTGCCATACCGGATAAAGCTTTCCGGCACCAGCACCGAAGTGATCCTGTCCGACAGGCCCGCTATCCGTCCGGTATATGGCTCCCGCACCGCACCGATCTCCAGCCGGAAGGTCAAGGCTTTCACTGCATCTTCTGTCAGGAGTGGTAACCCCTGCGAAGGGGCAAACACATAGTTGTACTGGTCCAGCAATTCCGACGAAAGTATGATAGGTACTTCCGTCATGTCTTCCTCCCAGCGCCAGTCGCCTGTGGCAGCGTCTATCAGACGATCGGGTACTGCTTCGAGCGGGAGCAGGGTAGAGAAGCCGAGCGATCCGCCGATACTGATCGTGGCAGGGAAGGTAGCCGGGGTCAGTGCGCCGGCATCCTGCACCTGCGGGGTTTGCAGGAGTGACTGTATTTCTTCCGGTGTAAACTCGTGCACGCCGGTGGTGCTCCCCGGTGCAACAGACTTGCTGATCGTAATAAAAGTGCTGCCCAGGCTGTCTTTGCTGCTTTTCCCATGCAGGATCTGTCTGAAATTCCACCAGGCAGTGACGGACAGCAGCAGCAGGCAAATGCCCGCCCATAACGAAAGCCATGCGAACCCCATACGATAACGTCCGCCGTGTTGTAACAGCAGCTTTTTCAATATCGTGCCTGTATGCTGTTTGTTCACAGGTGAATTGTTTGGGTATAATCGAAATAGCTATCTGTATCCAGCCCGGCAAGCAGCAAGCCGGCATTGTTTCTGCCGGCAACTTCCTGTATGAGTGTAATGGCGGCTTGGGTATTGCCCGGGTCGAGATGGCTGAACGGCTCATCCATCAGCAGCCACCGGAACGGCTGCAGCAGGCTCCTGATAATGGCTACCCGTTGTTGTTCGCCATAGGAAAGTGTATGAACGACTGTATGTTGTTTATCGGTAATGCCCAGGCGGGCCATCCAGGCGGTCATTTCCGCTTGTGGTATGGTATCCGTGAGGCTGCGTTTCAACTCCAGGTTTTCGTATACGGTAAGCTGGGGGAACAGGCGCAGATCCTGGAATATAATGCTGAGCTCCCGGGTACGCAGTGTGGCTAACGCTTCCGGGGACATGGTTTTGACCGGGGTATGATCCCAGGATACATCGCCTGTATAATCGTCCCGGATACCATACAGGATATGGAGCAGCGTTGTTTTTCCGGTGCCGGAAGGCGCCGGGAGCGAAACGGTTTCACCCTGTTCCAGGCTCAGCGACTGCATCCAGATCCCCGACTGGCGACTGCTGTATTGTTCTTGCAGTGGTACGGGCAACAGGTTGCTTAGTAACAGGTTCATACAGTTGATAATTGAAAGTTGAAAATGGAGCAACTTTCCATTTTTATTTAACCTGTTTCCGGTACAGGTATACCGCTATAATACCGAACACGATATTAGGTATCCATACGGCAACAAGCGGATCCAGACCGGCTTTGACGGAAAACGTATTGCTGAACTGCATCAGCATGATATATACGGCGCTGATCGCGATGCCGAGCGCCAGATGCAGACCGCTGCCCCCGCGGATCTTCCGGCTGGCAATGCAGGCGCCGATGATGGTAAGGATAATCCCCGAGAATGGCTGAGCCGTACGCCGGTGCCGCTCTACATGATAAAGGTTCAGATTTTCTACACCGCGTGTGTGCTGCTGCTCGATAAAGCGCTCCAGTTGCGGCGTAGTCATCGCCATCACTTTTTCGTCGTCCTGGTACAGGTCTTTAGGGGTAAAAGGGAATTCCCGTATTGCTTCATGCTCCGTTTTCAGGGATTCTTTCAGTCCGTCGTTGGTGCGTATAGTGACGTTGTATAACCGCCATTCTTTTTTGGCGCTATCGTAGCTGGCGCGGTCGGCCATTATTTTTTCCTTCAGTTCGATGCCGTTAACTTCCTCCGCTGCAAACTGGTATCCCATATTCAGCGTATAATCATAATGCTGCATATAGATATAGAGCTGCGGGCTGAGCCGGAGGTGCACGTTCCTGTCCGAATATTTTACAGATTCGTGCGTATACAGATCTTCGAAATGCAACCGGTCGCGGTTGGCCATGGGTACCAGCCAGTGGTTAAAGACCAGAAATGTCAATCCCAGGAAAATGGCGCCTATAATGTAGGAGCGAAGGAATCTGGTGAACGACATGCCGGAAGCCAGCATGGCAATAATCTCGGAACGATAAGCCATCCGGGATGTAAAGAAGATAGTGGCAATAAAGATAAACAGCGGGTACAGAAGCGCTACGATATGGGGTATGAAATTTTTGAAATAACCCAGTATAGCAGAGAGCGGCGCCTTGTGCTTCACAAAATTATCTACCTTCTCCGAATAGTCGATCACACAGGAAATGGCTGCCATGATAATAATGGCATAAAAAAAGGTCCCCAGAAATTTTTTCAGGATATACCAGTCTATTTTTTTCATTTTATACCGTTCCTCCGCCGGATATCCGGATTGCAAAATGGTTTGCAATTAAATCA
Organism: uncultured Chitinophagaceae bacterium; assembly: GCA_964527735.1. Classification (GTDB taxonomy): domain Bacteria; phylum Bacteroidota; class Bacteroidia; order Chitinophagales; family Chitinophagaceae; genus JBEBVQ01. The sequence goes on along the minus strand of CAZGPG010000006.1, from coordinate 111,173 downwards.
TTTAACCGGCGCGTACGTTTCCTCGATGGTATTGCCCATTATCTCGTACCGGATCTTCAACGCTGTTTCCGAAAGCTCCTCAACCTGCTCGTCGTAATAACCCATACCTTCCACATACATATGCAGTATCTTGCTGTAATTCTTCAGTTCCCATGTACCGCTGCGGGATATTTCATCTTCATAACAAAGGTTGCCGCCTACCTGCAGATTAAACTTGCCGGTAGTTTCGTATTCCCGGATATCATCAGCCCGGCATTCAGCTATATCCGGATATGTTTCTGTGCCGTCCTCAGCTATCCATTTGGTAGCGGCGATTTTCCATTTATACTGTGTCAGCAGTGTGTAATCACCTTTGGGTTTGTTCTCGTCTTTTTTACATCCCTGTACACCAAAGCACAGTATCAGGGCAATAACGCCGGGGAGAAAAATACGCAAAGCTTTCATGTTTATTGTGCTTGTTTCCTGCAATGATAATAAATATTATTTGTATGGTGAAATGGTTCGTAAGGTCTGTTTACAAACGTTGCCTGAGCACCGGAAGAAGATTATTCTTCCAGGAAGTGAAGTCTCCGTCCATGATGTGCCTGCGTGCCTCCTGCACCAGATGCAGGTAAAAAGCCAGGTTGTGTATGCTTGCTATCTGCATCCCAAGCAGTTCGTTGGCAACAAACAAATGGCGCAGGTAAGCTTTGGTGTAATAATTGCTGGTGTGGCAGTCCAGACCTTCATCGATCGGACTGAAGTCGGTTGCCCATCGTTTGTTCTTGATATTGATGACTCCCTGTGTGGTGAATAACATCCCGTTCCGCCCGTTCCGGGTGGGCATGACGCAGTCAAACATATCTATCCCGAGCGCGATATTCTCCAGTATATTCCATGGTGTGCCAACACCCATCAGGTAGCGTGGTTTGTGCTCCGGCAAATGATCGCAGCATAAGGCGCACATTTCGTACATCATTTCTTCCGGTTCGCCAACGGAAAGCCCCCCGATCGCGTTGCCATCGCATTCCGTATCTGCGATAAATTGAGCAGAAGCCGTACGGAGGTCTTTGAATGTGCTTCCCTGGATGATCGGGAAAAGACTTTGGTGGTGCCCATACAACGGTTCCGTTTCGTCCATTTGCCGGATACAGCGTGCCAGCCAGCGATGGGTCAGCTCCATGGATTTTCTGGCATAGGCATAGTCGGAAGGGTAGGGGGGGCATTCATCGAATGCCATAATAATATCGGCGCCGATCTGCCGCTGAATATCAACCACATTCTCCGGGGCGAATAAGTGGCGGGAGCCGTCAATGTGCGACTGGAATACAGCTCCTTCTTCCTTAAGCTTCCTGTTGGCTGCCAAAGAAAATACCTGGTATCCGCCACTGTCTGTCAGGATCGGTTTGTCCCAGCCCATAAACCGGTGCAGGCCGCCCGCCTGCTGCAATATCTCTGTGCCCGGTCGCAGATAGAGATGGTAAGTATTGCCCAGGATGATTTGTGCTTTCACCTCCTGCTGCAATTGCTGCTGTGATACAGCTTTTACAGACCCGGCGGTGCCAACGGGCATGAAGATGGGCGTTTCGATCACCCCGTGATCGGTGGTAATGCGTCCGGCGCGGGCGCCCGATGCATGATCTTTTGCTGATAGTTCAAAATCCATTTTCTTTCGTCACCCTCTTTTCCGGGGTCGCTAATTCTGATTAATTCTATTACTTTGTCCTGTGCTGTCTTTCTGCCTGATGATTATTTACGGTTGCTGCATTGTACTGCAATGCGGCTATCTGTTTTTTTTCTTCATCCGGTTTTTCTTCATCCGGTCTGTATTTTCCGCTCAGTCGCCTGCGCCGCTACGTCCGGTTTCGGTGATCATCTGCGCCCGGAACGAAGCTTCCCGGCTGCAACATAACCTGCCTGAAATACTGGCGCAAAGATATACCAACGAATCGGGCAAACCACACTTCGAGGTGGTCGTAGTGGATGATGCCTCTTCAGACGACACGGCAGCGGTATTGCAGCGCCTGGCGGCAGTATATCCTCATCTTCGGGTGGTGCGCATAGCAGCAGATGCCGTACGGGATCTGCCGGGTAAAAAGTTTGCATTGCGCACAGGAATGCAGCAGGCAGCGCACGAATGGCTGCTGATGACGGATGCGGATTGCCGTCCCTCAGGTCCCGGGTGGATTACACGAATGACAGCGCCGCTGAGATCAGGAAAGGGGATCGTGGCAGGATATGCACCTTATGCATACCGCAGCGGGCTGCTGAATGCGTTTATCCGCTGGGAGACCACGCACACCTTGCTGCAATATGCCGGGTATGCGCGGGCAGGTTTGCCCTACATGGCGGTAGGGCGGAATCTGGCCTGTACCAAAGAAATTTTGCGCAGCGCTGTGGAAACGCCGCTCTGGGGCGTGATACCATCGGGGGATGATGACCTCCTGATGCGTATAGCGGCAGATAAGCATAATACAGCTATTGTCTGTGATCCGGAAACATTTATGGTAAGCCCGGCGAAGGAATCATGGACTGCATGGTTGCGACAGAAACAGCGTCATATGTCCACCGGGAAATATTATAAATGGCCGATCCGGGTGCTGCTGGGGGCATATGCCTTATCTCATGCGGGTGTATGGCTGTTGTTGGCTATCCTCCTTTTTTCAGGATATGCATGGATTGCTGCTATATTAATGGGGCTCCGTTGCCTGTTGTATTGGACGCTGTGGCTGCTGGCTTCCCGGAAACTGAAGGAACAGCGACTTGCCGGTTTCTTTCCGCTTTTCGATTTTGGCTGGATGATCTATAACTTTGTGCTCGCCCCGTATATTTTATGGAAGAACAAACACCAGTGGACATAATCTTTAAATATTTCCCGGACCTTACGCATACGCAGGAGGAGCAATTCCGGATGTTGGACCCGTTGTACAGATCGTGGAATGAAAAGATCAATGTCATTTCAAGAAAGGATATCGAAGCATTGTACGAAAAGCATGTGCTACACTCTCTGGCGATCGCGCAAGTGATCCGTTTTACTCCCGGCGCCAGGATATTGGATATCGGTACCGGCGGCGGGTTCCCCGGTATTCCGCTTGCGATCTTGTTTCCCGGGTCGGAATTTTTACTTGCAGACAGTATCGGCAAGAAGATAAAAGTGGTGCAGGAAGTGGCTGCAGCAACCGGATTGAAGAATGTTACGGCAGTACACAGCAGGGTCGAGGATATACGAAGTGGGCAGTTCGATTACGCCGTTTCCCGGGCCGTGGCGCCACTCGGTACTTTATGGAAGTGGATAGCGCCTGTGATCAGGAAGGGCAGGCAGACGGAGACGTTTGAAAACGGTTTGTTCTGCCTGAAAGGCGGAGATCTTGCAGCAGAGATCGCAGATTCGGGTTTAAGACCTCATATGTGGCCGCTGGAGCGCATCTTCCCGGAGCCGTCCCTGGCGGATAAGTATGTGCTGTACGTGAGCGGTAATCAGGAATTATGAGTTATGAGTTATGAGTTATGAGTTATTCGGACAAATGTCCAAATTTTTGGACATTTGTCCAATTTTTTAGGGCGAATAGTGCTTCACCCATACGGGGTGAAATTCATCATTCATCTCTCATCCCTCACCCCTGGGCGAATGCAATTCGCCCCTACATCCCTGAATAATCTGTAACTTGCGTAAGAATTCAAATCATCGAGGTATAGCTTTCGTTTATTATGAAGGCTGTGGACGTTAAGATACAGCAATATGCATAAGACCAAGATCATCGCTACTGTAGGTCCGGCGAGCAGCAGCTATGAAAAATTACTGGCTCTGGTAGAAGAGGGTGTAAATGTATTCCGGCTCAATTTTTCACACGGTACGCACGAACAGCATAAGGAAGTTATCCGGCATATCCGGAGCATTAATGCTGATTTCCCGCTTAATATTGCCCTTCTTGCCGATCTGCAGGGGCCGAAACTACGCGTTGGGGAGCTGCAGGACGGAGGATTTATGCTGGAGCAGGGGGATGAATTTTATTTCACGAATGAAAATCTGACCGGCACCCCCGACGCCGTATATATATCCTATCCGAATTTTCATAAAGATGTGCGCATCGGTGAAAAAGTGTTGCTCGACGACGGAAAGATAGAAGTGCTGGTAACAGAAATTACCGTAGATAACCGGGTAAAGGTGCAGGTAACAGCGCCCGGATTTTTATCGTCCCGTAAAGGCGTAAACCTCCCTGACACCGCTATATCACTACCGTCGCTTTCGGAAAAAGACCTTTCGGATCTTGATTTTATTATTGAGCAGGGTATTGACTGGGTAGCGCTTTCCTTTGTACGGCGGCCGGTGGATGTGACAGGACTTCGTGAAATATTAAAAGAGAAGGGCAGCCACGCCAAGATCATTTCAAAGATTGAAAAGCCGGAAGCGCTGGAGCACCTGCGTGAGATCATCCTTGCATCGGATGCCGTTATGGTAGCTCGTGGCGACCTCGGCGTAGAGCTGCCGCTGCAGCAGATACCGATGCTTCAGAAGAAAATTATCCGCATGTGCATCCACCGGGCTAAACCCGTGATCATTGCTACCCAGATGATGGAAAGCATGCTCACCCGCACACGCCCCAACAGGAGCGAGATCACGGACGTCGCTAATGCGGTGCTTGAAGGAGCCGATGCCGTGATGCTCAGTGCGGAAACTGCCGTTGGCAACTATCCTGAGCTGGTGATACGTACTATGGTGAGTATTATCAAGGAGGTAGAGAAGGAAGAGCTGGTGTACAACAGAAATCTTGTGCCGCAGCCGCATTCTCCTTCATTTCTGAGCGATGCGCTGTGCTATAATGCCTGCCAGATCGCTCATGATATCAATGCCAATGCGGTTATCGGGATGACGCAATCGGGCTATACCGGGTTTATGCTGTCCAGCTTCCGTCCCCGTTCCCTGCTTTTTGTGTTCACTAAAACAGAAGCCCTGGTCAACCAGCTGAGCCTTAGCTGGGGTGTGCAGGCTTTTTTCTATGCGCATGAAGAGAGCATGGACAAGATCGTTACCGATCAGATAAGTATATTAAAGGAGAAGGGACTGATAAAGTCCGGCGATGTGGTGGTAAACACCGGGAGTATGCCCATTGAAGAACATGGGGCTACCAATATGCTCAAGATCTCCAGGGTGGGATAGGTATTTATCCCGCAGTTTCATCCGTGCCAGCCGGTATTTATCCGCCAGGTGACCAAAAAAATCATAAATAATTGCGGAATGTATTGCGTATAAATGTATATTTGGGTGTCAAAACATTCAGATATGAAAAAAACATTATTATTGCTGTTGTCCTGTGGTCTGTTCTCGTCGCTTCTATATGGCCAGAGTGTATTGGAATACCGGTTTTCAGGTGATTTTAAAGAGGTAAATAATGCAGGGCCGGAATTGATCCAGCTGTGTACAGGAAACTTTGTGGAGGAAACACTGCCGGATTATAATATCACGCGTACGGTATACCAGTTCGACAATAACTGCGGCTTTTATTTCGATGATTCATTAACCGGATTTATTGCATCGGAAAGCTATACGATTGAGTTGTATTTTTCTATGGAGCAATTGAACAGCTGGAAGCGGGTTATTGATTTCAAGAGCCGTACTGCAGACCGGGGATGTTATGTGTATAACGGACAGCTCAATTTTTATAACATAGCAACCAGTAGCAGCGATGCGCCGTTTGCAGCCAATACGTATTCTCACTATGTAATTACGAGAGATGCTGCTACCAAGCATGTGATGATGTATGGAGACGGCGATAAATTTATCCAGTTTACCGATAATAATGATGATGCTGTCTACGATGACAACAAAAAGCTGCGCTTTTTTCAGGATGATCTCGCGGTGCAGAATGAAGCCAGCGCCGGCTCCATTGCCTTATTGCGTATATATAATCATGCGCTTGATTCTGTTACGGTAAAGAATACATACAATGTGCTGAGCGGGACGATCCTTTCTGCAGGGAAAGCCATTGCTTCCCCGGAGTTTTCCATACACCCCAATCCCGTACGTGATGCGGCCGTGTTTACTTTACCGGGAGGCGATGTGTACCGTTATACCATTGCAGATATCAGCGGACGCATCTTAACGCGTGGCGAAGTGTCTGCCGCGCAAAACCATGTAGACATGAGCATGCTGCCCGAAGGCGTTTATACGATCCGCCTGCAGGACAGGAACGGCATGTCCGCGGTGCGGAAGCTCGTTCGTTATTAAATGATCATAGAAGAACAATCGCAGCGTCGGCAGCTTTATACAAAACTGCCGGCGTTTCTGCATGCGTGTGCTACGACAATAACATGTTATCAATCAGCCTTACCGATCCTATTCTTGCGGCAATCAGCACGATCATCGGGCGGGTGTGATCAAAATCATCCAACAGCCGGAGGTCGCCGGCATCGGCAAGTACTATGTATTCAGGCTCCATGCCTTTTGCCTGCATCAGCTCTGTACATTCTTTCTGTAATACGCTGAACTGCGCGGTTCTCTGCTTGCTTTGTACAGATACAAGGCACTGGTAGATGATGCCGGCGATCGCACGCTGCGGTTCAGTGAGCCGGCGGTTACGGGAGCTCATCGCCAGCCCGTCCGCCTCCCTGACCGTAGGGCAGATATTTACCCGGATGTCTTCCGATTTACCCGTTTGTCTGAGCAATTCCCGGATCACCATACATTGCTGGTAATCTTTCCCTCCCATATAGAGCACGTCAGGCTGTACAATATCAAGCAGGCGATGCACCACCTGTCCCACTCCTTTGAAATGTCCGGGCCGGTGAAAACCTTCCAGTATAGTTTCCAGGTAGCCGAAAGTGAAGCTGTGCTGCACCGTCCCTTCCGGGTAAATTTCATCCGTATCCGGCATAAAGACCACATTGCAGCCGGCATCGGCAAGGAGCGCCAGATCAGGTCCGGGGGTGACAGGATAAGCGTTGAAATCTGCCTTATCATTGAACTGGGAAGGGTTGACAAATATGCTGCACACGGTATAGCATCCGTCTGATATTGCATTTGTTATGAGCGACTTGTGTCCTTCATGCAAAGCCCCCATTGTCGGGATAAATGCCAGTTGTTTCCCTGCCTGCGGATGGCTGCTGAGCCATGTCTGTAAGTCCGTTATTTTCTTGAATAAAACCATGCAAATGAAGGCTAAAGGTGCAAAGTAACGTTTCGCAATTAATATTTTCGTAATTTTGCAGACCAATTTCCCGGAATTTTTATATTCCCCCATTGTTTAACAAAAATCAAGCACATGTCTGTAGATGCCAAAAAACGTGTTTTAATCATAGCCAACGAGCTTTCTCCCTATCTTGAGCTTACTGATTTTGCGCAGATCCTCAATAAGCTGGCTATCAGTACATTCGATGCAGGGATGGAGATCCGGGTGATCATGCCGCGGTTTGGGACCATTAATGAAAGGAGGCATCGCCTTCACGAAGTGGTGCGCCTTTCGGGTATCAATATCATTATTGATAAGGACGATTACCCGCTGATCATCAAAGTAGCGTCGTTGCCCAATGCACGTTTGCAGGTGTATTTCATGGATAATGATGATTATTTTAAGCGGAAATACGCGTTCCGGGACGATGAGGACCAGTTTTTCCCGGATAATGCCGAGCGGATGATCTTCTTCTGCAAGAGTGCTCTGGAAACGGTCAAGAAATTCGGATGGCCGCCGCATGTCATTCATTGTCACGGCTGGATGACTTCGCTTGTGCCGCTGTATCTGAAGACTGCTTATAAAAAGGAGCCGGTGTTCAGTTATGCCAAAACTGTTTTTACGGCGCAGGCCGACCAGTTTAAGGAAACGCTGAGCGATAATTTTGTGAAGAAAGCCCTGATCAGTACGGATATCAAGGAAAAAGATTTTGAATTATATAAAGACGGGACAAACGAGGGTCTTACGTTGGGAGCAGCCAAAAATGCCGATGTAGTGATTTTCGGATCGGAGAAAACAGGGAAGAAAACAACTGCGGAGATAAAGTCCAGCAGGTACAAGAAAGTGGTTAAATACGACGAAAGCTGGAGTGAGGACGTTACACCGCTGCTTGACCTTTACAAAAGCTTAACGGAGTCTTAGCGTATCTTTTATCACTTTTGCGAAAACAGAACAGAACTTGAAGCAGCATATCGGAAGTGCAACAGCCATTTTGATTGTATTCATAACGGCTATGTACGGCTGTAAGGAAAGTACGATTATTAATTCCAATCTGCTTTCTTCCGCCGACAATATCAATACAGTGACATTTCCGGATACGCTATCCCTCATTACCCGCACTGTATATGACGATTCTGTTGTGACGAGCTATAATATCTCACCGGTATATGCCGGCCTGGGTACGGTCAACGATCCCTACTTTGGCCGTACGAGTGCCGGCATTGCGCTTCAGGTCATTCCTCCGTCTACCTCGTTCAGCTTCGGCAGTTTCCCGGATTCTGCCGTGCTGATATTGCCCTACAGTGGTTTTAGCTGGGGAGATACTACGTCGGGGAACGCACCGCAACAATTTACAGTGTACCGTTTACAGGATGGGATGTCTCTTGATGAGGATTATTACTCTACTCACCGTTTTAATATAGACCGCAGCAGTCCGGTCGGGTCGGTTGTCGGGGTCAGTATCAATGATATAAAATCCGGAGATGCACCTCATCTGCGTATCAGGCTTTCTGATCAGTTTATCCGCCTGCTTAACGATAATGTGAGTAGCTTTTCTTCGAATCCCGACTTTTTGTCGTTCTTTAAAGGCCTGTATATAGAGCCTGATACGAACAGTACTACCGCGAATTCCATACATTATTTCAGGCTCGATGGTACGAGTAACTTCAACACCGCCGGTCTCCTGTTTTATTCAGCAGATACGGTGCGGACGGTTTTCAGTTTCAATACATCATCCTGTGCGCATTATACGTGGCTGAGCCGCCGTTATACTCCCTGGGTGAATCATTACTTTAATTCCACAGCCAGTGCAGATACGATCCTGCTGCAGAACGAACCCGGCGCTGCGCTGGATATTGTGATCCCTAATATTCAGTCGATCCCGAATGCCCTGATCAACAAGGCCCGGCTGGAGATATCCCTGCTACAGGACCCACAGAGCGTAATCTTTACACCCCCCTCCCGTATCTATCCCATTGGGATTGACGCCGGCGGTGCGAGCTACAATATTGCGGACCGGCTGCCGCTCAACAGTGCTGCCCCGCTTGATTTTATTGACGGGAGAGGCCGTCCGGTCGTTTCCGGCGCCGGCTCACGGATGGTGTATACAATTAATTTCCCCCGTGAACTGCAGCAGGCAATACTGCAGGGAAAAAATGAGCTGCGTTTCCGCATTAACGGAACCCAGACTTTTCCCGGCGCATACCGCCTGATTGCAGGGGGACGGAATTTCCCTGATCCGGATTACCGGCTGAAGCTAACCATTGTCTATTCCAAATTAAACTAATCATACATGTGTGGTATTGTTGCTTACATCGGCCCAAAAGAAGCATTCCCCATCCTGATAAACGGATTGCGGCGGCTGGAGTACCGTGGATACGATAGTGCAGGCGTCGCTTTGCTCAACAGCGATCTGCATGTATACAAAAGGGCAGGGAAAGTAGCTGATCTGGAAGCGTTTACGGAAAATAAGGACGTTATGGCAACGATCGGTATCGGCCATACACGCTGGGCTACGCATGGTGTCCCCAACGACAGCAATGCACACCCGCATCTGTCGCAATCCGGCGATCTGGTCATTATCCATAACGGTATCATTGAGAACTATGATGTCCTGAAAACGGAGCTGAAAAAAAGAGGTTATGTGTTCCATTCGGATACCGATACGGAAGTGTTGGTAAATCTGGTAGAGGAGATAAAGAAGCAGGAAAATATGCTGCTTGAGGATGCCGTCCGGATTGCGCTCAATGAAGTAGTGGGGGCCTATGCTATCGTAGTGATGGACAAGCGTAACCCGGATATGCTCATTGCCGCCCGGAAAGGCAGCCCGTTGGTGATCGGTGTCGGTACGGATGAATTTTTTGTAGCGTCGGATGCTTCTCCGATTATCGAATACACCAATAATGTAGTGTATCTGGATGACGAAGAATATGCAGTAGTGACCCGGGACGGTCAGTTTACCATCAAGACCCTGGGGAATATTGAAAAATCCCACGCGATACAGAAGCTGGAAATGAGCCTTGAAGCGATCGAAAAAGGTGGTTTTGATCATTTCATGCTGAAAGAGATCTATGAGCAGCCTAAAGCGGTTGCTGATGCGATGCGCGGCAGGATGAGCGCTCAGGAAGGTTGGATCAAAATGGGCGGGATGAATGAATTTGCTCCCCGCATACATAAGGCCGAGCGCTTTATTATATCGGCCTGCGGCACTTCTTACTATTCCGGTTTGATCGGGGAATACCTGATCGAAGAGTTGGCGCGTATACCTGTAGAAGTAGAATATGCCTCCGAGTTCCGTTACCGCAATCCGATCATCAAAGAGTCGGATGTGGTGATCGCCATTTCACAGTCGGGCGAAACGGCCGACACACTGGCGGCGATACAACTGGCTAAAGAGCGGCAGGCACTGATCTATGGTGTTGTCAATGTGATCGGGTCGTCTATTGCACGTATGTCTCATGCGGGGTCTTATGTACATGCGGGGCCGGAGATCGGCGTGGCTTCTACCAAAGCCTTCTCCGCACAGATCACGATCCTGACACTGATTTCCTTGCAGCTTGCACAGGAAAAGGGCACCATATCGCTTTCGCGGCTTCGCCAGATTTTGTATGAGCTGGAGCAGATACCGGCGAAAATGGAAGAAACCCTGAAGCTGGACGCACAGATAAAAGAGATTGCGGCAATCTATAAGGATGCTACCAATTTTCTGTACCTCGGCCGCGGATTGAATTTCCCGGTTGCGATGGAAGGTGCGCTCAAGCTGAAAGAGATATCCTATATACATGCCGAAGGATACCCGGCAGCAGAAATGAAGCATGGCCCTATCGCGCTGATCGACGAGGACATGCCGGTCGTATTCCTGGCAACCAATAAAAGCGCTTACGAAAAGATCGTTTCCAATATCCAGGAAGTACGGGCGCGGAAAGGGCGTATCATAGCAGTAGTGAATACCGGAGATACCCAGATACGCGGCCTGGCGGATCATGTGATCGAGGTGCCGCAGACCGAAGAGCTGCTCTCCCCCCTGATCACGGTGCTGCCACTGCAATTGCTGGCCTATCATATTGCGATCATGAGAGGGGCGAACGTGGATCAGCCGCGCAACCTGGCGAAATCTGTGACGGTTGAATGATATGATTCTTTTTTAATGTAAAAAAAGTAATAAAAAACCTTTGTACGCATGGCGGAATCTAAACCTGCATTGTTGACCAGTTTACTGGGTATGAAGTGCCCTAACTGCCGCAAGGGGCATATGTTCACCAACAAAAGCATGTTCCCGCTCAATAAAATGCTGGATATGCCGGAGCGGTGCTCTGTGTGTGGTCAGAAAATGGAACTTGAAGTAGGGTTCTATTATGGTACCGGGTATGTAAGCTATGGACTAACCGTGGGCATTCTCGGTATACTGTTTGTTTTGTACTGGCTTATTTTCGGACTTTCCTACAAGGACGACAGTATATTCTATGCCCTGGGCAGTTCGGTGGCTATAGTGCTCCTGATGCAGCCCTGGCTGATGCGCATTTCCCGCGTTATCTACCTGTATAGCTTTGTAAAATATGGCAGAGGCGCTACTATGAGGTCGGAAGAATAAGCTTTTATCGTTTTTATATAGCAGGCGCTTTTCCGCTTTCCATATAATTCGTACTTTTGCACGCAAAATACCCCTTTTATCAAATTTTAATATGTCAGGCCAGCTTAAAGAGGTTCGTACCCGGATAAAGTCAGTATCATCCACACAGCAGATCACAAAAGCGATGAAAATGGTGAGTGCTGCCAAGCTCCGCCGTGCTCAGGATGCCATTCTGCAAATGCGCCCCTATGCACAGAAACTGCAGGAAATGCTCAGTAATATCGTTAGCAGTGTTTCCTCGGAGATGGATCTGCCGTTGGCTGATGAACGGCCGGCAGAGCGGATACTGCTGATACCTGTCACCAGCGACCGCGGTCTTTGCGGGGCCTATAACGCTAATATTATTAAGCTTACCCGCCAGGCGATCCATGAGCGCTATGCGGAGCAGCATGCCCGCGGGCATGTTACCCTGCTTCCGGTTGGCAAAAAAGGGTATGATTATTTTCTCCGTTACGGCTACAATGTGGTAGATAATTACTGGGGCCTGTTTTCCGATCTCGGTTTTGATAATGTCCGCCAGGTAGCTGTATATGCACAGCAGGCATTCCTCAATAAGGAATATGACCGCGTCGAAATTATCTACAGCCAGTTCCGCAATGCAGCTACGCAGGTTTTTGTCGTGGAGCCTTATTTGCCGATACCCAAGGTGCAAAATACGGACAACAGCAAGAATAATGATTTTATTTTCGAGCCTTCAAAAGAGGCCCTGGTGCAGGAGCTGATGCCTAAAATACTGAATACCCAGGTGTTTAAGGCAGTGCTGGATGCGAATGCTTCGGAGCACGGCGCCCGTATGACCGCCATGGATAAGGCCAGCGAAAATGCAAACGAATTATTACGAAACCTGAAGATCAGCTATAACCGCGCCCGTCAGGCTGCGATCACCACTGAGCTTACAGAGATCGTGAGCGGCGCTGCTGCGCTTCAGGGTGGGTAATCTGCTTTTGTCTAACTTATACAGAGAATGCCGCATAGATTATTATGCGGCATTTTTTTTTGTGCAGGCATCGCAGCAGTAGAAACCCTAAATTTGTGGGATGTGTTGTGTATAAAAATGCATGTAGCAATGAGATATAATCCGCATAAGCATCATCGTAGGTCTATCCGGTTGGAAGGATATGATTATGCCTTACCGGGTCTGTATTTCCTGACGATCTGTTGTAATGGCAGGGCATGTTTGTTTGGTGCCGTAACGGATGGAAAAATGATATTGAATGAACCAGGAAAAATTGCAGATAAATATTGGAATGAGATCCCGGATCATTTCCCGGATGCCATATTGTATGAATATGTCGTTATGCCTAATCATATTCATGGAATTATTGAATTAACAACAAATCCCGCCGTAGGGGCGAATAAATATTCGCCCTATAATGTGAATCATCATTTTCCGGGTAATATGGAAATGTTGGGTTCGAGGGCGAATGATTATTCGCCCCTACGGGATGGATCCATATTGTTCCGGTCGCCATCAAGAACAATCGGTTCTATTGTACGTGGCTATAAAATCGGTATGATAAAATGGTTCCGGCAAAACATGGCGGATGATTTTCCCGGGTCAGTGCCTGTGTGGCAAAGAAATTATCATGAACATATTATCCGTGATGAGGTATCTTACAACCGCATTGCAGATTACATTATAAATAATCCGGCCAGATGGGCGGAGGACAGATTTTATGTGTTATAAACACTTCTCCGGAAGCTATGCATTGTAAAGACCCAGGTACAATTATATGAGGCTGCTGTTTTATCTCACCCTTGCCCTGCGCGCCCTTCAGGGAAACCGGCTCCGTTTTTTTCTGACGGTGACGATCATCGGCATGGGTATTATGGCGCTGGTAGGCATCCTCACTGCATCGGAGGCGCTTAAAGCCTCGGTAAATACCAGTTTCAGCAGTATGGGCGCCAATACATTCCGGATCACGGGGACGGTATTGAAAAGCAGCGGACGGCACGGCAATGCCCGGTTTTCGGTATATGAGGATAACCGTATCACCTATGAGGAAGCTTCGGCATTCAGCAAACGGTTCAGCCAGCCGGCAGTTGTGGGTTTATCTGTTAGCGGAACGTCTTCCGCTACGGCATCTGCCGGATCAAAGAAAACCAATCCTAATGTACGGGTCACCGGTGTGGACGAAAACTATCTTGAGATATCTGCTACGCAGCTGGCTGTGGGGCGTAACTTCTCGGCGTATGAGCTGCAGTCGGGTGCATATACCTGCATTATCGGCAGCGGAGTAGCGTCCCGGCTCTTCGGGGCGAATATACGGCAGGGGGCGGATCGTACGATCTCCGTCGGTAATACAAGCTACAAGGTGATCGGTATTATGGAGTCCCGCGGCGGCAGCATGATCATGGATACGGATAATATGATTTTAATACCGCTGCAGAATGCGCGTACACTGTACGGCGGAGACAAGGCGTATGTGATCAGCGTGGCCGTGAAAGATGTCGGACAGAAAGCGGTAGTAGCAGAAGAGGCGGAAGGGATTTTCCGGATCATACGGAAGCTGCCGCCGGGTGCGGAAAATAATTTTTCGGTGAATCTGAACGACTCACTGATCACATCCCTGCTGGATGTTATAAAGTATATCAGCTGGGCGGCATTGGTGATCGGCATTATTACCGTTGCAGGTTCCGTAACAGGGCTGATGAACATCATGCTGGTTTCTGTTGCGGAGCGTACAAGGGAGATCGGTATCAGCAAAGCGCTGGGCGCCCGTGCGGCTACCATAAAGGGGCAGTTCCTTACGGAATCTGTACTAATCAGCCTGGCCGGCGGTTTTGTCGGTATTGTTGCCGGTGTGCTGACCGGTAATCTTGTCGGTTCCCTGCTGAACGGCCCGGTTGTTATCCCCTGGTTATGGATAACCGTTGCAGTAACCCTGTGCGCAGGTGTCGGTATTATATCGGGCATCTACCCGGCAATTAAGGCATCGCGCTTGGATCCTATCGAAGCATTACGTTATGAATGAGCAGCAGCAGACCGGTAAAGGCCGGGAGATGGAAGGACTGGTATACCGTTCGACGGGTAGCTGGTATGTTATCCGCGATTCCGACGGTTTAAGCTGGGACGCCCGGATAAAAGGAAAATTGAAGATCGATACGGATATATCATCCACCAATCCGATCGCAATCGGTGATAAAGTCATTTTTTCGGTAGAAGATTCCGCAGCCCGGACAGCCATAATACATAAAATTACCGACAGACATAATTATATCGTGCGCGTATCGCCTCATAACAGGCACCAGAAGCATATTGTAGCTGCCAATATAGATCTGGCGCTGATCGTGGCTACACTTGTAAGCCCACGGACTTCTCAGGGATTCATTGATCGTTTCCTGCTCACTGCGGAGGCTTATCATATACAGGCCCTTATTGTGATCAACAAAACGGATCTGCTCCGCGACAAGCATGAGGAACAGCTCAGGCACTGGCAGGAAATGTACGGAGCGGCAGGTTATGATGTGCTTGCGCTTACAGCATTACAGGCGGATTCTGTTGCTATGCTGGATGAAAAGCTCAGGGGAAAGACAACGTTGTTCAGCGGCCATTCAGGGTCCGGTAAAAGCACTCTTATCAACCAATTGCTGCCGGGTCTCGGCCAGCGAACGGCGGAGGTGTCGGGGTGGAGCGGCAAGGGGATGCACACAACTACCTTTGCCGAAATGTTTGACATGCCGGACAACGGCAGGATTATTGATACGCCGGGGGTAAAGGAATTTGGCCTGGTGGATATGGAGCGGACGGAGCTGTCGCACTACTTTCCGGAAATGCGCCGGTTGCTGCCGGACTGCCGTTTTAATAATTGCCTCCATGTAAATGAACCCGGATGTGCCGTCCTGGATGCCGTCGAGAACGGCGACCTCTCGGCAGACCGGTATGTAAGCTACCGGACCATCCTCGATTCTATTGAGGAGAAATGGAAATGATTTTTTTGAGACGACTTGCTACCTACTGGAACCCATGCATCACCCATCCCAGCAGTATCCACCCCAGTACGATCAGCGGGGCGGGGATACGGGTAAAGTAGAGCAGGCAAAAGGTGATGGCAATAACCGTAAAATTTGTCGTTAATAGTCCCGGCGACGGTTCCGGCATCAGCATCCGGAGCAATACCAGGCCGGTTGCCCAGATAATCCCTACGATCGCGGCATTGATTCCTTCCAGCGCTCTGAAGATAATGACATGCTGCTTGAGGTTCTGATACAGAGGAAAAAGAAAAAACAGTAACAATGTGCTGGGCAGGAATACAGCTACTGTTGCAGTAATACTCCCAAGTACCTGCCAGCCCGGCCCGAAAGCGCTCATGGCCATTCCGCCCACAAAAGCGCATATTGAGAACACGGGTCCGGGTAATGCCTGGATAAGACCATAGCCGGTAAGAAGCTCTGTGGATGTAAGCCAGGGGGCTGCACCCTGGTGGATGGGACGGGATACAAACTGATAGAGCATCATCGGCATCAATGCCTGTCCGCCGCCAAATACAATGCTTCCGAAGCGGTAAAAGTTTTCAAAGAGGTTGAACAGCCGCCGGTGCTCCCATTCATGTGCACGGGCTACTTCACTTAGCACCCCTGCGGCAATAAATATCAGGAAGAAGAGCCAGAGGCTGATCCAACGGATCGGGCGGGGATTTTTACTGCGTTCAGGAATACGTTTGTTGCTGAAATTACTGATCGTGCCGGCAACTACGAGCAATGCGGGAAATACCCAGGGAGACGGTATCAGTATCGTTGCCACGATACTGCCGAACATGATCGCATAGGTTGCGGAATGCCGGATATTGGATCGCATCATCCGCATCGCAGCGTAAAATATGAACCCGACCGACATGGGCTGGATGTACAGGAACAGGTTGGTCTGGATATCTTTGGCATCGAAAAAATACAGCAGGAATGAAAATGCGGCCATGAGCAGCACTGCAGGACAGATCCAGAGCAGCAGCGCCAGTAATGCAAGCGGAATGCCGCCCCGCTTCATGGCAATCAGCATAACGGTCTGCGTGGAGGAGGGGCCGGGGAGCATCTGGCAGAAAGCGTTGTATTCCAGCAGCTCTTCCTCTGTTACATAATGTTTTTTCCGGGCGAATGTTTTTATCATCATTCCTATATGGCCATGCGGACCGCCGAAGGCAGTCAGGGCATACAGGCTGACGGCTTTCAAAAATGGTATGTGACGCTGAAGGATCAGGATGAACCGGCTTTACTTAGCGAAATGTACACAGAAAAAGTGATTTTTTATGATCGGTGCCGCCCTTTCTGTTGCAAACTGCAACGTCCCGGATAATATATTCATTACCCGGGGCGTTGCCCCGGGCTATATATATTAAAGGCTTTCAGCCTTTGGCGACTTATGCACTACAACTACAATAATATCTCTGAAAGCTCATTTCCAATTCTCCTCCGGCATAATATCCTGTCTACACTACAACAATACCTGCCCTGAAAGGGCAATATATACACAGCCCAATGCATCGCGTTGGGCCCATGTAGACACACCGTACCTCCGCCCTGAAAGGGCAGCATACCTACAGCGCTCAATACATTGCGTTGGGATTATTATGTACCACTATCCGCCTGACACGTTTTTTGTTTAGAATTCAACAGCCCTAACCACATTCGCCACATGCTGCAAAATTGTGCTAAAACATGTATCTTGCACCGCAAATCACTTCAGATATGACAAGCCTGCTGCTGAATTCATTTTACGATACCGGAAACCTTGTAGGTCCTATACTCGGCTGGGTGTTCGGGTTGCTGATGGTCATCGGGGTGATCTATGTTATGGTAAAATACCTGGGCTCCGGCAAATAAATGATCACGAGTTGCCATCCGATACAAATCATATTGCAGACATACGCAGGGATTACTGCCGGGCAGCGCTGGATGAAGCCGCTGCGGGAGACGATCCGCTGATCTTTTTCAGAAAATGGTTTGGGGAAGCCGAAAGGGCGCAGATTGATGAGGTCAATGCGATGACGCTGGCTACCGTGGATACTGCCGGGCAGCCCCACGCCCGCATTGTATTGCTGAAAGGTCTGGACGAAAAAGGATTTGTTTTCTTCACCAATTACAACAGCGCCAAAGGGAAAGATCTTGCCGGACATCCGCAGGCTGCGTTGCTTTTTTTCTGGAAAGATCTGGAACGGCAGGTGCGTGTCGAAGGCATTGCAGAAAAAATTTCTGCTGCAGAAAGCGATGCTTATTTCTTTTCGCGCCCGCCGGAGAGCCGTATCGGCGCCTGGGCATCTCCCCAGAGTGAAATCATTGAATCCCGTTCTGTGCTCGAGGAAAACGAACAGAAATATCGCGGGCAATTCCCCGACGATAATCATATCCCCCGGCCGGAGCATTGGGGTGGCTTTCGCATCATACCCACGCGTATAGAGTTCTGGCAGGGGCGCAGCAGCCGTCTCCACGACCGGATTGTCTTTCTCCGTAAGGATACAACTGCTGTGTGGGAGCGATACCGGCTGGCCCCGTAGTGCTGGTCCCGCTCGTTAGTTTCCTGGCTCCAATGATCCCCATTTTTATAATACATATCGCCCGGGTTTGAAATAATCCGGGATATATATTACATTCGACGCTTTAAAAATTTGATGTATTTAAAGACGGCGTATTCCCGGAACAGAAAAACGATCTTTCTTTTTACCGGCGTTATAATTGCATTGATATTTGCCTGGGCGAATCCTTTTGGTGTAAGTCCCGGCGCCGCAAAAGTACTGGCCGTAGCGGCGCTGATGATCACCTGGTGGGTATCTGAAGCGCTGCCCATGCCTGTGGTGGCGCTTGTGCCGCTGGTGCTCTTTCCGCTCACGGGTGTAGGTACGCTGAAGGATACTGCTGCGCCCTATGCCAACCCGGTGATCTTCCTGTTTATGGGCGGATTTATGCTGGGGCTGGCCATTGAGAAATGGAGTCTTCACAGACGGATCGCACTCAATATTATTCGCATTACCGGCTCCAGCGGTAACAGTATCATCCTGGGATTTATGATCGCTACCGGCTTGCTGAGTATGTGGTTGAGCAACACTGCTACTACCATGATGATGTTCCCTATTGCATTGTCTGTAATACAGGTGATGGAGGAAAATAACCCTCCGGGGAAAAGTATCAATAATTTCTCGCTGGTCATTCTGCTGATGATCGCTTATGCCTCGAATCTGAGTGGTATAGCGACCCTTATCGGTACGCCGCCCAATGTGGCCTATGCAGCGCATCTGTACGAAAAATACGGTAAAGAGCTGGGCTTTATGGAATGGATGTTTCTGTGTACGCCACTGAGCATTGTGCTGCTCTTTTGCCTGTACTGGGTCGTTGCCAGATGGATGTACCCGAACGGGATACGCGCCAATGGTGTGACGTCAGAACTGATCCGGGAAGAAATACGGCAGCTCGGGCCTATGCAAAAGGCAGAAAAGCGTGTGTTAGCGGTCCTTGCAGCCACAGCATTGCTCTGGATGACGCGCAGTATTATCAATGATATCCAGGATGTCTTCCGCCTCGATGATACCATCATTGCCGTGATGTGCATCATTGCGTTGTTTATCTGCCCTGCCGGCAGGAAGAAACCGGAAGAACGTATACCTCCATTGCTGGTCTGGGCGGATACCAATAAGATGGCATGGGGTATTCTGCTGCTGTTTGGAGGGGGAATAACGTTGGCCAATGCATTGGAAAATGCAGGTCTCATGGAGGATATTGGTCAGTGGATCGCACAGTTTTCCGGAAATATTTTCCTGCTTGTACTTGCCGTGACGATCGTATCTATATTCATCAGTGAAGTGATGAGCAATGTGGCGCAGGTGATTGTGCTCGCGCCGGTATTATCGGCCCTGGCGGATATTCTTCATATTAATCCCCTGATGCTTGGCCTGCCCATGACGCTTGCGGCGAGCTGTGCAGGCATGTTGCCGATGGGTACGCCTCCCAATGCAATCGTCTTTGCCAGCGGGCGCATCCGGTTTATGCAAATGGTGAAGGCGGGCTTTGTAATGAACCTCATCTCCATCATCCTGATAACGCTATTTTGCTGGTTTTTAATGCCAGTAGCAATGAATATGTGGTTTAAGTAATGAATCAGGGACGCAGGTTTGTTTCTTGTCTCCGGCAATTACTCATTGAATAAGCGTTGTTTAGTTGAGCTGCACCTGCGCCTCATGCTGCAGCGCCAGCTCCCAGCGCCAGGCGGTGTCCATCATGCGGTCGAGTGTGTATTGGGGATCCCAGCCCAGCAATGCACGAGCCTTGGTATTGTTGGCGTATACGGCGATCACATCGCCGGCGCGACGTGGCCCCAGCTTGTAATTCAGTGTTTTGCCGGATACTTTTTCAAAAGCCCGGATCATCTCCAGTACCGTTACACCGTCGCCTGAGCCGAGGTTGAAGATTTCACAGTTGCTTCGGTTGCGGCCTTCCAGCATATACTGCAATGCTTTGGTGTGCGCATCGGCAATGTCCATTACGTGGATGTAGTCGCGTACACAGGAGCCATCGCGGGTGTCATAATCAGAACCGAATACGTGCATCTCCGGCCGTTTGCCGATAGCAGTCTGGGTAATGACCGGCACGAGGTTCTCCGGTTTTTCTTGAAGCTCTCCGATAATGGCTGACGGATGCGCACCCACAGGGTTGAAGTAGCGGAGCAATATGGTATTGAAATCCTTGTTCTGAAATGTGAAATCCCGGCAGATCGCTTCGCCCATCTGCTTGGTGCGTGCGTACGGAGATTCTGCTTCTGCCAGCGGCGCGTGCTCATCTACAGGCAGTGTTTGTGCATTGCCGTACACAGAGCAGGACGATGAAAAGACGATATGCGGCACTTTGAATTCCTGTGCGCACATCAGGATATTAACCAGAGAATTGAGGTTGTTGTGGAAGTATTTCAGGGGTTCTGCTACCGATTCCGGAACGGATTTATAGGCGGCAAAATGAATGATCCCTGCGATGTCGCGGTTTTCCATGAATACAGCCTGGGTATCTTCGAGGTTGGTAAGATCTACCTTATAATTCTTGATGGTACGGCCGAGGATTTTCTCGACACCGGCCAGCATACGTAACGATCCGCGCGAGAGGTCGTCGATGGATATTACATCAAATCCGTTGTTTACCAGGTCCACAATCGTGTGTCCGCCGATATAGCCGCATCCGCCTGTAACAAGTATTTTTTTCATGATTAACTAATATTATGACAAAGGTACTGTAAGGAACGCAACTGAGATGTTATCGGGTTGAAAAAGGGCGGGAATGGTTGAGTGGGAATGGCTTCGACGGGCTCGATGCGCAACACCCCTCACATTCTCCCCTGAAGGGGAGACGATTGCGTCGTTTCAATAGTGTACTTCTGTAGGTAACACGATGTGATCTTTCCTCCTCAAGGAGGAAATGAGGGAGGTGCTCTTGCTACTACGGACACTTAACATGGCCATTACTCTCCGGTTTCACGATACGTTTTTTATTTCACTTGCTGCATGTTCACCAGTTTCCGGTATGGGCCATCGATCTGCATCAGCTCGCTGTGCCGGCCGCGCTGTACGATCCGGCCCTTGTCGAGCACGATGATCTCATCGGCGTGCTGCACGGTGGATAACCGGTGCGCGATCACCAGACAGGTGCGGTGTTGCATGAGCTGGTTGATGGCATCCTGCACGATACGTTCGCTCTCGGTATCGAGGGAGGAGGTGGCCTCGTCAAGGATCAATACGGGCGGGTTTTTCAGTACGGCACGCGCGATGGTGATACGCTGGCGCTCGCCGCCGCTGAGCCGGGTGCCGCGGTCGCCGGCAACGGTTTCGTAGCCATCCCGCTTCTGCATGATGAAGTTGTGGGCATGTGCCACACGTGCTGCTTCTTCCACCTGTGCTGCTGTGGCGCCGCCTGTGCCGAGCGCAATGTTGTTGTAAATGGTATCATTAAACAGAATGGGATCCTGGCTCACTACCCCCATCAGCCTGCGCAGGGAATCGATCTTCAGCTCTTTTACATCAATGCCGTCAATCAGGATGGCGCCTTCCGTCACGTCATGAAAGCGTGGCACCAGATCTGCCAGTGTGGACTTTCCGGCGCCGGAAGCGCCCACGAGTGCAATGGTTTTTCCCTTTCCGATTTTCAGGTTGATGTCTTCGAGAATCCTTTTCTCACCGTAATAGAAGGAAACATTCCGGAATTCAATTTCATGCTCAAACCCGCGGATCTCACGCGCGTTGGGTATTTCACGGATGGTGTTATCGGCATCGAGCAGATGCGCTATACGATCTAATGCCGCAGAGCCTTTCTGGATGTTGAAAAAGGAAGTAGACAGGTTTTTGAACGGATTGATGATCTGCGTGAACAGCGCAATGTAAAGAATGAACTGCTCGGGTTGCAGCGATGCCTGGTTGTTGAAGATCAGGTTGCCGCCGTACCAGAGAATGACGCTGACGGCAAGCACGCCCATCGTCTCAGATACGGGCGAACTGAGCTCTCTTCTTGCGGCCAGCCGGTTGCGGGTGCGGAAGAGCAGGTTGTTGATCTCGGTGAATCGCAGGTGCTGGTGTTTCTCTGCATTGAACGCCTTGATCACCCGCATACCGGTAAGTGTTTCTTCTATCACACCGAGCATCAGCCCAAGCTGCTCCTGCACAATGTTGGATGATTTGCGGAGCGACTTGCCGATCTTGCCGATAATCAACCCTGCCACGGGGAGGAACACCAGCAGAAACAGCGTTAGCTGCGGACTGATGATGATCATCGAGGTTAATGTGAAGAGGATGGTGAGCGGCTCCCGGATGAAGACTTCGAGCGTGGCCATGATAGACAGCTCCACTTCGTTGATATCATTGGTCATCCGGGAGATGAGATCGCCTTTGCGTTCTTCGGTAAAGAAGCCGATCGGTAATGAAAGCGTTTTCCGGAAAAGGTCATTGCGCAGGCGGCGTAGTACTGCATTGCGTATGGGATTGAGCAGGTAAACGGAAATATAGAGGAACAGGTTTTTGAGCAGTGTGAAGATCACCACCATGATGCAAACATAGGTGAGCACGGTGAGTTTACTTTCCTGCTCCATGAGATCCTGCACATAGGCGGAGACATGTGAGAGCAGGTTGCCGTCTGTTACCACGGGCTGCTGCGCCGGATCGCGAAACAGTACCTGCAGCACCGGCGCCAGCATACCGAGCGAGAAGATGCCGAACAGGATCGCCATCATGCTGGTAAAAAAGTAAAGCGCTATCTTACCTTTATAATCGCCAAGATAGCGCAGCAGCTTCATCAGTTTTTTCATCCGTTATTATTCAATGGTGTATGATACGCTGCCGTCCTTCTCGTCTTTGAGCAGGATGCCGGCTTCGGCGAGCCTGTTTCGTATCTGGTCTGATGTGGCATAGTCTTTTCGTGTACGCGCGTCTTTCCGCATTTCTATCAGCAGCGACAGTACCTGATCAAGTTTGTCGTTTTCTTCTGCCTGTAGCGGCTGGAGGCCGAGGATGTCTTCCATATACAGGTGGAAGGTTTGCTCTATGAAGCGGAAGGTATCGGCGGATAATGCGTTGTTTTTAACCTGCCCGCCTTTCAGTCCGTTGATGACCGGCGCCAGCTCAAACAGGTTGGCAATGACCCGCGCTGTGTTAAAGTCATCATTCATGAATGCTTCACATTCGCGGCACCATTCCTGTACTTTCTGGTCGAGTCCGGGGTCACCGGCGGTTGCTGTTTCGGGTTTGGGCAATTTCTGTAATACCTCATATGCTTCCCATAACCGGCGCAGCGCACGTTCCGAAGCCTGGAGGGCTTCATTGGAGAAGTCGAGCGTGCTGCGGTAGTGGGTTTGCAGGATGTAGAAGCGCACCACCATCGGGTGATAAGGCTGCTCCAGCAGGGGGTGGTTGCCACTGAAAAGCTCTGTGAGCGAGATTACGTTGTTGTAGCTCTTGCCCATTTTCCGCCCGTTGATGGTGATCATGTTGTTGTGCATCCAATAGCGGACGGGCGGGTGGTCGTGGGCGATGGTGCTTTGTGCTATTTCGCTTTCGTGGTGCGGGAATTGCAGGTCCATGCCGCCGCCGTGGATATCAAACTGCGGGCCGAGGTATTTGCTGCTCATCGCCGAACATTCGATATGCCAGCCCGGGAAACCTTCTCCCCAGGGGCTTTTCCAGCGCATGATATGTTGCGGCGGCGCTTTTTTCCAAAGTGCGAAATCTACCTTATTACGTTTTTCTTCCTGGCCGTCGAGCTCGCGAGTAGTTTCGAGCAGGTCGTCCAGGATCCGGCCGGAGAGCTTGCCATAAGGGTGATGTCCGGCATATTTTTTCACGTCAAAATACACGGAGCCGTTCACCTCATAGGCGTATCCTTTTTCGATGATCTTTTCGATCATGCTGATCTGCTCGATGATATGGCCGGTGGCGGTAGGCTCAATGTCGGGATCGAGGCAGTTGAACTTTTGCATGCCCCGGCGGAAGAGGATGGTATATTTATGGACCAGTTCCATGGGTTCCAACTGCTCCAGTTTTGCTTTTTCGGATACTTTGTCTTCCGCTTCGCGGCCTTCTTCTTCAAAGTGCCCGGCATCTGTGATGTTCCGGACATAACGTACTTCGTATCCCAGGTGTTTCAGCCAGCGATATACCACATCGAATGTGATGTAGGGGCGTGCATGGCCCAGGTGGGATTCTCCTGAAACGGTAGGCCCGCAGACATACAGGCCCGCATGTCCGGGCGTAAGCGGTTCAAATTTCTCTTTCTGTCGGGTATATGAATTATATAAATGTAAATCCGGCATGGGGTAAAATTAGCGCAAAAATAGCGGATATTTTGTTTGCGGCGGGGCGGGGAAGCGGTGGCCTTTAGGTTGGAGCAGGACGCCCGAGTCAATGGGAGAATGAAAAGTGGAAAAATGGCGGTTCGGAGCAGTTGCACAGATGGATAGAAACTACTCAGACAAAAGGCATTGCCTCATAATCAGGCCGGTATGGAGGAATTTTTGCACATACAGATATAGTTTTCGAAACCGGATGTTTTCTAATAATTTTCAACACTCACCGGTGACAGCAGCCCGACAGCGTATTTGTCTGTATATCTATAGCCGGACTGATGTACGGGATCCCGAGGTTCATACCGCGCAGTATAAACAGCGATCCCATAAAGAACATCACAACCGGCAGGTATTTCCGGAATACAGCGACACGGGGCGGTATCAGCTTCTGCTTCAGGGCCGTAATCGAGATCAGCACGGGTAGGGTGCCGGAGCCGAATGTGTACATTAGCGCAGCAGCCTGGGTAGCCGAGGGGGCATTTATTGCAGCCGCCAGCGCCATATAAACCAGCCCGCAGGGTAGTAGTCCGTTCAGGATACCTGCCACCAGCATATATGCCGGACTTGGTTTCGACAGGAAATGACCGAGCTGATCCCGCACAAAATTGCTCCATGGTAAGCGCATGCCTTTGCCGGGAATAAAGGACATCAGGCCGGCGATCAGCAGCAATGCGCCCGCACCTATAGATATGTATTGCTGTAGCTGCGGTGTGAAGGAGCTTCTGAAGCTATAGAGCAGTATTCCCATTCCGGCATATACGCTGATGCGCCCCATATGATACAGTGCAACGGTCAGCCATTTTTTCATGCCGTGCATTGCCTGGAAGGGCATCACCCACATAATGGGGCCGCACATGCCCGCACAATGCAGACTTCCTGCCAGTCCCATTGTTAATGCCATGATGAAAGTGAATGTCTGCATTGCTGTTTACTTGTTTGGTGTGTAATTTGTGTCGGTATTCATAAGTTACATGTAATCAAAACACCCCTCTCTGTCTCCCCTCAAAAGGGAGACGATCACATCGTTCCCCAGCTAAAGCATGACGGCACAACGGCGTAAATTCCCCCTTCGAAAGAGGGGAGGGGGATGTTCACATTGTCAAACTCACTTCATTCTCCTGGTAATATTTCTTGCCGCCGGCCTCCCAGCTGATCTTTACCTGGTATAATGTCTGCTCCATCGTGCCAACAGGTATGGAAAAGACAATGCCCTCCTCCGCAATGGGATAGGTGCGATCCCAGGCAGCATTTGCCGGTGAATAAAAGGTGATGGAACCGGTAAGTGGCTGCCCTGAAAACTCCGGTGGAAAACTGAAGCTAATGTGTCCGCTCGCCTGGATGATGTCAACCGGCCGTGACAACCCTGATTGATTTTTACCGGCATCAATTACTTCCTGGAATGCCAGCTCCTTCTGATAATAATCTTTAGATACTAGGTCGAACTCCTGGCGCATACTGCTGTATACGAGTATCCCGATCATGACGACGAATCCCCCATACAGAAATGCGATTCTTGTGCCCCATCCGATTTTCATAGCTGACGTATTTAGTGTGATTTTTAAAAAGGTCCGAGGAAGGTGGTCTTTAATGTTTTGATTTTTCTCGCTCCTTCGTAGACGCCTATTTTCAATGATGTTTTCCGTTGCTGCACTTCATTTTTATCGATATAGATAAATAATGACCCAGATGAAAAACCTTCTTCAGGCACTTCCAGATTGTTATTGCCTACTATGGTGATGCTGCCCGTGAAGTTTTCCGGCTTCAGGGTAATGCTTTTCTGCTGGTATGTTTTGTTGAGCAATTTGTAATTGTAGAGATTACTCAACTGGTTGCCGTCCTGTTCCTGGTACAGTTGCCCGGGTGTACGCAGCAACGACACGTCGATATCGGTACGGCTGATCAGCAGCCATGTCTCAACGCCAAGCAGCAGGACCATGATGGTTGTGTAGGCTTTGATGCGTGGTGTGATCCGTAGTTTTTTCTTCGTGGTAATGTTATCCTCCGATGCGTAGCGGATCAGCCCGGTGGGCAGGTTGACGGCTTTCATCATTTTGTCGCAGGCATCGATGCAGGCGGTACAGTTGACGCACTCCAGTTGTGTGCCATCCCGGATATCGATCCCGGTGGGGCACACCTTGACGCATTGGAAGCAGTCTATGCAGTCGCCCGCCGTACGTTCTTCTTTTTTGTTGAATTTCTTGCGCGACTCTCCCCGTTGGTGATCATATGCTACTACGATAGAGTTTTTGTCGAGCAGTACGCCCTGGAGCCTGCCGTAAGGGCACACGACCGTGCATACCTGTTCGCGGAACCAGGCAAACACGAAGAAAAATACGGTAGTGAATATCACAATGGCTGCAAAACCGCCGGGATGTTCCGAAACAGGTTCCCGGATGATCCTGAAAAGTTCGTCCGTGCCTATGATATATGCGAGGAATGTATTGGCGATGATAAAGCTGATGATCCAGAAGATGCCCCATTTGCTAAACTTACGCAGGATTTTATTGGCATTCCAGGGCTCTTTGGCCAGCATTCTCTGGTGTGCTGCATCGCCTTCGATCAGGTGTTCGATACGGCGGAAGACCATCTCCATAAAGATTGTCTGCGGGCAGGCCCATCCACAGAATACCCGGCCAAAGATCATGGTAAACAAGGCGATGAAAACAATGAACAGCACCATAGCCAGTCCGAAGATGAAGAAATCCTGTGGCCAGAAAATCTGACCGAACAGGATGAAGCGTCGCTCAATGATATTAGCCAGAAACAGCGGGTGACCATTCACTTTGATAAACGGAAGGGCAAAGAACACCGCCAGGTAAAACCAGGTCAGCCATATACGGGCATTATAGATCTTGCCCTGCGGTTTTTGCGGATATAGCCATATGCGCTTGCCTTTGCTGTCTACTGTTGCTACTTTATCTCTGAACGACGCCGTTTCCATTTCTTGTCATTAGCTTGTGAGTTATTCTTACGTGTGTCGTTGTGTCCCCGCTGATGCGATCGTCCCTCCTCGGGGAGGGACGGAGGGAGGTGTTTCCAGATAATAATCAACACCCCTCACATTCTCCCCTGCATGGGAGACGATCACATTGTTGTAACATATGTACTTCTGTCCGGTCCCTGATGCGATCGTCCCTCCTCGGGGAGGGATGGAGGGAGGTGTTTGCTGGTATGAAGCTGACGACGTCATTTTTATCAATGTTTGGGACATCCAAATGAATCCTCTGAATGTCAGTGTTACATCGTTTCTGTTTCTTCCGGCGTTGCCTGTGCCGGTTCTGTGTGGGCTGTTTCGGGTGTATACATTGTACCCTGAGGCTCCTTGGGATTTGCAGGGGAGGTACCCTGCAGGTTCATGATATAGCTGGCGAGGGCGGCGAGCTGCCGGGGCGAGTAATCGTCTTTCCAGCTTTTCATTCCTTTATCCTGGTAGCCGTATTTGATCGACTTGAAGATGTCACTCAGGCTGCCGCCGTGCATCCAGTATGGGTCGGCGAGATTTGGGCCTATGCCGCCACCGCCATCATTGGCATGGCAGGCAGCACAGGCCATCTGGTAGATCTTGATGGCGCCGGCTATTTCAGCCGGATCTTCAACCATTGTAACGTTGTGCTCGTCTATATTCCCGGCATTGGCGGCGAG
Source organism: uncultured Chitinophagaceae bacterium (assembly GCA_964527735.1). Classification (GTDB taxonomy): domain Bacteria; phylum Bacteroidota; class Bacteroidia; order Chitinophagales; family Chitinophagaceae; genus JBEBVQ01. Next base: position 82,963 of record CAZGPG010000006.1, on the reverse strand, counting down.
ATAAGCGGCTACTTCAGCTTCTCCACGCTGTACCTCGGCAATGTATTCTTCGTGGGAGCCGGGGCCGCCGCCGCCGACGTGGTAGTACCACATGTAGATTACGGAAATGACAATGGTCAGGTAGAAGCCATATTTCCACCAGGGAGGCAGGTTGTTGTCGAGCTCGCGGATACCGTCATACTCATGATCCAGCATGATGTCGGTTTCTTCTTCTACCGCCACGGACTTGTTGAACCGGTCGAGGAATGGCATTTTCATTCTGGTCCTGACCGCCTTTTCCACTTCAGGCTTGCCTGTGCTCAGCCGGGTCAATATCCGGATGTTGAGGAGGAGGCAAAGCAGCACAATAAGCTCGAACCCGATGATTGAGATCAGCGTGTAGAATTCTTTTGCTGCAATGCCGCTGATGTAAGCGGATCCTGCTGCAGCTGTTTCTTCTGCCGCTGCCGCGGGGAATGATAAGAGGATCATTGCCGACAGCAGCGCCGGTACGATGCCGCTGGATTTTTTTCGTTCTCTGCGCAGCCGCTCACGATATACTGCAACCAGCTGGAGGAGTACATGTGCCGTTATGCCGATGATGAAGAGCAGGATCAGTATCAGGCTTACCAACCCTGTCAGCACGGGATTGAGGTTGTATATGTCTGTCGGATTTCCGTTTGCAGCATATACCAGCGCAGGTTCCAGGCATATGATGCACAGAAGGGCTTTTTTTAATAGTTTGTACATACGGTCAATGCTTTTACAGGGATGGTTGATCTTTTTCGTCAGGGAATGGAATGTGCTTCAGGGAGTGGATATAGCCTTTATCTGCACGGAATGCCCAGAGCGACAGCCCGGTGAAGAAGATGAAGAATATGAGCAGCGATATCAGCGGGAAAATCCCTACACCTGTGATGCTTTCCAGATAATTTATGAATTTCATTGCCGGATAATTTGGGTTGGTTATTAGTTTGTTTTTTGCTCAACGGTTATGTCTGTACCGAGTCGCTGCAGATATGCGATCAATGCAATGATCTCTTTTTCGCTTCTGGCACTTATGTTTTCAGCGATCAGGTTGGCTGTGATCTTTTCAGCCTGTTTGCGCAAATCGTAATTAGCGATTCTATCGTATCCTTCGGGGTAAGGCACGCCCAATGTTTGCATGGCTCGTATGCGTGCTCCCGTTGTAGCGGTGTCGATATCTTTGTCGAAGAGCCAGGTGTATTCCGGCATGATCGAGCCGGGAGAGATACTGCGCGGATCGTACATGTGGTTGAAGTGCCAGGCGTTTGATTTTTTATTGTTTCCGGCGCCGGCCCGTGCCAGGTCGGGACCGGTACGTTTACTGCCCCATTGGAACGGGTGGTCATATACAAACTCACCGGCTTTGGAATACTCTCCGTAACGTGCTACTTCATCCCGGAAGGGGCGTATCATCTGGCTGTGGCAGGTGTAGCAGCCTTCGCGGACATATATATCGCGTCCGTGCAGCTCGAGCGGGGTATAGGGTGTTACGCTGCTGATGGTGGGTATATTGGATTTGACGAGGAATGTAGGTATGATCTCGATCAGCCCGCCAATGGCCACTACGATCAGGCTGCCGACCAGCAGTTGTACGGGGCGGCGTTCGATCCAGCGATGCCAGTGCTCTTTGCTGTGCGGCTCATATACTTTGGATAGAGGCGCTGCTTCGGCCGCTTCGTCATTCAGCATCTTACCGGCGCGGACAGTCTTATAGAGATTGTATGCCATCATCAGCGCACCGATCAGGAAGAGCGCTCCGCCTACGCCGCGCATCATGTAGAAGGGGCGCAGCTGATCCACTGTTTCCATGAACTGATATTTCAGGGTGCCTTCGGGTGTAAATTCCTTCCACATCATCCGCTGCATGAAGCCCGCCCAATACAGGGGTACAGCATAGAAGACGATCCCCAATGTACCGATCCAGAAATGTTGGTTAGCCAGTTTGGTGGACCATAATTTTGTCTGGAATATGCGTGGTATCAGCCAGTATAGCACACCGAATGTGAGGAACCCGTTCCACCCGAGCGCGCCAACGTGCACGTGCGCAATCGTCCAGTCGGTAAAGTGACTGATGGCGTTTACATTTTTCAGGCTAAGCATCGGTCCTTCAAACGTGGCCATACCATAGGCGGTAACAGCAACGACGAGAAATTTCAGCACCGGGTCTTCACGTACTTTGTCCCATGCTCCGCGGAGTGTGAGCAGCCCGTTGATCATACCGCCCCATGAGGGAGCCAGGAGCATCAGGGAGAAGACAGTACCCAGCGACTGCGCCCAGTCGGGAAGCGCCGTATACAAAAGGTGGTGCGGTCCGGCCCATATATAGATAAAGATCAGTGCCCAGAAGTGGATGATCGAAAGACGATAGGAGTAAACCGGTCGGTTTGCCGCCTTGGGCAGGAAGTAGTACATCAGCCCGAGGTAGGGTGTTGTCAGGAAGAAGGCCACGGCGTTGTGTCCGTACCACCATTGCACCAGGGCGTCCTGCACACCGGCGTACCAGGAGTAAGACTTCATCCAGGTAAATGGTATCTCAACCGAGTTGACAATATGCAGCATGGCCACGGTAACGAAAGTTGCGATGTAAAACCAGATGGCCACATACAGGTGCCGCTCCCTTCTTTTGATGATGGTGCCGAACATGTTCCATCCAAAGACGACCCAGATCAGGGTGATCAGGATGTCGATCGGCCATTCCAGCTCTGCATATTCTTTTCCGGTTGTGTACCCGGCCAGCAGCGTGACGGCGGCCAGCACGATAATGAACTGCCAGCCCCAGAAATGCAGCTTGCTGAGCCTGTCGCTGTACATCCGGGCTTTGCATAGCCGCTGGAGCGAATAATACACGCCCATAAAGATCCCGTTGCCCACAAAGGCAAAGATCACGGCATTGGTATGTACCGGCCGTACGCGTCCGAATGTTGTTTCCGCCGTGTTGAAGTTCAATACGGGATATACGAGCTGCAGCGCTGCCAGCAGCCCGGCCAGCATACCGACAATGCCCCAGAAGATGGTTGCGTAGGCAAACCATTTTACAATCTTGTTATCGTAGTAGAATTTGTCAGTGGCTTGCCGGGAAGAGGCGATAGGAATAACCACATCGGGCATAATTTGCTCTGACGGTTGCGTTGTATGCATAAAACTGGATTGGTTTTATCTTGATTATTGTTTGTTTACAGTGTCATTATCGTGCAGCATCCGCATGGCAGCGCCTTCCTGGTCTTCGTACTGGTTGTTTTTGACGCTCCATAGGAAGGCTACAAGGAAGCCGCCTGCTACGGCGAGGCTCGCTAATATTAAAATGTACAATACGCTCATCAGGATCATTTTACTTATACAAAACTATCTGTGCCCTGGCGCCCTGCCAATGATCATCGGCACACGGAAATATGACTTTTGTCAAGTTTTTGTCAGGGATACGGGCGAATAATTATTCACCCGCACAACCATCATTCATAACAAACGCTTTCCCGGATGTTAGCGAAGCGCATCCGGGAACCCGGATAATGCAGGATTTGCAATCCTGCTCACTGCGATAGTCTGTTTGTCCGGGGTTGCAAACCCCGGATCATCAGTCGTCACGGATGCCCTTCGGAACATCCGCGACAGCATCGTAAAAACATGTATCATCGGCACGAAGGAGGGGTGACATCGAGCATCATTTATAATTTTAGTTTTTTCGCCTTCCATGCCGACAGTCCGGTGGACATCAGTACAATGCTCAGTGTGCTCGACGGCATCAGGATCGCTGCGATCATGGGTTGCATTACCCCCTGAACTGCGATATATAAGCCGATAATGTTGTACAGTATCGAAATGACAAAACTCAGGTGTATGATCCGCTGACCCGCCTGCGCCATTTTAATAAACTCCGGGATACGGCTGAACTTCGATGCATCCAGTATGGCGTCGCATGACGGGGTGAAGTTGTTGATGTCATCGGATAGTGTGATCCCGATATCACTTTGCTGTAATGCGCCGGCGTCATTCAGCCCGTCACCGATCATCAGTACTTTCTCTCCCTGCTGCTGGAGTGATTCGATATAATCAAGCTTCTGCTCCGGGGATTTGCCGAAGTGTATCCGGTCTTTACTGCCGAATATGTTATGGAATTGTGCCTGCTGCGGTTCGCGGTCGCCGGATAAAAGAGATACTTTGTATGATTCTTTCAGGCCCGCGACTGTTTCGGGCATGTGCTCCCGGTATTGCGGTACGAAACGGATAAGCCCATGTCTGTCGTTGATGCGGATGTACACTGTTCCGGACAGATGGGTCTCCGCTTTCAGGCCGGTAAATCCTGCACTGCCGATGCGGATGGTCTGATCTTCAATGACCGCTTCAATACCTTGTCCCGGTATCTCTTTCCATGAGGTAAATGTTACCGGCGTATGGTACTCCATATGAGCGGCGATCGCTATGCTGTACGGGTGGTTGCTCGACCGGACGCAGTTGTATATCCATTGTCTTTCTTCTTCTGTGAACTGGCCGGTTTGGTCAATACAGACAATGATGCCGTCGGTAAGGGTGCCGGTCTTGTCGAATACGATATGTGTTATTTTACTCAGTTGCTCGGCTACTGCGGCATCGCGCAGGTAAAGCCCGGCATCTGAAAATATCCGAAGCAGGTTGCCGTTGGTGAATGTTGCCGCCAGCAGCAGGGCGCAGGGGCAGGCTACGATCAGCATGGCCGACACGGCCGGTATGATCACGGCGGGGTTATATATCCACCAGTAAACCGCCGTAATGGCTGCCAATGCAAATAATATCCAGGTGAAGTATTTGCTGAGCAGATGTACAAAGCTGGTTCGCTGCCGTTCATCCGTTTTGTTCCTGCTGAAGGCATAATGATTCCAGAGGGAGGTAAGATAGCTTTCGGAGACGGGTTGCGATACGGTTACGGTGATCTGTCTGCCGATATGTCGCCCGCCTGCATACACCTGTTTGCCTGCTGCTACCATGACAGGCTCGCTTTCCCCGGTCACGAAGCTGTAATCTATATAGGCTACTCCATCCGTTACGTAGCCGTCTGTGGGAATGATCTCGTTGCTGTGCAGCAGCACGGTGTCTCCTTTCTTCAGATCGTGGAGACTTCGGGTATCGGCGCCTTCTGCTGTCTGTACCGTGACGGCTATCGGGAAGTAGGATTTATAATCCCGGTGGAAGGAAAGCGAGCGGTAAGTGCGTTCCTGTACAACCCTGCCGGCAAGCATGAAGAATACGATGCCGCTCATGCTGTCGAGGTAGCCGTTGCCCATGCCGTGCGCGATCTCGTAGAGACTGCGCCCGTATGTGATGAGCAACGCCAGGGCAATGGGTGCGTCTATATGTAATATCCGCTGCCGGATGCTCACCCATGTATTGATCCAGAATTCGGAGGCACAGTAGAAAAATACCGGGAGGGAAAGGAGCAGGTTCAGTACGCGGAATAATTGTGCATGGCCTTCTCCGAGCGTACCGCCGGATAAATATTCCGGGAAGCTCATCAGCATGATATTGCCGAAGCAGAAGCCGGCTACACCGAGTTTGTAAATACGCTGCCGCCCTGTTTTTTTCTCTTTTTGCTTTTCTGCATCCTGCAGGCTGATGGCAGGTTCGTATCCGATGGTCGTCATCAGCTCCACGACCTGACGCAGGGTGATCTTGTCGCGGTGGAAGTGTATGGTTACTTCTTTGGCGCTGAAGTTGAGCCGGCTTTCGATGATGCCGGGATTGAGCCGGGACATATGCTCCAGCAGCCACATGCAGGAGCTGCAGTGTACGCCGGGTATGTATAGCGTGACGATCGTATGGTTCCCGTCTGTAAATTTATAAAGGCTGCCGGCGATGGCTTCATTGTCCAGATACGCGTATTTATCGCTGCGCAGCGGTTTGATCCGGTTCAGGCCGGGGTGCTGCTGCATCTCATAATAATTGCAGAGACCGTTGCTGTTGATGATCTCGTAAACCAGCCGGCATCCGTCGCAGCAGAACAGCTTATCGCCGATAGTGATGTCGTGCGTAAGGCAATTGCTGCCGCAGTGGTAGCACAACGCCTTAACGGCGCTTTTCGAAATGGGTCTGGTCTTTGTGGCTGCGATCGGCATATGACGGTTCCGGTTTAGATGGAAGTGTCTGTTTCGGCGTTGATCTGACTTTGCAGCTCCATGATCTTGGGGATCAGTATCGCTTCTTCCAGGTAAAACAGTTCGGTAAGTGTCGCGTCTAATTGAGAGACTTCATTGATCAGGGTACGGCAAGCGGGTTTTTTATATTTTATTTCCTGCTGCATCGGAGTGGCTATCTGCTGTATGCGGTACAGGATCTCCTTGATATGTTGGTGTGCTGCTTTGAGCTGCTGCAATTGGCCGGTATGGTTTACGTGGCATTTTCCTGAACATGTGAGGCAATTATGTCCGCTTTGCTGCTTATGCTCCAGTTCATTGAGATAAGGGATAAGGGTTATTTCCCGGTATTGCATCTGCTCTCTGATTTCGGATACAAGATGCCGGCAGAGGCTGCTGTACAAAGCGTTGCAATCTTTCGTTTCCGCTTGCCTGGTGAGCGTTTCCACACAATCGCAAAGGCAGCCGATCAGGTTGTAATAGTTTTTTTGCAGCCGCACGCCCAGTGTTCCCGGGCTGTCTTTGTGATATTGGGAAAATAACGCTTTTGCCATGTCCTTTCTTTGATAGCGAAAGTAGGCGGGTGGTTTTCTCTGAAAAATGACCGGTGGGGGAAGGAAACATGATTTTTGTCAGATTTTTTCAGGGATGAGGATTGAGGGGTGAGGGATGAAGAGTGCATTGTGTGTGCGATTTTGCAGGCACAATGTGTATTCCCTGTTGTATGTACACCGGATCGCTATTAACGATATGCTTACAATATCCAACGCCGGGAGCCGTATCTTCGCACCATGTTTACGCAGTGGATCCGGAAAATGCGGCATATGGGTGTACGCCTGATTGGTCCGCAAGAGCAGTTTTCGCTTGAATTAAGGATTTTTAATGGTATCTGCCTCATTGCTTTACCGATTGTGGGGTATAATATTCCTTTTAGTCTGGTGGCCGGATTTCCGGTGACAGCCCTGGTATTTGCCGCGTTGTTTATTACACTTTGTTTTGTTTATTATCTGGTTCGTTTCCGGAAGAAGCTGGGGCATGGGATTGCTATCTCATTTGGTATCGCAACGATGCTCTTTGCCGTCAATTATTTTTATAGCGGTGGTTTGCAGGGCGCATCGTTGTTGTCTTTCACACTCACGTTCTTTATGGTGATGGTGACAGTGCCCCGGAGACAGTGTCTTTTCTGGGTGTTGCTTTATCTGATTGGTGTACCGGCTCTTTTGCTGGTGGAATATATGCATCCGGAACTGGTAGTATCGGGTTATCTGGATCGTCCCAGTCATTTCATGGATCTGGCATCTACGTTTACGATCAATGTATTGGTCATTTTTGCAGCTATGCTGTATCTCCGGAATGCGTATTACCGGGAGCAGAAGCGGGTGCAGGAAAAGCAACAGGAGCTGGAGGTGATGGACAGGGAAAAGACGAAGATATTCTCTATTATTTCGCACGACCTCCGGGCTCCTCTATCTTCCATACAGGGGTATTTAAGTCTCCTGCGCAATTATCAGATTGAGATTGATCAGCGGATCATGCTGGAGCAGGACTTGAGTAAGACGGTAGATGCGACGCAGGAGATGCTGAGTAATTTGCTACATTGGTCCAAGGCCCAGCTTGAGCATATGCAGGCGGATATACGCCGTATTACGATTGGTGATGCACTTGAGCCGGTAATGGGCGTACTGGATCTGCTGGCCGGACAAAAACAGATCCGGTTGATACGCTCCCTGAACCCGGCGCATGAACTGCTGGCGGATGAAGGGATGCTGCAGATGATCCTGCGCAACCTGATCGGGAATGCGATCAAGTTTACTCAGCCGGGAGATGTTATTCATATCCGGAGTTCATTAACCGAAGGCCACTGTCTGATTGAGGTACAGGACAACGGGCCGGGTATTGATCCGGAGAAACAGGAGACTCTTTTTTCACTGAATGCAGAATCTACCTATGGTACCGCTAATGAAAAGGGCGTTGGACTGGGGCTTTACCTCTGCCGCCAATATGCAGTAGCTCAGAACGGAACGATCAGGTTTGAAAGTATGCCCGGTGAAGGGACCTCTTTTTTTCTATCCCTGCCTGCGGCTACATAATACGCTCCGGTTTTTTATCCTTATCTACGGCTACAAATGTAAACTCACCGCTCACGGCTTTTTCTCTTTCGTCAGCATACATCTGCTCTATGAAAATATCCACCCGTACTTTCAGGCTGGTATTGCCGAGATAAGTTACCCGGCCAACCAGCTCAATGATTGTGCCGGAGGGGATCGGCTTACTGAAGTCTATCCGGTCGCTGCTGACGGTGACCATCCGCTTCCGGCAGAAGCGGGTGGCGGTAATGAAAGCGGCCTCGTCCATGAGCTGCATCGCTGTGCCGCCGAACAGTGTGTCGTAATGATTGGTCGTATTGGGAAACACAGCTTTGAAAATATGTGTTTCGGATTGCCTGATCCGTTCTTCTGTTGTCATTTTTGGATTAATTGACTAATTGAATTTTCTGTATAATTTGCCCAGGATGGATCTCAGTTTGTTCTGAAAGCGCTGATCATGGTATTCGGCCTTCATCCGTTTCATACAACCGGCACAAAGGCAATCGTCATATTTTTCATTGATATGCGCTCTTTCTTCGTCGGTCAATGGTACGGTGGTACACTGGCACAGTGATATGGATCCGACTTTACACTCAAACTGAGCGTCACATCCCGGGCAATATTTGAAAGCATTGTCAATTCGGAACAGGCAGGTCTCCTGGCTTGTAACGGTTTTTATCGTCCTTCCCGCTTCAGGCAGTGGACTTAGGTTGATAAAAACCTTTTGTATGGTACTTACAGTTGCGCGACAACTCGTGATTCTCACACGATTTCCTATTAATACATGGCTGAGTGTAACCTTTTCCGGTTGGTAAAGAACTTACCGGGGTAAAGGTAAAATATTTTCAGTTAATGTCGGCTTTGCTTTTCATCCCGTACAAACCGGTCATTCAGGAAGTGCCATCCGGGATTAAATTTGGTGATCAGGCTACGCTTTCTTCTTCCGGAAAGCCGGAGGATACCCGTTTCCCGTTTCACTGCTTCGTAAGGGTCCCGGCAGGTTTCCCAGTAGACCAGATAGCGGCAGTTGTTGCTGTCTGCCTGCATGGCAAGCTGTTGTTCAAGATCATTTGTCGTGCCGACCCGGAGCGTAGTTTTTTCCCCGTCGGTGAGGATATAAACGAAATAGTGTCTGCCTATTTGTAGCTGCATAATTTACTTTCCTGGTATTGAGTATATACAACTACCGGAGTAAAACGTTGTCCGTTTTCTCCGGTAGCGTATTGGAAACCTCCCTGTCAGTCAGGCGAGTGTTTTTATTGTCTGATCAGTTTTTCCACCTTCAGCAGTTGGTCGTCCGTATCCAGGATGCGCAGTAAATACATCCCTTTTGGTAAGTCTGAAATACGCATCAGTCCGGCATTTTCCGTCCTGCTGATGAAGCGCCCGTCGATACCTGTGAGTTCGGCGGTGACGGGGAAAGGGCTGGTGATATAAATGATATCCTGCACCGGGTTGGGATATACATAAATACCTGCCGCACGGGTATCATAGTCCTGCACGGCTACATTGTTAACCGGGTAAATATTCGAAGTGTCCATACATCCGTTTTCGTCCGTAACGGCAACATGATAACCTCCGTTGCTGGTAACCGTGTGGGTACGGTTCGTTGCGCCGGGGATCAACGTGTCGTTCCGGAACCATTGATAAGATTGATAAGAGGTGGTGGTACTTAGCTCGTACTCATTTACCGATATCTGCACTTGCAGGTCGGTAACGACGGTAAGGTCCAGGGCGATCGTGCTGTCACAGCCTGAAACCGCAGCAAGATGGATCCTGTAATGGCCGCTTTCCAGGTAAGTAGTGCCGTAGAATTCGTATCCATGACAATCCGTTGTAGCGGTTGTATACGTTGTTGAAGTATCCGTGCAGGCAAATTTCAGCACAAAGATATCTGTACTGCCTTTTGATATAATGGTATGATTGCCTGTTGCCGGGTCGAAGTCCGCTGTATCTCCAAACTGACCGGTGACAAGTACATTCCCGGAATTATCTACGTGAATGCCGTTGCCGCGATCGGTGGCAAAACGGCTGCTTACAGTTGCCGCCCAGACGAAATTGCCGTTGGGATCCATCTTGGAAACAAATATCTCGTCGGCTGAGGATGAGCCCAGGGCAACCATATATGATGCCGGATCTGCGGGGTTAAAATACCCGGTGTCGCGGTACCGTCCGGTAGTATATACATTACCGGCTCTGTCGGTAGCAATGGCATTGCCGTAATCGCCGGATTTTCCACCCATCATCCTCACCCATTGGAAGGTTCCTGCAGAATCCCATTTGACCACATAGATGTCCTGTGCCTTATAGGCCGGTGGCGAAGGAAGCATTACGCTGTCCTGACCGTGCTTAAACCACGACGGGTATAGAATATAACCGGTAGCATAGGCATTGCCCCAGGGGTCTGTAGCTACGCCCAGGCCCTGGTCGGCGCCTGTGCCGCCCATATTTTTTGCCCAGGTTAAGTTGCCTGAAGTATCGAACCGGGCCAGGTAAGCGTCTGTACTGCCTTTGGACTGTAACGGATAGTTCCCGGCGGGATCAAAATTTACCGTACCGTTGAAATATCCTGTCAGGTAAAAATAGCCGTGGGCATCTGCCGCGAGGGATTGGCCATAGTCGGCGCCTGTGGAGCCTATTCTTTTAGCCCAGATAAAGTTGCCGTTTGGATCCAGCTTGGAGATAAATATATCGGCGCCCTGGGAGATCAGGAAAAAAGTATCGGCCGCACCGGTACCCGGATTGAAATCCACCGTATCCCGGAAATACCCGGAGGTGTAGATATTACCTGCCTTGTCTATGGCGATGGTATAGCCGTAGTCCGTTCCCTTCCCGCCCATACTCCTGGCCCAGACAAGGGCCCCGGAAGTATCGTACTTGGCGACGAAGATATCGTAAGTGCCGACAGAGATCAGATTGACCGTATTATTAGGATCCGGGTCAAAGTCTACGGTATCTGCATAATATCCGGCTACATAGATATGCCCGGCATTATCGGAGACGATACCATATCCTTCGTCTGAAGTTTTTCCGCCGATATTGAACGCCCAAATAAAATCACCTGAAGGGCTTAGCTTGGAAACGAATATATCGTATCCGCCATTCGGTATAAGATTAAATGAGTTTGGGCCGGGATCGAAATCGGAGGTGTCCTGGAATGAGCCGGTGGTATATATATATCCCTGCAGGTCTGAGGTTACAGACCGGCCGATGTTGGCTGCCTTGCCACCCATACCGGCTGCCCATGCTACCTGCTGTGCTGTGGCCCGGATACAGCTTGCCGAAATCAGGAGGAAAAAAAGCACTCCGATACGTGTACTTATCTGTTTCATACGTGTGGTTTGTTTCATACAAAACTCCCGGTAATTCTGCTGTCATACAATACGGACATATACGTATCCTGGTAAAATACGTACATCTACGTAAACTGTATGCTACAGATGATTACATCATACGAAGCTCTGAAAAATCGTTACTTTAGTGGCGCCCGGCAATCCCGGGATGTGATGTTTTTTGTACGTATATACAGTATTGTCTGCCTGCTTATCAGCCTGATGACCGTCGCTGCTCCGGCACAGGATCATAGGCACCGTATACGGATTGACCCGCCCGTTATGGATACGGCGGAAATGATCCTGGCGCTTATTGATTCCACCGGTCAGTTGGTTCAGGCCAACCGGCCGGACAGCGCCTATCCGCTCCTGAACCGTTTGTTGCTGCTCAGCAGCGCGGCGAATAATACGCATGGTATCACCAGCGCGTATACCACGCTCGGTATATGCTATACCGTACAGGGCTTGTATCCGCAGGCAAACAGAGTTTTCAGGGAGGCGCTGAAGACCAGTGACGAACGCAATCTGGGCAGGCTGTACAGTAACATGGCGCTTCCCTATTATTACCAGGGCAAGTATGATTCGGCTGCTTTGTACTGGTACCAGGCGATCGAAGAGCACCTGCAGCCGGATCTGAGGACGTTGGCGGGCTCCTATGCGAACCTGGCCGACATTATGATCAAGTTTGAGAAATACGATATGGCGCTGCAATACCTGAACTATGCAGAACAGGTGTCCCGGAAGTCGGAAGCGCCCATACCAATGCTGCAGGCGCATATGCTCATGAACAGGGGTAATATCTATGAAAAAACCGGCAACGTGCCAGTGGCACGGAAGTATTATCTCGAAGCGCTGCAGTTGGGCAGGCAGTCGGGGTATGCCATTATGGAGCAGGAGGCTTCCGTAAATCTCGGCAAGCTGGCGCTCCGGGATGATGCTCCCCGTGAAGCGCTGGTATATCTCCAAAGCGCGCTCAGCATGGGAGACGACCAAACGCCCTATCATTCCATCGTGCAGCCGTATCTGCATATTGGTAAGGCATATACACAGCTGCACCAATATGCACAGGCGGAAGATATGCTGCAGAAAGCGTTGGAGAAAGCCGACCGGCATAATATGGGAGATCATCTGCACGAAATCCATGAAGCGCTGGCGCACTTGTACGCAGAGACCGGCAGATTCCCGGAAGCTTATGCGCATCACCGGCTTTTTCACGAGCATTATGAACTACTGACCGGTAACCGGAAAGACCAGGCGCTCAACCAGCTTGAGATACGCTACAGGATCGCTGAGAAAAACAAGGAAATTGCACAACGCGACAGCCGGATCAAAGAAAAGAATATCTGGATACTGGGGATCTCTTCGGGCGCATTGCTGCTGACAGCGACTCTGGCGCTTGTATGGAGCCTCTATCGTAATAACCGGCACAAGCAATATCTCCTGGCCGAGAAGCTTACCAACCTCCAGCGGGAGCATGAAATAAAACAGCTGAAAGCGATGATGGAAGGTGAAGAACGGGAGCGGGTACGGATTGCCCAGGACCTGCACGATGGAATTGTAGTGCAGTTTGCAGCAGCAAAGATGAATCTCAGCTCCCTGCCTGTACAACACAAAGGTCTGCAGGATTCTCCGGAATTTCATGGTGTGCTGCGACAGCTCGAGAGCGCCACCCGTGAGCTTCGGGAAACCGCGCATAACCTCTTGCCTGATATACTGCTCCAGGAAGGTATCCCGGATGCTGTTTTTTATTTCTGCAAAAGCATGGAGCAGCATTCGGGATTAAAGATACGCTTCCAGATATATGGCCAGGTGCCGCGTTTCGATCCGGATTTTGAGCTTTCCGTTTACCGGATCGTACAGGAACTGGTTCATAACATGATCAAGCACGCAAGAGCCACACGGGCTTTGGTGCAGATCAATTACCAGGACGGCCTGCTCAGCATTACGGTGGAGGATAACGGCAGAGGAATACCTGAAAATGCGCTGGAGCAGGGGAAGGGGATCGGTCTCAAAAATATCAGGAACAGGGTGGCCGCGATGAAAGGACTACTGGATATCGTAAGCACACCCGAGACCGGAACAATATGCTATCTTGAATTTCATACATCCGCTTATATGCATAAACAAGAACCGATATGATCAGAGTAGCTGCCATAGATAATCACCCTACTACTATAGAAGGCATCCAGAGTGTATTATCTGCTGTGCCGGATATAGTGATCACGGGCACTTATCAAACGGGGAGTGCACTCCTGGAAGGTATCCGGCAAGATACGCCTGATGTGCTGCTGCTGGATATCATGTTGCCCGATACTTCTGGCAAAGACCTTGCCCTGATCCTGTCGAAAGAATATCCTTCCGTCCGCATCCTGGCACTTACCAGCCTCGACAGCCCCGGGCATCTCAAGATTATGCTGAAAAACGGCTGTGCCGGCTATCTGCTCAAAGACTCAGATTCCAGGCTGCTGATCAAGGCTATTCGCGACGTTCACGAGGGTGTAGAGTTTATCGATCCGGCGATCAAGGACAAAATGTTGCAACATATGCTGCAGCTCAAACAGCAAAGTGCTGAGATACCCGAACTTACTCATCGTGAAAAGCAGATATTGAAGCTGATCGTACAGGAATATACCAGCCAGGAAATTGCGGAAAAACTTTTTATCAGTCAGCGCACGGTGGAGACGCACCGGTTCAGCATCAGTCAGAAGCTTGAGGTAAAAAACCTGGTGGGCCTGATCAAGGTTGCCATCCAGATGGGGCTGCTGGAAGAGGAATAGAGAAACAGCATAGATCTGCTTTGCCGGAGCAACGTGGTATAAGTGGTATAAACGAAAGCGGCCGGCTCAGGTGTTGTCTGAGCCGGCCGCTGATATTATACAGAATGAGCGGTTAATTATTGATCTGCATTTCTTCTATGAGGTTGTGGGCACGTCCCATTTTTTCAATAATGAAGAGAATATAACGGGCGTCTACAGCGATTGTACGTTTGTATTGTTTGTCGAATGCGATGTCTCCGCTCATAGCTTCCCAGTTGCCGTCAAAAGCACAGCCGATCAGCTCGCCATCGGCATTGATGATGGGACTGCCGGAGTTGCCTCCCGTAATATCATTGGTTGTGATGAAGTTGATATGCAGCGTGCTGTCTGCTGACATATAGCGGCCATAATCTTTTTTCTTATACAGCTCAATCAGTTCTTTGGGCAGATCAAACTCGTCGTCTCCGGGCTTGTATTTGTCCATCAGGCCTTCTATGGTGGTAACGTAGCTGTATTGAACGGCATCCTGGGGCTGGTACCCTTTAACCTGCCCGTATGATAAACGCATGGTAGAGTTGGCGTCGGGATACATCAGCTGTCCTTTTTTCATGGTCATCAGACCACTGATATACTGTTTGGAAAGTTCTTTTTTCTGCTTTGCAAACGCATCTGCTTTCGGCTGATAGTATTGATTGAAGTTGCGTACAAAGCTTAATGAATACCGGGCCGCTGCGTCCTTTTCTATTTGGTCTATGGACGGATTGCTGCAAAAATCTTCAAACTTCTTATCATCGATCAGGAATGTGTTTTTGAATACATAACCGGCATAATTGCTGAATGCCTGATCGAGGTTTTCTTCGCCAAAGTGCTTGAAGATTTCCTGCTGGTAGATATCCGGATGCTGGCTCCGTGGCACATCGTTGTAATACATTTTAGTCATTGCTGCCAAAATTTCCTGGTCTACTGAAGCATCAAAATCCTGAAACAATACAGTGCGAAGCTGTCTGAGATTACTTACATGATCTTTTATGGAGTCGGCATCGGGCTTTTTCTTTGCCAGCTCTGTATACAAAGGTTCCAGAGCGGCTGCAAGACGTGCAATGGCTGCGCCACGGAAGCACTCGTAATAATATACCGTATGCTTTGCGTATGGCTTGTAGGCAGCATAGGCGCCGGCATATTCACTCATCAGGTTTTTGTATTCCGGAGCGTTTTTGTGCGCCCATTGGGTGAATTGCTGTTCTTCTCCGATTTTACGGTCTACTACTTTCAGCCGGTTGAGCTGCTCTGTCTGGCCGATATAGTATTTCCAGTAGTTGGAGATGCGGGAGTAATTTGATGTAAGCTTCAGATAGACGGCTTTATCACGATCCATATGCTTTTTCATGATGGCCAGCCGCTGTGCCCGGATATTAACGATCGACTGGTTGACCTCCCGGAGGGCAAGGTCTACGCCATAAGATACTTCATAGCGGTTGGTGCGGCCTGGATAACCCAGGATCATGGCATAATCATTTTCGGTTACGCCTTTGATGGATACCGGGAGGAATTTTTTGGGCTTATACGGAACATTCTCCGGTGAATAGTCGGCAGGTTCATTGTTCTTGCCGGCGTAGACGCGGAATACCGAGAAGTCTCCCGTGTGGCGGGGCCATATCCAGTTGTCTGTGTCGCCGCCGTATTTGCCTATGGAGCGGGGAGGCGTACCGGCGAGGCGTACATCCGTATATTTCTTGTACACCAGCAGGATATATTGATTGCTATTAAAAAATTCTCTTACCTGCGCTACGTATTTTCCGTTTTGAGCAGCGCGGTTTTCTATTTTCTCTCTGGCTTCTTCCAGTTTTTTGTCGAACTTATCGCCTTTGCTTTTTCCCGTAGCTTTTGTGATTTCGCCGGTTACATCTTCCATATACTCCAGAAAGGTTACGGACAGTCCTTTGGCGGGCAATTCTTCAGCATGGCTGTATGCCCAAAAACCGTTGTCGAGGTGGTTTTTCTCTACGGAGCTCAGATTGGCAATTGCATCATAACCACAGTGGTGGTTGGTGAGCAGCAGCCCGGAGCCGGATATCATCTCGGCGGTACAGCCTCCGTTGAATTGCAGGATGGCATCTTTCAGGCTGCTGTTATTAATGTTATAGATGTCTGTTTCGGATAATTTCAATCCCAGCCGCTGCATCTCCGCATAATTTTTCCCGATTAGCATAGGTATCCACATGCCTTCATCGGCACGTGTGGAAAACAAGGTTGCGACAGCAAAGAGCGATAGCAGTATTTTTTTCATTACGTGTGTATTTCCCGGATTATAATAAATAAATAAACAGGCAACAAAAGTAATAAAAGCCGCCGGAGGGGCCGGGGGGAATTGTGGGGGATTTATACGCCAGTTAAAATCCATCCAATTAATGTGACAAATGTGACGAATGTGGGAAATGTGATAAGCACATTCGACACATTTGTCACATTTTTAGAATCTATTAATAACATCTATGAGAGAAATTTAAACAGGCTCTTAACACAGTTTTGCCGCCGAATGTAACAGGCAATACTGCTTTTTCGTATTTTTGCCGCCTGCTATGCGTATTCGTATTATTCAAACGATCATTCCGGCTCTTCTGTTGCTGCTGATATCCTCATGCAGCAAATATGAAAAAGTGCTGAAAAGCTCTGATGTCAACTACAAGCTGACAAAAGCCAATGAGTACTACGAAAAGAAAGAGTACCATAAGGCCAGCCAGATCTACCAGGGGATATTGCCGATGGTAAAAGGCACGCGTAATTTTGAGCCGATGTATTACCGCTATGCATGGTCATATTATCATATGAAGGACTACCTCAGCGCTTCCTATCATTTCAAGAATTTCGTTGATTTCTTCCCTGCCAGTAAAGATGCAGAAGAATGCCAGTTTATGCAGGCGGTGAGTTTGTACAAGATGTCTCCCAAGTATTCCCTGGAGCAGACGAATACAGTGAAAGCCGTTGAGGCAATGCAGGCATATATCAATATGAATCCGGATTCCAAACGCCTTTCCGAAGCTAATAATTATATGGACGAAGCAAGGATAAAGCTGGAAAAGAAAGAAGCTGCTGCGGCTCAGTTGTATTATGATATAGGTCAATATAAGGCTGCAAGTGTGGCATACAGATCCGTATTGCGAAATTTCCCGGAATCCCCTTCTGTGGATTACTACCATTATATGATAGTCAAGTCGTTATACTATTATGCCCGGCAAAGTATAGAGGATAAGCAGGAGGAACGTTATGCCAATGCGATCAGTGCCTATAACGATTTTAAGGAAGAATATCCAAATTCTCAGTATCTTCGCGACGCCGGAGCGTTTCATGCCCGTGCAGACAACAGCATAAAAAAGCTACGTAAATGAGTACCAACAAAAAAGCATTGGCTTCAGTGAATCCCCTTGTTGAAACGAGGGATGTGATACAGATGAAGGATAAAACAGGTAACCTGTACGAATCCATCGCGGTGATCGCCAAGCGTGCCAACCAGATTTCTGTAACGATAAAAGAAGAGCTGCATAAAAAGCTCGATGAATTCAGCAGTCATACGGATAGCCTGGAGGAAGTGCACGAAAACAAGGAGCAGATCGAGATCTCCCGTATGTATGAGCGCATGGCCAATCCGGCGTTGCAGGCTACCAATGAGTTTTTTGAAGACAAGATTTATTACCGTAAGAAATAATCATCAGCTAATCAGCTAACTGATCACATTAGCTGATTTTAAAGCGATCTTTGGTTAAAAGAGCTGCCCCGGTAGCTCTTTAGTTTTTAACAGCATACGCTCATTAACCGGTCATGCCGTTGGCTTATAATCATCTGTTTTTCGATCTGGATCATACCTTGTGGGATTTTGACCGCAATTCGGAGCTGACGCTGAGGCAGCTTTATGACGAATATGTGCTTTCCGATCGCGGAATCGGGGATTTCGATACTTTCTACCGGGTATACAGCGCCCATAACGACAGACTGTGGGAGCGCTTCCGTAACGGGTATATCCGTCGTGATGATCTCAGATGGAAACGGCTCTGGTATACTTTCCTTGATTTTAAACTGGCGGATACGGCACTGGCGCATGAAATGAGCGCCGCTTATCTTGAAATATTACCTACGCAATCGCTGCTCATGCCTTATGCCAAAGAGTTGCTGGAACATTGCCACGGGCGGTACCGGGTGCACCTGATCACAAACGGCTTTGAAAAAACACAATGGCAGAAGCTGCAGTATTCCGGCATATCGGCGTATTTTGAAGAAGTGATCACCAGCGAGCGGAGCAACAGTCTCAAACCGCACCGGGAAATATTCGATTACGCGCTGAAAGCCACCGGCGCTGCAAAAGAAAACAGTATTATGGTAGGCGATGCCCTGGATATTGATGTGCTGGGTGCATCAAACGCCGGCTGGGATCAGGTATACTTTAATCCGGCTAAAAAAGAGCACCAGCGTCGCCCGACGTATGAAGTGCACAGCCTTGATGCGCTGATGACAATATTTTAAGGGTCCAATTAATGTGACAAATATGACGAATGTGGGAAATGTGATAAGCACATTCGTCACATTCAACACATTTGTCACATTTTTAGAATCGTTTTGTCTTAATCACTAGCTGTATTAAGCATCGTGTCACATCAGACGATTGCGCTCAAGGCCGCAATGACATTTTATTTCACTACAATCTCCTGCACGATACGTTCTCCGAAGTGTTCATTGATCCGGGCGACCAGTTGTTCTTTGCCAAGCGTCAGCTCCTGTTTCAGCGCGGGAACGTCCGTATAAATGGTAAGGATGTAGTTATGCAGATAAATATTCCGCGTATAACGTGCGATGGTTTTGCCTACGATTTCCTCCCAATCTGCACGTAGCCGTACCTCATGAGCTTTGGGCTTCCAGCCCGATTTCTCGAATAATAAATTGATCGCTTCACCGATACTGTAAGACCCCATAATTAACTTCCAGCTTACTCAATATACAAAATTACTTTTTTCCCTAAACCTTCTTCAAAGATCCTGAAAAGTCCGGACACTTGTAAGTCTGTTTTACCGTTTTCGATGCGGGAGATGTATGTTTTTTTAGTGCCGATCCGGTTGGCCAGCGTTTCCTGTGTTACTCCTGCGGCTTTCCGGGTTTCACGCAGCAGCTCGCCGATCAGATGCAATTGCGTCTTCTTTTCAAAATCCCTCCGTTCCGGGCTGCCTTCTTTATAGTGAAGATCCAGCAGGTCTTCGAATGTTTTCATGTCCTGGTTTGCTGCAACGAAAATACGGTAATTGAATGATGAATTTCATTCATCACTCATAATTCATCATTCATAATTCAGCACATTCCCCTCATTTCCCGTTATATTTGTCCTCCCAACGAAACATAGCGTAATGGATATAGAATTTAATAAAAATGAAGATGCCATGTGTATGGCAGTGAGCCAGATGAGACAGCGTCACGCACAGGTAGCATTGGGTGGAGGGAAGAAGGTCATTGAAAAAAATCGTGCAAAAGGAAAAATGACACCACGTGAACGGGTGACATATCTTATAGATAAAGGTACAGAATTTGTTGAGATCGGCTCGTTTGCCGGCTGGGAGATGTACCAGGAGCATGGTGGTTGTCCGGCTGGGGGCACCGTCGGTGGTATCGGTTACGTAGCCGGTCGTCAATGTGTCATTATAGCCAATGACAATACGGTAAAAGCCGGTGCATGGTTCCCGGTTTCCGGCAAGAAGAATCTCCGGCTGCAGGAGATCGCCATGGAAAACAGGTTGCCGGTCGTTTATATTGTAGACAGCGCGGGAGTATATCTCCCGATGCAGGATGAGATTTTCCCGGATAAGGAACATTTCGGACGGATCTTCCGTAATAACGCAGTGATGAGTGCGATGGGCATCACCCAGATAGCAGCGGTAATGGGCCCATGTGTAGCCGGTGGGGCCTACCTGCCGATTATGAGCGATGAAACGTTGATGGTAGAGGGAAACGGTTCTATATTTCTCGCAGGCCCGTATCTAGTAAAGGCTGCTATCGGCGAAGATGCAGACATCCAGACGCTGGGCGGCGCCAAAACACATACCGAGATCAGCGGTATTGCAGATTATAAATTCGATACGGAGCAGGAATGCCTCGATCAGGTGAAGCGTATTATGCAAAAGCTGGGTGAGCAGCCCCGCGCTGGTTTCGACCGTGTGAAGCCTGCAGAACCGCTGAAGGAAGCAAGAGAAATATACGGACTGGTTTCTGTAGACAACAGCAAGCCATATGATGTGCTGGATGTAATATCCTGCCTTGTTGACAACGGTGAATTTGACCAGTTTAAAAAAGACTACGGCAAAACAATTGTCTGCGGCTATGCACGTATTGACGGCTGGGCGGTAGGTATTGTAGCCAATCAGCGGAAGCTCGTAAAAAGCGGCAAAGGAGAGATGCAGATGGGAGGAGTGATCTATAATGACAGTGCGGATAAAGCGGCGCGTTTTATCCAGAACTGCAATCAAAAGAAAATACCGCTTGTATTCCTCCAGGATGTTACCGGCTTTATGGTCGGCAGCCGGTCCGAACATGCGGGCATCATTAAAGACGGCGCCAAGCTGGTGAATGCGGTTGCCAATTCGGTTGTTCCCAAGGTGACGATCATAACCGGTAATTCTTATGGCGCTGGCAACTATGCCATGTGCGGTAAGGCCTATGACCCACGGTTTATCTATGCCTGGCCAAACGCTAAGATCGCAGTGATGGGGGGCGAGCAGGCGGCCAAAACATTATTGCAGATACAGGTAGCTTCGCTGAAGGCAAAGGGTGAAACTATTGATCCTGAAAAGGAAAAAGAAATGCTCGACCGGATCACTGAACGATATAACACCCAGACCAGCGCTTATTATGCAGCTGCCCGTTTGTGGGTAGATGAGATCATTGACCCGGCTGATACCCGTCGCCTGATATCCGAAGCGATCAACGCTGCCAACCATGCGCCCATAGAGCGGGAATGGAAGAGCGGCGTATTTCAGGTTTAATGGTTAATGGTTAATGGTTAATGATGTGGATAATATATCATTAACCATTAATCATTAACCATTCCTGAGTATTCCCGTATTTTCAGGTATTTGACAAAGGCGGCGAAGGCAGAATTTTTACTGATCACATAGCCGTAATACCCGTCCAGGATGCCGAGGCGGATGATGTATGTAGTGAAGAATATCCACTTCGGCAGAAACCACAATTTGAACAAGCTGCATTTCTTTCCCCTGGCCACATCATGCTGCGCGCCGATCTCAGAATACTGCTCTATTTTCTTGATGTGGTCGGATATCGTGTAATAGCTGTAGTGCAGCAGATCTCCTTTGAGGAATCCGGCATGAGATCCCGGGTTCAGCACGAAACGCTCATGTACTTTATCCTGCGTAACACCGGCCTTGTCTTTACGCCAGAGCCGGATAAGCGTATCCGGGTACCAGCCGCAATGCCGTATCCATTTCCCGCAATAGTTGGTCAGCCGGTTGCAGGCATAGGCATCGCGGGTAAAATTTTTCTTCGCTTCCAGAATGCTTTGCTCCAGCTCCGGCGAGAGCGCTTCATCGGCATCAATATTTAAGATCCAGTTGTAACGGGCATAGTCGATGGCCCGGTTTTTCTGCGGGCCGTAGCCGTCGAAACTGTGCTGATATACCCGCGCGCCGAGCTGCAGCGCTATGGCAGCCGTATTGTCGGTGGAGAAGCTGTCCAGTACGATCACTTCATCGGCCACAGGTAATACCGACCGTATGCAGCGTTCGATATGCCGGGCTTCGTTCAGCGTGATGATGATGACACTGATTTTATTCATGGCGCAAAGACAGGTGTTGGTATGGTATATTGGTTTTGTGCAACCGCTACGGGTATATATAAACGGAATTGGTGTAGATGGTATTGCTCTGGTTGCCTGCCCGGTCTTTAATGTACAGGCTGTAGCGCACCGTGTCTCCGTCGGGCCGGTCGGGCCGGAGGATCATAAAGGCAGCCAGCAGGAAAAAAGTACAGGTACCTTCCATCCCTTTTTCAGAGTTTCTGATTATGTCTGGAATGTTGGGAAAGAAATAGGTATATATGGTATTGTCACGCTCATCAGTCAGGAAAATATCATAGTTTCCGCTTGCCGGATCATTGCCGAGGTCGGCGTCGCCGTCGGTAAACCGGAACGAGATGAATAGCGTATCTTCGCTGGCGCCAGCCCTGAGGGAATCGGGAGAAGATCCTTTGAACTCTATATAGGGCGTGTCAGAATAACGTTTTTGCTTGCTGCATGCGCCAATGCCGATACATGCAAGCGCCGGAATGAAAATAAGCAGGTACCACTTCATATGTATCAAAGTTAAAGAAAAGTGACGTATCATTCAGACTTCACAAATGCGGGGTATATAACGGGCATTACGCCGGATAATTTCCGGGAAAAAGCACTGGCTCTTTTTCAATATCAATATGCGGATAACGGGATATACCGTAGCTATGCAGATGCCATTCATACGGATCCTTCCCGGGTGCATGATCTTGCCGATATTCCATTCCTGCCGGTATCATTTTTTAAAACACACCAGGTAAAAACCGGAGCATGGAATACTCCTGCAATTGTATTTGAAAGCAGCGGTACTACGGGCGAAATCCCCGCCAGGCATACCGTGCGGGATCCTGACCTTTACCGTGAAGCGCTGCTGGCCGGTTTCCGGAAATTTTACGGCGATCCTTCGGACTATGTGATCCTGGCATTGCTGCCTTCCTACCTGGAACGCGGAAATGCCTCACTGGTGCATATGGCGCAAACGCTTATGGCGTGCGGCCGGCATCCGGAATCGGGTTTTTATCTCAATGAATGGGACAAGCTGACGGACGTGATACGGCAGCTTGAAGGTGACGGGCGGAAGACATTGCTGCTGGGCGTGACCTTTGCGCTGATCGATTTTGCGGAAACTTTTCCCATGCCGCTGCGACACACGATCGTGATGGAAACAGGCGGCATGAAAGGACGGCGGGAGGAATGGACGCGCAGCCAGGTGCACCAGCTGCTCCAACGGCAGTGGCAATTGCCGCAGATTCATTCGGAATATGGGATGACGGAGCTGCTGTCGCAGGCATATGCCGTGGCCGGCGGACGTTTTCAATGCAGTGATACCATGCGTGTGCTGGTGCGGGATCTGTACGATCCGTTTGAAGTAAATACCACGGGCAGCGGAGCTGTGAATATTATTGACCTGGCGAATGTGCATTCCTGCGCATTTATTGCGACCGATGATGTGGGGCGTATTGCTGCGGACGGCAGCTTTGAGGTACTCGGCCGGCTCGACCATGCGGCTTTGCGGGGGTGCAGCCTGATGGCGCCCTGATTTCCCCAAAAAAGGATTTGTAATTTTCTAAAACCCGCCTATCTTTGCAGCCCTAAGTTCTTACAGGAGATGCCCAGGTGGCGAAATTGGTAGACGCACTGTGTTCAGGTCGCAGCGCCCGCAAGGGTGTGCTGGTTCGACTCCAGTCCTGGGCACCAGGAACTTACAGCCCGCTCATTGAGCGGGCTTTTTTTTGCTGTTGTTTTCCCGTAATATTAATCCACAACAAAATCAATTGATTCACCGGTATACTTCCGGGTGAGCAACAGTGTGCGCAACGCCTGAAAGGACTCGTAAGGTCCTTTTGAAGAAAACATATTAACTACCCAGGAGGGAACGCTGCCGCCAGGATCTGCCTGAGCGATATATTCTACATGCACCTGCCCTTTCCCGGTGGGTGTTACCGTCCATCGTACATCCAGGAAAGGGATACGTATTTTCTCTTTGGATACGGCAACATAGCCCTCAGTGACAGACATATGCGCCTGCATGACTTTACTGACCGGGTTTTGTGTGATCTTCATCAGCACTACAGCATCCCGGTTACTCATAGGCCAGGGCATGGACATTTCGGAATAATATACCTGTTCGTTCGGAGTAAGCTGCTTTACAAGATAGGTTGTTATTACATTGTAAACCCATTGCTTCCGGGCGCCGGCATCCAGCAGCAACTCTGCAAGCTCTGTAAGGCGGGCCGGTAAGGTACAGGTCGCTTTGACCGCTTTTATATTTGAATTTACAATGCTGCCGGAATATACCAGAATGCCATCCTTGTCTTTTTTCAGCTCCCATTTAATCAGCTCCGCCGCAGTGTCTGTAAGAACAGAAAAAAACATCAGAACGGTAATCAGTATTTTCATCAGCTAAAGATAGGCATAATCGGAAGAGCAGGGACAAGGAGGATACCGGTCATATAAGGGCCATTGTACATCTTCTTCAGAACAACAGGCCGTTTGCCTGTGGCCCGGGAGGTGTAAGTCCTGTATCGCAATGCCGGTTCAGCTGTTCTATGAAATAGCGGATCAGCTCCGGTGAGTGCAGTTCGTCGTGCTGATGCATAAAAAAGTAGCAGGTCTGTAGTCCGTCATTTACCCATTGGGCAATGCGCGTCACCCATTCGTCTATGCGGAGATAATCCGTAGTGTGGAGGGAGTTACCTACAAAACGGATGAAACATTCCGGGGTGCTCAGATGCATGTGTACACAATCTCTGCGACCGGCAGCATCGGTAATAACAGTGCCCCGGTGGCGCTTTCGAAGGAAGGCATACAGGTCTTTATGATAACCGCCGTTGTAAAAATCTTTGTGACGCAGCTCGAGGAACAGGTCCAGGTCTCCGGGCAATCCGGCGATGAAATCCATGATCGTTGTTGCATCTTCTGTTGCCATCTGCGGATGCGGCATGAGAAATACCGGCCCCAGATTGTCGTTGAAGGCATGGACAACGGAGAGGAAGGTATCCACTTCCTTTTCTGTGTTTTTCAGTCGCTTGTAATGTGTGATGGATTGAGTGAACTTGGGGCAGAACAGGAACTCCGCTGGTACCTGGCTGCGCCATTTCAGTACCTGCTCTTTTGAATGTGTGCTGTAATAAAAACCATTGAATTCAATGGAGTTGAACAGCCGGGCATATGCTTGCAGGAAATCTTTTTCTTTCGTGCCTGCCGGGTAAAGTTTTCCTACCCAGTCTTTCCGTCCCCACTTGGCGCAGCCAACGTAAAACTTTGTCTTGTCTTTCCGTCCGCTTGTCGCTAATACTTCTGTAGTGACATCAGGATCTGGCGGTAGCGTAAAATCAATACGTTCCAGTTGTGCTGCCGGTACTTTCCCGAATTCCATTTTCTGCTATCTGATCCGGAAGCAAAGTAAATAAAATAGTTGCTGAAAATTTGCGACTATTTGTGAACAACCCGGATTGGGGTGGCGTGGCAATATCACTAAAATAAAAAGCCACTACCTGTGGGTAATGGCTTGTGATCTGTATCATGTGATGATCATATGGTCATGATCTCCTTTTCTTTATCCTTGCAATGCTCGTCAATCAATGCAATATGTTTGTCTGTAAGTCCCTGTATGCGGGCTTCGCCGCCTTTGGCAATGTCTTCGCTCAGGCCGTCTTTCTGCAGTTTTTTTATCTGCTCTATTTCTTCCCTGCGAATGCCGCGGATGGCTACCTTGGAATGCTCGCCGACTCCATTTACCTGTTTTACCAGTTCCTTCCGGCGCTCTTCTGTTAATGGCGGGAGGTATAGTCGTATCACCTGTCCGTCGTTTTGCGGTGTAAGACCGATGTTGGAAGCCATAATGGCTTTTTCGATCGGGGCGATCATGTTTTTTTCCCACGGCTGCACTGAAAGCGTACGGGCATCGGTGACTGTAATATTGGCTACCTGGCCGATGGGAGTAGGATTGCCGTAGTACTCAACGGAGATCCCCTCCAGTATCTGTGGATTGGCTTTTCCCGCCCGGATCCGGGTCAGCTCCACCTCCAGATGGCTGATGGCCTTGCGCATTTGCTGGTCGCAGTCGCTGATAATATGATCTAATGCCTCGCTCATATACTTATTGTGTTTTGGAGACTGGCAAAAGTAAAAAATGTTCTTAACAAGCCATCAAATTAAATGTGACAGATGTGACGAATGTGGGAAATGTGATAAACACATCTGTCACATTCAACACATTTGTCACATTAAATAGATACTTTTTACAGCAGGCTCTGGGATTAATCCCTATTTTCGCCGGCAATAAAGAAATTTATGCAAGGAACCATCACACTGATACTGGTCATCATTACCGTACTGATATCCCTGGCGGCCTTCCGGGATGCAGGACTAACCAATAAGCTCATCCTATGGCCGGCGAAGATGCAGACTCCGGCAGAATATTACCGGCTGCTCAGTTCCGGCTTTATACATGCAGACAGTATGCACCTGCTGTTCAATATGTTTACCTTGTTTTTCATCGGCAGCTATGTGGAAAGCTATTATAGGGTGATCGACGGGCGTTTTTCTTATCTGCTGCTGTATCTGGCCGGTATTGTGGTTGCATCTCTCCCGTCTTTCTTCAAGCACCGTCATAATCATTATTTCAGGTCGCTCGGAGCATCGGGCGGGGTAGCGGCGGTGCTGTTCTCGATGGTTTATATTTCGCCCTGGGAAGGACTTTACATCTTCGGTATATTGCCGATACCGAGTATTGTATTTGCCATATTGTACCTGGTGTATTCGGCGTATATGTCGCGTCGCGGCGGCGATCACATCAACCACGACGCTCACTTCTGGGGCGCTGTTTTCGGGTTTGTCTTTACCTGGATCGTTTCCCCGCAACCGGGGGAATTGTTTCTCAGGCAGATCACGCAACCTTTTTAGGGGTGAGGGATGTACAACTTCATCCCTCATTTGTTTCCGCGGCGGAGGGCGAATGCAATTCGCCCCTACACCCTATTCATGGTGATAAGGGCTATGGTTCAGAATGCTGTATGCCCGGTAGATTTGTTCGGCAAGGACAAGCCGTACAAGCTGGTGCGGAAAGACAAGATGTGATAAAGACCATACCTGCTTTGCCTGCTTCCGGATATTATCGCTCACGCCATAGGCGCCGCCGATCAATAATACAAGTGTTTTTACCCGCTGGTTCATACATTGCTGGAACTGCTGTGCCCATCCCGGTGAATCCAGCAGCTTGCCGCGTTCATCGAGTAGTATCAGGTGGTGGTGTGGTTGCAGTCGTTTCAGGATCAGCGTTTCTTCCTGTTGTTTGATATGGTGTATATCTGTCGCCGCATTTTTCCCTGTTGTCCGCAGCAATACCAGTTCTGCGGTTATCCAGGGCTTTGCTTTCCGGAAGTAATGACGTATGCCTTCTTCGATAAAATGTTCATGCTCCCTGCCGAGTGACCATATTTCGATATTCATAGTGCTGTAAAGTTAGTTGTTGCATCGGTCATATTGGTACATCCCTCAATCCTCATCCCTCACCGGGCGAATGCAATTCGTCCCTACATTGCCGTTCAGGTCAATAATTATTAACTTGCGTCGGTCATGCATCAATTCACAGAACTGGCCCGGCAATTCGGGGAACGCTTTAAGGCCATTTTACCTTTTCCGGAAGCGCCGGCTACGTTATACGACCCCTGCCGGTATTTCCTGGGGCTTGGCGGTAAGCGCATCCGCCCGGTGTTGTGCCTGATGGGCAATGAGCTTTTCGGCGAGATTACGGAAGACGCCTGGCATGCGGCGGCAGGGCTGGAGTTGTTTCATAACTTCACCCTCATCCATGACGATATTATGGACAAAGCTCCGTTGCGACGTGGATTCGAGACCGTTCATACAAAATACGATTTGTCGACCGGGATTCTCTCGGGCGATGTCATGAGCATCTATGCGTATCAGGAGATTGCCAAGGTACGTTATGCCCTGCCGGAAGTGCTGGCAGCGTTTAATAAGATGGCGATCGAAGTATGCGAAGGTCAGCAATGGGATATGGATTTTGAGCGGCGGAATGATGTGCCGCTCGACGCATATCTGCGGATGATCGAATTAAAGACTTCTGTATTGCTGGCTACCAGCATTAAGATAGGCGCATTGCTGGGCGGCGCTACTACGGGTAATGCCGACAAGCTTTATGAGTTCGGAAAGAATCTGGGCATCGCCTTCCAGTTGCAGGATGACTACCTGGATGCTTTTGGCGATACAGAAAAGACCGGTAAGCAGCACGGCGGAGATATCAGGGATAATAAAAAGACATTCCTGTTGCTGACGGCGCTGGATCGCGCTTCCGGTACGCAGCGGCAGGAGATCAGCCGGCTCATGCAGACGGATGATGGTAATAAAGTGCCGGATATGCTGGCAATCTTCCGCGATCTGGGTGTGGATGTTTCGTGCCGGGAGCTGGTGCAGTATTATTCGGATCAGGCATTTCATGCGCTCGAAGATGCGGCGGTTACCACTGCCCGGAAGGAGCCGCTGCGTGAACTGGCGGGCTACCTGCTACAGCGCGAAACCTGAGAGATGATCAAGGGTGAGGATTGAGGTACGAGGATATCCTTAATCCTTCAATGTTGAAAGTAAAACCATTAAGAAGTTGAAAAACGCCATTTTCAAATTTTCAAATCCCCAAATTTTCAAATTTCCGTATGAACTACTGGCTTGTAAAATCGGAACCGTTTAAGTATAGCTGGGAACAGTTTGTAAAGGACGGAAAGACCTTCTGGGATGGTGTGCGCAATTACCAGGCACGGAATAACCTGCGTGCCATGAAGAAAGGCGACAAGGCGCTGTTTTATCACAGTAATGAAGGGCTTGCCATTGTGGGTATTGCTGAAGTGATACGTGAAGCCTACCAGGACCCGACGACCGACGATGCCAACTGGGTGGTGGTAGACCTGAAGCCGGTAAAGGCATTGAAACACCCGGTCACCCTGGCGACAATGAAAGAAACTGAAGGTTTGTCGGATATGTCGCTCATACGACAGTCCCGTTTATCCGTTTGTCCGGTGCAGAAAGAAGAGTACGACCTGATCCTGAAAATGGGTAAATAGCCCTGCTTATCGCTAATGTTCCGCGATCAGCTCCGGCCTGCCCTGTATAATGTGCGCGAGCCGGATAGACAATGCGTGTAGCTGGGTCCTGGCATGTGCATTCCGCTCGATATGAAAGATCGTTGTGGTAATGGCTTTAACCATTTGCCGGAGCGTGTCGTAGGGAAGCCCTCTCGCTGCCAGGCGCTGTACAAATTGTGCTTCTTCCGGAGGCAAAGGCAACGGCACCCCGGGCAGATAAGTGCAGCGTAATGTCTGTTCCAGCAGTTGTATTACGTAACGTAGAAAATTCTTTTGCTGCTCCCTGCCTTCTTTTGCCCGGTCTTCTACAAACCCGGCCATCATGAGGCCATTGTTCGTAAATATTCCGTTAAACCAGTTACGCACTTCAGGGAAGAGATCATGTTCCGTTTCCCGCAGGATGCGTAATGCTTCGGTGAAACTCCCGCCTGCCAGGTGTCCTGCCTGTATGGCTTTGCGTTCGTCGGCCAGATTGCGTTCCGTAAGCGCTTTCGCAATATCAATGGCAGAGAGCGGGGCGAGTCGTACGATCTGCGTACGTGAAAGGATTGTCGGAAGGATGGCTTCCGTATTTTCTGCGACAAGGATCAGGAAGGTGCCAGCCGGCGGCTCTTCGATCAGCTTCAGCAGGATGTTGCCTTCTTTGCCCAGGTATTCCGGGCGCCAGATGATCTGGATCTTGCTGCCCCCTTCGTATGATTTGAGATTGAGGTTCTCGATAATGCTGCGGCATTCTTCGGCAGGGATGTTGCCCTGCTTGTTTTCAGCATTGATATGCTGCAGCCATTCGAAGGTAGTACCGTATGGAGTCTGCGCGACAAATTCCCGGAAATCCTGAATGTAATGCCTGCTAAGCGCTTTGACGCCGGATTTGGGGGCAATGGCCGGAAAGCTGAGGTGCAGATCTGCGTGTTGGAGCTGCTGCACTTTACCGCATGATGTACAGGCGCCGCATGAATCGTTATCAGACCTGTTCGTACAGAAGATGTATTGGGCGAGCGCCAGTGCTAATGGTAGCCCTCCTGTTCCTTCCGGCCCTGTGAGCAACAGGGCATGGGGCAGCTGGTTGCGCTGCAACATACGTAACAGACCTTGTTTGGCGAGTTGCTGTCCTGCAATCCGGGAAAATAACATGCGATACGGTAAAGGGTAAAGGTACAAAAAGCGGGCGAAGGATTTTCCGTACAGCCGTACTTTAGTCAGGGATCATTGCCCGCTGACATTCCGGTTGTGTTTCCACCAGATATAGCCCACAGTGCCCATGAGCGCCAGCGGTATGGATGCGAGATAAAGGATGCCGCCGTTCAGTCCTTTTGCGCTGTCATTATCCAGTTCGGATGCGGTTTTAGTACACATTACACATTGAGCTGGCGCGGCAGTTGTAAATGCCAGGAATAAGACAAAAATGAGCAGGCATTGTTTCATAAAGCAAAATTAAGGATTTTGATGCTATACTACAGCGAAGATTTGAATTGCACCCATGGTAAGGTTGACGTTTTCTCTCTTGCACAATAGATTACAACGCCCGGGCAGGGTGGGCTATTACAAACCTGCCAAATAGCTTATCTTGTGTTCAAAAACAGATACGTTGTTATTCAGCAGTATCATATTCCTGAGCTTTTTCCTCCCTGCGGTTGTCATCGTATATTTTATATTTCCTGCCAAATTCAGGAATCTCTGGCTGCTTATATCCAGCCTGGTATTTTACGCCTGGAGTGAAAAGATGCTGGTGCTGGTCATGCTTTTGATCATTACTGTAAATTACATCTGCGGTATGCTTATCGGCAGGGGTTACAGGAAGCAGGGGCTGGTTTTATCTGTCTTATTCAGCCTGGGTTGGCTCTTTTATTATAAATATACAAACTTTGCTTATGAAAATGTGGTGACTGCTTTAACCCTGCTGGGTATCGGGCGGGATTTCGGTGCTTTACCACAGATCATGCTCCCGGTAGGCATCAGTTTTTACGTGTTCCAGACAATGTCGTACACGATTGACGTATATCGCGGGGATATAAAACCCAGCAGGAATTTTATTGATTTCTCGGCCTACGTCAGTATGTTCCCGCAATTGGTGGCAGGGCCTATTATCCGGTATGCGGATATTGCCCGCCAGTTGGAAAAAAACCGGAAGGCTGATCCCCTGATGATTTCCGAAGGCATTGAGCGGTTTATTATCGGGCTGGCGAAAAAGGTGCTTATAGCTAACACGTTCGCCTCTATTGCAGATATGATCTTTGCACAGGAAACAGCCTTTATACATTCCGGAGTGGCGTGGATTGGTATTGTGGCGTATTCTTTCCAGATATATTTCGATTTCTCTGCGTATTCCGATATGGCCATAGGTCTTGCGAAGATTTTCGGCTTCAGGTTTTTGGAGAATTTCAATTATCCTTACATTTCACGATCTGTAAAAGAATTCTGGCGGAGGTGGCATATTTCGCTTTCCTCCTGGTTCCGGGATTACGTGTATATCCCGTTGGGCGGCAGCAGGAAGGGGAGCGGGCGGACTTACGTCAACCTGCTTGTCGTCTTTTTTGTGACGGGGTTATGGCATGGGGCCAGTTGGAATTTTGTCGTATGGGGGCTATGGCACGGCCTGTTTATCGTTGTGGAGCGTATCGGCTTCGACCGTGTGCTGGAACGGTTGTGGCGCCCTGTACAGCACATATATACACTTCTGATAGTATGCATAGGGTGGGTCTTTTTCCGGGCAGACAATCTGCAGGATGCCCTGCTTTATCTGAAAAAAATGTTTTTTATGACCCCGGAAGCCGATGCGACCATTTTCTATCCGGATGTTTTTTTCAATCGTGAAACTATTGTTTTTCTCCTACTGGCAGTGTGTTGCAGCCTGCCTGTTTTTCCGTTTGTACGTAACCGGATGGAAGCCGTATTCAAACGGTACAGGTTTGCCCTGGCCGGTTATTACGGCTGCCTGTTTATGATTTTTTATATTGTTTTGATGTATTTGTCTGTTGATACTTATAATCCGTTTATATACTTTAGATTTTAAATAATGGGCATCCGGGTTACTTTTATTGTATTGTTTATTCTGGTCAGTGCACTGCCTACTATGCTGATGCCGTTTTATGAAAATAAGCAGACGACCGAAAACAGGGCCATGGCAGTACGCCCGGTTTTTTCAATAAAGGATTTATGGACATTCTCCGACCAGTGGCAATTGTACTACGCGGATCATTTTGCATTACGTGATTATTTTTCCCAAGATTATATAGATTTCAAGATAAATATCCTGAAGAGCGATCCGCTTCCTGATAAAGTCAGGAAGGGTAAAGATGACTGGTATTTTCTGGGTAATAGCAGTGAACATGTTTTTGATGCTGCTATAGGCGCCGAAAAGATTGACGTGCAGCAGATAGATTATGCATGCCGTGCCATAGCTGAGATGAAAGCCTTTTGCGACAGCCTGCATATAGGTCTGTATATGATCGTACCTCCAGATAAGCATACGGTATATCACGAGTATCTTCCTGTACCTCCCAACCGGAATATACCCCGTAAGCTGGATTTGCTAAAGCGGCGGTTAACAGTTGTCTTACCTGATTTTGAGTTGATTGATCTGAGAGCGGAGTTTGGTGTAATGAAAGACAGCATACAGTTGTATCATAAAACAGACTCGCACTGGAATCATGCAGGAGCTTTCTATGCCACACAGAAGCTGCTGGATAAAATAAGGGAGCGCTATCCAGTCCGCAAATTACTGATGGAAGACTATACAATCGAAGAGCGGCAGGTGATGCAGATGGATGAAACCATGATGCTGGGTATTCAGGTAGCAGAGCCGTACCGGGAATGGATGCCGAAACCGGGAATGGTGCCGGAAGTGCGACTTGAGAAGACGGAATACACTTTAAGGACTTATAATAGGACGTCCGATCTTAAAGCAGTAGTATTCAGGGATTCTTATTTTAAGGCTATGCTGGGTTTCTTTGCGACATCGGTAGGGGAAGCGCTGTATATCTGGGACACAAGGTTTAATAAAGAATTGATCCTGCAGGAGCGTCCGGATTTTGTTCTTGTGGAAGTAGTGGAACGGCGTGTAAATTTGCTGGATATCTGAGTAGATAATTGTCCGGCTCGGATGCGGTTTTAGTGCACATGACACACTGTGCCGAAGATTGATATGCAGTGAGTATAAGTCCGGGAATGATAAGCCAGAATTGCTTTTTCATGGGATAAAAATACAATTTCTCTTGTTGTTTTATCTTTTTGCCCCGGGAGTGAATAAGCAACGGTTTTTAAAGCCGTATATATTTTGCTTCCTATCGGATGAGGTGGAAGTTTCCTTTAAGTAGCTGTTTTTCCTGGTTGATCCGAAAGTGTACCATGTATGCATATGTGCCTGAAGGAGATGCTGAGCCTTTGTACATGCCGTCCCACCCTGCGTATTTATCGTTGCTGGTGTACACACATTGCCCCCACCGGTTGTATATGCTCATAGAGAAGTCATCTGCCATTTCAAGGGTTCCCAAAACGCGAAATATATCATTTAAGCCGTCTTTGTTTGGTGTAAATGCATTTGGAACCATTATATCGCAAAATATAATAGCGACGTTGATCTCGTCTGAATCCGTGCCGCAGCTATTGTAGCCTGTTACTGTATATATACTGGAAGCAGTTACTGTAATTTCGCTACTCCTGCTTCCGTCCGACCAGATGAGAGAGTCGACATGTGCGCTGTAGGGATATAACAACAGGGCATTCCCCATACACAGTGTAGTGTCTTCCCCGAGGCGCACTTCAGGCATATGCAATGCAAGCACAGACAGAGTATCTGAAGATGTACATGAATATTCCGATGTTACCGTTACTGTATATATCCCGGCTTCAGTTACCGTGATTCTTTCGCTTTTTGCTCCTGTATTCCATAAATAAGTATTGCCGGGAGTATTGCCGGCAGAGATAATGATGGTGTCTCCGGAACAAATGTGCTGGTCATTGCCCAAATCTGCTTCCGGAGGTGGCATGGCGATAATGTTTACCGTATCGCCGGCCAGGCATCCATGCAGATTGACAGTCAAAATATACTGTCCTGTAGCAGACACTTCTATATGAGATGAAGAGCTCCCGGTATTCCATGTATAGATGGCTTCCGGGACACTATCTCCAATGATAAGCGGATGTTGCTGACAGATGGTCGTGTCTGTTCCTGCATTTATTTGCGGATCTGCTGTCACGCGTACAAGCATGGTATCGCTGCCCTGACATCCGTTATTGGTAACGGTCAGCCAGTACTTGCCATCTGATGTCAGGCTGATGTCGGGTTGTGTAGTACCGTTGCTCCAGAGGTAATCACTTCCCGCAGGCTGTACGGATGTAAGTATCAGTGGTGTCTCAGAGAGGCAGATTGCCATATCTGGCCCGAGGTTTACCGTAGGCGCCTGATTTACAGTGACATGAACAGTGTCATTGACAATACATCCTCCCATTGTTACCTGCAAAGCATATTCACCGGTGGTTGTTACCTGGAGGGTGGGGTTCGTTGTTCCGTCGCTCCACAGATAAGAGCTGCCTGGTGCGGATGTTCCATCAAGAAGGAGCGGCAGGTCGTAGTTGCACAATGTTGTGTCCGGCCCGAAGTCCAGATCGGGGGGTATTGTGACGGATATATTGACCGTATCCCGTGCGGTGCAGTTATCGTTTGTGACTTCCAGCCAGTAATCCCCGCCGGTTGATACAGATATCTGGTTGCCGGTACTTCCGTCATTCCAGAGAAAAGTACTTCCTGCCGCCTGCAGTGATTGTAACTCTATTGGCAAATCAATAGTACATACAGTTGTGTCCACACCTAAGTCTACACGGGGTATTTGCCTTAATGTCAC
The DNA here is from genome assembly GCA_964527735.1 of uncultured Chitinophagaceae bacterium. Lineage (GTDB taxonomy): Bacteria > Bacteroidota > Bacteroidia > Chitinophagales > Chitinophagaceae > JBEBVQ01. The sequence continues at coordinate 47,922 of CAZGPG010000006.1, read as the reverse complement.
ATTGATCGTATCATTTGATATGCAACTGCCTGCGCTGATTTGCAATGAATATTGACGGGAATTTATGATGTTTAACGTGTCGGTGATAACACCATTATCCCAAAGGTAAGAAATACTTATGCCGGGGATTTGGATATTGGTTCTGAGTACAATGCTGTCGGCACAGGTATCTATATCGGGGCCCAGAAAATCTTTGGGCAGCGTTATGAGAGATATGTGAATAGTGTCTGTACGTTGTCCGCAAGGTGTATTTGCAATTACTACGTACGGGCCGGCGTCCGATCCGGTAAAATGGGGGATCACCGGATTTTGTGCATTGCTCGAAAAGCCGTTTGGCCCTGTCCAGTTGTATACAGCGCCGTTGATTGTATCAGCTGTGAGATACAATGTGTCGTTTTCACAGACAGTGGAATTTTTTGTACGTGCTGTAACAGAAACAGGACTGTAGTCGCTGAAATACCCAAATCGTGTACCGGTGCCTGTTGGCTCTCCGTTTAAAACCCCCAGGTGAAATATATGTGAGGAATTCCGTACTGTTATTACATTGCCTTGTGGGTATGCTTGTGGGGATAATTGGACCTGAGCGCTGAGCCAACTGCCTGAAGTGCCGGGAACAGGCGAAAATTGGCCTGCGGTGACAATGGTTCCCAGGCCATTCACAAAAAAATTATTTTCTCCACCTGCCTGGACGAGGAGGTTAATAAAAAGCGGCTCGTTGGTGGAGCGGGCAAAGGTGACAGAAGAACTGCCGGAACATTCGTCGATAGCAGGAAGTATTGTGGAGCCGATTTCGCAGCCGGAACCGCTCATATGCCATATATATGCTGGTTCAGATGTTGTGATATACGTGGATGCTGCACCGCCTACGGATACGGGAAGGCGGTGTGTCTGTCCTGCATTCAGTGTGACGCCGGCTACAGGAGTGCCGTTCTGGGTAATTGTCGTTCCGTTTTGAGTGGCTGTGATAAACAACTGATCACCAAGGCCTGTTCCCGGGCCGTTGAGCAGACCTTTTACTGCAATGTATTCCCTGCCCAGTAACGAAACCGGTATGATCTGGTCTCCATCACTGTCCTGACAACTGCCATTCCACATAGTATTGCTCCATAATTCGTCATCTTTTACCGTGACAGCAATGTCTTTATCTGATGTGATCACTGAGCCGTTTAAATGCTCGCCGGGTAACGGGCTGGTAGCTGTGGCAGAATAGACCTGTCCCCGGTTCATTACGATGGTGAATGTTGTACCTGCAGCATACCCGGTAATATTTTGGGCCGGTGTTATGGATACGGTAGTGTTATCTTCTGTTACGACTATATCAAAGGAGTTTCGGGCAGGAGGGTTATACCATGCTGCGTTATCAATTATATTTTGACCGGGTACGTAAAAAAACTTGCCCAGTGCATTTCTACCCTTCAGAATGAAAAATTCAGGCGCAAGCTGGCTGGCGATTTCATAGTATACAATTACAGGAGACGTAGCTGTAAGATGCAAGCCATAATTTAGAACTGTGTTGGCCGGTTTACATTCCAGATTGTCAATCCAGTTGGTAAGATCGATCCGCTGCATTGAATGCGCTGCTACTATGACAGACTGGGTAGGGATGTATCCGCCGCCGCTCCCGGCCGGTTGCGATATAGTAACTATGGAGGGGCTATTGCTGCCGGAAATGTTCAGGTAAACAGGCCGATCGTTGCTACCGGATGGAAGGTTTTGGGATAGTTCGGGCGCTGCAAACCAGAATTCAGTATCATATTGCGCCTTGCTACTGCTGCAGTATAATAGTATTGTAAGTGTTATCAGGTAAGATAGCCTCATTAATTTAATCGAATATTAAAGGTCACAAATTACGAAAATTTCATAACCTCCTCTGCGGGCTTATGGGTAATAAGGGGAGATCAGTAAATATATCAGCACACCTGTAATGCTCACATACAACCATATCGGCCACGTGTACCGGGCGAGCTTTGTGTGGCGGGTATATTCGCCGGTAAGCGCACGATATGCCGTAAACAGAATGAACGGCAGAATGACGCCGGCCAGAATGATATGGGTCGGGAGAATGATGTAATAGAATGTCCGTATGCCGCTTCCTATGGCTGCTTTTTCTGCAGCATCCACAATGCCGTCATGATTAATGTCTCCGAGTCTGGTTTCTCCTGCCAGCAGATGATGCGCAATATAGGAGATCAGGAAAAGTACCGACAAGGCTATGGTAGCCAGCATGATTTTTTTATGGAGCAGGTAATTTTTCCGTTTTACAGCAACGAGGGCCAGAATGAGCAGTATGGATACTCCGGAGTTGATAACGGCGTTGATCCCCGCAAACAAGTGCACATCAAAACCCAGGTCAACATCCAGCTTTACCTGGGTGAGCATGGTAATGGCAACAAACACGACAAAAGATACAGTAATGATAAACAGGCGCGCCTGCTTATCATTCTTCTTTAACATGGGAGTAAGCATTCTCTTATTTTAATTATGAATTATGAGTTATGAATTATGAGTGAAAAATTCATCCATCACTCATTTCTTTCTCTTTTTCTCCAGCGCCAGCCATCCGATGTCATTAGCGCAGGTACGCAGGTTAAGGGCATCAAGGCCATTGTAATACCCCCTTATAAATCGTTCTTTATCTATCAGCACAATGGTTCCGTAAGGTGGATGGCCGGATACATCCTCCAATCCCAGTTCGTATCGCCACAGGCTGTCAATTGTATTTTTTTCACCGGTAAGGAACCACCAATGATCCTGGTTGATGGTAAAGCCTGACGCATAAGTGCGCAGCGCAGGTGCGCTGTCGGATTCCGGCTGCGACGAAACTGTAAGAAAGTGCACCAGCGTATCATTCTGCTTCATACCTGTCCTCCGGAATGCCCGCTGGAGCAGGGCCATGTTCCGGGTAAGCATATTGGCTGTAGCGGTATCGCCGGTATGAAAGAAGCTGATGGCCAGTATTTTTCCCCCCAGGCTGCTGTTCAGGTAAACGGTTTCGCCAAACTGGTTGATGAGCCGCAGATCTTTTACCTGATGGTAGATGGTATCATAGTGGACTGTATCGTTTTCCTGCCGCGTTTCAATACGGTCGGGCAGGTAATAAGGGGGAAGAATGATTTTGTCTTTCGCCAGTACCCGGATCACCACGTAAAAAGATAGCGGTACCAATAAGGCCACCGCTATCCCGATTATAAACTTCTTATTGTATTTGCCTCTGCTCATTATTTATTCCATAAAGAACGGTTATTTCGTTGTGATTTCGGTTTGTACGCCGGCACGTTCGTTCGTATTCATATGCAGCCAGAAGCTGCCGTCTGCGAGGAAGGCAATGATAAACCAGATGAACAGGACCAGGGGCATCAGCACAGACCAGAAAAAAGCCTTTTTTTCATCGCCAAGGTGCATAAATACGGAAACGATATATGCCGCCTTGGCAACGGTCATCAGCAGGAATGCAGTAGCCAGGATGGCTTTAGGTATAATATGGTGAAAGTACATGCCCAGCAGTACTTCTACAACCGTTATGACCAGCAGTATCCAAAAAACCTTCCAGATACGTTTGACTTGTGTTTTACTTTCTGTGGAGGTCACATCTGTATGATGCTCCAGCATAATGCCCGAATACAGTTTGGACTGGTCTCCTTCGTACAGATGAGTATACTTGCTCTCGTCGTATTGATGATGATGATGTGACATTATATATTATTTTCTTTCCTGGTTTTTGAGTGATAATGGTTTGAATCAGAGCAGATAGAAACAGGTGAATACGAACACCCATACCAGATCCACAAAGTGCCAGTAGAGGCCGATTTTTTCGATCATTTCATAATGCCCCCGGTTTTGGTAAGTCCCGTTTACCGTATTGATCAATGCTATGATCAAAAATATTACGCCAAGGGACACGTGAAACCCGTGAAACCCGGTGATGGTGAAGAAGAAGTTGAAAAAGTTGTTGGTAGCTTCCAGCCCGCCCCCGCTTGCAAATGCCGCGTGTTCGATTGCTTTCGGCCCAAAAAATTGCTTGATGCTTTCAATAGGCGTATTAGGATCATTAAAAGAGCCGAACCATGCATTCTGGTGGTGCAGGTGGGTCCATTCCCATGCCTGGCAGCTAAGGAAGCAGATACCGCCTATGATCGTCCATAGCAGCCATTTGATTACGCCCTGTTTGTCATTGTAATGCCCTGCATGAACAGCAAGTACCATCGTGACCGAGCTCATGATCAGGATAAAGGTCATCAAGCTCACAAACAACAGCGGATAGTGCCCGTTCAGGAACGGGAAGGAATGGAAAACCTCATTCGGGTCCGGCCACACATGGCTGAAGAAACGTTTGGTACCATAGGAGATCAGGAAGGCTCCGAAAGTAAAAGCATCCGATACGAGGAAAAACCACATCATGATCTTTCCGTAGCTCACTTTGAAGGGTGAACGCCCGCCACCCCATACTTTGGGTTCCGGTGCCGTAGTTGCTGAAGCTTGTGCCATAGATGGTTTAAGTTACAAATATTTAATTGGGTTGCGAATAAACTTGCTGCAAATTTTTAAAAAAAATTACTGATTTACCAGAAAGAAAATGAATAAATATATCCACAATATATCTACAAAGTGCCAGTAGCTCGCTGCAATTTCCAGACCGGTAGCGTTGTACACCTTGACATTTCTGCGGTATGCCCGGAAAAAAACAATGAGCAGTGCGATAATACCACCCAGTATATGCAGCAGGTGCAGGCCGGCAATAATGAACAGGAATGATTCGCTGGGGTTGCCGGGGATAGTGACCGGTAACGGGTTTTGTGCATCTACTTCTCCATTCATCACAACCGGCTGCGGCGTTGTATACAGTTGGTAAAAGCCCACACTCTGGAGCACACCAAAGAGGATGCCTAATACAAGGGTTAATGAGATCAGGATACGGAAGCGGGGCATCATACGCTGTTTAAATGCCCGTATGCCCAGTATGATCGTAATGCTGCTGAGGATGATAACAATTGTTGATATCCAGAATGCAATGGGGAGCTCATAATAGCGCCAATTGCCTTGTGCCGACCGTACAATATACGCGCTCGTCAATCCTGCAAACATCATGGTGATGCTGGCCATGGCCACCCATAAGGCAAATTTGTGCGGATGTATCTTCCGCCGCTCGTAAGTCTCCTGCATAGTTCCTTGCATGGCTCCGGGTTTAAATTTTATCAATCAATAAGGCCAATAATACTACCGGCAGGTAGATAAACGAAGCGAACATTACCCACTTCGCGGATTTATGGTCATTCCGGATGAAAAATATTACCGAAGCTGCAAAATAAAGTATACCCATGGCTATGCAGATAAACATGCCCGTATTGCCGGTTATCTGGAGCATTCTCGGGATGAGCGCCAGCGGTACCAGCACCAGGCTGTAAAACATACACTGCAGACCGGTAAAGCGGGTTTTGCCCTCACGCGAAGGCAGCATGCGGATGCCGGCGCGTTCATAATCTTCAAAGCTGACCCAGGCAATAGCCCAGAAATGAGGGAATTGCCAGAAGAACTGTATCAGGAAAAGCGCCCAGGCTTCCACGCCCACCTGGCCAGTGGCGGCTACCCAGCCGATCAGCGGCGGTAAGGCGCCGGGGATTGCCCCGACAAATACCGCTATGGAAGATATTTTCTTTAATGGCGTATAGGCAAAGGCATACAATAAAAGGGATAAAAAACTCAGTACTCCGGCAAAAGGATTGAAATAAATACCCAGCAGCAAAGCCCCCGATACGCCCGAAACCACGGCCAGTACCCATGCTTCGGTCTGCTGCATCCGGCCGTCCGGCAACGGGCGCAACCGGGTGCGGTTCATCAGCCGGTCGCTGTAACGCTCAATGATCTGGTTGATCGTATTGGCCCCGTTGGTGACCAGCATGCCGCCGGTAAACAGGATGAGTACTTCCTTCCAGGCAAACTGTACCTGCGGCGCCAGTAAATAGCCGACCACGCTGGAAAATACCACCATGAAACTCAGATTGGGCTTCATTAGCTGGGCATAATCCCGGATCCTTGCTTTTACCAACAGGGCGCCGGTCGCTTTTATCTGCTCTTCACGCAACATGGCAATAGGAAATAAGATGGGTAAAAACTGGGGGCAAAGGTAGGTATTTCAGGCATTGGTTGTACTAATATTCGATTTTGACCAGCATACTGGCCTCTGGTCCTTCCGTTTGATGAACCAGCTTGAATTTTTCAGGATATTTTTCTGAGATCTTCTGAACATAATTATGTAAGGTGGAAATGAAATAATTGGGTATGTACTGCTCCGGGTTGATCCTTATGGGCGCCAGTACCATATAACTCACCCGGTTGCTTTTCAGCATTTCCAGCAGTTCGTCCGGCGACTTGTCGGTAGGAAAATTATAGATGCCGTAAAAAGGCCGGCCGTTGCTATAGATAGTCAGCGAATTGGGCTTTCTTGCAGCTATTACGGAATCTGCGGGAATGTTTTCATTGATCCATTGTCCCATTTCCAGGTAATGGATCCAGTCGGGAGTGTATCCGTAGAAGGTATCCCCGGAAAGGTTTTCAGTAAGTTCGGAAAAGCTTTTTTCGATTTCCCGGGCCGTATTGGTGAGGATCGGGACGGACAGGATGACCATGGGTACGCCCAGTACCCATTTGGCGGACAGGCGCAGCTTTCCGGCCAGCTCGTACAACCCGTACAGGATGATCATAAGGAAAAGTGGTATCAGAATAATGATGATACGATCCTGCGCTACGGCCGGCTGCAGGGCGAAAAAGGTGGCCACAGTCATGACGCCGGTATACAGTCCGGCCATCAGCATGTAGTCATTTTTCTTTACATAAGCTGTACGCAGTCCGAAGAGGAGCAGCCCCATGATCAGCAGCGCCGTGATCACCACGCCGCCCGGGCCGATATTGATCCCGAAGGATTGCATCGTGGAACCGGAAAAATAGATATGGGAATTCAGCCAGAACCTGTCCAGGAAGCCGCCGAACGTTTCCTGCCCGTATTCATGATGATATAGGTCCTTGGCCAGTACCTGTCCCATTTGGCCCACTACCGTATTGGCGCCATATATTGCGCGGATCAGCAGCTCGTAAGGTATCTTAAAGACCAGGAACACCATCAGCGCCAGGATGGCGTTCCTCCATTCTTTTTTCAGCAGGAAAAACAAGCAGAGGCTCACGGGCGCCACTACGGCGATGTTTTTGCTCAGGGAGATCAGCAGGGCGCCCAGCCCGGCCAGCAGCCAGTATTTTATATGTTTTTCCCCAGGCTGGTTTAACCTGGATATCAATGTGAAGCAGATGAAGAGGTACCCGTACTGTATCATCATAAAAAACGCTTCCGAAAGGTTGGAACTGCTGTAATACTGGATATGATGGCTGATAGCGGTAAAGAGCAGTACAGCATACAGGATGAAAGAGGGGATCCTGTTATGGAAGGCGCGGTAGCACAGGATCCAGGCCGCGATGGCGCACAGAAAGGAAAAACATTTCAGCAGCAGTACATGGGTGCCGAACAGCGCTACCGGTAATCCCAGTATCATACCGTACAGGCTCGCCCGGCCTGCGGGATAAATGCCGTTATGAACAAAATTGTACGCGTCCAGTATATAGTCTGCATCATCTCCCATCAGGAACAGGCGGGCCTTGAACAGCAGGACGGCCACCAGGATGAACAGGCCCAGTCCTGCAGGGAAAAAACGGTTGGAGCGGCTTTTTGCCGGTGCAGTTATGTTTTCTTTGCGGTCCGGCGACGCACCGGAAGGGGGCGGGGCGCCGGATGCGGCTTTTGAAGCGGCGGGCCTGCGGCTTTCGCCGGTAGATTTGTGTTTCATTCGGGTAGATTTGTGTTTCATCAAATTGCTGTTTGTATGCTAACGCACAACGCCGCTGCAATATAAAAAAAGAAATTATTGCCTGGTATCGCGGCTCATTCCAGCAATCCCATCTGTATTGCCACTTTCACCAGGCCGGCGGTGTTTTTTACATGGAGTTTCTGCAACAGGTTGATACGATAGTTCTCTACGGTACGGAGGCTGAGAAAGAGCTTATCGGCGATCTCCTGGCTGGTATATTCTTCCATGATCAGCGTCAGTACATCTTTCTCACGGCGCGAGAGCACAGGCTTGCCGGAAACCGGCTTTTTGTTTTTCAGCAGATCCTGCAGTAGTTGTTCGCGGAGGGAGGGGTCTATGAATTGTACACCTGCGGCAACGGCTTCTATGGCTTCGATCAGGGTTGTCTCTGCCGTGTTTTTCAGCAGGTATCCCAAGGCGCCTTTCTGCAGCAGGTTTTTGACGTGGTAAGTGGTGTCGAATCCGGTCATGATCAGGATGCGGATATCCGGGTATTGGGCGGTGATTGTGGTAGTCAGCTCATCGCCGGTGATGTCGGGGAGCTGGATGTCGAGCAGCAGCACATCCGGCTGCTTTGACTTTAACCCTTCGAGCAGCTCCGATCCGCTATTATAGGTACCTATAACGTGCATGTGGGCGTGGTCGCTCAGCATGTTCTGCAGTCCGCTTATCACCACGTTGTGATCGTCTACAATAACGATATTAATCTTCATGCCGCCCCGTCTTTTGATCATCTGCTATCATGTTGCTAATATACGTCGCCGGTTCTGATATCATGCAGTAACCGGTTTGTTTTCGGAAATATGTATTGTCGTTTCGTGTTGCCCCGGTAATTCTTTCCGGGCGAAAGTAATACAGATGGTAGTGCCTTGTCCGGGACTGCTTTCAATGTCCACTTGTCCGTTGAGCGCCTGTACCCGCGATCGTATATTGGCCAGCCCGATGCCGGGTTTTTCGGACGCAGCAGCCTGAATGCCGATACCGTTGTCTTCCACCATAATATTAAAGACATCTTCCTGCCAGTTGAGCTGAACCAGCGCCGACTGTGCCCGGGCATGTTTTATGATATTGTGGACCAGCTCCTGTATGATGCGGTACACGGCCAGTTCAAAACTGGTATCGAGGCGCGGCAGGTCGCCATAGCATTGCACATGAATATCCAGCTCTTGTCCCCGCTGCATTCTTTCGCAAAAAGTGGTGATGGCTTCAGCCAGCCCGCTTTTTATAAGTATCTCGGGCATGAGGTTATGGGCGGTTTTTCGCAATTCGCTGGTAGCTTCGTCGAGCAGCATTAATGTATTGTCAAAATCTTCAGTAGCTGCCAGTTGGTCGTTGCGTCGCTGTATAGCACTGAAGTTGATCTTGGCAGCCGAGAGCAGTCCGCCGATGCCGTCATGCAACTCACGCCCGATGCGGATGCGTTCCTGTTCTTCGCCTTTCATCATGGCTTTCAGTTGCCCGATCTCCTGTTCTTTGTGCAGGAGTTCCCGTTGCTGCCGGAGGAATTCGATCTGATGCGCCTGGCTGCGTTTTTTATGCTGGTAGCCGCGGTATAGCAGTATCAGGAGCAGGGTTAATAAAACGATCCCGGAGCTAATGGCAGCGATCCATTTATTCTTTTGCTCAATGTTTTTTTCCTGCAGCGCCAGCAGCAGCTTTTTCTCTGCGATCTCTTTGTCTTTCTGTGCGGTGCGGTATTTGACTTCAAGTTGGTTTACATGCTGCACCACATTTTCTCCGGCGATGCTGTTATTGATCTGTATATAAGATGTAAGATGACGGAAGGCCTGTTCATATTGGCCCAGGGCGCCGTACAGCTTGCCAAGGGTAAGATAGAGTTCCCGTATGATCAGGCTCTGATTGATCTCTCTTGCCCGCTTTAATCCTTCCAGCAACAGGTATTCCGCTTGTTTATAAGCTCCCTGCTTGAAGTATGCTTCACCCAGCGTATAGAAGGCAATATTCTGCTGGTATCCGTCTACCAGTGCATTCATGGAATCGGCCTTCAGCAGATAGGGCATGGCCTTTTGTGGTTGGTTTTGCTCCAGGTAGGTAATGCCTATGTTAGACAGCGCATTATGTACAATGTTCGGTATGTTGAATGTATCGCCGGTGGCCAGCGCTGCATGTAAATAAATGCGGCTGCTGTCCCACGCTTTTTTTGTGTTGTATACAATACCCTTATTCAGCAGAACAGCTGCACGTAATGCGTGGTTTTTTTCTCGTGATGCCATTTGTTCGGCTTTGTTCAGGTAAATAAATATTTCCCCGGGGGCATGGCCGAGCTGGGTCAGCGCGATAGCAATGTTGTTATAGATATAGTCTGCATTTACAGGAGGGACGTGCTGCTCGGCAATCCGCATACCGGTATAATAAAACTGCATCGATTCCGTGAATTTCCCCTGGGTGGCATATATATTACCCAATGCGTTGTATAAGCCGGGCAGCAGGTTTTCCTCCCCGGTGCTTTTGCACCAGATGATGGCTTCTCTGTAATAATGCAAGGCTTCATCATTCAGTCCCTGATCTTTTGTCACTGCGCCCAGCCCGGTTAGTGACTCTATCATGCCGTGGGAATAGCCGGTAGCGGAGCTTGTATTGAATGCTATCTGGAAGAGAGTGATGGCACTATCCTTATGATTTTGTTGTAACGCCTGACCCGACCGGATTAAATTATTGATATATCCGGTGTCTGCCGGCATATGAAAATAGGCGCCCGACTCTCCGGGGCGATTGGAGAAATTGATTTGTTCCTGCTGGCCGTACAGGTCTTGTGTACTGAAAATCAGTGAGGCAACTATGGCTATATATAGATAACCCGGAGCGTACAGGGATAAATGGTTGATATGTTTGATGCTTAAAGACAATAGAACGGCCCGGCTTCAAATATAAAGTTAGGCATTTAACCGTTTTCCCGGAAATAGAAAATAGGGGGTTTACCCTCTACCGGGTAGTGGGTAAACATCATAGCTCAAATTTGTGGTTATCGCTCTAATCTGGGAAAAAGGAAAAGCTGAATTTTGTCTTGTTGGTTTTTTAATATTCAATTATTCACATTTAAAATTTTATTCTTTATGAAATTATTAAATTTATTTATTGTGACATTGCTTATGTTTATTGCCTTTGATGTTTATGCGCAGCAGGCCCCCGCTATAGAATGGGCAAAGGCTTATGGAGGCAGTGGTGCAGATGAGGGAGCGTACTCGATAGTGGCTACGGATGATGGTGGTTTTATTGTTGCCGGGCAAACGGAGTCTACAAATGGTGACCTGGCGGGCCGGCCGACAGGCAGGGGACAGGATGTATGGTTGATAAAACTGAATGATACAGGGGCCATTGCCTGGCAGAAATACTATGGTGGTGCAGGTTCCGGTAATGACCGGGCGAAGGTCGTGCGGCAAACTTCCGATGGCGGATATGTTATCGGAGCAACGACATTTGCCGATAACGGAGGTGATATTACAGATAAACGCGCTGGTCATGGTGGGGATTACTGGATCATTAAAACGGATGATACCGGGAAGGTTTTATGGAGTGTAACACGGGGTAGCCAACAGACTGAAGAACTGTTTGACCTGCAGCAGACCGCTGATGGCGGTTATATCGTGGCCGGCAGGACAGGATGTTTTGGTTCCTGTGCGGCCAGTGGGGATGTTACCCGTTTTGCCGGGAATAACGACTATTGGGTCGTAAAACTGAACAGTACCGGCGGGATCGTATGGCAGAAGACCTATGGGGGTTCGGAGAGTGATGTACCGGCAGCCGTGAAACAAACTGCAGATGGTGGGTATATAGTAGTCGGGAATACGGAGTCTTCCAACGGTGATGTGCAAACACCGACGAATGGATTTAATGATTACTGGATTATAAAACTGAACGATACAGGTAAAATAGAATGGCAAAAGACTTATGGAGGAACCGCGTGGGATTATGCTTATAATGTAATACAAAATGCTTCGGGCAATTATATAGTAGTCGGTGCTTCTAATTCCGATGATGGGGATATAAATGGCTTCCTCCACGGAGCGGATGAGTATTGGGTACTTGCGCTGGACGATACCGGTAAGATAGAATGGCAGTACACATATGGCAGCTCTAAGATTGATAAGGCTTATGATATCGTTCAGACTGCAGACAAAGGGTATGTGATTAGCGGATATTCAATGGGAGATGATAATGACGGAGATAAAACTTATGGTTACGGTAATCATGATTACTGGCTGGTTAAAACAGACAGTGCCGGCATACTCGAATGGGAGAAATCCGTACCCGGCAATGGACAGGACTTTGGCTACGGTCTGGCAATAACTGCAGACGGCGGCTATGTGATGTCCGGTACGACCCGTTCATCTAACGCAGTAAATTATCATGCTCAGACAGATTTGTATATAGCCCGGTTTGCCAAAGCAAACATAGACAGTGTGGATGTTTTTGTATCTGGTGGCGGCACTCCTGAGATTACAGTCTATGGAGGTACGCTGCAACTGGAAGCCAGGGTTTATCCGGCTGTATCGAGCCAGGCCGTGACCTGGAGCATTGTGAACGGAACGGGTGTGGCAACTATAGACCCCACCGGCCTGGTCACCGCACAACAGAATGGTACCGTATGGGCGAAAGCCGTTGCGGTAGACGATATTACCAAATCGGATTCTATTGAACTTGTATTGTCTGGTGTGGTGCCTGTTGATAGTGTTGTTGTCACAACACAGAATAATGAACCGGCAGAAATCGGTACTGAAAATGGTACATTGCAGCTTGACGCCACAGTCTATCCTGTCACGGCCGATCAATCGGTGACCTGGAGTATTGCCTCTGTGACCGGCAATGCTACGGTTGACGCTAACGGAGTGGTAACTGCGCAGTCCGACGGTACTGTATGGGCAAAGGCGGTATCGGTTTCTGACCCTGCAAAATCAGATTCCCTGCTGATTACGATTACGGAACAGCTAAGTGTGGCGGGTATGTCAGGGGAGGGTGAATTTTATATATACCCGAATCCTGCAGAGCAAACAGTATATCTTGCCGGTGTAAATGTACAAACGGTGTTATCGGTCACAATTACGGATGTATACGGACGAGTATTGAAAAGGATTGATTTGCCTGCAGGTTCAACGTCTGTACCGGTAGGCGTGGATATCAGCAGTTTTGTACAGGGTGTATATATCTTCCATATTAAAGGTGATGAATTTGATGTTAAACAAAAAGTAACACGTAAGTAGTAACAATCCGGTTAAGGATGTTGTTATGGTCGCAATGGATATAGCGTATATAGCTTTATCCATTGCGGTTTACTTCTAAATTTTGTTTATGAGAAGTGTCTGTTGGATTTGTTGTGTGATGTTTCTGATCCCCTTGTCTGTTGCTTACGGGCAGTTTTATAACAAAACGCCCGCTTATCTGAAAGGAAACAGTATATGGACGTTTGGACGGTGGAGCGGGCTGAATTTCTATAATGGTGGTCCTACGACTTTCAGGGCTGGTTTGCATGCAGATGAAGGTTCCGCATCGGTAGCCACTCCCGATGGGCAATTGCGTTTTTACTCTAATGGTATCAGGTGCTGGAACCGGAATAATATGGCTATGCCGAATGGCTCCGGTCTGTTGGGCGAGCGTCCGGGAAGTACCAGTTCAAGGGGGACCAATTCTGCACAGGGTGTGTGTATCGTTCCATTTATTAATGATCCGGATAAATATTATCTTTTTTGCCTGACGCCTGACGGGTCGTATGATCGTACCGGCTATTTATCATATTCCATAGTAGATATGAGCCTTAATAACGGCATGGGAGATATTGTGACCGGCATGAAGAATGTAATGCTGGACTCAGGCTTGTCGGAATCTATGATCGCCATCCCCGGCAACAACTGTGATGTGTGGCTGATGGTGCATACTTACGATGATCCTGTATTCAAGGCATACCACATTACGTCTGCCGGGCTGAATACGTCTCCGGTACTCTCTGTTACCGGAAATCAGATATCGGGTAGGGAAGCCTATCATATCGGTCAAATGGCAGTATCGCCGGCAAGGGACAAGATTGCCATTACCAGCTATCATTATCAACATGAGAACTTTGACGTATACGGGAGATTCCATCCGCAACCTGCGAATCTGTCTTTGATCGGTGCGCTTGTATGCCGTTTCGATCCTAATACAGGCGTCGTGTCCGATGCAATACAAATAGAACATAAAAAGAATTGTTATGGCGTTGTGTTCTCACCGGATAATACCAAACTGTATGTAAATATATATTACGATGCTGCTCTTTCCCGGGGGCAGATTGTACAGTACGAAGTAGGTGGGGCATTTGATTCTACCGTCGTTGTTTCGAGCAAGCAGGAAATCCGCAACCTGGGAAACAGGGGAAGACCATGCAGCTTCAAACAATATAATGACACGATTTATATCTCCGATCAGGACTATGGCACTTTATTGCATCGCATCAATAATCCCAATGCCGCCGGTTCCGCCTGTGGTTATCAGCCGGATGCTATCAGGTTGCAATCCGGTACAACCCAGATATTCCAGTTGAATAATGATGTCGTGTATCCTTTTCCTGCCGATACTTTCTACACGCGTAAGGATACCATACTTTGCGATAACCAGCCTGCGCTTTCTTTACAGGCCCCTCCCGGATATACTTTTTACCAGTGGGACGATCTTTCTTCCGGAAGCGACCGTACCATCACTGAGTCGGGGATATATTGGGTAGCTTACCGGAACATCTGCAATATGTACATTGATACATTTGTTGTGCATTTACCGGATACGTCCTATTATACGGCAGACAGCTCCCTCTGCGTGGGAGGCGCCGGGCTTGTATTATATGTTGCAGACGGATACGACCACTATGTGTGGAACGATGGTAAATCAGATACTGTACGGCAGGTGGATACCCCCGGTGTGTATTGGGTCCGGAGCAGCAGTTACTGCCACACCCGATTCGATACATTTTATGTGACGGAAACAGATATCCGCTTTTCCCTGGGCGCAGACACGGTTATCTGCGATAATGCGCCGCTGCAGCTTATTCCTTCGCTGGCAGACGCTGGCGGCGATTATCTTTGGCAGGATGGTAGTACAGATACGGTATACACTGTTACTGAAAGTGGTGAGTATGCATTGCTGGTGAACAAATCTACATGCTCTTATGCAGATACAGTTCGTGTACAGTATATTGACATCAGGCAGGATATAGGAAATGATACCATTATTTGTAAAAACCAGCCGTTTGCACTGGTGCTCAATGCCAACGCTAACCTGTTGAGCAAGGTGTTATGGAGTGACGGCAGCACCGGAGAAATGATAACGATACACGAGCCCGGAATTTATTGGGTTGCTGTCAGCGAATTATCATGTGCTGATACCGATACGTTGATTGTGCACGACACTTTATGCGATTGTATTGTGGAAATGCCGACTGCATTTTCGCCCAACGGCGATGGCAGGAACGACCGCTTCCGACCAATGGTAGAGGCTGGTTGCACCGTGCGCGGCTTTACGATGGAAGTATACAACCGCTGGGGTCAGCTGGTATATTCCGGCACGGATTTTTCGTCTGGTTGGGACGGTACCTGGAATGGAGAACCTGCAGATGTGGGCGCCTATTTCTATACAGTACGCATGGAAGCGGGAACAGATCATCACCTGTTCTACAAAACAGGGGATGTGACCCTGGTCAGATAAAAATTGATTGAAACATTCTAAATCTATGATCATGAAAAAGGTATTTATTATTCCGGCTTTACTGTTTACCGGGTGGGCAACAGAAGCACAGGCACAATGTACATTTACACCATTCATCTCTCCGGAGAATATGATATTATGTCCCAATACGCAAGACACGCTCTGGACGGGTGTATTTGACAGTTATCAGTGGTATAAAGCAGGTACTGCTATTCCGGGAGCGACATTGCAATATTATGTTGTGGAGCATTACCGGGATGCCGGGAGCCGGTTTTCGGTAGAAGTAACAGACGACGGGTGTACCGAGATGTCGGATGATATGCTGGTGGATGGCTGGGCCTTTTTAGGCGTTACTGTTATGAGCGGTGGCGATTACCAGTTTGATCCGAACAGGGGCGTACATGTTTTATGCGACTCTACAGCGATGCAGGGCAGGGATACAATGGTGCTTACATTGAACATGCCGTATAACACCAATATCCAATGGTTCAGGGATAACCAGCCAATACCCGGCGCCAATGGTAATGTACTGCATGTTACGGAAACAGGTGAGTATGTGGTGGAAGGAGCGCCGGCTGTTTGTCCTGATTATATACAGCGGCTGGGTGTTATCATACGTGCAGAATTACGTATGCCACCCAAGCCGGGCATTACGCGCGACAATGACCGGTTAATTGCGGGAGCTTCAGGGGTGAGTCTGAGGAGTTTTCAATGGTACCTGGAAGGAACTTTGATCGCCGGAGCAACAGATAGTGTGTATGCGCCTCTGGAGCCCGGCTTTTATACCGTGAGTGCAAGTGATGGTTTTTGTGCCAATCTGTCGGACCCATATGATTTTATTGAGGACCCGGGCGGGATCTCCCGTGTGAATATGCGGGACCGGATATCTGTTTATCCTAACCCGGCTACGTCGCAGCTTCACATCAGATCTCCTTTTGACGTGCAAATTTCTATTGCATCAGCAGATGGAAAGGTGGTTTTACCGCAGCAGCAGGCTCAGTCGTTGGTCGATATCAGCGGGCTCGCCGAAGGTCTGTATGTTGTGAAGTTTTTTGATTGGAACGGTACATTCATCAAATCGGAAAAACTTCAGAAAACTTCAGCAGAAAAGTAGAAAATAGATATTACTCCGGGGATACAGCCAGAATTTCCTGCTTTTCAGGTAATTTTGCCTGTGTCCCTTTTTTTCTACAACTTTTTTCTTGCCGGTTATGTCGTAGTCCTGCGGATAGCGGCATTTTTTCATCCCAAAGCGCGGAAGTGGGTGAAAGGCAGGCGGGGATGGCGGGAGCGACTGTCCGTTGCATTGCAATCCACGGCCGGAAAGAAGCGGATTTGGATACACTGCGCTTCACTGGGAGAGTTTGAACAGGGAAGGCCGCTTATCGAAGCTGTCAAAAAGCATTGCCCGGAAAATGTCATTGTGCTGACTTTTTTCTCTCCATCGGGTTATGAGGTGCGTAAAGATTACACGGGCGCCGATCATATATTTTATCTGCCCGCTGACGGGAAGAAAAATGCCCGGGCATTTATAGATATCGTTGCGCCGGACCAGGCTATATTTGTGAAGTATGAATACTGGTATCATTATATTCATACGCTGCAGCGCCGTAGTATTCCCGTGATGTTGATCTCCGCTGCTTTCCGTCCGGGGCAGATATTTTTCCGGTGGTATGGCGGTTTCTTCCGGCGCCTGCTCCAAAAGTTTTCCCACATCTTCGTACAGGATGAAACATCGGCCCGCCTGCTCGCAGATGCAGGGATTACACAGGAAATAACTGTTGCGGGCGATACACGTTACGACCGGGTAACAGAGATTGCAGCGCAGGCAAAATCTTTTCCGCTGCTTGAAATATTCAGGGGTGATTGTAAACTGGTGATAGCAGGTAGTACCTGGCCGGAGGATGAAAAAATACTACACAGTGCCTGGCAGGCATTTCCCGATAGCTGGAAGCTGGTGCTGGCGCCGCATGAAGTGGATGCCGGTCATATCAGGGAACTGCAGCGGAGATTTGGCGACGATGTGGTCTTGTATTCTGCATTGCAGGCAGGCACGGGTGACGCCGGAAAAAGAATACTGCTGATTGATAATATTGGTATGCTGTCGGCCTTGTACCGCTATGGTGAAATAGCGTACGTGGGAGGAGGATTCCAGAAAGGCGGGATCCATAATATCCTGGAGCCGGCGGTTTTCGGTCTCCCGGTATTGTTTGGCCCGAATTACCGGAAATTTGTTGAGGCACGGGAGATGGCGGAACGGAATTATGCCATACCGGTACAATCAACACCGGAATGCAAGCAGGCTTTTCAACGGCTTATCAGCAATACGGCTCAATTGCAACGTATGCAGGCGGGGATCCGGGAGCACGTGCAGCAGCAAAGAGGCGCAACAGAGCGGATATTGGGTTCAGTAATGATAACACCCGTAGGGGTGAATAACCATTCGCCCAAGCATGAATAGGAAACATCTCCCGGGCGAATGGTTATTCGCCCCTACGAATTACGTGTTGCACCCCTGACGCCAGTGGCACAATTTTTCAGTATCTTAGGTTTTCAACCAAAATGTATTGTTATGTCAAAATTTATGGCCGGGGTGATTCTCGGGGTAGTAGCAGGATTGCTCCTTGCACCCGAAAAAGGATCGGAAATGCGCGAGCATATTGCAGAAACGGCAGAAAAATGGAAGGAAAAGTGGGATCGCCTGGTGGGTAATGCCGGCATAGAGCTGGAAGACCTGAAGCATGTGCTGGAGCAGGAAATCAGCGGGTTGTCGGATGATGTACGTAACCGGATACTCACTATTCTTGAAGAAAGCAAAAGTACCGCAGCCAGTATCCGTAATGAGGTGAAAAGGGCAAATGCCTGATCGTAAGGGGATTGCAATCAATACTTGCGAAGCAGCACGTTGGCCAGCGCTACGATGCCCTCCTCACGCCCTACAAAACTCATCTGTTCGGTGGTCGTAGCTTTGATGGAGATGTCTTCGCGGGGAATGTGCAGTGTCTGTGAGATTGCAGCCTTCATGCTATCCATATAGGGCAGGATCTTCGGTTCCTGCAGCAGTATGGTACTGTCTATATTGACGATAGTATATCCTTTTTCGCGTATCAATTTATTGCAACGCTGGAGGAGTATTTTACTGTCTATATTTTTATAAGCCGGATTGGTATTGGGGAAATGCAGCCCGATATCCCCAAGGCTGAGTGCCCCGAGTAGGGCATCACAAATGGCGTGGAGCAGTACGTCTGCATCAGAATGTCCCACACCGCCTTTTTCATGAGGGATTTTAATGCCTCCTAACCACAATGGCCTGCCTGCTTCCAGCTGATGAAAATCGATGCCCTGACCAATCCTGTATGACATTTTGTAGGCGTTTTTTTACGGGGTGAAAATTAAATGATTATCTCCGCAAAGATGTGGCTATTCGATGGAATTTTCCAAAACTTTCCTGCCGGGTCTTTTATGGATAATTCATTCCTGATTTTAATTTTAAGGTTTTTAACGGCATCTTTGCAGTCTATGTTCCTTTTTGCGCGACGACTGGGGTATTTGTGTATTGTCTGCTGTCTGCTATCGGCCGGTGCGGGCGCGCAACGGCCGGCATCTCCTTTTGCGGATGAATATCGCAGCTTTTGGGGCGGGCTTGCTGCGGGGGTCAATTTCTCACAGGTAGACGGTGACGGGTTTGCCGGTTACAATAAGGTAGGGCTGAATGCCGGGCCGGTGGTGTATGCCCGTTTTTCGCCGATGATCGGGGCGAGCCTTGAGATTTTATTTTCTCAGAAAGGGAGTAAAATGCGCCGGATTGCAGAGTCGGCCTATTCCGGGCCGGGTGTGGAACGATATGACATGAAGCTGAATTATGTAGAAGTGCCATTGTTGTTTCACCTGATGCCGGAAGGTCGTTTTCACTATAGCCTGGGTGCTTCATACGCTTACCTGATCAACTCTGAGGAAACGGCGGAAACGATTGCGCCCGTTAATTTCGATAGTGAATTGTATTCATTTTTAGATCAGGATATCAACATGATCTTTGGCGCCAGCTACCAGCTTTACAGCAACTGGTTTTTTTCAGGGCGTTTTGCTTATTCTTTATCCACGATCCGTGATCCTGCCCGTGTTCCTGCCGGGTATGGCGGCGGCAACCAGGCCAACAATCTGTTCACATTCCGGCTGGTTTATTTATTCTAACGCATGGACAGGATAAATTTTCCAGTCTTCAATGTTGGGAAATAAGACTATTTAGCGCTTTAATGCTTCGCCATCCCGCTAACCGAAGGATGTACCGTCAACCCTTCCGGTTCGTTTATTACCGGCGAACATTCGATCAGGCCGTTTATATTGTGCTTCCAGGCAAGTGTGCCCGTCGCTACATCCAGTGAATACAAATATTTGTCGTAGCTGCCGAAATAGACCTTGTTTTTGTATACAAGCGGTGAAGATTTGATGAGGGCATCGGTACGGTATTTCCATTGTATGGCACCATCAATGATGTGAATGGCATACAGATTGAAATCATAGCTGCCAACAAAGATCACCTGCTCGTAAGCGTATGGAGAAGATACAACCCGGTCGCCTGTAGAGATGATCCAGCGCGGTTGGGCGGAAGCAGAGTCAATACAATACAACTTGTAATTGTCGCTGCCGAAGATAATATTCCCACCATAGGCAATTGGAGAGCTTTGCAGGGCGCCGTCTGTACTATAAGTCCATTCTTCGGCGCCGGTATGGCTGTTTAGCGCAAATAACGTACCGCTGTTGCTGCCTGCGTACACGAAATCGCCTTTTACAGCCGGTGTGGTACGGAAACTGTTGTTTGCACCGGCGTCATATCCCCAGAGGAATAATCCGTCGGTTTTATTGAGTGCCTGTACCTGGCCGTTATTGCTGCCGAATATGATCATGTGGTTGTGCAATGCGGGAGAAGATGCGATAGCGCTGCCGGTGCTGTGTCTCCAGCGTATCTCCAGCGTATTGGCGTCAAGCGCATACAACGTGTCGCCGGACCCCAGATAAATCAGCCCTGCGTCGCCTATGGGAGTAGCAAGGGAGAATGAGGGGAAACGTGCTTCCGCCAGGATACTGCCCCTGTCCGGATTTATTTTATATAGCGTGCCGTTCCCTGCCGCCACATACAGGTTGCCCTGATGAAGCAATGGTGTCGCAGATACATTTCCGCCAACATTACATTCCCATTTTTTATTTCCGTTTGAGGGGTTCAGTGCATATACAAACTGGTTTTGACTGCTGATGTATATAGAAGGACTAAACTTTTCCGGGAGCGGCTCGTCTTCACTGAACTCATTTTTATTGCAGGCAGAGAAAAGGGTGGTCATGGCTATGGTTGCCGGTAAAAGATAATGTTTCCAACGTTGCTGCATGTTGCCTGTATTTTCTATTGTTTAGCATTGCAAATTAAATCATTTTACCAGACCGGGCAAGGGTATGCCCAAAATAATGCAATCAGGCAGCGCTGTGCTCCGGTGACGAGTGGAAGTTGACCTGCCTGCTCTGATTTTGGCTTATGAACGTAGGGGTAGCGTGTAGCCTATGCGTTTTATAAACTAAGTGAGTGTTAGCCCGGTTGGCTAATACTTCTAATTTTTATTCCCTCTGATATAATTTAAATATATTAAAAATAGTTAAGAATGGGAATACTTATCAGGCCAGTTACAAGCCGGGAAGTACTGAAAAATGTTGGGAAAGGCAGGAATACGGTTATCCTCAGGCGGATATATCCCGTACCGGGCACCGGTATGATGGAATTAGCCAAGAGGAGTGTGGATATTTTATTTTCGGCATTGGCAATTGTATTCATACTGCCGGTAGTAATACCGGTCGTATATATTTTATTGCGGTTTTCTTCCCGTGGTCCTTTGTTCTTTGTTCAGGATCGCATTGGGAAAAATGGATATATATTCAGCTGTTATAAGTTCAGGACGATGCATGTGAATGATGACGCGGATCTGCGTCAGTGCTCTGAAAACGACGAACGGATATTCCGGGTGGGTAAATTCCTGCGTGCCACACATATGGACGAACTGCCCCAGCTATTGAATGTATTGAAGGGTGATATGAGCCTGGTAGGGCCCCGGCCGCATATGGTATACCATGATGAATTATTTTCGGCGATGGTGCCGGAATACATACAGCGGCAGCAGGTGCGTCCCGGTCTTACGGGGCTGGCACAGGTACAAGGCTGCCACGGGCCTACGCCGGATCTCGAAAGCATTCGCAGGCGTACGCGTTATGATCTGCATTATGTACGCAATGCTTCTCCCAGGCTGGATACGCTCATTTTCCTGAAAACGATAGGGCAGGTGCTTACACGTTCAAAATGAGAGATGAGGAGTGAGGGATGAGGAATGAATTTCCCCCCATCATTCATAACTCATCACTCATAATTCATCACTTAAATTAAGGGGTATGCGTATCTTCGTTTCGTGATTGCCCCATCATCCATACAGGAAGTATTGAACCGTACCGATATCATCGAGATCATCGGCCAGTTTATACGTTTAAAAAAACGTGGCGCCAATTACATTGCCAATTGTCCTTTTCATAACGAAAAAACACCCTCTTTTTCGGTATCGCCCTCAAAAGGGATCTATAAATGCTTTGGCTGTGGCAAAGGGGGGAATGTGGTTACGTTCGTCCAGGATCATGAAAAGCTTACATATCCTGAAGCAATCCACTGGCTGGCTGATTTTTATAAGATAGAGCTGGAAGAAACGGAGCGTACACCCGAACAAAAGCAGCAGCAGCAAACCGAAGAAAGTCTACGTATACTCAACGAATACGCGGCTGCTTTTTTTGAGCAGGCATTGCATTCAGAAGAAGGTATGGCAATAGGTATGTCCTATTACCGGCATCGTGGACTGAGCACGCATACTATAGAAAAATTCAGGCTTGGCTACAGTCCTGAAAATGGCGAAGCCTTTTACCGGGAAGCTTTGGCCAAAGGCTATAATCTGGAATTAATGGAAAAGGCCGGCCTGATCAAAAACAGGAACGGCAGCTATTATGACGCTTACCGCGGGCGAGTGATCTTTCCTATCCAGAGCATGACCGGCAGGGTGCTGGGTTTCGGCGCCCGTATCATGAAAAGCAACGACCGCGCCCCTAAGTACGTCAACTCTCCGGAGAATGAGCTGTATATCAAGAGCCGGGTGCTGTACGGTCTGTACCAGAGTCGTCAGGCGATCGGCAGGCAGGATGAGTGCTTTCTCGTAGAGGGATATACGGATGTTATCTCGCTGCACCAGGGAGGCGTGGAAAATGTGGTAGCAAGCAGTGGTACTTCCCTTACTGAAGATCAGCTACGCCTGATCGGTCAGTTGACGAAAAACCTGACCATCCTGTACGATGGTGATCCCGCGGGTGTGAAAGCGGCATTGCGGGGACTGGATATGGCTTTGTCAAAAAGCTTTAATGTGCAGCTTGTACTATTGCCGGAAGGAGAAGACCCCGACAGCTTTATACAGAAATCCGGCGCCGAGCGGTTTCACGCCTACGTACGGGAGCATAAGCAGGATGTGATCGGCTTCCGGCTTGAGGTGGGCCTGCGTGATGTGGAGGGTGACCCGGTGAAGAAATCGAAGCTGGTGAACGAAATTGCAGAGAGCATTTCCCGGATCAATAAGGCGGAAGATTTTGCGCTGCAGGCACATTTTATCAAACAGGCAATACGCAGGCTCGAGGTAGATGAAGGCGGTTTTGTGAACCTGGTAAATAAGTTTATCCGGGAACGCATTGAGCAGGAACAGCGGCACCGGAAAAATCAGGAAACCCGTGACCATGGGTTTGAAGGGCCCGCCCCGGAACCCGTTGCCATTCAGGAGCAATTGCCTGCCAGCACCAGCTTGCACGAGCAGCAGGAATGGGAATTGTTGCGTGTGCTGATAGAATACGGTCATATGCCGTATGAAGGATACGCCAATGTTGCAGCTTATATAAGTGATTGTATTGAAGCCCGGCTGATAGATACGGGATTAGCTAAAAAGATCTTCGAAGAATACTTTACATACCGGGATGCCCGTCAGGAGCCTCCCGGCATCCATTATTTCACGAATCATACCGAGCCGCGCATCCAACAGAAGATGGCCCTCCTGTTGCATACCCGTAATGAGATAAGCCCGAAATGGAGTGAAACTTACGGTATCGAAACGCTGAACGGAGATCTGAATTATATTGATGAAGTAGACAGTATGCGCGTTTATTTCGAACTTAAAAAACTAAAGGTCATACAGGAAGAGATACTCTCCCGGCTGCGGAATGAAAAAGATCCGGTACGACTGACGAAACTGCAGCGTAAGTATATTGAAATGAAACAATTGGAAGCAGATATACTTAAAAAAATGAGCACGGTTGTGTGGAGGCAAGGGTGATTTAATGATTAATGATAAATGGTTAATTATTAATGATAAATCAATAATTAACCATTTATCATTAACCATTAACAATTAATAGTTTATATGTCGCGTATACTGGCGCTGGATTACGGAAAGAAAAGGACAGGCATTGCGGTCACCGACCCGTTGCGGATCATTGCTACAGGATTGGAAACCGTCGATACCGGGGAGCTGATCGGCTATCTGAAGCAATATCTGAAGCAGGAGCCGGTTGGCCTGATACTCGTCGGTTATCCGCTCAATTTTGATGATAGCCCGACCGATGCTACTCCACTCGTAGATAAGTTCATCAGGAAGTTCCGGAATGTATTTCCCGATCTGCCGCTCGAAACAATAGATGAGCGCATGACTTCTATGATGGCCTCCCAGGCCATCAGTCAGATGGGACTGAAAAAGAAAGACCGGCAGCGCAAAGAGCTGATCGACGAGATCAGCGCTGTCATTATGTTGCAGGAATACCTGCAAAGCAGACCCTGATTTTGTACCTTTGCACATTAATTATAATTAGCTGTTTATGGTTTTACCTGTTGTCGCATATGGACATCCTGTATTGCGAAAAGTATGTGAAGAAATTTCCCCGGACTACCCCGGGTTGGAACAATTGATAAAGGATATGTGGGAGACGATGTACCACAGTAACGGAGTTGGTATTGCAGCGCCGCAGGTAAACCGCGCCATACGTTTATTTGTGATTGACACCATTCAGGTCGTTGAAGGATTTGATGATGAAGATAAACGCGCCTATCCGGATGAAAAACCGGTAAAGCAGGTGTTTATCAATGCCCGCAAGATTGAGGAGACCGGTACCCCCTGGCCGTATAATGAAGGATGCCTCAGCATTCCCAAAGTACGGGAAGATGTTACGAGGAAGGAGCAGGTAAGGCTACGGTACCAGGATGAGCAGTTCAGGGAGCATGAGGCCGTTTTTGACGGTGTCACGGCACGGGTGATTCTGCATGAATATGATCATATAGAAGGTAAGCTGTTTATCGATTACCTCCCGCCGCTGAAAAAGCGGCTCATAAGGAAAAAGCTCGAAGACATCAGCGCAGGGAAAGTACGTACTGACTACAGGATGCTACTGCCGAAGTAGTGTTAATGATCAATGATCAATGGTTAATGGTTAATTATCATTGATCATTAACCATTAACCATTAATCATTACTTAATGTATCCGAGAATTTTCAGCATGCTCTGGTAACTCTGTTCTTTTGCGTATAGCCAGTCTTCCAGCTCGCCGTTTTTATTATAACCAACGACGATGTGTTTGGGTGAAGGGATCATGCAGTGTTTGATCCCTCCGTAACCGGCAATCTGGTCCTGGTAGGCGCCGGTATGGAAAAAGCCGATATAGAGCGGCTCCTCTCCCTTCTCACGTTCGGTTTTTGGCAGGAATACCGCATTGATATGTTCTTCGGAAGTATAAAAATCATGGCTATCGCACGTAAGCCCGCCGAGATGCACTTCCTGATATTCCTTATCCCATTTGTTGATAGGCAGCAGCAGAAATTTTTCGCCGATGCCCCAGGTGTCGGGAAGGGTAGTGATGAACGAGCTGTCGATCATATACCAGATCTCCCGGTCATTCTGCATTTTTTCTCCGAGGATGCTGTAAACGACTGCGCCGCTTTCTCCTACGGTAAATGAGCCGAACTCTGTGTATACATCCGGTACATCCACCTTATTCTTTTTACAGACTTTCTTGATTGTGGCAATGATCTCATTGACCATGTACTTGTAATCGTAATCGAAGCCCAGGGAGTGTTTGATCGGGAAGCCGCCGCCGATATTCAGCCCTTCGAGCTCAGGGCAGATCTTTTTGAGCTGGCAGTAAAGGTTCAGTACTTTGTTCAGTTCGCTCCAGTAATAGATGTCATCTTTAATGCCTTTGTTCATGAAGAAGTGCAGCATTTTCAGGTTGAATTTATTATTCCCCTTGATCTTGTCTACATAAAACTCCAGGATGTCGCGGCTGCGGATACCGAGACGCGAAGTATAGAAGTCGAAGGTAGCTTCTTCTTCTGCTGCGATCCGGATGCCGATGTTGACTGGTTCTTTGGCGCGGATGGATTTTTTATAATCCTCAAATTCGCTTTTGTTATCGAGAACAGGTATCACGTTGCGGAATCCTGAATTGATCAGCTGTGCTATATTCCGGGTGTACTGACGTGTCTTGAAGCCGTTGCAGATGATGAACGTATCTTTAGTGATCTTTCTCCGTTTGTAAAGCTGCTTGATGATCTCAAGGTCGTAGGCGAAAGAAGTTTCCAGGTGCACATTGTGCTTGAGGGTCTCTTCTACGATAAAAGAGAAATGAGAGCTTTTCGTACAATAGCAGTAATAATAATTGCCTTCATAGCGATGTTTCTTGATCGCTTCGTGAAACATCTTTTTGGCTTTATTGATCTGCATTCCGATCTTGGGGAGGTAGGTCAGCTTAAAAGGCGTCCCGTATTTGTCTATCAGTTTTTTGATATCTACGCCGTTAAATTCGAGGTAGCTGTCTTTAACTTCAAAACCTTCCTGCGGGAAGTGGAAGGTTTGCTGGACGAGGTCGGTATATGTATTGTTCATTTAAGTTGAAAAGGAGCTGTCGGTGATCAATATTTCCATTTTCAATAGCAGGCAAAAATAGCTGAAAATTATCAATAAATACATGCCGCGTTATTTCCCTTTCTCATGCCGGTTTTGCTCCTGAGGCCGATATGTTCCTTATTGACATTCTTTTCTTATGTTTAATTGACGTACCTTCACGAAGAATGAGCCGGAATTGGAACTAATGCTCAGAAGTATGAAGCATATTTCTATGCCAGCTATGCTCCGGACATGGCCCGAATTTTATTACCCTTTCTGATTTACGATATTCGTTCGTAATTGTAGATTTCTGTTTTGTTTATGTCTTATCATGATTTGATATTTTTCTGTGTTGTATGAATGTTCATATTTCCTGGCTTTGCTATGTAGTAAATATTTAAAACCAGGATGTAATGAAATGCTGCCTGTAACAAGGAGTCGTGATGTTTCTTCAATGAGTAAAATTTTAATGTCTTTTTATGAAGAAAATTGCAGCCAGTAATGTTTTTGATGTTTTGTCTCGTTTTCGTGTTTATTTTCAGGGAGATACTGTAACGCGGAATTATGGGAATGAAGAACCGTTTCAGTCCGGGCTTTATAGCTCGGATAAAATGAACAGACATGGTAAAGCTATTGCCCGGTCGCATAAACTGCTGAAAGACATCAAGCTGTCCGATCAGTTGCTCAAAAGGCTGGATAACAATGAAGCAACACTGCTGCAGGTTCGGAACCTCCTGGTGGGAACGATTAAATCCGGAAAGACGATAACGCCCGGAGGGGAATGGCTGCTCGATAATTTTTACCTCATTGAAGAGCAGATTGCCCTGGCCAGGAAACACCTGCCTAAGGGATATAGTGAAGGGTTGCCTTACCTGGGAAATGGTATATTCCCCGGCACCCCCCGTGTGTATAATATTGCGTTAGAGATTATTTCTCATAGCGATGGCCGGGTAGATATGGGCACGCTTGCCGGCTTCATCAAAGCATATCAGTCAGTCACCGAACTTACGCTGGGAGAGCTGTGGGCCATTCCAATCATGATCCGGTTAGCCGTTATTGAAAATCTCCGCAGGGTCTGTGGTAAGATAGCGCTGGACATGACCGACTATAGCCTGGCTGAATACTGGGCAGACAGGATGATCGATACCGTAAAAGAAGATCCTGGTGCGCTGATCCTTACGATATCCGACATGGTGCGGTCTAAACCTGTATTAAGCAGCTCGTTTGTAACTGCTTTTACGAGAAGTCTGCAGAGCAAAGGGCCTGTATTTGCACTGCCATTAAGCTGGATGGAGGAACAGTTGTCCAGGGTGGGGACCAGCAGTGGTGACCTTGTGCATAAAGAAAGCCAGAAACAGGCTGCGGATCAGGTTTCCGTTCGCAATAGTATTGGCACTTTGCGTTTTATCGGTACTATGGACTGGCGGGAATTTGTTGAGACGCTGAGTAGTGTAGAGCATATCCTGAAGCGCGATCCTGCCGGTGTGTACGCTCTGATGGATTTTGCCACACGCGACAGGTACAGGCATGTGGTAGAGTCTGTAGCAAAATATACTCCATTGTCTGAAACCGAAGTTGCCCTGAAGGTGATTGAGCTGGCCGAAAAACAACCGGAAGACGACTCGCAATCCGGACGGCGGCGGCACGTAGGCTATTTCCTGATTGGTAAAGGAGCGGAACAGATGGAACAGGCTACAGGTATGAGAAAGACCCTGAGGCAGCAGTTCAACCGCATATGCAGCAGGCGACCTGTATTGCTTTATTTGTCTGCCGTTATTTTACTGACAATTGCTGTAGCAGCAGGCATGTATTATATCGCGGCACATTATGGTATGTACACCCATCCGTTGTGGCTGTTGTTCGTCGGATTCATTTGTATAGCCGGCGCTTCCCAGCTGGCTATATCTCTGGTAAACTGGTTGTCGGCGATCTTGGTAAAGCCGCGCCTCTTACCCCGGATGGATTTCTCTAAAGGCATCCCTGCTGAATACCGTTCCCTGGTAGTAGTTCCTACTTTACTCCCTGGCAAAGATTACATTGAAGAGTTGATTGAGGGGCTGGAGGTCCATTTTCTGGCAAACAAGGAAGAAAATCTGTACTTCGGGCTACTGACCGATTTTGTGGATGCGGATCAGGAAACGCTTCCCCAAGACCAGGAATTGCTGGAGCTGGTAAGCGACAGGATAAAAGAATTGAATGCAAAGTATAAGCGAACGGAGCAGGATATTTTCTTTCTTTTTCATCGTCCCAGAACCTGGAATGCACGGGAGCAAAAATGGATGGGATACGAACGCAAAAGGGGAAAACTGGCGGCGCTTAATGCTTTGTTGCGGGGGAAGGAAGAGAAGAGCTTTTCTTTAATTACCGGCAATTATCGTATCCTGCGGAGCGTCAAATATGTCATTACCCTGGATTCTGATACACAGCTTCCCAGGGACTCCGCGTGGAAGTTTATAGCTGCCATGGCACATCCGCTCAATCAGGCGCTATACGATCCGCAGAAGAGACGGGTAACCGAAGGGTACGGCGTACTGCAGCCACGGGTAGAGCCGCGTATGCCACGGGGTAAAACGTCGCTGTATCTGCGTATGCTCGGCGGCTTGCAGGGTATAGACCCTTATACCCGCGTTTCTTCAGATATCTATCAGGATCTGTTCGGAGAAGGATCGTTTATCGGGAAAGGGATATATGATGTGGATGTATTTGAGCGTGCAGTATACGGCGTGTTTCCGGAAAACCGGATTTTGAGCCACGATTTGCTGGAAGGATGTTATGTCCGTTCAGGTTTGCTGAGCGACGTGTATTTGTACGAAGACAATCCGCTCACTTATGAGGCAGATACAAAGCGCCATCACCGGTGGATCAGAGGAGACTGGCAGGTGGCTGCCTGGATACTCCCTTTTATTCCGGCAACAGGTGGCCGGCTGGTCAGAAACAAGCTTTCCGGTTTGTCACGATGGAAGATTTTTGACAACCTTCGGAGGAGCCTGATACCATTATCCCTGTTACTGCTGTTGTTAGCCGGCTGGCTCGCCTTGCCCTTCCCGTGGTTCTGGACACTGGCTGTCACCATCATTGTGCTGCTGCCGGTAATGATAGCTTACGGATGGCAGTTAATACACAAGCCCCTTGACCTGACATTGAAGGCACACTTGTATGAAATAGGCGTATCTATAAGAAACACGCTCATAAAGTTTGTTTTCGATCTGTCCATCCTGCCGTACGAAGCCTATAGATATACCGACGCAATTATACGCGCAAACTGGCGTATGATCATTTCACGGAAAAAATTACTGGAGTGGACTCCGTCCGCGAACGTTTCCCGGAATGCAAAAAGCGATATGGTGCATGCTTACATAGCGATGTGGATGGCGCCGTTGTTCGCGGTTCTTTGCATTGTATTTCTGTTTACTGATTCTGCAGCCATCCTGGTGGCATCTCCGATCCTTATTTTGTGGCTTATGGCGCCGGCGCTGGTATGGCGTCTTGGTATACAGGAAACAGAAGAAAGCCTGGAGCTGCCGGAAGCACGAATGCTGTTTTTACATAACATTGCCCGTAAGACCTGGGCATTCTTTGAGCAATTTGTAACTGCTGAAGACAACTGGCTTCCGCCGGATAATTTTCAGGAACAACCGGTCAGCGCGATTGCCCACCGTACCTCTCCCACGAATATGGGACTGGCGTTGCTGGCTAATCTTTCAGCGTATGATTTCGGGTACATCCCGGGTGGAGAACTGGCCGCCAGATGCAATAATACCATGCAGACCATGCTGAAAATGGAACGGCATAAAGGCCATTTTTATAACTGGTATGATACCCTCACATTAGTGCCTTTGAAGCCCGGATATGTGTCTACCGTAGATAGCGGTAACCTTGCCGGTCATCTGCTCACGTTACGTCAGGGGCTTTTATCCCTGCCCCGGGACCCTGTCTTTCACCCAAGCGCCTATGAAGGACTGAATACAACGATGCGGGTTATTACCGGCATTGTAAAAGATACGCAGGGGAAGGAAATTCGTGCAATATTGAACTTGCTGGATGACGCCAGTCACAATAATACAGTAAGCGCTGTAAAGAAAAGCCTGGATGACCTCATGCAACTTATCCGCGAACTGGCTGCTGCTCATGACCAGACCGATCCGGAATTGTCGGGCTGGACAGACAGATTATTGCTTCAGGCAGAGGATATCAGAGATGATTTGCTGCATCTGATCCCATGGATAGAAGAGCTGCCCGTTCCAAAGCGTTTTGAAAACCTTTCTGCACTTGACAGGATACCCTCACTTCTGGATTTGCAACAGGCACGGGACTATTATGCCGGGTATATTGATCAGTATGAACAACGGGATAACAGTATTGAAGACAAAGACTGGCTGATACGGATGAGAGCGTTCACCATAAAAGCCGGTAATCGCGCAGCGGCAAGGATCATATTGCTGGAACAGCTGGCCGTGCAATGTGAACAGTTGAGCGATATGGAATACAACTTCCTGCTGGATAAGTCGACCAACCTGATGAGGATTGGATATAATGTGGATGAACAACGAAAAGACAATAGCTTCTATGATCTCCTGGCGTCTGAGGCCAGATTGGGCATCTTTGTGGGCATTGCACAGGGAAAGCTCCCGCAGGAAAGCTGGTTTGCCCTCGGACGATTACTGACGAACTCCGGAGGCGACCCGATACTGTTGTCCTGGAGCGGGTCCATGTTTGAATACCTGATGCCGCAATTGGTGATGCCTTCTTATGCGAACACGCTATTGCACCAGACCAGTAAGGCAACCGTAAAACGACAGATCGAGTATGCGGCACAAAAGGGGAAGCCCTGGGGAATTTCAGAGTCGGCCTATAATATGGTAGATGCCGGCCTGGTATATCAGTATCGTGCATTCGGGGTGCCTGGTCTGGGCTTCAAGCGCGGTCTGGAGGATGATTTGGTTATAGCGCCTTATGCATCGCTGATGGCGCTCATGGTTTTGCCGGAGAAAGCGTGCGCCAACCTGGAACTGTTGTCAGAGTTGGGCTTCGAGGGTGAATATGGTTTTTATGAGGCTATTGATTACACCGTAAGCCGGTTGCCGAGAGGAAGCACACATAGCCTGATTCAGTCCTATATGGTGCATCATCAGGGGATGGGCTTGCTTTCGCTTGCCTATCTGCTGCTGAATAAGCCTATGCAGCAAAGGTTCGTAGCTGAGCTTCGCTTCCAGGCGACATTATTACTGCTTCAGGAACGGATACCCCGTGCTACGGTCTTTTATGCACACACGGCAGATCTTATGGAAACCAAAACCCAATCCGCCGATGCGCAGGTGCGGTATATCAATACACCCAATACCCCCACACCGGAGATTTTGCTTTTGGGCAACGGCAATTACCAGGTGATGATCTCTAATTCAGGCGCAGGATACAGCCGCTGGAAGGATATTGCAGTAACCCGCTGGCGGGAAGATGCTACAAAAGACGACGGAGGTATATTCTGCTATATTAAGGACGTAAAAAGCGACACTGTGTGGTCTAATACTTACCAGCCTGTTTTGCGCCAGCCCAAAAGCTATGAGGTGATATTTTCTCAGGGACATGCCGAATTCCGCAGACAGGATTATGGTATCGATACCCGGACGGAAATAGTAATTTCTCCGGAGGATGATATAGAGATGAGAAGGATGCGGATCATAAACAGAACGCAATCGGTAAAGGTGCTGGAATTGACAAGCTACGCCGAAGTGGTGATGACAGGTCAGCGTTCCGATGAAGCCCATCCGGCTTTCAGCAATCTTTTTGTACAGACAGAAATTGTTCCTGAATACAATGCTGTTTTTTGCACCCGCCGGCCACGTTCCAAAAATGAAGTGCCGCCCTGGATGGTGCACCTGATGAATGTATACGGAGCCACTGTTGAAGCCATATCTTATGAAACAGACCGTATGCAGTTTATTGGCAGAGGAAGAACATTGTCAGACCCTCAGGCTATGGATATCGCTGACCTTTCAGGCAAGCAGGGAGCTGTACTGGACCCGATAGTGGCTATTCGTTACCGGATTACGCTGAAACCTGATCAGACAGCCACTGTTGATCTGATCTATGGCGTGGGCGAAACCAGGGAGATATGCGAGGGGCTGATGTATAAGTATCGTGACCAGCATCTGAAAAACCGTGCGTTTGAGCTTTCCTGGACCCACAACCAGGTATTGCTGCGGCAGATCAATACTACCGAAGCAGACATCCGGTTGTATGACCGTCTGGCCGCCGCTATTATATATGCTAATCCTGTTTTCAGGGCTGCCCCGAATGTTGTTATCAATAATTTCAAAGGACAGTCGGGTCTCTGGAGCCATTCCGTATCCGGCGATCTGCCTATCGTGTTGCTGCATATACACGAGCCGGAAAGCCTGGATATCGTAAAGCAAATGGTGCAGGCACATGTTTATTGGCGTTTGAAAGGCCTTGAAGTTGACCTGGTAATATGGAACGAAGATCATGGTTCATACCGGCACGTATTACAAGAGCAGATAAACGGGCTTGTTACCCTCGCAGCCAGCAGTCAGACGCACGACAGGCCTGGAAATATTTTTGTACGTTCTGCAGACCAGATACCTGCAGAAGATCGGGTGCTTTTTGAAAGTGTGGCCCGTGTGATTATCGCAGATAATAAAGGAACGTTATCGGAGCAGGTGAACAGGATACCCAAGGAAAGCACTTTACCTCCCTTGTTGGAAACAAAACCCGTGATTACTGAAGACAAGCAGCAGCAGGCCGTCTTGCCCGGTGATCTTCTGTTTTTTAACGGTACGGGAGGGTTTACTCCCGATGGTAAAGAATACAAGATCCTGATAGATAAAAAGCGTACTACGCCTGCGCCCTGGGTCAATGTAATTGCCAATCCGGATTTTGGCAGTGTGGTTTCTGAAAGCGGCTCTTCATATACATGGGCCGTTAATGCCCATGAATATCGTATTACGCCATGGAGCAATGACCCGGTCAGCGATGCCGGCGGTGAGGCATTTTATCTGCGGGATGAAGAAACGGGACATTTCTGGTCGCCTGCGCCGTTCCCGGCCGGAGGCGATACACCATACATCATTACACATGGCTTCGGGTATACGGTGTTTGAACATACAGAGCAGAATATTGCCACCGAATTTCGTGTTTTTGTAGACAAGGATCTTCCCGTCAAATTCATTACGCTAAAAGTGAAAAACCTGTCGGGCAGGCAACGTACATGCTCTGCAACCGGCTTTCTTGAAATAATATTGGGCGATGTGCGGTCTAAAGCCAATATGCATATTGTTTCAGAATATCATGCCCCCACCGGGTCCTTGTTGTTCAGGAACAGATATAATACGGCGTTTGCGCACCGGGTAAGCTTCTTCAGGGTAGACACCACCAGCGAAGTGAGCTATACTGCCGACCGGACTGAATTTATCGGCAGGAATAAAAATCTGAATGCTCCTCAGGCAATGTCCCGTAAAAGACTCTCAGGGAGAAGCGGCGCATGCAAAGATACCTGCGGCGCCCTGCAGGTAAAATTTGATCTGGAGGCCGGAGAAGAAAGAGAAATAGTATTTCAGATCGGGAGCGAAGGACACAGCGCCAGTGCATATGCTTTGATCCACAGGATCTCCGGGGAAAATGTACCGGCCGCAGCGTTGCATCAGGTGAAACTATATTGGGAAGAGGTATTGGGCGCGGTGCAGGTAACAACCCCTGATGTTGCCCTGAATATTCTGGCCAACGGCTGGCTCCTGTATCAGACACTGGCATGCAGGATGTTTGGCAGGAGTGGTTTCTATCAGTCAGGAGGGGCATTTGGCTTCCGGGATCAGCTCCAGGATGTCTTAGCGCTGCTGCATGCAGCGCCCGGTCTGGCACGCGAGCAGATCCTGCTCCATGCATCCCGGCAGTTTGCCGAAGGGGATGTACAGCATTGGTGGCACCCGCCTGAAGGGAGAGGGGTGCGGACGCGCTGCTCCGATGATCTGCTCTGGTTGCCGTACGCGGTTTCACGATATATTTCTGCGACAGGTGATAAGGAAATTTTGGAATCACGGATCGGCTTTCTGGAAAGCCGCTTGCTTTATCATGGTGAAGACTCGTATTATGATCTGCCGGCCAATGGGCATCTTAGTGGTACGTTGTTTGAACATTGTGTACAGGCGATCAGGTATAGCCTGCGTTTTGGTAAACACGGATTGCCGCTTATTGGCTCCGGAGACTGGAACGATGGTATGGACCAGGTAGGTAATAAGGGATCGGGTGAAAGTGTATGGCTTGGGTTTTTCCTGTATGACATTCTTATAGCATTTGCCGGAACGGCTGAAGCATATGGTGATACTGATTTTGCTGCAACCTGCAGGGAAGAGGCAATTAAGCTGCAAGCAAACATAGAAGTGTCGGGTTGGGATGGAGAATGGTATTTGCGGGCCTTTTTTGACGACGGGACACCGTTAGGTTCAAAGAATAATGACGAATGCCGTATTGATGCCATAGCACAGAGTTGGGCGGTTCTATCCGGCGCCGCCGATAAGGAAAGAGCGGTACTGGCGATGAATTCGCTTGATAAATATCTGGTGAACCGGGAGCTGAAGATCATTCAATTGCTCACCCCGCCATTCGATTCAAAAGAGCTGAATCCCGGTTACATCAAAGGTTATGTGCCGGGGGTCCGCGAAAATGGCGGGCAGTATTCACATGCAGCCATCTGGGCTTTGATGGCATTTGCCGGATTGAAGGAACGGGAAAAAGTATGGGAATTGTTCAGTATGATCCAACCGATAGGCCGTGCAGCAGACAAGGAAGGGACAGACGTGTATAAAGTAGAGCCTTATGTAATGGCAGCCGATGTGTATGCCAATAAATCACATAAGGGAAGAGGTGGGTGGACATGGTACACCGGCTCTTCGGCGTGGATGTACCAGTTTATTACCGGATCTCTGCTGGGTATGAAGCTGCAGGGCGACCAATTGGCATTCAATCCCTGCTTCCCTCTGGAATGGCCTTCGGTATCTATCGTATACCGCTATGGAAGTACAACATACAGGATCGGGGTGTTTCAGCTGGAAGATAATCCGGCGGGCTCCCGGTGGAAAATAGATGACAGGGAAGGGAGCGGTAATGCCATACAGCTTACAGACGACGGATTGGAGCACGATGTCGAAGTGTACATTGCTTCGGTTTAAGTTGCCGGTAAATAAAAATGCCTTGCAATCTGTTCGTTGCAAGGCATTTCTATTAATTTGTGGAGCCGGCGGGATTCGAACCCGCGTCCAAACATATGCCCGATAAGCTTTCTACATGTGTATTCCGGAATCGTATTTCGGGAACCGGCCAGAACCGGACAAACTTACCTGTTCCCTAAGCTGCTGAGGTTTTCGTCATCACAACGCAGCGGTGCAATGCTTATCCCATTCTTGTTTTGAGTTAGGCGGCGGCAACAGTTATGGGCTACTGTTTGCGGCGGCCAAAATGGTTACGCTAATCTCTGATTAGGCAGCCATGGCATACTGAGTATTGCCAGTTAATAGTTCGAATATTCAGATTTACGTGCTAATTATCCAACGCACGACATGCTTACTTACCCTGCCTTATGCTGTCAAAACCAGTCGGCCCCGGTTTTGAAAAAGACAAAGTTTCTTTGTCAAAGATCTGTTGCAAAGATACGGATTTTATAGCAGACAATCATAATGCCGTAATGGCTGGTATTACCTGAGCGATGCGCTTCCGGGGATACTGTCTCTTGCAGCTTCTGCTGCTTCCTTTTCTCGGATATACTGCTGGCTGCGCAACAATTCCTCCAGGTTGTCGAATGTCTTTCTCCAGGAAACACCGGCGCCCGCACGTGAAATATTTTTGTCCACCAGTACATCATAATTGCTTGTGCGGAAGATATTTGTCCGGATACGTCCATCTTCCGTAAGCAGGAACTGTAAACGAAAATCTCCGGCGAGGTTAAAGTTGCTGGTCGTATTGCCCGCGGCATTCGGACGTCCCCAGTCATATGCGCTCCCTACTTCTACGATTACACGGTCATTAAACAGATTCTGACGCACACCAAAGCGGAATTCATTCCGGTTTAGCCCACCCGCAGTGGTTGAGGCGTCGCTGAGGTTATAGTTTTTGTACTTAAGGTCTATCTGCAGGTTCTGGTCGCCGAGCAGCTTGTTGACGATGCCCGTAAGCTGGGATGATGCAGTAGTGGAGATGATATCGCTCATGTTATTGATAGCGCCCGACCATGCAGTAGTGCCTACCAGCCCTTCAGGAGGTATGAAGGAATTGATCAGCAGCAGGGACGCTACCTGATCAAATAACTCCCGGTCGTTGGTATTCACACGTTCCAGTTTGGTGTAGGCATAGGTGCCGACAGATCTTTTTTCCGGCATTTCCAGTTTAAAAGTGAGATTAGGCGTTTCAAGGGAGCCTTTCATAAACAGTGTCACATCCACATTCTGCGGCGTTTTGGCATCTGTCAATTCATTCGCCGGGATCATCTGGCTTTGCTTCTCGACATCACTCAGCAGGTCGTAAAGCCGTGCCATGGTACGGTATGTGGCATTTACGTCTAATGTTGTTTTAGCCAGGGAGCCGCCGAATATGATATTACTGCCCGGATTGATAATGAATCTCCTCCGGAAAGCCAGCCGTCTGAATGTGAAGGTATAATCCCCTTCATAGATCTGGTAAGCGCCATGGATGGCGAGGTCCTGGTCCGGGCTGATCTCCAGCGATACGTTGCCTGTCCCGGTTGCATTGATGGCATCGCCTGTAGCCGGGTCGAGGATCATGCTCATCGTCAGGTCCGGGGTAGCCATGGCGTTGATGTTTATGGTAAATTTGTTCTTGTTTGCCGGGGATAATTTTTGCTGTTCAGATCCGTACGTTTTGAACGTTGCATAGCTGTAGGAGCCTACATCCTGTCCGGAGCTCATCGGCAGGTATAATTGGGAAGCCGCGGCGGGTGTCGCCTGTATCGACATCCGTATGTCTTCTACCGGGCCGGTAACGGACATGGAAGATACTTTGGCAATCAGGTGGCCGTAAAAATTATGACTTTCATGCTCTTTGAGATTGACGACCTCAAATTTATCTGATGTGAGCCTGAGCTGCAGTACAAAATCCCTGAGGTGTTCATGTTTTATGCCGCCGGTCAGCACTGCTTCATTATTATATTGGTCTTTAAGTTTGACCTTATCTATAGTGATATGCTGGTTGTCGACGAGAATTTCCGCTTTGGGGATCGTATAGCTTGTGCCCAGGTAATCCACGCGTACCGTGGCATTGCTCAGGGATACTTCTCCGGATATGTTGGGTGCGGAAGTAGCTCCCCGTAATTGTACCACCCCATTAAGCGTACCGCCGAGGTCGCTCACATAATCCTGCAGGAGCGGAGCCAACCAGGCGAGCGGAGCACTGTTGAACTGTATATTTCCTCTTACCTTTCCCGTGTTTGTACTGTCAATGCCGAAAGCGCCGGACACGGTCATGGAAGAAGTGCCCCGGAAGATACCCGATCCGGTCTGGAGCAGAGCGAATTTCTTTTTTATGTTATAACGCCCTGCCATATGGATCTTCCCTATTGTTTCCTTTCCGGATGTAACGCCGGTTGCAGTCAATTCTCCCGAAATCATAGGTTCGGTATAAATATCAGAGAGGTTTATCGTGCCCGACAGTCTGCCATCCGGATCATATCTTTCCAGAAATTTGATCATGCTCAGCTGCGATAAGTCGAGATTGCTCAATTCTATATTGATGGATTGATTGTTGCGTACAGTTCCAGCGCTTATCTGCTGCAGGCCGGAGCGCGTGGAAAGATTACTGATATCCAGGTATTGTTTGCTGAAAACAATTTCATTGCCGGCAGGGATGTCCCACCGGTTGCCGCCCAGGTAAAATTCAGAAGGCAGGAATGAAAGATAGAGCGAATCTCCCCGGGCATAAGCCTGTCCGTTAATGATTGCAGATCCGTTGTTTTTAGTGCCGGATGCCGAGGTTGCAATGCGGAACTGCAGTGAATCGCCGCCGAGTGTGGTATTAACGTATAATGGCATGCTGAGCGCGCTGTCTCCGATTACCAGCGCGCCGGCCTGCCCGCTCATGTTCAGCTTCTGGTAATCCCCGGCGCCGGTAAGCGTCATGTCGGTTACAAGTACGCTGCCATATCGGCCGTATGGAATGTTTGCATGCAATGTTAACTGTTGTGTCGTTGTGTTGAGCGATCCGTTTATTGCAGCATTATTAAACCCGTCCAGCCCCGGGATCATTACAGCGAGTGTATGATCAATATTCCGGGTATTGATATCGAACGTAAGATCCTGCGGCGGCGCCTCTTTTTCGGGCGCAGGAATGTAGTTGGGCAGATACGCGTACAGGTAGTGCTGTACCGAATAGGGCAGGCCTGAAAGGTTGTAATCACCTTGTATGGACGCAGTGAGGTCATTGCTTTGTACGGTGATGAATTTTTCCCCGTTGCCTGTTTCTCCTGCATTTACATAAACAGAATCAAGGTTCACGCGATATTCGTTCCGGGTCATATTGATATTATACAGGCGTGCCTGTCCGGAGAAATCATCGATCGTACTGGCAATACAGTCAAGGTCAAAGTCTGCAGTCAGTTTTATTGTGTCGCTGGTGAGGTATAATGCGTGCAGGTCACTTTGAAGCAGATTGGCCTGTGCATTAAAACGGAGTTGTTTTGGTGCGCTGAAATCCATACTGCCGTCGAATGCCAGTGCCAGATTGGGATCGTCTACCAGTAACTTGCCTTCAAAATTCTTTTGTGCAAGGAGGCCTTCCGCCAGGATGTTCCGGTAATTATATCCTTTGAGGCTGAGTTGCGTAATTCTTGCCCGGAATGTAATAGCCGCAGTTTCCGGGTCAAATCCTTTCCCTTTTACATCGGCATACATGGATACCGGGCCGAGATATGGCTGCCGCAGCAGTGGTCCCAGGTTCAGACTTTCCGTTGACAGATGTCCTTCAAATTCTTCCGGCTTCCTGTTATCGGTGGGTAGCAGCAAACGGATATTTGAACGCAGCACACCGAGATTGGTATTCAATACGCCCTTGGCTGCGAACCGGTTGATATATCCGGTAAAGTCTCCCTGGAATAAAGCATAGGACAGCTTTTCAAGGGCAATGGCGGGATGATCTCTGAGCGATGGTGCATAACGCAGTATGGCGGGTCCGCTGGTGCGCAATTCGCCGTGCCGGTAGTCGATAAATGTATTGTTGATGTCCGGCAATCCGGTCATCACAAGATCTCCTTTGATCATTGTTGCACCGTCTGTAACATGGAGGTTCTCCCCCGCCAGCCGGGATACCGTTCCGTCTATGCGTCCGTTAACATTGAGCAGGGCAGGGTATAGTTCGCGGAGTGTGGGGGCAAAATAAGCGACATCCCGTGCGTCGACAATAGCATCGCGGAGGTCGGCAGTCATGCGCACACTGTTCACGTAATCGGTAAAATCCGGGAACCGGGTATAGTGCATTGCATAATAGCGCTGCAGCCGGCTGTTGTTGGTTTCGATATACAGGTCATTGCATATGGATGCGTTGGGAGATACGCTGACGTCTGCCCTGAACTTTTTCAATATAAATCCGGAACGTTCTTTTGCTGCCAGTTGATTAATGCTGCCACGTATGGTGTCGCCTTCAATCGTAATGCCTGCTGCGTGCAGTGTGATTCCCCGGATGTCCATATGTGCAGGATCGAAAGCATCGGGAGTGGGGGGATGGTCGTCAGCATCAAGCCGGAAGATACATTCTTCAAGCGCCAGGTTGTTAACGGAGACGGACCAGATGCCCGGGTTAAACGGTGTCGTATCGATATAAGGCGTTCGCGAAACGGTACTTATGGGTTTGCCGCCCGGATAGCTGCTCAGATATACCGTAGTCCCGCCGATGCTGATA
Organism: uncultured Chitinophagaceae bacterium; assembly: GCA_964527735.1. Taxonomy (GTDB): domain Bacteria; phylum Bacteroidota; class Bacteroidia; order Chitinophagales; family Chitinophagaceae; genus JBEBVQ01. The sequence continues at coordinate 7,490 of CAZGPG010000006.1, read as the reverse complement.
TCACTGACATCCAGTTTCTTCCGTTTAATATCGAGTGTGTTAATATCCAGTTCTGCTTTGCCGATGTCGAGATTAATATCGCTGCCCGCCCAGGCATCGTTCATGTGGAAGCGCACCTGGTCGAGCGTGATCTTTTCCAGATCCATTTCAAACGGTTTCCCGGCTGTGGTATCTTTTTCTCCTGTATCGAAGGCGTCTATAATAAACTGATAATTCCACTCCGGCGACCGGGGAGTACGGTATAAATGTGCATACGTGTTTTTCAGCCCGGCGTATCTGAGCACCGGCGTGCCACGGCGGAACATGAACCAGTCTGTAATACGGACTTCTGCTTCTCCGGCATAGAGCAAGGTGTCTCCGGCATGGTCTTCGATGTACAATCCCCGGATGAGTATATGGTTCAGCAGGTCTATCCGGATGTGATCGATATGTACCGTTGTGTTCAGTTGCTCCGACAGTATCCCCGTTGCTTTCCGGGCAATAAACTGCTGTACCGGCGTCAGATTCACCAGCAGCACCAGCAGTACGATGATGCTGATAAGGACCAGCAGCATGCTGCGGAGTATTTTATATAACCGGTTCAGGTAGCGGAAGGGTTTTAATAATTAATTATCTGCAAAAATAACTCCATTTATGATGCTCTGATCGTTGTATATAGTAGCATAACGTCTAAATGTACATATTTAACAGAGCATTTTAGGAAAAACATACCATCCCCTGCATTACCCAGGGCGTTGCCCTGGGCTATATATATTAAAGGCTTTCAGCCTTTGGCGGCTTATGTTTACAACAATATCCGCCCTGAAAGCTCATTTCCCGTTTTCCTCCGGCATAATGCTCTGTATGTACTACAACAATACCCGCCCTGAAAGGGCAGCATACACACGGCGCTCAATACATCGCGCTGGGTTATTATTATGCACACTATCCGGATTCGGGTACCTGCTTTGGTTTCCATCCCCTGAAAGGGGGTAATTTAATGTTGAATATGCCGGAGTTTTACTTTTTATCGGCAAAGCGTATTACTTTCGGTGCCTGATTCTGGCCGGGCTCCCGGTAGCTAAATAAAGTGATATGAAAATTCCCGTTTTTTCTTTCTTCTGTTTCATGAGTATGATGTCTGCAACCGCACAGCAACAGGCGGATTTTACCGGTTCGTATCCGGTAACAAAAACAGTTACGCAAACCGATAAATTCTTTGATGTAGCAGTCGCCGACCCGTATCGCTGGCTGGAAGATGATATGGCGGAAGATACGAAAGACTGGGTACGGCGCCAGAACGAAGTGACGAACGCTTATCTCGACCGGATACCGTTCCGTGACGCCATCCGGAAACGCTTGTCGGAATTATGGAATTACGAAAAATTCAGCGCCCCGTTCCGGGAAGGAGCATACACTTATTATTATAAGAATGACGGCCTCCAGAATCAATATGTTCTTTACCGGCAGAAAGACGGCGGCCAGCCCGAAGTATTCCTTGACCCGAATAAATTCTCAAAAGACGGTACGACATCACTTGCCGGTATGTCATTTACAAAAGACGGCTCTTTATGCGCTTTTCAGATCTCCGAAGGCGGCTCCGACTGGCGTAAGGTGATCGTGCTGCATACGGAAACCGGCAAACAGGTGGGGGATACACTTATGAATGTAAAATTCAGCGGTACCAGCTGGCTGGGTAATCAGGGCTTTTATTACAGCAGCTATGACAAGCCGGAGGACGGCAGCGTTCTGTCAGGAAAAACAGAGGAGCATAAGCTGTATTTCCACAGGCTGGGTACGGATCAGAAAGATGATATACTTGTTTTCGGCGGGGCCCAGACGCCCCGGCGTTATGTGGGCGGCGATGTGACGGAAGATGAACGGTACCTTATTATCTCTGCGGCCAACGCCACATACGGCAATGAATTGTATATCCGCGACCTTACAGTTACCGGCGCTCCCATACGTCCCGTGGTGACGGGTTTTGAGCAGGAGCAGGGTGTCGTATATGCGGCAGACGGCAAATTGTACATCCTCACCAATATGAATGCGCCTAACCGGAAACTGGTCGTGGCCGACGCAGCAAATCCGGCCCCGGAAAACTGGAAAGAACTGATCCCGGAAACATCTTTCCCTTTGTCGGTGTCTTCCTGCGGAAAGAAGCTCTTTGCACAATATGTGTGTGATGCCGTTTCCCAGGTTTTTCAATATAGTCTTGATGGTAAGAAAGAGCGTGAGATCACATTGCCCGGATTGGGTACGGCCGGTGGTTTTGGTGGCAAGCAGGAAGATACCACGCTGTATTATACGTTCACGTCCTATGTATATCCGCCCACGATCTTTCATTACAATATCGCCAGTGGCGTGTCGGAAGTGTATAAGAAATCGGACGTAAAGTTCGATCCTTCCCTGTATGAAAGTAAACAGGTGTTTTATCATTCAAAGGATGGTACGCGCGTACCGATGATATTAACGTATAAAAAGGGCATCCGGCAGGATGGTAAGAATCCGTTGATGCTGTATGGCTATGGCGGGTTTAATATAAACCTTACCCCTTCGTTCAGCATCAGTAATCTCGTGTTTATGGAGCAGGGAGGCATATATGTGGTGGCAAACCTGCGTGGCGGCGGCGAATACGGAGATGCCTGGCATAGCGCCGGTACAAAGCAGCAGAAGCAAAATGTATTTGATGATTTTATTGCTGCTGCCGAGCATCTGATAAAGGAGGGTTATACATCTAAAGAGTACCTGGCCATCAGCGGCGGATCTAACGGCGGGTTGCTTGTCGGTGCGTGTATGACACAGCGCCCCGACCTGTTTCGTGTGTGCTTCCCGGCAGTAGGTGTCCTTGATATGCTGCGTTATCATAAATTCACAGCCGGCGCCGGCTGGGCATATGATTATGGTACGGCTGATGACAGCAGGGAAATGTTTGAATATCTCTATAAATATTCACCGGTGCATAATACACGGAAAGGCGCCTGTTATCCGGCTACTATGGTTATGACCGCTGATCATGATGATCGCGTTGTACCTGCGCATTCTTTCAAGTTTGCAGCTGCATTACAAGCGGTGCAATCCTGTTCTAACCCGGCATTTATACGGATTGAGACTAATGCAGGACATGGTGCGGGTAAACCCACAAGCATGATCATTGACGAACATGCTGACAAGTGGGCCTTTATGCTTTGGAACATGGGGCTTATGTATGAGTCAGGTAATTAAACCGACCTCATCTTCTCGCCCACAGCCTCCAGCGCTTTGTAGAATTCTTCGCCGTATTTCCGGATGATCGGTTCTTTCAGGAATTTGTACACCGGTACTTTCAGCTGCCTGCCCAGCTTGCAGGCCGGTTTGCAGAGCCGCTTGCGCGGCGCATAATTCACCAGCTCATAGCCGTCCCTTTCCTTTACGCGGATGGGATAGAGGTGACAGGATATGGGTTTGCGAAAATCAATGACGCCCTCATTCCAGGCTTTTTCAATGCCGCATTTCACAATGCCTGCATCATCCGTATACGCGTACACACAGATGCCGCCATTGACGGTAGGCGTGACATAGCCGTATTCATCATCCATTACATGTGTGCCCTGGCGCTCTATTTCCGCCACATATGCTTCGGGCAGGTATGCCTTGACCTTCGGATAGATTTTTGCCAGTATTTCCGTTTCCGCTTCCGTTAGCGGCGCACCGCAGTCGCCGTCTACACAGCACCCTCCTTTGCAACTGTTGAGGTCGCAGACAAACTCTTCTTCTACTATTTCGTCGCTTAGCAGCACATGGTCAATTGCGATCATTTCCTTTATATAGCCTATATTTCCGGGGCAAAGTTACATTATTAGGGCCGCTATTGTCATTTTCGGCGGTATTGGCGCCGGCAGATGACAGAAAACAGGATTTTTACCTGATAATTTTTGACACCTACCCCGTAAAAAGATAATTTTGGCAGACATTACTCCAAATCCGCTCCGCCGTATCTTCCGGCAGCGCTAAAAGCAATATCTATGAGAGAATTCAGGCCAACGGGATTCCAGATACTCCCGCCTGTTGTAAAAAACATCATTATCATTAATGTGCTTGTGGTGATCCTCCAGTTGATCCTGGGGAGCCGCGGTATTGATCTGGCTGATTATTTCGGGCTGCATTACTGGAAGTCTCATTTCTTCCAGCCCTGGCAGTTCTTTACGCATATGTTTATGCATGGCAGCTCCAACCCGGCGCTGCTGCAGAGCACGCTGCTGCATATATTCTCGAATATGTTTGCCCTGTGGATGTTCGGTTCCATACTCGAAAATATGTGGGGCCCGAAACGTTTTCTGCTTTTTTACTTTATCTGCGGGCTTGGCGCTGCGTTCTGTCATCTGGCCGTATTGCATTATGAATTCAGTATTGTGGGAAAAGCCTTTATGACTTACCAGGCAAACCCTACACTCGATCAGTTTAACCAGTTCCTCCAGCAGCATGTTGGCAAATATGTAAATGACCCGGAACGGGTGAATAATCTCATGGCACGCTGGAGCCAGGACCCGTTTAATATCCGCTACAGCCGTGAATCCGCAGTATGGATCAACGACTATCTGCATGGCTATCAAAGCGGGCAGGGGTATGTGCAGGGCATTTACGACCAGGCAACGGTAGGCGCGTCAGGGGCTGTTTTCGGAGTATTATTTGCTTTTGGCTACCTGTTCCCCAATACATTGATATACCTGTATTTTTTCGTACCGGTAAAGGCCAAATATTTCATCGCATTCTACGCTTTGTTCGAGCTTTATGCAGGAATACGGAATTCTGCCGGCGACAACGTAGCGCATTTTGCCCACCTCGGTGGTATGCTCTTTGCCTTCCTGCTGCTCCGTTACTGGAACAGACGGCTACGCAACCGGTTTTATTGACGAGGCAATTGAAAATGTGAGGAATGTGTTGAATGTGACAAATGTGTGATCACATTCCCCACATTCAACACATTTGTCACATTCAACACATCATTTTACAACATGACAACATATAAATCACCTTCGTCCTTCCGGATTCCCGGGTATCAGCACAACGCAGTATTGCAGCTTATTGTAGCCAGCGGTGTGGGTTATATTGTGCTCCTGTTTACTGCGGTCTGCTTTCAGGCGTTTGCCCATTATCGTTTTCAGGATGCGATCAATCTTATCTCTCCCTATGTTGCGCTCCCGTCTGTGTCTTCATACGGGTCCTGGTTCTGGACGCTGCTTACGTACGGATGGTCGCATTACGGTTTCTGGGATTGGGCTTCCAATATGATATGGCTGTATGCTTTTGGCAGCATTGTACAGACATTGATCGGTTACAAGCAGATCATCCCGATGTTTATTTACAGCCTCATTGCTGGCGGTATATGTTACCTGCTTATCCAGTTGGTACCCGGCGAAGCAGTGCCGGCAGGGAAATACGTGCTCGGCGCCCAGGCCGGCGTTACGGCATTTGCCGTTGCTGCGCTTACGCTGTCGCCCCGGTACCGTTTATACATGAGTGATACGTTCAGCATTCCGTTGCCGGTGCTTGCCATTGTTTTTGCGGTGCTGATGCTGCTGCGTACCAACCTGCAGCTTCCTTATCTCGTTATGATCGGCGGCGGCGGACTGATGGGGTACCTTTACGTGCGGATGTTGCGCGGTGGCTATCATCCCGGTGCATGGATGTACACCTGGCAGGAAAATCTGAACCGGTTCTTCACACCGGCAGCGGATGCCGCCGGCAAGCACCACCACCGCAGGGAACAGGTGCTGAAAGGGATAACTCCGAATCGTAAGGTCAGTGATGAGCAACGTATAGATGATCTGCTCGATAAGATAAACAGGCACGGTTACGATTCGCTCACAAAAGAAGAAAAGGAAACGCTGATGCGTGCCGGTAATCCCAAATAGTATAACCGGGCACGGGATAATATTCCATACGATGAAACACATAGCCGGATTTTTTAGGACATTATTAGGGCATACCTTTTTCCTGGTTAATATCCTTGGGGTACTCTGGATGATATTGTGTTACCTGGCATCGGTAACCAGTCCTTTGCAGGCCCCTTATCTGGCACTGGCGAGCCTGACAACGCCTTTTGCAATCCTCTGTAATGCCTGCTTTGTGATCTTCTGGCTGTTTACCCGGCGGAAGTGGCGGGCAGTCCCGTCCGTACTGGCATTAGTGATCCTGCACCGGCTTGTGTTTTCAGTCTTCGGCCTGAATTATATAGGCAGGAATGACCTGAACCCGGGTGAGGGAAAGGTGAAGGTGATTACCTGGAATGTACATGGGCTGGGTATTTATGACCGCCCGGTAGATAAAACGGTGCCTGAAAGGATCTTGCAGCTTGTCCGCGAAGAACAACCGGATATCCTCTGCCTGCAGGAGTTTTACACCAACTGGCGGGATGGCATGAAGCCGCACAGTGACTATTTCCTTAAAGAAGGGGGATTCCGGGAGTACCGGTTTTCGTATGATAATTCACTGGGCACAAAAATATATATCGGTACGGCTTTGTATTCCAAATACCCATTGCACAACCTCCGGGAAGTCCAGATCGCCGAAAATATCAAGATGATGCAGTGCGATGTGGAATTGCCGGGTAAGCAAATGATGCGTGCCTATTTTATACATCTGCAGTCTTTCCTTTTACTGGATAAGGATAAAAAGCTGATCGAAGAAATGAAGAACCGCCGGGATGTAAAAATACCGGTGGAGACATCCCGGTCTTATGCCCGCCAGTTTAATACTGCTTATGTGAGACGGGCGCTCCAGGCTGATAAGGCAGCAGCAGTAATCCGTGAAAGCCCATATCCGGCGCTGATCTGCGGAGACCTTAATGATCTGCCGGGCTCTTACACTTATACAACGGTGCGGGGAGATATGAAAGATGCATTTGCACAGAAAGGCCGTGGACTGGGACGCACCTACAACGCGATCATGCCGACACTGCGCATCGACTATATTTTTTATGATCCTGCATTATTGCGTATCGTAGGTTTCCGGTCGCCGCATACTACCCTCAGCGATCATAATCCGGTGATCGCCAATTTTGAAATTGTTTCCCCGTAATCTCCGTTACGATGACGTTGCGTGTGTAGAGACGTTGCATGTGTAGAGACGTTGCATGCAACGTCTCTACAGTGTTATTTATTCATATGCAACACCGCATTTATATCCTGTAAATTCCATCAAATAAACAAATATAATTGTATAGTTGTTTGTTTTTCATTTCAATAACCTACCTTCACATCGTTATCATTTATGCGATCCTTCGGTAAATAACAGAAGCAATCGCTTTGAATCCCGTAATGGAAACCAAAGAATTTTCATGCGTACGGGAAGATAAGCCGGGATTGCCTGCAATATGCGCAGGCCAGCTTATTCGTACGCAGGGCTTCTTTGGGCCTCCATTACAGTAAGTTGCGCCTGCGTTTTTCATGCCTGAGACATTATAATCCATAGCAGTCCAACGGTTCACGGCCTTTTCTTCTTATTCCTGAGTGCAGGAGGGCCGCTCATTG